>NZ_PGES01000001.1:2475761-3713642 GCF_002797895.1 Janthinobacterium sp. 67 | reverse complement strand
GCCAGTCGCGCACGGCGCGGTTGCGCTTGAGTTCAGCCACGCGCGCACAAGCCGCGTCGATGCGGGCGATGGAGATGTCGCCGCGCTCCACGGCGGCGATGACGGCGTCGATGGCGGCCGTCTGCTGCGCTTCGCGGTGCGAAATGAGGACGATGTCGGCGCCGGCCTGCAAGGTGGCGATGGCGCCCTGGGCGATGCCGATGCCGTCGGCGATCGCCGCCATTTCCAGGCAGTCGGTAATGACGACGCCCTGGTATTTCAACTCGCCGCGCAGCAGGTCCGTCAGCACGCCTTTCGACAGGGTGGCCGGTACGCTGGTGTCGGCCTCGAAGGCGGGGAAGACCACGTGCGCCGTCATGATGGCGTCCACGCCGCCGGCAATGGCCGCGCGGAAGGGCGCCAGTTCCACGGCGTGCAGGCGTTCCTTGTCGTGCGGGACAAGCGCCATGGCGTAATGCGTATCGGTGGCCGTGTCGCCGTGGCCGGGGAAGTGCTTGGCGGTGACGGCCACGCCGCTGGCGCGCTGGCCGCGCATGGCCGCCATGCCGTAGGCTATGACGGTGGCGGCATCCTCGCCATACGCGCGCACGCCGATGACGGGGTTGTTGCGGTTGTTGTTCACGTCCAGCACGGGGGCGAGCAGCATATTGATGCCCACCTGGCGCATTTCATCGCCGCTGATCTGGTTCATGCGTTCGCAGTCGTCGATGGAGCCGGCCGCCTGGAAGGCCATCGCAGCGGGAATCGGCGTGACGCCCTGTTCGATGCGCATCACCATGCCGCCTTCCTGGTCGATGGAGATCAAGAGCGGCGTGTCGGATACTTCCGCGTTGATCTCCTGCAGTTCGCGGCACAGCGCCGACACTTGCGCGGGCGTGTGCACATTGCGGCGGAACAGGATCACGCCGCCCACCTTCTTTTCGCGTATCAAGGTCTTGATATGCTCGTCCGCCTGCAGGGCGTCGAAGCCCACCATGAACAACTGTCCTATTTTCTCGCGCAAACCCTGTTCCATGCTGCAACTCCTCCGGTATTCATTCTAATGACGACAAGTCCGTATTCTGGCCCCTGGTGACGCATCTGGACAATCACCGGAAAAGCTGCCTTGGTTTTATACTTATTTTGGTATTGTATTGGATTTAGATATTTGCGCAAGTGGTTATTAAGTGGTATTGCTCCACTTGCGCAATGGCCGCATCAATCGAGGCGCTGGAACGAGGCCGCTTGCGCCTCCGGCCAGTACAGGCCGAACACGGGCGGCAGTTGCGGCAGCTGGCTCGGGTCGAGCAGCTGGCCCGCTTCCAGGAAGGGCAGCAGGGCCGAGGCCAGTTTCACCTGGTTTGGCGAAATGCGCCGCACCAGGTGGTGCGGGCGCAGTTCCTGCGGATGCGCCAGGCCGGCGGCGGCGATCAGCTCGGCCAGCGCCTTCATGGTGTTCTGGTGGAAGTGCGCCACGCGGGCGATCTTGTCGGGCACCACGAGCGCGCGCTGGCGCTGCGGGTCTTGCGTGGCCACGCCCGTGGGACAGCGGTCCGTGTGGCAGCTTTGCGACTGGATGCAGCCCAGTGCGAACATGAAGCCGCGCGCCGAGTTGCACCAGTCGGCGCCCAGCGCCAGCAGGCGGGCGATGTCGAAAGCCGTGATGATCTTGCCCGAGCAGCCGATCTTTATCTTGCTTCGCAGGTTGGCGCCCACGAGCGTGTTATGCACGAGCACCAGCGCTTCCTGCAGCGGCGTGCCCACGTGGTCCGTGAATTCCAGGGGCGCGGCGCCCGTGCCTCCTTCGCTGCCGTCGACGACGATGAAGTCGGGCGTGATGCCCGTTTCCAGCATGGCTTTGACGATGGCGAAGAATTCCCACGGATGGCCGATGGCCAGCTTGAAGCCGGTCGGCTTGCCGCCGGAGAGCGTGCGCAGGCGGTCGATAAAGTGCAGCATTTCCAGTGGCGTGGAAAAGGCGCTGTGCGCGGCCGGCGAGACGCAATCCTCGCCCACCATCACGCCGCGCGTGGTGGCGATCTCGATGGTGACTTTCGGCCCGGGCAGCACGCCGCCGTGGCCCGGCTTGGCGCCCTGCGACATTTTCAGCTCGATCATTTTGACCTGTTCCGAGCTGGCGTTGGCGATGAAGCGTTCCTCGGAAAACGTGCCATCCTGGTTGCGGCAGCCGAAGTAGCCGGAACCGATTTCCCACACCAGGTCGCCGCCGTTTTCGCGGTGATAGGGGCTGATGCTGCCTTCGCCCGTATCGTGCATGAAGCCGCCGCTGCGCGCGCCGCCGTTCAGGGCCAGGATGGCGTTGGCCGACAGGGCGCCAAAGCTCATCGCCGAGATATTGAAGACGCTGGCCGAATACGGCTTTTCACGTGGGCAGTCCGGATGGTTGCCGATCTCGATACGAAAATCGTGGCCCGTCACCTTGGCGGGAGCGATGGAATGGTTGATCCATTCATAGCCCGCTTCATAGACGTCGAGCTGGGTGCCGAACGGACGCTTGTCCGTCTGCTCCTTGGCGCGCTGGTAGACGATGCTGCGCTGGCTGCGCGAGAACGGCGTCGCCTCGCTGTCGCTTTCCAGGAAATACTGGCGGATCTCGGGGCGGATGCTCTCGAAGAAAAAACGGAAATGCGCGAGGATGGGGTAGTTGCGGCGCAGGGCGCGCTTCGTTTGCAGCAGGTCGCTGATGCCAACCAGGGTCAGGGCACCGGCCAGCACGGGCAGCCAGTAGTGATCGTAGTAAAACAGGGACAGGACAAAGATGGCTGCCGTCGCAATGAAGGTCAGGTAGCGAAATGGTACTAGGTGCATGGGCACTCCGGTGAAGTCAGACTGATATTGCTGAGTCTACCTTCGATTCGCGGAACGTGCTGGGGGGAAAGAACGCGGCGCCCGGTGAACGCCGCGCGGGATTACCGCTGTGCTGCGCGGATGCGTTCGACACGCTCGGCGCTGGCCGGATGGCTCGACAGGTAGGGCGTGCCCTGGTCCAGCTTGCCCAGGGCGACGAACACTTGCGCCAGGTGTTCCAGCGCGATGCCGTTCTGGCGCAGCATGGTGATCGCGTAGTCGTCCGCCTCGCGCTCGACGTCGCGCGAATACTTCAAGTCCAGCAGCAGCGGCGGCAGGGTCGCCACCACGGTCGACACGTCGCCGAACAGCAGCGCCGCGCCGGCGCCCACGGCCGAGGTCTGGATCAGGCGGCGCGTCAGGTGGCGTTGCTGCAAATGGCCCAGTTCATGGGCCAGCACGCCCATGATGGCCTCGTCGTCCGGCATCAGTGCCACCATTTCATCGGTGAGCACGATGTCGCCGGACGGCAGGGCGAACGCATTCGGACCGATCTTGCTCTTGCGGAAGACGATGCGGTGCTCGGGCGTGCTGTTGCCGGGCGTGGCCAGGCGCGCGAACTGCTGGCGCAAGGCTTGCTGGCGCGCGCCAGCGAGCTTGCTTGCCTCAAACACGTGCTTGTCGAGGAAATCGAGCACGCCCTGGCCCAGCTGGCGCTCAACGGATTGGGGAATCGCATACGCGACGCCCTTCGCCACTACCGGCAGCAGGTACTGATAGCTGAGCCACAGTGCCAGCACGGTGGCGACCGTGGCCAGCAGGGCGCCGCGCCAGCTTTGCTGCAGCCGCACCACCCAGCCGTCGCGGTGGCCCGTGTCGTGCAGCAAGTCGTTGAAGGCCGCCTGGTCGGCGATCTCCAGGTAGGCGCCGTCGGGAAAGCTGACCTTGCGCACGGCGTGGCTGCTGCGTTCGGACACGTGCAGCTCGCCCAGCGGGCAGCTGCGCTCGATGTCGCCGGCCAGCACGGCCATGCCATCGCGCACGCTGAGCGTGACGTGGTACAGGCGCGAGGTCTGGCCGTCGAAATAGCGGGCGGCCAGGGTAGCGCGGTCTTCTTGCTTGTCGGCGTGCATTGCTTACATCGACAGGTCGAAGTCCAGCAGGTCGGCCATGCCTTCGCCCGTGGCCGAGACTTGCTGGCCCGTGGCGGCGACAAACTCGTCCAGGCTGCCGTGCACCAGCATCGACGTCGCTTCCAGGCGGTACTTCAGCCAGCGCACGTGGGCGAATGGCGAAAACAGGCCCAGGGTGACGACGATGCCCAGCAGGTTGGTCAGCATGATGAAGGTGGTGCGGCCCCAGGTCAGCTGCGACTGGAACTGGTGCTGCTGCAGGCGCGTGTGGTTCCAGATCAGGTTCTGGATCATGGTCAGGAACAGCGGCAGCACGGTAAACATCCACAGGTACAAGGCACCGATGGCAAACAGCAGGCTGCCGACCTTGGTGGCATCGTTGGCGTGGGCCGCAAACGAGGCAAACACGCTGCCGAAGACGACGAAAATGAGCACCAGCAGACCGCCCAGCAACAGCGCGAAGAACAGCAGGTAAGTCTTGTAGAAGCTGCCCACCGTGGCATCAAAGCTGAACTGGCTGCTGCCGAAACGGCTTTGCGTGTGCTGGAAGCGCTTCAGGCGCTGGTGCAGGAACGGCGTCATCAGGCCAGCCGTGAAGGTATTGAGGATGGGCAGCCACAGGAAATACTTGTAGGCTTCCTTGGCGCTGCCGCCGAATCCGAAGCGGATGCCACGGTAGCTGGTGTTGTACAGCTTGAATTGCAGGCTTTTCCATACCAGCCAGGGCAGGATGGCGGCCAGCAGCACGAACATCAGCAGGCCGACGATGGGCGAGACACGCAGGGCGATGTTGTAGCCGCCGATCAGCACGACTGCCGCGATGCGGCCCTTCAGGATGGCGACGGCATTGCCATGGTATTCGAAGCTGCTGCCAGCCAGGTGGGTGCTGGAATAGAAATAGCGGTTGCGGCGCACCTTGGCCCAGGCGGAATAAATGCCCAGGGTGACAATGCTCAGCAGCAGGTTGACGATCCAGATACGGAAGTATTCGCTGCCGGTCGCGCTGAAGGTAATGGCTTCGCGTTTGGGCGTGGTGTTGTTGGTGTCGAAATCCACAGAGGGTTTCCTTACTTATTGGAAACAAAACAAGATAAGGGAAGATTGAAAAGTTATCAATTGAAAATACTGTTTTTCGCAATTTTTTTTGCCGCTCCGCTTGCGCTGCCCGATCCGGCCGTCCCGGCTATACTGGAACTCAACCATCGCCTAACGGGAAAACCATGATCGTCGTCCACCATCTGAATAATTCGCGCTCGCAGCGCGTGCTCTGGCTGCTCGAGGAACTGGGCCTCGACTACGAGGTCAAGCGTTACCAGCGCGACCCGAAAACCATGCTGGCGCCCGCCGCGCTGAAAGCCGTCCATCCGCTGGGCAAGTCGCCCGTGATCACGGATGGCGCCAACACCATCGCCGAATCGGGCGCCATCATCGAGTACCTGGTCGAGCGCTACGGCAATGGCCGCTTGATACCGGCGGCGGGTACGCCGGACAAGCTGCGCTGGACCTACTGGCTGCATTTCGCGGAAGGCTCGGCCATGCCGCCGCTGCTGATGAAGCTGGTATTCGACAAGGTCGAAGCGTCGCCGATGCCGTTTTTCGTCAAACCGATCGCGCGCGGCATCGCCGGCAAGGTCAAGAGCAGCTTCATCCTGCCCAATATCGACAGCCAGCTGGCCTACATGGAAGCGGAGCTGGAGAAAAGCAAATGGTTTGCCGGCAATGAATTCACGGCGGCGGACATCCAGATGAGCTTTCCGCTGGAAGCGGCCGCCATGCGCGGCGGACTCGACGAGCGCCAGCCGAAGCTGACGGCCTTCCTGCAGCGCATCCATGCGCGGCCCGCCTACCAGCGGGCGCTGGAGCGGGGCGGGCCCTACGATTTCGCCAAATGAAGGGCATTCAAGGGCTATGTGCGGGGAACCGTACGGTAAAATGATCGATTCAACCAGTATCCACTTACCGCATGGCCAGACTCCTCGCTATCGACGGCTTGAATATCGTACGCCGCGTCTACGAAGCCAGTCCTGAACCCGATTCCGACCTGAAGGCGGAGATCGCGCTGCGCCATGCGCTGTCGTCGTTCCGCACCCTCATCAACGATCACGAGCCGACGCACATCCTGCCGGCCTTCGATTTCGGCGGCCCCACGTGGCGCCACGCCCTGTATGCCGGTTACCGCGAAGGGCGCCAGCCCATGCCGCAGGTGCTGCGCGACGCCTTGCCCGGCTTTTATGCCACCCTGGCCAGCTTCGGCATGCACGTGGTCAGCATTCCCGAGGTCGAGGCCGACGACGTGATCGGCACGGCCGTCATGCGCTGGCTGCACGAGGGCCGCGGCGCGGCCGTCATCGCCACCACCGACAAGGATTTGCATGGCCTGATCGCCCACGGCGCGCTCGTGTGGGACCACTTCAAGGGCATCTGGCACGACCATGCCTGGGTCGAGAAAAAGTTCGGTGTGCCGCCGGAACTGCTGCCCGACCTGCTGGCGCTGATGGGCGACGTCACCGACAGCATCCCCGGCGTGTCGAAGATCGGCCTGAAGACTGGCGCGAAACTGTTGCGCGCCTACGGCAATATCGACGCCGTCATGGCCGGCGCGGGCATTTTGCCGGGCGCGCTGGGCGAAAGCCTGCGAAAAGAGCGGGAAATACTGTATCTTTCAAGAAAGTTAGTTGCGCTCAAGACTGACGTGACTTTAGGCGTGACCTGGAACAAGCTGGTGTGGGAAAAGTAAAACGTCAGGCAAGAACAATCAAGCAAGGAAAGTAATCATGATGTTAAAGACAGTCCTGATCGATAGCAGCGCCGTGGCGCGCGGCCTGCTGAACACGGTCCTGACCGATGGCGGCTACGATGTCTGCGGGCAGACGCATACGAGCGCGCTGGGGCTGGCGCTGCTGGTCAAGCACCATCCGCATTTCGTGTGCATCGCGCGCGAGCAGGTGGAAGATGGGACGAATGTGGTGCAAACCATCCGCGCCCAGTATCCGAAGACGCTCATATTCATGGTCTCGGGCGGCATCGACGCCGCCTCGCTGCAGGCGGCCCACGCCATGGGCGTGTCGGGCTTCATCGTGAAACCGTTCATGGCCGACACGGTCCTGAAAACCGTGCGCAATACGGTCATTGCCATGGTGCGCAAGCAGCAGCAGGCGCTTGCCGCCGCTGCGAAAGACACCTGATAAAATCTACTGCGCGTCGCGATTTGCGGCCGGCGATGCTCACTGTACTAAAGTACAGTTGCGCTTCTCGGCCACAACTCACTGCCGCTCGCTACGATTTTCTCAGGTGTTGTTATTGAGTTGGATTAGTAAAAATCAACTTAACCAAGCTAACTTTAGGCCAGGCCCGTCGCGCTGGCGATGATGCCGCCGCCGAGGCACACGTCGCCGTCGTACAGCACGGCCGACTGGCCTGGCGTGACGGCCCATTGCGCCTGGTCGAAGGCCAGGCTGAAATGCTCTGCGCGATCGGGCAGCAGCTGGCACGCCACGTCGGCCTGGCGATAGCGCGTCTTGGCGCTCAAGGCGCCCGCCTGCGGCGCCACACCGGCGACCCAGCTGGCCTGGTCGGCCGTCAAGGCCGGCGACAGCAGCCATGGATGGTCATGGCCCTGCACCACCCACAGGGTATTGTTGGCGATATCCTTGCGCGCCACGTACCAGGCGTCGCTGCTGCCATCGGCGTTCTGGTACGACTTCACGCCGCCGATGCCGATGCCCTTGCGCTGGCCCAGGGTATAAAAACTCAGTCCCACATGTTCGCCCACGGTCTTGCCGTCGGCCGTTTTCATCGGCCCCGGCTTGTACGACAGGTAGCGGTTCAAGAATTCGCGGAACGGACGCTCGCCGATAAAGCAGATGCCCGTCGAATCTTTCTTTTGCGCGTTCGGCAGCGCCAGTTTTTCGGCGATCTGGCGCACTTCCGTTTTCGGGATTTCACCGAGGGGAAATAAAGTTTTAGACAGTTGAGCCTGGTTCAACCGGTGCAGGAAGTAGCTCTGGTCCTTGCTGGCGTCGACGGCCTTGAGCAGTTCATAGCGGCCCGCATCGGTGGGTGCCTGGCGCACGCGCGCGTAGTGGCCGGTGGCGATCAGGTCGGCGCCCAGGGTCATGGCATGGTCGAGAAAGGCCTTGAACTTGATTTCGGCGTTGCACAGCACGTCCGGATTCGGCGTGCGGCCGGCCTGGTATTCGCGCAGGAAATCGGCGAACACGCGGTCCTTGTATTCGGAGGCGAAATTGACGGCTTCGATATCGACGCCGATGACGTCGGCCACGCTGGCCGCGTCGATCCAGTCCTGGCGCGTGGAGCAGTATTCCGAATCGTCGTCATCTTCCCAGTTTTTCATGAACAGGCCGATGACTTCATAGCCTTGTTCCTTCAGCATCCATGCCGCGACCGAGGAATCGACCCCACCCGACATGCCGATAACGACTTTCTTCTTGCTCATCTTGCTTTCCAGTGTACTTTAGATAATTTTGCTATGCGCTATTGAAAACGGACGCATGCGTGTGCAGCAGGGCCAGCGGCGCGCGCCGGCCAGCCAGGTATTCGTCCACGCACTGCAGCACCAGCGGGCTGCGGTGGCGTTCCTGGCACGCCGCCAGCTCGTCGCGCGTCATCCACAAGGTGCGGATGATGCCTTCGTCCAGCGGGCGGTCATGCTCGGCGCCGGCCGTGCCGCAAAAGGTGAAGCGCAGATAGGTCACGTCCTCGCCCGTGCGCAACGACTGATAGCGCGACATGTACATGCCGACCAGTGCCGTGGGGATGAAATCGTAGGCCGCTTCTTCCAGCGTTTCGCGGATCACCGCCTGCTCCAGCGACTCGAACGGGTCGAGGTGGCCGGCCGGTTGATTGATCTTGATGCCTTCGCTGGTCTCTTCTTCAATCAGTAAAAACAGGCCGTCGCGCTCGACGATGGCGGCAACGGTGACAGAGGGTTTCCAGATTCTCGGCATGATTTCATCCTTGAAAGAGCCGACATTTTATCTTGTTCTGCGCGCGCGGTTTGAAGCCGGCCTTTTGTTGCGCGGACATATTGATAAATGACAACGTTTTAGCAAATAGCGGTGGGAGGTACTTACGTCTTTCCCGGGGAGCGCACTAGCATGGGGGCTTGGTCGGCAAGAGGGTAGCAAGCGCCCGCTAATATAGGCTTTCCTTGTGGTCAAAACAAGCGCGTACGCGTGCTCGACTGTGGTGAGATTGACACACCTTTCCCACAATACGGTCGCCATACCGCATGGCGGAACAAGGATTGGTATTACGGGTAAATTAGTGTCGTACAACTAAAAGTTGCTGCTTCACAAACGTTTAACGCGCTGCTTTCCGTGTTAGATTCTAGTCAGTTTATCAATTAGCGGAGGCATCATGAGGATAGGCATACCGGCCGAAACACGGCCTGGTGAAACGCGGGTGGCGGCAACGCCCGAGACAGTCAAGAAGCTGGCAGCCAAGCATCAAGTCGTCGTGCAGTCCGGAGCGGGCCTGCAAGCCTCGATTCCCGATGACGCCTATGCCGCCGCCGGCGCGCAGATCGGCAGCGCCCAGGAAGCCTATGGCTGCGCCATCGTGCTCAAGGTGCGCGCGCCCGATGCCGAAGAGCGGGCCCTGATGGCCAGCGGCACGGTGCTGATCGGCATGTTGAACCCGTTTGACGCGGACAATATCGCCGCCATGGCCACGGCCGGCCTGTCCGCCTTCGCGCTGGAAGCCGTACCGCGCATCACGCGCGCGCAGTCGATGGACGTGCTGTCTTCGCAGGCGAACATCGCCGGCTACAAGGCCGTGCTGGTGGCCGCGAATACCTACCAGCGCTTCATGCCGATGCTGATGACGGCGGCCGGCACCGTCAAGGCGGCCCGCGTGCTGATCATGGGCGTGGGCGTGGCAGGGCTGCAGGCGATCGCCACGGCCAAGCGCCTGGGCGCCGTCATCGAGGCGTCCGACGTGCGCCCGCCCGTCAAGGAACAAGTGGAGTCGCTGGGCGCCAAATTCCTCGACGTGCCTTTCCTCACCGATGAAGAAAAAGAGATCGCCAAGGGTTCGGGCGGCTATGCGCGCGCCATGCCGGCCGACTGGATGCGCCGCCAGGCCGAACTCGTGCACGAACGGGCGAAACTGGCCGACATCATCATCACCACCGCGCTGATTCCCGGCCGCGCCGCGCCCGTCTTGATCTCCGAAGAGACGGTGAAAGCCATGAAGCCGGGTTCCGTCATCGTCGACCTGGCCGTCGAGCAGGGCGGCAACTGCCCGCTGTCGGAGCTGGGCAAGACGGTGGTCAAGCACGGCGTCTACATCGTGGGCGAGCCGAACCTGGCGACCCTGGTGGCGGCCGACGCCTCGGCCCTGTATGCGCGCAACGTGCTGGACTTCTTGAAGCTCATCATCGACAAGGAAGATCAACTGCTGATCGACCGCGAGGATGAAATCATCAAGGCCAGCCTGGTTTGCGCAGGCAATGACATCCTCAGAAAATAACGCGGCGCCGGAGAGAACAACATCATGGAAATCAGTCACACCATCACCAACCTGATCATCTTCGTGCTGGCCATTTATGTCGGCTACCACGTCGTCTGGACCGTCACGCCGGCGCTGCATACGCCGCTGATGGCCGTTACCAATGCCATTTCCGCCATCATCATCGTCGGCGCCATGCTGGCGGCCGGCCTGACCGACGGCCCGCTGGCGCAAGTGGCCGGCACCCTGGCCGTGGCGCTGGCCGCCGTCAACGTGTTCGGCGGCTTCCTCGTCACGCAGCGCATGCTCGAGATGTTCCGTAAAAAAGAACCGAAGGCCAAGCAAGGAGCAAAAGAATGAGTCACGCCATGAGCTTCGTCACCATGAACCTGGTGACGATGATGTACCTGATCGCCTCGGTGTGCTTCATCCAGGCCTTGAAAGGCCTGTCGTCGCCATCGACGGCGCGCCGCGGCAATGCCTTCGGCATGAGCGGCATGGCCATTGCCGCCGTCACCACCGTGGCGCTGATCCTGAAACTGAAGGAACAGCAGACGGGCGGCATGGGCCTGACCCTCGTCATCATCGGCATCGTCACGGGCGGCGCCATCGGCGCCTACCTGGCGAAAACCGTGGAAATGACGAAGATGCCGGAACTGGTGGCGGCCATGCACTCGCTGATCGGCCTGGCGGCCGTCTGCATCGCCGTGGCCGCCGTGTCCGAACCGTGGGCCTTCAATATCGCCAAGCATGGCGAGGCGCTGCCCATCGGTAACCGCTTCGAGCTGTTCATCGGCACCTTCGTCGGCGCCATCACGTTCTCCGGTTCGGTGATCGCCTTCGGCAAGCTGTCGGGCAAATACAAGTTCCGCCTGTTCCAGGGCGCGCCCGTCAGTTTCAAGGGCCAGCACATGCTCAACCTCGTGCTGGCGCTGGTGATGGTGGGCCTGGGCCTGGCGTTCTGCTTCGCCGATGGCGTCGAGCCCGCATGGACGCCGTTCATCGTCATGACCCTGATCGCCTTTGCGCTGGGCGTGCTGATCATCATCCCCATCGGCGGCGCCGACATGCCGGTGGTGGTGTCGATGCTCAACAGCTACTCGGGCTGGGCCGCGGCCGGCATCGGCTTTTCGCTGAACAACTCGATGCTGATCATCGCCGGTTCGCTCGTGGGATCCTCTGGCGCGATCCTGTCGTACATCATGTGCAAGGCCATGAACCGCTCGTTCTTCAACGTCATCCTCGGCGGCTTCGGCGGTGATGCGCCGGCGGCCGGCGCGGCGGGCGCGCAGGAACAGCGCCCCGTGAAATCGGGTTCGGCCGACGATGCCGCCTTCATCATGAGCAATGCGGAAACCGTCATCATCGTGCCCGGCTACGGCCTGGCCGTGGCGCGCGCGCAGCACTCGCTCAAGGAACTGGTGGAAAAGCTCACGCACAAGGGCATCACCGTCAAATATGCGATCCACCCCGTGGCGGGGCGCATGCCGGGCCACATGAACGTGCTGCTGGCCGAGGCGGAAGTGCCGTACGACCAGGTCTTCGAGATGGAAGACATCAACGGCGAATTCGGCCAGACGGACGTGGTGCTGGTGCTGGGCGCGAACGACGTCGTCAACCCGGCGGCGAAAGACCCGAAATCGCCGATCGCCGGCATGCCTATCCTGGAAGCCTATAAAGCCAAGAGCATCATCGTCAACAAGCGTTCGATGGCGTCCGGCTATGCGGGCCTGGACAACGACCTGTTCTACCAGCCGAACACGATGATGGTGTTTGGCGATGCGAAGAAGGTGATCGAGGATATGCTCAAAGCCGTCGAATAAGGACGGCATCAGCAACCGGACGGCCCGCCTTGCGCGGGCCGTTCTTATTCGGCTGCCACTACCTTGTTGCGTCCCTGGTGCTTGGCCGCATACAGGGCCTTGTCGGCATCGGACATGGCCGCGTCCAGGGTGGCGCCGGCTGTCAGGGAGGCCACGCCGATGCTGATGGTCACCTGCAGCTGGCCGCCATCGGGTAGGGGGGTGATGGCGGCGGCCACGGCGGCGCGGATGCGTTCGGCCACCCTATGCGCCTGCTGCAGGCCGGCGTCGGGGAACAGCAGGCCGAATTCCTCGCCGCCGAGGCGCGCCGCCACGTCGGTGATGCGTCCCGTATCGCGCAGCGCCTGCGCCACCGTGCGCAGCACGGCGTCGCCCACGGCATGGCCATAGCGGTCGTTGATCTTCTTGAAATGGTCGAGATCGGCCACACCCACGGTCAGGGCGGCGCCGCTGCGCGCCGCGCGCGCCATCGCCTGCTCGGCTTGCGCTTCATACGCGCGCCGATTCGGCAGTGACGTCAGCGCATCGTGCAGCGCCTGCTGTTCCAGCTGCGCCAACAGGCTGGCGTTCTTTGCCGCCAGTTCGCGCCGTTCGCGCACGTCGAGCAAGAAGGCGCCGAAATAGCGGATGCCGTCGACGACGCCCAGGTCCATGGCCTTCATTTCGATGGGGATCATTTGCGTGTCGCGGTGGCGGATGGCGAATTCGCGTATCTTGCCCAGCACGCTGGAGGTGCGCGAGCTGCGGATGTAGTTGATCACATGGTTGTCGTGCTGCGCGCCGACGGCGTCGGGCAGTAGGCCGTTCAGGGTCTGGCCCAGCAATTCTCCGCTCGCATAGCCCGACAATGCCTGCATGGCGCCATTGATATAGCGGATGCGGCAATGCTCATCGATGATGATGACGGCGTCGAGCGCGTCTTCCAGCAGGCGGGAAAAGAGCACTTCGGGAAGAGCGGCAGGCGGTGCTGCGGGCAATGCATCTGTCATGGAACGGTCGCCAGAAACCAGGTGACAGCCATTGTCGCATCCGCGGGCCGTTTACTCCATGCCGGATATGTTCCCTGTTTCTTTTTCGCCCCAGCTCTTTCCTTATTGTCAAGCCTTATCGGCGGCCGTACATCATGAGCCCAGCCAATGCTTTGCGTGCAGGGGAAAATGCGTCCAGCAAACCCAGCGACAGGCCCAGCAAACCTTGCGTGGGGGCGCTGCCCGTGAAAATGCGCGCCATGGTGTCGGTGACGCGCACGGTCAGTCCCCGGTCTGTCTGGCGCAGGCTGGCGTAGCGTTCCAGCCCGGCGGGGCTGCTGTCCTGCGCCAGCACGCGGGCGAGCACGGCGGCGTCGCGCAAACCCAGGTTCAGGCCTTGTCCCGCCACCGGATGCAGGGTTTGCGCCGCATTGCCGATGGCGACCGTGCGCGCCGTGCCGTTCGCCTGCGCGTTCAGGCCCAGCGGATAGGCCAGGCGTGGCGTCGTATGCATAAAGCGTCCCAGGCGGCTGCCGAAGACGGCGCCCAGGCGGGCCAGGAAGGCAGCGTCGTCCAGCGCCAGCAATTGCTCGGCGCGCGTGGGCGGCACGCACCACACGAGCGCGTAGCCGTCGTCCTGCGGCAGCAGGGCCAGCGGGCCTTCGTCGGTGAAGCGCTCATACGCGCGGTGCGCGATGGGAGCACTTGTGCGCACATGGGCGATGATGGCGCTCTGGCCATAGTCGCGGCTGACGGTCCGTTCCGGCTGCTGGCCGAACAGGCCGCCCTCGGCCTGCACCAGCAGGCTGGCGCGCAAGCTCGACGCGGCACCGGCCTGGTCGATCTGCACGCTGACGCCATCGCCATCCTCCACGCTGCCCGTCACCAGCGCCGGGCGCAGGCTGGCCACGCCCAAGCGTTCGCACACGTCGGCCAGCGCGCTGACGACGGCGCCGTAACGGGCCACATAACCGAGCGCTTCGACGCCATGCTCGCTGCGGTCCATCAGGCTGCGCCCGAACTGGCCGCGGCGCGAGACGTGGATTTGATGGATAGGCGTCGCTTCCACGGGCCAGGCCCCCGCTTCCTCGAGAATCTGGCGGCTGCCGTGCGACAGGGCGATGGTGCGCGGGTCGCGCCTCGCCTGTTCGATGGATTTGGCGTCGAGCAGGACGATGCCGGCGGCGCGGCTGCCGCGCTGCACCAGCAGGGCGGCCAGCGCCATGCCGACGGGGCCGGCGCCGCAGATGGCGAGATCGAAAGTGGACGGTGTATGCATGCGGCGGCGTTAATCCTGTGACATCAGTTGTTCGATTTCAGCGACGCTCTTCGGCGCCGTGCTGAAGACTTCATGGCCTTGCGGCGTGACCAGCACATCGTCTTCGATGCGGATGCCCGTATGCCAGAACTGCTCCGGCACGCCCGGGCCAGGACGCACATAGATGCCCGGTTCCACCGTCAGCACCATGCCCGCTTCCAGCGCGCGCCACGGCTTGCCGGGTGCGCCCGTGTCGCGGTAGGCGCCCACGTCGTGCACGTCCATGCCCAGCCAGTGGCTGGTGCCGTGCATGTAGAAGGGCATATAGCTCTTGTTGGCGATGACGTCCTGCAAGCTGCCGCTTTTTTGCCGGTCCAGCAAACCCAGGTCCAGCATGCCTTGTGCCAGTATCTGCACGGCCGCTTCGTGGATGGCGCTGTGCGGCAAGCCGGGGCGCACCATGTCCAGCGACGCCTGCTGCGCGGCCAGCACCAGTTCATATAGCGCCCGCTGCGGGCCGCTGAAACGGCCGTTGACGGGCCAGGTGCGCGTGATGTCCGAGGCGTAGCCATCGAGTTCGCAGCCGGCGTCGATCAATACCAGCTCGCCGTCCTGTAATACCGCGTTATTGGCGCTGTAGTGCAGGATGCAGGCGTTGCCGCCGCCCGCCACGATGGAGGAATAGGCTGGGAACTGCGCGCCGCTGCGCCGGAATTCGTACAGCAGCTCCGCTTCGAGCGCATATTCGTGCATGCCGGGCCGCGTGGCGCGCATGGCGCGCACGTGGGCGGCGCTGGAAATGGCGGCCGCGCGGCGCATCAGCTGCTGTTCCTCTGAGTCTTTCAGCAGGCGCATGGCGTCGAGCATGCCATTGATGTCATGCGCGATGGCGGGTGCCGTGACGCCGCTGCGGGCCTTTTGCCGCACATTGTTTCGCCAGAGCTTCACTTGCGTATCGAGGCTGCCGCCCAGCGCATAGTAAATGGCGGGGGCGTCGGCCAGCAGGCGCGTCATTTCCACGTCGAGTTCCTCGATGGGGAAGGCGCTGTCAAAACCGAACGTGGCGCGCGCCGCCTCGGGGCCATGGCGGAAACCGTCCCAGATTTCGCGCTCGGTGTTCTTGGCGCGGCAAAACAGGATGGCGCGCGCGGGCGCCGTGGCGCTGGCGGCCACCAGGGCCACGGCGCTGTCGGGTTCCGTGAAACCGCTCAGGTAATAGAAATAGCTGTCGTGGCGATACGGATAATCGCAATCGCTGTTGCGCGGCACTTCGGGCGCCGTGGCAATGATGGCCACGCTGCCCGGCAGCATCTGCGCCAGCAGCGCCGCGCGCCGTGCCGCGTAATTGGTCATCATGCGGCAGGCGCCTTGGCCGTGACGCCATTGAGTGCATCGAGCTGCTTCGGGGTGCCTACATTCGTCCACTCGCCGGTATAGACTTCGCCGCCCACGCGGCCCTGGTCCGCGTACTTGCGCAGCAAATCGCCCAGTTTGGCGTGGCTGCCCGGCGCGATGCCGTCGAACAGCTCGGGACGGTACACGCCGATGTTGGCGAAGGTCCACTTGGTCTCGTCCTTATTATTAATCGCGAACAAGGTCAGGCCGAAGTCGCCCTTCGGGTGGAAGTCGGGATTGGGCACCAGGTAGGTCCAGGCGATGTCGCGCTGGTCGGCCGGGTAGGGCGTGCCCAGCACGTCCTTGTCGGCCAGCACGTCGAGTACCTGCTTGAAGTCGAAATACGGACAATAGATATCGCCGGAAATGGCGAGGAACGGTTCCTCGCCCAGCAAGTGGCGCGCCTGGGCGATGCCGCCCGCCGTTTCCAGCGGCGTGGTTTCCGGCGAGTATGCGATGCGCGCGCCGTACGCGCTGCCGTCGCCCAGGGTGTCCTCGATCAACTGGCCCAGGTGCGAATGGTTGATGACGATGTCCGTGATGCCGGCGCGCACCAGGTTCAGCACATGCCAGACGATCAGCGGACGGCCGCGCACTTTCAGCAGCGGTTTGGGACAGGTATCGGTGAGCGGACGCATCCGTTCACCGCGGCCTGCGGCAAAGATCATGGCTTTCATGGATAGTCTTTTCTGATTCGGTAAGTCGGCTGCGCGGTCAGGCCGCGCAGCGGGAAAGTGCCTAGAAGGTATAACCGACTTGCGGAGTCTTGTTTTCCAGGGCGTCCAATAAGCGCACCAGCGGCTTGAGTTCCGTGTAGCGGTTGGCCGTCTTGCGCACGTAGTCGAGCACGGTTGGCAGGTCGCCCATGTACAGATCCTTGCCGTCGCGGTAATTCAGGCGCGCGAACAGGCCGAGGATTTTCAGGTGGCGCTGCAGGGCCGTGAATTCGAAATCGCGGTAGAAGGCGTCGATGTCGGGATTGACCGGCAAGCCCAGTTGCTTGGCGCGCTGCCAGTAGCGGATCACCCAGTCGAGCACCAGTTCCTCGTCCCACTGGATATACGCGTCGCGCAGCAGCGAGGCGATGTCGTAGGTGACGGGGCCGAAGACGGCGTCCTGGAAGTCGAGGATGCCGGGATTGGGGAGGGAACCATCGTTGATGTGCATCAGATTGCGCGAATGGTAGTCGCGGTGCATGAATACTTGTTGCTGCGACAAGATATTCGCCGTGATGGCTTCGAAGACCTTGTCCAGCTGGGTCTGTTGCACATCCGTCAAGGTGGCGCCCAGGTGCTTGCCGATGAACCATTCCGGGAACAGATTCATTTCGCGCAGGATGAAGGCGCGGTCGAATTCGGGCAAGACGTCCGGCTGGCTGGCCAGCTGGATTTTCATCAGGGATTCCAGCGCCTCGGCGTACAGCACGCTGGCGTTGTCGTGGTTCAGGGCGTCGAGATAGGTAGTCGTGCCCAGGTCGGACAGCAGCAGGAAGCCCTGTTCCAGGTCTTGCGCGATGATGTCGGGCACGGACACGCCGGCACCTTTCAGCAAGCCGGCCACCTTGACAAAGGCGGGCACGTTTTCGCGTTCGGGCGGCGCATCCATGGCGATCAGTGTCTTTCCTGGCAATGTTGCATTGCCTGGCAGCACGTCGAGACGGTAGTAGCGGCGGAAGCTCGCATCGCTGGAAGCGGGGCGGGCGGAATCGGGTGAAACGAGGTTAAGCGGGGCCAACCAGGCTTTCAACAGGGTCAGGCGAGCGTCGGCG
The DNA here is from genome assembly GCF_002797895.1 of Janthinobacterium sp. 67. NCBI lineage: Bacteria > Pseudomonadati > Pseudomonadota > Betaproteobacteria > Burkholderiales > Oxalobacteraceae > Janthinobacterium > Janthinobacterium sp. 67. The sequence goes on along the minus strand of NZ_PGES01000001.1, from coordinate 3,696,039 downwards.
GAGGCCGGCGCGGCAGGGGAATTGGGGGTGAATGACATTAAGCGGCCTGTGGAATCGGGTTGATGGTGCGGAGGGTAGGAGAACCCCATTGCTGGAAGCTCTCCCCCCTAAGAACCGTGCGTGCGACTTTCACCGCACACGGCTCAAGCATAATAAAAGTCCCTATGCAGGGACCGGCTTCGCAACGTGTAAATCGTTTGCGTGCACATTTATATGGCAATTTGGGTGCAATAATACGCGATTTCCAAGGGCCTCGGAACCACCTGCCACACGGTATTCCATGTGGTGGTCATGCCATCCGGTTTCCATGTTCATCTCGTATCCACACAGAGCGCACAAGCCACGTTGGTCGAGGTAGAGCTTGGCCCACTCACGCCGGTAAGACATGTTTTTCAACATGCGTTCCTGCCGAAGGGTTTCGCCGTACAGTTCCCATTGCGGATCGTAGGGGTGATAGCCGCCCTTGATTTTCGTGTGGCGCAGAATCGCCGTACCTGGTAACGAGTACAGTTCCTTCATGGCCTTATTGCCATTCTTTGTGACAACGTCCGCTGCAAACACCCGATTTCCACTCTCGGTTGGGCGCCAGTATCGGTCGCGTATCCAACTGTCGGTTTTCTTCGGATGCCTGCGCATGGCCCAGCGACGAAGCCGCCAGTACAGCAGCGACTCCATCGTCGAAAACGCCTCCTTGGCGACTACAGGGCTGTGATATTGCGCCCAGCCCCGCAGCATGGGGTTCAGCAATCGAATGAGATTCTCCTGCTTCGCCCCGATGTTTTCGCTGATCGTCTTCCTCAGCTTTTCATAGAACGTTTTCATGTTCTTCTTACTTGGCTTGATGAGTAGTGTCCCGGAATATTTTCGGAAGTTCCACCCCAGGAAGTCGAAGCCCTCATCGATGTGCACGAGCTTGGTTTTGGCACTGGACAGTCGCAATCCCCTGACTGCAAGGAATGCTTCGATCCATGGCCTGATTTCCGTTTCCAGCAATTCCTTCGATCCACTGGTAACGACAAAATCGTCCGCATATCGCACGACACCGACTTTGAGCTTGCCTGCCTTTGACTTGCCGAATTTCGCACCGAGGTGCGCAATCAGTTCAGTCTCCAGCCCGTTCAACGTCCAATTCGCAAGGGCAGGGCTGATGATGCCGCCCTGTGGCGTTCCAGCTGTGGTTGCCATCAATTGCTTCCGGTCAATTACCCCGGATTTCAGCCATTTAGACAGGATCGACTTATCCATGAAGACATTGTCGACCAGCCATTGATGGTTGATATTGTCGAAAAAACCTTCGATATCCGCATCCAACACCCAGGTTGCCGAGACTTTCCGGCAGGTCTGGAGAAAAATTTGCGACATCGCATCGGCCGTTGAGCGATTTTTGCGAAACCCGTATGAGTTGGGATCACTCAGCGTTTCCAAGACCGGATCCAAGGCCAGCAGGTGAAGCGCCTGCATCGCCCGGTCCCGCATGGTAGGGATGCCCAGTGGGCGCATCTTTCCATTTGACTTGGGAATAAAGACCCTCCGTAATGGCAGGGGCCGATAGCCTTGTTTCTTCAACTGCGCAATGGCAGCGAACTTCTGCGTTGCTGAGTCCCACAACTGCTGGTCCACGCCTGCGGTTCGTTTGCCTTGATTCTCTGTCACTCGTTTGACTGCCAGCGCCTTCGCGCTGAACGAGTGGGTTAGCCACCTTTGCAGCGCTTTCGCCCTGCGCCAGTCGCCTTCCTGTGTAGCCTTCGTTAATCGATGCTGCATGGCTCTCACGTTGCGTTGTACGAGCCGCCAGTTGATGGCGACCCATTCGGTTGGCACGTGCGAGGACGCAGAACCGGCAAGACTGCTGGCGGTTACTTTCATGCTGAACCTCGTGTAGTTGCTCCGACGAGACACAGCGCATCCCCGAAGGGTGAGCTGCATCCCTTCGGGGTGGTTGAAAATGATGACTGCCTGGAGCCAGTACAGTCGTATGACGACTATTACACCAGATGGAAGTGGGCACCCTTTCAGGCCGGGACAAATCTTGAATCCCTATCCGGACCATTACAGCCCGGCATTCGCTTTCTCCATCCTCCTCTACCCGCTCCCCCAAGGGCGTGCCTTGCGGTTTGCTTGCCGCTATCTCGGTTCTTTGATCGAGCGGCAGGGAATCGGGCTTACCACGTTCCCAACGATATCGACGCGACAGCTACATCGCGACTGGCTGTTTAGGGCCCATCTTTCCCCCGGTGGCTGAATGACGACGTATCCCCAGAATCCACGGAGATAGCCAGCCACGTAACGTTTGGTTTAGGCCTGTCAGCAGCTTTGGCCTATTAATATTTACGAGGGTTCAAACGATGGTTCACATAACATTGCCCTTGCAGCACTCACCTAGCCCCTGGACCGCATCGCTGCTCGCAGTCTCCAGCCAGGCGTTCGCACGCCGGGCTGCCGAAAAAGAATGGGGGTACGTTGTCCCTGAGGCTTTGCACCCCGCCGTTACCGGCGACGCACACTCAAGTAGGTGACAGATGGTCGTACATCCGGTCATGGCAGCAGTTGCAACACTGAAGCATGACAAGATATCGAAGAGTTTCACTCGGGTATGACTCGGCTGAGAGAAAACCGAGTCTTGCAGAAAACTGTTGAAATATAGAAAATTGTAAGCAAATGTAAAATATCTACAAGCTTTGCAAATAAACTACAGTTTCAATGTTTTGTGTAATCAAAAACAGGCAAAGGGATAGCTACTCGCCGGTGATGCGGCGGGCGTATAAGACTGACAAGCCACGTTCTCGCAGCGTGTCTTGTCTTGCCAAGAATGGGTACTCCGGGGAGCCCCTCACTGTTTTATCACTGGTAAACCAGTGATTTGCCTGCGCAGTTCCTGCGCTGCTAGCCGTTACTGCTACGTTGCGACCGGGGCCAGCTACCCGAGCTTTAAGGCGTGTCGCACAGATTCCCATATAATAAGGGATTCAAATCAAAAAATCGCCTGTCATGGTGCTTGCCCCTTCCAATTCATGAGCTGGTTTTCGGCCTCCCCCCCTTCGCAGCGCTGGGCTTTCGCCATCAGCGCGCTCGTCGCCGCCACGACGGTGCCTGTCCACGCCCAGAAAGCACCGCGTCCGGTGCATGTTGAAGATCCCGACGCGCCCACCGTCATGACGGCGAACAGCATGAACGGTCGCCCCGAAAGGGAGGTCAATCTCGACCAGAATGTCGTGATTGAGCGCGGAAAAACCACAAAAATGACGGCCGATACAGCTTGTTACAAACAAGTTGAAGATCAGTTCGACGCCGAGGGCCATATCAAGATGTGGCGTTTCGGCGATTACTACACGGGCGACGTCTTGAAGCTGAACATGGATACCGGCAAGGGTTTCCTGCTCAACCCGACGTACCGCTTCGCAGTGGGCGGCGGCCAGGGCAAGGCCGAGCGCGTCGACTTCATCAATCCCGACGAAGCCAATGTCATCGACGGCACGTACAGCACTTGCGAAGGGCCGAATCCGGACTGGTACCTGAAATCGAGCACCTTGAACCTCGATACGGGCCGCGACGTGGGCACCGGCAGCAAGACCATCATCTATTTCAAGGACGTGCCGATCCTGGGCACGCCCGGTATCTCGTTCTCGCTGTCGGGCGCGCGCCGCTCGGGCTGGCTGGCGCCCACGCCGGGCTTTGCCTCGAAGAACGGTTTCGAGTTGCTGATGCCGTACTACGTGAACATCGCACCGAACCGCGACCTGACGCTGTTCCCCCGCTACATCCAGCGGCGCGGCATCCAGCTCGGTGCGACGGGCCGCTACATGGGCGAGACGGATGCCGGCCTGTACCAGGGCGAAACGTCGTTTGAGTTCTTGCCTAACGACAAGCAGACCAAGACCAACCGCTACATGATCAAGTCCAAGCATGAGCAGGCGCTGGCCAAGGGCTGGAGTTACAGCTGGGACTTGCGCGAGGCGTCCGACAATAATTACCCGAACGATTTTTCGAAAACCGTCGCCACCGCCACCGAGCGCCAGTTGCTGCGCGAATTGCGCACCGATTACCGCACCGAGGACTGGAGCCTGACGGCGCGCGTGCAGAATTACCAGGTGCTGCAGGATCCCGATCCCAACGTGGTCGTGCCGCGCCCGTATGACCGCTTGCCGGCGGTGAACTTCCACGCTGGCAAATACGACGTCTGGGGCGGCTTCGACTGGACCTTCGACGCGGAAGCGACGCGCTTCGCGCATCCGACCCTGGTGCAAGGCTCGCGCCTCGTGGCCGTGCCGCAGGTGAGTTTTCCCATCATGCGCCCTGGCTACTTCATCACGCCCAAGCTGATGCTCAATGCCAGCGCGTATCAGCTCGACAATGACGCCCGGACCAAGGCGCTGCTGTTCAAGACGACCTCGTTTACGCGCGCCGTGCCGACACTCTCGGTCGACAGCGGCCTGGTGTTTGAACGCGACACGAATCTGTTCGGCGCCAAGGGCGGCACGCAAACCCTGGAGCCGCGCCTGTTCTATGTTTACACGCCGTACCGCGACCAGTCGCAGTTTCCGAAGTTTGATACGGCCGAGGGCACGTTCAACCTGACGCAGATCTTCACGGAAAACCGTTTTGTCGGCAGCGACCGTATCGGTGACGCCAACCAGGTCACGGCCGCCGTCGTCTCGCGCTTCCTGCAGTCGGACGGCACGGAGCGCATGCGCCTGACCTTCGGCCAGCGTTTCTATTTTGCCGACCAGCGCGTGCAGCTCAATTCGACGACGCCCGTCAACCAGTCGCGTTCGGATATCCTGCTGGCGGCGACGGGCCGCGTGTCCGAGACTTGGACCGCCGACAGTCTGGTGCAGTACAATCCCAGCGATCGCAGGCTGATGAGCTACAACTACACCTTGCAATATCAGCCCGGTGCCAAGAAAGTATTGAATTTCAGCAACCGTTTTCAGCGTGATGTCCTGCGCAACGCGGAAGTATCGACGCAATGGCCGTTGACGGACCGCTTGTATGGCGTGGGCCGCATCAGTTACTCCATCAAGGATCGCAGCATGCTGGAAAGCCTGGTCGGCCTGGAATACAAGGGCGACTGCTGGGTGTTCCGCATGGGAGCGCAGCGTTTCGTGACGACGACCAAGACTGTCTCGACGCCGATCTTCTTCCAGCTGGAATTGACGGGCTTGTCGAATGGCCTGGGCCTGGGCGCGAATGGCCTGGAAACTTTTACAAAAACCATCCCTGGTTACCAGACATTGAGCCAGCCACTCCGTTAAGATAGGCACCGTTGCCGCCGCCGGTGTTCCCGGCGCTGGCACAAACCGGTTTTTTTATTCACCCGAACTCATGAGCGCTCTACACATTATGCGTAATGCCAGTATGCACCAACTCAAAATTGCAACGGTTTTGTTGTGCGCCATTTCCGGCGCCACGACCAGTAGTGTCTGGGCGCAACAGGCTGCGCCAGCTCCTGCGGCCAAGCCCGCTGCCGCCGCCCCAGCACCGGTCAAGGGCTTCACGCCACCCGCGTCGAGCAGTGGCCAGACCATCGATTCCATCGCCGTCGTCGTCAATGATGATGTGATCACGCGCAATGAAGTGGCGGCCCGCATCAAGAGCGTGGAGCAGCGCATGAAGGCGCAGAACATACCGCTTCCCGACCCTGCCGACCTGCGCCGTCAATTGCTCGAACGTATGATCGTCGAGCGTGCGCAAATGCAGCTGGCCAAGGAAATGGGCGTGCGCGTGGATGACCTGACCCTGGACCGCGCGATAGGCCGTATTGCTGAACAGCAAAAGATGACGGTGCAAGAACTGCGCAACCAGATGGAAAAAGAAGGCACGCCGTTTGCGACCTTCCGCGAAGAAATCCGCGATGAAATCATCATGCAGCGCCTGCGCGAGCACGAAGTCGACGCCAAGATCCAGATTTCCGATTCCGAAGTGGATAACTTCCTGGAAGCGGAAAAAGCGGCGGCCAGCGAACAGGTCGAGATGAACCTGGCGCAGATTCTCGTGCGCATTCCGGAAAACTCCAGCCCCGAACAGATCGCCGCCCGCCGCGCGCGCGCCGAAGAAGTCAGCCGCCAGCTGCGCACGGGCGCTGATTTCGCCAAGATGGCCGCCACCTATTCCGACGCCAGCGATGCGCTGAGCGGCGGCGATATCGGCTGGCGCCAGAGCGACCGTCTGCCACCCCTGTTCACGGAGCAATTGCTGAAATTGAAGCCGGGGCAGATCACGCCCATCATCAAGAGCAACACGGGCTTCCATATCCTGAAGCTGGTGGACCGCCGCAGCGCCGCCGAGGCGCAAGCCGTCGCCGCCGTGCAGCAGACGCATGCCCGCCACATCCTGCTGAAAGTGACGCCGACCCTGTCGGCGGCCGAAGCCAAGCGTAAATTGCTGGAACTGAAAGAGCGTCTCGATAACAAGGCCGCCAAGTTCGAAGACCTGGCCCGCTTGTTCTCGAACGACGGTTCCGCTGCCAAGGGCGGCGACCTGGGCTGGCTGTATCCGGGCGACACCGTGCCGGAATTCGAGACGGCGATGAATGCGCTGAAACCGGGCGAGGTGAGCCAGCCGATCGAATCGAGCTTTGGCTTCCACCTGATCGAAGTGCTGGAACGCAAGAGCGACGACGTATCGAAAGAGAAGCAGCGCGCCGCCGCCCGCAATGCCTTGCGCGAACGCAAGCTGGAAGAAGCGACGGAAAACTGGGCGCGCGAAGTGCGTGACCGTGCTTACGTCGAATTCCGCGCGGACGACCAGTAATGCCGCTGATTGATTGCGCATGAGTAATTTGCCCCTTGCACGCCGCCCGGCCATCGCCATTACCTGTGGCGAACCGGCCGGTGTCGGCCCGGAAATTTCAATCCGCGCCGCCTGGGCCATGCGCGATGAGGTCAACTGCATCCTGCTGGGCGACGCCGCCTTCCTGGCGCTGACGGCCAGCCTGATCGACCCGGACATCCGGCTGGCGGCGCTGTCGCTGCAAGCCGTGCGCAACAGCGGCTTGCCCCAGTTCGGCCCCGGCCGCCTGGCCGTGATCGATATTCCCACGGTGAACAACGTCATCCCCGGCGTGCTGGACAAGGAAAACGGGCGCTCCGTGCTCGCTACCCTGGATGCGGCCGTGGAAGGCATCGAAGCGGGCTGGTTTGGCGCCATGGTCACGGCGCCCTTGCAAAAAAGCACGATCAACGACGCTGGCGTGGCTTTTTCCGGCCATACGGAATACCTGGCGGAAAAAACCGGCACGCCGCAAGTGGTGATGATGCTGGCCGGTGAACCCGGCCATGGCGAGCCGACCCTGCGCGTGGCGCTGGCCACCACGCATCTTCCGTTGAAGGACGTGTCCGCCGCCATCACCATGGACAGCCTGGCCGTCACCCTCGACATCCTCCAGGCGGATTTGCAACAGAAATTCGGCATCGCCGCGCCGCGCATCCTCGTCACCGGCCTGAACCCGCACGCGGGCGAGGGTGGTTACCTGGGCCGCGAGGAAATCGATGTCATCGCCCCGGCGATTGCTGCGGCGCAAGCGCGCGGCATCGATGCGCGCGGACCGTATCCGGCCGACACCCTGTTCCAGCAAAAATACCTGGCCGATGCCGACTGCGTGCTGGCCATGTACCACGACCAAGGCTTGCCCGTGCTGAAATACGCGACCTTCGGGCGCGGCATCAATATCACCCTGGGCTTGCCGCTGATACGCACCTCGGTCGACCACGGCACGGCGCTGGACCTGGCCGCGCAAGGGTTGGGCCTGGCTGATTGCCACAGCATGGAGCAAGCCTTGCAAACGGCGCTCGACATGCTGCGCGCCAGCAGCCCGACCAGAGCATAGAGCGTAGGTCGGGTTAGCCGGCACGGCGTAACCCGACGCTGCCTGCTCAACCGATTCCGCCGGCCTGTGCCGGCTTTACCGCATTAATAGAAAACACATTATGAAACACGTTGCCCGCAAACGCTTTGGCCAGAACTTCCTGCATGACCGCTTCGTCCTCGACGACATCACGGCCGCCATCGGGCCGCAGGCGGACGATGCCATGGTCGAGATCGGCCCCGGCCTGGGCGCCATGACGGAGCAGCTGCTGCGTCACCTGAAACAGATGCACGTGGTCGAGCTGGACCGCGACCTGATCGTGCGCCTGGAAAAAACGTTCAATCCGGCCAAGCTGACCATCCACTCGGGCGACGCGCTGAAATTCGATTTCGCGCAAATCCCCGTGCCGGCCGGTCAGAAGCTGCGCATCGTGGGCAATTTGCCGTACAACATTTCCAGCCCGCTGCTGTTCCATCTGGCGGACTTCGCGCCGCTGGTGCAAGACCAGCATTTCATGCTGCAAAAGGAAGTCGTCGAACGCATGGTGGCCGAGCCGGGCAGCAAGGCGTATGGCCGCCTGTCCGTGATGCTGCAGTGGCGCTACAAAATGTCGCTGCTGTTCATCGTGCCGCCGACGGCCTTCGATCCGCCGCCCAAAGTGGAGTCGGCCATCGTGCGCATGATCCCCGTGGCCGAGCGCCTGGCGTGCGACCAGGAAACCCTGGAAGCCGTCGTCATGAAGGCCTTCTCGCAGCGGCGCAAGGTGATCCGCAATTGCCTGGCCGGGATGTTTACGGAAGAGCAGATCAAGGCGGCCGGCATCGACCCGACCCTGCGTCCGGAAACTGTGGGCTTGGAGCAGTATGTAGCCCTGGCGAATTTGCTCAAAGCACCGCAGTAATCCCAGGGACTGGGGGCAGACCCTCTCCACCACCAGCGTCTGAGCAGGCGCCGATGTGAGCGGGGGTCTGACCCCGGCAGTGCTGGCTTAACTTAAAACCACTGGTCGACCTGCTGCAAATCCTGCCGCAGCGCTGAAAAACAGTCGTCCACATGGTGGTTGCGGCTGATTTCATTGCGCCGCATCAGGGCGATCTTGCGCTTGCACGTGGGCTGGCGCAGCGGCGCCACGTGCAGCTCCTCGTCGTTGAGGAAGGTCGTGTACAGGCTGGGCATGATGCCCACGGCGATGCCGGCGCGCACCACGCCGTACAGCGATTCGCTATGTATCATCTGGTACAGGCTCGACGGGCTCAAGCCATGCTGGCGCAGCGCGCTCGAGGCGAACTCCCAGATGCTGCCCTTGGTAAACACGACGATTTCCTGGCCCGCCAGCTGGTCCCAGCGCACTTCCTTGAGCGGCGCCAGCGCATGGCGTCCCGCCGTCACCAGCACCAGCTCGTCTTCGAACAGGCCCACGCTTTCCAGCGAGACGGAACCGGGCACTTCGATGCCCACGCAAAAGTCCAGCTGGCCTGAATGCAGGGCGTGCAGCAAGCCGTCGTTGGGCATGTCCGACAGGACGATTTCCACTTCATCACCATGCTGCTCGCAGTAGCGGGCCACGACGACGGCCGTCATCGCCATGGCCGACGGGATGGCGCCGATGCGGATGCGGTGCCGGCCGCTGCCGATGGCGCGCTGGATATCGGCAAAGGTATTGCTTGCCGTATTCAATAAATGCGTGGCGTAGTCGAGCGCCAGTTTTCCCTCGCGCGTCAGTTCCAGCTGGTGGGTTGTGCGGTTAAACAACTTTTTTCCCAGCTGATTTTCCAGCAGCTTGATCGATGCGCTCAGGGCCGGCTGGGTCACGCACAATTCCTGTGCAGCCTTGCTGAAGCTGTTTACCCGGGCGAGGGTGGCAAACGCTTGCAAATGTCGTAAGGAAATCTTCTTGCTCAGTTCATGCATGGCTTTGTTTATCAAAAAAAGTAATGGATTTATAAAAATAAACAAATTTTCTTATCCTGCAATTTACCATATTCTGGACTGGTCTTGACTTGTCTTGAAGGCAACAATCTTCAGAGAAGCGCTTGCCAGGCGGCGCCGGTACTCGCGGCAGCGGGCCATGCAAGGGACGCATCAATACAATAATTCCAAAAAAACTCAGGGTTTATTCTTTTTTTTAGGGTGGCGGCGATGAACAAATGGATGACTGGAACGATGGTGGTGGGGGGCTTGCTGGCGGCGCACGGCGTGGCGCAGGCGCAAAGCAGCGTGCAAGTGTATGGCTTGCTGTCGGCCGGTATCGGCTATGTATCGGATGAAGGCAAGGGCAGCCGCACGCATGCGCTGAGCGGCACGAATCAGAATCCCCGCATCGGTTTCCGCGGCCAGGAAGACCTGGGCGACGGCACCAAGGCCGTCTTCGTGCTGGAAAACGGTTTTAACGTCATGACGGGCACGGCCTCGCAAAGCGGCCGTCTGTTCGGCCGCCAGTCGTATGTGGGTCTGTCCAGCAACGACAAGGGCACCCTGACCTTGGGCCGCCAGTACGAAGCCGTCAAGGATCTGCTGGGCCCCGTGGTCATCGCCAGTAACGGCGTGCACATCGGCGACAACGACAATGGCTACAACAACCTGCGCGTGCAAAATGCCGTCAAGTATGTCAGCCCGAACATCAGCAATCTGTCGTTTACGGGCTTGTACGGCTTCAGCGAAAATCCGGAAGACTCGAACCGCAACCGCGTCTACAGCATGGGCGCCGGCTACAAGGTCGACGCCTTCAGCTGGGCCGTCGCCTACACCAAGATGGATCGCCCGAACAGCCCGGACGCGCCGAATGGCGCCATCGGCAATGACTACGCCAGCTCTCTGTTGATCTTCAACAAGAGCGCCGTCAAGGGCGCCGGCGTGGACAGCCAGGCCATTGCCGGCACGGGAGGCTTTTATAATGTGGGCAAGACCAAGTTTGGCGCGCTGTACACCAACGTGCGCTACCACTACCTGGATCAAAGCAATCTGACCTTGCAAAACGTGGACCTGAACGTGAACCACAAGCTGACGGAAGCGTTGAACCTGGGCGCCTCGTATTTCTATACCACCGGTAAATACGACGTGATCAACAAGACGCCGAAATGGCATCAGGTCAACTTCCAGGCCGATTACTTCCTGTCCAAGCGCACCGATGTCGCCATCACCTGGAGCTACCAGAAAGCGGCGGGTGACGCGACGTTCGCCCGCGTGTTCGGCTTCGGCGCCTCGGGCGGCAAGACGCAAAGTGTCCTGATCGCCGGCATGCGGCATTATTTCTGACTCTGATTCATCTTTACAGGCGCTGCCCCCCAGCGCCGCCCCCTGAAAGGAAGCATCTTGAAAAAGCACCTCATGTTGGCGTTGAGCCTAGGCTTGCTGGCCAACGCCGCCCACGCGGAAAAACGCGAGCTGGTCATTTCGGCCTATCCGATCGCCCAGCCCTTGTTCATGAAGTATGTGTACGAGCCGTTCAAGGCCAAATGCGGGTGCGATATCAAGGTGGAAACGGGGAATAACGCGGACCGCATCGCCAAGCTGGTGGTGCACGCCAAGAACCCGGTGATCGACCTGGTGCTGCTGTCCGATTCCGGCATGCTGGAAGCGGCGCAAAAAGGCGTGATCCAGCCCATGGATTACTCCAAGCTGAGCAATTACAAAGCCCTGTACGACGTGGCGAAAAACCCCATCGGCGGCAACTACGCCGTCGGCTACACCCTGTACTCGGTGGGACTGGTGTACCGCAGCGACAAGATCGCCCCGCTGACGTCGTGGAAGGACCTGTGGCGCCCCGAACTGAAGGGCCGCGTGGCCTTCCCCGACGTGAGCACCACGCAGGGGCCGTTGATGCTGCGCATGGCCGATGCGGCCTGGGGCGGCAAGACGGACGACTACGCGACCGGTTTTGCGAAGATCGTCGGCATGAAGGGCAACGTCGTCACGTTCTCGAAGAACAGCGCGCAGCTGGCGGCATTGTTCGCCCAGGATGAAATCTGGGCCGCGCCCGTGGCGCGCTTTACGTGGTCGCAAATGCTCAAGACGGGCCTGCCCCTGAAGTGGAGCATCCCGGCCGAAGGCCAGGCGGCCGGCATGAACGTGATGGGCATCGTCGCCGGTTCGAAGAATGCGGACCTGGCCTACCAGCTGATGGATTTCTGGCTGTCCAAGGAAGTGCAGACGCAGCTGGCGACCAACCTGGTCGACTCGCCCGTCAACAAGGACGTGCGCCTGTCCGTGGCCGCCGCGCAATTCAATACCTATGGCGCCGACCAGATCAATTCGCTGAAATTCGTCAAGCCGGAAACCATCATCAAGCAGCGCGGCAACTGGATGACGCAGTGGAACAAGGCCATGAGCAAATAGTGGTGACGAGGAGAGAACACCATGTTTGCTGATCCAAAAAAGCGCCTGGGACTGCTGCTGGTCCTGCCGGCGCTGATCTTTATCGTCGTCTGCTTCCTGCTGCCCGTGCTGGCCTTGCTGGTCGACGCCTTCCGCGTCGGCGACGGCATGCAGTGGGGCGTCGACCGCTTCATCGACTTCTTCTCGCAGGAATTCAACCGCACCATTTTCTGGCGCACCCTGCGCATCGCCGCGCTGGTGACCCTGGCGGCCATCCTCCTCGGCTACCCGGCCGCGCAAGCCGTGGCGCGCGTGTCGCCGAAGTGGCGCGGACTGGTGGTGGGCATGATGATATTGCCGCTGATGGTCTCGCCGATCGCGCGCACCTACGCCTGGATCGTGTTGCTGGGGCGCAATGGCGCCCTCAACGCGGCGCTCGTCAACATGGGTTTCACGGAGGAGCCGCTGCGTTTGCTGTTCAGCGAGTTCGCCGTCTTTGTCGGCCTGCTGCAATTGCTGCTGCCATTGATGCTGATGTCCTTGGCGGGCGCGCTGGAAAACCTGCCGCGCGACGTGGAACCGGCCGCCGCCACCCTGGGCGCCAATCCATGGCAAGTGTTTTGCAAGGTCACCCTGCCGCTGACGCAGGAAGGCCTGGTTGTCGGCGGCACCCTGGTCTTTACGGGCTGCGTGACGGCCTATGTGACGCCGGCCCTGCTGGGCGGCACCAAGGTGCTGATGCTGGAAACGCTGCTGTACCAGAAGGTCAGCGTGGAGAGCGACTTTGGCGCGGCGAATGTGATCGCCGTCATCCTCGTCTGCATGACCCTGCTGGTCAACGCCGGCCTTAAACGTATTTCCTCGAGCCGGAGCTCCGTATGAAAGAAAGCTTGTTTTCGCGCGCCGTCCTGTGGCTGGTGTTCCTGTTCCTGCTGGGGCCTTTCGCCATCGTCGTACTGGCCGGTTTTTCCGGCGGCGAGACGCTGGCCTTTCCGCCCGAGTCCTACTCGCTGCGCTGGATCATCGAAGTGTGGTCGGCGCCCGAGTTCCGCCGCGCCTTCCAGACCAGCCTGGAAATCGGCCTGATCGCTACCGTCATCGCGCTGCTGCTGGGCATCCCCGTCGCGTATGCGTTTTCGCGCATGCCGCCACCGGGCATCGGGGCCATCCGGCAAATCCTGACGTCGCCGCTGATCATTCCCGCCATCCTCGTCGGCCTGGGCTTGCTGCACCACCTGGTCCTGACGATCAACGCGCCCGTCTACGTGGGCCTGCTGATCGGCCATATCGCGCTGTTGATACCGTATTCGGTGCGCGTGGTGTACGCCAGCCTGGTCAACCTGCGCGTGGATATCGAGGATGCCGCGATCACCCTGGGCGCGTCGCGCCTGCGGGCCTTCTTCATGATCGTGCTGCCGAATATCCGCAACGCCGTGATCGCCGCCTTCTTCCTCGCCTTCGTCACCTCGTTCAACCAGGTGCCCGTCTCGCTGTTCCTCACGGGCCCCGGCATCAGCACCTTGCCGATCGAGATGCTGGGCCATATGGAAAACAGCTTCGATCCGTCGATCGCTGCCCTGTCGACCTTGCTGGTCTTGTTCACCATGGCCTTCGTGATGGTGACCGAGAAGGTGCTGGGCATTTCTAAATACATGTAAGAGAACACACCATGAGTTATCTGGAACTGCACAAGCTGAACCTCGGCTACGCCAAGAACACGACGTCCGTGAAAGACCTGGACCTGCACGTCGAGCAGGGCGAACTGATTTCCCTGCTGGGCCCCAGCGGCTGCGGCAAGACCACCACCATGCGCGCGATTGCCGGCCTGATACCGCTGCAGTCGGGCCGCATCATTCTGGACGGCCGCGAGATCGGCAAGCTGGCGCCGAACAAGCGCAATATCGGCATGGTCTTCCAGTCGTATGCGCTGTTCCCGCACCTGAACGTGTACGACAACATCGCCTTTGGCCTGCGCCTGCGCAAGGTCGCGCCGGCCCTGCTGAAAACGAAAGTGGAAGCCGTGATCGCCGCCGTGGGCCTGACCGGTTTCGAGACGCGCTTGCCGGCGCAGATGTCGGGCGGCCAGCAGCAGCGCGTGGCGCTGGCGCGCGCCATCGTCGTCGAACCGGCCCTGCTGCTGCTCGATGAACCGCTGTCGAACCTGGACGCCAAGCTGCGCGTGCAGATGCGCGCCGAGCTGCGCCGCATCCAGCGCGAACTGGGCATCACCATGCTGTACGTGACGCATGACCAGGAAGAGGCGCTGGCCCTGTCCGACCGCATCGTCGTCATGAACGGCGGGCGCATCGAGCAACTGGCCGCGCCGGAAGCCGTGTTCAACACGCCGTCGACGCGCTTCGTTGCCAACTTCATGGGTTTTGAAAACCTGTTCGATTACCGCGACGGCGCGCTGCACCACGCTGGCGCCAGCCTGCCGTATACGTCTCCCGTCGCCGCCGGCACCACGGTGCTGGGCTGGCGTCCGGACAAGGTGCGCGTCTGTGCCGCCGACGACGTTGCAGGCCAATACCCGGGCACCGTGCTGGCACGCGGCTTCCTCGGTGACACCGTTGAATACCTGCTGCAAACGCCGCTGGGCCAGGTCAAGGGCATTTGCGCGGCCGGCGGCGCCGCCTGGCGCGAAGGCACGGCCGTCTCCTTCGTGCTGCCGGCCGACAGCGCCCTGTGGCTGGGTGCCTAACCTCGTTTGGAACCATCATGGACAAACCCTTGAAAAAAATCTGGCTCGATACCGATCCCGGTTTCGACGACTGGCTGACGATGCTGCTCCTGGGCAGCAATCCCGATATCGAGTGGCTGGGCGTGAGCGTGGTGGCGGGCAATGCGCCCGTCGCCATCACCTACGACAACGCCTTGCGCATCAAGGCCCATGACGGCTTGGCGGTACCGATCTACCGCGGCTGCGACCAGCCGCTGGCCGGCGTCATCGAAACGGCGCAGCGCATCCTCGGCGACAGCGGCATGCCGACGACGGGCGAGATCCTGCCGCCCGGCGCCGCCACGGACGCTGCCGGCCACGCCGTCGATGCGCTGATCGCCGCCGTGCGCAAGCATCCCGGCCAGATCACCATCATGGCGATTGCGCCGATGACGAATCTGGCAACCGCCTTGAGCCGCGCGCCCGACATCGCCGAAAAAATCGTCGAAATCATTTTGATGGGCGGCTCGACCGACCAGGGCAACCACACGGCGGCGGCCGAATTCAATATCTATGCGGATCCGGAAGCGGCCGCCCAGGTGTTCAAGGCCGGCATCCCGCTGCGCATGTTCGGCTTGAACCTGTGCCGCCAGCTCTTGGTGACGAATGCGGAAGTGCGGCAGCTGCGCGCCATCGGCACGCCGCGCGCGCAGCTTTTGTCCGGCTACCTGGAAGCGTATGTGCGCATCCGCAGTACCGACGGTTCCGTGCCCATGCCCATGTACGACCCCGTCGTGGCGCTGTACCTGGAAGCGCCGCAGTTGTTCCAGTTCCAGAGCGCCCACGTGGCCATCGAATTGACGGGCGAACTGACGCGCGGCATGACGGTGTGCGAGTTTCGCGTGCCGCGCCGCGCCACCATCAACACGCAGGTGGCGATGCTGGCCGACGGGCCGGCCGCCATCGCGTTGCTGATGCAGCGCCTGACCGGCATTCTCGCCTGATCCACTTCATTACGAAACGAGCTTCATGTCTAATTCCCCCCTGAGCATCGAACAGTTTTTACGCGCCATGCCGAAAGTGGAGCTGCATTGCCATTTGTTCGGCACGGTGCGCCAGGCAACCTTCCGCGCGCTGGCCGCCAAGACGGGCAATGTCGTCACCCCCGAGGAAATCGACGCGTTCTATACGCGCGGCGACAAGCCCGTCGGCGTGCTGCGCGTGTTGCGCGCGCTCGACGCGCACCTGATCGTCTCGCCGACCGATCTGTATTGCCTGGCCTACGAATATCTGGAAGACGCGCATGGCCACGGCGTGCGCTATGCGGAGTTTTTCTGGAACCCGACCGGCACCGTGCGCGTGTCGGGCATCCGTTACGAATCGGCGCAAGACGCCATCGTGGCCGCCATCCGCGACGCGCAGCGCGACTTCGGCGTGATCGGCCGTTTGATCCCCAGCATCGACCGCGAAGCGGCTCCCGCCGAAGCCGTGCAGATGGTGGAATGGATGAAGGCCTACCGCGCGCCGGAAGTCATCGGCATCGGCATCGACTACCGTGAAAACGACCGCCCGCCGGAACTCTTCATCGAAGCCTACCGCGCCGCGCGCGCAGCCGGCTTCAAATGCACGGCGCATGCGGGCGAATTCGGCATGCCGTGGATGAACGTGGAGACGGCCATCGAACAGCTGCGGGTGGACCGGGTCGACCATGGCTATACGATCGTCGACAATCCGCAACTGGCGCAGCGCTGCGTGGAGCGCGGTCTCGTATTTACGGTCGTGCCGACCAATTCGTATTACTTGCGCACCCTGGCGCCCGAGCGCTGGGCGCTCGATCACCCGATTCGCGCCATGGCCAAGCTGGGCCTGAAACTGCATCCGAACACGGACGATCCGACCCTGCACCACGTGACGCCGACGGGCGCCTGGATGATGATGCGCGAATTCGGCTTCGGCCTCGACGACATGCGCGGCTTCATGTTGAATGGCCTGGACGCGGCCTGGATAGACGAGTCCACGCGGCGCGACTGGCGCGTGGAGTTTGCGAGCGAGTTCGACGCGCTGCGCGCCCGGGTCGTCGAGTAAATCAGGCTGACGCTGGCGGCGGCGCCAGCAGCGACGGAAACGCCCGCTGCGGGCAGCTTTGGCGCTCGCACACCTTGCAGCCCGTGCCGATCGGCGTGGCGCTGGAAGGATCGTGCAGATCGAGTCCCTTTGAATAGATCAGCCGGTGCGCCTGCGAGATGTCGCAGCCCAGCGCCACGGCAAACGTCTTGCCCGGTGCGCGAAAGCCCGGCGACGCCGTGCTGACCTGGCGCGCGATCCACAGATAGGTGCAGCCGTCCGGCATGCTGGCCACTTGCGTGAGCACCTGGCCCGGATGGCTGAAGGCGTCGTAGACGATCCACAGCGGGCAGGTGCCGCCCACTCTCGAGAAATGAAAGTCCGTGGCCGACTGGCGCTTCGAGACATTGCCCGCGCGGTCGACCCGCACGAAGAAAAACGGCAGCCCCGCCGCATCGGGGCGCTGCATGGTGCTCAGGCGGTGGCACACGGCTTCGAAGCCCACGCCGAACTGGTGCGCCAGGCGCTCGATATCGTAGGCGCGCGTTTCCGCCGCCTGCAGGAAGCGCTGATACGGCATCAGCAGGGCGCCCGCAAAATAATTCGAGAACGCCAGGCGCGCGCCCGTTTGCGCGGCCGCGCCGGACAATCCCGCCGCCAGCACGAGAGCGTCGATCAAGTCGCTGTGCTCGAGCAGGCTGATTTGCGCCGCCATCTGGAAGGCGCGCTGGCCGCCCGTCAGAGTGTCGGGCAGCCATAAAATCTGTTGCTGGGCGTCGTAGCGGTGCTTGCGCACCATGCCCGCGTCGCCATCGGACAAGCGCACTGCGATGCCATGGCGTTCCTGCAGCCGGCCTTGCAGCGCGTCGAGCGTGCGCAGGGCGGGATCGAGTTCGCCCGCCACCAGTTCCGCCGCCCGGTCCAGTTCATCGATGTAGTTTTGCCGCCGGTTCAGGTATTCGCGCACTTCCTCGTCCGTGGACGGGGCCGCCGAGCTGGCGCCGCGGCTGCCGTCGTCGAGGCGCGCGGCCAGGGTATCGGCCCGCTCCGCCATCACGCGGTAGCGCCGCTGCAGCAGCAAAATCGAGCGGGCCAGTTCCGGCATGTTTTCCACCAGCATCTTGAGTTCCGCCATCGAGGTGGGCGGCGCGTCCGGCAATTCGCCGAACACGTCGCGCACGTCGGCCACCAGGCTGGCGCTGTCGTGTTCGGAAAAGATTTGCGGATCGACCCCCAGCACCGTGCCGATGCGCAGCAAAATAGGCACCGTCAGCGGACGCTGGTTGCGCTCCATCTGGTTCAGGTAGCTGGGGGAAATGCCCAGGGACTTGGCCAGCGCCACCTGCGTCATGCGCCGTTCCTCGCGCAGCCGCTGCAGGCGCACGCCCATGAAAACCTTTGCCATCGCGTTTCCTCTTCCCCGGTTTGTGGAGTCTGCAAATTTACAATCTTTGCAGATTAACAGATTCAGCTTTGCATTATCTCGCATTTTCACGCCTTGTTCGCGGCGGCGGTTGTGCGAATAATGCAAACAGACCTATACCCCAATGAGGAGACACCGAGTGACCACGCAAAACACTATTCCGACCGTTCCACTGTTGATCAACGGCGAGTGGGTTGAATCCCAAACCACCGTCTGGCGCGACGTCGTCAACCCGGCCACGCAGGAAGTTCTGGCCAAGGTGCCGTTTGCCACGCCGGACGAAGTCAACGCGGCCATCGCCTCGGCCCAGCGCGCCTTCAAAACCTGGCGCAAGACGCCGATCGGCGCGCGCGCCCGCATTTTCCTCAAATTGCAGCAGCTGATCCGCGAAAACATGGCCGACCTGGCCGCCACCTTGACGATGGAACAGGGCAAGACCTTGCTCGACGCGGAAGGCGACGTCTTCCGTGGCCTGGAAGTGGTGGAACATGCCGCCAATATCGGCACGTTGCAAATGGGCGAATACGCGCAAAACGTGGCCGGCGGCGTCGATACCTACAGCGTGATGCAGCCGCTGGGTGTGTGCGCCGGCATTACCCCGTTCAATTTCCCCGCCATGATCCCGCTGTGGATGTTCCCGATGGCAATTGCCTGCGGCAATACTTTCGTGTTGAAACCATCGGAGCAAGACCCGCTCGTGACGGAAAAACTCGTGCGCCTGGCCTTGCAGGCGGGCATCCCGGCTGGCGTGCTGAACGTGATCCACGGCGGCGAAGACGTCGTCAACGCCCTGTGCGACCACCGGGACATCAAGGCGATCTCGTTCGTGGGCTCGAGCAAGGTGGGCACGCATGTGTACCAGCGCGCCAGCCTGAACGGCAAGCGCGCGCAATGCATGATGGGCGCCAAGAACCACGCCGTCGTCTTGCCGGATGCAAATAAAGAACAGACCTTGAACCAGTTGCTGGGTGCGGGCTTCGGTGCCGCCGGCCAGCGCTGCATGGCCGCCTCCGTCGCCGTGCTGGTGGGCGAAGCGCGCGAGTGGCTGCCGGAACTGGCCGCCAAGGCGCAAACGTTGACCGTGGGCGCGGGCAAGGACAATCCCGACCTCGGTCCCGTCATTTCCTGCGCCGCCAAGGAGCGCGTGCATAGCCTCGTCGCCAAGGGCATCGAACAGGGCGCCGTGCTGACCCTCGATGGCCGCGACGTGAAAGTCGATGGCTATCCGAACGGTAACTTCGTGGGACCGACGATTCTGTCCGGCGTGAAACCCGGCATGGTCGTGTATGACCAGGAAATCTTTGGACCCGTCCTGATCGTCGTCGAAGTCGACACCCTGGGTGAAGCGATCGCCCTCGTGAACGCGAATCCGAACGGCAATGGCACGGCGCTGTTTACGCAAAGCGGCGCGGCCGCGCGCTACTTCCAGGAAGAAATCGACGTGGGCCAGGTCGGCATCAACGTGCCCATTCCCGTGCCCGTTCCCCTGTTCAGCTTTACGGGTTCGCGCGGCTCCAAGTTGGGCGACCTGGGCCCTTTCGGCAAGCAAGTCGTGCTGTTTTACACGCAGACGCAAACGATTACCCAGCGCTGGTTTACGGACGCGGCCTCGGTGGGCAAGGTCAACACCACCATCAGCCTCAAATAAGGAGCTGGCATGGACTTTGAACTGAGCGACGAGCAGCGCGAGTTCCAGCAGGCGGCGCGCGCGTTTGCCGAAGGCGAACTGGCGCCGCACGCGGCCCATTGGGACGCGGAATCGATTTTCCCTGTGGAAACCATCGCCAAGGCGGGCGAGATGGGCTTTTGCGGCCTGTACACGCCGCAGCGCTGGGGCGGCCTGGGCCTCACCCGCCAGGACGCGGCCATCGTGTTTGAAGAGCTGGCCGGTGGTTGCACCTCGACCACGGCTTACATCACGATTCACAACATGGCCACCTGGATGCTGTCGCGCTGGGGGCAGGAAGCCCTGTGCGACGAATGGGTACCGGCCCTGGCCGCCGGCCAGAAGCTGGCCAGCTATTGCCTGACGGAACCGCAGTCGGGTTCCGACGCGGCATCCTTGCGCACGAAAGCTGTCAGGGATGGCGACTTTTATGTGCTGGATGGAACCAAGGCCTTCATTTCGGGCGCGGGCCAGACGGACATGCTGATCGTCATGGCGAGAACCGGCGGCGAGGGCGCGGCCGGCATTTCCGCGTTTGCCGTGCCGGCGAATTTGCCCGGCATCGTGTATGGCAAGAAGGAAGAAAAGATGGGCTGGAACAGCCAGCCCACGCGCATCATCAGTTTCGACCAGGTGAAAGTGCCGGCAGCCAACTTGCTGGGCGCGGAAGGCGAAGGCTTTGCCATCGCCATGAAGGGCATCGATGGCGGGCGCATCAATATCGCCGTGTGCTCGGTGGGCACGGCGCAGGCGGCCTTGAGCCGGGCGCAAGCGTACATGAAGGAGCGCACGCAGTTCGGCCGCGAGCTGGCGCAATTCCAGGCCTTGCAATTCAAGCTGGCCGACATGCTGACGGAACTGGTGGCGGCGCGCCAGATGGTGCGCCTGGCGGCCTGGAAACTCGACCAGGAAAGCCCGGACGCCACGGCGTATTGCGCCATGGCAAAGCGTTTCGCCACGGATGTGGGTTTTAATGTGGCCAACGATGCGCTGCAATTGCATGGCGGCTACGGCTATATCCGCGAGTACCCGCTCGAGCGCCACGTGCGCGACACGCGGGTGCACCAGATCCTGGAAGGGACGAATGAAATCATGCGCCTGATCGTCGCGCGAGCGATTTTGAAAGACGGCGCCACGGAGACCTTACGATGAGCAAAGTATATACAAATTTACTGCTGGAACGCCGTGGCCACACGGCCCTGGTGACCCTCGACAATCCGCCCGCCCACACGTGGACCCTGGCCAGCCTGAACGCGCTGACGCAGCTGGTGGCTGACCTGAATGCCGACCCGGACGTGTACGCGCTCGTGATCACGGGCGGCGGCGCCAAGTTCTTCTCGGCCGGCGCCGACTTGAACGTATTTGCCGACGGTAACAAGGACACGGCCTTCGCCATGGCCGCCGCCTTTGGCCAAGCGTTCGAGGCGCTGTCCGCGTTTCGCGGCGTCAGTATTGCCGCCATCAATGGCTATGCCATGGGCGGCGGACTTGAGTGCGCGCTGGCCTGCGACATCCGCATCGCGGAAGAACACGCGCAGATGGCCTTGCCGGAAGCATCGGTCGGCTTGCTGCCGTGCGCGGGCGGCACGCAGCACTTGCCGTGGCTGGTGGGCGAAGGCTGGGCCAAGCGCATGATACTGTGCGGCGAGCGCGTCGATGCAGCCAAGGCCCTGGCCATCGGCCTCGTCGAGGAAGTCGTGCCAACCGGCAAGGCTGCCGCCACGGCCCTTGCCCTGGCCGCCAAGGTGGCGCGCCAAAGCCCCAGCAGCGTGACGGCGTGCAAGACCCTGATCCAGGGCGCGCGCAGCCGTCCCCTGGTCAATTCCCTGCCCGACGAGCGCACCCTGTTCCTCGGCCTGTTCGATACGCAAGACCAGAAAGAGGGCGTGCAAGCGTTCCTGGAAAAACGTCCGGCGGAGTGGCGCAATGGCTGAAACCTTGGTTGAAACAGTGAAACTGGAGGAGCGTGACTGTCCCGGTGGCATGAAGCTGGGCGTCATCACCCTCGATGCGCCGAAATCCTTGCATGCATTGACGCTGGACATGATACGCGCCATCGATGGCGCCCTCGTGCGCTGGGCCAGTGACGCGGCCATCGCCTGCGTGGTGCTGCAATCGTCGACCGACAAGGCCTTTTGCGCGGGCGGCGATGTGCGCAGCTTGCGCTCGGCAGTTGCCGAGCAGCCCGGTGTCGTGCCGAACCCGCAGGCGCTGGCCTTCTTTGCCGAGGAATACCGGCTCGACCACCGCATCCATACGTACGTAAAGCCGCTGCTGGTGTGGGGCGGCGGCATCGTCATGGGGGGCGGCCTGGGCCTGATGGCGGGCGCCAGCCACCGCGTCGTGACGGAAAGCACGCGCATCGCCATGCCGGAAATCACCATCGGCCTGTTCCCGGACGTGGGCGGCAGCTGGTTCCTGGGCCGCATGCCGGGCCGCAGCGGCCTGTTCCTGGGGCTGACGGGTGCGCCGATGAACGCGACCGACGCCCTGTTCACCGGTCTCGGCGACTATTTCCTGCGCCAGGAAGAGCGCGCCATGGTGCTCGACTCTCTGGCGCTGGCGCAATGGCAAGCCAGTTCGCAGGCGAACAGCGAGCAGCTGGACCGCTTGCTGCGCGGTTTCTCGGCCCCCGCATCCATGCTGCCCGTCTCCGAAGTGCGCGCCAACTTCGATGCCATCGCCGCGCTGACGCAAGCGCCCACCTTGCCCGAAGTGGTGGCCGCCATTGCCGCCTATGACGGCGATGTGGCATGGCTGCAAAAGGCGGCCCACTCGCTGGACAAGGGCGCCCCCAGCTCGGCCGCATTGGTCTGGGCCATGCGTGAGCGCACGCGCCACATGAGTTTGGCGCAAGTGTTCCAGCTGGAATTGATCGTTGCCGTGCAATGCTGCGCTCATGGGGATTTCAGCGAAGGCGTGCGTGCTTTGCTGATCGACAAGGACAACGCGCCGCGCTGGCAGCCAGCCAGTCTGGCTGAGGTCGGCGATGCGTATCTGGACGAGTATTTTGCCGCGCCGTGGACACAGCATCCATTGGCCGATCTACATTAAAGAATTGGGAGACAAGAACATGCAACATATCGCTTTCATCGGCCTGGGCAACATGGGCGCGCCGATGGCCCGCAACCTGGTGGCCGCCGGCTTCCACGTGTCCGTCTTCGACCTGGCGCCGGCGGCAGTGGCGTCCCTCGTCGAGGCGGGCGCCACGGCGGCCGCGTCCGCCAGCGCGGCCGTGCAGACGGCCGATGCCGTCATCACCATGCTGCCAGCCAACAAGCACGTGCAGGAACTGTACCTGGCGTCCGGCGGCGTGCTGGACTCGGCCAAGCCCGGTGCCCTGTTCATCGATTGCAGCACCATCGCCGCCGACGTGGCACGGCAGGTGGCGCAGGCGGCGAGCGAGCGGGGCTTTGCCATGATCGATGCGCCCGTTTCGGGCGGCACGGCCGGTGCGGCTGCCGGCACGCTGACCTTTATCGTCGGCGGCAGCGAAGCGGCCTTGCAGCAGGCGCGGCCTTTACTGGAAAAGATGGGCAAGAACATCTTCCATGCTGGCGAGGCGGGGGCTGGCCAGGTGGCGAAGATTTGCAACAACATGCTGCTGGGTATTCTGATGGCGGGCACGGCCGAGGCGCTGAACCTCGGTGTGGCGCACGGCCTCGATCCGAAAGTGTTGTCCGACATCATGGCCAAGAGTTCGGGCCGTAACTGGACCCTGGAAGTGTACAACCCGTGGCCCGGTGTCATGGACGGCACGCCCGCGTCGCGCAATTACACTGGCGGCTTCGGCACGGCGCTGATGCTGAAAGACCTGGGCCTGGCGCAGCAGTCGGCCCTGTCGGCGAACGCGCCCACGCCCTTGGGCGGCCTGGTGCGCCAGCTGTACCAGATGCATGCGCAAGCCGGGTATGCGCAGCAGGATTTCTCCAGCATCGTGCAGATGCTGCAGCCGGGCTTGAGCAAACCGGCTTGAGGAATTGGGCAAAAAAAAAGCCCGCTGGTGAAAGCGGGCTAAATCCAATTCTTGGAAGAGTTGGAGGAGACAGATGCATTATGCTGCATCGCCACATATAACTCCAATTTATCTTTGGAATATCAACTATAGATTTCCATGATATCTCTCCCTGGCAGCCGCGCCGCGGCTGCCAGCGTCACGACCTTAGCCCGGATTACAGGCGATTTGCACGGTGGTCACGTTCGCTTCACCCATGGTGCCGACGCCCGTGTTGGGTGCCACGCTGCACTTCAGGCCCGTTGGCTGGGTAAATATGCTGATGCCATACGTGTCGCCGTCGGCAACGCGCGATCCCAGAGTAAAGGTCGTGCTGTCCTTGGCCACCGAGGTTTGCGCATTGCCGTTGATCAGGACCAGGCCGTCGGCGGTCAGGCCAGTGACCGTGCCGCCTACCGTGTAGCTATTTTGCGTGCACACGACTGCCGCCTGGATGCTCAGGTAGTGACCTGCCGAACCGGTTCCGCCACTGATGGCGCAAGTCATGTGGGCTGGCTGGGTCTGCACGGTGATGTTGTAGTCGGTGCCATAGTCGATGCGTTTGGCAAAGGTAAACGAGGTCTGGCCCGCGCTAACGGGCAGGTTGACGCCGCCGTTGGCCAGGACCAGGCCGTTGGTGTTCAGGTTGGTGATGGTGCCACTGACATCATACGAGGCCTTGCCGCCGCAAGCAGCCAGTCCCAGGGTCAACAGCAGCGCGGCGAGTGGACGCAGGCAGGATAACTTCATGTATTTCTCCAATATAGTGGTGACGAATCGCGTGGCTTACTGCGCCGTGCAGTTCAGTGTGGCGCCGGTCGTGGCGGCTGAACCCATGGTGCCGACGACATCGCGGCCGTTGGCGCTGGCAGAGCCCACGAAGCTGCACGTCAGGCCAGCTGGATACGTCGCTATGGAAATATTGTAGGCGATGCCGTCATTGACATTCGGGAACGTATAGCTCGTGCTGCCTTTCAGCGGGCTGGTGGTGGTATTGCCAATGGCCAAGGTCAAGCCGTCGGCGGTCAGGCCCGTGATCGTGCCGCTCAGCGGATAGGAATTGGTCTGGCAGCTGACGAAGGCCGTGGTCACGGTATAGCTCGATGCCTTGCCTGCGCCATTGGTAATCGTGCACACGGCGCCTTTGGGCTGTTGTGCGATGCTGATGTCGTAGCGGTCATCGGTGTTGACCAGCTTGGTGAAAACAAAGGAAGTCTGACCTGCGGAGACCGGCAAGCGTTCGCCATTGTTCAGGAGAATCAGGCCATCTTTTGCCAGATTGGAGACTTGGCCACTCAGATACAGGTTGCCGCCGCTGCCGCCGCAAGCCGCCAATGTGACGGCGCAAGCCGCCGCCAGCATCGAGCGCAGGTACAAATTTTTCATACATTCTCCAAAACGAATTAGGTTGGGTAGCGCAACGCGGACGCTGGCGCCGCATTGGAATGGCGCCTATTTTAGTCTATCTGGCAAGCTCGATGATCTTGCCTTGTATCACCCTGTAACAATTTTTCGCCGGGAAGCGCTGGCCCGGCCCCATTTCATGGGGGCGCAGCCATGCTGGCTGTGGCGATCAATGCGACAATAGATGCAGGCTGCGCACTGTGGCGCGGCATCCACCGTGAATCCCATGTCTCTTGCTCCTGTAAAACCTGCCGTGCCGCCCAAGGCCATCCTGTTCGACCTCGACGATACCTTGTGGCCCATCGCGCCCGTGATTGCCGCCGCCGAAACCTTGCTGCACGACTGGCTGGCCGCGCATGCGCCCAAGGTGGCGCAGCAGTTTTCCATCGAGGTGCTGCGCCAGCACCGTCTGGCCATGCTGAATGAACAACCGCATTTCCATGGCAACCTGATCGAGCTGCGCCGCGCGGGCCTGCTGACCGCCTTCGAGGCGGCGGGCGAGGATCCGGCCCTCGTCGATGGCGCCATCGCGCAGTTCATGGCGGCGCGCCATCGCGTGCAGCCATATGACGATGTCTTGCCTGGCCTGGCCTGGATGGGCCAGCGCATGCTGGTCGGTTCGATTTCGAATGGCAATGCGGATCTTGAAATTATCGGCCTGGCGCAGCATTTCAAGGTATCGATTGCCGCCAGCGATTTCGGCGTGGCCAAGCCCGATGCCAGCATCTTCCTGGCCGGCTGCGCCGCGTTGGGCGTGGCGCCCCATGAAGCTGTGTATGTCGGCGACGATTTATACTTCGACGTGACGGGCGCGCAAGGGGCGGGCATGCGTGCCGTGTGGATGAACCGCAAGGGCAGCGACGCCCACCTGGCCGCCGGCGTGCAGCCCGACGCCATCTGCGCCAACTTCGATGAATTGCTGCTGTGGCTGCAAGGACAACTGGAAGATTGATCGCCGCTGGACGGGCGAACGTGCATAATAGGCGCTGTTGATGCACGTTCGGCCGCTTTCGTTGCCGCTTGCTTAACAAAATACTTGCTTAACTAAGACACCATGCAACTCGATACACGTGCCCAAACACTGCTGAAAGCCCTGGTCGAGCGATATATCGCCGACGGCCTGCCGGTCGGTTCGCGCGCCTTGTCGAAAATATCCGGCCTCGACCTGTCGCCGGCCACGATCCGCAACATCATGGCCGACCTGGAAGAGCTCGGCTATGTGGCCAGCCCGCACACCTCGGCCGGACGCATCCCCACGCCGCGCGGCTACCGCATCTTTGTCGACACCTTGCTGACGGTCCAGCATATGGACGAACATATGGTGGAGTCGCGCATGCGCCTGCAGACGCCGCAGCCGCAAAAGACCATCGCCAACGCGGCGCAGATGCTGTCGTCGCTGTCGCAGTTTGCCGGCGTCGTGCTTAGCCCGCGCCGCGAATCCGTGTTCCAGCAAATCGAATTTCTGCGCCTGTCCGAAAAACGCATCCTGCTTGTCATCGTCGCGCCCGGCGGCGACGTGCAGAACCGCCTATTGCTGACGGAGGCCGACTATACGCCGGCGCAACTGGTGCAATCGGCTAACTACATCAACCAGAATTATGGCGGCCTGTCGTTCGACGCCGTGCGCGTGCGCCTGCAGGGCGAACTGCGCCAGTTGCGCGACGATATGGGCAGCCTGATGCAGGCTGCCGTGGAGGCGGGCAGCGAAGCGATGGCCGACCATAGCGACGACATGGTGATTTCCGGCGAGCGCAACTTGCTCAGCGTGAGCGATCTGTCATCGAATATGCATTCGCTGCGCCAGATGTTCGACATGTTCGAGCAAAAAACGGGCTTGATGCAGCTGCTCGACGTGTCGAGCAAGGCGACGGGCGTGCAGATTTTCATCGGCGGCGAATCGAAGCTCGTGCCGATGGATGAAATGAGCGTGGTGACGGCGCCGTATGAAGTCAACGGCAAGATCGTGGGAACGTTGGGAGTGATCGGACCGACGCGCATGGCTTACGAGCGCGTCATCCCGATTGTCGATATTACGGCCAAGTTGCTGTCGAACGCACTGAGCCATCATTGACCGTACTGCCTGCCAAGCCAGCCGCCCCGTGGGAGCGGCAAGCCTGGGTCAGGCCGTTTTGTGCGGGCAAGCCGTCTTGGTGCAGTTGCCGTAGATGGCCAGCGCGTGTTCGGCGATCTTGAAGCCGCGCTCTTCAGCCACTTTTTGCTGGCGGATTTCGATCTCTTCGTCGAAGAATTCTTCGACGCGGCCACAGTCGAGGCACACCAGGTGGTCGTGGTGGGAGCCTTCGTTGAGTTCGAAAATCGCCTTGCCGGTTTCAAAATGGTTGCGGTTGAGCAATCCGGCTTGTTCGAATTGGGTCAGGACACGGTAGACAGTTGCCAAGCCGACATCCATATTGTCGGCCAGCAGAATCTTGTAGACGTCTTCCGCGGTCAGGTGGCGTACCGGGCTACTCTGGAAGATATCGAGTATCTTCAGCCGTGGCAGGGTGGCTTTCAGGCCGCTTGCCTTGAGATCACTAGGATTGTTACTCATGTTTGTTGCTCGTATGTGGGTCAGGTGCTTTATCATATAGCGTTTTGTCGGGGAGTGCCAAAATATGCATTTTTTGGCGGGCCGGTCACTCCTGGCGTTTTGTTCATCAAATTGAGGTCATTTATGCGCGTAACACCGGCTGTATTGCCATCTCTCTGGCACCGTATTTCATTCCGAGCACCAGTCGTGGCAGGCATGGTGTGTGTCGCGCTGGCCATGTCCGGCTGCGCCAGCCGTGGCATTCTTGGCGAAAAGCCGGCAGCTGCTCAAAAAGAAGGCAAGGAAGTGGTTCCCGAACAGGGCGCACAAACGACCACCATCACGCCGCTGCAAAAATTCATGTGGTTTTTCTCGCCCTACCGTCCTGACATTCAACAAGGCAACTTTGTCTCCGAAGAGATGCTGGCCCAGTTGAAAGTGGGCATGACGCGCGACCAGGTGCGTTTCGTCCTCGGCACCTCGCTGCTGACCGATATCTTCCATGCCGACCGCTGGGATTACCCATTCCGCCTGGCCCGGGGCAGTGGCGAAACCACCAGCAGCCGCGTGGTCGTGTACTTCGGCAAGGATGGCAAAGTGGAACGTTTCGAAGGCGGCAACTTGCCGACGGAGAAAGAATACATCGACCGTATCGCCGGTCCGTCGCCATTTGCCAAGGTTGCCAAGGCCGACGTGCCTGCCGCCGTCGTTCCATCGCCCGTGGCGCCAAGCGCCGTGCCGGTGCCGGCCGATGCCGCCCCTGCCATTCCTGTGAGCAAGCCTGACGTTGCGCCCGCACCCGCAACGGCGCCTGCCGCCGAGCCCGCACCTGCACCTGCTGCCGAACCCACCAAATAAGTTGCTGTAGAGAATAAAATGACTGAACTGAAAATTGCCATCGCTGGCGCCAGCGGCCGCATGGGCCATATCCTGATCGAAGCCGTCAGCAACGCGCCCGACGCCGTGCTGGCCGGCGCGCTCGACCGTGCCGGTTCGCCATCCGTCGGCCAGGATGCCGCCGCCTTCCTCGGCAAGCCTGCCGGCGTGCTGATCGAGTCCGACCTGGCTACCGGCCTGGCCGGCGCCGATTACCTGATCGACTTCACGCGCCCCGAAGGCACTTTGCAGCACCTGGCGTATTGCGCCGAGCACGGCATCAAGATGATCATCGGCACCACCGGTTTCGATGACGCTGGCAAGGCCGCCATTGCCGCCGCCGCCGAAAAGACGGCCATCATGTTCGCGCCGAACATGAGCGTGGGCGTGAATGTCACCATGAAGCTGCTGGAACTGGCCGCGAAAAGCCTGTCCGAAGGCTATGACATTGAAATCATCGAAGCGCATCACCGCCACAAGGTCGATGCGCCGTCGGGCACGGCCCTGCAAATGGGTGAAGTGGTGGCCGGCGCCCTGGGCCGCGACTTGAAGGAATGCGCCGTCTACGGCCGCGAAGGCGTGACGGGCGAACGCGACCCGTCGACCATCGGCTTTGCCACCATCCGCGGCGGCGATATCGTGGGCGACCATACGGTGCTGTTTGCCGGCATCGGCGAGCGCATCGAGATCAGCCACAAGTCCAGCAGCCGTGTCACCTACGCCCACGGCGCGCTGCGCGCCGCGCGTTTCCTGGCCGACAAGCCGACCGGCCTGTTCGACATGCAGGACGTGCTGTCGCTGAAGAACTGAGGAAAATATGGCCACTGCCATCCTGAATGGAAAAGACATCAGCGACGAAGCGAGTTTTCACGCGCAATGCGTGCAAGCCTTCGGTTTCCCCGAGTTCTACGGCAACAGCATGGATGCCTGGGTCGATTGCCTCAGCTATTTGCGCGACGATGAAAACATGACGCAGTTTCGTTTGAAACCGAACGAAGTGCTCGAGATTGTTGTGCAGGACGCAGAAAGCATGAAGGCGCAAGTGCCGGACTTGCTGGAAGAAATCACGTTCTGTATCGCCGGCATCAATGAGCGCTATGACGATTATGGCGAAAAGCCGGCGTTGAAACTGGTACTCAAGTAAATAGAATCGTAGGTCGGATTAGCGGCGGCGCCGCGTAATCCGACACATTGTTGGCTGTGCAAGTCGGATTACGCGCAAGCGCTAATCCGACCTACGTCCAGGCGACCAACGTTTACACCACCTTGCGCTCGCGCAAGCCGTCAATTTCCGCACTGTCCAATCCCAGCCACTGCTGCAGCACTTCCTGCGTATGCTGCCCCAGCAATGGCGGCGGCAAGCGGTATTGCACCGGCGAGCTTGAGAGGCGCACGGGATTGGCCACCAGCGCCACCGTGCCCGCCGTCGGATGCGGCATCTCCACTTTCAAGCCACGCGCCACCACTTGCGGGTCGGCAAAGACTTGGTCGATGCGGTTGACGGGACCGCAGGGCACGGCTTGCGCCTCGAACGCGCTGATCCACTCGGCCGTCGTGCGCATGACCGTGGTCTGGCGCATCAAGGGGATCAGGATGGCCCGGTGCGCCACGCGCTGCGGATTGGTGGCGAAGCGTTCGTCCTGCGCCCATTCCGGGTGGCCGGCGACGGCGCAAAAGCGCGAAAACTGCCCATCGTTGCCGATCGCCAGAATCATGTCGCCATCGGCCGTGGGGAAATCCTGGTAGGGCACGATGTTCGGATGGGCATTGCCCATGCGCTGCGGCACCTTGCCGCCGCACAGGTAGTTGGCCGCCTGGTTGCCCAGCGCCGCCACTTGCACGTCGAGCAAGGCCAGGTCGATATGCTGGCCCAGGCCAGAGCGTTCCCGTTCGGCCAGCGCCGCCTGCACGGCGATGGTGGCGTACAGGCCCGTCAGGATGTCCGTCTGCGCCACGCCCACTTTTTGCGGTCCGGCGCCCGGCTGGCCATCGGGCACGCCCGTGATGCTCATCAAGCCGCCCATGCCCTGGATCAGGAAGTCATAGCCGGCGCGCGCCGCGTACGGCCCATCCTGGCCGAAGCCCGTGATGGAGCAGTAGACGAGGCGCGGGTTGAGCGCCAGCAAGCTGGCCGCGTCCAAACCATATTGCTTCAAGCCATCCAATTTGAAATTTTCCAGCAGCACGTCTGATTCGGCAGCCAGCTTGCGCACCAGCGCTTGCCCTTCGGGGGCGGCCAGGTCGATGCACAGGGAGCGCTTGTTGCGGTTGGCGCACTGGAAATAGGCCGCCTCGGCCGTGTCGCGGCCATCTGCATCTTTCAGGTAGGGCGGGCCCCAGGAGCGCGTGTCGTCGCCGCGGCCCGGCTGTTCGACCTTGACCACGTCGGCGCCCAGGTCGGCCAGCATTTGCCCGGCCCACGGGCCGGCCAGCACGCGCGACAGGTCGAGCACGCGCAAGCCCGTCAACGGCGCAGGCCGCAGGGTGGAGGCGAAGGCGTCCATCAGTTGCTGAAGGCGGCGATGCCGGTGATGGCGCGGCCGATGATCAGCGCGTGCACGTCGTGCGTGCCTTCGTAGGTGTTGACCACTTCCAGATTGACCAGGTGGCGGATGACGCCGAACTCGTCGGAAATGCCGTTGCCACCCATCATGTCGCGCGCCATGCGGGCAATGTCCAGTGCTTTGCCGCAGCTGTTGCGCTTCATGATGGAGGTGATTTCCACGGCGGCCGAACCTTCATCCTTCATGCGGCCCAGGCGCAAGCAGCCCTGCAAGCCCATGGTGATTTCCGTCAGCATGTCGGCCAGTTTCTTTTGCACCAGCTGGTTCGCGGCCAGCGGACGGCCGAATTGCTGGCGATCCATCGTGTACTGACGGGCTTTCAGGTAGCAGTCTTCGGCCGCGCCCAGCGCGCCCCAGGCGATGCCGTAGCGGGCGCTGTTCAGGCAAGTGAACGGGCCTTTCAAGCCGCGCACGTCGGGGAAGGCGTTTTCTTCCGGGCAGAACACTTCATCCATGACGATTTCGCCGGTGATGCTGGTGCGCAAGCCGACCTTGCCGTGGATTTCCGGCGCCGACAGGCCTTTCCAGCCTTTTTCCAGCACGAAGCCGCGGATCGCGCCTTCATCGTCCTTGGCCCAGACGACGAACACGTCGGCGATCGGGCTGTTGGTGATCCACATCTTGGCGCCGGAGATACTGTAGCCGCCCGGCACCTTGCGGGCGCGCGTGACCATGCTGCCAGGGTCGGAGCCGTGGTTCGGTTCCGTCAGGCCGAAGCAGCCGATGAATTCGCCCGTCGCCAGTTTCGGCAGGTATTTCTGTTTGGTTTCTTCGTTGCCGAAGGCATTGATCGGCACCATCACCAAGGACGATTGCACGCTCATCATCGAGCGGTAGCCCGAATCGACGCGCTCGACTTCGCGCGCGGCCAGGCCGTAGCAGACATAGTTCAGGCCGGCGCCGCCGTATTCTTCGGGTATGGTCGTGCCCAGCAAGCCCAGCTCGCCCATTTCGCGGAAGATGGCCGCATCCGTGCGGCCGTGGCGGAACGATTCGAGCACGCGCGGCACCAGGCTGCCCTGGCAATAGTCGCGGGCCGCTTCCAGCACGGCGCGTTCGTCGCCCGTCAGTTGTTCTTCCAGCAGCAGGGGGGAATTCCAGTCGAATACGGTTTTGCTCATCACAGGCCTCGCAGGTGAGCGCCGGTGATCGGCGCAAGATTGAATATGGCTCATGGTAGGTTTTTGCCTAGCCTTGCGCAAACGATTTTTTCGCACCCAGACATGCGTGTTGCGCATATCTTGCGGCATACTAAGATCTTTTCGCCGGCCGGATACCCCATGTCACGCAAAATTCCCATGCTGCAAGCCCTGAACTGCTTCGAGGCGGCCGCCCGCCACCAGAGCTACACGCATGCGGCGCGCGAATTGTCGCTGACGCAAAGCGCCGTGTCGCGGCAGATATCGTCCCTGGAAAGCTTTCTTGGCGTGCAGCTGTTCCAGCGCACGCGCCACGGCGTACTGCTGACCAGCGCCGGCGCCGCGTATGCGCGGCAGATCGCGGCCCGCCTTGATGGCCTCGAGCGCGACACGCTCGACACCATGGCGCGCCAGGGCGGTGGCGGCGCCTTGCAGCTGGCCTCGGTGCCCACGTTTGCCACGCGCTGGCTGATGCCGCGGCTGTCGTCGCTGGCGGGCTTGCAGCCGGATATCGTCGTGCACATCGATGCCTACACGAAACCGTTCATGTTTGCCGATACGGAATACGACGGCGCCCTGTACGCGGGCACGCCCGAGCAGCTGGCGCGCTGGCCCGGCACGCGCGCCACCTTGCTCATGCATGAAGAAATCGTACCCGTCGCCAGCCCCCGCCTGCTGGCGGCGCGCAGCGCCTGGCAGCCGCAGGATTTGCTGGAACTGACCTTGTTGCAGCAAAGTACGCGTCCGGGCGCCTGGCGCCAGTGGTTTGACGCCATGCAGGTCGATGGGGAAGAGGCGCGCTATGGCGCCCGTTATGAGCTGTTTTCCATGCTGGCCATGGCGGCCGTGCAGGGGCAGGGCGTGGTCTTGCTGCCGCGTATGCTGGTCGAGGCGGAACTGGCGCGTGGCGAATTGCGCATCGCATGCGAGCGCCCACTGCGTGGCCAGCGCGCGTATTACCTGATCACGCCCGAGGCGGCGCACGAGAAACTGGCCTTGCAGCAGTTCCGCGTCTGGCTGCAAGGTGAAGCCGCTTAGACGACTTTGCTGGTATCGAAATGGGGATTGTCGATCAGGCCGATCTGGTTGCCGAAAGGGTCGAGCAATTCCACCGTGCGGATGCCGTCGCCCACGTCCGTGATCGGATGGTGCAGGCTGCCGCCCAGCGCCACGATGCGCTCGACTTCCTGCTCGATGCCTTCCACGCCCCAGTACGTCACGCTGCCCTGCGTGCCCGGCTGGCCATCCGGCAGCAAGCCCAGCTCGAAGCCGCCGATGGCAAAGCCGACGTAGAAGGGCTGGTCGAAATACGGAGCGGTATTGAATACCTGGCTGTACCAGGCTTTGGCCTGGTCCAGGTCGGGGACGGGATAGGTGACGGTGCGTAAACCCTTGATCATGTTGTGCTCCTGATGAATGAAGAGAAGGTCATCATGCCACCGGCGCGCGGCGCGTGATTGTAAAAATGGAAGGTACTTACAAGCGCCGGCCCGCCAGCCACGCCTCGGGCGAACTGCGGGCGAAATCCTGGAAGTCGTGGATCAGGTGCGACTGGTCGAAATAACCATATTGCAAGGCCACTTGCGCCCAATCCTGCTGTCCCGCCAGGCTTGCCAGTCCCTTGCTGGCCGCGCGAAAACGGCAGATGCGGGCAAACAGCTTCGGGCTGATGCCCACTTGCTGGCGAAATTGCAGCGCCAGGTGCTGGCGCGACACGCCCAGCTGCCGTGCCAGTCCATCCACGCGCACCTGCCCCGATGCCGCCTCGATGGCGGCGATGGCATGTTCGGCCGCGCCGGCCTGGCGCCATGGCGGCGCGGCGCGCAGGCGCAGCAGCAGATAATCTTGCAAAATGGAAACTCGTTGCGCATTGCTCAGGGGCTCGCTCCACAGCGCGTCAGCCAGACGTGCCGCCAGATCGCGGCCCCACAGCTGCTGCAATCCCGTGCGGCCATCGTTGAGTTCGCACAAGGGCAGCTGGAAGAAGCGTGCCGCCGCGCCCGGCTTGAAGCGGGCCGCCACCGTCTGCACGAGGCCCTGGCTGACGACGGCAATCGGCGCCGTCATCATGCCGACGGCAAAGCTGGCGTCCTGCTGGTCCTGGCACAGGATGTCGATGCAATTGTCGGGCAAGACCTGGTGCGTGAAGGGCGTGGCGCCCGTCTGCACGCGGCACGTCCAGACGCAGTCCAGCCAGGGCCGCAGGGCGGGGAGGGGCGGATATTCCTGGTAGACGATCATGGCCGGCGTTGATGCAAAGAACAAGATTGCGTATATCTTACACAGCATAATTGTGCGCCGGCCAAAATATGCGCGCCCGGGCCGCCAGCGCGCCGCGCTATCGGGCGGCGACAACCAGTATAATGCTCGGTTCATATCCACTATTGGCCGGGCCACGCTGGTCGCACATCATCATGCAAGATAAATATAGTCCCGCCGACGTCGAACAAGCCGCCCAATCGCACTGGAAGGCGATCGACGCCTATAAAGCCGTCGAACACGACCCGCGTTTCCCAAAAGGCAAGTATTTTGCCTGCTCGATGCTGCCTTACCCTTCGGGCAAGCTGCACATGGGTCACGTGCGCAACTATACGATCAATGACGTGATGTACCGCTACCTGCGCATGAACGGCTACAACGTGCTCATGCCGATGGGCTGGGACGCGTTCGGCATGCCGGCGGAAAACGCGGCCATGGCCAACAACGTGCCGCCCGCGCAATGGACGTATTCGAACATCGCCCACATGAAGCAGCAGATGGAATCGATGGGCCTGGCCATCGACTGGTCGCGCGAGATGACCGCCTGCAAGCCCGAATACTACAAATGGAACCAGTGGATGTTCCTCAAGATGCTGGAAAAAGGCATCATC
Source organism: Janthinobacterium sp. 67 (assembly GCF_002797895.1). Lineage (NCBI taxonomy): Bacteria > Pseudomonadati > Pseudomonadota > Betaproteobacteria > Burkholderiales > Oxalobacteraceae > Janthinobacterium > Janthinobacterium sp. 67. Next base: position 3,660,732 of record NZ_PGES01000001.1, on the reverse strand, counting down.
TACAAGAAGACCGGTACCGTGAACTGGGACCCGATCGACCAGACCGTGCTGGCCAACGAACAAGTCGTCGATGGCCGCGGCTGGCGTTCGGGCGCGCTGATCGAAAAGCGCGAAATCCCCATGTACTACGCGCGCATCACCGATTACGCGGAAGAATTGCTGGCCTATGTGGACGACAAGCTGCCGGGCTGGCCCGAGCGCGTGCGCATCATGCAGACCAACTGGATCGGCAAGTCGACGGGCGTGCGCTTCGCCTTCCCGCACCAGATCAAGGATGCCGAAGGCGCCCTGATCGGCGACGGCAAGCTGTATGTGTTTACCACGCGTCCTGACACCGTCATGGGCGTGACCTTCTGCGCCGTGGCCGCCGAGCATCCGCTGGCCATCCACGCCGCGCAAAGCAATCCTGCGCTGGCGGCCTTCAACGCCGAATGCAAGCTCGGTTCCGTGATCGAAGCGGACATGGCAACGATGGAGAAGAAGGGCATGCCGACCGGCCTGTTCGTCACCCATCCGCTGACGGGCGCGCAAGTGGAAGTGTGGGTCGGCAACTACGTGCTGATCACCTACGGCGATGGCGCCGTGATGGGCGTGCCGGCGCACGACGAACGCGATTTCGGCTTTGCCAAGAAATACAATCTGCCGATCAAGCAAGTGATCGAAGTCAAGGGCCAGGAATTTTCCACCGACGCCTGGCAGGAATCGTATGGCAGCAAGGATGGCGTCTGTGTCGCCTCCGGCAAATACGACGGCCTGCATTTCGCGTCCGCCGTCGATGCGGTGGCCGCCGACCTGGCCGAACTGGGCCTGGGCGAAAAGAAAACCACGTTCCGCCTGCGCGACTGGGGCATTTCGCGCCAGCGCTACTGGGGCACGCCGATCCCGATGATCCATTGCGCCGACTGCGGCGTGGTGCCGGTGCCGGAAAAGGATCTGCCGGTGGTGCTGCCGGAAGACTGCGTGCCGGACGGCACGGGCAATCCGCTGAACAAATATGAAGCCTTTTTGCAGTGCGACTGCCCGCAGTGCGGCAAGCCGGCGCGCCGCGAGACGGACACCATGGATACCTTCGTCGATTCGTCGTGGTACTACATGCGCTATACCTCGCCAGGCTCGAACGACGCCATGGTCGACGCGCGCAACGATTACTGGATGCCGATGGACCAGTACATCGGCGGCATCGAACACGCCGTCATGCACTTGCTGTACGCGCGTTTCTGGACCAAGATCATGCGCGACTTCGGCCTGGTCAAGTTCGACGAGCCATTCGTCAACCTGCTGACGCAGGGCATGGTGCTCAACGAAACCTACTTCCGCAAGGATGCGGCGGGCAAGACCACCTGGTTCAACCCTGACGACGTGCGCCTGTCGCTCGATGACAAGGGCCGTCCGCAAAGCGCCGTCCTGGTGGCCGATGGCCAGCCGGTGGAAATCGGCGGCACGGAAAAAATGTCGAAGTCGAAGAACAACGGCATCGACCCGCAAGCGCAGATCGAACAATATGGCGCCGACACGGCCCGTTTGTTCACCATGTTCGCCTCGCCGCCGGAACAGACGTTGGAATGGTCGGGCAGCGGCGTCGAAGGCGCGAACCGCTTCCTGCGCCGCGTGTGGAACTTCGGCTACGCGCAGTCGGCGACGATCCAGGCCGCACTGGCTGGCGGCGCCGCACCGGCCACGGGCGACGCGCAGAAAAACCTGCGCCGCGAATTGCACAAGCTGCTGCAGCAAGCCGATTACGACTTGAAGCGCATCCAGTACAACACCGTCGTGTCGGCCTGCATGAAGATGCTCAACACTCTGGAATCGGCCAAGCTGGACGATAGCGCGCAGTCGAAGGCGCTGATCGCCGAAGGCTTCTCCATCTTCCTGCGCCTGCTGAACCCTGTCGCGCCGCACATCACCCACGTCTTGTGGGAAGAGCTGGGCTACGCGGGCGTGCACGGCGACCTGCTGAACGTGGCATGGCCGCAAGTTGACCCGCAAGCGCTGGAGCAGTCCGAGATCGAGATGATGATCCAGGTGAACGGCAAGCTGCGCGGCTCGATCACGGTGGCCAAGGATGCGGACAAGGCCAGCATCGAAGCGGCCGCGCTGGCGTGCGAAAGTGTGCAGAAGTACGTCGAGACCACGCCGAAGAAGATCATCGTCGTGCCGGGCAAGTTAATCAGCATCGTGGTGTAATCATGACGACTTCCTCTCAAGTATCGCTGTTGGGCCGCCGCGCCGTGCTGGCGCTGGGCCTGACCGTTTTGCTGTCGGCCTGCGGCTTTCACTTGCGCGGTTCGAACGGCAGTTTCATGCTGCCGTTCGCGACGATGTACATCGGCTTGCCCGACTCGTCGCCGCTGGCGATCGGCCTGAAGCGCTATATTCGCGCCATTGGCAGCACGGAGGTGGTCAATACCAAGGATGGCGCCGACGCCGTCCTCGAGGTGCTCACCGATCCGGAGAGGAATCGTACCAAGACCATTCTGTCCCTGAACACGAGCGGTCGCGTGCAAGAGTACCAGCTCGGTTATTCGATCAATTTCCGCGTGTTGGACAAGGCCGGCAACCAGTTGCTGGCGCCGACGACCATCAGCCTCGTGCGTCCTATCACCTTCGACGACAGGCAGGTGCTGGCCAAGGAAACCGAGGAAGCGGCGCTGTACCGCGACATGCGCAACGATCTGGTGCAGCAGATCATGCGCCGCCTGGCCGCCATCAAGCCGGTGCTGCCGGCCATGTCGGTGGCGCCAGTGGCGCCCGTGACGCCGGTCGCGCCAGCCCCGCAGCAGTAACGGGGACGCCATGCAATTGCGGATAGACGCGCTCGATGGGCATGTGGCCAAGCCGCTGGCGCAGCTGTATGTGATCACCAGCGACGAACACTTGCTGGCGCTGGAAGCGGCCGACAAGATCCGCCGCGCGGCGCGCGCGCAAGGGTACTCCGAGCGCGACGTGCTGACGGTGGAGCGCAGCTTCAAGTGGGGCGAACTGCTGGCGGCGAACCAGGAATTGTCGCTGTTCGGCGATAAAAAACTGATCGAGCTGCGCATCCCCACCGGCAAGCCGGGCAAGGATGGCGGCGCGGCGCTGCAAAGCTACGCCAAAAACCTCAGTCCCGATAATCTCACCCTGATCACCTTGCCCAAGCTGGACTGGGCCACGCAGAAGGCGGCCTGGGTCGCCAGCCTGCAGCAGGCGGCCGTGTACATCGACATTCCGAACGTGGAACGGGCGCAGTTGCCGGCCTGGATATCGCAGCGCCTGGCCGCGCAGGGACAAAGCGCCGAACGGGCCAGCATCGACTTCATCGCCGAGCGGGTGGAAGGCAATTTGCTGGCGGCGCACCAGGAAATCCAGAAACTGGGCTTGCTGCATGCCGCGGGCAAGCTGACGTACGAACAAGTGCAGGACGCGGTGCTGAACGTGGCCCGCTACGACGTCTTCAAGCTGTCCGAAGCCATGCTGGCCGGCGATCCGGCACGCCTGGTGCGCATGCTCGAAGGCTTGAAAGGCGAGGGCGAGGCGCTGCCGCTGGTCTTGTGGGCCGTCTCCGAGGAAATCCGCACGCTGTTAAAATTGAAGGCAGGCATGGCGCAAGGGCGTCCATTGGGCGCGCTGCTGAAGGAATACCGCATCTGGGGGCCGCGCGAGCGGATGATGGAACCGGCCCTGCGGCGCATTTCGCTGCCCGTGCTGGAAGCGGCGCTGCAGCAGGCGGCACAGGTGGACAAGATGATCAAGGGTTTGCGCGCCAAGGGCTACGCGGGCGACGCCTGGGACGCCATGCTGCAGCTGGGCCTGAAGATCGCCCGAGGTTAACTTTTATGGATACGAGCATGGACATCACAGAATATATGCAGGACGTGGGCACGCGCGCGCGCGCCGCTTCGCGCGCCATGGCGCGTGCCGACAGCGCCACGCGCAACCGCGCCCTGAGCCTGATCGCGGCCGCCATCGTGCGCGATGCGGACCTGCTGCGCGCGGCCAACCAGCGCGACCTCGATGCGGCCGCTGCCGCCGGCCTGGCGCCGGCCATGCTCGATCGCCTGACCCTGTCCGACGCCGCCATCGCCACCATGGTCGAAGGCTTGACGCAGATCGTCTCGCTGGCCGATCCGATCGGCGAGATCTCGAACATGAAATTCCGCCCGACGGGCATCCAGGTGGGCCAGATGCGCGTGCCGCTGGGCGTCATCGGCATCATTTATGAAGCGCGTCCGAACGTGACGGTGGATGCGGCCGGCCTGTGCATCAAGAGCGGCAATGCGACGATCTTGCGCGGCGGTTCGGAAGCGATACACTGCAACCGCGCGCTGGCCAAGCTGGTGGCCGAAGGCTTGCTGGGAGCCGGCCTGCCGGCCGATGCCGTGCAAGTCATCGACACCACCGACCGCGCCGCCGTCGGCGCCCTGATTACCATGCCGCAGTACGTGGACGTCATCGTGCCGCGCGGTGGCAAGGGCCTGATCGCGCGCCTGATGAACGAGGCCACCGTGCCGATGATCAAGCACCTCGACGGCATCTGCCACGTCTACATCGACGCCAAGGCCGACATCAGGAAGGCGATCGATATCGGCTTCAATGCGAAGTGCCACCGCTACGGCACCTGCAACACCATGGAAACCCTGCTGGTGTCGCGCGCCATCGCCGCCACCGTGCTGCCGCAACTGGCCGAACTGTACCTGACCAAGCAGGTTGAACTGCGCGCCGATCCGGAAAGCCATGCGATCCTGGCCGCCGCCGCATATCCGCACCTGGTGCCCGCCACCGAGGAAGACTGGTCCACCGAATACCTGGCGGCCATCCTGTCGGTGAAGGTCGTCGACGGCATCGACGAAGCGATGGACCACATCAACCGGTATTCATCGAAGCACACGGAATCGATCATCACGGAAGACTACAGCGATGCGCTGCGCTTCCTGCGCGAAGTCGATTCCGCCTCGGTGATGGTGAACGCGTCGACGCGTTTCGCCGACGGTTTCGAATATGGCCTGGGCGCCGAGATCGGCATCTCTAACGACAAGCTGCACGCGCGCGGCCCCGTGGGACTGGAAGGCCTGACCTCGCTCAAATACGTGGTCTTTGGCCACGGCGAAGTCCGCAAGTAGTCTTCTCGCGGGCGGCCCACAAGGCGGCCCGCGCTCTGTTACTCTCCACCTCCGACACTGGGAACCCCATGCTCTTTCTCTGGACCAAAGCCTTCCACATCATCTTCGTCATGTCCTGGTTCGCCGGCCTGTTTTATTTGCCGCGCATCTTCGTGAACCTGGCGATGGAGACGGAGACGGTCGCCACCGAGCGTTTGCTGCTGATGGCGCGCAAGCTGTACCGCTTCATGTCGCTGCTGGCGCTGCCGGCAATGGTGCTGGGGCTGGCCCTGATGTGGATGCTGTATGGCGGGGGCGAAGGCCGCATGAAGATGCCGGGCTGGATGCATGCCAAGCTGACGTTCGTGGTGCTGCTGCTCGGCTATCACCACGCCTGCGGCTCCATCCTGCGCAAGTTTGAAAAAGGTCTCAACAAGCGCAGCCACACCTGGTTCCGCTGGTTTAACGAGGTGCCGGTGGTGATGCTGCTGGCCGTCGTCGTGCTGGTCGTGGTCAAGCCTTTCTAAGGGAGTCGAGATGAGTGCAAGCCAGAACAAAGTCGTGCAGTATTTCTTCGCCCCCCACTCGCCATGGACCTATCTGGGCCACGCGCGCCTGATGGCCATCGCCGCGAAGACGGGCGCCCAGATCGACGTACGTCCCTTCGACCTGGGCAAGGTCTTCAGCGTCTCGGGCGGCCTGCCGCTGGCCAAGCGCGCGCCGCAGCGCCAGGCCTACCGCCTGGCCGAACTGGCGCGCTGGTCGGCCTTTCTGCAAGTGCCATTGACCCTGCAGCCGAAGTTTTTCCCCGTGTCGCCGGAAGCGTCGGCCAAGCTGATCATCGCCACGCGCCTGGCGCACGGCGTGGAAGCATCGCTGAACCTGGCGCACGCCATCATGCGCGGCCTGTGGGCCGAAGAGCGCAACATCGGTGACGAAGAGACCCTGGTGCAGATCGCCGTTGACGCGGGTTTCGATGGCCGCCAGTTGCTGAAAACGTCGGAAACGGCCAGCGTGCAGGCGGAATACGACGCCAATACGGAAGCGGCCACCGCCGCATCCGTCTTCGGCTCGCCGTGGTACATCGTCGATGGCGAAGGCTACTGGGGCCAGGACCGCCTCGATTTCGTCGAGCGCGCGCTGGACGCAAAATAGATAGAGGATGTAGGTCGGATTAGCGCCCCGCGCGTAATCCGACAAGCTCAGTCAGCGGCCACGTCGGCTTACGCCCTGGCGGGCTAAGCCGACCTACGTGATATGCAGGATTTTTAGTTAATTGTTTTTCAACGGATAAAAGGTACACCATGGCTTCATATTTTTGCCCATGCCCGCGCGGCATGGAAGCGGCGCTGGCCGAGGAACTGGGCGAGATCGCCCAGGATAGTGCGACCATGAAGGTCCACAACCAGGTGCCGGGCGGCGTGCATTGCTCGGGCGACCTGCTGGACTCCTACCGCATCAACCTGCATTCGCGCATCGCTTCGCGCGTGCTGATGCGCATGGCCCATTCCGGCTACAAGACGGAAAACGATATTTATGACCTGACCCTGGCGCAATCCTGGGAAGACTGGTTCGGCGTGCACCACACGATCCGCGTCGACGTCACGGCCGTCAAATCGCCGCTGCGCAGCCTGGAATTCACGACATTGAAAATCAAGGATGCGATCTGCGACCGTTTCCGCGACCAGTTCAACGAGCGTCCATCGGTCAATACCAAGACGCCGGACATGCGCATCGTCGGCTTCCTCGATGCGCATACGTTCACCGTCTACCTCGACACCTCGGGCGAAGCCCTGTTCAAGCGCGGCTGGCGCGAAGAGACGGGCGACGCGCCGCTGCGCGAAAACCTGGCCGCCGGCCTGTTGCGCGTGTCGGGCTGGAAGCCCGGCATGGTGCTGTTCGACCCGATGTGCGGTTCCGGCACCATCCTGGCCGAAGCGGCGCAGATGCTGCAGGGGATTCCACCGGGCGCGTCGCGCCAGTTTGCGTTTGAAAACTTCCACGACTTCGACCCGGCGCCGTGGAATGCCATGAAAAACGCCATCAAGGTCAATCCATTGCCGGCCGAACCGACGATTTTCGGCAGCGATATCTCGGGCGACATGGTGGCCATGACGCGCCACAACCTGCGCTGCGCCGGCGTGCGTTTCGACGTGCCCCTGAAACAGATCGAAGCGCAGGAAGTCAAGCCGCCAAGCGACGTGCCGGGCATCATGCTGACCAATCCGCCGTACGGTGAACGTATCGGCGTGCGCGGCGACAGCACCATTCCGGAAGACGAACTGTCGACGTCCTTCTATTCGGCCATGGGCACGACCCTGAAGCAGCGTTTCGCCGGCTGGACCGTGTTCCTGTTTACGGCCGACCTGGGCTTGCCCAAGCTGCTGCGTTTGAAGGAAGCGCGCAAGACGCCATTCTTCAACGGCGCGCTGGAATGCCGTCTGTTCCGCTTTGATATGGTCGCAGGTTACAACCGCCGTGAAGAGGCGAAGCCGAAACCACAGCAGTAAGCGTTCACCGCAAGACACCCGCAGTAACCCCGCGCGCGGACCAATGCAGGTCCGCGCGCCACCTTGGATCCGCCATGTTTCCCACCCCTCCGGCCGATGTGCCGCCAGACCCGGTCACCCCCGTTCCGCCTCCCACGCCGAGCCATATGGCGCCGCTGAGCCGCGGTGCGCTGGCGATGATGCTGGCCGGGCTGTCGATGCTGGGCCCTTTGTCGATCGATACGTATCTGCCCGCGTTTGGCGCGATCCAGGGTTCGCTGCAGGCCTCGCCGCTGGAAGTGCAGCAGTCGCTGACGTTCTACATGCTGGCCTTTGCCGGCATGGTGCTATGGCATGGCGCGATTTCGGATACTTTCGGCCGGCGCAACGTCATTCTCGTGTCGCTGCTGATGTTTGCCATCGGCTCGCTCGGTTGCGCTTCGGCGCACACGGTGCACTATCTGTGGTTCTTCCGCATCATGCAGGGCGTGTCGGCCGGCGCCGGCGTGGTGATCAGCCGCGCCATCATCCGCGACCTGTATGCCGATGCGGCGGCGGCGCGGCTGCTGTCGCTGGTGACGATGATCTTTTCCATCGCGCCGGCCGTGGCGCCGATTCTCGGCGGCTGGATCGTCATCTGGTTCGACTGGCGCTCGATCTTCCTGTTCCTCGCCTTTTACACGGTGGTGCTGCTGGCGTTCTGCTACTGGCGCCTGCCCGAAACCCTGCCGTTGGCCAAACGCCAGCCGTTCAATCCCCGTTTTCTCGCGTCGAGCTATGGCCAGATCCTGCGCTCGCCCCTGTTCCACATCAAGGCCGGCATCGTCGCGCTCAATTTCGCGGGCCTGTTCCTGTTCATCACAGCCGCGCCGGAAATGCTGCCCAAGCAGCTGGGCCTGGGACCATCGCAATTCGCCTGGCTGTTCATTCCCTGCGTGAGCGGCATCTTCATGGGCGCCGCAGCGGCCAACCGCATCGCCGGCAAGGTCACGTTCGCGCGCCAGATCGGCATCGGCTTTGCCTTCCTGCTGTGCGCCGCCAGTGTCAATGTCGTGTATCACTTGTTCCTGCCGCCATCGTTGCCCTGGTCGGTGCTGCCGCTGTTCTTCTACACCTTCGGCATGTCGCTGGTGGGGCCGGGCGCGACCCTGCTGGCGCTCGACCTGTTCCCGCATATCCGCGGCACGGTGGCCTCGTGCCAGTCGTTTGCGAGCACCTTGCTGGGCGCCGTGGTGGCCGGCGTGATCTCGCCGCTGCTGTCCGGCTCCGTGCTGTGGCTGGCGTCGGGCCAGCTGGCGTTTACAGGCCTGGCGCTGGCCCTGTGGCTGATATCGCGGCGCTTCCGCCACCGTTTGCTGGGTTCCTTCAAGGCATAAGTTTCCACTGTAGAACGCTGGATTTATTTCAACTTAATTTTCTATATTGCAAGTAATATCCGGCGCTTATGATAAGATGGCTGCTTTCCCGGCATCCTCTCAGGCAATAGATTTTTTGGTTACAGGAGTGGAGGATTCCTCTGAACGTGGCCGCGCTTCGCTGCTGAGCGCTCTTCCTTTTCGAACCGGCAATGCCTGATACGATGCATCAATCTGATCAAGATATACGCAATCGCCTGCTGATTGCCCGCCTGCCGGCCATGCCGCAGATCCTCCTCAAGCTGATCGCCCACCTGCAGGCCGACGATGCCGGCATGCCGGAGCTGGCCGCCCTGATCGCCAAGGATGCGGGCATGACCAGCAAGATACTCGGCGTGGCCAACAGCTCGGCCTACCATCGCCAGAGCAAGGTCGTCAGCCTGGAGCAATCGCTCGTCTCGCTCGGTACGGACATGATCAAGACCCTGGTCATCAGCGAATCCGTGTTCCAGACCTTTAACAGCTTTCCCCATTCCGGCAGCACGGATTTGCGCGCTTTCTGGAAAAGTTCGCTGTCGGCCGCCGTCATGGCGCGCGCGCTGGCCAAGGCCATGGCCTATCCGCACGTCGAGGAAGCCTATCTGGCGGGATTGCTGCACAACGTGGGCCGACTGGCCTTGCTGGCCACGGCGCCGAAGGAATACGCGTTCAATTTCACGGCGCGCGACGATGCCGCCCTGTGCGCGGTGGAGCAGCGCACCTTGCAGATCACGCATGCCGAAGCGGGTGCCTGGCTGATCGAGCGCTGGCATCTCGATTCCTTCCTGGCCGACAGCGTGCTGTATCACCATGAACCGCTGGCGCGCCTGGAAGCGAGCCATCCCCTGATCCGCATCGTACGCCTGGCGCACCTGTTGTGCTGCCATGCCGACGATGCGGACGAGGCCGAGTCCATCACGCAGGCGGCAAGCCTGTGCGCGCTGGACGTCGAGGCATTGCACGACCTGGCCGGCAGCGTCGCGCGCCAGGTGGAACAGGCCGCGCAGCACCTGGGCATCGACCTTGCCGGCGCGGACGAGATCGCCACGCCGCCCGCGTATGCGCCGCCAGCCGTCGATCCGGTGCAGCGGCGCCTGTCCGACGAAGTGCGCAATATGGTGCTGGTGTCCGAAGTGGGGCAGACCTTCGCCCGGCAGCAGGGCGAGAGCAGCCTGCTCGAAGCCATCACGCGCTCGGCGCGCATCCTGTTCGATTTCGACACCGCCGTCATCCTGCTGCAAAACCCGACCGGCCATGCGCTCGTCGGCGTGGCGGCGGGCGAGCATCAGCAGCGCCTGGCCGGCTTCTCGATCCCGCTGGCCAAGGGGGGACTCCTGGCCGCATCGGCGATCGAGTGCAAGCTGGCGTTCCTGAAACGCGACATGCCGGCGCTGGGCATCGTCGAGGAGCAGCTGTTCCGCATACTCGGTACCGACAGCCTGGTCTGCGTGCCGCTCGTGGCGGGCCAGCGCAGCCTGGGCGTGCTGATTGGCGGCGTGGCGGCGTGGCAGATTCCTGCTTGCCAGAAGCGCGAAGGTTTTTTGCGCGCGTATGCCAACCAGGCCGCCACGGCGCTGGAAACGGCCATCAGCGCGCGCGGCCTGGCGCGGCGCCAGCTCGATCACGTGGCCGAGGAATACCGCGCCGCGTCGCGCCGCGTCGTGCATGAAGTGAACAACCCGCTGTCCATCATCAAGAACTATTTGAGCGTGCTCGATCACAAGCTGGAGAAGCAGGAGCCGGTGTCGGGCGAAATGGCGATCCTCAATGAGGAAATCGACAGGGTCGGCCAGCTGATCGGCGGCCTGGCCGATCTGCAGCCGGCAGCGGCCAGTGGCGTGACCGATTGCGCGCGCGTCGTCGACGACGTGCTGCGCCTGTTCCGCGCCACCGACTTCCTGCCGCCGAAGATCGAGGTGGTCACGCGCATGCAGGACGCGCCATGCGAGGTGGAGGCCGATGCCGACATGCTCAAGCAAATCCTGCTCAACCTGCTGAAAAACGCCGTCGAAGCCTTGCCCGATGGCGGACGCATCGAAGTGGCGAACCGTGGCCACGTCAACCGCGACCGCCGCCTGTACCTGGAACTGTGCGTCAGCGACAATGGCGCCGGTCTGGCGCCGGAAGTGCTGGCCAATCTGTTCTCGCCTGTGCGCAGCAGCAAGGACGGCGCGCATCACGGCCTGGGCTTGTCCATCGTGCACGACCTGGTCACGCGCCTGCATGGCGTGATCGGCTGCCGCAGCAGCAAGTCCGGCACCTCGTTTGAAATTTTACTGCCCATCCCCATGCCGGCGAGCGCCGCGGCCGCGTTGCCCGCGCCCGGCAATACCGCCTTGTCCTCGTAACGCCCATGAACTCCTCCGCCATTCCATTTGACCTGGAAAACAGCCCGCGCATCCTGCTGGTCGACGACGAGCCCCGCCTGCTCGCCTCCCTCCACGAATTGCTGAAAGACCGCGGCTACCAGCTGTACACGGCCACCTGCGGCAGCGAGGCGCTGGCGCAGTTGTCGAAACTGCGCTTCGACCTGATCCTGCTCGATCTGCGCCTGCCCGACATGAGCGGCCATGAAATCATGGACCACATCAACCGGCGCGGCATCGAGGGCGACGTGATCGTCATGAGCGGGGACGTCGGCATCGAGGCGGCCATCGGCGCCCTGAAGCGCGGCGCCTACGATTATCTGCGCAAGCCCTACAGCCGCGAGGAGCTGCTCAAGACGGTGGAGAACGCGCTGCAAAAGCGCAAGCTGGCGCTGGAAAACGAGCGCATCGCGCTGCAGCTGGAAAACTCGGAAAAGATGTACCGCTACCTGGTCGACAGCTCGCCCGACATCATCTATACCCTGAACCACGAAGGCCGCATCACCTTCATCAACGACAGGGTGCACCAGTTGCTGGGCTTTAGCCGCGAAGAGCTGATCGGCAGCCATTACTCCATCCTCGTGCACGATGAAGACCAGGAGCGGGCGCGCTATGCCTTCAATGAGCGCCGCCTCGACGAGCGCGCCTCGCGCAATGTGGAGCTGCGTCTGAAGTGCCATAGCGGCAGCGGCAGCGACCGCACCTTCAACAACACCTTGATGACGATTCCGCTCAATTCGATCGGCATGCACAGCCACGATCAGGAAGCGAAAAAGCAGGAATATTTTGGCACCTACGGCGTGGCGCGCGACATCACCGACCGCAAACGCGCCGAGGAAGTCATCTCCTACCAGGCCTACCACGACATCCTGACGGACCTGCCGAACCGCATGCTGTTCAAGGACCGCCTGGGGCTGGCCGTGATCCAGGCGCGGCGCAAGCTGACGGAGCTGGCCGTGATGTTCATCGACCTCGATCGCTTCAAACTGGTCAACGATACCCTGGGCCACGTGAAGGGCGACGAATTGCTGCAGCAGGTGGCGCTGCGCCTGAAGGATTGTCTGCGCCGCGGCGATACCCTGGCGCGCCAGGGCGGCGATGAATTTACCATCGTGCTGCCGGAACTGCGCGACCGCCAGGATGCGCGCCTGATCGCCGACAAATTCCTCGAATGCCTGCACCAGCCCTTCGACCTCGATGGCAATCAGGTGCATATCTCGGCCTCGATCGGCATCGCCATCTATCCGGGCGACGGCGAGACCATCGACGAGCTGCTGCGCCACGCCGACATCGCCATGTACCAGGTCAAGGCGCTGGGCAAGAACGGCCACAGTTTTTATCACGAGTCCATGCTCGACGTGTCGCACCAGAAGATCGCGCTCGAGCAAAGCTTGCGCAAGGCGCTGGAGCTGAACCAGTTGGAGATGTATTACCAGCCGCAGGTGGACGTGATGACGGGCCGCATCGTTGGCGCCGAAGGCCTGATGCGCTGGAACCACCCGCAGCGGGGCTTGCTGACGGCCGGCGAATTTTTGCCGTTTGCCGAGGAAAACGGCTTGATGCTGCCGATCTCGGACTGGATGCTGGGCGCGCTGTGCCGCGACCTGCTGCAATGGGATGCGGCTGGCGGCGAAGCCGTGCGCCTGTCGCTCAATTTGTCGCCGCAATACCTGGACCGGGGCGACTTTTTCGAGAAGATGCGCGGCGCGCTGACGCGCTACGGCATCGCGCCGGAAAAGATCGAAGTGGAGATCACGGAAAACATCTGCATCCGCAATCCGCAGTATGCGATCGAGCAGTTGAATACGCTGTGCCAGCTGGGCGTGTCGGTGGCCATCGACGATTTCGGCACCGGCTATTCCTCGCTGTCGTACCTGCACCGCTTCCCCATCCACACGATCAAGATCGACCAGTCGTTTGTGAAGGAAATCCACGACGAGCACGGGCATTACCCTGTCATCCTGGCCATCATCTCGATCGCGCGCGGCCTGGGCCTGCACCTGATCGCCGAGGGCGTGGAGACGGAAGGGCAGGCGCGCTACCTGCAGGACAAGGGTTGCACCACGATGCAGGGTTATCTGTACCACCGGCCCATTTCGCTGGGCAGCTTCATCGCCGTGCTGGAGGAGCAGAACCGTTTGATCGCCGATGCGGCCCCCGCGCCGTCCCGGACGCTGACCATCGAGGCTTGACCGTGCCGCTTGCCGCTCCCCGCTCCACGGCCGCTCATTCCACGGCTGCTCATTACACGGCCGATTACCTGCGCCTGAAAGGTCTGGCCGAGAAGGGCAATGCGAACGCCCAGCACAGCCTGGGTTTCATGTACTTCAATGGCCAGGGTATCGAACAAAGCTATGCGCAGGCGCTGCACTGGTACGGCTTGGCTGCCGCGCAGGGACTCGAACACGCGCAATACAACCTGGGCGTGATGTGCCAGAAGGGCCAGGGCGTGCCGCAGGATTTTGCGCAAGCGGCGCACTGGTACCAGCAGGCGGCCGAGCAGGGCTACGCGGCGGCGCAGTACAACCTGGGCTGGCTGTACGCCAAGGGCCAGGGGCTCGCGCAGGATAGCGGACTAGCCATGCTGTGGTTCAGCCGCGCGGCGGAACAGGGCGACGCGGGCGCGCAGAATAATCTGGGCATGATGTACGACAATGGCAAGGGCGTGCCGCAGGACTTCGTGCAGGCGATCGCCTGGTACCGCAAGGCAGCCGAACAGGGCTATGCGCGCGCGCAGTTCAACCTGGGCTTGCGCTACGACAATGGCCAGGGCGTGCGCCAGGACCGCCAGCAGGCGACGGCCTGGATGCGCAAGGCGGCCGAGCAAGGCTATGCGCCGGCCCAGTTCAACCTGGCGCTGCGCTATGAAAATGGCGACGTGCTGCCGCAGGACAGCCGGCAGGCGATCGCCTGGTACCGGCGCGCGGCCGAGCAGGGCCACGCCAGTTCGCAGTTCAACCTGGGCCTGATCTACGACAATGGCCAGGGCGTGCCCTGCGATAAACAGGCGGCGCTGGAATGGTATGTCAAGGCGGCGGGACTGGGCCATGCGGCGGCCCAGCACAACTTGGGCCTGCACCATGAACATGGCGCCCACGATTACGCGCAGGCGCAAGCGTTCTACCGCCAGGCGGCAGAGCAGGGCTTCCCAGCCGCCCAGTATCAGCTGGGGCTGCTGTACGAGCATGGACAGGGCATGCCCGCCGATGCGCAGGAAGCCATCTTCTGGTACCGCAAGGCGGCCGACCAGGGGCATGTGCGGGCGCAGTTCGACCTGGGCCTGCGTTATGAACATGGCCAGGGCGTGCCGCCGGACTTGTCGCTGGCGCTGGAGTGGTACCGCCGCGCCGCCGAGCACGATTACGCGCCCGCGCAATACATGCAGGGCGTGCTGCACGACCGCGACGATGGCCCGGCGCCCGACAGCCAGCAGGCCTGCGCCTGTTATTGCCGCGCCGCCGCGCAAGGCCACAGCCTGGCCCAGTTCGCTCTGGGCCTGCGCCATGACAATGGCCAGGACGTGCCGCAGGACTATGCCGCGGCCTGGGACTGGTATGCGCTGGCTGCGCGCCAGGGCCATGCGCGGGCCCAGTTCAACCTCGGCCTGATGGCGGCCAGCGGCCAGGGCAGCCCGCTCGATTTGCAGCAGGCGTATATCTGGCTGTCGATGGCGGTGGCGGCCGGCGTGGCCGGCGCGGAGAAATCCTTGCGCCAGACTGTGGCGCGCATGCGCGAGACGGATCTGGCGCGGGTGCGTGAACAGCTGGCGGCGATAGCAGCCTAAGCTGCGCTACCCGCGTTGGCGTGCGCGGATACAACAGCAGGTGCTGTATAGTCCTTTCCCTTCGCCATCTGTGGCGCCCCTTGTTTCCTCCTGACGCAACAAATTGCTGCGGTATTTGCAGTTTTGATGTGCTAAGGTTCCGGAAGAAGGTGGTCTGTCTATGTTTTAGAAAAGGAAAACCATGCGCCTGAACCCTTTCCCTGGCCGTCCGGCCGCCATGCTGTGCGCGTTCGCGCTCTTGTCGTCCGGCGCCGGCGCCGCCGCCGCCGGTCCCCTCGATGCCCTCAGCAACCAGGATGCCAGCAATGGCTTGAAAGCGGCGCTGGAAGCCGGTTCCGCTGCCGCCGTATCGAAGCTCGGTGTCGAGAATGGCTTCCTGAACAATGACAAGGTCAAGATCAAGCTGCCCGGCATCCTGGAGCAAGCCAAGCCCTTGCTGAAAATGACGGGCCGCGGCCAGCAGCTGGATGATCTGGTCGTGTCGATGAACCGTGCCGCGGAGTCGGCCGTACCCATGGCCAAGCCCTTGCTGCTCGACGCGGTCAAGTCGATGAGCGTGAGCGATGCGAAAAATATCCTGTCCGGTGGCGACACGTCGGTGACGGACTTCTTCCGCCAGAAAACATCGGCGCCCCTGGCCGTCAAATTCCTGCCCATCGTGAAATCCGTCACCGACCGCTCCGGCCTGGCCAGCAAATACAACAGCACCATGAGCCAGATCGGCAAGACGGGACTCGTGCCGCAGCAGCAATCGACGGTGGAAGGCTACGTCACGGACCGTGCGCTTGACGGCCTGTACCTGATGATCGGCGAAGAGGAAAAAGCCATCCGCAGCAATCCGCTCGAATATGGCAGCAAGATCATCGGGAAGGTCTTCGGCAGCCTGAAGTAAGCCTCGCCACCGCGAAGATTTGCTTGCCGCATTCCATTCGGCGTAAAATGCAGGCTTCGCGGGTGTAGCTCAATGGTAGAGCAGAAGCTTCCCAAGCTTACGACGAGGGTTCGATTCCCTTCACCCGCTCCAGTCAAAAACGGCGAAAAACCTGTTTTCGCCGATCCACAAAGCTAAGCCGCTCCACAAAATTGCGTTAAGTGTGAACTAAGTTAGGTTTTGATCTAACAACTCTCAATGTATGCCATCAGCAGGTGCGCCTACGGACTACCTTGCGCCGCCGCGTCAGTATCTTCTAGGGAAGCACTGATTACTTCGTCGGACGTTGCTGCCTGTGACGATCCGACCTGAGACAATAACGGTATATCCACTGTCTGGCAGCGACCATGCAAAAGAGCTTTTCCTACCTCGAATACGCTGCCAAGAAGAAGGTAGCGCGGCGGCTCACCGGTCTATCATTTGGCGCGCCCACTCGTTAAGAAAACGAATTGAACAGCAACTCCCTAGAGTAAGAAAATTTTCAAGAAGTGAATGCGGGAAAAATACATAGGATTAAGTAATGATTGTTTATCATCAATGGTATCGATCTTTTAAAAATTAGAGACGAAAATTAATTGACTGTATAGTTTTTCTGATATGCTATAAAAGTGGCTAAGCTTCCCGTTTCTTAATCAATACACTATTATTCCGTAATAAAATATATCTCTTTTGGAAAATTCATGAGCAACAAGCATCATAGTACAACTAAACGCATGCATGAGAGGTTTTGGTTTGTGCAGGTAGTCACCCTAGTCTTGGCACTCCCACTGCTTTGTTTACATCACCGTTGGGAGCATGCGGCAGACTCTGATTTAGTATTTTTGAGTATCGTTGCGAAGGAGGCAGGGTTTGCTGCATTAGTGGCATTCATGCTAAACCTTTCTGTGGAGTGGATCAATCGACGGAGACATGCCGACCAAGAGGTATCGCTTGTTAAATTGATCGATGAAAAGCATCAGGAACGATTGGCCGAACTACTTCGAGATCTTCGTACTGAGCATAGTACTCAGCTGGCAACGCTTGGAAGCGAGCTGGAGAAAAAGCGTGAAGCACAGACGGTCACATTGTTGGCTGATCTCGATAAAAAATACAATGAGACTAGCACTAAGCTTTTGAAAAATGTTTTCCAAACCGTGTATGAACGCTATATTGAGCCAGATGTTTTTAAGTTCATTGATACTCATATATTGCGGCGAGATATTATGCGGAAGGGATACACGTCTTCGTTAACGATACGCCCGATGGAGCAGCCTAACCCTGAGAATTTTGTAAATCTACAATTTGCGAATTCTTATAAAGTTATCAATCTTACAGGTAACGATCTGGAGGATGAGGCGATCATATCTACTATTATTGATATCACGCCGGGATATGAGGACTACTGCAAGTTCATATCCGCATCTATTGATGGAAAACAAATTGCAAGCGATTTGCTCAGCGAGTCAATGATCCGCAGCGAGGAAGGCGCATACTGTCGACTGATCGTACGTGGCAAGGTGCCGAAAGACAAGCCAGTTCATGTCGAAATTCAATATAATAAAGTTGGTCCTCGCAACTTTTCTGAGGTAATCTGCACGACTGTTCAGATGGACTCCTTTACGATGGAGACTGTTTGCCATGACCCAGGGTTGGCAATTTTTGCAATGTCGTTGCATCCAGAATCTGAGGTTCCTCAGTTCGACCCCATCAATCCTGAAATTAAGCGGTGGAGGATGGAGCATGCCATTGTGCCAGGTCAAGGAATTGTTGTGTTCTGGCATCCAAAACGAGAGTCTACCTTGCTTTTGGAGGGCGCTCCGGAGGCACTCCCTGCAGTAAAAAGTATAGTGTGATAGGATTGTGCACTAAGTTAGACGTCTATCATACAGCACAAAAAAAATTACCTACGAGGTTGTTTTTTTATGTAGTATGAGTGTGTAACTGAACTTTCAGGAGGAACATCATGGTAGCCAAAGTAATTACCAAAATATAAATTTTACAAATGCCGCAAGACCCCAGCAGAGCTGGGGTTTTTTTTGCGTAATCCTCTAGTGTTGAGGACTGTGGATGGAAAAGCTCAGCTAAGTCGGGGCACGGAGTACGCGAGATTTGCCCTTCATGTTGCAGCATAGAGATCGTTGAAAGTGTCTTCGATAACGCTCAAAACTACCAGCATAGTAGCCAGTCCAACACAGGTTAGTGACAGTCAATGGGGTTGTCTAAGCAACTATGTTTCTTCATTACTTTCACTTGATAACGATCATGTGATGGTCGATTGTCACCTCATAAGAACATCCATCATAAATTACTTAGTAGGGGCTACAATCTTGCCTCGTCGTAGGTAGTGCCGCTGGGTCGTTTTCACACTGTCGTGGCCCAAGAGATCGCTTGCCGCCTGGTCGCCGCGATCATCCGAAGTATCGTCTGCCGCCTTCGCGCGCAGGTCGTAGAACCAGAATTCCATGATCTCCTTTGCTAGCAAGGGTGCGTGTTCTGCCGCCTGTTTTTTTGCGGTGTCGAACTGGCTGCGCAGCGCTGGCGCGGTCAGGCGTTTGCCATGCATATTGGTCAGCAACGCACCTGTCACAACCGTGTGCGTAGCTTTGCGCACCCGGATGCGTTCCATCAACTTAGCCAGCTCGCCTGTAATCGTGATGCGCAGTGGCTGTTTGGTCTTTTGCTGCGTGACAATCAAGTAGCCGTCAACGATGTCCCGCACTGTCATGCGCAATGCATCGGCAGGGCGCTGGCCTGTCAGGTAGGCCAAGTCCATCGCATCTAGTAGAGGCGCACTTGCGTGCTTGCGCACTGCAGCAAACACCTCGTCGGTAATGTAGACGGTTCGCCTTGCCAAAGAATGGCCCTGGATGCCCTCGCATGGGTTTGGCAGGTCTGTATAGCCCCAGCCCCGTGCATGGTTCCACATGGTGGAGAATACGCGTTTGCATCGGTTCGCTGTGGTCGGCTTGTCCGCATGGTCATCAAGAAACTGCCGAATGTGCATCGGCTTGATTTGATCCAGTGGCGCCTCATGAAAGGCGGCCAGCAGATGCTTGATGTCTGATCGATACATGCGGGCGGAGCTGACGGCCAGCTTTGGCACGGCCTCGACCAGGTAGCGCTTGTGCACATCGGAAAACGTCGCGCCGGCGGTCGGCTCAACCACGATGTTTAGCTCGGCATACTTCCTAAGTGCCAGGATGAAGTCGGGTCCAAGTGGAATTTCCTTACGCGGCTTGTCCTTGGTGTACATGTAGTAGTACACCTTGCCGCTGCGCTGCGTGCGCGGGTGCATACACGGCGGCATGTTCAAATTACGTGTGTTTCGTCGGCCCATTTTTATTGATCCTTGGCATTACCCATGTTTTTTCCCGTGGCGCTTCCTTGCGCCCCTCTATTGCAGCAACCGCGACAATCGGCCGCCCGATGGCATTGACCCAGAAGGGGAGGCCCATCTTCCGCAGTGCCTCAATTTGTTTCGTTTTCATCTTGCGGCCAGTTAGGGCGCAGATTTCGTCCATGGACAAGAACGTGCTCATCTGGGTTTCCTTATGCTTGTACCGCGCAGCGTTGAGCCAATGCCACCAGCCAATGCGCCAGCTCGGGTGACGTGTGTTCGCGTTCTGCCTTGCCGCATTCCGGCCGCCAGCCCGGATCGCCTTTCCGGCGCCGTTCGCCAGCGCGGTTGCGACCGGATGGGGCGATCACATGCGAGGCTTCGCCCAGGACGATGGGCATGGCCGGTATTTGAGCTGGCGCACAGCCGACGATGTACAGCAAGGTGGCTTTTTCGGCGCGGTGGCCAAACGAGCTTTGGAAAATAGGCAGCGTCCAGCCGCCAAATTTGTCCCGCTCGCCGATCGCTGGCAAGCCGCAGTGTGGCCAGAGGGTCGAGCGCTTCGGGTGCTCAAGCACGCCGCCGAACTTGCGCACCTGGGCGACGGCCCACACCGCCAGTTCCTTTTCGTCCGGGCGCGGCTTGGCCAGATGGCGCAGCATACCCCAGGAGCGGCACGGCGGATGGGCCACCACGGGCACGCCGCCTGGCCAGGTGCGGGCGTCGCGCTCCGCATCCCAGGCGTCAACCGCCGGCATGGTCTTGTAGATCGAATTGGCGCGCACGAACAAGGCCGCCACGGTGGGCAATGAGCAGGCCGTTGTCATGCTGGGCACCCGACAGGCGCGGCTGCTTTCTTGACCGCCTCGATGGCGCCCAGCGGCACGGCCCGAAACATGCCCGCCCACTGGTGATCCAGCTCCACCCAGGCATGCAGCTCGCCATTGCCCACGTCGCGGCGCATGTCGTTGACGGTGCCGGCCTGGTAGCCTTCGTCGGTATCGAATGTCACGCGGTCGCCCAGGGCGACTTGCCGCGGTGAATCGGTCAGGGTGTTCAGCATTGCGGTGCTCCTTTCAGTTTGGCGGTAACGCCGCACACGCCGTAGCGGTCGATGGCGGCGTCGATCACGTCGCCGCTGGATGCGGCAACCTCAAAAAATTCAAAGCGTTCGGTTTGCGTGCGAACGATCACGGCATAGGTGCTCATGTGCCATTTCCTTCTTGGGGTGGGTTGTCTGTGACGATCAGCCGGGGGTATGGGCAGGCGTTGACGGCCGCCCAGGCGGCAATCAAGGCTGTTTTTGCCTCGTCCGATAGGTTCGGTATGGGGGCCGCTGGCGGCGGGGCCGGGGCAGGGCGGTCGGGGTGCGTACAGTTATTTACACGAGTCCGAGGAACGGCAACCCCAACAGCCACCGCGCGAGCGCCTGTGGCCTGTACTGGCGTCCACGTATGGCGCACGGACTTGAAGACCACGCCGATCAGGTCGCTGCAGCGCACGCCGTAGGGCGTGGTGCGCAGCGTTTCACCGTAGCGGCCGATGACGGTCTTTTCGTCCTTGGCCAGGGTGACGACCAATTCCTTGCGCGGCACCAGGGCGCCGCCCTGGGCGCGCAGGTATTCCGCCCAGCAAGCGCGCTTTTCGCCGTCGATCTTTTGCACGGCGTCCCAGGCGCGGCGCATGGCGGCCGGGGCTTCGTTGAGCATGCTTTCCTCGATGCGGCGCAGTTCGCGCCATACGGTAACGGGTGCGCCGCCCCATTGCTGGAATTGACGGATGCCCCAGCACGCCGCCCAGGACTCGACGCGCGCCGATGGCGTCAGCTCGACATCGCCTTCGGTGTCGGCCGTGACGACATAGCCTTCTTTCGTCCTGTGGTCGGCCACGCCGTCAATGTTCTTGGCCACGTACTTGGCGATGTAGCCGGCAGCGCTGCCCTTGGCCCAGTCGATGCGTTTCACGTCCAGGCGGCGCGCAAAGGCGCCCGGTTCGCCACGGTCCACGCGCCAGGCGTAGCGCTTCATGATGCGGATGGCACGGCCTGCCACGTCCTGCAGGTAGGCCGTCTTGTATTTCGCGGTGGGGCGCACGAATAGCAGCAGATGCCAATGCGGGCAGCCGTCGTGATGTGGTTCGGCGATGCGAAAGCCGTACAGGCCGATGCCACGGCGCGCCAGCGCGGAGCGGCACAGCGATGTCATCTTGCCCAGGTAGGCATTTGCTTCGCGTGGCGTCGAGCCGTCGAACTTGTCGTTCGGCTTGCCGCTGTGCTGCATGGCGTGGAAGCGCGATGGGCAGGTCCAGGTGATGAAAATGCCTTGGTCGCCGCACTCGCGGGCGATCTGTTCAAAGCCGTTGATGCGCAACATCAGCTCGCCGCGCCGGATGGCCTTGTTGGCGGTGGTTTTCTCGGCCAGTTCGGCGATGCTGAATTGCTGGCCGTTCTCGTTTTGCACCAGGGTGGCGGCCAGCGCTGCCGCGTTGCGGCGGTTTTGAGCCAGGCGCGACAGCACGGCGTCGTTGCTGGCGTAGGGTTCGCCGCGATAGTTCACATAGCCCAGGCGGATATTGCCCGCCTCGAAGGCGCGCTTGACGCGCTTGCGCAGTTGGCGGCGCCACCAGCGGGCGTCCACCAGGCGGGCGATGGTGTCGGTCAGCGTGTCGAACTCTGGCAGCTCGATGCCATACGAGGCGCATTCGTCTTCCATGATCTGCAAGGCGTGCGTTTCAGATATGGCCATCCACAGCATTTTGGTGACGCCGGCGGCCGCACGTTCGGCCGTGGCCACGATGTCGGCGTCGCTTTGCGATAGGTCGACGCCGGCCGGCACGTACTGCTCGGCGAACTCGCGTACAAAGCCGATGGCGATGGACTCGTAAATTTTGTACCAGGACGACCAGGCCATTTTGGCCAGGGCGGCCGTGATGATGCGGTTGCGCCACTTGTACGGGATGCGGGCCAGCTCGGGCGCAAACTGCGCGGAGCGCAAGAAGGCTTCGTGACGTTGCGGGGCAGGCAGCAGGATTTGTTTAGATTGCATTCAACAGTCTTTCGTACACACGGATAGCGGCAGAGGTGGCGGCGCGCAGCGCGATGCGCTCCTCCTCTGTAAATGAGTGAATCGGCGATTCCCAGCGGTCGGCGTCCATGTCGGCGGCGATCAGCACGGAACGGCGCGCGCCACGCGGTGACAATCCCCAGGCCTGGGCCATGAAGGGCGCCAGGTTGCGCGGCTTGATGCTGCGCAACTGGGCCTTGGCTTCGGCGATGGCGGCCAGCGCATGCCCGGCGCCCGGTGGCGTCGGCATGTCCTTGTCGCGCGCGGCCAGAATCTCGGCGGCAGGCTGGAAGGACAGGTGATTGTCGATAAGGGACGCCGGCATGGTTCAGTCCTTGATGGTGCCGATGGCCCGCAGCACGTCAGGGGTAATGACGATCAGGAGCGACAGCAGCCAGATGCCGCAGGTCTTGGCCAGGCGCTGCATCAGCGTGCCCCTGGCTTGAGAAAATGTTCTGCCCAGTACGGGAGCGTGTGCGATGTGCCGCAGCAGTGCCGGGAACCCGTTTCAGTGGCGAAAAGGTAGTTCACCTTGATGGGCAGTTTGCCGACCAGGGCGCGTTGCTTGGCTGGCGCGAAAAAGCCGTCACGCTCCAGTGCCTGCGCATCGCTGACGATGAAGGTCAGATTGGCGGCGCCGTAGGCGTGATAGGTCTTGGCAATCTCATGGATGCGGGCGGTCAGCGCCGCGATGCCGATGCCCGCGCCAGCTTGCAGCAGAAAACACGTAGGTGCCACGGGGACAATGCAATTTTGGAAGGTCGGGCGGATCGTGCTTGATGCCATGGATTTGTCAGCATGACTGGTCGCGTGTAGCGTGTTTTCCATCGGTTTTCCTTATTTCAGGTTGAACGAATCCCGCACGCTCAGAAGGGAGCGCTGCAGGGCACAGCAAATGAGGGGGGAGTTACGGCGGCTGGATTACGGCGGCGCGAGGATCGGGATAGTCATCAGCAGCCCGCAGTCAGGTCCAGGGCCAGCTGGCTGGTGGCTGCCGCGCGCGCATGCTGGGACATCGGGATGCGGATATCGGCCTTGGGCATGGCGGACAGCGAGAGCGTGCGCAGTACTTCCAGGCCTGCCACGAAGGAGTGCCCGCAGTCGGGGTTCTGGCACATGTAGGTGATTTCCTTGAACATGGCGGACATCGTGCGGCTTTTGACGGCGCGGACGGTGTATTCGCAATGCGGGCAGGGCAGGCCGATGACTCTCATTTCAGCTTTCTTTCCACTTGGTACAGGGCGCGACCGCGACCTGTCATGTTTTTTGACTGCTTGCGTAAGCGCGACTTGACGAGCCATTCAGCCGCCTGGTCGATACTTGCCAGCCCCTGGCGTTGGCGCACGAGTTCCAGCACCGCGCGCTCTTCGTCATTGAGGTTAATTTGATGGTCTGGCATTTTCTGTAACTTTAGAGTTGCTCAAAAGTGACTCGGTTTACACACTGCGACGCTGTACGCTGTCGATGGTGGCGTCATCCAAGGCGATCACGGCCAAGGCTTCACGCATCACGATCTGGCGCACCAGCACCGCAAGCTCTTCGCCCTGGTAATTAGCGATTGAGGAAACAAGCTGGTGCTCGTAAGCGTCCAGGCGCAGCATGACGCGGTGGCTGCGGATACGTTTTGCATCGGGGTACATGACGTTGTCCTTAGTGAATGGATTTAGAAGCGAGTTCACGCTTGTAATCGGCGAGGCCGCGAAGGATCAGGAAGCGGAGAAACCAGGCACGGGAGCGCTCCAGTTTTTCTGCGTAGCCTTCGACTTCATTCACCTCGTCCGATGTCAGACGGACGCCAAGGGGCTTAGTCGTGACGCCCTTGGCCGTGCGCCTCGCTATGGATACGTTTTTCATAATGTTATGATCTGTAATCGCTATGGTATGGCATAACTATAGCTCTCAAATGAGAGCATTGTAAAGAAGAATTTGCGCACAAATGAGATCAATTGGTGAAATACTAAAAGAAGAGCGTCAACGGCTGGGCATGAATCAGGAAGATTTTGCTGCCGTCGCCGGGCTGAAGCGACGCGCACAAACGCTGTATGAACAAGACGAGCGTGCCCCGGATGCGCTTTACTTACGAGCGCTGGCTGGGATCGGGGTCGATGTCCACTACATACTTACGGGTGAGAGATTGCAATCAGCCGTTACTTCGGATGAGAGAGAATTGTTGGATGGCTATAGAAGTATGGATGTTCGCGGGAAAGCAGGCGTACTTGGGATGATTGACGGCATGCGCTCGCCAACGCCCCCAGCATCCCAAGCAGGGAATGCCCCACACGTTGAAACCCACGGCAAGATTGGGCAGAATTTCGTGGGGAACATCATTGGGCCGCAGACTTTTAATGTGACCGGCAGCGGACGAAAAAAGGAAAAATAGTCTGCAAATGATAAATCTTCTTATGCTTATTGTAATTGCCACTTGTTTTTTCTGCATAATTTTCAACAACTTGGGGGCGAGCGGTTGACGAAGGTGATGCGATCAGATCCATTTGATACTACATCCACAATCGAATATTTAATTATTGGCCTGTAGTAATGCAAAAATAAATATATAAATTGCACGAGTATGGCTATTTTATGAACTAATTAACTAAGGGGTGTTTATGCAAATGAATCAGGAAGAGTTCGATGGAATTACGAAAAGCATAAGAAATGACGAAGTTGCTGAGATAGTTTTTGGTGCGCTTGTCAAAATCCATATGAAGCTGGAAGAAGTTGCTGGAGAAATGACGGCGGCAGATGAGTGGAAATATGGTTTATTTAAAATATTTTTCAAAAATTACAATACAATACTGACTTTGTCAAAAGGTACGAATTACGTCTTTACTCCAGAAAGAAAATACATAGATGTTAGGTCAATAAATGTTCAAATTAGAACGTGTCATGAACTGTATCTTCTTTTTCAATATATAACAACAAATACAATTGGGAATGGAGACTTGGATGAGAAAGATTTTAAATATGAGTGTTACCGGCTTTCAGGGGTGTTGGATAGTAAAAGAACATACGAGAGAATAAAGGATTTTTCAGGATATCGTGAGATATATGATAGGGAAATTGTCAACATTAAAAGTGAAATTACTGAATGCAAGGAATTTATTGTTAAAAGTCCAGTTTATAAATTACTGAATAAAGATATAAAAGATGCTGTGAAAAATGGTTATTGGCGGGTCGATGCGGAGAAAAAGTTGAGTTGGAACGATTTACTCGCCTACACGAAAATTCCACATGAGTATGGAATTCTTCAGTATCATGTCCTTAGTCTATATGCACATACTAGCCACGCTTCACTCAAGCTGGAAGCTCAGCATGACTACAATATGATCAGCGCATTAGCTTATCTCTATAAGTTAAGTGCTTTTATTTGCTGCTCCACCCTTAATGCTTTTGAATTAAACTCCAATTTTCTTGAAAGGCGAGAAGTGGCATTGATAATTGAGTTGATGGAAATGGGGGATGATGTTATGCCAAGTAAAAAGTAAGGAAGTGGTGCCGCTAATATCTAAATGGGAAAATTGTGCTCGCCAAAAAATGAATCACTGAGTGGAAATTAATTCATTGAGAGCAGGCGGGGGTGAGTTATGGAGTGGTGGCCTAAGATCAAGCTCCCGATACCTCTACTGACGATTGATCTCAACGGCGTAGAAGCCGTCGTTATGAGCAGGTTCATGCGGTTTCGTTGCTGCGGGCTTGAGTAGGCAATCGATTATCGTCACTGTTTTCACGAATGATTTCTCGTACTTCCTCGATATGTCTCCACGCATGCAGGGCCGCCCGCTTCGCGGCCTGCTTGCTCTTGTAAAGATGCTCCAGCGTCTTGAGCATGCCCGTGACACCTGCCTGTTCCTGTCCCGCTTTTTTCCTCTTCGCCGCCACGTCCTTCCACTTTGCCACCACGCCCGTGACGCCTTCGTCCGGGTCTTTCTCGTCCTCGCGCTCGTCCTCGACCGCTTCCGTCTTCGTTTCAAATTCCACCCGCGTGGTAAAGCCGTTGCCGCCCAGGCTGTGCGTGACCTTGACCGATAGCCATTCGGTGGCGTCGATCTCGGGCTTGAAGCCTTGCACGGTGACAGGCGATTGCGGGAACACGGCCGGGTTGCCCAGGGCCAGGGTCATTTCAAAGGTGGCAAGGCCGCGCAGGATGCGCTGCCATTCGGCGACGGCCGCCGCGCGCGCATCGGTTTCGTTGGCGAAGGTGGTGCGCAGGCGCTTGCTGTTGCCGGGCACGCCGGCCACCACGCTGCGGCGGCGCGCGTAGCGCTCGTCATGCCAGAAGGCGCGCACGCCCGTGTAGGCGTCGCTTTCGGCGCTGTGGTAGCGGTGGCCGTCGCCCAGGGCACGCTTGATGGGGATGACGGGCAGCGCCTTGCCGCTGGCGGTGCGGCTCTGGTTGATAGGGATGAACAGCAGCGTGTCATTTTTGACTGTGGCCACCGCGTCGTATTTTCTGCCCAGGCGGCGCAGGAAGGCCGCATCGCTTTCGTGGGTCTGGTCGATGTGCTCGACGGCGGTATCGCGCAGGCGCGCCGACACGCCCGACGCCAGCTCGTTGCGAAAGGCAATCGCCTCGATGATGGCGCCCAGGGTGGTCTTGTGAAAGCTGTGTTCCTGCTGCTGTTTGAAGGTGTCGATCAGGTTGGCAGACCTGGCGCGCAGGGTGATGGTGTCGGGCGCGCCGCTGTGCTCCACCTCGTCCACAGTGAACTTGCCCATATCCACCAGGCCGGACGCTTGCCAGCCCAGCCACAGGGCGATCTGCGCGCCGCGCGGCGGCAGGGCCAGCTTGCCGTCGCTGTCGTCCAGGGAAATGTCGAGCTGGTCGCTCTCGTCGCCACGGCACAGGGTCAAGGTCAAATTGATCAGCCGCGCCGACACGATGGCCGTCAAATCCTTGTCCTCGATGCTGACCTTGAAGGCGGGAATGTGCTCGCTCATTTGAACTTGTCCGCCGCGCTGCCGATGGCGCCGCTGATGCTGCCGCCGATCCTGTCTTTCATCTCGCTGACCACGCCGCCATATTTCGACGTGATGCCGCCGACCACATTGCCCACCACGCTGCCCACGGCATTCCTGGCCGCGCCGGCAATGCTGCTGGTCATGCCGTCGATGCTGAGCATGTTTTTCAGGTCGCCGATGTCGCCCAGGCCGACCATGGCCAGCACGCCGTCGTCGTCGCGCTTGAGCGCAATCGAGAATTCGACGCGCCGCGCGCCGCCGCTGCCGTCCAGGATGCTGCGGCCTTCCGTCATGCTCGTGATGCGGTACGAGCCGAGAATGCGGCCCGTGCCCTGGATCAAAATCCACGACTTGCCTGTGTCGGCCATCATGCGCAGGGCATCGAGCGAATACAGGGAGCCGGTCAGTTCCGGCGCCACCCAGCCCGACAGGGTGATGGTGTCATCGCCGGGTCCCACGTACTGGTGCGCATCGCGCAGGCCCACGCGCGCCGTGCTGGCGTGCTTCCATTCCGTTTGCCGCTGCAGCTCGTGATAGGCCAAGGTCGGCAGGCTGAACACGAACATTCCTAAAATCATCATCATGGTGTGCTTCTTTCTTTAATCGTGGTCGCGCAAGGACGAGCGGATGCGTGCCGCCTTTTCGCGGTCGCGCTGATCGAGCGCCACGCTCACGGCGCGCGCGATGGCTTGAGGATCGGTGCCGACCTGCACATGGAAGGTGATTTCGATCTTGTCGCCTTGAATCGTCATGCCGGCGCCGAACCCGCCCTGGGCCAGCGGTGCCCGCGTGTCGAAGGCGCTGGCCGGCAGGGCGGTGGCCGTGCCGATGGCGATGCCGGCGCCCAGTTGCGTCAGGCGCTGCGCCAGGCCCGATACCTTGGCAATCGGCGCGCCCTCGCTACGGTCCAGGCCCACTGCCAGGCCCTGCATGGTGAAGTCGCCGAGCTGGGCAAACACGCGGCTTGGGCTGTGGATGCCCAACTTTTCCTTGAACCAGGCAATGGTGCTGGAACCGGCATTGCTGATGGCTTCCTTCACGGCGCCCATCGAGCCGGTGATGCCGTTGACCAGGCCGCGCAGGATGTTGGCGCCAAACTCCGTGAACTGCGCCGGCAGCTTGATGCCGAACCAGTTCAACACACCCGCGAATGCCTGGTAAAACACGCCGACCGGCGACCAGTTGACAATCAGGGCGGTGATGCTGCCCATGCCGCCAGCGCAGACGGTGCGCAGGCGCGACCAGATATCGGCGAAGAAGGCGCCGATAGGTTGCCATGATGCGGTGATGCGCTGCAGGATGTTGGCGCCGAAGTCGGTGAACGTGGCCGGCAGCGTGATGCCGAACCAGCCTAGCACGCCCGCGAAGGCGCGATAGAACAGGGCGAGCGGTGTCCAGTTGGCGACCAGTGCGCTGACGCCAGCGATGCCGCCGGCAAACGCGGTCTTGATCTGCGACCAGATGCCGGTAAAGAAACCAGCCAGTGGCGCAAGACCCTTGGCGAGGCGGCCCCGGATACCGGCGGCAAAGTCGGTGAACCTGGCCGGCAGCGCAACACCGAACCAGCCCAGCACGCCCGCGAAGGCGCGATAGAACAGGCCCAGCGGCGACCAGTTGGCGATCAGGTTATTGATGCCGACGAAGCCGCCGGCAAACGCCGCCTTGACGTCTGACCACAGGCCGCTAAAGAAAGCCTTGATCGGCTCCCAGTATTTGTAGATCAGGAAGGCGGCGCCGGCGATGACCGTGATGGCGATGCCAATCGGGGTTAGCGTCAGGGCACGGCCCAGCCACAGCACGGCGCGGCCCGCCCACATGAAGGCGCCGCCCAGGCCGCGCAGGATGGGCGTGAGCACGCCGCCCGTCACGCCCATCTTGGCGAACATGACGTGCAGCATGGCATATGGACCGATCATGGCGGCGATGCCCAGCATCAACGGGCCGAGCACTAGCAGCAGGCCGGCCAGCACGGCAAAGGCCGTAATCATGACCTTGGCCACGGTCGGGTTGCGTTCCATGAAGCCGTTCAGGCGCTGCACGGCGGTAATCGCCATTTCCAGCCCCTGCGCGTACAGCGGCAGGATTTTTTCGCCCATAGTCAGTTTCAAGTTGGCCAGCTTCGACTGCGCTTCCAGTTCCTTGCCGGCGGCCGAGTTGCGGCCCAGCTTGTCCAGCTGATCGATGTTCGCCGCGCCACGGTTCAGCTTTTCATTCTTGTGGATCTGCACGCGCTGCAAATACATTTGCGAATGCAAGTTCGACGCGGTGCGGTTGGAAAAGATGCTACCGATGGCATCGAGCACTTGTTTCTTTTCCGTGATGCCCTTCTTGGCCAATTGCGGCAACAGCACTTTTTCCATCCATTCGAACTGGTTTTCGCGGAACAGCTCGGAACCTAGCAGCGCACCAGGATCGAGAAAGGAAATTTGCCCGGCCTTGTCGTGCTTGACCTTGCTTTTGTCGCCGATCAGGCCGAACTCTTCCAGCTTTTTGGCCGAGCGTTTCGTGGTACGGCCCTGGTACAAGTTCTGATACGCGCTCATCAAGGAAGTGCCGACGCGGTTGCCGCCCATTTCCTGCACTAGCGGTTCCATCTGGTAGTAAAACGCATCGTCCTTCAAACCCTTGGCAGCAAGGCCGCCCGTCTTGATCATGTTCAGCCATTCATTCGGCCCGACGCGCCCGCCTGTGGCGGTAATCACTTTCTGCACGATATTGGCCTGGGCTTCGAACTTTTCCTTGCTCTCCAGGCCGCCGCGCAGCTCGATCACCTTGAGCATGTCCATGAACTTGCGTTCATTGTCGGCGCCCTCGGCCTCGCCAAAGAAAGCGTGATTGGCAAACTTCATCTTGGCCAGGGTAGGGGCGACCATTTCCGCGTGGTGCACATCGGCAAAAGCACTCATGCCGTCGCGCATGAGCTGCAGATTGTCGAGCTGGCTGGTGCCGTAGGTTTTCATGTTGCGCGCGAAGGCGACGGCCTCGGCCGATACCTTGTCGCCCAGGCCCAGCGCGTTGACCCTGCCCACCTCCGTTTGATAGTGCTTGGCCTCGTTCAGCCCCTTGACGACGGGCGCGCCCAGCACGGCGCCCGTGGCGGTCGCGCCAGCGCCGGCCATGGCCAGGTTGCCCGCCTTGTTGCGCAGCTTGTCGGCATGCTGGGTAGCGTTGGTGACGCGCTGCTGCTTGGCGGCGGACGCGGCCAGGCGCTTTTGTTGCGAGGCCAGTTCAACGTTCGTCAACTGGATACTGTTTTTTAGCCATTCCTGCGCCTTGCCCAACTGGCGCGTGTCGATGCCTGCGTCTTTCAGGCTGGTGCGCAGGACGCGGAATTGCTGGCTCTGTTCTCGGCCTTTCAGCGTCAAGGCCTGCGTGACTTTGACTGCAGCGTTAAATTCGCGCGTCAGGGCACGCGTGGGCGTCGTGGTCTGCTTCATTTTCGCAGCAAGATCATTGAGTTTGTCTTGCGCTTCTTTCAGCTTGGTACGCGTCGCATTGATCCCGCTATGCAGTTCGCGGAATTTTCCCAGGTTTCTCTGCTGGGTGTTCAGCTCGCGCAAGCGGTCGCTGGTCGCCTTCAATGCCTTGGCCGTGTCGCTGGAGCCTCCCATGATTTTTTTCAGCGGGCCGGTAATCTTGTCCAGTGCCGCAAATACCACCTGTAATTTCAGATCCCGACCAGCCATCTATTCCGCTCCGCTTCGTTGCCGGGCGCGTTCGCGCCAGGCCATCAGTTCATCAATCGTAAAATCGTCCATCGCCGCCGGCGTCCAGTGGAAGACGCCGGCAATGTCGGCCATGGCGTCTTCTATTTCGCCGGGGATACCGAAAGGCGATCGGCTTTGCTCGCCAAAAAACCGGCAACCTCGGCGCCCACGGCCAGCAGGTCGGCCGGGTCCATGTTGGCGATGTCGTGCGCGGTCAAGGTCGGCTCGGTGATGCGCGGCAGCACAATCTGCAGGGCCGACACGTTCAGGTTGGCCAGCTCGATCAGGGAAATGCCGCGCAGGGCGCCCGCCTTGGGTTTACGCACGGTCAGCGAAGTGATGAAGGTGTCGCCGCGTTTGATCGGGTCGTCCAGTTCGATGACGGCGCTGTTTTGGGTATCGTTGTTCATGGTGGTTTCCTTGTTGTGGTGTGATTAAAAAAGGGGACTACAGGCCGATGGCCTTGCGGATGGCCGCGTTGGTGTCGCCGCCGCCGAAGTTCTCGGTGCCGCTCATGAAGTCCAGTTCGATGACCGTGGTGCCGTCGATCATCAGCTTGTAATAGCTGCAGGCCATGGTGTACTTGTGGGTGGTGTCGTCGCCCATCTTGGCGCCGCCCATATCGATTTCCTTGTAACGGCCACGCACGACGACCTCGACGGCGGCGACCGTGCCATCGTCGTCTTCCTGGTAGGCGCCGGCAAAGCGCAGTTGCACGGCGCCGTGCGTGTGGGCGCCGTACTGTTTCAGGGCTTCGGCGATCAGGCCACCGCCGCTCCATTCCAGCGACAGCGCCTCGTTGCCGAAGTCCACGGACACGGGGCCGCTCATGCCGCCGGCGCGGTACTCTTCCATCTTGCGGCTCAGTTTGGGCAAGGTGACTTCCGGCACCATGCCCATGAAGGAGACGCCGTTCTGGAACAAGTTAAAATTTTTCAGTTTGCGGGGCAGGCCCATAATTTCTCCAGTAGTTCAGTGCGCCCGTGCAGGCGCGGGCAGGGTGGTGATTGGACGGTTACGCGGCGATGCGCGAGGCGAAGTCGGCCAGGTAGCGGTCGGTGATGCGCTGCTGGAATTTCAGGTTTTCCAGCGGCGGCACGGGCGTGTAGTCGTAATCGATGGCCAGCTTGCCGTCTTTCAGCGCCGTCTTGTCGTTGTATTGCTCGTCATACCAGGCATGGCCGTCGATGATGTAGCCCTGCAATTTCAGGTCGCGGAACTTGGCGTTGATGCTTTCCAGCAGGTCGCGCACCAGGGACGGATGCAAGGGCAGGTCGACATAGGCGAAGTGCGCCTCGGCGATGGTGTCGGCCAGTACCTGGGCCGTGCGCGTGTAGCTCTCGAAATAGAAGAAGCCGCCCGGCGCCTCGCAGGTGCGCGAACCCCAGAAGCGGTAGCCGCCCATGTTGATCAGGGTAGTCACTTCCTTGGCGTTGAGCACGCCCGAGTCGGTGGCCGGGTCTTGCAGGTCGAAAAAGACATCCTTGCTGATGCCGGTGGGGCCGTTGATGACCACGTTGGACAGGGTTTTGTGCCAGCCCGCTTCCTCGTCGATCTTGGCGCGCAGGCCCATGGCGTAGGCGACGGCGGAAATGCTGGCTTCCTCGTCGATGGCGGTGTTCCAGTCGACAAAATCGGGCCAGATGATCATGACCTCGCGCTGGCCGAACTGGCCGCGATAGGTGGTGGCCGCCGTGACGGTGGCGCAGCCGTAGGCCGACGCATACACGAAGCCGCGCAGCCGCTGCGCCACGCTGGCCAAGGCGTTTGTCACGGCCTGGGTATCGAGGCCCGGCGCGCCCAGGATGCGCGGTTTCACGCCGAGTTTACTTTGCGCGGCCAGCAGCGCCTGGGCGCCCAGGTACTTGCCGTCCGGCGAGACGCCGCCCACGGCATTGCTGGTGGTTTCCGCTTCCGTCTCGCCTTCGGCCACGCGCACCACGACCGTCAAGGGTTTGGTTTGCGCGGCGATGGCCTGCAGGCTGCGGTACAAGGTGCCTGTCTTGCCGGCCTTGCCCATGGCGGCCAGCACGTTGGTAACGAGCACGGGCGTGTCGAGCGGGAAGGCCGCCGGGTCGGCATCGTCGGCCGTGGCGATCAGGCCCAGCACGGCGGTGGACACGGTGCGGATCGGGCGCGAACCCTCGTTGATTTCAATGACGCGCACGCCATGGTGGTAGTCGGTGGCCATACTCTGTTCTCCTTCGGTAATGCGGTTGTGGGATGGTCGGTCTTACAGTTCGCCTGGCGGGAAGACGCCCAGCAGCGCGGCGGGCGCCTGGGCGACGATGTGCTGATAAGCGGCATTGACGGCCTGTTTTAGCGCGTCCGCATGCGTCGCCGCCAGCACGGCCGGCACCTCGGTGATATCGAGCAAAGCTTGCCGCGTCACCAGCACGGCCTGCACGGTGCGCTGGTCGGCCTCCTCGACGGCGGCAAAGCCGATGCCGCTCAAGCGGTTGAGGATCTGGTCGCGCTTGGTGCGCACGCTGTCCAGGTACGCTTGCGCCACCTGGGCATACGGTTCCGGCTCCGGCGCGCTGATGGCCAGCTCGCCGTCAAGGAAGGCAAAGCTGTGGCCTGGCGGGCGCTGCAGCACGGCGGCGAAGTCTTCCTGGCTGACCTCGATCACGTCAGCCGGTAAGCCATTCGGATACGCCAGGTCAAAGGGATAAAAGTTGCCGGTAGTGGGGGAGTAGCGGGTATGCATCATCAGTGTCCAATGGCGAAAACGCGCACGTTGCCGCTATACGCGCAAATCAGCGTGACGTCGTTGTTGTTTTCCAGGTAGGTGGCCGGTGGGCTGGCCACGCCGCTGTTGTTGGCTGCCGTCCACACGCCGACCAGTGCGGTCGGGAAAGCGATGGTCCAGCTCACTTTGCTTGGCACGTTGGCCTGCAGGGCAACGCTCGTCCATTGCATGAGGAAGTCGCCGGGCAGGCGTTTGTGGCCGTAGGGCGTCATCGACGAGGAAAATTGCAGCGTGTCGCCTTGCTGCGCCGTGCCCATGGGCGCCCACTGCGTGGCCGTGACCGCCACGAAGGTCAGGAAGTCGCCGACGTGAAAGATGACGGGGGAGGTGCGCGTGATGAAGGACGCCTGCGCGCCGGCAATGGCTTTACCCGTTCCACCAGTGCAATAGAACGTCACCGCCGCGCCGGTTGGCAGGCCCAGCGCACTGGGCGCTGGCAGGGTAACGCTGTAGTCGCCACTGAACCAGAGTACCTTGCCGATATCGCTGGCGAGCAACATGCGGTTGGCCGACACGGCCACCATTTCGCCGTGCTGCATGCCGCGCTTCTGCAGGCTTTCCATGGTGGCCAGGCGCAAGGAGATGTCGAATGGCGCGGCGGTCTCGCCACAGGCGGCACCGACATCGGCCGTGCCGGAGAGCACCGCGCTGCCGTCGCAGTACAGCAGGCGTTCACGGTCTTTCAGCAATGCGACGCCCGCCGCTGTGGCCGTCTTCATCGCCAGGGCAAACGCACCCGTGGTTTTGTTGCGCACCGTCCAGCTGCGCGCCGTTGGCGGCACGATGACGTTGACGCTCCCCGTCAGCAGCCCCGTGAAGGTGAGCACATCGGCCTGCGCTTCGGCGTCGGTGAGCACCACGTCCACCTTGCCAGCCACGGATTTATTCAGGAGGATCAGCTCTTTCGGCTTGTATTGCGGGTGCGGGTCAGGGGCGGCCAGGTGCTGCGCCAGCAGCGTGTCGGCATAGGCGCGCACCTCGATAATTTGATCGTCCGCGTACTTGCGGGTGGCCAGAATGACGGCCGGGTCGATTTTCAGCTCGATGGCGGCCGTGCTGGCGACGATCAGCACCACGCGCACCACTTGCGTGCGCGCGCTGCCTTCGGCCATGACAGGCTTGTAGCTGGGCGGGCAGTTGGCCACCGCGCACAGGTCGCCCGCCTCGTCGTAGATACCGATTTCGCGTATCCACCAGCCGCCCACGTTCTCGGGCAAGACTTGCTCGACGATGATCTGGCTGGCGTTGGCCGGGTCGATGGCCAACTGGTTCAGGTCGGCCCGGCGCACTTCGCGCACCAGCGCCTTTTGCATGCGGTCAGGAATCGGCAAGGCGCCGTTACCGTCGCCCACGCCCATTTTTTTCAGTTTCAGGGTTTGGCCCAGGGCGATGGCGTTGGCCAGCTTGGCCTCGCCCACCTG
The DNA here is from genome assembly GCF_002797895.1 of Janthinobacterium sp. 67. Classification (NCBI taxonomy): domain Bacteria; kingdom Pseudomonadati; phylum Pseudomonadota; class Betaproteobacteria; order Burkholderiales; family Oxalobacteraceae; genus Janthinobacterium; species Janthinobacterium sp. 67. The sequence goes on along the minus strand of NZ_PGES01000001.1, from coordinate 3,625,473 downwards.
CGTCAGAACGGCAAAGTATGTGCTCATGGATAGATGGTCATCGTGTCAATGGTATGGGATGCGCCGGCTTGCAACAGCGTGCCGCGCACTTCGATTTCTTCGGCGATCCACGGATAAACCGTCATCGCATCGCCGTGGTAGGTGGCCAGGCCGATCTGTGCCTGGCCACGGCTTTCCAGATACAGTGCCAGGCCCGTCAAATGCCGGCTGACGGGCTTGGCGTCGGCGATCAGGCGTTCCATTTCCTGAAACATGGCGTCCGTGATGCCCGTGTCGAGCACGCCCACGTCGAGGCGGAATGTGCCCGGCGTGCCCGGTGGCGTGGTCTGCCACCATTCGGTGATGCGGATCAGATAGCCCAGCGACTCGACCACGCGGCGCACGGCGGCAATCGTGCCCTTGTGCTTGTGGATGAAATAGGACGCCTTGATCGTGCCGCGCTTGATCGACTCGGGCCAGGCGTCGTCCCATCGATCGACGGAACAGGCCCAGGCCAGGAACGGCAGCAGATTGACCGGGCAGCGGTCGGCGTTCCACAGGTCGCGCAGCGGCACGGGCACGTTGACCAGCTCGGCGCAGGCCACGGCAATGGCGCGCTCGAGCGCCGTGGTGTTGGGCGGCAGGGTGGGCACGATGCTATTCATCGAGCACCACCACGTTCAAGTTGATGCCGATGCATCGCGCGGCCTGGGTGGCGTCCAGTTCGATATCCGCCGCCGGGCTGGTCAAGACGACCTTGCGCACGCCCTCGACGTGCACGGCGGCGCTGCAGGCGGAACGATAAATGCTGTGACCCAGCGGGCGGCGCGGCTGCGACACGCGCGCGGCGTTGGCGCGCGCGGCATCCAGCAGAATCGGCACTTCCGGGCCGACGCCGATAAACAAGGTGGCCTCGATCTGGTAGTCGATGACCTGTGCGGCCTGTACCACCAGGCGGTCGCCCAGGGGGCGCACTTCCTCGGCGTTGAGCGCACGCGCCACGATGGCCAAGAGCGCGGCGTCGGCAATGCCGGTGGCGTTGTTGGCCAGCACCGTGACGGTGACGTGCGCCGGCGCCGGGCTGGTGGCACTGGCGTCCTTGACGCGGCCATCGCTGCTGCGGGCGTGAAATTCATACGAGGCTTTCGGGCCGGCCACGGACAGGCCGTCCGGCGCTTCCTGGATGCGCAGACGGTAGGCGTCGTTGTCTTCCATGACAGCGGTCACGGGCGGCATGGCGTTGGGATTGGCCGGCGTGATGACCAGGCGCGCCACGTTGACGTTGGCGCCCAGCTGGTCCAGGTCGCCGTCGAGGGCAAATGCCAGCATGACGGCCTTGCCGGCATCGTTGACGCGGTTACGCAGGATGGTTTCCTGATAGCTGTTCTCTTCCAGCAGCTTGGTGGCCGGTTCCGATTCCAGGGCCAACAGGGCCGTGACGGCGGCGCGCTCGGCTTCCGGCAGCAGGCTGACCAGATGCGTCTTGCGGCCAGCCAGGATGGCTTCGAAGTCGAGTACTTCTACCACGCTGGGCGCGGGCAATTGGGTCAGGTCGATGGGCGTGCTCATATGCTGCCGCCTTGCTTGACGGGCACGGCCAGGGTGATGCCCTGGCCATTCGCCGTGCCATCGAGCAGCAGGGTGATGGCGCCGTCCGTGTCGCGCGTGAGCTGCACGCTGGCGAGCTGCAAACGCGGCTCCCAGCGGCGCAGGGCAAAGGCGGTGGCCGCGTAGATGCGCAACTGCGTGGCGCTGTTCAGGGGCTGGTCGATCAGCTCTGGCACTTCGGAGCCATAGCGGCGGCGCCGGATGCGCGAACCCATGGGCGTGGTGAGAATGTCGGCCACGGACTGGCGCAGGTGATCCAGGCCCGTCAGGCTGCGCCCGGTGGCGGCGTGCATGCCCATCATGCTTGTGGCCCGCCCGACTGGTCGCCGCCGGCCTTGACGCCACCGTGCGGATGCTTGGCCAGGCTGATGGCACCGGCCAGCACGTCGTCGGTCGCCTTGATGGAACCTTGCACGGCCATGGCCACGCCGCCAGCGGCGCCGGCCCTGGCATTCACGCCGCCGTTCAGGGTAGTGGCGCCTTCCACGGTGGTGGACTGCTTGACGATCAGGTTTTTCATGACGGTCAGGTCGCCCGTGCAAATGGTGCTGGGTGCGTTCGACGTCACCTTGTCGGCGGTGATGGTAGCGGTGCCGCCGGGCAGGGTGGCCGTCAGGGCATGGGCCGCATGGTCGTACTGCACCACGGCGCCGTCAGGGTAATGCGTGGTGTGGATGGTATCGCTGGTTTCTGGTGCGTCAAATTCCTGGGAATACAGCGCGGGCACGATGATGCCGCGCGTCAGGTCGCCGCCAGGGGAAAAGACGATCACCTGTTCGCCGACAGTCGGCGCCGACCAGGTGCGCGTGCTGCCGGCGCGTGGGGTGGCCCATTTCAGCCATTCGGTGGTGAGGTTAGGGCCGAGCCGGACACGCGCCTTGGCCCCTTTGACCTCGGCGATGGTGCCCAGGCGGATCAGGTTTTGCAAGAAGCGGAGGAGGTCGGACAGGTCGGTGTTCATGCAATGCATGTTGCCGAAGTCCGCGTGCAGATGCACGCGGGGGCGGGTTGATATGGGGCTTAGTAACTAAGGTCAACTACTTGGGGGAGTATTTTTATCGGTACAGCTATAAGTTGCGAATGAACTCGGTAATTGTACTTTTTCAAACATCTCATTTCTTGCCGTTACAGCTTGAATCCAAGATATTTCAGGTATTTTGGTATCGTCAACGAGAATCCTTTGTTGCTCAGGGCCCAAGAAAACGGCGTTACCAGACACTGGTCTCCCTGCACAGTTCACGTTTGAGTAAAAATCAGTGGCACGGGCTAGGACATATGTCCGTTTACTTAATTGTTCGGGTCCTAACAGGAAGTAGATAAACAGAAGTGAAACGCCACTTACTGTTATACCTGATATCGAAAAAATCCAAGCCTGCCAAGATTTTTCGTTGTCTCCAAATAGGAAAAAATAAGCGAACGCTATAATGCTCCAGATAAGTAGCGCCCAAAATAATGGCTTTCCCAGTAAGAACACTTGGACTAGGGTCATTATTCGTAAGGCATTTGGAAATGCGGAAGCATCTATCCCGAATACTCTATTCAAATTGTTTGCTGCTTCTATTGAACTCGTATATACGAAAAATGCCATCAATGCTGCCAATCCAAGTTGCAATGCAAGATCGCCTTTGAATGCTTTTGCAATTCGAGAATTCGCCACAAAAAGAAATTGGTAGAAAACAAAGAGCGCAATGCCAAGCCAAAGTGCATATGGAGATAAAGATCTAATTATGGCAATATCTGATTGTCCCCATGAGCCCGCAATAATGTAGACAAGTATAAAAGCAAACCATCCAATTAAGCTTATTGCAAGTTCTTTTGTTTTTTTGTTTTTTTCTTCTTCTTTCATTTCAAGCCTTATGATTTTAAATATTTTTTAAGAATAAAGAATGTAGTTATTTATTTTTATGGTATTAATTTTTCTATTTTCTATTTTGCATTTGAAATTTTTTCATGAATTAATTCGTTTTATATTTAATGGGTAAATTTCCTTTCCATTCCTCTGTGTAGTTCTTGCAATCATATTTCCATTTCGAAGTATATTAGTTCTATTTCATGTGACTTAGCAAGGATTCTCGTATTAACGTCCTATCCAATCCACTCAAACCGAGCAGTTGGCGCTCTGGATACTTATAAACGGGTCCTTTTTTTGAAACGGACTCGGGCTGGCCACACTGGTGCACGCGCGCCACGCGCGCTACCCAGCCAAAGAAGCCGACCTCGATCTGGTCGCCGGTTGCCTTCACTTTCAGGTGTTTGGCGGTACGGATCTTGGCGAACATCGCCGCCTTCTGCCGCTTGATCCGTCCGTTCTTGCCTTTGAATTCTTTACGCCGCTTGCGCGCAGGGTAGGCCGTGCCATCCGGCCCCTGCTGTGCCTTGATGCGCTGCGCCTGGCTGCGGCGCAGGTCGATGGCCACCTTGTGATTGATGGCGCGGCGCTGGGCTGGCTGCAGCTTGGCCAGCAGGGCGCCGGCCCAGGCTTCCAGCGCGTGCAGGTCGTCGCTCATGATGTCGCCTGCGGCACTTGCCATTCTGCCAGCAGGGTGCCGCCGTCGTACAGCGTCCAGAACTCGTCTGCATAGCCGGGCGTGCCTTGCGGTTCGGCCGCATGCTTGATGTCATGGCGGCCACCTTCGCCGCGCTTGACGATGACGCGCTCGGTCAAATCCAGCTTGATCGAGATATCAACGGTTTCATGGTTATTAAAATCCACTTCAAAGCTGATGCCGCGCTTGCGCTGTTCCTCGTTGGCCATCAGTTCCGTCTGGTGGACTTTCAGCCACGCGATCGTGGCTACCATGATGGCGTCGGCGTCGCCCGCGTAGTCGGTCACGATCAGGTTCAATTTAAAACGGTATTCGAAGGAGAGGGAGGCGGTGGCGGTGGCCACCACGTTGCCTTCGTCGACGAAGACGACGAGGCGATCAGGATCGCGCTGCAGCTCGGGGATGGCGGCGGCCAGGTGCTGGCGCAGGCTATTCGGTTTGTACATGGTAGCTGTCCCGTACTAGGTTGTAGGCATCGATGCAGGCGTTCAGTTGCCGGGTGGCGGCGTCGCCGTCGCTGGCGATGGCGTCAAGAGCTGCCGCAGCCGCGCCGCCAAGTTCGGCACGCGCTTGGTGGCGATCGCCGTCGGCAGGGGCGGAATCTGCGGGGCCGGGGCCAGTGCCGGGGCACAGGCCAGTGATGGGGATTGACAGGCGGATAGCGCCGCTGCGCACGTCAGCCATAAAGCGGTTGCGGTCAGTTTGTGCATGGTGGTTGTCCTCGGTGAGTTGATCGGTGCGCGCGGTGAGCTGGCCGGCGGCCGCGCGTTCCACTTGCAGCACGCGGCCGGTGGCCTGGACCAGTGCGGTAGCGGCCGTTTCCTGGGCGGTGGCCGCGGTGCGGCGCAAGTTGGCCAGGTCGGCGTCCTTGCGCCAGCCCTGCACCGTCCAGCCCAGCACGGCGCCCGCCAGCAGGCCCACGGCCAGCGCGCGCCAGGGCGGCGCCGCGATCACGGCGCCACCCGCGTGCGCAGCCAGCCGAACAGAAAGCGGCGCTGCGTCTTGTTCGCTTCCGTGATATCCAGATAGCGCGCCGCCTGCAAGCCGTTCAGGGCGCGCAGCATGACGGTGGCGCCTTCCTGGCCGCGCCAGGCGAGAAAGGCGGCCAGTGCGCCCAGCGACTGCGCGCCCAGGTGGCCATCGACGGTGAGTACGGGATAGCGCGCGCCCGTATCATTAAAACCGTTCAGCCAGCGCTGCAGGAATTCGGCCGCCACGCGCGGGCCCATGTTGACGCCCGTGTCGATCAGCTCCGCGCCGATGCCGGCGTGGATGGACAGCGCCTGGTCGAACTTCGGCCCCGTGATGTAGCGCGCCCGGTAGATGGCGCGCGCCAGCGCCACGGGCAAGTCGCGCATGGCGCCCTGGTAGCCGTTGGCGCGGGCCACGGCCACGGTAATGCCAAAGTTGGTTTCGCCGCCCTTGTCGTGCGGGTCGTTCACATAGCCGCCTTCGGCGCGCAGCACGTCATCGATGGCGCGCGCGATCAGCGGATGCTCGGTGGTGGCCATCAATGCTCCTTCGCATCGTTGACCAGCTCGGCGATGTCCTTGTCGCTGCGGCGCTGGAACCACAGGGCCACGGCGCGCGATACCCACCAGCCGGGCGCGCCCACGATCAGGTCGACGGCGGAAGCGTTGACCATGGCGCCGATAGCGGGCAGTTGCGCGCACAGCAGTTGGTATGCGGTGCCACCCAGCAGGCACGAGAACACGCCGGCGCAGGCCAGGCGGGCGACAAATTCGCCCTTGTTGAAGGTGCCGTCGCTGTTCAGCGGCGGCAGCACGATGTACAGCATGGCGGCGCCGATCATGCCCAGCGCGGCCTTGAAGCCGTACAGTTTGACCAGGGCGGCGAAGCCACCAAACGATTCTGCGGACATAGCTTGTTTCTCCATGATGAGGATAAATTAAAAGTTGTTAAAGAAGTCAGTCCCATAGCTGCACAACGTCGGCCACGGTGGCTGTGCTGGCGGCAGGTTCCGGCAAGGTGACGAGCAGGCCGGCCGGCAGCACGGCGCCGTGGCGCGCCAGGGCCGGATTCATTTCCAGCGTCTGCTCGACATAGCCGGCGCCGTCGCCCAGGTAGCGCCACACGAGCGCGTCTACCGTGTCGTGCTGCTGCGTGCGCACCTGCATCAAATCAGCTCCACCGTCAAATGCGTGCGCCCGACCATATCGGCGATGGCCCATTGCGCATTTCTGCGCTGCGCGCCGGGCGCTTCGTCCAGCCATTCCATGCTTTTCTTGTCGCTGGCCGACGACGCCGTGGTGTCGTAATCGCGGTAACGCTCGATCAAGTCGGCTTTCGCCGTGCTGTAGACGGCGCGCCGGTACTGCGCCAGCAAGCGGCTTTCGCGGTTGATGCGTGCGGCAGGCACGTCCGTCAGTGCAGCGATGCCGGCGGCCGCATGCTGGCCCTGCCAGGCTGCCAGCTCGCGGTTGACCTGCAAAATGGCATCGACCACGGCTTGCACCAGGCGCGCGTCGGTGACGGTGCCGTCCAGGCGCATGGCGTCGCGCATTTCGGTAAGCAAAATGTCGGGAAACCAGCCATCGTTTTCCACGATGCCGGGCGTGGGGCTGGGCGCCGGCGGCGTGCTGGCGGCATCTGGAGCACGGGGAGGAAGGGCGATAAAGGACATGGGCGTGTGCTGTGGAAGTGAAAGGGGAGGCGGTGGACGGGGTTCATCAGGCCGGTATTTTGGTAAATGCGTTGGCCAGAATCCCCCCGTGCCGCCTGTGCGCCGGGGGCTGCTCTTTAGCTGGAATCGGCCGCGCGCTTGATGCGCCGCTCCAGCCGTTCCATATCTTTCTTGACGCCGACGGACTCGGATAAGGCCCGCGCGCGCTGCAACTGCGCCATGGCGGCGCCGGCTTGTTCCAGCAGGGCCGGGGCGATGTCCGTCGCGTCCTGCTTGTCTAGCACGGCCACCATGGCCAGGCCGATGGCCTTGTGCAGCTTGGCGCGCGCCTGGTCGGGCGCGTCGCTGGCGGCCGTCATGGCTTCGGCGGCGCTCAGCACGGCCACGGCATGCTGCGGATCGCTACCCAGATTGCCCTGCAGGTAGGCGGCGGCGAATTCATCGAGCATCATGGTCGGAATGTCGCGGCTGTAGGTTTCCGGCAGAGTAAAGCGGTGTTCCATGCAGTAGGCGGCAATCACCAGGGCGCGGTCATATTCGCCCGTGTCGATGTGCCACACCAGCAGGGTGGCCACGACGTCGTCCTGCGCGCCCTTGCCACCGGCCAGCACGCCGTCGATCCACTGCGCATAGGTCGGCAGCATGGTGGCCTTGACCTCGATCTTGCGTTCGACGGACTGGATGGATTTCAGGCGGCGCCGGTCGTCGGACAATTTATAAAGCATCAGCTCATACGCGCTGCCGGTGGTCACGCCCTGCGGCTCGGCGGCGCCGGCCGTGCGCTCGGCCAGCATGCGCGCGCGGTGGCGCAGGGCAGGAGACAGATTGCCCATGGCTTAGGCTTTCAGCTCGATGTGCTCGACCAGCGCGGCCAGGCCCAGGTCTTCGATGACATACGCGTCGTTGGACGACTCGTAGTTCTCGATGCGGTCGCGCGAAGGTTTGTCTTCCACGCGGCGGCGGCGCGCGCCGTCCTGGAAGTAGATCGACAGATTGTCGAAGCGGGTAATCAGGATGGCGTTGTCCGGGAAATAGGGCACGCGTACCGCCGGCAGGCCGCCGATGCGTTTCTGGCTGATGATGATGTCGGCCGCCAGGGTTTCCGTGGGCGCCTGCTTGGTGTTCACCAACGGGAAGTATTTGTCGCTCAAGAGCTTGCGGCCGACGATGGCGACCAGGCCCGTGTCTTCCTGATACCACGGGTCCAACAGGTTGACGGCATCGACCACGGCCGCGTCCAGATTGGCATAGTCGTCATCCGCGCCGCTGCCGATGACGACCTTGCCCGGCAGGCCGGCGCCGGCCAGGCCCAGCACGCGCTCGGGCGCCTGTTCGCGCAAGTGCTGCAGCCAGCCCTTGTTCACGTCCTGCAGCAGCGGATTGGCGGCCAGGTCGGTGTTGGCCATGATCTTGACGCCATTAAAACCGATGACGATGCGATCCAGCGCCTGGCGAATCACGATGGCATTGGCCACGCGCGATTGAAAATCGGGGAACTTGGCCCAGGCGTCCAGCTTGGCATACGTCAGGTGCGTGTCGAAGTTGGTTTGCTCGCAGCGGTATTTCGTGCTGTCCAGGGTGGACAAGTCGCGCGTTTCGCGTTCCTTGTCTTTGGTGTTGGTGCGGCCGGCAATCGGGCCGGAGACGCCCAGGCCCAGCTTTTCGCCTTCCTGCTCGGCCACGCCCATGATGTTGATTTTTGAGAGGAACTCGCTCGATTCCTGCATCTTCGTTTCCAGTTTTTGCTGCACGCTGGGCGCCACGCTGAAGGTTTTGGCCACGCTGTCCGTGTCGTTCAGTTGGCCCAGGCGGGTTTCGTACTGGCTGTACACCTGGCGGGTTTGCTTTTTCATCTGTTTTTGCTCCGTGATTGATGGTGTGTGGGGGGCGGGCGCGGACGCTTAAAACTCGGTCTGCACGGCGCCGTCGTTGCCGGTGGCGGACGGGCGGCGCGGCGCGTTGCCGGGCGCCGCGTCCATCTGCGCCTTGAAGGCGTCCAGGTCGGCCTGCGTGGCTGTCAAGGCCGTTTCCGCTTTGTCCAGGCGCGTCAGGGCGCTGGCGTAGTTGTCATTCGCCGTGACGACGTGGCCGGCCAGCGCTTGCACGGCTTCGCTGATGTCGGCGAACTGCGCGGCGTCGCTGCCGGATTTATTGGAAAAACGCGACAGCAGGTTTTTGACGGCATCAGCCAGTTTCACGCCAGCCGGTTCATCGAATGTCAGTTCGACTTCGACGCAAGTGCTAAACAGGTTGGTGCTGTGCTGCTTGCGGTTGGCCGAGAATTTCAGGGCATCGGTGCCCAGGCTGGCCGGGCTGTCGGTGACGCCCAGGCCGACCAGATAGGGCTGCGCCGTGTCGGCAAAGTCCGGCTGGATTTCCAGGCTGGTGTACAGCTTTTGTTTTGCCTTGTTGATGGCGACCAGTTCCGGCGTGGGTTCGATCTGCGCGAACAGGGCCAGTTTCTTGCCGCTGTCCGTGTCCACTTCCTCGGCTTTCACAGCGATTACGTCGCCGTAGGCTTTGAACTGGCTGTCGGGCAGGATGCCGCGAATGTGCTCGAGCCAGATGCGCGCGCCGTAGGTTTTCGGGTTGTAGGTGGCGGCGATCTGCTCGATGGTGGCGCGGTCGATGTTGCGGCCGTCCGTGGTGGCGCCTTCGGTGGCGACGCGGAAAAACTTAGATGGCTTTGTCGATGGTTTGGACATGGTGGATGTTCTCGGTTGATCGGATAACGCCATGGTCAACGTCTTGGCGCCGCGATTCAATGCGGTGCGGGTTGCTATGGGTCATAGCGACTTTTGCCTTTCCCCGCTCCGCGCGCGCGCGGCCTACGCTGGCGGCATGCTGACAATTGAGAAAACAAGCGAACAAACCCCCGACGAGAAAATCGCCGAATTGGCCGTGCCCGAATCCGAGCCGCGCCGCGCCGCGCGCGCCCTGTACTGGAAGGGCTGGCGCATTTCGTCCATCGCCCGCCACCTCGGAATTAAGCGCAGCACCATCAATAGCTGGAAAGCGCGCGACGAATGGGACAAGGCGCAGGCCATCGAGCACGTCGAGGCGTCGGCCGAGCTGCGCCTGGTCAAGCTGATCGAAAAAGAGGTCAAGAGCGGCAGCGACTACAAGGAAATCGATCTGCTGGCGCGCACCATCGTGCAGATGGCGCGCGTGCGCCGCTATGAGCAGCCGGGCGGCAACGAGGTCGATCTCAACCCCAAGCTGGCGAACCGCAATGCGGGGCCGAAGAAAAAGCCGACGCGCAACGACTTCAGCGAAGAGCAGAAAATCCAGCTGCTCGACGCCTTCCAGGATTCGCTGTTCGATTACCAGAAAGTTTGGTATCGCAACGGCGACCAGCGCACGCGCGCCATCCTCAAGTCCCGCCAAATCGGCGCCACCTGGTACTTCGCCCGCGAAGCGCTGGCCGACGCCATGGCCACGGGCCGCAATCAGATTTTCCTGTCCGCCTCAAAAAGCCAGGCGCACGTCTTCAAGCAATACATCGTGCAATTCGCACGCGAGGCGGCCGGTATCGAGCTGACGGGCGACCCCATCGTGCTGCCGAACGGCGCGCATCTGTACTTCCTGGGCACCAATGCGCGCACGGCACAGGGCTACCACGGCAATTTCTACTTCGATGAATTCTTCTGGACGCAGAACTTCCAGGAACTTAACAAAGTTGCCTCGGGCATGGCCATTCACAAGAAGTGGCGCAAGACCTACTTTTCCACGCCATCCTCGACTACGCACCAGGCCTATCCGTTCTGGACGGGCGAGCTGTTCAACAAGCGCCGCGCCAAGGTCGACCAGGTGAATATCGACGTGAGCCATGCCCGCCTGTCGTCCGGTTTCACGGGCGAGGACAAGATATGGCGCCAGATCGTCACCATTCTCGACGCCGAGCGCGGCGGCTGCAACCTGTTCGACATCGACGAGCTGCGCAACTTCGAATACAGCCCGGACCAGTTCGACAACCTGCTGATGTGCAATTTCATTGACGACTCGGATAGCGTTTTCCCCTTGAACGAGCTGCAGCGCTGCATGGTCGATTCCTGGGTCGAATGGGACGACTACAAGCCACTGCTGGGCCTGCGCCCCTTTGGCAACCGCGCCGTGTGGATCGGCTACGACCCGGCCTTGAACGGCGACAGCGCCGGTTGCGTGGTGCTGGCGCCGCCCATGACGGCCGGCGGCAAGTTCCGCGTGCTCGAGCGCCATCAGTGGCGCGGTCAGAGCTTTGAGGACCACGCCGAAGCCATCCGCCAGATGACGCAGCGCTACAACGTCGAATACATCGGCATCGACACGACCGGCATGGGCATCGGCGTGCTGCCCATCGTGCGCGGTTTCTTCCCGGCCGTCACGGCCCTGAACTATTCGCCGGAAGTCAAAACGCGCATGGTCTTGAAGGCCAAGAACATCATCAGCAAGGGCCGGCTGGAATTTGACGCCGGCTGGATCGACATCGCGCAATCGTTCATGGCGATCCGCAAGACCCTCACGCCCAGCGGGCGGCACGTCACCTATGTGGCGGGGCGCAGCGACGAGACAGGCCACGCCGACCTGGCATGGGCCTGCATGCACGCGCTCGACCACGAACCCTTTGAAGGCAGTACCGACAACCACCAATCCATCATGGAGATTTATTCTTGAGCAAAGCACGACATCAGCGCGCCTGCGCGCGCTCTGCACCTGGCGCAGATACGGCCGCAGCCCCGGCGCCCGCCGCCGCCGGCATCCAGGCGTTTTCCTTCGGCGACCCGACGCCCGTGCTCGAGCACGCCGACATTCTCGACTGCTTCGAATGCTGGAAGAACGGCCACTGGTATGAGCCGCCCGTCAACCTGGCGGGCCTGGCCAAGTCCTTCAATGCCGGCGTGCACCACAGCAGCGCGATCCACTTCAAGGCCAACGTGCTGGCGTCCACCCTGATGCCCAGCAAGTATTTGTCGCGCGACGCCTTCAAGCGCCTGGCGCTCGACTTCCTGACGTTCGGCAACTGCTACCTGGAAGACCGTCCCAGCCGCAGCGGGCGCCCTTTGAGCTTCGCGCACGCGCTGGCCAAGTACATGCGCCGCGGCATCGACTGGGACACGTATTTTTTCGTGACCAATCACGGCACGGCGCACCAGTTCGAAACGGGCCGCGTGTTCCATTTGATGGAACCGGACGTGAATCAGGAGCTGTACGGCGTGCCGCAGTACCTGAGCGCGCTGCAATCGGCCTGGCTCAACGAGGCGGCCACACTGTTCCGCCGCAAATACTACAAGAACGGCTCGCATGCCGGCTTCGTGTTTTACATGACGGATGCCGCGGCGAACACGCAGGACGTGGACAACCTGCGCCAGGCCATGCGCGACAGCAAGGGGCCGGGCAACTTCCGCAACCTGTTCATGTACGCACCGAACGGCAAGAAGGATGGCATCCAGATTCTGCCTGTGTCGGACGTGGCCGCCAAGGACGAGTTTTTCAGCATCAAGAGCGTGACACGCGACGACCAGCTGGCCGCGCATCGCGTGCCGCCGCAGCTGATGGGCATCCTGCCAAACAATGCCGGCGGCTTCGGCGCCGTGGAACCCGCCGCGCGCGTCTTCGCCCGCAACGAGCTGGTGCCGCTGCAGTCACAGTTCATGGCGATCAACGAGTGGGCCGGCGTGGAAGTGGTGAAGTTCGCCCCGTATGACTTGGGCCTGGGCAAGGAGACTGCGCAATGAGCGACCACGTGGACAACACCGACAAGATCATCTTTGCCGAGGTGGCGCGCGGCCTGGCCGCCGTGCGCGGACGGCCCGCCCTGGTGGCGCACGGCGCCTGCCACTACTGCGACGAGCCGCTGGCGCCCGGCCTGCCGTTCTGCAACGTCGATTGCCGCGACGACTACGAGAAGGAGCAGGCGGCGAAGGCGCGCGCCGGCCGTCCAGCATGACCGCCACGCCGCGCTGACCGGCAGGGCCGGGCCGCGACAGCCCAGCCGCGCCAGAGCGCCCCAGCCACCGCACAAGCCGCCCATGAGGCGGCTTTTTCACGTCCCGACGATTGGCATTGTCATTGAAGCAAGAAAAAGCCCCATTTCTGCCCGGCGCGCGCAGTTGTCCCCCCTCCACACCTGCCCGCTAGTTAGGGCTCTTTTGACTCAAATTTGCGCCATGGCCGAAGGCGCATGAGGACTGGCGCGGCGGGGCGAAGAGGGGTATGCGATTTGACGCATTTTGACGCACTTTGGAGGTGTTTTTCGTGTGCGGTGCACTCCTATGGGAATGTGAATTTTGACGCCCTGGCGGGGCTATATCGTGGTTGCAATAACCTGTTAAGGACCTGCTTTTAATACGTAAGGCCTCGCGCATGCTTGTCACCGCTGAAGATGCCGCCTACAATCGGTTTGTTAGTGTAAATCCATTACTATCCCCTTCATGGGATCAACTATATTTCAAGGGCCTTCGAATTCCGCGGTGACCGGGCGAAGACTAATTTCAGGAGACAATATGTCAGATAGTATGCTTGAAGTGGAAAAACAACTTAAGATTGCAGTCGGCCGTATAGCTTTGCTTGAGGCTGCCCTTGGTACGTTGATTAGACACCAATTGTCCAAAGAGCAGATCGGTGAATTGGTAACTCACCTTGATACGGAGAACGCTCGCTTGCTTCAGATTGGGGTCCCAAATCTGGACGGTAGCATTCTAAAGGTCCTTAAAACAGTCTTATGATATTGCGAGGATAGGTCTGATTGTTGTAGGCACATTTGTAGGTGCGAACCAGCATAATGGCTGCAAACCGCATTTAAGATCGGTATTCGCATTACACCGCTTCCGTAAAATAAAGAAACCGCCTTCAGGCGGTTTTTTATTGCCTGGCGGAAGCGAGCGGTGCGCCTGCGCGTTCTGCGGGTGAGATTCGAAGAGCTGGGCTTACGGACCCAGACTGCCCCGAATCATCTCCTTGCTGTCGCTGCTTGGCAGCTCCGCGCGCCAAGGGGCATGCATGGCTCTAAGTAGGTTCTCGGCTGAGCTGGCTTTTAAAACGCCGAACACATCAGCGTGTGGGGAAATGACAGACCCGAATCTTGTGCCTAGTTTGGTGGCACCAGGACGGTGCCGCCTCCCGCGTAATGGGTGGGGGCCCTACAGGCGCATGATCCGCCAAGCCTTCTGATAGGCCTGAAATTACGTATTGAAATGCTTGCATATGGAATTATGTAAGTAAAATACTTGCATTAGATGTTTTGCAGGTATAATTTGCTCCAGATCATCAAAACAGGAGCTGGAACATGGAAGAGAGTCCAAAAGGTCGGTCCAAAGGGGGAGTTGCTCGGGCTGAAAGCTTGAGTGTTGAAAAGCGCAAAGAAATTTCTGCCAATGCTATTGCTACTCGCTGGGAAAATGCTGCTCGTAGGAGTGCTCTTCCAAGTGTCGTCCTGAAGCAGAATGATCTTTGCTTGGCTGGGTTGAACATACCATGTGCAATTATTGAGGGCGAAGGCAAAGGCGAGGTCCGTCGGGTATTGACGGAAAGCGGCATAACAGAGGCTTTACTTGGGACACGCAGCGGTGCGTCTAAGCGACTCAAAAAAGCGTCCCAAGACGCTGGGGCCCCTGTGCCCATCTTCCTGGCACCACGACAGCTTACCCCCTTTATCGAAGTCGAAATATCTAGCGGGTTATTGGCGCCAATCGAGTATGTGGATGGCAATCGAATCGTGATTGGCTATGACGCCAGAATTTTGCCGACCGTCTGCGATATTTGGCTTAAAGCACGTGAAGCTGGTGCACTTCAAGCTCAGCAACTAGACAAGGCTCAAAAAGCTGAAGTTCTTATGAGGGCGCTTGCACACATCGGCATTATCGCGCTGGTCGATGAGGCAACAGGGTACCAAAACGTTAGGGCTAAGGACGCGCTTTCAAAAATTCTGGAAGCTTTCGTAGCTAAAGAATTGCAACCGTGGATAAAGAAGTTTCCGCCTTCGTTTTATGAGGAAATTTTTAGGCTCCGAAAGCTTGAGTTCCCCTCGTCTTCCGTGCGTCGGCCGCAGTATTTTGGTCACCTTACAAATGACATTATTTATCGTCGCTTGGCTCCTGGTGTTTGGAAGGAGTTGAAAGCTAAGGTTGCAAAAAACGAAAATGGCAGGCCCAAGCATAAGTTGCATCAAAATTTAACCCAGGAAATCGGTGATCCACGTTTGCGTGATTTAATAACCTCTGTTACGACGATAATGAAGCTGAGTAACAATTGGGGAGATTTCAAGCAAAAGATCGACAGAATCCATCCACCATACAACGAGACGATGCTTCTGCCATTCGAAATCACAGAGGATAGTGGAGAGGGGTTTTAATCGTTTCCGCATGGGCTGTGCAGAGTGGTGAAAACAGGACATTTGGTAGGCCTGACTTTCGCGTCCCTTCACGGTACACCATGAACTGGAGCGAATTGCCAAAAGTGGTGGCTGGATAGTGATAACCAGATATGTTATATTGGTTAAAAATAAACTATCCAGCTTATAGAATTCTTGGGAATTAATCCTGAGGATGTCAATGTATTTTTAAAGGATTTTAATGGATTATTTGATCACCATTTCGCATAACGACGGCAGTGAAAAGAAGAAGTATGAATTCAAATTCTCTTCTGATACTGAACTTAAGCTTTCCACATTGATAACAAATTCTGCTGTTGTCGAGCGAGCATTAAAGTCTTTACCTGCAGGAGCTTCAAATGCAGGAGTTCAATCGTTTCAGTTCACAACTTTGCGAACTTACACAACGTCACCGTCAAATTTCAAAAGTGATTAATTGGTTGCGCCGTCGAGAACCGTGTAAAGGATACTGAAGAAAAATGACAATAGTCATCTGAGTTTGATCCCGCTATCATAGTGAAATCCCCCTCTAGTCCACCTGCACACCTGTCGCCTGAATTCCTCGCATATATGCTCAACCAGCTGACCTCGTGCTGATCAAGGTTAATCAGCGTGAGGATATGCGTTAAGTATTTTTGCACCGGTGTCCGTGTGTAGGTATTTTAGTAGGTACGAAGATTGGCATGGTGCATGAAAGTCTTGTCAGGATTGGCTATTTGCAATACACCACTGCGCTCACTGCGGCGCACATCCGCGCGCCGAGGGCGCGCGTCCGGCACTAGCAGTTAAATCAGCGATGCGGTCCGTGGATCGGTACTGTTTTCCAGAATAGTTTGCTCCACAAGCCCAAAATACACCGCATGGATGGCCGCTTGTACGGCTGCTATAATGTCACATTCGCGGAGCAGAAACGGGCCGCAAGCCCGCATGGCTGTTGAGTTCCTTGTCGAGCTTCCCAAGCTTACGACGAGGGTTCGATTCCCTTCACCCGCTCCATTTTTCGCTGGCGCCTGGTCTTGTGCGGCGCGGCCACTACTTTCTTCATTCCCATGTCTTCTGATACCCCAGCAAACGGCCCGGTGCGGCCGATGATGTACGATCCG
Organism: Janthinobacterium sp. 67; assembly: GCF_002797895.1. Lineage (NCBI taxonomy): Bacteria > Pseudomonadati > Pseudomonadota > Betaproteobacteria > Burkholderiales > Oxalobacteraceae > Janthinobacterium > Janthinobacterium sp. 67. Next base: position 3,609,246 of record NZ_PGES01000001.1, on the reverse strand, counting down.
ACCGAACACCGCATCCGCAGTTTCGTGACCCGCGCGGGACGGCTGTCTGTCGCGCAGGCGCGCGCGCTTGAGACCCTGGGGCCGCAGTTCCTGTTGCCTTTCGCCAAGGAGCCCATGGACTTCGAGCAGGTGTTTGGCCGCAAGGCGCCCGTGATCCTGGAAATCGGTTTTGGCATGGGCGCGACGACGGCGCATATCGCCAAGGCGATGCCGGAGAAGGATTTCATCGGCGTCGAAGTGCATACGCCTGGCGTCGGCAGCCTGTTGAAGTTGATCGGCGAAGAGTCGCTGACGAATCTGCGTCTGCTGCAGCACGATGCCGTGGAAGTGCTCACGCACATGATTCCAGCCAATTCGCTGGCCGGCATCCACGTGTTTTTCCCTGATCCATGGCACAAGGCGCGCCACAACAAGCGCCGTTTGATCCAGTCGCCGTTCGTCAAGCAATTGACCGATCGCCTGGCACCGGGCGGCTATCTGCATTGCGCCACCGATTGGGAAGATTACGCGGTGCAAATGCTGGAAGTGTTGGGTGCCGAGCCGCAACTGCGCAATAGCGCCGACGGTTACGCGCCGCAGCCCGCGTACCGTCCGCTGACCAAGTTTGAAAACCGCGGCTTGAAGCTGGGCCATGGCGTGTGGGATTTGGTGTTCATCAAGAAATAGACGCGAGTGCGCTGGGGCTTGTCGGCGCCGTGTACTGGAACAGAATCAGCCTGCCGCCACCGCGCCGCAGGCTTTTTTATGCCCAACGGTGATTCGTTTGGCGTGCCGGCTTGGCAGGCCGGGTGAATTCAGGTAGGCTTATCTTTTTTGCATTGATTGACATTATGACCAAAAAGATACTCGTGACAGGCGCGTCCGGTTTCATCGGCTCGCATACCTGCGTCGAACTGCTGGCCGCTGGCTTTGACGTGGTCGCAGTGGACAATCTGTGCAACAGCGCGCGCGAAGCGATGGCGCGTGTGGAGCGCATCTCTGGCAAAAGCGTACCCTTCTATGAAGCGGACGTGCGCGACCGCACGGCCATGGCCGCCATTTTGCGCGAGCACGCCATCGATGCCGTGATCCATTTCGCAGGCTTGAAGGCCGTAGGCGAGTCCGTGGCCCAACCGCTGATGTATATGGATAACAATGTGTCGGGCACCGTGGCGCTGCTGGAAGTGCTGGCGGCGGCGAACGTGAAGCGTTTTGTGTTCAGCTCGTCGGCCACCGTGTATGGCGATCCGGAAGCCTTGCCGATCCTGGAATCGTCGCGTCTGTCCGTGACCAACCCGTACGGCCGCTCGAAATTGATGGTCGAGCAGATCCTGGCCGACCTCGTGCATGCTGATGCTCAATGGCAAGTTGGCGTGCTGCGCTACTTTAACCCGGTTGGCGCGCATGCCAGCGGTTTGATCGGTGAAGATCCGGCCGGCATCCCGAACAATCTGATGCCTTTCATCGCCCAGGTGGCCGTGGGCCGCCGCGAGCGCCTGGCCGTCTTTGGCAATGACTACGATACGCCGGACGGCACGGGCGTGCGCGACTACATCCACGTGGTCGACCTGGCGCTGGGCCATGTGGCGGCGCTGAACCGCCTGTTCTCCACCGAGGGCGGCTTTACCGTCAACCTGGGTACGGGCCACGGCTACAGCGTGCTCGAGACCGTGCGCGCGTTCGAAGCCGCCAGCGGCCGCAAGGTGCCGTATGAGATCGTGCCGCGCCGCCCCGGCGACATCGCCAGCTGCTACGCCTCGGCCGACAAGGCGAAGCAATTGCTGGGCTGGCAAGCGCAGAAAAACATCGACGACATGTGCCGCGACCACTGGCGCTGGCAGCACCAGAACCCGCAAGGCTACGCAGCTTGAAGCAAAGCTGGCGCCCATAAAAAATCCCGCTCACACGCAAGTGTGGCGGGATTTTTTTTTGAGGCCATCAACCCAATGGCGCCTGAAAAATGCCCAGGGCTAGGCACCGCCCCGAAGACAGTACGCTAGTACGGCGAGGGGCTGGCAACAACGCCCCGGGCATTTTCTCAGGCAGCCATTATGGGTACAAACCGCGCACTTCGCGAGCCTGCAGCACGCGCGTGCACGCCAGGATGAAGGTCGCGGTACGCATCGACACTTTCTTCTCTTGCGACACTTGCCATACCGAATCGAACGCTTCGCGCATGATGCGGGTCAGGCGGCTGTTGATTTCTTCTTCCGTCCAGAAGAAGCTCGAGAAGTTCTGCGCCCACTCGAAGTAGCTGACGGTCACGCCGCCGGCGTTGGCCAGCACGTCCGGCACGATCAGCACGCCGCGGTCGGTCAGGATGTCGTCCGCTGCCGGCAGGGTCGGGCCGTTGGCGCCTTCCAGGATGATCTTGGCGCGGATGACTTGTGCGCGTTCGGCCGTGATCTGCTGTTCCAGCGCGGCCGGGATCAGGATGTCGCAATCGATGCCCCAGAAATCTTCGCGCGGCACGAATGCCTCGGCGCCCGGGAAGCCTTCGACGCTGCCCACTTCGGCCACGTGTGCCAGCAATTGCGGGATGTTCAAGCCGCCGGAATGCACGACGGTCGTCTTGTGGTCTTGTACCGCGACCACTTTCGAGCCGGCTTCAGCGAACATGCGTGCAGCGACGCCGCCCACGTTGCCGAAACCTTGCACGATGACCTTCGCGCCTTCGAGCGACATGCCGACCTTGGCGGCCGCATCGCAACCGACGACGAACACGCCGCGGCCCGTCGCATCGCGGCGGCCCAGGCTGCCGCCCAGCGAGATTGGTTTGCCCGTTACCACGCCGGTCGACATATTGCCGCCGATCATGGCGTAGCTGTCCATCATCCACGCCATGACTTGTTCATTCGTGTTGACGTCCGGCGCCGGGATATCCTTGTTTGGTCCGATGATCATGCTGATCTCGCTCGTGTAGCGGCGGGTCAGGCGTTGCAGTTCGTTGCGCGACAGGGTCTTCGGGTCGACACGGATACCGCCCTTGGCGCCGCCGTATGGCACGTTGACCGCTGCATTCTTGACCGTCATCCAGGCCGACAGGGCCATCACTTCCGACAACGTCACGTCCTGGTGGAAGCGTACGCCGCCCTTGCCCGGGCCGCGCGACAGGTTGTGCTGCACGCGGTAGCCTTCGTAGTGGGCAATGGTGCCGTCATCGCGCTCGATAGGCACGTCGACCGTCAGGATGCGCTTTGGACGCTTCAGCGTTTCCACCCAGCGCGACAGGTTGCCCAGGTACGGCGTAACGCGGTCGATCTGCTCGAGGTAGACGCCCCATGGGCCAAGGTCTTCAGGATTGAGGTAGGAAGGAAGTGCGTGCTTGCTGGTCATGCTTGATAAGCTCCTGGACAAAACGGTGGGGTAATGCCGAAAAATCTGCTGCGCGTCGTGCTTTGCGGCCGGCGATGCTCGCTGTACCTTCGTACAGCTGCGCTTCTCGGCCACAAATCACTGCCGCTCGCGACGATTTTTCCTGGCATTCAAAAATGCTGTGGTGGCGCAGTCAATTGCATTGCGCGCAGCGGAACCGCATCGTAGGCGATAGCCTCATGCCCCGGCCAATGCTTTGTGCGCATCCGGTTATGCATTTATTGCATAGTTGTATTGCTAGGATTGCCAGTCAGGATGTCGTGGCCTCGATGGCGCGTTTGCGGCGCTTGCCGCCGCGCGCCTTGCCATCTTGCGACTGCACCAGGTATTGCCACAGGCTTTCGACGATCTGCTTGCCTGGCCGCAGGCTGGACGGCCGCTCGCGATATAAACGGATTTCCAGCTCGATTTCCCAGCCTGGCGCGCCGCCGTCGGCGCGCGCCAGGTGCTTGTATTTGACGTCGCGCATGACGGCCGATTCGGGCAGGAAGGCGATGCCGCGCCCTTCCAGCGCCATCATTTTCAAGCCTTCGGCCATGTCCGTTTCGTAGCAGGTTTCCAGGAACAGGGGCGCCTTGGCGTCTGCCAGCAGCAATTCCACCATGCGTCCCAGGTAGGCGTTGCTGGTGTAGGAGAGAAAGGGCAGCGGCTCCTTGGCGCTGCCGGGCAGGACGAAGTCCGGCACCTTGTCCTGGCCGCAGCGCGCATAGGCGCGCAGGGTTTCGCGGCCCATCACCAGCATGTCGTAACGGCCCGGGTCCAGCTGCACCGGCTGGCGCGGATGGTGATAGCACAGCAGCAAATCGCAGCCGCCATCGACCAGCTGCAGCACGGCGTCGTGCACGTTCAGCGCCATCAGGCGGCTGTTGATCGGCGCGAAACCTTCTTCCAGCGCCGTCAGCCATTTCGGCATGAAGGTCAGCGACAGGGTATGAGGTACGGCGAAATCGACGCTCGTTTGCGTGGCGGCCCGCTTGCCGCGCAAGAGGGCGCGCACGCCGTTGATCTGTCCCAGCATTTCCAGCGCCTGTTCGTAGAATACGGCGCCGGCCGGCGTCAACCGCGTCGGGTAGGAGGTACGGTCCACCAGGTCGATGCCGAGCCAGTTTTCCAGCGACTGGATGCGCCGCGAAAAGGCGGGCTGGGTCACGTGGCGCAGGGCCGCGGAACGGCTGAAATTATGCGTCTCAGCGAGCGAGATGAAGTCTTCCAGCCATTTGGTTTCCATCGCGGGACCGTTCCGTTATCAAGGGCAGGGGCAAGGTAAAGTGGTCAGGGCGTCTCGGGCGATGCCGCCGGCTGGTACAGCGCGGCGGGCAGGCCAAAGAAGGACGGCGGACCCAGGGTCGTGCCATCGAGCGAGCCGCCCGCGTTCAAGCCCTTGTTGATGGCCGCCAGCAGGGAGCTGCGGCTGGCCAGATTTTGCAGCAGCGCGCGCGGGCCGTTGTGGAAGGTGTGCTGGGCGATATCCGCGGCGACGACAAAGATCGGCTCGCGGCGCTGGGGGAACTCCACCCATTCGCCGTCCTCGTCCTGCGCGCAGAAAGTATCGGGCAAGGTCATGTTTTCGGCGCCGGGAAGGTGCGACGCCAGCACCAGGCCGAAGGCCTCCGGCACCACGTCGGCCAGGCGGCGCACGGTAAGGTCGTCTTGCACCAGGGCGCGCACTTGCGCTTCCACCGCGTCTTCGGCGTCGGGCTGCGCGCCCAGGATTTTCACGGCCTGATAAATCAGGTCCGGCGAGAGTGCTTCCATCAAATCATCTCCAGGATCATGGCGACGATTTCGTCGCCGTACGAGGCCAGTTTTTTCTCGCCCACGCCGCTCACGCCGCGCATCTGTTCCAGCGAGGTGGGCTTGGCCTTGGCGATTTCGCGCAGGGTGGCGTCGACGAAAATCACGTAGGCGGGCACGTTGTGCGTGCGCGCCGTCTCCACGCGCCACCAGCGCAGCTTGTCGAAGATCGCCTGCTCGCTGGTGGACAGGTCCGTCTCGACATAGCCCTTCGCCACGCTGGTGCTGCGCTTGCTGGTTTTCACCGGTTTCTGGTACTGGCGCAGCTGCACTTTCTGGCCGCCCTTGAGCACGGGGCGCGAGGCGTCCGTCAGCTTCAGCGAGCTGTATTGTTCATGGTCGACCGAGACGAGGCCCAGCGCGATGGCCTGGCGCAGAATCGACTTCCATTCCGCTTCTCCCAGATCCGAGCCGATGCCGAACACCGACAAGGAATCGTGGTGCCAGGTCTTGATGCGTTCCGATTCCACGCCGCGCAGCACGTCGATCACGTGGCCGCCGGCGAAGCGCTGGTCGACGCGGTAGATGGCCGACAGCAGTTTTTGCACGGGCACCGTGCCATCGAACGACACGGGCGGCACCAGACAGGTGTCGCAATTGCCGCACGGCGAAGCCGGTTCGCCGAAGTATTCGAGCAGGCGCATGCGGCGGCAGCTGAGCGTTTCGCACAGGCCCAGCATGGCGTCGAGTTTGACGCCCAGCACGCGCTTGAAGGTGTCGTCCGCTTCCGACTCGTCGATCATGCGCCGCTGCAGCACCACGTCCTGCAAGCCGTACGCCATCCAGGCGTTGGCGGCCATGCCGTCGCGGCCCGCGCGCCCCGTTTCCTGGTAATAGCCCTCGATGCTTTTCGGCAGATCCAGATGCGCGACGAAGCGCACGTCGGGCTTGTCGATGCCCATGCCGAAGGCGATGGTGGCCACCATGACGATGTTTTCTTCGCGCAGGAAGCGCGCCTGGTTGGCGCTGCGCTTGGCGTACTCCATGCCGGCGTGATAGGGCAGGGCGCGGATGCCGCTCTGGTTCAGAAATTCCGCCGTCTCTTCGACCTTTTTGCGCGACAGGCAGTAGACGATGCCGCAGTCGCCCGCGTGTTCCGTGTTGATGAAGTCGAGCAGCTGCTTGCGCCCGTTGGCCTTTTCCACGATCTGGTAGCGGATGTTCGGGCGGTCGAAGGACGAGACGAACTGGCGCGCGTCGTCCAGCTGCAAACGCAGGGCGATTTCGGCGCGCGTCTGCGGGTCGGCCGTGGCCGTGAGCGCGATGCGCGGCACGTCCGGGAACTGCTCGTGCAGCACCGACAGTTTGATGTATTCGGGACGGAAGTCGTGGCCCCACTGGGCCACGCAATGCGCCTCGTCGATGGCGAACAGGGCGATCTTCGAGGCCTGGAACAGGTCCAGGCAGCGTTGCGTCATCAGGCGCTCGGGCGCCACGTAGACGACGTCGATGCCGCCCGTGCGCACCAGGCGCTCGATGCGGCTCGCTTCTTCGTAGGTTTGCGTGGAATTGAGGAAGGCGGCGCGCACGCCGACCTCCTCCAGCGCGTCGACCTGGTCCTGCATCAGCGCGATCAGGGGCGAGATGACGACGCCGACGCCGTCGCGCAGCAGCGCGGGAATCTGGTAGCACAGCGACTTGCCGCCGCCCGTGGGCATCAGCACCAGCGCGTCGCCGCCATGGCTGACGTGGTCGACGATGTCGGCTTGCTGGCCGCGGAAGGCCGGGTAGCCGAAAACGGTTTGCAGCAGGTGCAGCGCGCGCTGGTTAAGATCTTGATTCATGGTGCCTTATTCTGCCCAAACAACCCAGCCGTAGTGGGCGCTGGCCAACACCAGCAAGCCGAACACGATGCGGTACCAGGCAAAAAACGTGAAGTCGTGCGAGCTGATGTAGCGCAGCAGCCAGCGCACGCACAGGAAGGCGGAGACAAAGGCCGCCACGGTGCCCAGGCCGAACAGGGGCACGTCGGTGGCCGACAGGATGTCGCGCGCCTTGTACAGAGAATAGGCGGTGGCGGCCAGCAGGGTCGGGATGGCCAGGAAGAACGAGAATTCCGTGGCCGTCTTGCGCGACAGGCCCAGCAGCATGCCGCCGATGATGGTCGAGCCGGAACGGCTGGTGCCGGGGATCAGCGCAAACGCCTGCGCGCAGCCCACTTTCAGGGCGTCGAACGGCGTCATTTCATCGACCGAGTTGACGCGTACGGTGACGGGATTGGTGCGCGCGCGGCGCTCCACCAGCAAAATCACGATGCCGCCGATGATGAAGGCCATGGCCACGGGCACGGGCTTGAACAGCGCATGCTTGATCATCTTGCCAATTGCCAGGCCGATGATGGCCAGCGGCAGGAAGGCGATGGCCACGTTGAGCACGAACTTGCGCGACTTCGCTTCGCTGCCGAAGGTGGTCAGCACCTTGCCGATGCGCTGGCGGTATTCCCAGCACACGGCCAGGATGGCGCCGGCCTGGATGGCGATTTCGAAGACATCCATGACTTCTTTCGAGACATCCTTGGTAAAGTCGAGCAGGCTGCCGGCCAGGATCAGATGTCCGGTGGACGAAATCGGCAAGAATTCGGTGAAACCTTCGACCAGCCCCATGATGATGGCTTTTAACGCAAGAATGAGATCCATAGGTGTATAAACGGGTATAAGTGGCAGGATGGGGTGAGTGCGTGGCGCCAGCAATGTGCGCGGGGTCGAAGCTTACCATGCCGGAGGCCCGGCTAGCCGATTTGGGCGCTGCCGGGCGGCGCTTTTTTCGCGCCGTCCGGCAGGCGGAGGGACGATCAGGATAGCTGTTTTTCTGGCGCCACTAGGCGCGCGCTGGCCGCCACCAGCAGCAGGGCGGCGCCCAGCATGGCAAAGGCGATATTCAGGCTGGTGGCGTGCGCCACGAAACCGATCACGGCCGGGCCGGCCAGGATGCCCGCATAGCCGATGGTGGTGATGGCTGCCACGGCCAGGCTGGCCGGCATGGCATGTTGCTGGCCCGCCGCCGTAAACAGGATGGGTACGATGTTCGCCGCGCCCAGGCCGATCAGCACGAACCCAAACATGGCCAGGCCGGCATGCGGCGCCAGCACGGCCAGGAAGAAGCCTGCCGCCGCGCACAGGCCGCCAAAAGTAAGCACCCGCTTGCCGCCAAAGCGGCTGACCACCTTATCGCCCGTGAAGCGTCCCACCGTCATGGCGATGGCGAAGGCGGCATAGCCGAGGCCGCCCTTGGCTTCTTCCACGCCGCGCGTGGTGGTGAGGAACAGGGCGCTCCAGTCGAGGATGGCGCCTTCGGCCAGGAAGACGATAAAGCACAGCAGGCCGATGAAAATGACGGCGCCGTGCGGCATGACGAACAGCGGCGTCTTTTCGCCGGTCGCGGATGCCGTCGGCAGCAGATGGCCTTGCGCCGCGCCCAGCACGCCGCACAGCAGCAGCATCACCACCGCGCAGGACCAGGCAGGAGACAAGCCCAGCCACAGCAACAGGGCCATGCAGGCCGCGCCGGCAAAGCCGCCCACGCTGAACAGCGCATGAAAGCCCGACATCATGGCGCCGCCGTTGGCCTTTTCGATGACCACGGCCTGGATATTGATGGCGACGTCGAACGTGCCCATGGCCGCGCCGAACACCAGCAGCACCAGGCCCAGCTGTAGCGGCGTGGCGGCCAGCGCCAGGCCGGGCAGCACGGCCGTCAGCAGCAGGCCGGCGCAGACAATGACCTTGCGGCAGCCGAAGCGTGCCGTGAGCATGCCCGTAAACGGCATCGCGCACAGCGAGCCTGCGCCCAGGCACAGCAGCAAAATGCCGAGCGTGGCTTCATCGAGGCCCAGGCGCGACTTGGCGTAGGGAACCAGCGGGGCCCAGGCGGCCATGCCGAGGCCGGCGGCGAAAAAGACCAGGCGCGTGGCGCGTTGTTGCAGGGTGCCGGTGAGATGCATGGGGGAGCTTTTCAAGAGTCGGGGTGGATAAAATCAGGCGTGGGCGCGCAATACTTGCACGCCCAGCCGTTCAAAGGCGGCAACGTGGACCGCATCGGCATCGGCTTCGAGCACCAGGTGCTGCAGCAAGCCCGTGGCCAGTACGCCGAACGGTGCGGCCGTGCCCAGCTTGTCGCTGGTGACGGCCACGACGACCGCCTTGCTGGCGCCGGCGATGCTGCGCTTAAACTCGGCCTCGTCGTAATTAAAGGCCGTTACGCCCGCGTCCGCATCGGCGCCGCAAGCACCGAGGAAGCACAGGTCGGGATGCATGCGCTCGACTGTGCGCAGCGCCTGCGGCCCCAGGCTGGCGCCGGCACGGCGGTCGACCCGGCCGCCAGCCATGATCAGCTCGATTTCCGGACGTTCCATCAGCGCCATGGCGATCGCTGGCGCGTTGGTGATGACAGTGAGCGCCAACGGCGGCAAGGCGCTGGCGATGGCCAGGTTGGTCGAACCCGCGTCGAGAAACAGCACCTGCCCCGCGCGCACGAGGGACACGGCCGCCTGCGCCAGACGCGCCTTGCGCTCGGGCGCTTCCTGCTTGCGCTGCGTCAAAGTGCCGCCGTCGGGCGCCAGCGGCAGGGCGCCGCCATACACGCGCTGGCACAGGCCGGCCGCCGCCATCTCGCGCAAGTCGCGGCGTATCGTATCTTCGGAAACGTCAAGCTGGCGCGCCAGGTCCAGCGCCAGCACGCGGCCATCGGCTTGCAATTGTTGCTGGATCAGCGCATGGCGTTGTTTGAGGAGCAGGGTGGCGGACATGGCGAACTTGTAAACGTGCAGGAATGTGCATGAATATACGCAAACGTGCAAATGAGGTCAACTGTTATCTGTCAGCCGCCGCCACGCCCTTCAGGGCGCCGTCAGCCGTTCCAGCGCGTCGAGCCAGCGGATGGCGTGTTCGCGGCTGTCGCCGCACATGTCCTCGGATGGCTGCAAGCCGCCGCAAAACGCGGGCCGCTCCGGCTGGCCGAAGATCTTGCAACGGTTGTCGTCAGCCAGCTGCACGCAGCGCACGCCTGCGGGTTTTCCATCCGGCATGCCAGGAATCGGGCTGGTGATGGAGGGGGCGGTGCAGCAGGCGCCGCACGATGGACGGCATGCCAGGGTGGCAGAGGGTGACATGGGATTTCAAACGGACGGGTGAGGAGCCGACAGTATAGCAAGCCGGCTCCCGTGCGTCGCCAGGGCGCGCTTAGCGCACGATGCTGACGCGCTTGCCAGACAGGGTGCGGCGGGCCGGATCGCCATGCACGGTGATACGGCCTGAACCGCTGGCGCGGGCGTTGACTTCGTTCTGGACGGTGACGTCGATGTCGCCGGAACCATTGCTCGCCAAATAGGCAACGTCGCTGCTCACGGAGGCCAGGTTGATGTCGCCCGAACCATTCACGTTGGCGTCGATGCGCTGCACGGCGCCGCTGGCGCTGACGCTGCCCGAGCCGTTGACCGCCACGTTGACGCGCTCGCCGCGCACGCTGCCCAACTGTATGTTGCCCGAACCGTTCTGCACCGCGTCCGTGTTGCCGCTGGCGAGGGCCGCCGCGTTGATGCTGCCGGAACCATTGTTGGCCACGTTGAAGCGTCCCACCGTGCCCGACAATTCGCTCTTCATCGAACCGCGCTGCTCCAGGCTGAAATCGTCGCCATTGAAACCGCTGGCCACCAGGCGGCCCGAGCCGGAAATGGTGATCTTCTTCAATTGCGGCGTCGTGTAGATCACGTGGATGCCATTGCTGCTGCGAATGTTCGTATCGCTCCAGATGCGCAGGGTATTGCCGCTCACTTCGCTATGGATGCGCGGCTGCAGATTGCTGTCCGCTTCGATCACCAGCGATGTCGCCGGCCCGACGCGCACGTCGATCTTGATATCGATGCGTTTCATGCTGTCGATGTCGAGCACGCTGATGTTGCCGACCTGGCGCACGTCGCGGCTCACTTGCTCGTTGCCCTGGATGGCAGTAAGCGTAAAGCCTGCGCCGTCTTGAGCCTGGCGTTGATTTGCTAGATGATGGCATCACACCGCTGGGAAGCGGCGTGTTGTTTAAGCCGAAGGGAGCTGCGCGGCGCAGTTCCAAGGCAGGAAGTCGTCGACCTGATTGACCGGATGATCGGCGATGTTGGTCAGCACATGGCGCAGCCAGGCCTCGGGGTCAACACCGTTGAGCTTGGCCGTGCCGATCAGCGAGTAGATCGCGGCAGCACGCTCGCCGCCGCTGTCGGCACCTGCGAACAGGTAATTGCGGCGGCCGATGGCGACACCGCGCAACGCCCGCTCGGCGGCCGAGTTGTCGATCTCAATGATGCCGTCGTCGCAGTAACGCAGTAACGCCGGCCATAGGTTCAGCGCGTACTGGATTGCCGCCGCCGTGTCCGACTTGCGCGACAGCTTTTCAAGCGTGGCGCGTAGCCAGCCATTAAGCTCGTCGAGCAATGGTCGTGATCGTTGCTGGCGCGCCAGTTGTCGTTCGTGCGGCGGCTTGCCGCGTATCTCGGCTTCGATCACATACAGTTCGGCGATGCGTCGTAGAGCCTCGGTCGTGATGGCAGATGACCTGGCCGCGTGCAGGTCGTAGAATTTTCGCCGTGCGTGCGCCCAGCATGCCGCCTCCTGGATGGTGCCGTCGACGTACAGCGCATTGAAGCCGGCATAGGCGTCAGCCTGCAGCACGCCGCTGAAGCTGGCCAGGTGGGTTTGCGGATGGATACCCTTGCGGTCCGGCGTGTAGGCGAACCAGACCGCTGCTGGCGTGGTGTCGCCCGACGCGCTATCGTCACGCACGTAGGTCCACAGCCGCGCTGTTTTCGTCTTGCCATTGCCGGGCGCCAGGACCGGAATCGGGGTGTCGTCGGCGTGCAGCTTGGCGCCAGCGAGCACATGGCGCCGGATCGCCTCGACCAGCGGGCGCAGCAGCGCGCTGGCCGCCCCGACCCAGTTCGCCAGCAGCGCACGTTCCAGTTCGACGCCTTCGCGGGCATAGATCACCGACTGCCGGTATAGCGGCAGATGGTCAGCGAACTTGGCCACCAGGATATGGGCCAGCAGCCCCGGTCCGGCAATGCCGCGCGCGATCGGCCGGCTTGGCGCCGGTGCCTGCACGATGGTGTCGCAGCACTTGCACGCCAGCTTCGGACGTACATGACGGATCACGCGGAAGCTGGCCGGCACGAACTCCAGTTGCTCGGCGACGTCCTCACCCAACTTGCGCAGCCCGCCACCGCAGGCCGGGCAAGCCTCGGCCTGCGGTTGATACACGCGCTCGTCGCGCGCCAGGTGCTCCGGCAGCGGTTTGCGCGCCGACTTGGTGCGCGGTGCCTTGTCTGCCGGCGGCCGCTCACGCTCGGCCTCACCCTCGGTCGCTTGCAGGTCTTCCAGTTGTAGTTCCAGCTGTTCGATCTGGTGGTCCAGCTTCTCGGATTTGCGACCGAACTGCATGCGACGCAGCTTGGCAATCATCAGCTTCAGATGCTCGATCTCGACCTCGGTCGTCGTCAGTTGCGCGCGCAGTCCTGACACCAGCTCGTCGTGCGCGGCGATGACGGTGTCGCGCTCACGCAGCGTCTGCTCGGCCGCCAGCAGCAATGCCTTGAGGGCATCGATGTCGTTGGGCAGATCGGCTGAATTGAGCATGGGCCAAGTTTACGCGAGGGCGCCGACGTTTACAAGCCCGACGATGGTTGCCAGGTGCGTACTGGCTGGCGCCAGTCGATGCCTTCGAGCAGCATCGACAGTTGGGCCTGCGTCAGCGTGACCGTGCCGCTGCTGGCCTGCGGCCAGATGAAACGGCCCCGCTCAAGCCGCTTGGCCAGCAGGCACAGGCCGTCGCCAGTCCACCACAGCAGTTTGATGATGTCGCCGCGCCGGCCACGAAATACAAACACATGGCCGTTGAATGGATCGGCCTGCAGCGTCGTCTCTATCTTGGCCGCCAGGCCGTTGAAGCCGCAGCGCATGTCGGTGATGCCAGCGACGATCCAGATCCGGGTGTGGGCCGGCAGGCCGATCATGGCAGCAGCCGCTGCAACACCAGGTGCAGCACGGCAGTGTCAACGGCGCCTTCCAGCCGCAGCCGCGCTTTGCCAACGGTCAGTTCGATGATGCCGCCGCACGCTGGTGCCTGCTCGGCCACGGGCTGTGCCATGACCGACGCCACCACCGTCACCGGCAGCAGTGTGCAGACATTATTGCCAGATTCCTGCTGGCCTTCTCCGAACAGTTTACGCCAAGCGAATACCTGATTGGCGTTGAGGTTGTGCTGGCGGGCGATGCGCGAAACGGATGCGTCAGGCAGCAGCGACTGGGCGACGACGGCCCGCTTGAATTCATCGGAGTGGCGCCGGTAGCTGCCACGTTTTGAGGGTCTTGCGACTGGTTGAATTATTGTGTCCATAATCGAGTTTGTGGACACAATCGATTTGTGTCTCAACCTCAAATCATGCTGGCAGGAGTAGTCAAGGTAAAGACGGCGCTGGCTTTACGCTTACGGATGGCATTGCTGTTTGACTCGGCATGGCGCACGTCGCCATCGTTGGGGTTGATGACGATGGCGCAACCGCCAAGGGCAACGGCACAGCACAGGGCCAGCATGGTACGCATGGTGTTTCCTTTATGATTGTTTTAATTTGGGAACAGAAAAAGCCGGCTGCCGCGCCGCGGCTGCCGTGCTGTCGATGACAAGGTAGCAAATCCGACACGCTTGCTAAGTAGAAATGCGATGAACTGCGCAAAATGGGGGCTGAAACGTATTCTGGTCCACCCGGTGCCGAAGGTCCGGCGCCGGCACGGAGGGTACAATGCCTGTGTCCGGCGTGCCGGGCGGTGTTGTTACGTCGGAATAGAATCTTGAATCGTGGCTCTTTGGAATCAAGGATTTACGATTCTCATCCAATTTTTTTTGTCCCGCTGTTTTCTTGAATGGCCACCAGATCGGGCATCTTGTCGTTGATATATTTTAATATATTCTTGAATGACATTGATTGTCAGCGAATTTCATGAAGGTCTGGCGTTATGTTCTTGATGTAAGCAATTCCATACCGCCGCGCGAATTGCTGGCCAAACTGCTGCAACTGGCCGCTACCCTAGTGTGTTTACAAATTGGGAGAAACCTAATTTGTAGAGGTTGCCCCTTTTTTTCTTGGAGCCGAAGAAGTCAAAGAAGGAAGGCATTCGAACAAACGCTCTGCGTAGACAAATCCCATTCTTTTTACTGCATTCTCATCAAAGTACAGTAGCCAGGCAGCAAGTAGTGCGAGCGAGATGAGCAGCGTCAAGCCTGCGGCAAGACCAGGGTCGGCGAAATTGACAGGCATCCAATGAGGCGGATTTACCTGCAGAATTCTTGCAATTAGCAATCCATATGTAATGCCAAAAATACATGAGACTATGCCGACGGATTTCATTGCAAGCATATTGCGGTGGAAGCCATAGGCAATGTTTTCCTTGAGCAAAAGTTGCTTGTTTGTGCGGGTGAGTTCTCGAAGTCGTTTGGTTGCACCAATATAGATGTCGTCTGCTTTGTCGTGATCTGCTGATTCTTCTTCTGCAGTTGGCATGACAATACCCAACTTACCTGCAATTGCAGTGTGGTATCGCTGCTTACTAATACTATCCAGAAACTTGTCACGATGGCGCAGGGCAATGGTTGTTGGCATTCCTCCCCATTTCTTGACCAAGGCTTCTTCCAACATCTTTCCACGCCCACGGGCTACGCTTGCGAGCGCATAGATTGCGCCGCAGCCGCCAAGCAGCCCGATCACGCTTGTAAGCACAGGGTGCTTTGCGCCGTAGACGCACAACAAGGGAACGAGCAACGGCAAAGCCACAAGAAGGCCAGGAATCACTCGCGCCTTGCGTTCGTAGGGGTCTTTGACCAGTTCAAAAATAGTTGTCATGGCAGTTAACCTTGGGCTGACAATGCATCAATATAGGGTTGAATTTCATCGCGGTTCTTCAAAGTGATTTGCTGCGCGAGAGGGTCGGATGCCTCTTTAGTATGCAAGCCGAGGCGTCTTAGAGTGTAGTATAAGAAAGCCTGGCGGCATGGCAGTTGGACTTGTCCATTTTCCATGCCGTAATCCAGTTCCAAAACACGTTTTTTTGCAGGTGGCAAATCGGGATGCGGTGCCAGCACCAATGTAAGGACCGTTTGCCAATGTGAATCCTGTCTTGCATCTACATGGCTTGGTTCAAAGCCATCGATGCGCAGAATGCGTGCGAGCACAAAATCGCTGAACCGCTGACGTTTATGGCAAAACGCACGTACATGCCAGCGAAATCCATCGTTTCCAAGTGAATGTGGAGACAAAAGACGCACAGACTCATCCAAGGAAGTCATGGACTGATAGCTTACCAAGATGGCCATCCGTTCTTGTATGGCCTTGACCACCGCTTCGACGGTCTGTTCATTGATCGTGCGCCATGGAGATGGAGCCCAATCCGTCTCGGGGGCAGAACCGATAAAGCTGGCGGTTGGCTCGACAATTCCCATTTTGGTCGCGAGCAATTCTGCCAAGTAACGTTGTGCCGAACTTCGTTGATAGAGCGGTCGAAAGTTTGGCGTTGCAGTGTAGGTCTTAGAGCTACGGTCGTAGGCCAAGTTCTTTGGCGCCAATTCTGTGTACTTGGCAATATCCAATGAGGCTTGAGGAGTCGACAGACCAAAGTGGTTGGTGAGGTCCATGCGATTGATTCGTCGTTCCCACCGAAGACGAAAATCAATGAACTGAAGTCTGCGCTCCAGCCCCCAACTCAGGCCCTTTAGCTCAACGGGGTCAGGGGCTATAACTGGAGACTCTTGCATTAAAATGGGCATAAAAAGTAGACGGATCGTAAAAATAGTCGTATATTAACTATACGCGATCATTAACCATCCGTCCACTGGAATCCAAATGCCCACGACCCTCACTTTCTTCCCCGTCGACAACGGCGACATGACCCTTATCAAGTTTGGCGATCTGGACGCAACGACGTTGCTGATCGACGTAAACATTAGGCAAGACGCCGATGATCCCGACGGGGATGCGCGAGATGTCGCCAAGGACTTGCGAGATCGTTTGAAAAAGGATGAGAACGGCAGGCCCTATGTCGATGCTTTCCTGTTGAGCCATCCAGACCAAGATCATTGCCGGGGACTGACGCGGCATTTCTACCTGGGGGCGTTGGATAAGTATCCGGATGACAAGAAAGATGACAAGGACAAGAAAATCGTGATTCGCGAGATGTGGTCATCCCCGATCGTGTTTCGCCGCACTAGTAAGACGCATACCTTGAGCGATGACGCCAAAGCATTCAGCACAGAGGCGCGTCGGCGCGTGCAACTGAATCGTGACAAGAATTTCGTGGTCGGGAACGGTGACCGTATTCAGATTATGGGTGAGGACATCGATGGAAAAACTGATGATCTCACCTCGATTTTGCGAAAGGTGGACACGCGCTTCTCGACGATCAATGGTAAGAGTTCTGCATTCTTCTCTGCTTTTCTTCTGGCTCCCCTGGATGCCGAGGATGACGAAGAGGAAGAAGAGTGCCTGGTCAAGAACCAGTCCAGTGTGATCATGAACATCACGTTGGCCGCTGATGCCCAGACTCCGGATGGCGTGAAATTCCTTACCGGTGGCGATGCCGAGGTGTTTATCTGGAACCGCCAGTGGCAACGCCACAAGGCGGAAGTCGAAGTGCTTGAGTACGACATCATGCAGGCACCACATCATTGTTCCTGGCATTCTCTGTCCTACGACAGTTGGTCCGATTTCGGCGAAAAAGCCAAGCTCGATGCCGACGCCAGAAAGGCGCTTTCGCAAACCCGTGACGGTGCTGTCATCGTCGCCAGTTGCAAGCCGATTGCAGATGACGACAGCGATCCGCCCTGCATCCGTGCTAAGCGTGAGTACGTGGCGATCGTGGACAAAGCAAAAGGCCAGTTCTATTGCACTGGAGAATACCCCAACGAAAAATCCGTGGAACCACTTGTATTCACCGTCACTTCTCAGGGCGTGCAACCACCCCCAAAGAAGGAGGCCGGATCGAAGGCCGCTGCTGTGGTGACGTCTGCGCGTACTCCTATGCCGCATGGGGCGTCATGATAGATGCCATCGCAGACGCACTGCATCAGCTTCAGCGGCACCGCGGTCTAGCCCGCGTTGGCGAGCTAAGGACCAGCGGTGAAACGACGCAGATAGATATTGATGTCGCTGTCGAGTTACCGAGCAGGTCTCGGCGCAGCGCTGTATCCGAGACGGGCGTGCGCGCTGTCGAGACCTGCGTTCTGACATTCGGCAGTAACTGGCCCCTATCCGCCCCCCAGGTTTTTCTGCGCGCGGATTTTCCGCTCAATTTGCCGCACATTAATCCCCACCACGCAGGTCAGTTGGTATCGCCCTGCCTGTTTGAGGGATCGTTAGACGAACTGCTACACCGGTTTGGTCTGGACGCCATTGTCGATCAATTGATCGATTGGTTGCACAAGGCTGCGGCAGGGACATTGCTTGACCTTGAGCAGGGGTGGGAACCAACACGTCGGGACAGCTGTCCCTCGACCGTTGTATTCAGCGCCGAGAAGGTCGTAGCCGCTGCTCCCGCCGACGGCGCGATTTTAGTAATTCCTGCGGGTTACGTGACGATTGATGGCGGGCTGTACGCCATTGTCAATGCGGAACTGATCGCACAAGTCGATTCAGTGTTCTATCAGGAAGCATGCGACGACAAATTGGGAAAGTGGGGAAAAGGTCACACCGTCGCCTTCATCGCGCGGGCTCCGATGGACAGAGAACATCCCCATGTAATCGGACACTATCAACCAGAAACGGTTGTTGATTTCGCGACACTGCTTGATCGAGCAGAGGAACTGGGTATCAATCGCGACGCTTTGGAGCGAGGCTTGGATGGCTACTACGGACGCTCGATCTTGGATCTACGGCAGGATGCGCGCGGCTGGACACATGGCTTGTATGCGATTGTGATCCTAGTTGTACAAAGACCAGTGCCACTTGTTGGTTCACCTGGGAGAAGTGTCGAGGTACTGCCCTATGTGGTGCGCTATGAGCTCAACACACAATCACTTTTGGAGCGAAACGCTACGGTTCACCCCGCTTTTCACGCGCATGCGTTATCACCGGAGTTGCTCGCAAGAACGTCTGGCATTTCGTCAGCGACAACATCGCAACCACTGGTCATGCTCGGCTGCGGAAGCCTAGGCTCGAAAATCGCGATGCATCTGGGCCGAGCTGGCTTCGGTGCGATGACTTTCGTGGATAACGAATCCATGTCACCTCACAATTCGGCGCGACATGCGCTCATCGAACAGGTGTCTGTGCTGCTCCCGCCGCTAAAGGCAGCGTTGATGAAGGCGGCCTTTGAATCGCTGTCGCATACTCAGACGCGCGCGTTCGATAACGATGCAGTGACTCTTTTGGTCGATCCTGCGCAGTTTGCTACTGCCATTCCGCAGGATGCGACTCTCATCGTGGATACGACGGCTTCACTTCAGGTGCTTGCTGCAGAAATGCAATCAGCCGCGCTGAACCAGTCTCCGGCCCGGCTAGCTCGGATCACGATGTATGGTCAAGGACGTTGTGTTGTGATTTTGCTCGAAGGACTTGGTCGCGCCAGTCGCGTCGATGACCTCACTGCATTCTTGTTTGAGCGCTGCCGGTTTGTGCCGGGATTGCGCGTGGCTATAGCAGGGGAAACTTCTGAGCCAACGCGCATTTTCGTGGGAGACAACTGCCGTTCCCTGACTATGCCAATGTCCGATGCCATCGTTTCGCGATCGGCGTCACTGGCGGGCCTGCAATTGGAACGTTGGCTCATCGATGGGCTTCCAAGTGACGCGGTGCTTTGCGCCGGGATCACTGATGCCGAAGACCTCGGTATGGCATGGACTTGTGCCAGCCTTGGCTCAACTACCGTGCTTGAAGTAGCAGATGACGGTGGTTGGAACATTCGGATTCTGAACCCGGTCGCGCAGGCCATCGACACTGACGCGATGCGGTGGGGATCCCTTGAAACAGGTGGAGCCTTAGTCGGCCGCATCTCGTTTGAAAGTCGAACAATCACTATTGCAGGCCTCGTTGACGCTCCCGCTGACAGCGTGCGAGAGGCTGCCCGCTTTGTTCTCGGAACTGACGGACTCGTTCAGGGTTTGCGCGCTGCGAACGAGGCTTCTTTGGGGTATCTCACTTTCATCGGAACTTGGCATAGCCATCCGAAAGGTGGTGTGCATTCGGGTATCGACCGCAAGACCCTACGCGGTATTGCAGAGGATGCGGGTGGTCTTCCCGCCGTGTCATTGGTATGGACTCCGACAGGTCTCACCTGTGCGGTGGATCGCTGGTAGGGACAGACAAATAGCAATTTGTTGGTATAAAACGAGAGGGATGTATGGCTGACTATTTCGAGATTGACTTTCTTGGTGTCGAAACGGCAAAGAGTGGCGACGCAATTGCGCTGCGTTATTCCGTGAATGGCACTGCCGGCGTACACGTTGTTGATGGAGGGTATCTGGATACGGGGGATCAGATCGTTGAACATCTGAAAACCTACTATGGAACAACCGTCATCGACAATGTGATCCTCACGCACCCTGATCGTGACCATGCAAACGGGTTGAGGAAGGTTCTGGAGCAGTGCACGGTTCGCAATCTCTGGATCAACAGGCCGTGGATTTACGCGGATCGCTTAATTGACCATTTTGAAAACTATGAATCAGTCGAGGCACTGCGACGCAAGTTGCGCTCCATCTACGATGCTACAGCGATGCTTGAGGATATCGCCGTTGCCAAGGGAATTCCAATTCATGCACCTCTTCAAGGACAGAGTATTGGGCCATTCCTGGTGATGGCACCTACACTTGACCGCTACTGTGAGTTGATTGTGGATTCAGATAGAACACCAGAAGCTGTGGAAGAAAATATCTTTGATGGCGTTCTGGGTAGCATATTCCACGTAGTGGAAGCGGCGACTGCTTACATTAAGTCCTTTTGGGGTGATGAGTATTTTCCGCCCGCCCCTACCAGTCGCGAGAACGAAATGAGCGTCGTACAGACAGCGGTCCTAAATGGCCATCGCGTCCTGTTGACTGGCGATGCAGGACGTGAAGCGCTACAAGAAGTCATTGACTATGCGCCATTTGCTGGACTCATGCTACCAGGCATTCGGTATTTTCAAGTACCTCATCACGGCGGGCGCCATAATGTTTCAACTGAGATTCTGGATCAGTTGCTTGGTCCACGGCTGGATAAGATGCCTGATCAGCACGCATGGAATGCCATATGCAGTTCAGCCAAGGCCGATGAGGATCATCCACGAAAGTCAGTAATTCGTGCTGTGTTGCATCGTGGCGGACACTGGGCGGCAACCGAAAGCAAAAATATTCGCTTTGGTGCTGGTATTAAACGCGATGGCTGGGTATCAATTCCTCAAGCAGATTACCCCGAAGATCAAGAGGGATGAGTGTGACGTACTGTTCACAGTTTCCTGCTGCCAATGGCGTGCCCGTTGGGTTCGCGAGCACTGCCCCGCACCTCCTGTTTTCGGTGTACCGATTTTCATTATTTATGGCTACTCCTTTGCCTAGGATTATGGGGCGAGTGTGTATCCTTGACTCGCGGCGATTCAGTAGGCGGCAACGGGAACAGGCGATGGCACTGCCAAATTGAAGCTATCCGCTTCAGGTTTCGCCACAGAAATTCTGCAGGTAAGCCACTCTGTTGTGCAGCTTGTTCCACAGCCATCACTACATTTTGAACCGGCGCCTCTTGAAGGAGATGTACGATATTGGAAACATTTTCTTTAGGTACATCACCGGTCGTCAGAATACTAAGCAAAGTTTCTGGTGTGAGTGTTTTTCGGTAGCTTACGCTGCATGTCTGCGCTGCCATCCAAAGCCACTTTCTGGGCTTCAAGGGGGCCATGGTAATCGGGTTTAGACCCAGCACATGTGGAAGATCTAATGGGCCAAAGCCTTCCCCTGCGTGGGCCATGAGTTGGGCCTGCGAAATCGTTAAGCCTAAAGTCGAGCAACGTTCTACAATAGTTTTGAAGTCAGCTGGTTTCATCGTTTAAGTAATGCATACGAAAAGAGAAGTACAAAACATCAAAAAATCTCACCGTTACAGTAAACGTCAAGATGACCTTCCGACTAAGGAATTGGGATTTGAAGTGATCTTAAACTGAATCGTGGCGCTCACTCGGGCATGTGATTATTCTCATCAAAGCAGATAGTGATTTACATGGGGAAATGGATATCACTAATCATACCTACACCATCGCGTCAGCGCTATGTAACAAGACCGACTTTCACGTTCCAGGCCGTACCGAGGACCGGATCGGAACGCGTGACGCTGCAGCGGTAAGCCTCCAGTGTCAATTCATTCCGCCGGACCACTACTTTTTCAGTTCATGTTAGGTGGCCAGTTGTGCGTTTCACCCTGGCAGTCACGGCACCACGCATACAAGGCGTCATACATCACCAGGCCATGCCGCAGCATGTCATGGTCATCGGAAAACACCTTCGACAAGCCCAACGAGAGTGCGTATAGCCCGGCCGACTGCGGACTCAGATCCAACCTCGCGGTGTCGGCGCCGCGCACGATAACGGCAAGTTTCTGCAGAGCGGGATCGGTCAGCTTGTACTTTTCCAGAAACGCGTCGAAACTACACAACTCGCCGACATGGGTTAACTCCACGTCCGGTACGTCATATGGGATCGCTCCCGTTTCCGCAGCTAGGCGTAGTACCTCACCGGCGGGCACGTACAAGAACTCCGCCTCTTGGTCGACAAAGCGCTCGATTAGCCACGGACAGGCTATGCGATCGATTTTAGGGTGTTCTCGGGTGATCCATTGCATGATGCTCTCCTCATGCGCGGGCGGCATCGAAACGTGCAGCCACGTTGTCCCAATTGATGATTGTGAACAAGTTGTTCAGATATTCGGCGCGGCGGTTCTGATATTTCAGGTAGTAGGCGTGTTCGAACACATCCAGCAGCAACAACGGCTGGACGCCCCAGGCGGTGAGCTTTTGATGGTTCTCACACTGCAAAATCATCAGCTTTTTTGTGCCTGGGTGGTATGCCAGCATGCCCCAGCCCGATGCCTCTACCGCCGTGCTCGCCGCGATCAGGTGCGCCTTGAACTTGTCGTAGGAACCGAATTCGGTATTGATCGCCTTGGCCAGCATCCCAGCCGGCTGGCCACCCTTGCCGGACAAATTCGACCAGTAGATTGTGTGCAACAGATGACTGGATAACTGGAAGGCCAGTTCCTTCTCATAGTGTTTTACCAGGCTGAAATCACCGCTCTCGCGCGCCTTGGCCAATGCCTCTTCGGCCTTGTTGGCCGCCGCAACCGCCGGCTTGTGGTGAAAATTGTAGTGCAGTTCGACGGTCTTAGCGTCGATCACCGGTTCTAGCGCATCATAGGAAAACGGTAGCGGCCCCACCGCATACTTTCCGCTGGCATCGGTCAACTGGTCCATGGTATGGCTCCCTTCTTTGGCAGTTGCGTTGGGCAACTGTGCGGCAACGATTCCGGCGCCTACGGCGGCGGATGCTTGCATGAATTGGCGGCGTGATGATGACATTGCGGACTCCTTTGCGTTGCATTAGTCGGTGACCGGCGCAAACTGGCGCGCGGTCCCCTTCAATCACTGATGTCGCGTATCCATCAGCGCTCCGTTGAGCAGGCTGTAGGTCAGCTCGGTGACTTTTCTGCCGTTGGCGACCAGTACTTGAGCGACAGGCTTGTGCTGCTTGATGCCCGGTGTTACTGAATAGACCGTTCCAGGCTGTGCTTTTTGCGCTTTAGCGATCAGATCCGCCAGGCTTACCCGCGTTAATGACAGCAAAGTTAATTGCTCCGACGAGCGCGCGATATGCGGCGCATCCTTGAACACTTCAACTTCGGGCTTCCATTGGCTTTGTTCGGGGCTGCCAGAGAGTTCTTGCAGGATGTTCTCGTCAGGCGCAGCGCCCAGGCCCTTGCCAGCCGAGTACACTGACAGCGACAACTTGCCGGCGTCATCGAACTCGAACTTGGCCGACAGCGCCACGCCGCCATCCTTGTTCGCCTGACGTACCCCATCCAACAGCGTCAGCTTGCCCTTGCCCAAGGCGGCAAGCAGATTTTCCTGTGGTTCGGCGTGCAGTGCCCCCATGCTCATGGCAAGCAACGCGACCAAGCCCAATTTCCGACAATATTGATGTGACATTGTGTTTCTCCTCAAAAATGAGTACTACATGAATCGGCCACGCTCAGGCTGACAGGACCAACAAGAACCGCGAGCCCTAGCGAGCAGACTATAAATTTGTGCATCCAGGCCCCTCGGCGCCGCTTACGCCGGGGCGATGAGCCGCGCTAGGGTTCCAAAGTACATCTCGCGACCACTCCGAGATAATTGAACTTCGCCGCCTGCCATACGCACTTCGTAGCATTCACGTTTCCCGACAGGTTTAATCCAGCTCAGGCACATGCTGTGTGCCATGACTTGCCAGCGGCCCTGTACGTCGCGGCCCATTTCAGCACCGGTCAAGCTGCCGTCGCGCTGGAATTGGTAGGTGTAATGCGTACCGTCGCTCAACGCATGGCCGGCAAACATGGCGCGTAACGCACCTTCATCAACGACGCGGTGTGTAGCGGACGGCCTGGCGGTGGCACTTGCAGAGAAGGCCATTACCAGTCCGAGGCAGATAGCTTTCCGTTTCATTCGGTTAGTGATGCAGCAATGGATAAATCAGCAGACCCGCCACGGCAGCGGTGGCCACCACGACGGGCTCCGGCAACTTTTTGAACTTCCACAACAGCACCATGGCGGCCACGGCGATCAAGGCAGTCGGGATGTCAATGATTGAGCGTTTGGCGATGACGATCACCGAGCCGGTGATGGCGCCGATGGCGGCGGCGGTGATACCGTCCACGAAGGCCAGCACACCTGGCAACTTGCCGTATTTTTTAAAGTACGGTGCTGGAATCACGGTAAACAGATAGCAGGGGATGAAGGTGGCCAGGGCCGCCACAGCGGCGCCTGGGAAACCGGCGATCAGGTAGCCGATAAAGCCGACGGTGATGACGACGGGCCCTGGGGTGATCATGGCGACGGCGACGGCGTCCACAAACTGCCTGTCGGTCAGCCAATGGTGCTCGGTGACCACACCGCCATACAGGAACGGCACAATGGCAAGGCCTGAACCGAACACAAAGGCACCCGCTTCGGCAAAGAAGATGCCGATTTGCGTCAACTGCGACACATCCACCACGCCCCATATGCCCGGTGCCGCTGGCAGCTGTGCCATGCCGATCGCCTGCAAGCCGCCGCCTTTCATGAGGCCCTTTGGCGGGGCGCGCACCAGCCACACCAGCACGCCGGCCGCGATAAACAGCCAAGCCACCTCGGATTCGGTGACGATGGTCACGCCGGCGAGCAACAGGTAGATGGCCCACAGCAATTTATCCTTGCCGATGCTTTTGATCGTCAGCTTCCTGGCGCTGATGGCAATGATGCCGATCACTGCCGCACCCACACCATAAAACACGGCCTGCATCCAGGATAGGCCGCCAAAGCGCATGTACGCCCAGCCCAGCGCGACGACCATGAAAAACGATGGCAGTACGAACGCCAGGCCGGCCAGGGTGGCGCCGAGCAGCCGGTAATGGACGTAGCCCATATAGATCCCCAGCTGCGCGGCAAGCGGGCCTGGCGCGATCTGCGCCAGCGCCAGGCCTTCCTTGTAGTCGGCCTCCGTAATCCAGCCGCGCTGCTCGACCAAGTCGCGGTGCATATAGCCCACCAGCGCAATTGGTCCGCCGAAGCCCAGGCTGCCCAGGCGCAACATGTACACGATCATCTGCCATAGCGTGTAGCTGGCACGAACTGGTTGGGCGTCAATTATCTTCATGGAGGATCCTTTAGGCCGGCAATGCGGGAGCCTGCGGTTCAGAGGAAAAGTGCTGATACAGGGCATCGAGTACCAGGCTGATCTCTTGCAGCAACTGGTCGTCGTCCTTGGCGCGTTGGCGCGCGCCACTGAGCATGGCCTCGAAGCCGCTCGCCTCCGGCACAAAGGTGCCGCCGACATCCAGCGTGTGCACCATGGCACCGAGACGCAGAAGGCCAGTATCGTGACCCAGCCCAAAACTGGCCAGCAGCACTTCAAATGTCACGCGGTCGCCGACGTGGGTGAAACTGGCTTGGTCAAAATCAAAACCCAGTGCATCTGGCGGGCAGTCCGCTGGCTTGTCCAGCCATATAAAGTGGGCTTGCGGATCGATAAAACGTTGAATCAGCCATGCGCTGGCCACGCGGTCGACCCACAGGTGGCGCCGGGTGGCCCAAAGGCGCCCCTGGAACGCAGCGGCATCGAGCAGAACGATCTGCGCGTTGGTGGCTTCAGGTTCTCCGGGCGAGAGCAAGGCTTCGGCCACGTGGACAAAGTCCATCCAGGCTGCCTGCGTGAGCGCGCTGGCTTGTGAGGGAAAATAATCGGTGGCGCACAGGGCATCGTACTCGCGCCGCAACTTGCGCAAAGCACGGTTGATGTCCGCCGGTGCAAGTCCATCCAGCGTGCGGCGCATGCGCGTGAGTGCCTCGACAAACTGGGTCATTTCGGCGCTGCGGTCAAACAGGCTGCAATATGCTTCGTTATCGCTTTTGGACTGGGCCTGGACTGTCAATAGCCAGGCGCTACCGCCTTCACGCAAGGTTTCCGCTGCCAGTTCGCTCAACTGTTGCTGTTGTGCAGCGCGGTCGGGCAGCAGGTAGGCGCCGTCGCGCAATGCACCGCAACCCAGGTTTTTCAAAGCACGCCAAATGCGCATTCTGGCGGTCGCGCTATCGGTCGGCAGGCTCACAACGAGCAGCAGCCAATTTTGAGGAATGGTTTTCATGATCGCAGCATATATCATGGTAATGATATTTACAAGAAATGTAGACTTCATTACTAAATATTGAGTCGATATTACTTTACTGGCACAAATCTGGCCAACGCCGACCTTGTCTTCAGTTTAACTATCATGCGGCCCGCACCGGTCCGCATGTGAGGGCCGCAAAGCCAGCGTGTGCCAGATCGTGCATACTGGCAGACAAGGCAGAACGACACACCACGAAAGCATGGCATGACTTCTTCATCGTCTTCAACCAGTCACAGCACGCATCAAGGTGTCGTGTATGCCTTGCTGGCGGCAGCCCTGTTTGGCGCCAGCACGCCCTTTGCCAAAACGCTGGTAGGGCAGGTCGCTCCCGTGACTCTGGCTGGCATGCTGTACCTGGGCAGCGGACTGGGCTTGCTGGCTTGCTTCGTGGTGCGCGCCGTGCTCACCCGCAACAGTCAGGACAAGCCGGCAACATTAACGGGCGCGGATCTGCCCTGGCTTGCGGGGGCGATCGCCTTCGGCGGCATTGCCGGGCCCGTCCTGCTGATGTTTGGCCTGACGCTCACGCCCGCATCTTCGGCTTCGTTACTGCTCAATATCGAGGGCGTACTCACAGCGATGCTTGCCTGGTTCGTCTTCAAGGAAAATTTCGACCGCCGCATTTTCATCGGCATGCTGCTGATCGTCGCCGCCGGCATCCTGCTGTCGTGGGAACAAGTGCCCAAGCTTGGCGTGCCTTGGGGGGCGATCGCCATAGTCGGCGCCTGTCTGTGCTGGGGCATTGACAACAACCTGACGCGCAAGGTGTCGGCCAGCGATGCCTTGCAAATTGCAGGCCTGAAGGGACTGGTGGCCGGTTCCGTCAACCTGGCCATCGCCCTGGCCCTGGGTTACACCTTGCCCGGCGTCAGCATCTCCCTGAGTGCGGGATTGGTCGGTTTTTGCGGATATGGATTGAGTCTTGTCATGTTCGTGCTGGCTTTGCGGTATCTGGGGACGGCCCGCACAGGCGCTTATTTCTCGGCGGCGCCATTTGTCGGCGCGGTCATCTCGCTGTTCATGCTGGGCGATATTCCCGGGCCGTTGTTCTGGCTAGCCGCAGCATTGATGGCCACCGGTATTTGGCTGCATTTGACGGAAAAGCATGAGCACGATCATGAGCATGAGCCGATGTTCCACACGCACGCGCACAGCCACGATGCCCATCACCAGCACACGCATGACGACAGTTGGGATGGCAAGGAACCGCATGTGCATGCGCATCAACATGTGCCGTTGCGCCATGCGCATCCCCATTACCCTGATATTCACCATCGGCACGACCATTTATGAATCCGTCCAAAAAGCCCAATCAGCCGATAAAGCATCATTATCTGCCGCAGTTTTATCTACGCGGTTTTTCGCCCAATCAGTGCGCGATCTTTCAGATTTATAAGAAGAAATCACTTGTTGTTCCAGGCACGGTTGACAGTGTGGGCTATCTTCGAAACTTTCATACAAACGACATCGAGGGCGTGAAGGATCCGCAATTTCTTGAAAAATCCTTGGCTGGTCTTGAGGGCTACCAGAATACTGTGCTGAAAGAAGTGCAACTCCATGGCATAAGGGCACCAGAGACGAGGCGAGATTTGGTCGATTTTTTAGCGTTGATGCGCATGCGTATTCCCGCGATGAAAGACCATGTCGATAGCTCAAAACAAGCGGTACTGATGGTTCAACTACGGGAACTCGAACGTAGGGGGCAACTTCCTTCACGACCTACGGGTTATGAAAAAGCATTGATCGCAAAAAACATCGTTGTAGAGATTACGAATGCTGAGTGCCTGCGCGTCATGCTTAAATCAGCTTTCGACAAAGATATCCTGAAGATTTTCTATCAAATGCGCATGACCTTGTACCAAGCGCCTTTTGGTGAGTCCTTTGTTACGTCGGATCAACCTGTGGCGCTCTACCATGCGGACCTGCAGTATCGCCATCGCGGTGCTGGCCCTTCCACTATGGGCATACAAGTGTCATTGCCCCTGACCAGTCGGCTTCTGATACAGTTGGACAATTGCCCAGGATCGCATGCCGAATTGCAGGCGACATCAGACGAAGTGCGCGAGTTTAATCGTCGTACAGTGGTGATGGCGGAAAAATATATTTTTACTGGCGATGATCCAGTACGAATAGCGGAGCTGGCAGAACAGTATCGGTCTTGGACTGCAGGTTTTAGGCATCAGATCGAGAATAGGGCTGATGGCCCTTACCAAACTCATAAATTCATTCCAGTGGCCCCCGCATCGTAGAGAATACGAGGTGCCTCGCGACTTGATAATTTACCGCAATAGACACATCAACAGGTTTGGTGATTAGTGGCTCAGAACAGCCCTGGCTGCTTGTCCTTTGAACGAATAGGCAAAGTGGCGTCGAACCAGTTTTGGTCAAAGCGCAACAGCCACCGAAACGAAGTCGGTACAGCCCTTGCAAAACGGCTACGCGATGCTTTGCCGTCTGAGTCCAGAAATTCCAAGCACCTTCTTCGGTGTGTTTGAGGTGTTACCTCCGGAGCATGTCGTGCTTGCTGAGATGGTGCGCAGTCCATCGTCGCTTGCCAGAGGCAATGCTGATGAAATGCTTGCCAGGAGCCGAATAGCCAATCAACTAGGAGCAAGTTGTGGATGGCCGAGCGCGCCGGTGCCGGATGAATAAAGCTGCGCTGCAAGATGGCGATACCCTGCGGCGAGAGCGCCGGAGTGAAGTCGGGATGCCCGCTCAGGAACTGGTAACGATGTACGAATTCGCTGGAAAATGGTATGCGCCGTAGCTTGCCCGTCGCCGTCAGCAGGCCGTGATCACCGAGTGCGTTGAGCAAGGTCGCGTGTAGGGTGTCCGCATCGATACTTTGCCGGGTATCCTCCAGCACATCCATGCCCAGCGCGGTCAGGCGATTCAAGGCATGGTGGTGCGCTGCCCAATCGACGTGCGCCTTGAGGGTGTCCGCTTCGGTTTGCTCCGGTAGCAGGAAGCGCTTGTGACGTTCGAGAGGTGCCAGTATACAGCTCGCCAGAGGCGTGGCGTGGATGGGACAGACGAATGCCGTGGGCAGATGGTGCGCACGTCGCCAGAATGCAGTCGCATGGCAACGCAGGTCACTCTCGACACAACGCAGACACATCCTCCATCTGCCGGCCGAACCGTTCGACAACGTCGACAAGCCATAGCCTGCGGTGATGATCGGTGCTGGAGCCGAGCCGCTATTCCATGGGCGGCTGCCCAGCCGCTCAAAAAAGCCGCTCAGTGTCATATTAGCGAGAACACGTGCAGGATCGCCAAAGCAATCTTGGGTAACGTCACAAAACCGTTTCAGGTTGACGGGGAAGTCGGACACTCGCGTGTTGCGTGAATGGCCAAACAGACTCTGGCAGGCATCGATGTCATTTCTTGCCGCGTTGGCCAGCCGTATCCTTGCGACGACGCTATAAAGCGTTTCGTCGGATCGTGCAATCGGCAAGCAATGGATATCCATCTGGGTTCTCTTTACACGGATCGTATGGCCGAGCGTCAGGCACCCAGTTGTGTATCGCCAGCGCGGCCGCCAATGGGGCCCCGGCGTGCGGTGCGCAGGCGATAAGCCCGGCCTGCCTTGTAGAATTCGCGTTCGGGACAAGGGCCTTGCCAATTCTTGGCAAGGCCGCGCGATTTCAGGACTGACTTGATGACCTGAATTGAGCCTCCTCCGCAAGGAACAAAGTCGGAAAAATATTCCATGATGACCCTGAACTTATTGACTTCGAGCTTGGATAGCGCAATGATTTTGTGTTCGGTCGTGTGCGGATCATGAAGACATTGCAAGGTCCACAGGATGCGCCTGGCATAAAAATGCCAGAGGCTTTCCTCATTGGCGCTGATCGCTGCGGCAGTCAACGGAAATCCCGGCCCTGCAGGCCAAGAGGATTTAGACTTGGATTTTGATGCTTGCAACAATCGATTCTTGGTAACTCGCACGGGCCTGGCATTTTCCCCATATAACTCGACCGCGCTTGCCTTGACAGCTTCCGACAACTGGGCATCGCGCACAAGACGCTGTTCGCGAACTTTGAGTGCCCTAGCGGCATCTTTTTTTTGCTTTGCAGCCGCGCTGGCCAAGCGGCGTTCAATCACTTCGCTGGCATTTGGCAGTAATTTGACAACCCGTTTCATGCTGCCGAAATGATGGCGCCATAACTGTGCGATATCGTAATGATCGCGCTGCGCCAGATTAACCAGTTCATCGAGCAGCTCTTCTTCCGGTCGTTTTTCCCTTATGGATTCGACGTTGCCATTGGGCGAGCGCGGGGCTGCACCTGTAATATGAGGAAGATCACCAAGTTCGGGCTTGGCATACAGGATGGCGTCGGCGCGGCTGAGAAAGAGTGCGGCATCGCGGAAAAGAAAGTAGGCGGCCATCAGGTGCCGCGTTAGCGGCGCCTCCACCGCAGAGTGGGCACAGAGAATATTGAGCCAATGTTCTGTTTTTCCGGATTTGTAAGCCGGATCGATCTTGGCGAACAATTCGGCGCCGAAATGCGCTTCGATTTTCCCCAATAGCATACTGTGATTGACGCGCTTGTCTCCCCACTGGCATCCAATTTCAATGGCACGTACTTTGTAGATATCGATCAATTGTTCGATACTCAGTTTGCTTGGCTTCGCAGCTAGGAGCACTTGTGCAAAGCGTGCGAATTCAACTTCTACCGCACACGCTGGCTGCAGATCTGGCCGTATTTGGTCGGTAAGGGTGCAACCGCACTCGCATCCCATCCATGCGGACAGGATCAATTGATTTGGCTCAGCGAACGGGCATCCGCACGACGGGCAGCGATCGAGCAATCGGATGGCATGTTTCCAGCACGCGGTGACGCCTGGGATCTGGTGCGCACGATGGATGTATGGACAGCCGTGATCGCGTTCATCGTCGATCAGGCAGTGGGTGCAGATATAGGTCAGCCTGTTGTCGCCCTTGATACGTCGCGGCAGTTTGATCAAGGGTGGACCTGGGATTCGATCCGGATGCCTTGTGGCGGACTTGGGGCCGAAGAACTGCTGGAATAGTGGTAACAGGGTGCTGTCATTCTGTATTTTGACCAGATTGTGACTAGGCAAACCAGGTAATTTTTCGGCCAGCTTGTCAAGGTTGGGCTGGACTAGCCCTGTCAAACTGAACGGAGCTTTGTCGAACAACTGCTTGTACGTCACCTGGATCGTTGGCCGGCCACGGCGAATATGGTAACGGCTTACTCGTGAGCCAATTGTCTCATCGGGAAAGCCAAGAGGAAAAAAAGGCAGAATACTTGATGCGCGTGCAGTGGTCTTGACGGGCATGCTTACGCTCCTGATGAGGATGGATTGATCTGTGAATTGTTGGCTTGGAGTTGTTCCAGGCCGCTGATCAGATGTTCTTGCAAGCCTTGATTGCGCATATCCTCCGGCTCAAGACTGGCCTTTTTCATGGCGTTTTCCGCTTTTTGATTGGCTTTTCTGGTGCGATTGCGTTGTGCGGTTTCTTTCGACTGCTGCGCCACAGGTTTGCGCACTTTAGGCGGTGATGATGCTTTCGGTGGCGTTTCCGGCACTGCTGCCGGCGCTGCTGCCGATGCGTCTTGGGGGGACGGGTGCAATCCCCAACGCACCGCATAACTGCGCCAAGGAATATCGTCGAATTGCTGAAGAAGAATAGGGTTTTTGTCGCGAAAGCCAGCGATCAACGCTCTGTCCTTGGCGCTGAAGTCCGGACCGTTGAAGGCTTGCTCCATATGGACTTCGGTGACATAAGCGCAGCCTTCGTCGAGCGCCAAGCGCTGCGAACTAGCGCGGATGCGGCCCGCATAATCGCGGATGCCACCGCAATATTTGAACAGGATCGCACCGTCCTTGTCGATAATCGGCGACGGTTCCGGCATTACGTTGTAGCGCCACAGCGCCGGTGCCAGCACGTCGGTAAAGTCATAGTCAAATGACTCCATCGGATGCATTTCTATGTTGCCGCCCGAGCCGACTCGGCGCATATCTTGTGAAAATGAATCGAGAGCGTCCATACCGAGGGGGTTACCCATCAATACCAGAGGAACGCCGAAGTTGAGCAAGCGCAGGAAAAACGTCGCGGCGAGGCCTCCTCGCACGCCACCGGCGAAATTGCGACCTTGTAATTCATCAATGACCAACACGCCGACGCCGTGGTTGAGCAGGATGATGCCGATATGGACTGCGAGCTTTTCATTGCTCAGGCCAGCGATGTCACGGGCGCGAGCATAATTGGTGCCGATGGCAGCGTCGAGCGCAGTCAATATCTGGAGCAGCAGGCCGCCGAGAGAGCCGTCGTGGCTCATTGCCACGTACAGCCATGGAGCTTGAATCATGTGGTTCCAGTCGGCGCTTTTGGACGGGCCGTGCTCTATGCGCTGAGGAATGAGGCTCAGTGCACGCAAAATCTCGTAGCTTTTGCCGAGCCCCGTGATACCACTCGCGCGCAATCCTTTTGCGTAGCTGGGTAACCAAGGCAAATTATTGAGTTCCCGACCGGCGCAGCGGGCAAGCGCCATCATTTGTTGCCGCGACGAGACCAAGGCCGGATTGTGCGATGTGTAGCCGCGACGTATCACCCGGAACAGGCGGCTTGTCGTATCAATGGCTGTCAGCGTTGGCTCAAACATTTGATCTTGCAACCGATCGAGTAGATCAAGGCGCGTCTGCATGTCGAGGTTCTTGATGTCCAGGCCGTCCAACGGCCAATTCGACAGGCGTTGTTCAAGGTTTTGCGTCGACAAATGCACTTCAAGCGGTTCCAGAAAAGGATTGGGGAAGGGCGGTGAGGCGGTGGTTTGGGCGGATGAGAACATCAAAACTTCCTTTCACTATTAAAGCGGGATAGGCGATGCTTTCTGATATCGGTCAAGGTCGACAAAGCCGGTGGCGCCGGTTCGGCTGGTACTGGCATTGGCGGCGATGCTGTGGCCGGTGGCTGTGCCGAGGGTGGTGAGGGTGCAATAGGTTCGGTTGCGCGCCGCACGGCATCGTCGAGCTGGTCGCGTTTTTCTTGTGCCTGTGCAGCGCGAACATTGCCCGCCTTATTGCTCTGTGCAGTCTTCTTCCCGAGGCTTTCTTGCGCCAGTTTTTTCCTATCCCTGGCATCGGCTTCAGTTTCTTGCCTGAGTGCCTGCTGATCGATCTCATCCTGGTCGCGGCGCGATGTTGTCGCCTGAACGTACAAGCGATCCGCGTCATTGAGCCCGCACAGGTCAGCTATACCACCCTCGTGAAGCAGTATGGCGTCATCCTTGATGTTGGGGATAATGTGCGTTCCGTTTTTATCCATCAATAAAATGTGAGACAGGTCGTCCGGATCTGCCCGCACTTCGATGTGGATGTTGCCGCTTGCTATCGCATCGCGAATCAGGCCGGATTCGGCCAGATACTGGTGATTGAACCGTGCGCCATGTAGTAATTCAACAGCGTTGCCGGTATTGGGCCTATGCAACACAAGTCCCCTGCGCTGAACACTCGCGGTGAAGCGCGGTAACAAATGCGAGCGTAGATAGGTTGGGTCAACCGGTTTTCCGGCAACATAGCCATTCAGTTTTGCCCATCGATAGATGGCAATGCGGGTACGTGGAACGATTTCCCCTTGTGCTGCATATTCCCTGCGCATTTCGCTCGGCACCATATGCAGGGGAAGATCCTGTTTGGTATTGGCCCAGTGTATCCAGAGCAAGAGCAGGCGCGTATAGGAAAAGCGTGAGATCAAGGCTTTGGTAATCGCTGGCCGCTCGCCGCGCCTCGATGGGCGCCCTTTTGTAGTGCCAGTGATGTGATGGTCGAAATTGCGGTGTCGCGAATGGTGTCCCGACTCCGATGGACTGTTGCGATCCGCTCTGCCGCTGGCAATAAATTCGATGCGCGACGCCAGGTCGTCTACCATGGTCGTGATGCCGCCCTTGCTGCGCAATTCCCCGTTATCGCTGAGGTATTTGGTGAAAAACAGCGAGGGAAAATCTTCAGGCGACAGATCGAGGTCGTAGCGTTCAAGCATGGAAGTTTTGTCCGTCGCGGCCCTCAAAATCGCCATCTTGGCGTCGTCCGTGCCCAATCCTCCCATGCCGATATGCCAGCCAAGATACAGTCCGAGCCACGCATCGCGCACGAACAGGCCCCGGCCTACGCCGATCGGTTGTCGCGGGTCACCACATGCGACGAAATTGACGTCTACCGGGGACGCATCAAGCGATCCGACCTGCCCGATCGCGACGATGCCGTCGCGCACCGTGCCGGCCAGGTAACGATAATCACGGGCCCATTTCCCCTCACCCATTAACCTGCGCGCGGCGCCGGTGGCGTCCGGCGCTTTAGGTCCGTGATAGCGAAAATTGTCTTCAGTCGGTCGTAAGTGGGCATCCAACAGTACTGGTGTCAGCAGGCCTTGTTGAAGAACATGGCCGGTGCTGTAATACGTCCCGGTCATGGACAGGAAGGCTTGCCTCACGGTTGTGCCGGGACGGACGAACGAAATATAGCCATCTTGAATGTTCAGCACGTCCTGATCGGTCAGGATGAGTCCAGCTTTCTCCGTGTCGCCGGCTTTGACGGCCGTGTTTTTGCGGCCCAGCTTGACCTGGTTTTTTCCCCGGCGCGGAACCGCAGGTGCGCCGGATCGACCAACATTATTGGGTATCAAGGCATTTTTGATGCATCCAAAAGCATAATATCGATGCAATGCATCAAATACCTGTCCCGCGCTGACGCCAGCCTCCCTTGCCCGCGCGCGCACCAGAGAATCGAGGCAGGCCAGGTTCGGTGGCCGTATACCGGCGCCGGCAGGAATGAGTGGTGCGATCAAAGTCCATTTGCGGTCCCGCCGAAGTTCAAGCGTTGATCGGTGCCGGTCTTCCGGCGCGACAGCCGGGTCGTCGCAAGGAGGCCACAGGCGGCGAAAATCTTCATCGTCAAGGTGCCAGTGGTTCGGCAAGACCAACGTTGTCGGTTTAATAGCATCCGTTTCAAGCCAGAATTTCAAATGGGATAGCTTTCTTAAAAAAAATCCCTTGGCGTAATAGCTTTTCTGCTTCTTGCCCGGCATGTCCCGGCCGATACTCGGAATCGGGATGAGTGTGACTTGATCCAGGTACGAAGCCACTTCCAGCACGCGATGCAGGCCAGGAAGAGGCGAATTGTCCGAAGTCCCGGCAAGCACCAGGCCCGGCTCGATGGTCGTTTCCGTCATGGCCATGTATCTCCGAAAAAGTGCCGGCGCAAGTCGTCTCGCATGACCCGCCCACCTGGCCGGATTGGGTAGGAGGTCAGAATACGTCGCGATGGGTCGATGTCGATGCTCTGTGTCCATGCACAGTGCTGGAATAATAGCCAGGCCTCGGCGGTCGTGAGGCGTAGCGTACGGGCCGCATGGAGCACTGCTTCGTTGATCGGCAGATCAAGGCTGGCGTTGAGGTAGTGCGCGAACTCGCCGGCCCAGGTAATGAGATGCGGTGCGCAATACAATGTCGACGCGTCCAACCAGACTTCAAGCTGTCCGGCCATGAGTTTCGGTATCAGGGCGGAACTGGAAACGAAATAGGGACAATCGATAGCGGCGGTATAGCGCCTTTCCAACTCCAGCCGTTCAAGCGTGCGCCAGTCGACCTCCTGAGTGGGGTCAACGATCGGTTTCGACGAGAAAGCTGCCAGCCTATCTCCCCCTGGCAGCGGTGCTGTGGCCAGCAGGTCAAGGCTCGCGACATAGGGAATGCCCGTACCGATTTCGTAGCCATGATCGATACCGGCTTCACGGGCGATATCGAGCAAGCCCCGAGACCACGGTCTTTGGATGGGAGTCGTGCCCGGCGTTCCATCGAGCGGATGGGGATGGGCGATTGGCCATAGCGGAAATTGTTCGCGCAGGTCCCGCACACCTAGCCATAACAGCAGCAATGCGGTGTGGTATTCGCCACGTGAGTAATAATAGGCGCCACGGCGCAAAGGCGGCATGGAGGTGGCCACCTGATTCGAATAGGGCGAAGGGTTGTTGCGCCGCAGGATCAACCAAGGCAAATAGCCGCTGCCATGCCCTATGCCATGGCCCAACCTGATGCGCTGGCACAACTTCTTGTGCGTCATGCCTTTTTGTAGTCGAGGCTTGGGTGTCGGCTCGGCCGGAACGGCAATCAAGTCTGATGGGGCATCGAAACGCCCCGAACTGGTCAATTGTTGCGTAGTTCCCGACATGGACCGCTCCATCTCCAGAATATGTTTTTCCGCAAGCAATGACGCACCGAAGCATTCATGTCGTCCTGCAAACGGAAAAGCTCAAATTTTGGAGGTAAATAGCTCACATTATGGACGTCGGTCAATACACGACTATCGAGTGCGACTATTTACGTGATGCTTTGGCAGAGCAGGATTAATAGCGCGAGGCACAGTGGCCAACCGTCTCGTCCTGATCTGATGCCAAGCCACCAGCTTGGCATTACCGTATTATTTCGACCACATCGGTTCTGTCTGGTTCTCCTTTGCGCTTGAGAGGGCGCAAAGGTTTGAAAGGTGGGTGCGACAACATGACAGGCATGCGCAATGCCATTCGTATCAATTCCACTTGGGCCGGGTGCAATGCACCGATCTGGCGCCGAAGTTCATTGAACATCCTGTACAGCTCATCTGGCGCCTCATTGGGCAACATAATTTTTCGTTGGGACTCGTCCAGCGCTTCAAGCAAGCGCTTCTTCCAATGCTCGTCAAGCTGCAAACGCTGCACCAGGCGCTCGATGAAATCGATGGATGGCGGCCCCTTGGTGCCCAGCTCAATAGCTGAGATATAACTTTGTTCGTAGCCAAGTTGGGAGGCGAATTCAGCCTGCCGTAGCTCGCAAAATATGCGCAATTCCCGAAATACTGTTGAGAATGGGCTCATATACCAACTTTAGAAGTAAATAAAACTATTAATAGGAGTATTATGGACACGTTTTTTCCTTTGTCAATAAAAATATGACCCTGCCCCAGAAAGCACGGCACGTAGCCACCCTTACGGAAACCCTCAACTACTTATATGATTCAAGTTGTTATTAAAACGACCTGATCGCCCATTCAAGTTTCTATTACGCTGTTCAAGTTTCTATTCCGACGTAACAGGTGTGTCGCGCTTGACCTCACCGGTAGACAGGTCTACTATTAATGACTCAAAAGTAAGTTACTTGGAAAGACAGATGCAAGCCCCGATTGATACCAAGCCCCGCTGGGAGCGGCGCAAGGATGCCCGCCCGCAGGAATTGCTCGCCGCCGCCCTCGACCTGTTTGTCGAACGGGGCTTCGCATCGACGCGCCTGGAGGATGTGGCCAAGCGGGCTGGCGTGTCGAAAGGCACCTTGTACCTGTACTTCGAGAATAAGCAGGAACTGTTCAAGGCGGTGGTGCGCGACAATATCGTGCAGTCGATCGGCGAGGCGGAGGACAGCATGGCCGCCTCGGACAGCAGCAGCGCCGAGTTGTTGCGCAGCATGATGATGCAATGGTGGGAAGAGTTTGGCGCCACCAAGCTGGCCGGTTTGACCAAGCTGATGTTGGCCGAATCCAACAATTTCCCCGAATTGGCGCAGTTTTACAACGAAGAGGTGGTCACGCGCGGCAATGCGCTGATCGCCAGCCTGGTCGAACGGGGCATGCAGCGCGGCGAATTCCGCCAGGTCGATCCCGTGCTGGTCAGCACCATCCTCAGCGCGCCCGTCACCATGCTCATGATGTGGACGCATTCCTTCCTGCCGTGCGAGGTCAAGAACATCGATCCGGTGGCCTATATGAATGCCTTTATCGACATGAGTTTGCGCAGCCTGCAGGCGGAGGCGCCCGGGAAAAGCTGACGCGCCGGCGTCGCTGCTACCGTTCAGTTGCCCCTTTTCCAAGGTTCGCCCCCCCAAATCTGCAGATCGTCGCAAATTTCCTCCATTCCCCGCCTTTATGGTTAACATGTGCTTTCAGCCAGTTCAACGATAAAATGGCGGATTATTACTTCACTTACCGAGTCCAAAGATGAATATCGAACAAGCCCGCTTCAATATGATCGAACAGCAAATCCGTCCATGGGACGTACTGGATATCGACGTGCTGGAGCTGTTGAACGTGGTCAAACGTGAAGATTTCGTACCGGCCGCCTATAAGAACCTGGCCTTCGTCGATACCGAAATTCCACTGGGCGGCGGCGAATGCATGTTCACGCCGAAGCTGGAAGCGCGCATTTTGCAGGACGTAGCAGTCAAGAAGCATGAAAATGTGCTGGAAATCGGCACCGGCAGCGGTTACATGGCCGCTTTGCTGGCGCACAAGGCGCGGCATGTGACGAGCGTGGAAATCGTTCCCCAATTGAAAACCCTGGCCGAGCAGAAC
The DNA here is from genome assembly GCF_002797895.1 of Janthinobacterium sp. 67. Taxonomy (NCBI): domain Bacteria; kingdom Pseudomonadati; phylum Pseudomonadota; class Betaproteobacteria; order Burkholderiales; family Oxalobacteraceae; genus Janthinobacterium; species Janthinobacterium sp. 67. The sequence goes on along the minus strand of NZ_PGES01000001.1, from coordinate 3,570,872 downwards.
CTGGCCGCCAATGGCGTCACCAACGTGACCGTGGAACTGGGCGACGGCGCCCAGGGCTGGAGCAAGGGCGCGCCGTACGACGTGATCGTCGTGTCCGGCGCCCTGTCGGTCCTGCCGGAAGCGCTGTTGCAACAAGTGAAAGTCGGCGGCCGCATCCTGGCCATCATCGGCGAAGCGCCGATCATGTCCGCGCACCTGATCACGCGCACCTCGGACAAGGCTTACGACACGCGCAAGCTGTTTGAAACCAATGTCACGCCGCTGCAAGCTGTTGCACCGTCGCATTTCCAGTTCTGAGGCGACCGATTCGATGGAGCATTTGAGCGCACCGCAGCTGGCCGCCTGGCTGGCCGACACTTCCCGCCCGCGTCCGTTCCTGCTGGACGTGCGCGAGCAGTGGGAGTTTGAGCTGTGCCACCTCGATGGCGCCACCCTGATGCAGATGAATTCGATTCCTGCGCGTATCGACGACCTCGATGAAGACGCGGAGATCGTCTGCATCTGCCATCACGGCATGCGCAGCATGCAAGTGGCTGCCTTCCTGGAGCGCAATGGTTTTGGCAAGATCAGTAATTTGACGGGCGGCGTGCACGCCTGGGCGCTGCAAGTCGACAGCAGCATGCCTCAATACTAAATTATTTTGCAGTAGATGCACTCCCAGGTATGCCATCGGGCATGCCTGCGGAGGCCTGTACCCTGCTCTTATCCGGGCGGGCGCCAGGCAGGCTGTAACAGATTTTTGATTCCATCAACTTTTGACGACTCCAACGGAGAAATGCAATGCGGAAACCCCTTATCGCCGTGCTGATGACCAGCGCTTTTTTCTCGCTTAACACGCAGGCGGCCGATCTCATCCAGGTGTACCAGCAGGCGCTGGCCAATGACGCGCAGTATGCGAGCGCGCGTGCGGCCCTGTCGGCCGGGATGGAGCGGGTTCCGCAGGGGTTGGCAGGCTTGCTGCCGCAAGTGTCGGCGTCAGGCAGCAACACGCGCAACAGCATCGAGCCGATCACCAGCACGATTTCCATGCCGACGGTCAAGGTGCACACGAATACCTACAACCTGACCCTGGCGCAGCCGCTGTTCCGCTGGGATCGCTGGGAAACCTATCAGCAAAGCAAGCTGGCGCAGGCGATTGCCGAAGCGCAATTTGCACAGGTGCAGCAAGACCTGATCACGCGCGTGGCGCAAGCGTATTTCGACGTGCTGAGCGCGCAGGATAACCTGGGCGCCACGCAGGCGCAAAAAGTGGCGACGACGGAGCAGCTGGCATCGGCCAAGCGCAACTTCGAAGTCGGCACGCAAACGATTACCGACACGCACGAAGCGCAAGCGGCCTACGACCTGGTGGTGGCGCAGGAATTTGCCGCCATCAATGACCTGGCCAACAAACGCAGCGCCTTGCAAACCATCATCGGCGAAGCGCCAACCTCGCTGGCGCCGATGCGCACGGGCGTGGTCATCAGCGCGCCGGAACCGGCCGCCATCGAACCGTGGGTGAGCTCGGCGGAAGAGCAGAACTACGGCGTCGTCACGGCCCAGTTCAGCGTGGAATCGGCCAAGCGCGACATCGGCCGCAACCGCGCCGGCCACTACCCGACCCTGGACCTGATCGCCAACGCGGGCCATACCTACACGACGGGCGGCGGCAGCGGCAGTTCCAATAACAACGCCATCGGCGTGCAGTGGAGCATCCCGATCTTCAGCGGCTTTGCCGTCACCAGCAAGGTACGCGAATCGATCGCGCTGGAAAACAAGGCCCGCAACGACCTGGAATCGGCACGCCGCGCGGCATCGCAAGGCGCGCGCCAGGCTTTCCTGGGCGTCAACAGCGGCCTGGCGCAAGTGAAGGCGCTGGAAGCGGCGGAAGTGTCGAGCAAGTCGGCGCTGGAGTCGAACCAGCTCGGTTATCAAGTGGGCGTGCGCATCAATATCGACGTCTTGAATGCGCAGAAACAATTGTTCTCGACGCAAAAAGACCTGTCGAAAGCCCGCTACGACACCATCATGAACGGCTTGCGCCTGAAGGCGGCGGCCGGCACCCTGAAGGAAACGGACTTGATGCCAGTGAACGCCTTGCTCGACAAGTAATATTTGTCTCGGGATTCAGATGAAAACCAGCACCGGCGACGGTGCTGGTTTTTTTTCGCCCCGTGCCCGGCGTCACACGACGCGGCTGTTGGCGATTTGTGTCAGGATCACCCCAGCGACCACCAGCCCCGCACCGGCCCAGTGCAGCGGAGAAATGTGCTTGACGGCAAAGCCCAGCAAGCCATAACGGTCGATGGCCAGCGCGGCCAGCATTTGTCCGCCGATGACGGCCGCCATGAAGGGGCCGGAACCCATGCGCGGCGCCAGCATCAGCGCGGCCGTAATGTAAAACACGCCGGCCGCGCCGCCCAGCCAGGACCAGCCCGGCCCCCGCATGGCGAGGCCGACCTCGGGAGCCGGCACCCGCCAGACCAGCATCACGAGCGATGCGAGCACGGCGCTGACGGCCAGCGAGGCGAGCGTGGCCCACAGCGGGTGGCCCAGGTTGCGGCCCAGCGCGGCATTCGCGCCCGCCTGGAAGGGGACGACGGCGCCGGCCAGCATGGCCAGCGGGGCAAATACGGTAATCCATCCATGCATATGCGACTCCATCACTGTTGAGTTGATGGGATCATCGTATTATGCTGTCATGATTAAATCCAATTCGTAGTTTGTCATTAAACTATGCACCAAATGAATAATCTGCGGGCCGTCGATTTGAATTTGCTGGTGATCTTGGACGCCCTGCTCAGCGAGCGCCACTTGTCGCGCGCGGCCGAGCGCTTGCACATGAGCCAGCCTGCCGTCAGCCATGCGCTGGCCCGCTTGCGCCATCTGCTCGGCGATCCGCTGCTGCTGCGCGGCAAGGGCGGCTTCCAGCCGACGGCGCGCGCCCTGGAATTGGCGCGGCCGCTGGCCGAAGCCCTGCAAAGCGTGCGCTCCGTGCTCGGTGGCGCCGTCTTCGAGGCGGCCACGGCGCAGCGCGTGTTTCGCCTGGCCATGTCGGATTACGGCGCGGCGCTGATCTTGCCTCGTTTGTTGCGGCGTCTGCGCGTGGAAGCACCCGGCATCGACCTGGCCGTCAGCCACGCCAGCCGCCCGGCCATGATCGCGGGCGTGCAGGATGGCGAGATCGACCTGGCGCTGGGCGTGTTCCCGCAACTGCCCGAGCAATTACATCGAGAAACCCTGTTCGAGGAAACCTTCGTGTGCGCGCTCGATCCGGCCAGCCTGGCGTCCGGTGAAATGCTGAGTCTGGAAACCTATCTGGCGCGCCCGCATGTGCTGGTGGCATCCGGCGAAGGCGGCATGGCGGCCGAAGTCGACGCGGCTCTGGCCCAGCTGGGAAAGACGCGTCGCATCGCCGTGCGTGTGCCGCACTGGACGGTTGCGCCGGCGTTGCTGCTGGGAACGGATTTGATACTGACGGTGGCGCGGCGCGCCTTGCAGGGGCGCGCGGCGCAGGGGCTGGCGCTGTACGCCGCGCCATTTGCCATCGCGCCGTTTGCGTTTGAAACGATACGCCATCGCCGCACGGACGGCGATGCGGGCATCGCCTGGCTGCGCGCGGCCATCGCACAGGCCGCCGAGCCAGGCTGAGGACTTACAGGCCGGCGCCCTGGCCGTCGAACTTGCGTTCGATCAATTCGATCTTGTAGCCGTCCGGGTCGGTGATGAAGGCGATGACCGTGTTGCCGCCTTTGACGGGACCCGGTTCGCGCGTGACGTTGCCGCCGTTCGCGCGTGCCGCGTCGCAAGCGGCGACGATGTCCTCGGCCGAAATGGCGATGTGGCCGTATGCCGTGCCCAGCTCGTAGCTGGTGGTGCCGTAGTTATACGTCAGTTCCAGTTCCGCGTGGTCGGGGTTCGAGCCATAACCGACGAAGGCCAGGGTGTACTGGTATTCCGGATTGTCGCTGGTGCGCAGCAGCGTCATGCCCAGGACCTTGGTATAAAAATCGATGGAGCGCTGCAGGTCGCCGACCCGTAACATGGTGTGCAAAATACGCATCGTAAATCCTTGATAGTGATAGGGGAATGGCAGGATTTTATGCGTTTTACGGCTTTCTTGCCGAGACCGCCCCTGCCGCCCGGTGATGGAACGGCAACGGACGGCATGCCGGCATTACTCCAGATGGGCGTCCAGGGTGATTTCCGTGGCCAGCAACTTCGATACGGGGCAGCCGAGCTTGGCGCGCAGGGCCGCGTCCTGGAATGCTTCGTCGGTGGCGCCGGGAATGGTGGCCACCAGGGTCAGGTGCACGGCCGTGATGGCATAGCTGCCATCGATTTTTTCCAGGCTGACGTCGGCCGTGGTTTTCAGGGCCGTGGCGCGCAGGCCCGCTTCGCCCAGCTGGCCGGACAGGGCCATGGTGAAGCAGGCGGCATGGGCTGCGCCGATCAGTTCTTCCGGATTGCTGCCGGGACCGTCTTCGAAGCGCGTGTTGAAGCCATAGGCCACATTGTCGAGCGCGCCGCTTTGGGTGGAAATAAACCCCTTGCCATCTTTAAGGCCGCCACTCCAGACGGCTGATCCTGTTTTTTTCATGATGTACTCCTTGCGTGGTTCGAGCATCCATCATGCGCGAGCCTCCCTTGCCCTTCCGTTCGTTGCGCCACACAGGGGGAGCATGCAGGGAGGCATGTGGGGCGCATCGGCAGTCACGGCGCCGGCGTCACGCGCCAGATGACATTGCCCACGTCGTCCGCCACCAGCAGTGCACCCGCCTTGTCGACGGCCACGCCGACGGGGCGTCCCTGCGCCTTGCCATTGCTGTCGAGGAAGCCGCTGACGACGTCCTGCGGCGGCCCGCTGGGCACGCCATTCGTGAAGGGCACGAAGATGACTTTATAGCCGCTGTAGGGCTTGCGGTTCCACGAGCCGTGCTGGCCGATGAAGGCGCCGCCCCGGTAGCGTTCGGGCAGCAGGGCGCCGTCATAAAACGCGAGGCCCAGCGAGGCCGTGTGCGCGCCCAGCGCGTAGTCGGGAGCAATGGCGGTGGCCACCAGTTCAGGGCGCGGCGGCTTGACCCGGGCATCGACGTGCTGGCCGAAATAACTGTAGGGCCAGCCATAGAAGGCGCCATCCTTGACGGACGTCATGTAGTCGGGCACCAGATCGTTGCCCAGTTCGTCGCGTTCATTGACGGCCGTCCAGAGTGCCCCGCTGTGCGGCTGCCAGGCCATGCCGACGGGGTTGCGCAAACCCGTCGCATACACGCGTGCCTTGCCCGTGGCGCGCGTGACTTGCCAGATGGCGGCGCGTCCGTCTTCGGCCGACAGACCGTTCTCGCCCACGTTGCTGTTCGAGCCGACGGAAACATAGAGGAATTTACCGTCGTCGCTGGCGACGACGTTCTTGGTCCAGTGGTGATTGATGGGCCCGCCCGGCAAATCCATCACCTTGACGCCGGGTGCCGTGATGGCCGTTTGTCCAGTTTTGTATGGGAAACGCAGCAGCGCATCGGCATTTGCGACATACAGATCGTTGCCCACCAGGACCATGCCGAATGGCGAGTGCAAGCCTTGCAGGAACACGCTGCGCGATTGCGCCACGCCGTTGCTATCGACACCGCGCAACAGGGTGATGCGGTTGGCGCTGGGCGTGGCGGCGCCCGCTTTTTTCATTTGCATCTGCATGATGGCGCCCTTGATGCCCTTGTTATCGTCGGGCTTCGGCGGCGCATTCGTTTCCGCCACGAGCACGTCGCCATTCGGCAACACATACAGCCAGCGCGGATGGTCGAGGTCGCGCGCATACGCATGGACGGCCAGGCCAGGCGCGGCCACGGGGCGCTGCGCTGCCGTCCAGCGCTGCACGGGCGCCACGTTGACGGTGGGAATCAGTTGCTTGTCCGGCGCGGGCAGGGCGGGTTGCGGGCCGAAGCCCACGGGCATGGCGGGCGCCTGGGCGTGCGCGATGGGCGCGCCGCAGGCAGCGGCCAGCAGCAAGGAACAGACGTAACGGTGCATGGCGTACTCCGGAACAGCAGTGTCTGAGGGTTGGAGTCAGGGCGCCTTCTTTGGTTCCAGCTGCGGGTCCGGACGTGCCTGTTGCGGCGCGGCGGGCTTGACCTTTTCCACGCCGGGCTGGGCGCGGCGGTCCGTGTCGACCAGGCCCTGTTCCAGGTCGCTGGCCGCCTGCTGCATGATCTTGCGCGGCCGCACGTTTTGCGCATCGGGCGATTCATCGCGCTCGTGTGGCAGGCGGTCGACGCCGTCATTCTTGACCTTTGCATCGGTATTGATCTTGCGTTCGCTATGCTGGGTAACCATATGGCCTCCTGACAGGAAAAAGGATGTGAGGCCAGTGTCCCGCCGCCATGGGCCGCGTGCAAGCGGATTTGCCCATGCAGGGAGCGCTGGCGCACGCATGGACGATTCTTTTTCTGCGCTACACTGCGTGCAACACCAAGAACGCCCCTTGCGGGCACACGGCAGCCGCACTATACTGTGCATATATACAGTATCATGCGATGCCGGCGTGCGACGCGACAGCCTGGGGCGGCTTGCCACCGAATTCACTACCGAGACTCTTATGCCCGTCGATAAACACGCCGAACAGCGCGCCGAACAGCCTGCCGCGACCTTGCCAGCCCCGGGCGAGCGCTTCAACCTGGGCGCCAAGACCATCGCCCTCGTCGTGCGCCAGAATACGGACGGCATTGCCGAACCCGTCAAAAGCATCGTCGATTTCCTGCAAGTGCTGGGCCACACGGTGGTCTTCGAGGCGGAGACGGCCGCGCACCTGAACCTGGCGTTTCCCGGCGTGCATGCCATGTCGCCGGCCGAGATCGGCGCCGCGGCCGATTGCGCCATCGTCATGGGCGGCGACGGCACCATGCTGGGTATTGCGCGCCAGCTGGCGCCATTCGACGTGCCCTTGATCGGTATCAATCAGGGGCGGCTGGGTTTCATGACGGATATTCCGCTCGAGCGCATGCTGCCCGTGCTGGCGCAAATTCTCGGCGGCCGCTTCAAGGCCGAACGCCGCACCTTGCTCGAAGGCAGCGTGTTGCGCGACGGCGAGTCGATCCACGTGGGCATGGCCGTCAACGATGTCGTCGTCTCGCGCGGCGGCGGCGCCGGCATGGCGGAACTGCGCGTCGAGGTCGACGGCCACTTCATGTACAACCAGCGTTCCGATGGCCTGATCATCGCCACGCCCACGGGCTCGACCGCGTATGCGCTGTCGGCCGGCGGCCCCCTGCTGCATCCGACCCTGGGCGGCATCGTGCTCGTGCCGATCGCCCCGCATGCGTTGTCGAACCGTCCCATCGTCCTGCCCGACTCCAGCCAGATCGTCGTGGAAATCGTGCGCGGGCGCGATATCAGCGTCAATTTCGACATGCAGACCTTCGCCAGCCTGATCCAGCAAGACCGCATCCTCATCCGCCGTTCGCCGCACACGATTACCTTCCTGCATCCGGAAGGGTGGAGCTACTACAACACCCTGCGTGAAAAATTGCACTGGAATGAGTATCCGTCGGGCGAGGGCAAGCTCAGCTAACTTTTTCTCCATCTCAACCCGCGGCGCGCCGCCCAACCACTGAAGCCATGCTCCATACACTGTCCATTCGCGATTTTGTCATTGTCGATACCATTGAACTGGAATTTTCCGCCGGCTTCAGCGTGCTGACGGGCGAGACGGGCGCCGGCAAGTCCATCCTCATCGATGCGCTGACGCTGGCGTTGGGCGGGCGCGGCGACGCCAGCGTCGTGCGCGAAGGCGCGGCCAAGGCCGACATCACGGCCGACTTTTCCGTCAGCGAAGTGGCGCAAGCGTGGCTGGTGGCGCATGAGTTCGCCAACGACGATGGCGGCGCCCTGTTGCGCCGCGTGATCGACAATGCGGGCCGCTCGAAGGCGTACATCAACGGCATCCCCGCCACGGCCGCGCAGTTGCGCGAACTGGGCGACATGCTGGTCGACATCCACGGCCAGCACGCGCACCAGTCCTTGCTGAAAAGCGAAGCCCAGCGCGCCTTGCTCGACGGCCAGGCGACGGCGCGCGAAGCGGGCGCGGAACAGGACGCGCGGCAAGTGGCGGCCCTGCACAAGCGCTGGCGCGCCCTCGTGCGCCAGCGCGAGGAATTCGAAACCAACGCCGCCAACGTGCTGTACGAGCGCGAACGCCTGGAATGGCAAGTGGGCGAACTGGAAAAGCTGGCCGCCAAGCCCGGCGAGTGGACGGACATCACCAACGAGCACAGCCGCCTGTCGCACGCGGCCAGCCTGCTGGAAGGCGCGCAGGAAGCGCTGTCGATGATTTCCGAGTCGGAAGACCACCCGATCGTGTCGCAACTGTCGGGCCTGAACCAGAAGCTGGGCAAGCTCGTGTCCGTCGATGCGGAATTGCAGCCGATTGTCGACCTGATCGAATCGTCGCGTATCCAGTTGCAGGAATCCGTGTACGCGCTGAACAATTATCTTGACCGGGTGGAACTGGACCCGGAGCGCCTGCACCAGCTCGACGCGCGCATGGAAGCCATGCACAGCACGGCCCGCAAATTCCGCGTCACGCCCGAAGAGTTGCCGGAGGAACACGCCAAGCTGTCGGAAAAGCTGCAGCACCTGGCCGACGCTTCCGATATCGAAGGTTTGCTGCGCCAGGAAGCGAAGGTCGAGGCGGAGTACCGCGCCGTGGCCGAGCGCCTGTCCGCCACGCGCCGCGCCGCCGCCCTGGAGCTGGGGCAAGCCGTCACGCGCGCCATGCAGGAACTGAGCATGACGGGCGGCAGCTTCGAGATTGCCCTCCATCCTTGCGAGCCGGCCGCCCACGGCCTCGAGCAAGTGGAGTTTCTCGTCGCCGGCCATGCGGGCACGGCACCGCGCTCGCTGGCCAAGGTGGCGTCCGGCGGCGAACTGGCGCGCATCGCGCTGGCCATTTCCGTCATCACTTCGCACGCCACCACCACGCCGACCCTGATCTTCGACGAGGTCGACAGCGGCATCGGCGGCGCCGTCGCCGAAGTCGTGGGCCGCTTGCTGAAGCGCCTGGGGCAGGGGCGGCAAGTGCTGTGCGTGACCCACTTGCCGCAAGTGGCCAGCCAGGCCAATCAGCATTTCCAGGTGGCAAAAAGTACCCTGGACAATGGCAAGACGGCTTCGCGCATCGACATGCTCGACGCCAAGGCCAGGGTGGAAGAAGTGGCGCGCATGCTGGGCGGCCTGGAAATCACGGCCACCACGCGCAAGCATGCACGCGAGTTGCTCGCGATTTGATTCATGGCTGGGGGCAGACCGGGGTCAGACCCGCCGGGGCAATGCGTTCCATTGGAGCGCATTGCGATCACGCAGTGACTGACCCCGGCTTTTGCTATGGGTGAATTGCATCGACATCCATCTTTCCCGATGTTGACGCAATGTAACTATAATAACTGGCTAATCTATCCAACGCCTTCGAAGAGCCTTCATGTCATTTCAAACTGAACCGCCGTACACGCATGGCAGCATCGACCGCAGCGCCGTGGTGCTCGTCAACCTGGGCACGCCCGATGCGCCGACCTCGTCGGCCGTGCGGCGTTACCTGAAACAATTCCTGTCGGACCCGCGCGTGGTGGAGATTCCCCGCCTGGTCTGGTGGTTCATTTTGAACCTGATTATCTTGCCCTTCCGTTCGGGCCAGTCGGCCAAGAAATACGCGTCGATCTGGACGCGCGAGGGCTCGCCCCTGAAAGTGCATACGCAAAAGCAAGCGAAATTGCTGGCCGGCGCGCTGGCCGAGCGGGGCCATGACGGCGTGACGGTGGCCATGGCCATGCGCTACGGTTCGCCTTCCCTGCCTGACGTGCTGGCCCAGCTGAAAAGCGAGGGCTGCGAACGCATCGCCATCCTGCCTGCGTATCCGCAATACTCGGGCACGACGACCGGTTCCATCTATGACGCCGTGTTTGCCCATTACGCCACCGTGCGCAATGTGCCGGAATTGCGTTTTATTAAGCAATATCACGAACACGACACGTATATCGACGCCTTGCGCGATTCCGTGCTGAACCATTGGGAAGCGCATGGCCGCCCGGAAAAACTGGTGATGAGTTTTCATGGCGTGCCCAAGCGTACCTTGCTGCTGGGCGACCCCTACCACTGCCAATGCCTGAAAACGGCGCGCCTGCTGGCGGAAAAGTTGAAGTTGAGCAAAGAGCAATACGTGGTGACCTTCCAGTCCCGCTTTGGCAAGGCCGAATGGTTGCAACCGTACACGGCGCCCACCCTGGTGGCGCTGGCCCAGCAGGGCGTCAAGCGCGTCGATCTGCTGTGTCCAGGCTTTACCAGCGATTGCCTGGAAACCCTGGAAGAAATCGCCATGGAAGCCAAGCATGATTTCGAGGCGGCCGGCGGCCAGCAGTTTCATTACATCGCTTGCCTGAACGAAACGCCGGCCTGGATCGCGGGCATGGCGGAAATTGCGGAACAGCACATGATCGGCTGGCCGACGATGAAGACGGCGGCGCAGCGCGAGGCGGACAAGAAAGCGGGCGAGCAGGCGCGCACGGCGGCGCTGGCCCTGGGCGCGACGAACTGACATTGCTGGATTTTTTGCCATCTTGAAGCCGCGCTTGCGCGGCTTTGTCATGTCTGGCGCGGCCAAGTGGCTTTCCAAATAGCAACACCGCCAGTGGCGATGGCTGCGGCGGGGCTGGTAGAATGCCCGCTTTGCCGTGGGAAGCCAGGAAAATCAAGGGTGGGCGCGCACGGATGGATGTCCGAAATGGGAAGCGCTTTGTAATAGGCTGTAACATGGACCCATGTAATTTCGGTTTTGCCACGCATACCCCTTGAAACAATAGGATATAGCCCCATCTGCCCGTTAGTGTTGTAAAGATAGTTAGACTAACTCATTTAAGTCATTGATTGTAGGAGCTTTTCAGATGCAAGATCAGGAAAACCAAGCTGTACCTAATCCGCAAGCGGACGCCGCGGCGACTGCCCCATCGACTCCCGCAGAGCCTACTTTGGAAGAGCAGCTGGCGAGTACCGAAGCGCGTCTTGCAGAGATGCACGATGCCTTCATGCGCGCCAAGGCCGATGGCGAAAATATCCGCCGCCGCGCGCAGGAAGATGTTGCTAAAGCACATAAATTCGCCGTGGAAAGCTTTGCCGAAGCCATGGTGCCCGTCAAGGACAGCCTGGAAACGGCGCTGACGGTGGAAACACCGACCATCGAATCGCTGAAAGAAGGCGTCGAAATGACTTTGAAGCAATTGAACGCCGCGTTCGAGCGCAACCGCCTGGTGGAAGTGTTGCCAGTGCAGGGCGAGAAGCTCGATCCGATGAAACACCAGGCCGTTGCCGTGGTGCCGGCGGACCAGGAAGCCAATACCATCGTGTCAGTCCTGCAAAAGGGCTATATGATTGCGGACCGCCTGCTGCGTCCAGCCATTGTAACGACCGCGCAAGCAAAATAATCAGAGTGCGGCATCAAGCAAGCCTTGAAACCATGCCGCTTTGCCACATATAAGAACCATCTGAAATCTAGCAAATAAAAGGAAAAAAATCATGGGTAGAATTATCGGTATCGATCTGGGAACCACGAATTCCTGCGTTTCCATCATGGAAAACGGTCAACCAAAGGTAATCGAAAACGCTGAAGGCGCACGCACGACGCCGTCGATTATTGCTTATCAAGAAGATGGCGAAATTCTCGTCGGCGCGCCAGCGAAACGCCAGGCCGTGACCAATCCGAAAAACACGCTGTACGCAGTCAAGCGTCTGATCGGTCGCAAGTTCGACGAAAAAGAAGTCCAAAAAGACATCGCGCTGATGCCGTACCAAATCATGAAAGCCGACAACGGCGATGCATGGATCGGCGTACGCGACAAAAAACTGGCGCCGCCGCAAATTTCGGCTGAAGTGCTGCGCAAGATGAAGAAAACGGCAGAAGACTACCTCGGTGAAGAAGTTACCGAAGCCGTCATCACCGTGCCTGCGTACTTCAACGACTCGCAGCGTCAAGCCACCAAGGATGCCGGCCGTATCGCTGGCCTGGACGTCAAGCGCATCATCAACGAGCCAACCGCAGCAGCGCTGGCGTTCGGCCTGGACAAGACCGAAAAAGGCGACCGTAAAATCGCCGTGTATGACTTGGGTGGCGGTACGTTCGACGTGTCGATCATCGAAATCGCGGATGTTGATGGCGAAAAACAATTTGAAGTGCTGTCGACCAACGGCGACACCTTCCTGGGCGGCGAAGACTTCGACCAGCGCGTCATCGATTACATCATCGATGAGTTCAAGAAGATCAACGGCATCGACCTGAAAAAAGATCCGATCGCCCTGCAGCGCATCAAGGCTTCGGCCGAGCGCGCAAAGATCGAATTGTCGTCGTCGCAGCAAACCGAAATCAACGAGCCGTACATCGCCATGGCGAACGGCGCACCGGTCCACTTGAACCTGAAGATGACCCGCGCCAAGCTGGAATCGCTGGTGGAAGAGCTGATCACGGCCACGATCGAGCCATGCCGCACCGCTATCAAAGATGCTGGCGTGAAAGTGTCGGACATCGATGACATCATCCTGGTCGGCGGTATGACGCGTATGCCGAAGGTGCAGGAAAAAGTGAAGGAATTCTTCGGCAAGGATCCACGCAAGGACGTGAACCCGGACGAAGCCGTCGCCGTGGGCGCAGCGATTCAAGGTTCGGTCCTGTCGGGCGAACGCAAGGACTTGCTGTTGCTGGACGTTACGCCTCTGTCCCTGGGTATCGAAACCCTGGGCGGCGTGATGACCAAGATGATCCACAAAAACACGACGATTCCGACCAAGTTCAGCCAAGTGTTCTCGACGGCCGACGACAACCAGCCTGCGGTGACCATCAAGGTCTTCCAGGGTGAGCGCGAAATCGCCGCCGGCAACAAGGGTCTGGGCGAATTCAATCTGGAAGGCATCCCGCCAGCAGCACGCGGTACGCCACAGATCGAAGTGACCTTCGACATCGACGCCAACGGCATCTTGCATGTCGGCGCGAAAGACAAGGCCACCGGCAAGGAAAACAAGATCACGATCAAGGCCAATTCCGGCTTGACCGAGGCTGAAATCCAGAAGATGGTCAAGGATGCCGAGCTGAACGCGGAAGAAGACAAAAAGGTCAAAGAATTGGCCGAGTCGCGCAACCAGGCCGATGCTCTGGTACACTCGACCCGGAAATCCTTGACCGAATACGGCGACAAGCTGGATGCGGGCGAGAAAGAGAAGATCGAAGCGGCCATCACCGACCTGGAAGCAAGCATCAAGGCGGGCGACAAGGCTGAGATCGACGCCAAGGTGGAAGCACTGTCGAGCGCATCGCAGAAACTGGGCGAAAAAATGTATGCCGACATGCAAGCGCAGCAAGCTGCCGGCGGCGCGGAAGGTGCACAGCAAGCTGCTGGCGCATCGGACGCAGGCGCCAAGCAAGACGACGTTGTTGACGCTGACTTCAAAGAAGTCAAAGACAGCAAGTAATTGTCTTGCGCTCCCATGAACTGGGGGCAGCCGGGCTGAACGCTACATCGCGGAATTAGCCGCGAAGACCGGCCGAGCCGAGTCGTTGCCCAGTGCAGCACTCGACTCGGCTTTTTCGTGTAATTTTTACATCAGTAGATAGACTGCAAGGTGCCGACAACATGGCAAAGCGTGATTTTTACGAGACACTCGGTGTCGCAAAAAATGCTTCGGAAGAAGAGATCAAAAAGTCTTACCGTAAACTGGCGATGAAATACCATCCGGACCGCAATCCGGATAGCAAGGAATCGGAAGAAAAGTTTAAGGAAGTCAAAGAAGCCTACGAGATGCTGACCAATCCGGAAAAGCGCGATGCGTATGACCGTTATGGTCACGCTGGCGTGGACCCGAACATGGGCGGCGGTGGCGGCTTCGGCGGCGGCGCTGGCGGCTTTGCCGACAGCTTCGGCGATATCTTCGGCGACATCTTTGGCGGTGGCGGTGGACGCAGCCGCAATGCGGGTCCACAGGTGTACCGTGGCGCCGACTTGCGCTACAACCTGGAAATTACACTGGAGCAAGCTGCTCACGGCTTCGACACCACCATCCGCGTGCCGAGCTGGGACAAGTGCGACACTTGCCACGGCAGCGGCGCCAAGCCGGGCACGTCGCCGACCACCTGCGGTACCTGCGGTGGCCACGGCCAGGTGCGCATGCAGCAAGGTTTCTTCAGCATCCAGCAAACCTGCCCGAAATGCCATGGCAGCGGCAAGGTCATCACCGACCCGTGCACGCCGTGCGGCGGCGCCGGTCGCATCAAGCGCAACAAGACCCTGGAAGTGAAAATTCCAGTCGGTATCGACAACGGCATGCGTATCCGTTCGTCCGGCAACGGCGAACCGGGCACGAATGGCGGTCCGTCGGGCGACCTGTATGTGGAAATCCACATCAAGCCGCACGCCGTGTTCCAGCGCGAAGGCGACGACCTGCATTGCGAAATGCCGATCTCGTTCACCAAGGCGGCCTTGGGCGGCGAAATCGAAGTGCCTACCCTGAACGGCAAAGTGTCGTTCACGATCCCGGAAGGCACCCAGTCGGGCAAGACCTTCCGCCTGAAAGGCAAGGGCATCAAGGGCGTGCGCTCCGGTTACGCGGGCGACCTGTTCTGCCACGTGGCCATCGAAACACCCGTGAAACTGACGGAAAAACAGAAAGACCTGCTGCGCGACTTTGAAAAGTCGACGACCGAGGGCGGTGCCAAGCACAGTCCGCAAAGCAAGACCTGGAAAGACAAGGTCAAGGATTTTTTTGAATAAGCACACGTAATACCATGCGCCGGGATGCTTCAACATCCCGGCGTTTTTTTCATCACGACTGAACAATGTGCGCGCATCGCCGGCCTATGGGCGCGATCTGCCGCCCTCAGTCGTACGTACACAATGGGAGCGATATGACCGAACAGAAAAATGGCCCGGCCCTGGCGGAACTGCTGCAGCGTAACCGCCGCTGGGCCGACTCGATGGTGGCGAAGGACCCGAACTTCTTCAAGAACCTGGAAGCGCAAACGTCGCCCGAATACCTGTGGATCGGCTGCTCCGACAGCCGCGTGCCAGCAAATGAACTGCTGGGCATGGCGCCTGGCGACGTGTTTGTGCACCGTAATATTGCCAATGTGGTCGTGCATTCCGACCTCAATTGCCTGTCCGTCCTGCAATTTGCCGTGGACGTGCTGAAAGTCAAACACGTCATCATCGTCGGCCATTACGGCTGCAAGGGCGTGCATGCGGCCATGACGGGCACGCGCATCGGCCTGGTCGACAACTGGCTGCGCCACGTGCAGGACGTGGGCCAGAAACACGAACGTTACCTGGGCGACGTGCTGACGAGCCGCCAGCGCGGCGACCGCCTGTGCGAGCTGAACGTGGTCGAACAGGTCTTGAACGTGTGCCAGACCACCGTCGTGCAAGATGCGTGGGAACGGGGCCAGGAACTCAGCGTTCACGGCTGGGTCTATGGCTTGAAGGATGGCCTGCTGAACGACCTGGAAGTGACCGTCACGGCTGGCCACGAACTGGCGCCGCGCATGGCGACGCGCCTGGCCCGCTACGAAGCAATCGCGTAAGCGGCGTCGGCGTCGCGCCAGGTACCTGGCCACGCCGATGCCTGTTGCAGCGTGGCGCAACGCGCCGCGCATATCCATATAGTAAATGCTTCGTTTGCAAGCAAGGCTGGCCGGCATACAGTGGACTTCCCCAGACTCTTGGCGAACTCCCATGTCGGCCGTCCTGAAACCCGTGCAGTCCACCAGTCCATTCCAGATCGAAACTTTCGATGCGCCGCTGGGCGCGCAAGTGCTGGGGCTGGACCTGGCGCAAGCGCTGTCGCAGGGCGATTTCCAGCGCCTGCACCATGCCCACCTCGACCATCACGTGCTGGTATTCCGCGACCAGCGCATCACGCCGCAGCAGCAGGTCGATTTCAGCCGCCGCTTCGGCCCCTTGCAAATCCACGTGCTGCGCCAGTTCCAGCTGCCCACGCAGCCGGAAGTGCTGATCATCTCGAACATCGTCGAAAACGGCCAGCCCATCGGTCTCGGTGACGCGGGCCATTTCTGGCATTCCGATTTGTCGTACAAGGAAGTGCCCAGCCTCGGTTCCATGCTGCATGCGCAAGAGTTGCCGGACGAGGGCGGCGACACCGTGTTTGCGAACATGCACCTGGCCTGGGAAAGCTTGCCGGCCGCGCTGCGCCACGCCGTGCGCGGCGCCCGTGCCGAGCACAGCTACCTGAGCCAGTATGAGGAATTGCGCCGCCGCAATCCATGGCGTCCCGCCCTGACGCAGGCGCAGATCGATGAAGTCAAGCCCGTCACCCACCCCGTCGTTCGCGTGCATCCGGAAACGGGACGCCGCGCCCTGTTCGTCAGCGAACATTTCACCACGCGCATCGTCGGTCTGCCCGACGATGAAAGCCGCGCCCTGCTCGACGAACTGTTCGCCCACAGCGTGCGTCCCGAGCACCTGTATGTGCACCGCTGGCAGCCGCACGACCTGGTGTTCTGGGACAACCGTTCCCTGATGCACTTGGCGACCGGTTGCCCGCCCGACCAGCGCCGCAAGCTCTACCGCACGACCATCGAAGGCGATGCGCCGTACTGATTTTTTTGACCGTAGTTGACCAAGGAGTGTCCATGTTGCCGATCTTTACCTTTTCCCGCCGCCTGCTCGCCGCCATTGCCGTGCTGTGCATGGCCATGCCCATGGCCCGGGCCGAAGGACAGATCCGCATCGCGGGCCAGCACGGCATCACTTTTCTTTTGCTCAATATCGCGCAGGAACAGAAGCTGATCGAAAAGCACGGCAAGCAGCAAGGCGTCGATGTGAAGGTCGAGTGGATTACCTTGTCCGGCGGCCCGGCCATCAATGATGCTTTGTTGTCCGGCAATATCGATATCGCGGGGGCCGGGCTGGGGCCGCTCTTGACCATCTGGGACCGCACGAAAGGCCGGCAGAACGTGCGCGCCGTCGCGTCCCTGGGCAACTTCCCCTACTATTTGGTCAGCAACAATCCCAAGGTGAAAACCCTGGCGGACTTGACGGACAAGGACCGTATCGCCTTGCCGGCCGTCTCCGTTTCCGTGCAGGCGCGTATCTTGCAAATGGCCGTGGCGAAGCAGTGGGGCGACAAGGAATTCGCCCGCCTCGATAAAATCACGCAAACCTTGCCGCACCCGGACGCGGCCGCCGCCATCATCGCCGGCGGCACGGAGCTCAGCGGCCACTTCGGCAATTCGCCGTTCCAGGAGCAGGAACTGGCGCAAAACCCGAACGCCCACATCATCCTGAACTCGTATGACGTGCAGGGCGGTCCCAGCTCGTCGACCCTGCTGTATGCGACGGAAAAGTACCGCAAGGACAATCCGAAAACCTACCGCGCCTTCATCGCCGCCCTGGCGGAAGCGGCGCAGTATGCGAGCGGAAATCCGCAAGGCGCGGCCGACATCTATATCAAGGTCAACAAGAGCAAGGTGGACCGCAATCTGCTGCTGAAAATCTTTGCCAACCCGCAGGTGCAATTCAAGATCGCGCCGCAAAACACCTATGGGCTCGCGCAATTCCTGCATCGCGTGAGCGCCATCCGCAACTTTCCCGGCAGCTGGCGCGATTATTTCTTTGACGATCCTGCCATCACGCAAGGAGGCTGACATGAACGCGCCCGCTTTTCACCTGGTCCGTCCTCCCGTTGCGCTACAGCCGCTGCTCAGCGTTCAGCATGTCAGCCTGGAATACCGTACGGAGCAGCGCACCGTGCGCGCCACGCACGACGTCAGTTTCGACGTGTTCCGGGGTGACCGTTTCGTGCTGCTGGGACCATCGGGCTGCGGCAAGTCGTCGCTGCTGAAAGCCGTGGCCGGTTTCATCGCGCCGCGCGCCGGCAGCATCGCCATGCAGGGCCATCCCATTCATAAACCGGGGCCGGACCGTGTCGTCGTGTTCCAGGAATTCGACCAGTTGCCGCCGTGGAAAACCGTACTGGAAAACGTCATGTTCCCCTTGCTGGCCAGCAAGCGCCTGGACAAGCAGGCGGCCCGCGAACGCGCCCATCACTGGATCGCCAAGGTGGGCCTGGCCGGCTTTGAAGACGCCCACCCGCATACCTTGTCGGGCGGCATGAAGCAGCGGGTGGCCATCGCCCGCGCCCTGGCCATGCAGCCGGAAGTGCTGCTGATGGACGAACCGTTCGCGGCCCTCGACGCCCTGACGCGGCGCAAGATGCAGGAAGAGCTGAGCCGCCTGTGGGAAGAGCTGCGCTTTACGCTTGTCTTCGTCACGCATTCGATCGAGGAAGCGCTGGTCGTGGGCAACCGCATCCTGCTGCTGTCGCCCCATCCGGGCCGGGTGCGTGCCGAATTGAACAGTCACCAGTTCGACTTGCACAGCGCCGGCAGTGTGGAATTCCAGGCCGCCAGCAGCCGCATCCACGGCTTGCTGTTCGACGAGGAAGCCGCTCCTGTCCCGCAAGCAGAGCGTGCCCACCGGGAGGCCGTATGAGTGCGCTGCTGGAGCCGCCTATCCGCCAGGAATTCGTGTATGCGGCGCCGCCGCCGGCCGGCGTCACCGTCGAGCAGCCGCTGTCGCGCTGGCAGCGTGTGAGCCAGCACGCGCTGTGGCGCAAGGTGCTGATTTTGTTCAGCCTGGCCCTGCTGTGGGAAGGCGCGGCGCGCTGGACGCAGAACGATTTGTTGTTGCCCAGTTTTCTGCAGACGGCGCAGGCGTTTATCGGCGGCATCGCCAGCGGTGAATTGCTCACGCGCACAGCCGCCTCCCTCGTCGTCTTGCTGCAGGGCTATGCGGTGGGCGTGCTGGCCGCCTTCGTGCTGACCTTGCTGGCCGTGTCCAGCCGTATCGGGCGCGATCTGCTGGAAACCCTGACGGCCATGCTCAATCCCTTGCCGGCGATTGCCCTGCTGCCGCTGGCTTTGCTGTGGTTCGGCCTGGGGCGCGCCAGCCTGATCTTCGTCATCGTCCATTCCGTCATGTGGCCGCTCGCCCTGAACACGTATGCAGGCTTTCAGGGCGTGCCCGAGACCCTGCGCATGGCGGGCCGCAATTACGGCTTGACCGGCTTGCGCCTGGTGCTGCACATCCTCGTGCCGGGCGCCTTGCCTTCCATCGTCTCGGGCTTGAAGATAGGCTGGGCGTTTGCCTGGCGCACCCTGATCGCGGCCGAGCTGGTGTTCGGCACGACGTCGGGGCAGGGCGGCCTGGGCTGGTACATTTTCCAGAATCGCAACGAGCTGTACACGGACAAGGTGTTTGCGGGTCTGGCCGCCGTCATCGTCATCGGTTTAATCGTGGAAAACCTTGGCTTCCGCACTTTGGAACGCGTGACTCTGAAGCGCTGGGGCATGCAACGGTAGTTGTCACGATAATTATTTCAGCATGCTGCGCGCCGCCGCGATGATTTGCCGCGACAACTGCTCCATGCGCGGCGACTGCACCTTCCACGTATGCCAGTACAGGGCCACGTCGGCCGGAGTCTTGGGCGTGAGCATTTCCACCAGCTCGCCATCCGTATTCGCTTTCAGCAGCAGCTCGGGCACCATGCCGTAGCCGAGGCCGTAGCGGATGGCGTTGAAGTGCGAGGTGGCGCCCGGCACGTAATGACAGGGGTAGGCCCCTTCGGGCAGCCCCAGCGCCTCTTGCAGGAACGACGATTGCAGGGTGTCCTTGCGCGTGTAGGCGACGACGGGCGCCGTGCGCGCCGCCTTGCGCGTCAGGCCGTGCGCAAACCACTGCTGGCGGAACGCGGGCGTGGCCACCAGCCAGTAGCGCATCACGCCCAGCGGCTCGGCCGTGCAGCCGCGCATGGGCTTGGCTTCCGTGCTGATGCAGCCGATCGCCATGCCCGTTTCCAGCAAGGTATACGTGTGGTCCTGGTCTTCCACGGTCAGGTCCAGCAGCACGCGCTCGCGTATCAGCACCTCGGACAGGGCGGGGAAGAACCAGGTGCCCATCGAGTCCGCGTTCAGCGCCAGCACCAGGGTCAGCGGGGCATCCTGCTGCACGGCCAGTTCCGCCTGCAAGTCCGCTTCCAGCAGCTTGGCCCGTTTCAGGTACTGCATCAGCCGCTGCCCCATGCGCGTGGCGCGCGCCGGTCGGCTGCGCACGATCAGGGCATTGCCCAGCTGGCTTTCCAGCGCCCGCACCCGCTGGGAAATGGCGGGGGAGGTCAGGTGCAGCCGCAGCGCCGCCTGCTCGAAGCTACCCGTTTCAACGACGGCGCGAAACGCTTCCGTATGTTTGGGATTGAGATCCATGATCATCGCCTGCATAAGAAAAATTTATCAATACTAAATAATACTTACTTTTCATAAGGATGAGTGTGTTGCAGTGCACAATGTCTCTTTGATGGAGTGCCGCGCGCCAGCGCGCGGCCTCCTGGCAGCAAGGAATACCACCATGGAAGCACAAGCGAACGACAGCAGCACCCGCAAGCCCCAGTCCAAGCTGGCGCGCAATCTGAAATTCGGCCTGGGATTGACCCTGGGCCTGGGCATGGCCGCCGCGCTGGCGGGCGGCTGGTGGCTGCGCCAGGCGTGGCAGGATTTGCCGGCCGTCGAACACCTGGCCCAGTACAAGCCCGCGCTGCCGCTGCGCATTTTCTCGAGCGAAGGCGAGCTGCTGGCCGAATACGGCGAGGAGCGCCGCGAATTTCTGCCCTTGAAGGAGATCCCGCTGCGCATGCGCCAGGCCTTGCTGGCCATCGAGGATGCGCGTTTCTACGAGCATGGCGCCGTCGATTTCTATGGCTTGACGCGCGCGACCCTGGCCAACGTCGTCACGGGCCACCATGCGCAGGGTGCCAGCACCATCACCATGCAGGTGGCGCGCGACTTTTTCCTCTCGCGCGAAAAGACCGTGCAGCGCAAACTGACGGAGATGCTGCTCGCCTACAAGCTGGAGCAGCACTACGGCAAGGACAAGCTGCTGGAACTGTATATGAACCAGATTTACCTGGGCGAGCGTTCCTACGGCTTTTCCGCCGCCTCGAACATTTATTTCGACAAGCCGCTGGCCGACGTCAGCATCGCCGAAGCGGCCATGCTGGCCGGCTTGCCGAAAGCGCCATCGGCCTACAACCCTGTCGCCAATCCCCAGCGCGCCACCGTGCGCCAGCACTACATCCTGCAGCGCATGCGCGAACTCGGCTACATCACGCCAGCCGAATACGACGCGGCCGTGGCGGAAAAGCTGGCCCTGAACAAGGACCGCAACAGCTCCGTGCACGCGGCCGCGTATGCGGTCGAGGAAGCGCGCCAGCTGATCCTGCAAGGCTATCCCGAAGGCGCCTACAGCATGGGCCTGGACGTGACGACGACCATTCGCATGGCGCCGCAGCGGGCGGCCGACAAGTCGCTGCGCGATGGGCTGTTGAATGCGCAGGCGCGGCGCGGCTACCGTGGACCGGAAGCGCGCCTGGCCGCCTCCGAAGACAGCGTGGCGCGCCAGCTGGCCCCATACCCGGACAGCGGAGAACTGCGCGCCGCCCTCGTGCGCAAGGTCGATACGGCCGGCAAGCGCCAGGTGACGGCGCAGCTGCGCAATGGCGACGAGATCGTGCTGGCGGCATCGGAAGCGCGCCTGGGCGGCAAGCTGGCCTGGGATGGCAAGCGCGCCATCGCCGAGGGCAGCGTGATCCGCGTGGTGCGCGACGCGGCGAAAAAGGGCTGGCTGGTGAGCCAGCTGCCCGAGATGGAAGGCGCGCTCATTTCCGTCGAGGCCCACAGCGGCGAGATCGTCGCCATGGCGGGCGGCTTTGACTTCTACCGCAACCACTACAACCATGCCATGCAGGCCTACCGCCAGCCCGGCTCCAGCTTCAAGCCCTTCGTGTATTCGGCGGCGCTGGAGAAGGGATATTTTCCCGGCACGGCCGTCGACGACACGCAGCGCCTGCTGCTGCCGCAGGAAACGGGCGCACGGCCCTGGCGCCCGCGCAATTACGGCAACAACTATGAAGGTTTCATCAGCGTGCGGCGTGGCCTCGTGCGCTCGAAAAACCTGGTGGCCGTCAGCCTGATGCAGGCGGCCGGCCCTGGCTACGTGCAGCACTACGCCACGCGCTTCGGCTTCGAGGGCGCGCGCAATCCCGTGTCCCTGCCGCTGGCGCTGGGCGCGGGCGCCGTCACGCCGCTGCAGCTGGCGCAATCGTATGCCGTGTTCGCCAATGGGGGCATGCAGATGCCGCCGAAACTGATCAAGGAAGTGCGCAGCCGCAGCGGAGAAGTGCTGTTCAGCGATGCGGCGCCACGCGCCAAGGGCGAGCCGGCGCCGGGTACGCAAGTGATCTCCACGCGCAACGCCTACGTCATGGACAGCATGCTGCGCGACGTCGTCAAGAGCGGCACGGGCCGCGGCGCGCTGGCGCTGGGGCGCGGCGACGCGGCCGGCAAGACGGGGACATCCAATAACGCGTACGACGCCTGGTTCGCCGGCTATTCCTCGGGCCTCGTCTCCGTCGTCTGGCTCGGCTACGACCAGCCGAAAAGCCTGGGCAACGCCACCGGCGGCACCCTGGCGCTGCCCGTCTGGCGCGACTACATGCAGGTGGCCGTGCAGGGTCGCCGCGAGCAGGTATTGGCCGAACCGCCAGGCCTGGCCCTGCTCGATGGCGATTACGTGTATGCCGAATACCTGGCCGGCGACTGCCTGAAGGATAACTTCGCCTTTATCCACAGCAGCGTCGGCTGCGGCAGCGGCGGTGCGGATACGCGCATGGCGCGCGGTGACGCCGGCGATGGCGGCTCCGGCACGGGTACGAACGAAGCGCGCACCCTGAGCGAAGCGCGCGAACGCGAACAAATTCTCAAATCATTTTCGGAAGAGTAAGACCATGCTGTTATATACGATTTACCTGGTGGCGATCGTCGCCGAAGCGATGTCCGGCGCCATCATGGGCATGCGGCGCGGCATGGATTTGTTCGGCATCTGCATGATCGGCACCGTCACGGCGCTCGGCGGCGGCACCGTGCGCGACGTGCTGCTGGGTCACTATCCGCTGGGCTGGATTGCGCATCCCGAATACCTGCTGTTTACCATCGGCGCGGCCATCGTGACGGCCTTCGTCGCCCGCTATCTGCACCATCTGCGCGCCATCTTTTTGCTGGTCGACGGACTGGGTCTGGTGGCGTTTTGCGTGATCGGCTGCGACATCGCCATGTCGGCCAAGATGCATCCTGCCATCGTCGTGCTGGCGGGGATGATCACGGGCGTCTTCGGCGGCCTGCTGCGCGATATCCTGTGCAACCAGATTCCCCTCGTGCTGCAGCGCGAAGTGTATGCCACCGTGGCCCTGTTCACGGGCGCCCTGTATGTCGGCCTGCTGCACTTCAGGGTCGACAGCGCGGTGGCGCAACTGGCGTCCATCGGCGCCGGTTTCCTGTTCCGCTTCCTGGCCTTGCATTTTGAATGGCGGCTGCCGAATTTCAATGGCGACCGCATACGGGGTTTTGAGTAAGGCAGCAGCCGCGTGAATATTTTCACGCGCGCTTAACCCCTTTTTCTGCGCTGCCGCGTTTCATGGTTGACACCCCAGCCAACCGGAGAAGAAGCGATGTCCAGCGCCTGCAAGATCACATTGATACTGTCCCTGCTGCTGTCGGCAGGCAGCCACGCCGCCGGCACGGCGCCGCGCAAGACCCTGGCGCCGTTCGCCAGCGAGCAAGCCTTGAGCAGCTACCTGCAGCAGTTGCAGGCGCGCCAGGAGGCGTTGCTGCTGCGGCAGCAAAAACTGCAGCGCGCCACGGCGCAGTATTCGGCGCAGTCCATGGCGGCTCCTCCCGCTCCTCCCGTTCCTCCCGCGCCGATGGCGGCCAAGGCTGTCCCCGCGCCATCGGCAGAAGCTGCGGAATCCGTCACCAATGTGCAGACGGCGGGCGTGGACGAAGGCGGCATCGTCAAGCTGCATGGCAAGCACCTGGTGATGCTCCGGCGCGGCAAGCTGTTCACCGTGCAGGTGGGCGGCAACGCCTTGCAGCCCGTGTCTACGCTCGACGCGTTCGCGCCGGGCAGCGACCCGTCCGGCAGCTGGTATGACGAGATGCTGATCGATGGCGACACGGTGGTGGTGATCGGCTACAGCTACAGCCGTGGCGGCACGGAGATCGGCCTGTTCGACGTCAATGGGGACGGCAAGCTGGCCTACCGTTCCACGTATCATTTGCGCTCCAACGATTATTATTCCTCGCGCAATTACGCGAGCCGCCTGGTCGGCGGCAAACTGGTGTTTTACTCGCCCCTGTCGCTGAACCTGCGCCGAGGCGACCCGTTCGGCGGCTTCCCCGCGCTGCGCCGCTGGCGTCCTGACGCCGTGCCATCCGACTTCAAGCGCATCGCCCCGGCCACGCGCATCTACCGCACCGATGAAGAACCCGAAACGGGCTTCGGCCTGACCCTGCACACGGTCACCGTGTGCGACCTGGCGCAGCGCGACATGCGCTGCGAAGCGACGGCCGTCATGGGGCCGCAGGGCCGCGTGTTCTATGTGTCGGGCGAATCCGTTTTCGTGTGGACGACGCGCCGCGGCAGCGACTCGGGCGTATTCCGCATTCCCCTCGATGGCGGCGCGCCCAGCGCCCTGAAGGTGGCCGGCGCGCCCGTCGACCAGTTCTCGTTCCTGGAAAGCAGCGATGGCCACCTGAACGTGCTGCTGCGCGCCGAAGGCCAGGGCGACGCCATGTGGGATGGCGCGCGGGGGCGCGGCGACATGGCCTTGCTGCGCGTGCCATTGGCCTCGTTTTCCGATGGCCGCGACAGCGCGCCCGCCAGCAGCTACAAGGCGCTGCCCGGCGGCGGCGGCTACGGCTTGCAGAACCGCTACGTGGGGTCCTATCTGTTGTACGGCAATCCGGGCAATGCCGGACGCCGCAAGGCGGACCAGGCCTGGCCGCGCCAGCCCCTGTACGCCGTGCGCTGGGCCGATGCGGGCAGCGTGCAAGCCTTGTCCCTGCCGCATGGCGTGGAGCGCATCGAGGCGCTGGGCAATGACGCCGTGGTGATCGGCGCGCAGGGCAGGGATCTGCACTTCAGCACCATCGGCCTGGGGACGCAGGCGGCGATCGCCACGCGCTACATCCGCGCCGACGCGGCGCAGGGCGAGTCGCGCAGCCACGGCTTTTTCTACAAGCCGCAAGCGGCCAGCGAGGGCATGATCGGCTTGCCCATCCTGGGCGCGGACGAGCGGCGTGGCCTTAACAAGTCATCCGCCTCCGTCCTGTACCTGCGCAACAGCGGTTTGACATTGACGGAACTGGGGGCGCTGGCCGCGCGGCCGGGCCAGGCGCCGGATGACGGCTGCCGCGCGTCCTGCGTGGACTGGTATGGCAATGCGCGGCCCCTGTTCCTGCAGGGCCGGGTCTTCGCCCTGCTCGGCTACGAACTGGTGGAAGGGGCGCTCAGGGATGGACAGATCCGCGAAGTACGCCGCATCAGCTATGCGCCCACTGCACGTTGATGGCGCAGTGAAATTGCCGCTGCCGCGCAGTTCGGCTACACTGCTCCGCATGCCCGACACCCTCATTACCGCGACGGATGAAGACCTGATGCTGCGCTACAGCGCCGGCGACCTGCCGTCGTTTCGTGAACTGTACCGGCGCCATAGCCAGGGCCTGTACCGCTTCGTGGCCTGGCGTTCGCCGCGCCGCGCGTGGGTGGACGAGATCGTGCAGGATGCGTGGGCCAGCCTGCACGCGGCGCGTGCCGGCTATCAGCCGCAAGCGGCATTCCGCACCTATCTGTACCAGATCGCGCGCAACCGCCTGATCGACCTGCTGCGCCAGCGGGAAGGACAGGAACACGATGACGCGGGCGAACTGGCGGACGAGGGCGCATCGCCGCCGCAGTCGCTGGAGCAGAAACAGCAGCACGCGCTGCTGCATGCGGCCATCGCCGCGCTGCCGGTGGAGCAGAAGGAAGCGCTGGTGCTGCAGCAGTTCAGCGGCATGAGCATCCTCGAGATCGCCGTGGTGACGGGGGCGGAAGCGGAAACCGTCAAGAGCCGGCTGCGCTACGCCATGCAGAAATTGCGCGCGGGCTTGGACAGCGCCGCTAGCGCGGGAGGACAGGCATGAATACGCACGATCAAGATAACCACGAACCGAATGACGAGGAATTGAACGCGCTGCTGGCCAGCCTGCCGCAGCCCGCGCCTTCCAGCGCCCTCGATGCGGCCATTCTGGCGGATGCGGAAAAAGCCTTGCAAAAACCGGTAGCCGCGAACGATAGCGCCGATGGCGCGCTGCGTACCTTGCCGGCCAAGAAATCGCCGGACTACCTGCAGCGCTGGCGCGTTCCGCTGGGACTGGCCGCGGCCGTGCTGCTGACGGTGAATCTGATTGGCGTGGACTGGTTCGGTTCGAAGCCGGCGCAATTTCCCGTGGTGGGGGAGCCGGTCACGCAGGAGGTGATGTCCGCGCCTGCCACCGCACCTGTTGCCGCAACGGCCGCTGCGCCTGCGCCACCGCCGTCGGCTGCGCCAGCGCCGCGCGCCATGGCCAAAATGGCAGCCAAGCCAGCGCCGCCGGCGCCAGCCTCGTTTCCCGCGCCGCAGACGATAGCAGTGGCGCCACCGGCGCCGCCAGCACCGCCGCCCCCACCGGCGCCTGCCACGGCGATGAGCCAGGCGATGGAGCAGCAAGCGGCCATGCAGGCCGAGTCCAGTATGCAGCGCCAGGCGCCCGTCCCGGTCGCGGCCCGCTCCGCGCCGCTACCGCCGCCCGCAAAACTCGACGCTGGCGTGTGGCTGGTGAAGATCGACGCCCTGCTCAAGGCGGGCGAGGGCACCTTGGCGCACGAGGAGTGGACGGCGTTCAGGCAGGCCTATCCCGACTATCCGGTGGCCGAGGAACTGCGGCAGCGGCTGGAAAAGCAGAAGCAATAGCGAGTTGATGCGCTGCCTTAACCCGCAGGCAAAGAGCTGGGGTCAGACCCGGCGGGTCTGACCCCGGAATTGAAGGCTCGATCTGCTGGGCTACACGATTCCCTTCCTGCGTTCCCACACGGCGCTGCCGACGAAAATGGCGGCGCACACCCACATCACGGCCGGCAGGGCGTTCACGCCCACCGATTGCATCAGGACCCCCGTCAGCAGGGGGCCGCCGCCGCTGGTCACGCCCCAGGTGGCGTTGACGATGGCGCTGGCGCTGGTCAGCGACAGGCCCGTAAACCGTTCGCCGCAGGCCACCAGCGCCAGCATGTAGATGCCGCCCGCCGCCGCGCCCAGCAACAGCAGCAAGGTCCACCACAGCCATGGCGTGCCGACGGCAAACGGCAGCAGCGGCAGCAGCAGGCAGACGGCCACGCCGCAGCCCGCGTGGACTTTGGCGCGGCCGTAGCGGTCGGCCATCCAGCCCAGCGCGAATTGCAGGCCCGTGTCGCCCACCAGCACCACGGTGGCCGACAGCAGCGCCAGGTCCGTGCCGATGCCGTGTTCCATCGCGTACAGCGGCAGCAAGCTCAATGCCAGCGTATCGAACAGGGCGAAGAAGGCGGCGCCCAGCACGATCATCGGCATGCGCGGCAGGATCAGGGTCCATTTCACGCCGTGTTCTTCCGGCTCCCTTTCCGGGCCGCTGTTCGAGATCAGCATCAATCCCGGCACGGCCAGCAAGAACAGCAGGCCGCAGGCGGCGAAACTCCAGCTGATCTTGTCGTTGAACAGCGCCACGAGGGCGGGGCCGATCAGCTGGAAAAAGGTAAAGCTGGTGGTGTACATGGCCACCACGCGCCCCCGGGAATTGTCGGGCGCCAGCCGGTTCACCCACGCTTCGCCGATGGTAAACAGCACGCCCATGGCGCCGCCGAACAGGAAGCGCAGCACGCTCCATGCCAGCAGGTGGTCGGTACACTGCATGGCGATCGTCGCCAGCGAGGCCACCCACACGGCGCCCAGCATGGTGGCGCGCGCGCCGAAACGTCCCACCCAGCCCGAGACGAATGGCGAGGCGGCCAGGATGCCGAGGGCGCTGACGGCCGTGATCATGCCGATGATGTCCGTGCCGACACCGCGCTGGTGCAGGGTCAGGGCGGTGAGCGGCATGGTGGCGCCCAGGCCCAGGCCCACCACGCCGATGCTGACGACGAGGGCGAAGAAGTCGCGCCATGGCATGGTCTTCATGGCCGCCCTCTCGGGGTGGAAAAGATGTTCGGGAAGGCTGGAATACGGTGTGGAGGCATGGGAAAGTGGTCAACTTTGCCGGCGGCGCTGGCGTTTGGCGCCGGACGGGCATATGATGATTTTACTAAGTGCAATATTGCAAAGCCGTAGTGTAGGCGATGTGTGCCATCGCTGGCCATGCCCATCGGTGTGGCCGCTGCCCGCGGCTCTGCTGTACAGTGAAGCGAGCGGCAGCGCTGTCATGGCGCTGTCATTGGATCGTCACGTCAGCGAGGTAGCTCCATGCGCCGTCCCATCGTTCTCGTTCCCGCCTGCCAGCGCCAGCTTGGCAGCCACGCCTGGCACATGGCGCAGGACAAATACCTGCATGCCGTGCTGCACGGCGCCGGCTGCATGCCGCTGCTGCTGCCCGCCCTGGGCGCGGGCGCGGACCTGGAAGCGGCGTTGCACGTCGCCGACGGCGTCATGCTGACCGGTTCCGCCTCGAACGTCGACGCCCGCCTGTATGGCGAAGCCATCCTTCATCCCGACCTGCCGCAAGACCCCGCGCGCGACGCCACTACCTTGCCCCTGATCCGCGCCGCGCTGGCGCGCCAGCTGCCCTTGCTCGCCATTTGCCGCGGCTTCCAGGAAGTCAACGTGGCCCTGGGCGGCAGTCTGCACCAGGCCGTGCATGCGGTTCCGGGCATGCAGGACCACCGCGAGAACGTGCTCGATCCTTTGGAGCGCCAATACGGGCCTGCGCACCGCATCAAGCTGATGCCCGACGGCTTGCTGTCACGGTTGCTGGGCGGCGAGAGCGAAATGATGGTCAATTCCCTGCATGGCCAGGGCGTCGCCAGGCTGGCCGATGGCTTGCTGGTGGAAGCGCTGGCCGACGACGGCCTGGTGGAAGCATATAGGGTGGCCAGCGCCGCCGGCTTTACCCTGGCCGTGCAATGGCACCCGGAGTGGCAGGTGGAAGACAACCCGCAGTCCATGCGCCTGTTTGGCGCCTTCGGCCAGGCATGCCGCGATTACCGGGAACAGCAGCACAGAAATAAAGAATGACAAGGATGAAAAAAGGATGACAGGCACGCCGCACGAGTAGCACGCGGCGTTTGATCAAGACCAGCGAGAGGGAAACATGGCAATACGCGAAAATTTCACTTATACGGACATGGATTTGTGGCTCAATGAAAAGCGCGTCACGGAAATCGAATGCCTGGTCCCCGACTTGACGGGCGTGGCGCGCGGGAAGATCCTGCCGCGCGGGAAATTTACCCAGGAGCGCGGCATGCGCATCCCGGAAGCGGTACTGGGCATGACGGTGACGGGCAATTACCCGGTCGACGACGGCGGCTATGACCGCGCCATTTCCAGCACCGACCGCGACATGATTCTGAAGGCCGATCCCACCACCATCACCATGGTGCCATGGGCCACGGACCCCACCGCGCAAGTCATCCACGACTGCTATTTTTCCGACGGCGCGCTGGTCGATTTCGCTCCGCGCTCCGTGCTGCGGCGCGTGCTGAAACTGTATGCGGACAAGGGCTGGAAACCTGTCGTGGCGCCCGAGCTGGAGTTCTACCTGACGGCGAAAAACACGGACCCGGACTTGCCATTGAAACCGCCCATCGGGCGCAGCGGCCGGGCCGAGACGAGCCGCCAGGTGTACAGCATCGATGCCGTCAACGAGTTCGATCCCCTGTTCGAGGATATCTACGATTACTGCGAACTGATGAACCTTGACGTCGACACCCTGATCCACGAAATCGGCGCGGGGCAGATGGAAATCAACTTCCTGCACGGCGATCCTCTGGGCCTGGCAGACAAGGTCTTCTTCTTCAAGCGCACCCTGCGCGAAGCGGCCCTGAAACACGATATGTATGCCACCTTCATGGCCAAGCCCATGGCGGGCGAGCCGGGGTCCGCCATGCACGTGCATCAGAGCGTCGTCGACGCGAAGACGGGCCTGAATATCTTCAGCAATGAGGACGGCTCGGCCGCGCCCATTTTCAAGCATTACATCGCGGGCTTGCAGCGCTACATGCCGTCGGCCATGGCTATCGTCGCGCCCTATGTGAATTCCTACCGCCGCATCGTGCGCCACACGGCCGCGCCGATCAACATCCAGTGGGGCCTGGACAACCGCACGGTGGGCTTCCGCGTGCCCGAATCGGGCGTGCAGGACCGCCGCGTGGAAAACCGCATCATCGGCGCCGATGCGAATCCCTACCTGGCCCTGGCCGTCACTTTGGCCTGCGGCTACCTGGGCATGACGGAGCAGCTGGAAGCGACGCCGATGATGGTGGGCAGCGCCTACGACATGAAGTTCGAATTGCCGCAAGGCTTGCCCGAGGCTCTGCAACTGCTGCGCGCGGAAGACAAGCTGCGCACGGTGCTGGGCGAGCGCTTCATCGACGTGTATGCGGCCATCAAGGACCTCGAGCACCAGGAGTTCATGACCGTCATCAGCCCGTGGGAGCGCGAACATCTTCTGCTCCACGTTTAAGAAAGGATCTCAATGAGCACATCCAATAATCCGCTGGCGCCAAGCGCCGCCCTGGTTGCCTCCGTGGCGCAGAAAAACGCGGCGCCGCAGGTGTACGACACGGCCGCCATCCAGCAGATGGACGCGGCCCACTACCTGCATCCATTCACCGATTTCCAGGACCTGGCAAGCAAGGGCGCCAGGGTGATGGTGCGCGGCGACGGCGTCTACCTGTGGGATAGCCAGGGCAAGAAGATTGTCGATGGCATGTCGGGTCTGTGGTGCGTGAACGTGGGCTATGGTCGCACGTCGATCTCGCAAGCTGTCTACAAACAGATGGAGACGCTGCCGTTCTATAACAGCTTCTTTGGCACGACGAACGTGCCGGCCGCGCAGCTGGCCGCCAAGCTGGCGCAGATATCTCCGCCGCAGTTCCAGCATGTGTTCTTCACCAGTTCCGGCTCCGAAGGCAACGACACGAATCTGCGCATGGTGCGCCGCTACTGGGACATCCTCGGCTACAAGGAACGCCACACCATCATCAGCCGCCACAACGCCTATCACGGCAGCACGGTGGCGGGAGCGTCCCTGGGCGGCATGGATGGCATGCATGCGCAGGGCGGCATGCCGATACCGGGCATTGCGCACATCGGCCAGCCCAATTACCTGGAGTCGGGCCACGGCTTGACGCCGGAAGCCTTCGGCCTGAAGGCGGCCGGCTGGCTGGAAGACAAAATCCTGGAAATCGGCGCCGACAAGGTGGCCGCCTTCATCGGCGAGCCGGTGCAGGGCGCGGGCGGCGTCATCATCCCGCCATCGACGTACTGGCCCGAAATCCAGCGCATCTGCGACAAGTACGGCATCTTGCTGATCGCCGATGAAGTCATCTGCGGCTTCGGCCGCCTTGGCCGCTGGTTCGGCTCCGAACTGTTCGGCATCAAGCCCGACCTGATCACGTTTGCCAAGGGCGTCACCTCGGGCTATGTGCCGCTGGGCGGCGTGCTGGTGGGCGACCGCGTCGCCAAGGTGCTGATCGAGCAGGGCGGCGAATTCACGCACGGCTTCACGTATTCGGGCCACCCCGTCGCCTGCGCGGCGGCGCTGGAAAACATCCGCATCATCGAGGAAGAGCGGCTGGTGGCCAAGGTGGCCGAGGATACGGGGCCTTACCTGCAGCAGTGTTTCGCCAGCCTGGGCGAACACCCGCTGGTCGGCTATGCGGACAGCTGCGGCCTGGTCGCTGGCCTGAATCTGGTGCGCAGGAAGGGCGCCACCGTGCACGAGAACGAGCTGTTCGACGAGGGCCAGGGCGTGGGCATGATCTGCCGCGGCCACATGTTCGACAACGGCGTCATCATGCGCGCCGTGGGCGAGCGCATGATCGTCGCCCCGCCGCTGGTCATGACGCGCGCGCAGATCGATGAAATGGTGGGCTTGATACGGCTGTGCCTGGACAAGACGTATGCGGATGTGAAAGCGAAGGGCTGGGTGTAGCTATCGTCGAACCCAAACGCAAGGGCCGGGGTCGTACCCTGAGGGTACGACCCCAGTCTCTGCTGTTGGGTTTTTATCGACATCTGTACAATTTTTAGACCCGATAAGCGGCAGTTCCGCTAAACTTCCATCCTGGCCGCTCTTTGTAGCGGCCAGTTTTTCATTTGACACCCTCTTACCCAAAGCACCCACATGACGATAGCAACACCAGCCGCGTCGGCCAGCGACGCCCCAGCGCCTTTCTTGCTGATTGATCAACTGGTCAAGGAATTCGATGGCGTGCGCGCCGTCAATGATATTTCCGTGACGATCAACAAGGGCGAGATTTTCGCCTTGCTGGGCAGTTCAGGTTGCGGCAAGTCGACCCTGCTGCGCATGCTGGCCGGCTTCGAGACGCCGACGTCGGGGCGCATCGCCCTGGCGGGCAGCAGCATCGTCGATGTGCCGCCGCACCAGCGCCCCATCAACATGATGTTCCAGTCCTACGCGCTGTTTCCCCATTTGTCCGTGTGGGACAACATCGCTTTCGGCCTGCGCCGCGACGGTCTGCCGAAAGCGGAAGTGGCGGCGCGCGTCGAGCAAATGCTGGCGCTGGTGCAGCTGGGCCAATACGCGAAGCGCAAGCCGCACCAGCTGTCGGGCGGGCAGCAGCAGCGCGTGGCGCTGGCGCGCAGCCTGGCCAAGCGGCCGCAGTTGCTGCTGCTCGACGAGCCGCTGGGTGCGCTCGATAAAAAACTGCGCGAGCGCACGCAGATGGAGCTGGTCAACATCATCGAGCAGGTGGGCGTCACCTGCGTGATGGTCACGCACGACCAGGACGAGGCCATGAGCATGGCCACGCGCATCGCCGTCATGAGCGAAGGGCGCATCCTGCAGGTGGGCGCACCCGGTGAAATCTATGAAACGCCGAACTGCCGCTTCGTCGCCGACTTCATCGGCAGCGTCAACCTGTTCGACGGCAGCATCACACAGGATGAACCCGATCACGTGGTCATCGCCACGCCCGATGGCGAGCACTATGTTTCGCACGGCATCACGGGCAACCTGGGCATGGATGTCTCGGTGGCCGTGCGCCCCGAAAAGATCGGCATCCAGGTCGCGCCACCCGCCTTGGAAGAACGGGCGTCGCCGGCCGAACACGGCTACAACTGCGCCCAGGGCGTGATCGTCGCGATGGCGTATTTTGGCAATGAAACCAGCTACCACGTGCGCCTCGACAGCGGCACGGTGGTGAAAGTGTCGCGCACCAACGCGGCCCGCCACGACGCCGCGCGCCTCGAGCGCGAACAGCGCGTGTGGGTGTGGTGGGATGGCGCCGACATCGTCGTGCTGACCAGCTGAGGCCATCATGACGTCCCTCCTGCAATCGCTGCGCAAGCTCGTCACCCTGCGCTGGCTCACTGGCCGCAATGCCGTCATCGCCGTGCCGTCGCTGTTCCTGACGGCCGCCTTTTTGGTGCCCTTCCTGATCGTGCTGCGCATCAGCCTGTCCGACATGGATACGGCGGGCAGTCCGTTCGGCGGCTTGCTGTCGTACGTCGACGGCATCGTCGTGCTGAAGGTGAAAATCGCCAACTACCTGTTCATCGCCGCCGATGAACTGTATCTGCTCACCTACCTCAGTTCCATCAAGTATGCGGCCATTACCACGGCCATTTGCCTCTTCATCGGCTACCCGTTCGCCTACTTCATGGCGCGCGCCAAGCCATCGATCCGCCCCGTGCTGATGATGCTGGTGATGCTGCCGTTCTGGACCTCGTTCCTGCTGCGCGTGTATGCGTGGAAGGGCATCCTGGCCAACCACGGCCTGCTCAACGACCTGCTGATCGCGCTGGGCGTCGTGAGCGAACCGCTGCACATGATGAACACCTCGTTTTCGCTGGTGGTCGGCATGGTGTACGCCTACATGCCCTTCATGATTTTGCCCCTGTATGCAAACCTCGTGAAAATGGACATGCGCTACCTGGAAGCGGCGGCCGATCTGGGCGCCACGCCCTTGCAGGCGTTCTGGCGCATCACCGTGCCCCTGTCGAAGTCGGGCATCATCGCCGGCGCCATGCTGGTGTTCATTCCATCCGTGGGCGAATACGTGATCCCCGAGCTGCTGGGCGGCCCGGAAACCCTGATGATAGGCCGCGTGCTGTGGGACGAATACTTCACGAACAACGACTGGGCCATGGCGTCGTCGGTGACGGTGCTGGTCATCCTGCTGATTCTCGTGCCGATGGCGATTTTTAACAAATACAAGACGGACCAGGACGCGGAGGAGCGCACATGAACGGACGTAACTTCTTCCAGCGCTGGTTCGGCCGCGGCTGGCTCTCGCTCGGCTACCTGTTCCTCTACCTGCCCATCATCGTGCTGATCGTCTTTTCGTTCAACAGCTCGCGCCAGGACATGGTGTGGACTGGTTTTTCGCTGCGCTGGTACAGCGAGTTGATGAGCGATGCGGAAATCATCTCGGGCTTCGGCTTGTCCCTGAAGATCGCCTTCATGTCGGCCACGTCCTCCGTCATCCTCGGCACCTTTGCCGCCTTTGCCTTGACCAGCTACCAGCGCTTCCGTGGCCGCACCGTGTTTTCCGCCATGGTCAGCGCGCCCTTGGTGATGCCGGAAGTGATCATCGGCCTGTCCCTGCTGCTGATGCTCGTGTCCATGCAAAAGGTCTTCGGTTTTCCCGAGCGGGGCGTGCTGACCATCTGGCTCGGCCACACCTTGCTGGGCATGGCGTATGCGGCCGTGGTGGTGCAATCGCGCCTGCAGGAGATGAGCAAGTCCCTGGCCGAAGCGGCCATGGACCTGGGCTGCCGCGCGCACCAGGTGTTCTTCCTCGTGACTCTGCCGAACATCACGCAAGCCCTGGCCTCGGCCTGGCTGCTGACGTTTACCCTGTCACTTGACGACGTGGTGCTGTCCGCTTTCCTGTCCGGCCCCGGCTCGACGACGATGCCGCTGGTGATCTTCTCGCGCGCGCGCCTGGGGCTCGACCCGCGCGTGAACGCCATCGCCGCGCTGACCATCCTCGTCGTGACGCTTGCCGTGATCGCGTACGCCGTGATGCTGGCGCGCGCCGACCGCAGGCGCCGCAAGCAACTGTCCGCGGCGTATTTGGGGGACTAAGTAGATCATGGGAAATTATTGTGAAGTTATGACGAACAGAACCGGATGCTCTGCAAGGCGCCCGCTGCGACGCAGTGCGAGCACTGCTAGCAGCGGGCAAGCCTCGTCGGCCACCTTGCAGAGCGCCGGGTATGGAAGTCAGAAATAACAATAATTTATTACGCCCTACTTAGGAGTAAGCTGGCGTTTTCACCTTGCAGGAGACGACCATGACGGAAAACACCAGCTGGCATGCACGGGCCGCAGCGCTCACGATCGACGGACGCGCCTTCATCAACGGCGAGCGTGCCTGGGCCACATCCGGCCAGACTTTCGACAATCTGTCGCCCATCGACGGGCGCTTGCTGGGGCAGGTGGCCCGCTGCGATGGCGCGGACGTAGACCTTGCCGTGCAAGCCGCCCGCGCCGCCTTCGACGACCGCCGCTGGGCGGGAAAATCGCCGGCGCAGCGCAAGCGCATCCTGATCAAGTTCGCCGACCTGGTGCAGCAGAACGGTCCTGAACTGGCCCTGCTGGAAACCCTGGACATGGGCAAGCCGATCAAATACAGCCAGAGCGTGGACGTGGGCGCCACGGCCAATTGCCTGCGCTGGTATGGCGAGGCGATCGACAAGGTCTACGATGAAATCGCCCCGACTCCCGCCAACAGCCTGGCCCTGATCACGCGCGAACCGGTGGGCGTCGTCGCCGCCATCGTGCCGTGGAATTACCCGATGATCATGGCGGCCTGGAAAATCGCGCCCGCCCTCGCGGCCGGCAACAGCGTGATATTGAAACCGTCCGAAAAGTCGCCGCTGACGGCGCTGCGCCTGGCCGACATCGCGCTGCAGGCGGGCGTGCCGCCAGGCGTCTTCAACGTGCTGCCCGGCTACGGCAACGAGGCGGGCGCCGCGCTGGCGCTGCACATGGACGTCGATTGCATCGGTTTTACGGGTTCCACGCGCACGGGCAAGTTGATCGTGCAGATGGCGGGCCAGTCGAATTTGAAACGGGCGTGGACGGAACTCGGCGGCAAGTCCGCCAACATCGTGTGCGCCGATTGCCCTGACCTGGACAAGGCCGTGGCGGCCGCCGTCGGTTCCATCTTCTTCAATCAGGGCGAAAGCTGCAACGCGCCCTCGCGCCTGTTCGTGGAAGAATCGATCAGGGAGGAATTTATCGCCAAGGCGCAGGCCATGCTGCCCCGCTTCCAGCCCGGCGACCCGCTCGACGAAGCCACCGTCATGGGGGCCATCGTCGACGCCACGCAGATGAAGACCGTGATGGGCTACATCGCGTCCGGCAAGCAGGAGGGTGCGCAGCTGCTGGGCGGCGGCGAGGCCGTGCGCGCGGAGACGGGCGGCTACTACGTGCAGCCGACCATCTTCGGCGTGGATGCGGGCATGACGATCGCGCGCGAAGAAATCTTCGGCCCTGTCCTTTCCGTGCTGGGCTTTACGGATATCGCCGAAGCCATCAAACAGGCCAACGCCACGCCGTATGGCTTGCAGGCGGCCGTGTGGACGTCCGACATCACCAAGGCCATCCAGACGGCGCGCGCCCTGCGTGCGGGCACCGTGCACGTCAACCAGTACGACGGCGACGACATCACCGTGCCGTTCGGCGGCTACAAACAGTCGGGCAACGGGCGTGACAAGTCGCTGCACGCGCTGGATAAATACACGGAGCTGAAGACGACGTGGATACAGGTAGGATAATTTTAAAAATGGCACTTAAAGGGACTAATTTATGATGTTAATGACTTAAAATAGTTCTTTTAGGATCCATTAAAGTTTTCATGGCGATGTATTTTTTAAAAATTTGGATCGTATAAGTGCTAATTTAAGGATAAACTGAACACAATTAGCTACTATAAGATCCAATTGGAGCCGTCATGCACTGCCATTTTCAAATTTTTCATGATGATGCGTGGCACGATTGCGCATCGCTGACTTTGCTTGATCCTGCAGGCGGCAATCCACGCACCGGTACCCTGTTCGAGTATGACCTCGATTATGCCTTCTTCAAGCTTGAGAGTGGACCTGTCTCGCTGCGGTTCCCCGTCACGGCAGAAATGCAGAAGCTGGCGCAATGGCCAGCTTTTATCTTTGACCTGATTCCCCAGGGAAGCGGCCGGACATATCTGCTTGGGCAGCTTCAACTGGCCGATGGTCCGGCTGCCGATTTTCCGCTGGCGTGTGCCGGTGCATTCAATCCAGTCGGGCGCGTGCGCATCGCCGAGGCCGTGCAGTACTACGCACACCATATGAATCGCCACGACAAGGGCAAGCCGCAGACCGGCTTTTCACTGGACGAGATTATAGGTCGCGGCGATGCCTTCAATGAGCGCATGCTGATGCATAGCATGTTGGCCGCTGGTAGTCTGGGGGTACAAGGAGCGGCACCGAAATATCTGCTGACCACCGACCATGCTGGTCTCTGGCATGCCGATGGCGCTCTGGCGGACCAGAACGCGGCTGCACATTTCATCGTCAAGCGTCCGCGCGGAAAGACCGCCAGCGACGCCAAGGTATTGAGAAATGAAGCCGCATACATGACTGTTGCGCGCGCGGTGGGCTTGCGCACCGAAGGCCAACTGCGCTACCAGGACGATACCTTGTTCATTCCCCGTTTTGACCGCCGCATCCGCGATGGAAAAGTGCTGCGACTGCATCAGGAAAGCGCCGCTTCGCTGGCAGGTATCGTTGGCTTTGAAGCCACGCCCAGCCAGTTTGTATTATTGCAGGCGCTGCGCGCCGTCGTCAGCGACAAGACTGCGGAAACCATTGAATTTCTCAAACGCGATATCTTGAACCTGGCCATGCGCAATACCGATAATCACGCACGTAATACGGCGGTACAGCAAGTGGGTGCCGAGGTGCGCCTCACGCCGCTGTTCGATTTTGCGCCGATGTACCTGGACCCGGACGGCATACCACGCGCGGCGCGCTGGTATCACCCGGATACCAAAAACGAGTTGCATGACTGGACGACGATACTGGCTACGATCGGCATGCCGGACGTCGAACGCCAGCAGGTTCGCCTCGCGCTATACGGATTTGCCCAGCAACTGGCTGCGCTGGAACAGCATATGCAGGAGGCAGGCGTGGATGATGACATCATTGCTTTCCTTCGGCCACATATCGCCGGGCAGCTCGCACAGCTCAAGGCATTGGGAGAGCACTGACATGGCGCGTACGAAAAAGACCGTTGACAAGGAGGAGTTGCGGCAGCGCAGGGCGGTGCTTTACGAAGCCATTGAAGCAGGCGCCATCACGCTACAGCACGCCGTCAAGGAAATGCGCGCCATCTCGCGCATGACGCAGGCAGAGTTTGCGACGCACCGGGGCGTGAGCACAAAGGTCATCAAGGAAATCGAGAGCGGCAAGGGTAATCCGACCATCCAGACGCTGAATCGCATCGGACAGTTCTTTGGACTGGAGGTGGCGTTTGTACGGACAGAAACGCTGCGAGAAAAAAAAATCGCCCCGGCAAGTACCGGGGCGATATCGCCTCAATAGGCTAAGTAATCCTCAGGAAATTATTGTGAAATTATGACGAACATAGCCGGATGCTATGCAAGGCGTCCGCCGCGACGCAGTGCGAGCACTGCGAGCGGTGGGCAACGCCGCAGAGTGCCGGTTATGGAAGTCAGAAATCACAATAATTTATGGGGTTACTTGGATCAGAAGCAGTGTTCCAGCGCCGGGAAGCTGCCATCCTTGACGGCTTTCACATAGCCGGTGACGGCGTCGTCGATGCTGGCGGCGCCTTCCATGAAGTTGCGCACGAAGCGCGCCTTGCGGCCTGGGAAGACGCCCAGCATGTCGTGCATGACGAGGACCTGGCCCGAGCAGTCGGGACCTGCGCCGATGCCGATCGTCGGTATCGTCAGCATGTCCGTCACTTCCTTGCCCAGCTGCGACGGCATCGCTTCCATCAGCACGATGGCGGCGCCCGCGTTTTGCAGCACCAGCGCGTCGTTCTTCAGTTCCGCCGCGCTTTCCGTGCTCTTGCCTTGCACTTTATAGCCGCCCAGCTGGTGCACGGATTGCGGCGTCAGGCCGATGTGGGCGCAGATGGGGATGCCGCGCTCGGTGAGGAAACGGACCGTTTCGGCCAGCCAGGCGCCGCCTTCGATCTTGACCATGTGCGCGCCAGCCTGCATCAGGATGACGGCGTTGGCGTACGCCGTCTCGGGCGTGCCGTACGCGCCGAATGGCAAGTCGGCCATGATCATGGCCGACTTGCTGCCGCGCGCGACGGACGCCGTGTGGTAGGCCAGTTCGGCCACGGTGACGGGCAGGGTAGAGTTGAGGCCGTTGCAAACCATGCCGAGCGAATCGCCGATCAGCAGGATTTCCACGCCGCAGCGGTCCATCAGCGACGCGAAGCTGGCGTCATAGCAGGTCAGCATGGTGATCTTTTCGCCGGCGGCGCGCAGCGTGGCCAGAGTGTGGATGGTCACGGCCTTGTTGGCGACAGGTTTGGCTGGCGCCGGCGCCGGTGTGGCGGCCTTGTCTTTTGCGGCCAGATCTGTTCCTTGCAAATAAGCGGACATAGGTATTCTCTAGAGTGAAAGGGGGTGATGCGATTGCGACGCCGCTAGTGTAGTACTTTATGCGGCGTGCTGCAGGGACGGCATTGTAGTGTATGTCTGGGGCGGTGGCTCAGAGTTGGCTGATGGCCTGGCCGGCCACGTTGGCCAGGTAGTCCTGCGCCGGCCCGAGTCCGGGCACGGAAATGGCGGGCGCCAGGGCCAAGAGCGGCACCAGCACGAAGGCGCGCTCGGTGAGGCGTGGATGGGGCACCGTCAGGGTGGCGCTGGCGATCTGCTCGTCGCCGTACAGCAGCAAGTCCAGGTCCAGGGTGCGCGGGGCGTTGCGGTAGGGCCGCTCGCGTCCGTGCGCCGCCTCGATGGCGTGCAGGGCCAGCAGCAGTTCCTCTGCCGGCAGGGTAGTGCTGATGCGCGCCACGGCGTTGATGTAGTCGTCACCGCTCGAGTCGATGGGCGCCGTGCGGTAGCTGGCCGAGGCATCGAGCAAGCTGGCGCCGGGCAGGCGCGCCAGGCGCGCGATCGCATCGTGCACATTCGCGCGCGCGTCGCCCAGGTTCGCCCCGATGCCGATGTAGGCGGTAACCGGCTGCATGACTACGTTCACTCGCCGCTGGTGCTGCCGGTGGTCGAGCCGCCGCCCGTGCCGGTCTTGCTGCGCGTGCTGCGGCGCGGCGGGCGCTTCTTCTTGACGGCGCCCGGCGCGGCATTGGCGCTGACGAGCAGCGCTTCGCGCGTTTCCTCGTCGCCTTCATAGAAGGCCGTCCACCATTCGCCGATGTCCATGTCGATCTCGCCCGAGGCGCAGCGCAGCAGCAGGAAGTCGTAGCCGGCGCGGAAGCGCAGGTGCTCGAGCAGTTTGTACGGCGCCTTGCCGACCCGGCGCTCGAAGCGCGGCTGCATCGACCAGATGTCGCGCATGTCGGAACCGATCTTGCGCTGCAAGGCCAGTTTTTCCGTTTGCGAATCGAGCACGTCGTCGGCCGCCAGGTGCAGCGCGGGAATCGTCGATTCGCCCGCGGCACGGTAGGCCGTCCATTTTTCCAGCACCTGGTGCCACAGCAGCGAGGCAAACAAAAAGCCCGGCGAGACGGTCTTGCCGGCGGCGATGCGCTGGTCGGTCGCGTCCAGCGCCAGGGTGACGAATTTGGCGCCCAGCGGCTGCTCCAGCACCACGTCGAGCAGCGGCAGCAGGCCATGATGCAAGCCTTCCTTGCGCAGCTGCTGCAGGCAGGCCAGCGCATGGCCGCTCATCAGGAGTTTGAGCATTTCGTCGAACACGCGCGGCGCGGGCACGTTGTTGATCAGCGGCGCCATGACGGGAATCGGCGCGGCCGTGTGCGGCTCGATGGTGAATTTCAGCTTGGCGGCGAAGCGCACGACGCGCAGCATGCGCACGGGGTCTTCGCGGTAGCGCTCTTCCGGCTTGCCGATCATGCGCAGGGTCTTGGCGCGGATGTCTTCCACGCCGCCGTGGTAATCGAGCACTTCCTGCGTGGCCGGGTTGTAATACATGGCGTTGATGGTGAAGTCGCGGCGCAGCGCGTCTTCGTGCTGCAAGCCGAAGGTGTTGTCGCGCAGGACGCGGCCATGTTCATCCTTGGGCGCGGAGTCGGCGCCGGCGCCGCGGAAGGTCGTCACTTCCAGCAAATCCTGGCCGAACATCACGTGGACGATCTGGAAACGCTTGCCGATGATGAAGGCGCGGCGGAACAAACGCTTGACCTGTTCCGGCGTGGCGTTGGTGGCGATGTCGAAGTCTTTCGGTTTCACGCCCAGCAGCAGGTCGCGCACGGCGCCGCCGACGACAAAGGCCTCGAAGCCCGCTTCCTGCAGGCTGCTGGTGACGCGGATGGCATTCGACGACACCAGTTTCGGGTCGATTCCGTGTTGCGCAGGACCGAGCACGATGGGTGCCGTGGTGTCGCGCGCTGCCTCTTTTTTAACGCCGAGGATCTTGCGGATGAATTTTTTAATCATTGAATAAGTGAAGTGATGGCCAGCCGTGGAGGGATGCGTGTGCGCTCAAAGCGGTGTTGGGGTTGGTCGCGACCGGGTGGGTCACGACCGACAGCAGGGGAATGTCGTTGTGCGAATCGCTGTAAAAATAGCTGCGCTCGAACTGCCCCAGTTCCTTGCCCATCTTTTCCAGCCAGGCGTGGGTGTGGGTCAGCTTGCCCGCGCCCAGGGTCGGCGTGCCCACCAGCTTGCCCGTGACGTTGCCTGCATCGTCATATTCGGGCATGGCGGCCAGCAGGTGCTCGACGCCCAGCGCGTCGGCGATGGGTTTGGTGATGAAATGGTTGGTGGCCGTGACGATGGCCAGCAGGTCGCCCGCGTCCTGGTGCTGCTTGATCAGCGCCACGACTTCCGGACGGATGACCGGCAAGACCACTTCGGCCATGAATTGCCGGTGCAGGGCTTCCAGGCGCTCGCGCGGGAATTGCGCCAGGGTGCCCAGCGAAAATTCCAGGTATTCCACCGGGTCGAGCGTGCCGGCCTGGTATTGCGCGAAAAATTCGTCGTTGCGGCGGGTGAATTCGGCGGCGTCCACGGCACCGATGCGTACCAGGAATTCGCCCCACTCGTGATCCGAGTCGATGGGCAGCAGGGTGTGGTCGAGGTCAAACAGGGCCAGATTCATCATTCTTTCGCTTCCGCCTGCAGCAACTCGCGCAACAATGGCAAGGTGATCGGGCGTTGGGTTTCAAGGGAGTAGAGGTCGAGAGAGTCCAGCATCGTCGACAGCGAACGCATGTCGCGCCGGAAATGGGACAGCAGATAGGGTAACACGCCGGGCGACAAGGTCAAGCCGCGGGTGGTGGCCGCCTGGGTCAGGGCGGCGATTTTTTCTTCGTCGGTCAAGCCGTGGATCTGGTAGATCAAGCCCCAGCCCATGCGCGTACGCAAGTCTTCGCGCACGGGCAGCACGGCGGGCGGCACGGCGCCGCTGCACACCATGAACGCCTTGTTGGCGCGGATTTCATTGAACAGGGCAAAGGCGTCGATCTGCGCCAGCGGCGACAGCTTTTCGCAGTCGTCGAGCAGGTACAGGTCGACGTCAGGCGAATACACGAATTCGGACTCGATCGAGAAGGGCGAAATGTAGCGCGCGCGCTCGGTGCTGGCCAGGGCCTTGAGCAGGTGGCTCTTGCCGGCGGCCAGTTCGCCCCACAGGTAGGCAAAATGTTCGCGCGACGTGCGCGCGGCGAACTGGCGCATCAGCTGCGCCACTTCGGCATTCTGTCCCACCTCGAAGGTATCGAGGCTGTGCGCCTGGTCTGTGCCTAAATCGAGCACCAGTTGTTTCATGGCGTACGCCTTGTCCTGTTTTTCATTACTGCATGTGCATCGTGGTATTGCTAGGTTGATATGATATCCGCTTTTACTAGGTATTATAGAAGCTGCTGGAGAGGTAGTGGCGTCTTAGATGCTTAAAAGCGACCATCAGCACGGCAGAAGCGGGTAAAGCAAGCAAAACGCCGACGAAACCGAACAATTGTCCGAAAGCCAATAAGGCAAAGATCACGGCCAGCGGGTTCAGGCCTATGCGCTCGCCCACCAGGCGCGGCGTGAGGAAAAAGCCTTCGATGACCTGGCCGCAGCCATAGATGAC
This sequence comes from Janthinobacterium sp. 67, assembly GCF_002797895.1. Lineage (NCBI taxonomy): Bacteria > Pseudomonadati > Pseudomonadota > Betaproteobacteria > Burkholderiales > Oxalobacteraceae > Janthinobacterium > Janthinobacterium sp. 67. The sequence goes on along the minus strand of NZ_PGES01000001.1, from coordinate 3,527,504 downwards.
GGCTACGGCGATGAGCCCGCTCCAGTCGGCAAACTGCAGCAGGGCGGCGATCAGCGCCAGCATCAGGCCCAGGCCGAAGCCCAGATAGGGGATGAACACCAGCAAGCCCGTGATGATGCCCACAGGCAATGCCACTTCAAAACCGGCAATGGCCAGCGCCACCGAGTAATACGTGGCCAGCACCAGCATGACGAGCAACTGGCCGCGCAGGTATTGCGCCAGCAGGGTGTCGACTTCCTGCGCCATGCCCACCGTGCGGCCGACCCAGCGGCGCGGCACGGCGCCGGCGATGCGCGCCAGCATCGGATGCCAGTCCAGCAACAGATAGAACAGCACGACGGGAATCAGCACGACGGTGGCCAGCCAGCCCAGCACGGCCGTGCCGCCGATGCGGGCTGAGGCCAGTACCGTGCTCCAGATTTCATCGCCGCTGGTGGCCATCTGCTGGCTCAGCATGCGCTTGATGCCCGTGCCGTCCAGGCGCACGCGGATGCCCAGGTCGCGCAGTTTCGGCGCGAGGAACTCGTTCGCCTTGCTGAGAAATTGCGGGATTTGCGCCTGTAGGAGCGGGATTTCCTTTTGCAATACGGGCACGACGATCAGCACCAGTGCCGTAATGGCGAGGAAAAACAACACTACGACGACGAGCACGGCCAGCGGACGGGGCACGTAAAAGCGCTTGTAATGGAGGCGCTGCAAGCGGTCCACGCCGGGATTGAGCACGTAGGCGAGGATGGCGGCGGCCAGGAAGGGCGTCAGGATGGGGCCCAGGCTGACGAGCAGCAGCAAAAATGCCAGCCAGACCGCGATCCAAAATGCTGTTTGCTTCTGTTCGGCGGTGATGGCGAATGGCATGTAGTTTGTGCTGTTGCGTTAAAAAAAGGCAGTTAATTACGAAATAGCGGGGCAGTTTGATAAAATAGCGTCTTGATCGACCGAATTCACCCGCTGGCGCCCTGCCGCACGATGTTGAAAAACATGCTTGCGCGCGCGTGCCGGCGGGTATCCGCCTTCTATTTTACCGCCTCCGCTGCCACCACACCATGAACCAGACTTCTAATGTTTCCCTTTCCTACCGTGACGCTGGCGTCGATATCGACGCAGGCGACGCTTTAGTCGAAGCAATCAAGCCGTTTGCCAAGCGCACCCTGCGCGAAGGCGTGATGGGCGGCCTGGGCGGTTTTGGCGCCATGTTTGAAATCAGCAAGAAGTACAAGGAACCGGTGCTGGTCTCGGGCACCGACGGCGTGGGCACGAAATTGCGCCTGGCATTCGAACTGAACCGCCATGACACGGTCGGCATCGACCTGGTCGCCATGAGCGTCAACGACATCCTCGTGCAAGGCGCCGAGCCGCTGTTCTTCCTCGACTACTTCGCTTGCGGCAAGCTGGACGTGGCCATTGCCACCGACGTCATCAAGGGCATCGCCCAGGGTTGCGAACAAGCCGGTTGCGCGCTGATCGGCGGCGAAACGGCGGAAATGCCGAGCATGTACCCGGCCGGCGAATACGACCTGGCAGGTTTTGCCGTCGGCGCCGTGGAAAAATCGAAAATCATCGACGGCACCAAGATCGCTCCGGGCGACGTGGTGCTGGGCCTGGCCTCGTCGGGCGTGCACTCGAACGGTTACTCGCTGGTGCGCAAGATCATCGAAGTGGCGAAACCTGACCTGGAAGGCGACTTCCACGGCCGCAAGCTGGCCGACGTGCTGATGCAGCCGACGCGCATCTACGTCAAGCCGCTGCTGGCGCTGATGGATGCCATGGAAGTCAAGGGCATGGTGCACATCACCGGTGGCGGCCTGGTGGAAAACATCCCGCGCGTGCTGCAGCCTGGCCTGGTGGCCGAACTGGATTCGAAGGCATGGACCATGCCACCGCTGTTCACGTGGCTGCAACAGCACGGCGGCGTGGCTGACGCCGAAATGCACCGCGTCTTCAACTGCGGCATCGGCATGACCGTCATCGTCTCGCAAGAGAACGCCGACGCCGCCATCGCCCAGCTGCAAGCGGCCGGCGAAACCGTGTCGCGCATCGGCACGATCCGCGCGCGTAACGGCGACGAGCACCAGACGATCGTCATCTAAGCTGTAGCTTGAATGGAAAAGGCAGGCGCTCGCGAGAGGCCTGCCTTTTTTACGTCCGGATATCTTACCTTGCGTGCGCCGTCTTCATGCGCCCATCCGGCTGCGAGCCGCCTTTTCCGATCATGGCCACGCTGACGGCCGAGACGAGGGAGGCGAACAGGATGTAGCCGACGATGTGCCACGGCTCGCCATTGCCCGTTTTCAGCAGGTAGGTGGCGATGATGGGAGTCAGGCCGCTGGCGAAGATGCCGGAGAACTGGTACACGAAGGAGATGCCCGTGTAGCGCACCTTGGCGTCGAACAGGTCGCAGAACAGGGCCGCTTCCGGGCCGTACACGGCCGAATACAGCACGCCCAGCGGGATGATCACGGAACACCACAGCAGCAAGGGATTGTCGGCGTGGTTAAGCATGATCCAGAAGGCGGGAATCGACGACACGCCCGTGATCAGCGAGCCCCAGAAAAACACTTTGGTACGGCCGATGCGGTCCGACAGGCGGCCGAAGAACGGGATGCAGAAGCACATCACGACGGCCGACGCCATCACGCCCATCAGCGCTTCCGTGCGGTCGATCTTGATGGTGTTGGTCAGATAGGTGATGGAAAACACGCCGAAGATATTGAAGAACACGCCGTCGATATAGCGCGCGCCCATGCCCTTCAAGACGTTGCCCGGATAGCGTTTCAGCAGGTCGAAGAAAGGGATCTGCGTCTCCGCGTTCTTCTCCTTGACGGCCTGGAACTCGGGCGTTTCCATCACGTTCAACCGTATCCACATGCCGATGAAGACGAGGGCGGCCGACAGGATGAAGGCGACGCGCCAGCCCCAGGACAGGAATTGAGTATCCGTCAAGGTGTACGACAGGATCGCCACCACGCCCGAAGCGAGGCACAAGCCGATGGCCAGGCCGATCTGCGGCAGGCTGGCGTAGAAGCCGCGCTCTTTCGGGGGCGCATATTCATACGCCATCAGCACGGCGCCGCCCCATTCGCCACCGAGGCCGATACCCTGCAGCACGCGCAGGAACAGCAGCAAGCCCGGGGCCCAGTAACCGATGTGGTCGTAGGTGGGCAGCACGCCGATCAGGAAGGTGGAGATCCCCATGATCATCAGGGTCATCACCAGCATGCTCTTGCGGCCGATCTTGTCGCCGAAGTGGCCGAAGATCACGCCGCCGATGGGGCGCGACAGAAAGCCCACGGCGAAGGTGCCGTAAGCGAGCATGGTCGAGACGAGCGGATCGCCGCCCGGGAAATACAGCTTGCTGAACACGATGCCGGCCACGACGCCGTATAAAAAGAAGTCGTACCACTCGATGGTGGCGCCGATCACGCTGGCCATCACGACTTTCCGTAGCTCTTTGGCCTTTTTCGGATGGTTCGGATTGTTATCCATAATATCTAGTCTCCAATCGATATCGATTATGTGTTTTTTTGATGCTTGGCTTGTCGCCGAGTCATTGAAGGCGGGGCCGTCCGCCCGCCGCTGGCATCCTCCTGGGTGAGGTGGAATGGGGAGCTGACTAGGCAGCCTTGGGCAGGCGCACGGCGTCCGCCAGGATCATGTCGGCCGCTTTTTCGGCGATCATGATGGTGGGCGCGTTCGTATTGCCCGAGACGATTTCCGGCATGATCGACGCATCGACCACGCGCAGGTTCCGCATGCCGTGCACGCGCAGGCGCTCGTCGACGACGGCCATGGCGTCGTGGCCCATCTTGCAGGTACCGCTCGGGTGATAGATCGACTGGCTGAAGCGCCGCGCCGCGTCCAGCAGTTCCTCATCGCTCTGGAACTGCGGGCCGGGCACGAACTCGGCAATGATGTGCGGCGCCAGCGACGGGGCGGCGGCGATTTTTCGGGCCACGCGCAGGGCCGCGATCGCCGTTTGCTGGTCGCGCGGGTCGGACAGGTAGTTCGGGTAGATGCCCGGATACGCAAACGGATCGGCGGACTTGATCGACACGTGGCCGCGGCTGTGCGGGCGCAGCTGGCATACGGACGAGGTGAAGGCGGAAAACGGATGCGCGCCTTCGCCCGGCTTGTCGGCGCTCAGCGGCTGCATGTGGAACTGGATGTCGGGCCGCTCCACGTCGGGCGACGACTTCGTAAACACCGTCACCTGGCTGGCCGCCAGGGTCAACGGTCCCGAGCGGGAAAACACATATTGCATGCCTACCCACAGCTTGCCCCACAGGCTGTTGACTTCATCGTTCAGGGTTTTCAGCCGCGTCTTGAAGACGAGGCGGATTTGCAGATGGTCTTGCAAATTCTGTCCCACGCCGGGCAGATCGTGCACCAGCGGCACGCCCACTTCCTCGAGCAGGGCGCGTGGTCCCACGCCCGAGCATTGCAGGATTTGCGGCGAGCCGATGGCGCCCGCGCATAAAATCACTTCGCCGCTGGCGCGCGCCTGGCGCAGCTGGCCATCCTGCCGATACTCGATGCCGACGGCGCGCTTGCCCTCGAACAGCACGCGCGTGATTTGCGCGCGCACTTCCACGCGCAGGTTGACGCGCTTGCGGGCCGGCCGCAGGAAGGCTTTTGCCGTGCTCCAGCGCAGGCCTTTGCTGGCCGTCTGCTGGAAGTAGCCCACGCCTTCCTGCGTGGCGCCGTTGTAATCGGCATTGAAGGGGATGCCGCTTTCCGTGGCGCCGGCAATAAAGTGTTCGGCGATGGGACGGCGCAGCCGCAGGTCCGACACCTTTAACGGACCGCCCACGCCATGGTAATCGCTGGCGCCCCGTTCCTGGTCTTCCGACTTTTTAAAGTAGGGCAGCACTTCGGCATAGCTCCAGCCGGCATTGCCCAGTTCGGCCCAGCGGTCGTAATCTTCCTTCTGGCCCCGCACGTACAGCAAGCCGTTGAGCGAGCTGGAGCCGCCCAGCACCTTGCCGCGTGGCCATTGCAACTGGCGCCCGGCGATGCCGGCGTCCGCTTCCGTGCGGTAGCACCAGTCCAGCTTGGGGTCGTGCATGGTCTTGAAATAGCCGACCGGCACGTGTATCCAGGGATTGTTGTCCTTGCCGCCCGCTTCCAGCAGCAGTACCTGGTTGCGGCTGTCGTGCGACAGGCGGTTGGCCAGCACGCAGCCGGCGGAACCGGCGCCGACAACGATGTAATCGTAGTGTGTTTGCAACATTGCTTGTCTCCTGCGTAGCGGTATCGCGCCGCCTCGGCGGGCGGTTTTTGCGATACACTGGTCTTTATTGATTATTTTTGGAACGTCTGGTTCCATTTATAAAAGACGTGCAGCACCGGGACAAGCGGAAACAGCCGCATACGCGAGAGGTGAAACAGAACATGCATGATGCGTTTCAAAAACGGCCGGGCGAGGCCGAAGAAGGTGGTCAAGTGGAGACCGGCACAACGGCCAGCCATGGCGACGAGGCGCGGGGATTGCGCGTGCTGAGGCTGATCGAGCATCTGGCCAGCGCCAGCCAGCCCCTGACCCTGTCGCAGCTGGCCGCGCGCATGCAGGTGCCCAAGGCCAGCATGATGCGTTTGCTCGATACCCTGGAGCAGCACGGCTATGTGCTGCGCACACCCGTGGGACGCGGCTATGTGCCCGGTGCCGCCTCGACCAACCTGGCGCTGGCGACCTTGCGCAACAATGCCCTGATCCGCGTGAGCCGCAGCATCCTGGGCAGCCTGGTGGCCGTCACGGGCGAGACGTGCAATCTGGCCATTCCCGAAGGTAATGCCATCGTCTACGTGGACAGGGTGGAAACGCAGGAAGCGCTACGTCTGCATTTGGTGCTGGGCAGCCGCGCGCCCATGCATTGCACGGCCAGCGGCAAGCTGTTTTTGGCGCACATGAGTTTGCTTGAGCGGCGCGAATTGCTGGCCATGCTGGGGCTGGAAGCGCGCACGCCGAAAAGCATCACGGACCCGGCATTGCTCGAGCGCGAAATCGTGCGCATCGCCCGCCTGGGCATCGGCATCGATGACGAGGAATTCGTGCACGGCATGGTGGCCGTGGCCGTGCCCATCTGCGCGGCCGACGGGCGCATCGTGGCGGCCGTCGCCTGCCACGCGCCCGTGGCGCGCAAATCCGTGGAGCAGCTGATGCAGCACGTGCCCCAGCTCAAGGAGGCGGCCGTCAAGCTGCGGCCGCTGTTGCTGGCGGAGTCCAGCTAGGGTTTCAGGACCTTCGCCACTTTCGCGGCGCGCAGGCGGAAGGCATCGGGCATGCCCGAGCCCAGCAGCGGTCGCAGATACAGCCTGAACGCATCGGTGACGTCCGTGCCGCTGGCGCTGATGAACTCGTCTTCCATGGTGCGCGTCTTGCCCGCCACTTCCGTCAATGGCAGCAGTTCGTAATCGACGGAATAAAAGCCCGTGCGCTTGATGGCGACTGAGCCGTCGCGGTCGCCCCACATGGCGAACTGCACGGCCTTTTCGCCCACCTCGCGGGCTTCGCGCTGGTCGACGTCGGAAACGCAGCCGATGAAGGAGCGCTGCAGATAGCCGAAGGTATCGCCGCGCACACGCTTGATGCCGAGCTTGGCCTTGATTTCGTCGCACAGCAGGTCGGCCAGCGCGCCCGTGCCCGACAATTGCACATTGCCATGCGCATCGCGTTCGACTTCTTTCGCCAGCAGGCTGGCGATCGGCTCGCCCGAGGCGTCGTGGATGCCTTCCGAGACGGCGATCACGCAGCGGCCATATTTTTCATACGTTGTCTTCACGTCGGCAAGAAACTGTTCCAGCACGAAGACGCGCTCGGGCAGGTAGATCAGGTGCGGGCCATCGTCGGGGAACTTCTTGCCCAGCGCCGAGGCGGCCGTCAAGAAGCCCGCGTGACGACCCATCACGACGCCCACGTACACGCCGGGCAAGGCCGCGTTGTCGAGGTTGGCGCCGGCGAACGCTTGCGCGACGAAACGCGCGGCCGAGGGAAAGCCCGGCGTGTGGTCGCTGCCGACCAGGTCGTTGTCGATGGTTTTCGGGATGTGGATGCAGCGCAGCGGATAGCCGGCCTTGTGCGCTTCCTCGCTGACGATGCGCACCGTGTCGGACGAGTCGTTGCCGCCGATATAAAAGAAATGTTCGATCTCGTGCGCGCGCAGCACTTCGAAGATTTGCTGGCAGTAGGCGATGTCGGGCTTGTCGCGCGTGGAGCCGAGGGCAGAGGACGGCGTGGCGGCCACCAGTTCCAGGTTATGGCTGGTTTCCTGCGTCAGATCGACGAATTCTTCATTGACGATGCCGCGCACGCCGTGCAGCGCGCCATACACGCGCGTGACGTGCTGGAAGCGCCGCGATTCGAGCACCACGCCTACCAGCGACTGATTGATGACGGCGGTCGGACCGCCTCCCTGGGCAACAAGAATTTTTCCAGACGGCATGGGATTTCCTCGTAAATGGAACGGCCCTCCAGCCTACTCCTTTTTTGCCGGGACGCTGTCTTTTCCGCTATGTGTTCTATCTCAGCCAGTCCTCGCTGCGCTTTTATTCCGGCGCCCGGATATGCTCGACCAGCCCCGTGCTGCGGCGTCCCGGCGCCGGCGTCAGCCAGCTGACCAGCACGGCGGTGGCCAGGCCGGCCGGCACGCCGAAGATGCCGGCGGAAATGGGCGCGATGTGGAACCATTGACCGCTGGCATTGCCGCCCAGCATGGTGCTCGTGTGCAGCATGTAGTACAGGCATACGCCAAAGCCCGTCAGCATGCCGGCCAGCGCGCCTTGGTAATTGGCGCGTTGCCAGAAGACGCCCAGCACCAGCGGCGGGAACAGGGTCGAGGCGGCCAGGGAAAAGGCCACGCCCACCAGCGACAAAATGTCGGCCGGCTTTTGCGAGGCCGCATAGGCGGCGATGAAGGCCACGGCCAGCAGCAGCAATTTTGAAATCGTCACGCGCTTTTGCGTCGAAGCGCTGGGGTCGACCACCTTGTAATAGATGTCATGCGACAGGGCGTTCGAGATGGCCAGCAGCAAGCCATCGGCCGTCGACAGGGCGGCGGCCAGGCCGCCGGCCGCCACCAGGCCGGAAATCACGTAGGGCAGGCCGGCGATCTCGGGCGTGGCCAGCACCAGCACGTCGGCGTCGATGGAAATTTCCGCCAGTTGCACGATGCCGTCGCGGTTGACGTCGACGATGCTGATCAGCGGACTGAGCTTGTCCACATTGGCCCAGTACGACACCCACGTGGGCAGGTTCGCATATTGCGTGCCCACGAGCGCCGAGTAGATATCGTACTTGACCAGCACGGCCAGCGCGGGAATCGTGAGATAGATCAACAGGATGAAGAACAGGGTCCAGAACACGGACACGCGCGTGTCGTGCACGGAAGGCGTGGTGTACGATCGCATGAGGATGTGCGGCAGGGCGGCCGTGCCCAGCATCATGCAGAATACGAGGGCCAGGAAATTGTTGCGCTTGATGTCGGACTGCTCGCGGTCGGCGGCGGGAAACGGCTGCGCGTGCGGAATGATGGGCTCGGCGCGTTTCTGGTTCTGCGCCTGCGCCGCCTGCCACAGCACGCGTGCCTCGTCCGGACTCTTCGGATAGGCGATCAGGTAGCGCTCTGCGTTGCGGATGTCGAACAGCGAGGCATTGCGCTGGCGCAAACTGTCGAGCTGGCGCTGGGCCGCCAGGTGGCCTTGCTCCCAGGAAGCGGGCAAGCCATCGATGCGCGCCTGGTAGCTTTGCGCGCGCTGGCGGAAGATGGCGCGCACTTCGTTTTCTTTCGGGTCCGTTTCCAGCACGTGTTCGCGCGCGCTCAGCTGCGTCAGCACCTTGCCATAGGCGATCTGTGGCACGGGATTGTCCGCATGCTTGACCGACAGCCACATGGCGGGAATCAGAAAGGCGACGAGGATGATGATGTATTGGGCCACCTGCGTCCACGTGATGGCGCGCATGCCGCCCAGAAAGGAGCACACGAGAATGCTGGCCAGGCCCAGGAAGATGCCGACGGAAAAATCCACGCCCGTGAAGCGCGAGGCGATCAGGCCGACGGCGTAGATCTGCGCCACCACATAGGTAAACGACACGATGATGGTGGCGGCCACGGCCACCACGCGCACGCTGGCGCCCCGCTTGTCGGTGCCGCTGCCGTAGCGGGCGGCGAGGAAATCGGGAATCGTGTATTGGCTGAACTTGCGCAGGTAGGGCGCGATCAATAGCGCCACCAGGCAATAGCCGCCCGTCCAGCCCATGATGAAGGCCAGGCCGTCGAAGCCGTTCAGGTACAAGCCGCCGGCCAGGCTGATGAAGCTGGCGGCCGAGATCCAGTCGGCGGCCGTGGCCATGCCGTTGAACATGGCCGGCACCCGGCGCCCCGCCACATAGTATTCGGTGACGTTCGAGGTGCGGCTGATGACGCCGATGGTGGCGTACAGGGTGATGGTGACGAGCATGAACAGATAGCCTATCCACGCGCGCGGCATGCCTTCCTGTTCCAGCACGGACAAGGCCAGCAGGAAGGCGGCGAAACCGGCCGTAAACAGCAGGTAGTAGCGGCTCAGCCGGGCAAAGAAGCTGCGCTGGCCGCTCATGCTCGCTCCTCGGCATGGAAGTCGCGGTCCAGGCGCCGCATGCGCCAGGCATAGAAGGCGATGATGGCCAGGTACACGAGCGAGGCGCCCTGGGCCGCCATATAGAAGGGCAGGGGCCAGCCGAACAGGTTCAGGTGCAGCAGCTCGCGCGCATAGAACACGGTCAGGAAGCCCGTCAGCAGCCAGACCAGCAACAGGATGGCCGTCAGGCGCCGCGTCTTGCGCCAGTGGATATCGCGGCGCGCCTGCAGCTCGGGGCTGGGCGCGTGCGATGGCCGCGGCGGAGAAACGGGTGGGCTCGGCTTATCCATACGTGATGTCATCCTCTTCTGGCGCCTCCGGCAACAGCAGGGCGATGCTCAGGCGCAGCAGGGTGCCCGGCAGTTTCGGCGACTGCGCGCGCGGATTGTTGAAAATATCGACTTCCGCGCCGTGCTGCTGGGCAATCTCGCGCACGATGGCCAGGCCCAGGCCGCTGCCGTCCACATTGCTGCCAAGAATGCGGTAAAAGCGCTCGAACACGTGGGCCCGCTCGGCCGGCGCGATGCCTGGGCCCGTATCTTCCACCTCCAGGATGGCCAGTTCCAGGGTGCTGCGCACGCGCACCGTGACGCTGCCGCCCGTCGGCGTGTAGCGCAGGGCATTGTCGATCAGGTTGCTCAGCAGCTCGCGCAGCATCATGGCATTGCCGGAAATCATGATCGAATACGCGGGCTGTTCGAAGCCCAGGTCGATATGCTGGGCAAACGAGGCTTGCACCCAGTCCTGCACCACGCCGCGCGCCAGTTCGCTCAGCTCGATCGGCTCGAACGCCGTGCCCGCCTGCGGCTGGTTTTCCGCGCGCGCCAGGGCCAGCAACTGGTTGACCAGGCGCGTGGCCGCTTCCGAACTTTTCGCCAGTTGCAGCAGCGAGCGGTGGATCTCGTCGTGGTCGGTCTGGCGCAGGGCCAGTTCCGATTGCATGCGCATGCCGGCCAGCGGCGTTTTCATCTGGTGCGCGGCATCGGCGATGAAGCGTTTCTGCATGTCGATCGACAGCGACAGCCGCGAGAGCATCTCGTTGAGCGAACCGACCAGCGGCGTGATTTCCTCGGGTACCTGGCCCGATTCGATGGGAGATAGATCGTCGGGCGGCCGCGCGCGTATGCGTTCCTGCAATTGCGCCAGCGGCGACAGGCCGCGCGCCAGGGCAAACCAGACGAGGGCCAGGATCACGGGCAGGATGATGAACTGCGGCAAAATCACGCCCTTGATGATTTCATTGGCCAGCTGGGCGCGCTTTTCCAGGGTTTCCGCCACTTGCACCAGCGCGCGGCTTTGCTCATCGTCGTTGCCGGAAGGAATGTCGAGATAGCTGAACGCCACGCGCACGGGCGTGCCGTGGATGGTGTCGTTGCGAAACAGCACCATGCCGCTGCGGTATTTGTCGGGGTCTTGCGGCGGCGGCAAATCGCGGTCGCCGGCCAGGTATTCGCCGCGCGGGCCCACCACCAGGTAATACAGGGTGTCGACATCGTCGCCGCGCAGCAAGTCGCGTCCGTTATTATTGCTGCCCTTTTCGTTCTTGTCGGGCGCGCGGCGCAGCATGGCGCCGTCCGCCTGCTTGACCTGCTGCGTGAGCACCGTCACGCTGTCTTCCAGCGCATGGTCGAACGGCTGATTGGCGATGCCCTTGGCCACCAGATAGGTGATGGCGATGCTCATCGGCCACAGCAGCAGCAGGGGCGCCAGCATCCAGTCGAGGATTTCGCCGAACAGCGAATGCTCGATGGTGTCGTCCTGCTCCGTGGTGGGCGGCTCGAACCAGTCGTCGTCGTCCGGCTCGTCCGCTGGCGCCTCGCGCGCCTTCACTTGCTGGCAGGTCCGCTGGCCGGGCTTGCCGACTCGCCCGCTTCGGCGTTCAGGCGCGCCGCTTCCGAGTATTTTTCCAGGCAATAGCCGAGGCCGCGCACGGTGGCGATGCGCACGCCGCCCACCTCGATCTTCTTGCGCAGGCGGTGCACATATACTTCGATGGCGTTGTTCGACACTTCCTCGCCCCATTCGCACAGGTGGTCAACCAGCTGCTCTTTCGACACGAGGCGGCCGGTGCGGCCCAGCAAGATTTCCAGCAAGCCCAATTCGCGCGCCGACAGGTCGAGCATCTGGTCGTTGATGTAGGCGCTGCGCCCTACCTGGTCGTAGCTGAGAGGGCCGTGCTTGATGATGGTGGCGCCGCCGCCGGCGCCGCGGCGCGTCAGGGCGCGCACTCTTGCCTCCAGTTCCGACAAGGCGAACGGCTTGGCCATATAATCATCGGCACCGAGGTCGAGGCCATTGACGCGTTGTTCGATGGAATCGGCGGCCGTCAGGATCAGCACGGGCAGCAGCGAGGCGCGCGCGCGCAGGCGGCGCAGCACTTCCAGTCCGGACATTTTCGGCAGGCCCAGGTCGAGGATCAGCAAGTCGAATTCCTGGGTGGACAGGGCCGTATCGGCCTCCTGGCCCGTCTTGACGTAGTCGATCGCATAACCGGACTGGCGCAGCGAGCGGGTCAGGCCATCGGCCAGCACGCTGTCATCTTCGGCAAGTAAAATACGCATGGTGCACTTCCTATGCTTGCGGCGGTAGAAGCTTGTATTGTGTTTCATTTTCCGCAAGGTGGCGAATTTTTATGAAAATCCGCGGTTGTATTGATCTGTTTCAAAACAAATCCACGTTCCGCTTGCATTGATCACTGTTTTTTTATACAGTACTGTCTGTGTAAAGAATTTAACCCACTGGCGCTATCGCAGGCTGCACGGTTCACGTAGATGCGTCACGTGAATCCGCAACTGTAGAACGGCTGAAAGAACATATGGACGATAAAAAAGCTGTAGTACCCGCATCGGAAAAAGCCAAGGCGCTCGCCGCCGCACTGGCGCAGATCGAGAAGCAGTTTGGCAAAGGTTCGGTCATGCGCATGGATGCCAGCGCACCGATCGAAGAAGTGCAAGTCGTGTCGACCGGTTCGCTCGGCCTCGATATCGCGCTGGGCGTGGGCGGCTTGCCGCGCGGCCGCGTGGTGGAAATCTACGGTCCGGAATCGTCGGGTAAAACCACCTTGACCCTGCAAACCATCGCCGAAATGCAAAAACTGGGCGGCACGTGCGCCTTTATCGATGCCGAGCATGCACTCGACGTCGGTTACGCGCAAAAGCTGGGCGTGAACCTGCATGAATTGCTGATCTCGCAACCGGACACGGGCGAGCAGGCGCTGGAAATCTGCGACGCCCTCGTGCGTTCGGGCAGCGTCGACCTCGTCGTCATCGACTCCGTGGCCGCACTGACGCCACGCGCCGAGATCGAAGGCGACATGGGCGACTCCCTGCCAGGCCTGCAAGCACGTCTGATGTCGCAAGCCCTGCGCAAGCTGACCGGTTCCATCAACCGCACCAATACCCTGGTCATCTTCATCAACCAGATCCGCATGAAGATCGGCGTGATGTTCGGCAGCCCGGAAACGACCACGGGCGGCAATGCGCTGAAATTCTACGCCTCCGTGCGCCTCGATATCCGCCGCACCGGCTCGATCAAGTCCGGCGATGAAGTAATCGGCAACGAAACCAAGGTCAAGGTCGTCAAGAACAAGATCGCGCCACCGTTCAAGGAAGCGCACTTCGACATCCTGTACGGCGCAGGCACTTCGCGCGAAGGCGAAATCCTGGACCTGGGCTCGGATGCCAAGATCGTGGAAAAATCCGGCTCGTGGTACAGCTACAACGGCGAACGCATCGGCCAGGGCAAGGACAACGCCCGCGCCTTCCTGCAAGAGCGTCCGGCGCTGGCCCGCGAAATCGAAAACAAGGTCCGCGCTTCGCTGGGCGTGCGCGAACTGCCGCCGCTGGCTGCTGAAAAGCCGGAAAAAGCCGATAAAGCCGCCGACAAGGCTGCCAAGGCTGCGGAAGCCAAGCCAGAGTAGGTCGGATTAGCGCGGCAAAGCCGCACGTAATCCGACAACGCCACAGACGTCAACAATGTTGTCGGATTACGGCCCAAGGGGCCTAATCCGACCTACGCATGGCTTGCCGCAAGGTAGGACCATGATCGCCGTCCCGCGCTGTTGCGCCGGGCGGCGATTGTGTTTGGGTGACGTGATCGTGGAATGAAAGACAAGGTGGGTGTATGGCCGCAGTACAACTAAGCCTGAAGGGCAGGGCGCTACGCTTTTTGTCGATGCGTGAACACAGCCGCATGGAATTGCGGCGCAAGCTGCAGCGGCATGCGCAAGAGGGCGATGACGTGGAAGCCTTGCTCGACAGCCTGGAGCAAGCCAATTGGCTGTCGCAGGAGCGCTTTTCCGAGTCGCTGATCCACCGCCGCTCGGCCCGCTTCGGCAACAGCCGCATCATGGCCGAATTGCAAAGCCATGGCATCGGCGGCGAAGCGCTGCAGGAACTCAAGGCGGGCCTGGCCGAAGGCGAAGTTGCGCGCGCCTGCGAAGTATGGCGCCGCAAGTTCGGGCAAGTGGCGCAGGACGCCGAGCAGCGCAGCAAGCAGATGCGCTTCCTGATGCAGCGCGGCTTTTCCCAGCGCGCCGTACAGGTGGCCTTGAAGGGGCTGGAGCCCGACGAGGAATAAGGCCGGCCAGGGTGCGCCGGCCGCTCCCGCCGTGCCGCCACGAACTGCGCTTTCAAACGCCGTCTGTTTCCCGTATGGCGACGCCGCGCGATCGGGTATGCTGGCGCTCGAACGCTGTGCGATGCGCACAGCCCCTGACCGTGACAGGATCGAGATGAGCAACTGGAATGCCGGCTATATGGCCGAAATTGCCTATACCTATGGCTACTACGAAGAATTGAATCCTCTGCGCCTGCGGCTGCCCCTGCTGGCCGCCGGCCTGGCCTTGCCGGCCAGCGGCACGGCTTGCGAACTGGGCTTTGGTCAGGGCGTCAGCGCCAACATCCATGCGGCGGCGTCCGCCACGCGCTGGCATGGCAATGATTTCAATCCGTCCCAGGCCGCCTTTGCGCAGGAGCTGGCCAGCGCGGCCGGCGCCGGCGCGCAATTTACGGACGAATCGTTCGCGCAGTTTTGCCGCCGCGACGACTTGCCCGATTTCGACTTCATCTGCCTGCACGGAATCTGGAGCTGGGTTTCGGCGGAAAATCGCGCGCTGATCGTCGACTTCCTGCGGCGCAAGCTGAAAGTCGGCGGTGTCGCCTTCATCAGCTACAACACGCAGCCAGGCTGGGCCGCAATGATGCCGATGCGCGACTTGCTGGCCGAACATAGCCGCGTCATGAGCGCCCCGGGCCAGGGCGTGCTGGCCAGAGTCGACGGCGCCATCGATTTCGTCGAGCGGATGATCGCCGTGCAACCGCGCTATCTGGACGCCAACCCGCAGCTGGCGGACCGCTTCGACAAGCTCAAGGCGATGGATGGACATTATCTTGCCCATGAGTATTTCAATGCCGACTGGCAGCCCATGGCTTTTTCCAGCGTCGCTGCCATGCTGGGCGAGGCCAAGCTCGAGTTCGCCGCGTCCGCCAACTATACGGCTCTGGTCGACATGCTGAACCTGACGACCGAGCACCAGCAATTCCTGGCCGAGATACCCGATCCCATCTTCCGCGAGACGACGCGCGCCTTCCTTGTCAACGAACAGTTCCGCAAGGATTACTGGGTCAAGGGCGCGCGCAGGCTGACGCCGTTGGCCCAGGCCAGTGCCTTGCGGGCCGTGCGCGTGATGCTGGCCGTGCCCCGCGACGAAGTGGTGTTGAGCGTGCATGGCGTACTGGGCGACGCCGATATGGACGAGCGCGTGTATGCGCCCGTGCTTGACGCCATGGCCGACCATCGCGTGTACACGATAGGCGAACTGGAGCAGCAAATGGCTGGCACTGAAGCGAGCCTGGCCGCCCTGCTGCAGGTCATGCTGGTGCTGGTCAGCAAAGGCAGCGTGCTTGCCGTCCAGGACGAGGCCGATGTCGCCGTGGCGCGGCCGCAAACGGCGCGCCTGAATGCGCACTTGCTGGAGCAAGCACTGGCAAGAACCGATTTGCACGTCCTTGCCAGCCCCCTGACGGGCGGTGGCGTGGTTGTATCGCATTTACAACAACTGTTCCTGTGGGCAAAACAGCAAGGTTGCTCAACGCCGCAAGAGTGTGTGCATGCGACGTGGCCGGTGCTGCTGCGCCTGGAGCAATTGCTGACGAAGGATGGGCAGCCTTTGTTGACGGAAGAGGAAAACCTGGCCGAACTGCTGGCGCACGCACAGTATTTTTCCGCGCGCACCTTGCCCGTTTTGCGTGCACTGGGGGTGGCCGACTGAAGCGTGGCGCCGGCCAGGCTGCCGGCGCTTGCATGCCCGACATCAGTTATTTGAATTCTGAATGGTAGTCATTCACTTTGCAATTTCTGTTAATGATTTGCGGCGGGCGGCAAGACCAATAAAAAATTATGTTGCGACGCAACTAGCGCCCTGTGTGCTACACTTTTAGGGTTTTTGCGGCGCCGCAGGTGCGGTTGCTGTTCGTAGAAGCTGCGAACAGAGTGCTTTAGGCACATGGCTGCTTACTAATTATGGCCGCGCAAGCGGCATCGGTCTTATGCCCCTGTCAACTCCCGTATCCCGGCGCGCCCTACGGCACTCCCGCGTTATCGACGTCCAAGCGTATGTGCGCGACGACGGCCTGTGGGATATTGACGCCCATATCACCGACATCAAAAGCTATGACGCGACCCTGGCCTCCGGCCCCCGTCCCGCCGGCGCCCCTCTGCATGACCTCCACTTACGCATTACCGTCGATCGCGAACTGACCATTGTCGAGGCCGAAGCTGCCTCCGATGCCGTGCCCTATCCCGGTTTTTGCGATACCATCGGCCCCGCTTATCGGACGCTGATCGGTCTGAATTTATTGAAGAATTTCCGCCGCGACTTGAAACAGCGCCTGGCGGGAATCGCCGGCTGTACCCATTTGACGGAACTGGCGCAAGTCTTGCCGACTGCGACGGTTCAGGCATTTGCCGGCGATGTCTGGTCGACCCGCGACGGTGAGAATGCTGATTTGCCGCATGAAAAGCCGTTTCAACTCGACAAATGCCACGCCCTGCGCACGGATGGCGGGGCGGTTGCACAGTATTACCCGCGCTGGGTAGCCAAAGCGTGACCCCGGCGCTGTTTTTCCTGTTTTTTTTGCACCACTAACCGTATTTTTACAAATCAGTATCAGAAGGGAAGCCAGCATGAAAATCCATGAGTATCAAGCCAAAGAAATCCTCCGGCAGCACGGAGTGACGGTACCACGCGGTATTCCGTGCATGTCCGTCGAAGAAGCCGTCAAGGCTGCGGAAACCCTGGGCGGCCCGGTATGGGTCGTCAAGGCGCAGATCCACGCAGGTGGCCGCGGCAAGGGCGGCGGCGTGAAAGTGGCAAAATCGATGGAACAGGTCAAGGAATACGCTGACCAGATCATGGGCATGCAGCTGATCACGCATCAGACCAGCGCCGAAGGCCAGAAAGTCAACCGCCTGCTGGTGGAAGAAGGCGCCGACATCAAGCAAGAACTGTACGTTTCGCTGGTCACCGACCGCGTTACCCAGAAAATCGTCCTGATGGCATCGTCCGAAGGCGGCATGGACATCGAAGAAGTGGCCGAGAGCCACCCTGAGAAGATCCACCACGTCACCATCGATCCAGGCACGGGCCTGACCGATGCCCAGGCAGACGACATCGCCGCCAAGATCGGCGTGCCTGCCGGTTCGATCGCCGACGCCCGCGCCAACCTGCAAGGCCTGTACAAAGCGTACTGGGAAACCGATTGCTCGCTGGCCGAGATCAACCCGCTGATCGTTACCGGCAGCGGCAAAGTCATCGCCCTGGACGCCAAGTTCAACTTTGACCCGAACGCCCTGTTCCGTCACCCGGAAATCGTCGCCCTGCGCGATCTGGACGAAGAAGATCCAGCTGAAATCGAAGCGTCGAAATTCGACCTGGCCTACATCTCGCTCGACGGCAACATCGGTTGCCTGGTGAACGGCGCCGGCCTGGCCATGGCCACCATGGACACCATCAAGCTGTTCGGCGGCGAGCCGGCCAACTTCCTGGACGTCGGCGGCGGCGCCACGGCGGAAAAAGTCACCGAAGCGTTCAAGATCATGCTGAAAAACCCAGGCCTGAAAGCCATCCTGGTGAACATTTTCGGCGGCATCATGCGTTGCGACGTGATCGCTGAAGGCGTCATCGCCGCAGTGAAAGCCGTCTCGCTGAACGTACCGCTGGTCGTGCGCATGAAGGGCACCAACGAAGACCTGGGCAAGAAGATGCTGGCCGATTCCGGTCTGCCTATCATCGCAGCCGACACCATGGAAGATGCAGCCAAGAGCGTCGTTGCCGCTGCTGCCGGTCAAGCTTAATTAAGGAATCAACATGTCCATTCTGATCAATAAAGATACCAAAGTCGTTACCCAAGGGATCACCGGCAAGACCGGCCAGTTCCACACCCGCGGTTGCCGCGACTACGCGAACGGCAAAGCTGCCTTCGTGGCAGGCGTGAACCCGAAGAAAGCCGGCGAAGATTTCGAAGGCATTCCTATTTTCGCTAACGTGACCGAAGCGAAAAAAGAAACCGGCGCCAACGTTTCCGTCATCTACGTACCGCCAGCAGGCGCGGCAGCGGCGATCTGGGAAGCTGTCGAAGCTGAAATGGATCTGGCCATTTGCATCACCGAAGGCATTCCTGTCCGCGACATGATGGCCCTGAAAGACCGCATGGCCAAAGCCAACAGCAAAACCTTGCTGCTGGGCCCTAACTGCCCAGGCCTGATCACGCCAGACGAAATCAAGATCGGCATCATGCCAGGTCACATCCACAAGAAGGGCCGTATCGGCGTCGTGTCCCGTTCCGGCACCCTGACCTATGAAGCAGTGGGTCAATTGACCGCGCTGGGCCTGGGCCAATCGTCGGCAGTCGGCATCGGCGGCGACCCGATCAACGGTCTGAAGCACATCGACATCATGAAGATGTTCAATGACGATCCAGATACCGACGCGGTCATCATGATCGGCGAAATCGGCGGTCCGGACGAAGCCAACGCGGCTTATTGGATCAAGGACAACATGAAAAAACCGGTCGTCGGCTTCATCGCTGGCGTGACCGCTCCTCCAGGCAAGCGCATGGGCCACGCCGGCGCGCTGATCTCGGGCGGTGCCGATACGGCACAAGCCAAGCTGGAAATCATGGAAGCTTGCGGCATCACCGTGACCAAAAACCCGTCGGAAATGGCGCGTCTGCTGAAAGCCATGCTGTAATTTCAGCCTGGTCACCGCAGTACAAAAAAGGAGCTTCGGCTCCTTTTTTTTTGCCCGCAAGACAGGCAGATTCCCGGCCTGGGCCGACAAGCCTGGTCCGAAACTGCCAAAAAGTGTCGCTTTTCTTTCCACTGCCACCGCCGCTGCCCGGGCGCGCCGCTGGCATGGCGCTTGCACCGTGAACTGCGTGAGCAATGCACCATGGGAGGATACGATGCGCGCGCAAAGCGGATTTACCCTGATAGAACTGATGATCGTGGTGGCCATCGCCAGCATCCTGGCGGCCGTGGCCATTCCCCAGTACGGCGACTATACGATGCGGGCCAAGGTAAGCAACGTGCTGGCGGCGGCCGCGCCGCTGAAAACGGCCGTGGCCCTGTGCGTGCAGGAAAACGGCGGCCTGGCGGCTGCCTGCAGCACCCCCACCGAGGCCGTGCCCAGCGCCATTCCCGTGTTCAGTCCGACGCGCGAAGTGGCCGGCGCCAAGGTCGACAAGGGCAATATCGAGCTGACCCTGGCGGGCGACCTGGGCAGCGGCATGGGCGGCCAGACGGTGAACATGGAGTTGCAGCTCGGCAGCAGCAGCCTGAGCTGGTTCAACAGCACCAGCGTGACGAATGCGGCGGCCAAGGAGGCCATTACCCGCACGAATATTCCCAAGGTGGTGGCGACGCAGTGAGCGGCGCCAGCCGCGCCGGCATCAGACGATTTTTTGGCGGTCCGCGATCAGCGCTTCATACGTGAGGTTTTGCAGCAAGGTGTAGTGGGTCGGTTCCAGGTCGATGAATTGCACGCCATACGTATAGATTTCGGCCACCCCGGCCGCATGGCCATTGGACGGCTTGCCCACGCTGACGTTCTGGATGCGGGCGCGCGTGTTGACGCGCATCTGATGCTTGTTCGGTTGCACCAGCAAGGTAAAGCTGAGCGCCACGCCTTCGTCGTCGGGCGTGAGCATGCTGGGCGCCTCGATCAGCGCGCCCGAGACGCTGAGGTTGACGATGAACACGGGCACGGCCGGCACGTCGCGGTAGCTCAGCTGCGCTGGAATCTCCACTTTCACGCGCATGGCCGTGCGCAGGCTGGTGCCCTGGATGGTGTCGGGAAAGCTCAGGTGCACATAATTGAGCGGGCGGCCGAAGATGCGCAGCACGCTGCAGGAAAACGAACAGACGGTGACACCGGAAAACACGCGGATGGTCAGCTTGTCGCCCTCGTTGAGGACGACGGACGCGCCGTTTTCCATGGGAATCTTGACGATCAGGTACTCGTCTTTCACATAGCCGATCACGGTCGAGAAATGCTGGATGGGTTTGATGGTGCGGTGCGTGATGAACTGGATGCGTCCGCCCACCTGCAGATTCATGGCCTCGAACTCGAAGTCCTGGAGCTTGGTTTCGGCGGCGGGCTTGTTGCTTGTCATGCGATGCTCATCTGGATATGGTCGATTCGCAGTATGCATGATTTCTTGATGAAAAAGCATTTATATCAATGAAATTCATTTTTGCATAGAAAAATGCCATGGGCACATGCAGGTGCGCGGTGTGGGCTTTACAATGGGATCAACATTGACGAATGTGAATCTTATGCCGCGCAGCTACTTCTGGACCATGTTGTTCCTCATCCTGCATCAAATCGACGCTGCCTACTGGAAAGAATGGGAAATGTTTCATTTGCCGGGCGGCGTGCAGGGTTTTCTCGTGTTTAACCTGGCGGCCATTGCCCTGGTGCTGGTTGGCTACCGGCACGTATTGCTGGCAACCCCGCAGGCGACCCTGTATGCGGGTGTCTGCGCCGCGCTGGGCGTGGGCACCTTCCTGATCCACGCCGGCTTTGCACTGGCAGGGCTGGAACAATTCCACCTGCCCCTGTCCGTGGCCATCATCGCGCTGTGCCTGGCCAGTGCCGTGTGGCTGCTGCGCGATTTGCGCCGCGCCCAGATTCATCTTGCGCGCCAGGCAGCATAGTTACACCTCGGCGTGCCAGTCGCCCGACTTGCCGCCATGCTTTTCCAGCACGCGCACATTCGTCATCACCATGCCGCGGTCGACGGCCTTGCACATGTCGTAGATCGTCAACAAGCCGATTTGCACGGACGTCAGCGCTTCCATTTCGACGCCCGTCTTGCCCGTCGTGTCGACCTGGGCGCGGCAGTGCACGCTGTTGGCCGCTTCGTCCACTTCAAAGTCGACGGTGACGCGCGTGAGGGCCAGCGGGTGGCACAGGGGAATCAGGTCGCTGGTGCGCTTGGCGCCCATGATGGCGGCGATGCGGGCGATGCCCAGCACGTCGCCTTTTTTTGCATTGCCGGAAATGATCAGGGCCAGGGTGGCCGGCTGCATGCGGATGGTGCCGGCCGCCACGGCGCTGCGGCGCGTGTCTTCCTTGCTGCCCACGTCGACCATATGGGCCTGGCCCGTGGCGTCGAAATGGGTCAGTTCTCCGGCGGGGGCTTGCTTGTCTGCTGTTGTCATGGCGTCAAAAATAGGTGAGGAGTGGGGCGCGGCACGCGTGGGAATGGGTGCCGCTAACAAGGTATGATAGCACCCGTGAATTCAAAAACTCCCCTTCCGACCATACTTGCAAACGCCGCTGCGGCATGGCTGCGCGGCTCCCGGCGCGCGTCGGTGCTGGCCGCCTTCTGCGTCGCAGCGCCGTCTGCGCTGGCGCAAACCTATACGTCCGCGCCAGCGGCGCCGGCTGCCAGTGCGCCGGCCAAGCCGGCCGGCAGCTGGACGCAACTGCCCGTGCCGCCCGCGCCGAACCTGCCGAACCTGGGCGATACGTCGCGCGAAGACCTGTCGCCGGCGATGGAGCGCAAGATCGGCGAGGAAATCATGCGGGGCCTGCGCGGCGACCGCGATTACCTCGATGACGCGCCCCTGCTCGAGTACCTGAACACCTTCGGCAACGCCCTCGTGGCGGCGCGGCCCAGCGTGCGCGGCGAAACGAATTACGACTATTTCTTCTTTGCCGTGCGCGATCCCCAGTTGAACGCGTTTGCCTTGCCGGGCGGCTTCATCGGCGTGCACTCGGCCCTCGTGCTGGCGGCGCAAACGGAGGCGGAACTGGCGTCCGTGCTGTCGCACGAGATCGGCCACGTGGCGCAGCGCCATATCGCGCGCATGCTGGGCCAGCAGCGCCAGGATGCCCTGATGCCGCTGGCGGCCATGCTGCTGGCGGCACTCGCTTCGCGCGCGGGCGGTGACGTGGCCATGGGCGTGTTTGCGGCCGGCCAGGGCCTGGCCATCCAGCGCCAGCTCAATTTCGGCCGCGACGCGGAACGCGAGGCGGACCGCATCGGTTTCCAGATCATGGGCGAGGCCGGTTTCGACACCACCGGCATGGTGGCCTTCTTCGGGCGCATGCAGGCGGCCAGCCGCTCGTACAGCGACCTGATGCCCGCCTATCTGCAGACCCATCCGCTGACGACGGAACGTATCGCCGACATCCAGGCGCGCATCCGCGAGCAGCCTTACAAGCAGCGTGCGGACAGCCTGAGTTTCCACCTGGCCCGCGCCCGCGCCCGCGTGCTGCAGGATGAAAGCGTGCAAGGCCTGCTGAATGCCAAGGCTGTTTTCAAGACGCAGCTGGAACAGCAAAGCCGCTTTCAGGTGACGGCCGCCCATTACGGCTTGTCCTTTGTCGCCGTCAAGCAGGGCAAGCCGGCGGAGGCGCAAAAGGAACTCGATGCGGCCAATGCGGCCCTGCACCAGCCGGCCGGACCGAACGTGTTTACCTCGGGCGGCACGCAGGCGCCCAATTCCCTGCTGGCGGCGATGGAACTGGAAGTGCTGTTGATGCCGGCACAAAAGAAGGAAGTGGCGCAGCAAGCCCTGAAGGCGGCCGATGCTGCGCGCCAGCAGTTTCCCCTCTCGCGCGGCATTGCCCACCAGTATGCGGAAGCGCTGATGGCGGCCGGCAAGCTGGAGCAATCGACCTTGTATTTGCGTGACCAGGTGCAGCTCTACAAGGAAGAGCCGGAACTCTACGATTTACTGGCAAAAGCCTATGCGGACCAGGGCAAGATGACCTTGCAGCACATGGCGCTGGCCGAATCCTACGTGCTGCAGGGCGCCACCATGGCTGCGCTGGACCAGCTGACGATCGCCCGCAAATCGACGGACGCGACCTTTTATGACCAGGCCGTGATCGACGCGCGCGAGCGCGAGCTGCAGGAAAAGCGCCGCGAGCAGATCAAGGACCAGAAGGGCTAGTCCGTATCGGCTTGCGGCACCGGCTGGAAGCCGAAGGTTTGCGGCACGTCATCGTAGCGCAGCGGCTGGACGGCGATCTCCTTGCCGTCATGCAATAGGGTCAGCGTGCCCCGGCGTTCTTGCAGCCAGGTCAGCAAGTCGTCGTCGCTGGCCAGCTGTCCATCGAAATACAGCGCGTCCAACACTTGCGAAATGTCGCGGTCGTCGACCTGCGCCACGATATCGCCATGGCGCAAGATCAGCATGCCGTCGTCGCACCAATACACTTGCTCGATCTGTTCCAGCGGCGCACCCGTCTGCAAGACAAAACCGTGCTGCGGATCGCTGCGGGCGATATACGGCGTCGCTTCCAGATTCACATACACGCGCTGCGGGCCGTTCTGGAAAAACCAGCAGCCGCGTTCGTCCTGGGCGTAATTGCGGTTGATGAAATTCAACAGGGCCGCATGGACGATCTTGTCGCCGGGCAGTTGTTGCTGTTGCGCCTGCTGGTCGCGCATGCGCCAGTGGCCGCGCGCGTCCAGGCCCAGCCAGCCGTAGCAGTGGGGCACGTTCGGCCATTTGGCCAGGGCCTGTTTGACGAGTTCATCCATGTGTAGCGTTTTCCGTGTGAGTGCGTGCACCGCCAGCGTGCCAGCTTTGCGGTGCGGACGGCGCCATGTTGCCGTTTTCAAAAAAGGAGAGCAGCCGTTGCGGCAGCCAGCGTGTGCTTCCCGGCAGCTTGCCGGCCGCAAAGCCGACGTGGCCGCCGTGGCGCGGATACTCGAGCGCGACGTTCGGCGCGGCGCTGCGCGGCAGGAAGCGCCCGGGCAGGAAAGGATCGTTTTGCGCATTCAATACCAGGGTCGGCACGGTGATGTCATGCAAGACGTGCTTGGCGCTGGCGCGGTGCCAGTAATCGTCGGCGTCGCGGTAGCCGTGCAGGGGCGCCGTGACGACGTTGTCGAAGGCGTGCAAATCGCGCGCGGCCAGCATGGCGTCGCGCGCAAACAGGCCGGGAAACTGTTCCAGCTTGGCCAGGCATTTCGGTTTCAAGGTGTTCAGGAACATGCGCGTGTAGAGCCGGTTGGCGCCCGAAGACAGGGCCTTGCCTCCCTGCGCCAGGTCCAGCGGGGCGGACACGGCCGCTGCCGCATCGATGAAATCGGCCTGGTGCTGCGACTGGCCCAGCCAGCACAGCAGGGCGTTGCCGCCCAGCGAGACGCCGGCCGCGTACAATTTTCCGGTGGCGCGCGGGCGCAGGCGCTGCACGATCCAGTCCACTTCCTGCGCATCGCCCGAATGGTAAAAGCGGGGCGCCAGGTTCGCTTCGCCCGAGCAGCCGCGAAAATGCGGCACGGCGCCCGACCAGCCGCGCGCGGCCACCTCGGCCATCAGGGAGCGCGCGTAATGGCTGTTCGACGAGCCTTCCAGGCCGTGGAACAGGACGACGAAGGGCTGGCCCGGCTGGCCGTCGACCAGGTCGACGTCGATGAAATCGCCATCGGGCGCTTGCCAGCGTTCGCGTCGGAAGGCCACGGCCGGCTTGGCGAGGCACACGGCGGGATAAATCGTCTGCGCGTGGCCGCCAGGCAGCCACAGCGGGGCGGTGTAGGAAAGAGACAAGGCCATCAGTGCAGGATTTGCGTCCCCGCGGCGTCGGACGGCGCGCCGCCGGGGGCGACGGAGGCGTGGTGCAGCACGATGCGCCAGCCGCGCGGTGTTTTTACGTACACATTCGTTGCCAGCAGGTGCGCCGGGCCGCCTTCTTCCTGGGTCACGCCTTCGATCACCGTGTGCACCGAACTCATCAGATTGTGCGTTTCATGCAGCTGCGCCGGCACGATGTGCAGGCCGCCGGCGGCCAGGATGGTTTCCCACGAGGCGCGGATGGCGGCGTGGCCGATCAGGCGCGCGCCGCCCGGGTGGATGCAGACGATCTCTTCATCGTCGGCCCACAGCGCCATCAGCGCTTCGAGGTCGGCGCGGTGCAAGGCATCGTAGAACGCCGCTTCGACTTCGGCGGCGCTGCCATTGAGTTCTTTCAGACGTTTCATGACGGCTCCGGGCTGATCGGTATATTTTGATGCAAATAAAAACGGCGCGCTGGGGGCGCGCCGCTGGGCAGTTTAATGATGGCCGGCGCTGGCGCCTTCCTTCAGCGTGTAGGCCGTGCCGCAGTACGGGCACTTGGCGACGCCGTCCTTGTTAAATTCCAGGAACACGCGCGGATGCGACGACCACAGCGGCATGGCCGGGTTAGGGCAGTGGGCTGGCAAGTCTTTACTGTCGAGTTCGACCGCTGGCTGGGTGGTTTTTGTCATCTTGTCATGCTCCGTGAGGCTGTATGGAAGGAAGGCGGCTGCTGCCAAAAGCACGATTTTAACGGATTCAGGCAGACAGCAAAAATCATGGCTAAAATGGCGGCTCGATCATCTTCGGCTGCGGCGCGGTTTTTCGCGACAATATGGCAGCCGTAGCGCCACCCTGACTGGATTTGCCTTGCCGGTATCACCGTTGCGGAGCTTTTCTCCGCGCACCATTGTTGTGCAGTTACCACACTCTCTCCGCCGGAGCGCCGCGTGAACGCCGTCCCGGCCGCCAAGGACGACGCCCTGCTGAAAGATGCCTGGCGCGCCGGCCTGAACCTGGGCGCGCCCACCTTGCTGGGCATTGCCGCCTGGGGCATGGTGGTGGGCGTGGCCATGGTGAAAAGCGGATTGACGGTGGCGCAGGCGGGCGCCATGACCCTGTTTGTCTTTGCCGGCTCGGCCCAGCTCGCGTCCTTGCCCCTGCTGGCCGCGCAGGCGCCCGTGTGGGTGATCTTTGCCACGGCCCTCGTCGTCAATTTGCGGTTTGTCATCTTTTCCGTGCTGCTGGCTCCCCATTTTGCCCATCTGCCGTGGCGCCAGCGCTTTGCGCTCGGCTATGTGGCCGGCGACATCACGGTGGGCCTGTTCCTGCAGCGCTACCCCCATGAAACGCCGGACCCGGCCAAGCTGCCTTTCCTGAAAGGCTTGATCTATCCCAACTGGCTGGCCTGGCAAACCGGTTCCTTCATCGGCATCGTGCTGGGCGCCGTCGTGCCGGCCGAATGGGGGCTGGGCTTTGCCGGCACCCTGGCGATCCTGTGCGTGACGGTGCCGCTGATCCTCAGTCGCGCCGCCCTGTGCGGCGTGCTGGTGGCGGGCGCGGTGGCCGTGCTGGCCTTCGGCCTGCCGTACAAGCTGGGCTTGCTGGTAGCCGTCGTGGTGGGCATGGTCAGCGCCATGGCCGTGGAAGAATTGACAGAAAAATGGACAAAACGCCATGTTTGACGGCATCGACTTGGGCCGGGCCGACGTGTGGATCGCCATCGCCGTGCTGGTGGTGGCAACGGCCGCCACGCGCAGCACCTTCTGGCTGATCGGCCATCACATCACGATCCCGCGCCGCGTGGGCGAGATGCTGCGCTATGCGCCAGCCTGCGCGCTGGCGGCCATCATCGCGCCCGACCTGCTGATGGATGGGCAGCAAGTGCACTTTGAATTATCGAATTTGAAACTCTTGTCGGGGATTGCCGCCACGCTCTTTTTCGTGATCCGCCGCAATATGCTGCAAACCATCGTCTTCGGCATGCTGGTTTTCACGGGCTTGCGACTGTTGCATGTTTTTCAGTAAAGCAGGACAAATCGGCGATTTGGTCTGGTCATTGCGGTAAAATAGCGCACTTCCTTCCACTCGTCATCTGGATCGCCATGTCAGCTGTTCTCAACTTCATCCGTCTGCAAGATTTGATCGCCCAAAATGCACTGCAAGGCAAGCGCGTGTTTATCCGCGCCGACCTGAACGTCCCGCAAGATGACAGTGGCAAGATCACCGAAGATACGCGCATCCGCGCTTCGGTGCCGGCCATCCGCGCCGCCCTCGACGCTGGCGCCGCCGTCATGGTGACGTCGCACCTGGGCCGTCCGACGGAAGGCGAGTTCAAGCCGGCCGACAGCCTGGCGCCCGTGGCGGCACGTTTGTCCGAGCTGCTGGGCCAAGAAGTTGCATTGAAACAAAATTGGGTCGACGGCGCCGGCCTGGAAAACCTGGCCGCCGGCCAGGTGGTCTTGCTGGAAAACGTGCGCGTGAACAAGGGCGAAAAGAAAAACAGCGATGAGCTGGCGCAAAAAATGGCCAAGCTGTGCGATATCTACGTCAATGACGCGTTCGGCACGGCCCACCGCGCCGAAGCGTCCACGCACGGCATCGCCAAGTTCGCGCCCGTCGCCTGCGCCGGCCCGCTGCTGGCCGCCGAACTCGATGCGCTGGGCAAAGCGCTGCACGCGCCCGCCCGTCCCTTGCTGGCTATCGTTGCCGGCTCGAAAGTGTCGAGCAAGCTGACCATCTTGAAAGCCCTGTCCGACAAGGTGGACAACCTGATCGTCGGCGGCGGCATCGCCAATACCTTCATGAAGGCCGTCGGCTTGAACGTCGGCAAGTCGCTGGTGGAAGCGGAACTGGTCGATGAAGCCAAGGCCATCATCGACATCATGGCCAAGCGCGGCGCGCAAGTGCCGATTCCCGTCGACGTCGTGTGCGCCAAGGAGTTTTCGCCAACGGCAGCCGCCACCGTCAAGGACGTGGCCGACGTGGCGGACGACGACATGATCCTCGATATCGGCCCGAAAACGGCGGCCCTGCTGGCGCAGCAGATCGCCGCCGCCGGCACCATCGTGTGGAACGGTCCGGTCGGCGTGTTCGAGTTCGACCAGTTCGGCAACGGCACCAAGACCCTGGCCCTGGCCATCGCCGACTCGAAAGCATTCTCGATCGCTGGCGGTGGCGACACCCTGGCGGCGATTGCCAAATACGACATTACCGATAAAATCAGCTATATCTCGACCGGTGGCGGCGCTTTCCTGGAGTTCCTGGAAGGCAAGACCTTGCCCGCAGTAGAGATTCTGATGCAACGCGCCGCTTGAGGCGCTGCCGTTAGCAGTTCAGTACCAAGCGCAGCCTGACCGCTGCGCTTTTACCTTGCCGGGCG
The DNA here is from genome assembly GCF_002797895.1 of Janthinobacterium sp. 67. NCBI lineage: Bacteria > Pseudomonadati > Pseudomonadota > Betaproteobacteria > Burkholderiales > Oxalobacteraceae > Janthinobacterium > Janthinobacterium sp. 67. The sequence continues at coordinate 3,499,435 of NZ_PGES01000001.1, read as the reverse complement.
GCACAGCCGCCAGGTCTTGCTCACCTTCGCTCGCGCACAAGGACTCCTATGCCACGCGGTACAAAAATCGTAGCAACAATCGGCCCCGCTTCCACTGACTTCGATATCCTGGTCAAAATGATACGTGCGGGCGTCGACGTGGTGCGCTTGAATTTTTCCCACGGCAAGGCGCAAGACCATATCGACCGCGCGGCACTGGTGCGCCTGGCGGCGGCCGAGTGCGGCCGCGAAGTGGCCATCATGGCCGACATGCAAGGGCCGAAGATTCGCGTCGGCAAGTTTGAAAACACGCGCATCCAGCTCGAAGCAGGCGAGCGCTTCATCCTCGACGCCAAGTGGGGCGAAAACGGCGAACTGGGCAACCAGGAGCGTGTCGGCCTCGACTACAAGGCCTTGCCGCGCGACTTGCACAAGGGCGACGTCTTGCTGCTGAACGACGGCCTGATCGTGCTGATCGTCGAGCGTATCCACGGCAGCGAAATCCACACGACCGTCAAGATCGGCGGCGAGTTGTCGAACAACAAGGGCATCAACCGCCAGGGTGGCGGCCTGTCCGCGCCCGCGCTGACGGCCAAGGATATGGAAGACATCAAGACGGCCATGAGTTTCCAGGCCGACTATCTGGCCATTTCCTTCCCGAAATGCGCGACCGACATGGAAATGGCGCGCCAGCTGGCCAATATCGCGGGCGAACCCTACCACCACAAGCCGATGATGATCGCCAAGATCGAGCGCGCGGAAGCCATTCCTGCCCTGCAGGAAATCCTCGACGCGTCCGACGGCATCATGGTGGCGCGTGGCGACCTGGCCGTGGAAGTGGGTAACGCGGCCGTGCCGGCCTTGCAGAAGCGCATGATCAAGATGGCGCGCGCGTCGAACAAATTAGCCATTACTGCCACGCAGATGATGGAATCGATGATCGTCAACGCCGTGCCGACCCGCGCGGAAGTGTCGGACGTGGCGAACGCCGTGCTCGACGGCACCGACGCCGTCATGACGTCGGCCGAAACGGCCTCGGGCAAGTACCCTATCGAGACGGTGGAAATGATGGCCGCCATCTGCGTGGAAGCGGAACAGTCCGAATACAACAAGCTCGACGCCGACTTCCTCAACGTCACGTTTACCCGCATCGACCAGTCGATCGCGTATGGCGCCCTGTTCACGGCGCATCATTTGCGCGTGAAAGCCATCGTGGCGCTGACGGAATCCGGTTCCACCGCCTTGTGGATGAGCCGCCACAGTATCGACACGCCGATCTACGCGCTCACGCCCAGCGTGACGACTTTGCGCAAAGCGGCGCTGTACCGCAATGTTCGGGCGTATCATCTGATGCAGAACGCCCCCAGCGCGCAAGTGCTGAAGCAGGCGGAAGAGCTGCTGGTGGCGCAGGGCATCGTCCGCAAGGGCGACATGATCGTCGTCACCTGGGGTGAGCCGATGGGCCAGGTGGGCGGCACGAATGCACTGAAGATTGTGACAGTGGGTGAATTTGAATAAGACCCAAGAATTCAGGCGCCGCCGCGGTCATTGACCGCGAAGCGCCGCAACGGTTTCTATTGTTATCTGGAGTATTACCATGTCTCTCGTATCCATGCGTCAACTGCTGGACCATGCCGCCGAAAACGGTTATGGCATTCCTGCTTTCAACGTCAACAACCTGGAGCAAGTGCAAGCCATCATGGCCGCCGCCGATGCGCTCAACAGCCCGGTGATCATGCAAGCGTCCGCTGGCGCGCGCAAGTACGCCGGTGAAGCGTTCCTGCGCCACCTGATCGACGCCGCCGTCGAAGCGTATCCGCACATCCCTGTCGTCATGCACCAGGATCACGGCCAGTCGCCGGCCGTCTGCATGGCCGCCATCCGCTCGGGTTTTACTTCCGTGATGATGGACGGTTCGCTGGAAGCGGACGGCAAGTCGGTTGCCTCCTACGAATACAACGTGGAAGTGTCGCGTGAAGTGGTGAAATTCTCGCACGCCATCGGCGTGACGGTGGAAGCGGAACTGGGCGTGCTCGGTTCGCTGGAAACCATGAAGGGCGACAAGGAAGACGGCCACGGCGCCGACGGCACCATGACGCGCGAACAACTGCTGACGGACGTGGCGCAAGCGGCCGACTTCGTGCAGCGCACCCAGTGCGACGCGCTGGCGATCGCCATCGGCACCTCGCACGGCGCCTACAAGTTCACGCGCAAGCCAACGGGCGACATCCTGGCCATCGACCGCATCAAGGAAATCCACGCGCGCATCCCGAACACCCACCTGGTGATGCACGGTTCCTCGTCGGTGCCGCAGGAATTGCTGGCCATCATCCGCGAATTCGGCGGCGACATGAAGGAAACCTACGGCGTGCCAGTCGAGGAAATCCAGGAAGGCATCCGTCACGGCGTGCGCAAGATCAACATCGATACCGACATCCGTTTGGCGATGACGGCCGCGATCCGCAAATACCTGTTTGAAAACCCGTCGAAATTCGACCCGCGCGACTACCTGAAGCCAGCCCGTCTTGCTGCAGAGCAAATCGTGCGCGCCCGCATGCAGGCATTCGGCTGCGAAGGCCAGGCGTCGAAAATCAAGGCCATGCCACTGGAAAAAATGGCCGAGCGTTACAAGGCCGGCGAGCTGGCGCAGATTGTGAAGTAAAATTCTGTCTGGAACGGGCAGCAGGCATCCGCAGACAGCGTATCCTTGTGCCCGATTTTCTCGACCGGCGGGCACCCCCTGCCTGCCGGTTTCGTTTCATCCAACTATTCCCCCGCTATGAACAGCCTCTATCAGACTTCCATCCACTCCCTGCCATTGCTGGGCCACGGCAAGGTCCGCGACAATTACGCCGTTGGCGACGACAAGATCCTGATCGTCACCACGGACCGCCTGTCGGCCTTCGATGTCGTCATGAACGAGCCTATCCCCGGCAAGGGCAAGGTTCTCAACCAGATGAGCGATTTCTGGTTCGAGAAACTGGGCCATATCGTGCCGAACCACCTGACCGGCGTGGCGCCGGAATCCGTGGTGGCGCCCGAGGAAGTGGAACAAGTCAAGGGCCGCGCCGTCGTGGCCAAGCGCTTGAAACCGATCATGGTCGAGGCGGTCGTGCGCGGCTACATCATCGGTTCGGGCTGGAAAGATTACCAGGACACGGGCAGCATCTGCGGCATCGCGTTGCCAGCCGGCCTGCAACAGGCGGAAAAACTGCAGGAACCGATCTTCACGCCGGCGGCCAAGGCCGAGCTGGGCGAGCATGACGAAAACATCAGCTTTGCTGAAATGGAAGAGCGCATCGGCGCCGACCTGGCCGCCAAGATGCGCGACGTCGCCATTCAACTCTACAAGACGGCCGCCGAATACGCGGCCACGCGCGGCATCATCATCGCCGACACCAAGTTTGAATTCGGCCTGGACGACAATGGCGTCATGCATTTGATGGATGAAGTGCTGACGGCCGACTCGTCGCGCTTCTGGCCCGCCGATTCCTATCAGCCTGGCATTTCGCCACCGTCGTTCGACAAGCAGTTCGTGCGCGACTACCTGGAAACCTTAACTTGGGGCAAGACCGCGCCAGCGCCTGCGCTGCCGGCCGACGTCATCGAAAAAACCCAGGCCAAGTATTTCGAAGCCATCGAACGCCTGACGGGCGAGAAGCTGAAGGCCTGAGATGAGTGAGCAAAACAAGCCGCTGGTCGGCGTCATCATGGGGTCGTCCTCGGACTGGGACGTGATGCAGAACGCGGTCGCCATGCTGAAACAGTTTGGCGTGCCGTACGAAGCGCAAGTCATCTCCGCGCACCGCATGCCCGACGAGATGTATGCGTACGCGAAAAGCGCGCGCGCGCGCGGCTTGCGCGCCATCATCGCCGGCGCCGGCGGCGCGGCCCACCTGCCTGGCATGGTGGCGGCGATGACCATCGTGCCCGTGCTGGGCGTGCCCGTGCCGTCGAAATACTTGCGCGGCGAAGATTCCATGCTGTCCATCCTGCAAATGCCCAAGGGCGTGCCGGTGGCCACCTTCGCCATCGGCGAAGCGGGCGCGGCGAATGCGGCGCTGACAGCGGTGGCGATGCTGGCCGCCAACGACGACGCCCTGGCCGAGCGCCTGGAAGCGTTCCGCGCCACGCAAACGGCCGCCGCCAAGGCCATGGTCTTGCCTGAATAATGTGTTTGAAAAATAATGAATAGTAAATCGACTTCCCCATTGCTGCCCGCCGCCCATCCACCGGCGTGGCTGGGCGTGATGGGCGGCGGCCAGCTCGGCCGCATGTTTGCCCAGGCGGCCCAGAGCATGGGTTACCAAGTAGCCGTACTGGAACCGTCCGACGCCTGCCCTGCGGGGCAGGTGGCGCAGCGCCTCGTCAATGCCGGCTACAGCGATGCAGCCGGTCTCGACGCCCTGGCTGCGCAATGCCTGGCCGTCACCACGGAATTCGAGAATGTGCCGGCCGACAGTCTGTCGCGCCTGGCCGAGCGCGTGTTCGTGGCGCCGAACGCCCATGGCGTATCGGTGGCGCAGGACCGCATCGCGGAAAAGCGTTTCTTTGTCGACTGTGCGGCCAAGTCCGGCGTGCTGCCGGCGCCGCACATGGTGATCGCCACGCAGCTTGACATCGACGCCATAGCCGACGACTTGCTGCCGGGTATCTTGAAAACCGTGCGCATGGGCTATGACGGCAAGGGCCAGTTCCGCGTGCGTACGCGCGACGAGGTGCGCGCCGCGTTTGCGGAAATGGGCGAAGTAACTTGTCTGCTGGAAAAAATGTTGCCGCTGGCGTATGAAGTGTCGATGCTGACGGCGCGCGGCGTGGATGGCGAATCGGTCGTCTATCCGATCGCCGAAAACGTGCACCGCGACGGCGTCCTGTTTACTACCACCGTGCCGGGCCCGAACGTGTCCGACGATTGCGCCGCCAGGGCGCAGCGGGCGGCGCAAGCGATGGTCGCCGAACTCGGCTATGTCGGCGTGCTGTGCATCGAATTTTTCGTGCTGGAAGATGGCAGCCTGGTAGTCAATGAAATGGCGCCGCGCCCGCACAACAGCGGCCACTACACGATGGATGCCTGCGTCACCAGCCAGTTCGCGCAGCAGGTACGGGCCATGGCGCGCTTGCCGCTGGGCGACGTGCGCCAGCATTCGCCGGCCGTGATGCTCAACATCCTCGGCGACGCCTGGTTTGCCGGCGACAGCGATGTGGTCACTGAACCGGCGTGGGACCAGGTGCTGGCGCTGCCGGGCGCCTGTCTGCACCTGTATGGCAAGGACGATCCGCGCCGTGGCCGCAAGATGGGCCACCTGACTTTCATCGCCGCGACCTTGCCGGAAGCGCAGCAGCGCTTGCGCGACGCTTGCCTGATCCTGGGAATCGCGCCGTGAGCGTACCCGCACACGATCTGGCGGCGGCCGCCGCCGTGCTGGAAGCGGGCGGTCTCGTCGCTTTCCCGACGGAAACCGTGTATGGCCTGGGCGCCGACGCGGAAAACCCGGCCGCCGTGGCGCGCATCTATGAAGCCAAGGGCCGTCCCTCGGACCACCCGGTGATCGTGCACGTGGCGCCCGGCGCCGACCTGGCGCACTGGTCCGACGATATTCCTGTCGAGGCCGAACAACTGGTGGCCGCCTTCTGGCCCGGTCCGCTGACCCTGATCGTCAGGCGCGCCGCGCATATCCCCGACGCCGTGTCCGGCGGCCAGGATACGGTGGGCTTGCGCTGCCCGTCGCACCCGGTGGCTATCGAATTGCTACGCACGTTCAAGGGCGGCAAGGGCGGCCTGGCGGCACCGTCGGCAAACAAATTCGGCAACGTCAGCCCCACCACGGCGCAGCACGTGCGCGATGAATTCGCAGCCGAACTCGACAGCGGCCTGCTGGGTCTGGTGCTCGATGGCGGACAGAGCGACGTCGGCATCGAGTCGACCATCGTCGACCTGTCGCGCCTGGCCACGCACGGTCCCGTGCTCTTGCGTCCCGGCCATATCAGCAGCGCGCAGATCGCCGCCGTCATCGGCCGCGCACCGGCTGTTGCCGACGCGGCCGCGCCGCGCGCCTCGGGTACCCTGGAATCGCATTACGCGCCACATACGCCTGTTGCGATGCAGCACAGCGATGACGTGAGCGCCACCTTGAACCGTCTGCTCAACGACGGGCGCCGCGTGGCCCTGATCCATTACTCGGATCTGCCGCCTGCCAGCGCCAGCGTACGCCTGGCCGCCAATCCGGAAAACTACGCGCATGCGCTGTATGCCTCGCTGCGCACGATGGACCAGGTCGGCGCCGAGCTGATCCTCGTCGAAGCCCCGCCCACCGGCCCCGAATGGCTGGGCGTCAACGACCGTTTGCGGCGTGCCGCGTTCGGCTCAAGTGGTATCTTGCAGCAATTCCTGTCCGTCTGAAAAAAGCCCCGCAAGGGGCTTTTTATTGATGCAGCGCAATAGCAATGCTTGCCACGAAACATAGTAAATCCTCCATAATTCAGCAGATCGGCCGCTCGTGACAGGGCGCTGGCGATGTTGTTATTTCGTTGATTTTTAAAACATATTTTCTATACAAGCCCGAGGAACGATGGCATATTAGTTGGGTAGCGAATAGCACGCCCGTTCGTTTAGAAACCAGAAAAAAGACCGAGGAGACAAAATGCATCAAACAAAATTCGCGCTGGCCGTGCTGGCTGCGGCTGTCCTGGCAGGTTGCGGCGGCGCCAGTGGCGGTGATCAAGCCTTGAAAGTCAAATACACGGCGCAGGTGTCGTTCGGCGACAGCCTGTCCGATGTCGGTTCGTATGCGGTCGCCGGCGTGGCGGCGAGCGGTGGCGGCAAATTCACCATCAATGGCGACAATACCAAGATCAATCCTGAACTGACGGGCAAGAACTGGACCGAGCACCTGGCTGCGCAATTCGGCTTGCCGGCGCCATGCGCCGCCGAAACGGGCCTGGAAGGCAGCATACCGACCCTGCAAGCTCCCCGCGTCAAGCACGCCGGCTGCTTTGGCTACGCCATGGGCGGCTCGCGCGTCACCAACCCCGTCGGTCCGAACAACAAGTTGACCGGCAGCCAGCTGGGCGCCCTGACCGTGCCCGTGGTGACGCAGATTGCGAACCACCTGGCCGTTTCCGGCGGCAAGTTCAGCGGCACGGAAGCCGTTTTCGTGATGGCCGGCGGTAATGACGTACTGTTCCAGCTGGGCGCATTGCAGGCAGGCGCGACCGCTGCAGGCCAGGCTGCAGGCGCGGCCGCAGGCGCCCAGGCTTTCGCCACCAACCTGACTCTGGCCCTGGCCGCCGGCGCCCCCAATCCGACCACGGCAGCGGCCTCCATCGGCGCCGCCGTCAAAGCCGCCAGCGCCGCCCCTGGCGCCACATCGGCGACCATCGTCGGTGCCGCCGTGCAGGCTGCTGTTATTGCAGGCAATACCGCTGTTGGCTCGTCTGCCGTGTACGGCCCGCTGGTCGCCAAGGCGCAAGCCGATGCGACGGTGACCGGTAACGCTGCCGGCGCCAAGGCCGGCGCCGATTACGCTGCGGCCCAGGGACCGACACTGGTTGCCGCCATGGGACAGGCAGGCAAGGAACTGGTGGCGCTGGTCAAGGACCAGATCATCGCCAAGGGCGCCAACTATGTCATCGTCAACAATCTGCCTGACGTGGCCGGTACGCCATCGGGCCTGAGCAAGGATGCCAATACCAAGGCGCTCATCAATGCCATGGTCAGTGCCTTCAATGGCGAACTGAGCGGCGGCCTGAGCGGCAATGCCAAAGTCTTGCTGGTCGACGTCTTTGCCGTCAGCCATGACCAGGGCACCAACCCTGGCCCGTATGGCTTGACCAACGTCAGCGAGACGGCGTGCGACTTGACGCCAGCGAAGAACTTCCTGGGCAGCTCGCTGGTCTGCAATGGCGCGAACCTGAAGGCGGGCGACGTCAGCCACTATTCGTATGCCGACGATGTGCACCCTACGCCGTTCAACAACCTGTTGCTGGCCCGTTACGTGGCCAAGGACATGGTCGTGCGGGGCTGGCTGTAAGGGATGGCCGCGCCGGCCGCGTCCCCGGGGCGTGGCCGGCGCTGGCAGCGACAAGACCGGATAGCCCGGCTATCCGCACATAATGATCAGGAGACAAGATGAAAAATCGTTTGAATACCGCTGTACGCGTGCTGGCCGCCGCCGCCGCGATGGCCGTGGCGACGGGCGCTTCGGCGCAAAGCGCAGGCACGTGGATGGTCAAGGCTGGCGTCAACAAGATCACGCCGCATGTGGACAGTGGCGACATTTCCGCGCCGGCACTGCCGGGCACGAAGGCCGACGTCAAGGCCGATACCAAGCCCATCCTGAGCTTTGCCTACATGATCACGGATAATATTTCCGCTGAAATGATCCTGGGCGTGCCATACAAGCATGACCTGGTCGGCGATGGTGCCATCAAGGGCACGGGCAAGCTGGGCACGGCGGAAGTCTTGCCGCCGACGGCCTTCATCCAGTACCGTTTCTTCCAGCCCAATGCAATGATCCGCCCTTACGTGGGTGCGGGCCTGACGTATGCCTACTTCCAGAAGGAAAAAGGTTCGGGCCAGATGACGGCCTTGCTGGATCCGGGTGGATCGCCCGTCACCTACCGCCTGGACAACAAGCTGGCGGGCAGCCTGGTGCTCGGCAGCTCCGTGGCCTTCAATCAGCGCTGGTTTGCCGACGTGGCCGTGGTCAAGACCTTCCTGAAAACCAAGGCGAAATTCTCGACGGGGCAGACGCAGGACATCAAGCTCGATCCGCTCGCCGTGAGTGTCAGCATCGGGTATAACTTTACCCTGTAAAACAAAAAATCCGCCTCGGCGGATTTTTTTTTGTCCCGCTCAGGCTGGCGGCGTATTGAACTTCCCATTGTGGAAGATCAAGGGCGGCTGCGCGGCAAACGCGCATTGTTCCACTTCGCCCACGAAAATGACGTGGTCGCCTTCAGGATAGCGGCTGCGGTTGTGGCATTCGAACCAGGCTGACGCGCCTTTCAGGATGGGCTGGCCCGTGCGCGACAGTTCGTATTCGACGTCATCGAAAGGATTCGGCGTGCGGCGTGAAAAGCGCGTCGCCAGTTCCGCCTGCTCGGCGCCCAGCACATTGATGACGTAGTGCGAGTTGCCGCTGAAGATGGGCATGCTGTTCGCCACGGAACCGAGGCTCCACAGCACCAGCGGCGGCGACAGCGAGACGGAATTGAAGGAACTGGCCGTCAAGCCGCGGAAACTGCCGTCGGCCAGGCGCGTCGTAATGACCGTCACGCCGGTGGCAAACTGCGACAATGCCTGACGGAAATGTGCCGTATCGAATTCTTGCGCTGGCGCGCGGGGAGAGCGTGTGTTCATGGGTGACCTGTCTATTTGCTGACATTATGCCAAAAATCGGCCGCGCCAGCGCAATCGTGGCCGGCACGCCCCTTATGTGCGGTGCAGCACGCGCCGTTTCAAGCGGCACTGCAGGCGATGGCGCTTTGCGCTACAGTGGTAATTGACACGCCGCAGTGGCGTTGCGGGAGGACATCATGCATCAACAGACGGAAGTGGCTGTACTGGGCGGTGGCTGTTTCTGGTGCCTGGCCGCCGTGTACGGGGAAGTGCGCGGCGTCACGCGCGTCGAGTCCGGCTACACGGGCGGCGGCGTGCCCGACCCCACGTATGAACAGGTGTGCACGGGCGAGACGGGCCATGCGGAAGTGGTGCGCCTGGAATTCGATCCGGCCATCATCCCTTACCACGATTTGCTGGAAATCTTCTTTACCCTGCATGACCCGACCACCGTGAACCGGCAGGGCAACGATGTCGGCACGCAATTTCGTTCCGTCATCCATTACCAGTCGGCCGAGCAGGAAAAGGTGGCGCGCAAGGTGCTCGCCGAGATGGCCGGCGTGTGGGATGCGCCCATCGTCACGCAGCTGGCGCCGGCATCAAGCTTTTATCCGGCTGAGGAGTATCACCAGCATTATGTCGAAGAGCATCCCTTGCAGGGCTATTGCGCCCTGGTCGTCGCTCCCAAGGTGGAAAAATTCCGCGCCATGTATGCGGAGCGCCTGAAGTAGCGCCCCGCGCACCCGTCAGCTTGCCAGCACGGGCGCCGGCCTCGCATCCTGCGCATACATGTAGTTGCGCGACCAGGGCAGGGAGGAAGAACGCCGGCCCGCCTTCACGCAGACGATCTGGTACAGGCTGATCAAATCTTGCTCGAAAGCATAGGCGCAGCCGGCCAGGTAGACGTGCCAGATGCGGAAGCGCCGTTCGCCCGCCAGCGGACGGATCTGCTCGGCATGGGCTTCGAAATTTTCCGTCCACAGGGCGCAGGTGCGCGCATAGTGGCGCCGCAGGTTTTCCACGTCCAGCACTTCCAGCCCCCCCTGCTGCATGGTTTTGAGTACGTTGCCGATGTGCGCCAGTTCGCCGTGCGGAAACACATATTTTTCGATGAATTCGCCGCCGCCATACGGCGTTTCGCCATTGTCAGGATCGGTCGAGGTGATGCCGTGGTTCATCGCCATGCCGTCCGGCGCCAGTAGCTTGTTGATGATGGAAAAGTACTCGGGCAAGTGTTTCAGGCCCACGTGCTCGAACATGCCCACGCTGGTGATGCGGTCGAACTGGCCCGTGACGTCGCGGTAGTCTTGCAGGCGGATGTCGATCAGGTGCGCCAGGCCGGCCGCCGCCACGCGCTCGCGCGCCAGCGCGTACTGGTTTTCCGACAGGGTCACGCCCACGCAGCGGGCGCCATATTGCTGGGCGGCACGCATGACGAGCGCGCCCCAGCCGCAGCCGATGTCGAGCAGGGTCTGGCCCGGCTGCAACTGGATTTTCTTCAGGATATGGTCGATCTTCTTGACCTGTGCCTGCGCCAGGGTCTCATCGCCCTGTTCGAAATAGGCGCAGGAATACACGAGGGCGGGGTCGAGAAACTGTTCATAGAACGCGTTCGACACGTCGTAATGGTAGCGGATGGCTTCGGCATCCTTGCTCTTGTCGTGTGTAAAGCTGCGCACGATGCGGGCCAGCTTGCCTTCCGGCTTCAAGGTATTGCGCGCCAGGGCATTGCAGATGGCTATCATGTCCTGGGCCGTGCCCTTGACTTCGATATTGCCTTCCACATAGGCCGAGCCCAGGTTGGCCAGCGACGGGTTCAGCAAATAGCGGGCCGAGGCGACGGTGGGCAGGCGGATGGTGACTCTCGGCGTTTCGCTGGACAGGTCGACATGCTGGCCGTTCCATAATTCTATGCGGAGCGGCAAGGCGGTCTTGCTGCGGATGCTGGCGATCCAGGACTTGAGTTGGTTTTGTACAAACAAAATGGCCTCCAATGAAGCGGCCCCACCGGGGCCGCAAATTGAGAAACAATGTTATTTAGTAACTTCTACCTTCATAGCCTACACCTATATTGACCAGCTTGCTTTGCGCCGCCTTGTCTATGCTGCTTACGGTTGCAAGCGCTGCATGCTCCATTGCCCGTCAGCACCGCGCGTAAAGACGATGCGGTCGTGGAAGCGCGAACGGCGCCCCTGCCAGAATTCGATGCGTTCCGGCTGCAAGCGGTAGCCGCCCCAGTGGGCAGGGCGCGGCGGCGGGGCATCGCCGATGGCGGCGGCCACGGCCGCGTAATTGCTTTCCAGCGCGGCACGGTCGGCAATGGGCGCGCTTTGCTGCGAAGCAATCGCCGACAAGCGGCTTTGCACGGGGCGCACATTGAAATACTCATCGCTCTCGGCGGCCGTGGTTTTCACCACCGTGCCTTCGATGCGCACTTGCCGCTCCAGTTCGCCCCAGAAGAACAGCAGGGCCGCATGCGGGTTGTGCTCGAGCTGCTGGCCCTTGTCGCTGTGGTAATTCGTGTACCAGGTAAAGCCCCGTTCGTCGAATTGCTTGATCAGCACGATGCGCGAGCTGGGCTTGCCGTCGGGACTGACGGTCGCCAGGCTCATGGCGTTCGGCTCCATCACCTGCGCCTTGACGGCCTCGGCAAACCATTTCTGGAACTGGGCGATGGGATCGGCCAGCACGTCCGTCTCGCTCAGGCTCGATTGCACGTAATCGGTGCGCATGGCGGCCAGCGCGGCGGCCGCGTCCGGCACTTCGGGAGCCTCCGGCGCGATGCCACGGCGGCGCTGCATGGCCGTGCCCAGCTGCTCCATCTGCTGCGCGCTGAACAGGCGCTTGGCCATGGGCGCCAGCTGGCCCTCTTCCTTGCTCATGTGGGCCTGGTAGGCGGCCACGTAATCGCGCACGCCATGGGCGGACAATTGGACAGCCGTGCCGGCCGCGATGGCGTCCAGTTCCGGGCGCAGGGTCAGCCAGGCCTGGTCCATGCGCTGGTGGTCGGCCAGGATTTCCGGCACCAGGGTCGCCAGCAGGGCGGCATCGTCGCCCGTGGCCGTCGCTTGCAGCATGGGCATCAAGTCCTGTTCCTCATCGTCATGGTGCAGATGGGCGGCTTTATTGAAATATTGCAACACCGCCTTGGCCGCCTGCTGCGCATCCGCCGTGTTGCCGTGCTGCGCCAGGTGCGCCAGCAGGTTTTGCAGGGTCGTCAACTGCTTGCGGATCTTGTCGTGACAATGCTTGAGCACGGCGATGGGCTGGTCAAAGCCGGGAACGGAGTCGAACAGGGGAGAGGTCATGGCGAGTTCTCGTGGTGGGCGGTGTGGGGGCGCGGCGACAAACGCTGCTTGTCGCTGTGTCAATTCGGCTATTTTAGAATATCTGCCAGCGCAGTGTCCGTTAAAATGGCGCCATGCATACCTCCACCAATGAACTAATTTCCATGGACTTGACCGAGATCGATTTTGAGCGGCGTTTCGGCGGCATTGCCCGCTTGTATGGCACGCCGGCACTGGAACGCTTCCGTGCCGCCCACGTGTGTGTGATCGGCGTGGGCGGCGTCGGTTCCTGGATCGTCGAAGCGCTTGCGCGTAGCGCCATCGGCCGCCTGACCCTGATCGACCTCGACAATGTTGCCGAATCGAACATCAACCGCCAGATCCAGGCCATGAGCGACACCATCGGCAAGGCCAAGATCACGGCCCTGGCCGAACGCATCGAACTGATCAACCCGTTTTGCCAGGTCACGCAGATCGAGGATTTTATTAGCCCCGATAACCTCGAGCAGTTGTTGGGCGGGCGCGATTTCGACTATCTGGTCGACGCGATCGACAATGCCAAGGCGAAAGCGGCCGTGATCGCGTATTGCCGCGCACGCAATCTGCCCATGCTGACCATCGGCAGCGCGGGCGGGCAGACGGACCCGACCCTGATCGCCGTGCGCGACCTGTCGAAAACGGAACAGGAACCGTTGCTCAAGCGCGTGCGAAAACTGTTGCGCACGGAATATGGTTTCCCCCGTGGCGTGAAAAACAAATTCAATGTCGACGCCGTGTTTTCCATGGAACCGTTGAGCACGCCCGAGAGCGCGGAAGCGTGCGCCATCGATGGCGGCGCGCCCGCCGGCGTGACGGGCCTGAACTGTGCCGGCTTCGGTTCCAGCGTGGTGGTGACGGCCAGCTTCGGCATGGTGGCGGCCGCCCACGCGCTGAAAAGCTTGCGCCAAGACAAATTGGCCGCCTTGCCGGATGCCGCCTAGATCAGTCGTCCAAGTTACGCTGCATGAATCAGCTTCCTGCTGGCCAGGATGCGGTAGTCGCCGCTGCTCTTGAGCGATTCCACCAGCACCAGCTCGTCGGCCAGCCAGGCGATGGGCGCGAAGTCATCGATGGCCGGCGGCGGCGCCTGGCGCGCCAGGGTCACGTGTGGCGTAAAGCGGTCGTGTTCGAAGCGGGGCGCCAGCCCCTGTTCCGCCAGGCGCTGCATGCAGGCCGCGCGCAAGTCCAGCAGGGCGGGCGAAGGCTGCGCCAGGGCGGCCCAGGCCAGCGCCAGCTTTGTAAAGTGGCTGGCGTGATCGAACAGCAAGGGCATGGCGCGCGCCGGCAAGTGCGCCAGAATGTCGAGCAGGGCCGGCAGATCGCTGGCCGGGCGCTGGCCCAGGAAGGCCAGGGTCAGGTGCAGCTTGTCCGCGCGCACGGGTTTGCCTGGCAAGCGCGCCTGCCAGGCGGCCAGGGCCGCGCGCGTGGCCGCGTCGGGCCACAGCGCGTAAAACAGGCGGGGGCAGTGTGTATCGTGCGACAAATTTTTCCTATCGTTGCGGCGGTTTGCTATCATTGGCGTTCCCTGCCATGTTAGGTGCAGGGATCTCACCGAAACTCACTGAAAGAATACATCATGACGCGTAGCTCCGTTTTGTTTGCCCTGATCTGCTCCGTCGCCGCATCGCTGGCGCAGGCACAGGCGCCAGCGCCTGTTCCCGCCTCGGCCGTCTCGCTGAGTCCCGGCCCTGTCGCCGATAAATTGATCCTGATCGACAACAAGGTCGGCACGGGCAAGGAAGCGTCCGTCGGCAGCAACGTCACCGTGCATTACACGGGCTGGCTGTACCGTCCGCTGGCGAAAGATTCGCGCGGCAAGAAGTTCGACAGCTCCGTGGGCCGTGGCCCGTTCGACTTCCCGCTCGGCAAGGGCATGGTCATCAAGGGCTGGGACCAGGGCGTGGCCGGCATGAAGGTGGGCGGCAAGCGCACCCTGATCATTCCAGGCGAACTGGCCTACGGTCCGCGCGGCGCCGGCAATGGCGACATTCCGCCGAACTCGGCACTGATCTTCGACGTGGAATTGCTGGACGTGAAGTAATTGTTCAGTTTGGCGGCGGCGCATGCCCGCGCCGCCGCCATTTGCGCGCTGAAACGCGGTAGACTGGGTTCTTCTGTAATTGCTGTGGAGACCACACCCATGAACATCGCCAACGACGTCACCGAACTGATCGGCAACACCCCTCTGGTGCGCATCAACCGCATCGCTGCCGGCAGTGTGGCCACCATCCTGGCCAAACTCGAATTCTACAATCCCGCGCACAGCGTCAAGGACCGCATCGGCCTGGCCATGATCGTCGCCGCCGAAGCCGCAGGCAAGATCCATCCCGATACCGTCATCGTCGAACCGACGAGCGGCAACACGGGCATCGCGCTGGCCATGGTGTGCGCCGCGCGCGGCTACCGCTGCACCCTCGTCATGCCCGACACCATGAGCCGCGAGCGGCGCATCCTGCTGCGCGCCTATGGCGCCGAGCTGGTGCTCACGCCGGGCAGCGAAGGCATGCTGGGCGCCATCCGCAAGGCCGAGGAACTGGTGGCGGCCGACCCGCGCTACCTGATGCTGCAGCAATTCAATAACCCCGCCAATCCCGCCATCCACCGCGCCACGACGGCCGAGGAAATCTGGCGCGACACGGACGGCCAAGTCGATATCGTCATCGCCGGCGTAGGCACGGGCGGCACGATCACCGGCATCGGCGAAGTGCTGAAGGAGCGCAAGCCCGGCCTGCAAGTGATTGCCGTGGAACCGGAAGCGTCGCCGATGCTGTCGAAGGGCACCAAGGGGCCGCACCCGATCCAGGGCATCGGCGCCGGTTTCGTGCCGCAGATCTTGAATACGGCCATCTATGACGAAATCATTTGCGTCAAGAACGACGACGCCTTCGCCACGGCGCGCCTGGCCGCCAGCGACGAAGGCTTGTTGGTCGGCATCTCGTCGGGTGCCGCCCTGTGGGCCGCCCTGCAAGTGGCGCGCCGTCCGGAAAACGCGGGCAAGACCATCGTCACCATCATTCCGTCGTTCGGCGAGCGCTACCTGAGTACCGCTTTGTACGCGGGCCTGGGCGACTGATTTGTAAACAGTAGGGACAGGTCTGTCCCTTCCGCCAGCGCCCGGTTGCCTGCGTCGCCCGGGTGCAGGTGGTCGCCCGAGTCGTAGGCGGGCAGCAGGCGCAGCGGGTGCGCAGGGTCGCGCGCCAACGCGTCGAAGTCGAGTACCGCATCAAAGCTGCCGCTGGCGCGTATCCACGCATTCAATTGCTGGCGCAGCGCATCTTTTTCCGGCTGATAATAGTTGCTCAAGGGCGTGCCGGGCAGGGCGCCTGCGAACGGCATCAAGGTGGCCGCGATCACGCGCACGCCGCGGCTGTGCGCCTGGGCGATCAGCTGGGCGTAGCCGTTTGTTAACTCCTCCAACGTCGGCCGTTTTGACCGTGGCGCAAACGCCGTGCCGGGCCAGCTGATGTCATTGATTCCCAACAGGACGATCACCGTGCGCACGCCGGGTTGCGCCAGCACGTCGCGCTCGAAACGGGCCAGGGCATTGTCTCCCATGCCGTCGGACAACAACCGCGCACCGGAAATGCCCGCATTGATCACGGCCACGCCGTGCGGCGCCAAACGCCGGGCCAGGAAATCGGGCCAGCGCGCATCCATCCCCAGGCTGGCGGTGGCGCCATCGCTAATCGAATCGCCGAGGATGGCCACAGTTTGCGCTCCCTGCGCCCCCGGCGCCGCCTCCACCTGAATCGCACTGAGCAAGACGCGCGCCGTCGTGGTCTGCACGCCGGGCGCGTCATCGATGCGCGCGGCCCGCGTCTGGTCCTGCGGGGCGATCCACGCCGTCTCGCGCCCATCCCAGTGAAACGTGGAGACGGGACTGGCTTGCGGCAGGTGGATGCTCACCGTCAGGCGGGCCAGGTCCGGCACGGACAGGTCGACGGGGTCGCTGACGAGCGGCGCGCCCGGCGCCACGCTGGCCGCCGGCTGGCCGGAAAACGTCAGCGTGCGCAGGCTGCCCGCTTCGATGGCGGAAGCGGAAGCGGCCAGGGCCACGGTGGCCGCGCCGATGCGCAGCGGTACCTTGCCATACGCATTCGACAGCACGATGCGCACGCGCGGGCCGCCCACGCTGATGCGCGCCACCTGGCGCACGGTGTGCCCCTGCAGCACGGCGGGCACATTGCTGGGGAACAGGAAATCGCGGCTCCACACGGCCTGCGGGCTGGCCGTCCAGCTGGCCAGCCAGGTGGGTGCGGGATCGGCCGCATGGGCGGCGGGAATGCTCAGCGCCAGGCTCAGCAGGATGGCGGGGAGGAGGGACAGTCGTTGCATGGCGGCTCGCTTCATCAAGGGGAATGTGCGCATGATGAAAGCAAAGCCATTTATGTACTAGACTATCTCATCGAAGAACATTTATGAGTTGAATTCACAATGGCCAGACTGGAAGTGAACCGTTCCGGCGAGCTGGAAGTGTTCGTGCGCGTCGTCGAGCTCGGCGGCTTTTCCGCCGCCGCGCGCGCTTGCGGCATGACGCCGTCGGCCGTCAGCAAGCTCGTCTCGCGGCTGGAAGAGCGCCTGGGCGCGCGCCTGCTGAACCGCTCCACACGCCAGCTGCAACTGACGGCCGAAGGTTGCGGCCTGTACGAACGGGGGCAGCAGGTGCTGGCGGCGCTGGACGAGGCCGAGCGCTGCGCCGGCGTGCAGGATGTGCCGCGCGGCAAAATACGAGTCAATGCGAACGTGCCGTTCGGCCAGCATTTCTTGTTGCCGCTGGCGCCGTTGTTTCTCGAGCGCTATCCCGAGGTGACGCTCGACATCGTCCTCACGGATGAAGTCGTCGATATCCTCGAGCAGCGCACGGACGTGGCCGTGCGGGCGGGGCCATTGAAAAGTTCCAGCCTGCTGGCGCGCAAGCTGGGCCAGACGCGCATGGCCATCGTGGCGGCGCCAGGCTACCTGGCCCGGCGCGGCACGCCGTTGACGCCTGCCGAGCTGGCGTCGCACAATCTGCTCGACGCCAATTATGCGCGCGCCCGCTCGGGCTGGCCGCTGCGCCTGCCCGAGGGCGACGTCGTCGTGCCCGTCACGGGCAATGCACAGGCCAGCGATGGCGAAGCCTTGCGGCAGCTGGCGCTGGCGGGACTGGGACTGGCGCGCCTGGCCGCCTTCCAGGTGCGCGCCGATATCGCGGCCGGCCGTTTGCAGGCCGTGCTGGAAGAGTGCAATCCCGGCGACAGCGAGGAAGTGCATGCCGTGTTCGTGGGGCAAGGCGGGCATGTGCCGCTGCGCGTGCGCGTCTTTCTCGATTTCCTGGCGCAGCACGTCGACCTTGGCTAATGCGATAGGCTGCAGGCAGGCACGGCCGCGCAGTACAATATCGGACGGGCCGCAATGGTTCGGCCCGTATTGTGCCTTTGAATGGAAATATGTTCCTGGTAAAACCTGAACGCCGCCGCCTGCCGCAGGTGGGCGCAACCGTGGCTGTCATCGCGCTGGGCCTGGCCTCGCGCGCCTTTCCCCAATTCGTCCCCGCCGCGCTCGGCAAGTATCCGGGCGACGCCCTGTGGGCCATGATGATCGTCTTTGCGCTGGGCGCCATCGCCACGCGCATGCGCACGTGGCAGCTGGCCTCGTGGTCCCTGCTGATCTGCTTTGCCGTGGAATTTGGCCAGCTATACCAGGCGCCGTGGATCGTCGCGTTGCGCGCCCATCCGCTGGGACACCTGGTGCTGGGCTCCGCCTTCGGCTGGGTCGACCTGATCGCCTACACGGCGGGCGTGGCGATCGCGGCGCTGGTCGATAAAGCGGCGCTGTTCAAGCGCCGCTAATCCTGATCACTTCACGTTGCCTTCGGCATCGCGCACTTCCACGGGCGCCAGCTTCAGTTTCGACAGTTGCGGCGCGATCTTCGCCTTGTCGCCCACGCCGATGACGATCAGCTTTTCCGGCTGCAGGTATTTCTTCGCCACCTGCTGTACCTGCTTGTCCGTCACGCTGGCAAAGCGCTGCGGCAAGGTCGTGTAGTAGTCGAGGCCCAGGCCGTAGATGTACGTGTTGGCCATGCTGGCGCTGACGCTGGCATTCGTCTCGAACTGGCCCGGCAAGGACAGCACTTGCGAGTTGCGCGCATTCGCCAATTCCTTGTTGCTCAAGGGTTTGGCGATCATGGCGCGGATTTCCCTGACGGTTTCCGACACGGCCGGGCCCGTCACATCGGTGCGCACGCTGGCGGCAATCGAGAACGGTCCAGGCTGCTTGCGGTACTGGAATTGCGAGCGCACGCCATACGTGTAGCCCTTTTCTTCGCGCAAGTTGGTGTTCAGGCGGCTGGTAAACAAACCGCCCAGCGCCGCGTTCATCACTTGCAGCGGCGCGTAATCGGGCGTGGCGCGCGGCACGGCGATGGTCGACAGGCGCAAGGCCGTTTGCGGCGCGCCCGGCTTGTCGACCAAAATCAGTTTCGCCTTCGTCGTCTGCGGTGCGGCGGCCACGGACGGCGCCACCGTGCCTGCCTTCCAGCTGCCGAACTTGGCTTCGGCCAGCGCCTTCAATTCCGCTTCGCCGATATCGCCCGAGACGATCAGCGCCGCATTGTTGGGCAGGTAATGCTGCTGCCAGAAACCTTGCAGGTCGGCGCGGCTGGCCGCTTTCAGCGCCGCTTCCGTGCCCAGCTGGATATAGCCATACGGATGCTGCGGGCCGTACAGGGCCGCCGCCTCCACTCTGGCCGCCACGGCGCCCGCGTTTTCGCGCTGCTGCGCCAGTTCGCCGATGCGGCTGGCGCGCTGGCGCTCGACTTCTTCCTGGGGAAATTGCGGGTGCAGCACCACGTCGGCCAGCACGTCGAGCGCTTGCGGGAACGTGGCTTTGAGCGACGTCAGCTGGGCGAACGACGCGTCCACGCCGGAACCGGTATTGAGCAGGGCGCCCAGCTGCGCCACGTCGTCGGCGATTTGCGGCGCGCTGCGCGTGGCCGTGCCTTCCTGCAGCAATTGCGCCGTAAAGCTCGACAAGCCCGGCTGCGCCAGCGGATTGGCGCCCGAGCCGCTCTTGATGACCAGCTGGCTGGACACGAGCGGCACGGCCCCGTTGTAGTGGTGGATCACGGTCAGGCCGTTCGCCAGGGTGAACGATTTTCCTTGCGGTAAAACAATCTTCGGCGCGGGACCGGCCTTCGGCACGGTATTGCGCCATGGCTCGTCCGCATTGATGGCCGTGCCTGGCGCAGGCTTGACCTTGCCCGGCGCCGGCGTCGGCACTTCCGCGCCCAAGTCCGGCGTGCCGGGCACGCCGTAGACGACCACGCGCGACTGGTTTTTCAGGTACTGGTCGACGGCGCGCTGCACGCCGGCCGCCGTCACCTGGCGGTAGCGCGCGATATCCTTGGCCAGGTAGCCGGGGTCGCCCACGTACTGGTTGTATTCGTTGAGCAAGTTGGCCACGCCGTGGCCGCCCATTTTTTCCACCTGGCTCAGCATGCTCGTCTCGATGCTGTTGCGCGCCCGTTCCAGTTCCTTCTCGGTCGGGCCCTGGGCGCGCAATTGCTCCAGCTCCGCCTGCAAGGCTTGCTCGATTTCCTCGGGCTTGCGGCCCGGGCGCGCCGTCGCGTCGATGGTGAAAATCGACGTGAGGGCGTTCGAGCCCTGGCTGGCGCCCACGTCCTGGGCGATCTGCTTGTCGTACACGAGCGATTTATACAAACGGCTGGACTTGCCGCCGGCCAGGATGTGCGCGGCCATCGACAGTTCCGCGTCATCTTTTGTGTAGGCGGACGGCGTCAGCCAGGCCATGAAGACGCGCGGCAATTCCACCCGGTCCTGCACCACGATGCGGCGCTCCTGCATGATGGGCGGCGTCACGACATCGGGTTTCGGCACGGCCGGGCCGCTCTTGAAGCTGCCGAAGTATTTGTTGACCAGTTCCTTGGTCTTCGCCTTGTCGATGTCGCCCGCGATCACGAGGCTGGCGTTGTTGGGGCCATAGTATTTGCTGAAGAATTCCTTGATGTCGGCCAGTTTCGCGTTCTGGATGTCCGCGTGCGAACCGATGACGCTGGCGTAATACGGGTGGGTCTTGGGAAACAGCTGGTGGTACAGCGCTTCCTGCACGATGCCGTACGGCGCATTTTCCACGCTCTGGCGGCGCTCGTTGCGCACCACGTCCTGCTGGTTCGTCAGCGCCGTCTGGTCGAGTACGTCCAGCAGATAGCCCATGCGGTCGGAATGCGTCCACAGCGCCAGTTCCAGCTGGTTCGACGGCACCGTGTCGAAATAATTGGTGCGGTCGAAATCCGTGCTGCCGTTCGAATCGGTGGCGCCCGCGCCTTCGAGCAACTGGTCGGCCATGCCGCGCGGCACGTGCTTGGTGGCGGCAAACATCATGTGCTCGAACAGATGCGCAAAGCCCGTCAGGCCCGGCGCTTCATTCGCGGGACCCACGTGGTACCAGATATTGACGGCCGTGACGGGCAATTTATGGTCTTCCACGAGAATCACGTCGAGGCCGTTCGGCAAGGTGTATTTTTCGTAGGCGATATTCGGCACGGACGTCGCACCCATGGGGGCAGTCGCGGCCGCATCGGCGGCATGGGCGAGGGTGAGCGGGGCGCCGTACAGCGACAGCAACAAGGCGGGGAGGGCCAGCAGTTTGATCGGTTTCATGCATGCTTCCAGGGATGGGTGGAGAAGACGCTACGGCTCGCTCGTGGCTGGCGCAGCGCGCTGGTGCTACGGTCCTTACTACGGTCGGTGCTACAGTTTATACAGCAGGGCCGCGCCACCGAGCACCAACAGCGCGCAGGCGACGGAGACGATGGCCGCCGCGCCCAGCAAGCGCCATTCGCGCGGCGTAAAGACCGGGGCGCGCCCGGGCGTTTCCTGCACCGGCTGGGACATGGCCGGCAAGCCGCCCGTCGCGCGCGCCTGCGCCGCCAGCGCCTGCGTGGCGGCGTCGAGCAGGGCCAGCTGGCGCTCGACGGTTTCCGCCAGCACGGCTTCGTTCAGCGCCACGAGCGCGAATATGGGGTCATCGACGTCGACCTTGATGCCCGTCTTGTCGAACACGTGGCTGCGCAGTTTGTGCCGGTCCATCTACCACTGCACCTTGTCGAGCTGTTCGAAGATGTCGCGGTAGACGACCTTGATGCGCTGCTTTTCCATGATGTTGAACTTGTCGTTCTGCAGCACTTCCTGCATCGTCAGGCGCGCCGTGTTCATTTTCTTGACGTCCGCGCCAAAGGTGTCGGGATTGCGCTGGCTCAGGGTGATGCTGCCCTTGACGCGCGCGCGGTTGTCGCTGTACGACTGCGATTCGACGAATTGCTTGCCGGACGCCGATTGCAGCAGGCCGAAGTGTTCGTTTTGCCACAGCACCAGCGGCACCTTCGTCGATTGGGCCGTCGCGACAAAGCCCGTGGCCGTGTCGTGCAGGGTGTCGCCGCCGCCGACGATGGTGTGGATGTACACCTTGCGGCCCGATTCTTCCAGCAGCGAAAAACAGTCGTTTTCCAGCAGATAGCCCATCAGCGGCGAAAACGTGTTGGCGCCATTGTCGATCACGCAGTTGCCGTCCGTTTCAAGGATGTCGATCATCAGCGCGTCGAAGCGTTTCGGGTCGATGTTGCGCGCATCCGTCATCACGGGCACGTGCTTGACCTGCATCGCCTTGTAGCGCGAAAAAGTCGCGTTTTCCTGGTCGGTGTCATAGCAGCGCAAAGGCGTGTCGTCCTTGCCGCCTATCCACTGGGCCAGCAGGGTAGAGACGAGGGTCTTGCCGATGCCGCCCTTGCCCTGCAGGATGAAATGTACCGTGTTTTGCATTGCGACTACTCCAAGTTGTTGCGTCAGTGACAATCAAAGATCCGTGACAGCGGCGACTGGCATTTTTACCACAATCCTTTGCAAATATGCCATGCGGAACAGCGAATCTGGTTATGATGTTAATCAGGATACCATTGATACAGAGCAAGTTTTGTGTGAAAAATCCACCCCAGAGTGTGAACGAGGACGCAGTGCCGATCTCCAGTCTCGATAAAGCCGACATTGACCGTCTGAATCAGCAAGCCCTGTCTTGCCTGGTCGGCAACCGCCGCCAGGCGCGCCGGCTGGCGCAGATGGCGCTGGCGGCGGCGCAACGGCAACAGTATGCGCGCGGCGGCGCGTATGCGGAACTCAATCATTGCTGGCTCGCGTATTACGCGGGCGAGGCCGAACCGTCGTGCGAGCGCCTGGGCGCGTATTTCCGGCACAGCGGCGACCTGGAGGGGGGCATGGAAGTGGCCGCCCTGCAGGGCGCGTATGCGAGCCGGCGCGGCGACTTTGCCGATGCCGAGGAGCATTTTCTGCAGGCGCGCAGCCAGGCCGCGCAGATACCCGATTCGCTGCACAAGTTCATGCTGTACGCGCGCCTGGGCGTCGATGCCCTGAACCGTGGCGATACGCAGGACGGCCCGCGCAATTTCCTGCTGGCGCTCGACATCGCCGAACGTTTCGGCAGCCCCGCGCACCGGGTCAACAGCCTGTCGAACCTGGCGTCGTCGCAGCACGACCTGGGCAACGATGAAGACGCCATTCCCTTGCTGGTCGAAGCGCTCGAGATCATCGGCACGCAAAAGCTCAAATACCAGCAAACCATCGTCTCGGCCAACCTGGCCATGTGTTTATTGGCTACGGGCAAGCCGGCCGAGGCGCTGGCGCTGGTCGAACCGTTTTACGAGTGGCCGGAAGAAGACCTGGCCGTGCGCGCTTTTCTGTTCTGCATTGCCGCCCACGCGGCCATCCTGCTGCGCCAGCCCGACAGCGCCCTGCAATTGCTGTTGCGGGCCGAGGAGTACGCGCGCCGGGGCCAGGACCTGGAAGAGCAGATGCATGCGTGGCTGGTGCGCGGCAAGCTCGACCTGCACGCGGGCCAGACGGCGCAGGCGCTGGCGTCCCTGACGCAGGCGCACAGCCTGCTGAGCTGGACGCGCAATCCGTTTCACCAGCAGCAGATCCTGCGGGGACTGGCCGACATCAACGCCCAACTGGGCGAATGGCAGGCCGCATATGGTTTCCTGCAGCAATACCAGGCCGCCTACGAGGCCAGCAGCAAGTCGGCGCGCGCGTCGCGCAGCCTGATGCGCAACCTGGAAAAGGAAATGCACAGCCTGAAGGCCGAGCGCGACAAGGCGCTGGAACTGCAGGCCGCGCGCGAGACGGAAAACGCCAAGCTCGAGCACCTGAACCGCGAACTGGCGCACCAGATCCTGCACGTCAATTCCCTGCAGGACAGCCTGAAGGAACAGGCCATGCGCGACCACCTGACGGGCCTGTACAACCGCCGCCATTTTGAATCCTGCCTCAACGCCATCCTGCACGAAGCCGACGCGGATGCGCCCGTGGCCATCGCCATCATCGACCTGGATTTTTTCAAGCGCGTCAACGACACCTACGGACACAACTTTGGCGACGAAGTGCTGATCCAGTTCGCGCGCCTGGTGGAAGGCCAGCTGCGCGGCAGCGACATGGTGTGCCGCTATGGCGGCGAGGAATTCTGCCTGCTATTGCGCGAAGCCGACAGCCTCATCGCCGCGCACAAGATCGACGACATCGCCGCGCGCTACCGCCAGCTGCTGATCCAGCAGGCGCCGCACAGCTTGACGGGCTGCACCTTTTCGGCCGGCATCGCCGAATATCCGCGCCACGGCGCCGGCCGCCACGAATTGCTGATGCGCGCCGACAGCGCCCTGTACGCGGCCAAGCAGGCGGGCCGCGACCGCGCCTGCATCGCCGACGCTACTGGATAAAGCGCAGCAGTTCGCGCAGCGCATGCGCCACGGCCTGCTCGCGCACGGCCTGGCGGTCGCCGGCGAATACCAGCCGCTGCGTCTGCACGTGCCCGTCCATGGCCCAGCCGAAGCAGACGGTGCCGACGGGCTTGCCCGGCACGCCGCCCGTGGGACCGGCGATGCCTGTGGTCGAGACGGCCACCTGGGCTTCGCTGTGGGCCAGGGTGCCTTGCGCCATGGCGGCGGCCACTTCCTCGCTGACGGCGCCGTGTGCGGCGATCAGTTCGGCAGGCACGCCCAGCATGCCGCTCTTGGCCCCGTTGGAATACGTGACGAAGCCCCGCTCGAACCAGGCGCTCGAGCCCGGGATATCGGTGACGGCCTGCGCCACGCCGCCGCCCGTGCACGATTCGGCCGTGGCCAGCAGCAGGCCCTTCGACTGCAAGGCCTGGCCGAGGGCGGTGGAGAGGGGGACGAGTTCCTTGCTCATGATGACTCCTGCATGCGGTGAAAATGGTGGCAAGACTGTAGCATGGGCCACGGTAAAAGAAACTTTCCCCGGTACCAGCGAAAATGCGTACACTCTTTTATGCATTTGTTACCACTCGAGGCCGGCAGGCGGGCTGCCGCTGCGCCATCCTGGTACGCATCGCCCGAACAGGCAAGCGGCATGGTGCCGCGCCTTCGTATGCATTATCTTTACTCGGTTGTCATGGCAATTCTGAACTGGACCTGGTGGCATCATCCTGGCCCCTTGCGCCGCCCCGTGCGCGGCGCCGGCCGCTCCCTGCGCTGGGGCTGGCTATTGCTGCTCCTGGGCGTGCTGTGCGCCGATACGCTGGCGCAGGTGCCGGGGGAACTGGAACGCCAGGTCAAGGCCGCGTATCTGTACAAGTTTGCCGGCTATGTCGAGTGGCCCGACGGCAGCTTTGCCCGGCCCGATGCACCGCTGGTGATCGGCGTGGCGGGCGCCGATGCGCTGGCCGAGCAGCTCGAACAGAGCGTGGCCGGGCATAGCGTCAACGGCCGCGCCGTGCAGGTGAAAAAAGTGCGCCGCGGCGAAGCGCTGGCCGGGCTGCACGTGCTGTACCTGGGTGCGCTGGAGAAAACGGCGCTGCAGGAGATGCTGGCCGCCAGCCGTGGCCTGGCGTTGCTGACGGTGTCCGATTCGGATGAGGTCTACGCGATGGGCAGCATGATCAACTTTGTGATGGCCGACGACAAGGTGCGTTTCGACGTGGCCCTGAAACCCGTGGCGCAGGCGCATATCCGCATCAGCGCGCGCATGCTGCTGGCCGCCTACCGCGTGCAGACGGGGGGCGCCTAGATGATCAGACTGCGTTCCATCCGCCACAAGCTGATGTCGGTGGTCTTGCTGACCACCCTGGTGGCCCTCGTCATTTCGCTGGGCACCATCGTCGTCTACGACTTGCGCGCCTACCACCGCAACCTGGTGGCCGACATCAGTACCCAGGCCGAGCTGCTGGGGCACATGAGTTCGGCTGCGCTGGCCTTCGACGACGAGCGCCTGGCGCTGGAAAACCTCAACCTGATGCGCATCCGCCCGCGCGTGACGGCCGGCGCCCTGTACAAGGCCGACGGCAGCCTGTTTGCCAGCTACCGCGCGAACGAGCAGGTGGGCGAGCTGCCGGCGAAAGTGGGCAAGGAAGGCGTCAGCATCGCCGGCAAATCCGTCGAATTGTTCAAGCCCATCGTCGACAATGGCGAATTGCTGGGCACCGTGTATCTGCGTGCCGACTACGAGCTGGCCGGCCGCACGGCCGATTACCTGGCCATCGCGCTGGGCGTGACGGTGCTGGCGCTGCTGGTGGCCTTGCTGCTGCTGCGCCGCCTCGATTACGTGATCACCCAGCCCATCCTCGATATCGCCGACGTGGCGCGCGAAGTGATCGAGACGGGCGACTATTCGCGCCGCGCGCGCAAGCTCAGCGTCGACGAAGTGGCGCAGCTGGTCGATTCCTTCAACAAGATGCTGGCCGAGATCGAGCTGCGCACGCAGGCACTGGAGCGCTCGAACGGCGAGCTGGCGCGCGAAGGCGAGCAGCGCACCGAGGCGCAGCAGGAAGTCATGCGCCTGAACCAGGAGCTGGAAGTGCGCGTGCACGAACGCACGATGCAGCTGGAAATGACGAATGGCGAACTGGCCATGGCGATGGAAGAGGCGCGCAGCGCCAACTACGCCAAGTCGGCCTTTTTGTCGTCGATGAGCCATGAATTGCGCACGCCGCTCAACGCCATCCTGGGCTTTGCGCAAATCCTCAGTTCCGACCGCCTGCCGTCGACCCTGGAGCAAAAGAAGGAGTTCGCCGGCCATATCCTGAAATCGGGGCGGCACCTGCTGACACTGATCAACGAAATCCTCGACCTGGCCAAGGTGGAATCGGGCACGGTCAGCCTGTCGCTCGAACCGGTGGGCCTGGACGCCATCTTGCAGGAATGCCGTGACATGATCGCGCCGCTGGCCAGCCAGCGCGGCATCGGCATGACCTTCCCCGACGCCTGCCCGCTGAACGTGCTGGCCGACCGCACGCGCCTCAAGCAAATCCTGTTGAACCTGCTGTCGAATGCGCTCAAGTACAACCGCGAGCACGGTCAGGTGGCCATCGATTGCGCGCCGCAGGCCGGCGGCCGGGTGCGCATCAGCGTGCGCGACACGGGCATCGGCCTCGATGGCGAACAGGTGGCGCTGCTGTTCCAGCCTTTCAACCGGCTGGGGCAGGAAGGCGGCACGGAAGAGGGCAGCGGCATCGGCCTGGTGGTCACCAAGCGCCTGGTCGAGCTGATGGATGGCAGCATCGGCGTGACCAGCGCGCCCGGCGAGGGCAGCACCTTCTGGATCGAGCTGCGCGTGGTCGACGCCTTGCCCGCGCCCGACACGCTGGCCTTGCCGCGGCCGGACCTGGCCGGCGCGCTGCTCGAGCACAGCGCGCCCGTGACCTTGCTGTACGTGGAAGACAATCCCGCCAACCTGACCCTGGTCGAGGAAATCGTGCGCTACTGCCCGCAATTGCAGCTGCTGACGGCCACCGATGGCCGCCTGGGCGTGGAAATGGCGCGCGCGCACCTGCCGCAGCTGATCCTGATGGACATCAACCTGCCGAACGTGAATGGCACGGACGCGCTGAAACTGCTGCGCGCCGATCCCCGCACGGCGCACATTCCCGTCATCGCCCTGACGGCCAACGCCATGCCGGGCGACGTCGAGCGCAGCCTGGCGCTGGGCTTTTACCGCTACCTGACCAAGCCGATCAACCTCGATGAATTTACCGAGGCGATCAACAGCACCCTGGCCTATGTGGCGCAGCAGCGCCGGCAGAAGGGAACGGGCGCGCCATGATCAGCCAGGCCGATATCTACGCGGCGAAAATCCTCATCGTCGACGACCAGGAAGTCAATCTGCGCCTGCTCGAGCATTTGCTGCACAGCGGCGGCTACACGGCCTGCACCAGCACCCTCGACGCGCGCGCCGTGGCCGGCCTGCACCAGCACCACCAGTTCGACCTGATCATCCTCGACCTGGTGATGCCGGGCATGAGCGGCTACGAGGTGATGGATGCCTTGCGTCCGCTGGAACTGGAAGGCTACCTGCCCGTGCTGGTGATCGCCGCCGATCCGGACGCCAAGCTGGCGGCGCTGGAAGCGGGCGCGCGCGATTTCATCAGCAAGCCCTTCGACGCGCTCGAAGTGCTCACGCGCATCCGCAACATGCTCGAAGTGCGGCTGCTGCACCGCGCCGCGCGCCACTACAACACCCTGCTCGAACGCACGGTGGGCCAGCGCACGGCCGAACTGCAGCGCTTTCGCGGCGCCATGGACGCCACCACGGACGCCATTTTCCTCGTCGACGTGCTGGGCATGACCCTGGTCGACGTCAACGACGGCGCTTGCCGCCTGCTCGGCTATGCGCGCAACGAATTGCTGGCGCTGGCGCCGGGCACCTTGCTGCCATCGCCGCCGGCTCCGCCGCTGGCCGCGCTGCCGGGCGGCCCGGCCCATCTGGCCACGGAAGTGACGGAATGCGAACTGGTGCGGCGCGACCTGAGCCTGATCCCCGTGGAACTGGGCTGGCACTGGTATGCGCAAGCGCCCGTGACGGGCGGCTATTCTGGCACCCCTGGCGCGGGCGGCCTGCTGCTGATCGCCGTGGCGCGCGACATCAGCGAGCGGCGCCAGGCGCAGGAGCGCCTCAAGCACCTGGCCCATTACGATGGCTTGACGGGATTGCCGAACCGCAGCCTGTTCTACCAGACCCTGGCCCAGGCCGTGGAACTGGCGCAGGAAAAAAGCTGGCGCATCGTGGTGCTGTTCATCGCGCTCGACCGTTTCAAAAGCATCAACGACACCTTGGGCGCGGCGCTGGGCGACGAATTGCTGCGCCAGTTCAGCAACCGCCTGGTCGAATGCGTGCGCCTGCGCGACACGGTGGGTCGATTGGGCAACGACGAATTCGCGCTCATATTGACCATGAGCCGCAACCAGCAGGAAGCCGTGGCCGTGGCCAACCAGGTGCGCGAAGCCCTGCGCGCGCCATTCGACTTGCGCGGCCACGCGGCCACCCTGACGGCCAGCATCGGCATCGCCATGTATCCGGACGACGCCACCGACCCGGAAACCCTGATCAAATACGCCAATACGGCCATGGGCGGCGCCAAGCAGGCGGGCCGCGACGGCTACCGCTTTTTCACGGCCGGCATGAACGTGCAGGTGCTGGCGCGCCTGGACCTGGAACTGGCGCTGCGCCATGCGCTCGAACACGATCAGTTCATCCTGTACTACCAGCCGAAGGTGGATTTGCGCACGGGCCGCATCAGCGGCGTCGAGGCGCTGCTGCGCTGGCGCCGTCCCGGCTACGGCCTGGTGGCGCCGGCCGAATTCGTGCCCGTGCTGGAAGACACGGGCCTGATCGTGCGCGTGGGCGCCTGGGTGATCCAGGCCGCCTGCCGCCAGATCGCCGAGTGGCGCGACAGCGAGGTGGGACCCGTGCACGTGGCCGTGAACGTGTCGAGCCGCCAGTTTGCCGAAGGCGACCTGGAAAGCGAAGTGACGCGCGCGCTGGCGCAGTACAACGTGGCGCCGGAACTGCTGGAACTGGAACTGACGGAAACGGCGCTGATGTCGAACGCCGAGCGCACCATCGTCGTGCTGGGCAAATTGAAGAAAATCGGCGTGAAGGTGGCGATCGACGATTTCGGCACCGGTTATTCCAGTCTCGCGTATCTGCAGCGCTTCCCCATCGACAAGCTGAAAATCGACATCGCCTTCGTGCGCAACATCACCAGCAACCCGAACGACGCGGCCATCGCGCTGGCCATCGTCAGCATGGCGCACAGCCTGAAACTGAGCGTCGTGGCCGAGGGCGTGGAATCGCGCCCGCAGCTCGAATACCTGCGGCGCAACCGCTGCGACGAGATCCAGGGCTTTTATTTCAGCCGTTCTTTGCCGGCGCTGGAACTGGGGCAGATGATCGTCGCCGGCGCCGGCCTGCCGCCCGGCCACGACCCGGCCGCGCAGCCCGCGCAGACGCTGCTCATCGTCGACGACGACGTCAACGTGCTGTCGTCCTTGCATCGCCTGTTCCGTCCCGAGGGCTATCAGATCCTCACGGCCAGCACGCCGGCCGAGGGCTTTGAAATGCTGGCCCTGCACCGGGTGCACGTGATCGTCTGCGACCAGCGCATGCCGAGCATGAGCGGCACGGAGTTCCTCAGCAAGGTGAAGGAGCTGTACCCGGAAACCATCCGCATCATCCTGTCCGGCTACACGGGCCTGGAAGCCGTGCTCGACTCGATCAACCGCGGCGCCATCTACCGTTTCTATACGAAACCGTGGGACGACACCCAGCTGCGCGACAACATTCGCCTGGCCTTTCAGCACTACTGGATGGTGAACCAGCCGGGGCTGGCGCGGGTGGCGGTGCGCTAGCTCAATCGCTGAAGTGGTCGAACGAGCTGAGTTGCAAATCCAGCGGCTGCCCCGCCGCATCGACCAGCCGCAAGCCCGTTTGCGCCTCGATGCCGCCCACGCGCGTGACGGGTGTGCCGCAGCTGGCCGCCAGGGCGGCGATGGCGTCGCGCGAGGAGGCGGGCGCCGTGAAGCACAATTCATAATCGTCGCCGCCGGCGGCCGTGTAGCGGCGGCGCAGTTGCATGTTTTGCCGCGCCAGCACGGGGCCGGCAGGCAGGGCGTCGACGTCGATGGTGGCGCCCACCTGCGACGCTTTCAAGATGTGGCCCAAATCTCCCACCAGGCCGTCCGAGATGTCGATGGCCGCATGCGCGAGGCCCGCTTCGGCCAGCGCGCAGCCGAGCGCCACGCGCGGCGTCGGCGTGTGCATGCGCGCACCGGCCGTGGCCAGGTCGGCGGGCGACAATGCCTGTTCCCTGCGGTAGCCGGCCAGCGCCAGGCGCGCGTCGCCCAGGGTGCCGCTGACCCAGATGTCGTCGCCCGCCACGGCCGCGCTGCGGCGCAGGGCCTGGCCCGGCGCCAGTTCGCCGAACACGGTGATGCAGATATTCAAAGGGCCCTTGGTGGTGTCGCCGCCGATGAGTTCGCAATTAAACGCGTCGGCCAGCGCAAACAGGCCGTCGGCAAAGCCGGCCAGCCAGGCGCGCTCCGCTTGCGGCAGCGCCAGGGCCAGGGTAAACGCCACGGGACACGCGCCCATGGCGGCCAGGTCGGACAGATTCACGGCCAGGCTTTTGTGGCCGAGCATGCGGGCGTCGGCGCCGGCAAAGAAATGCCGGTCCTCGACCAGCATGTCCGACGAGATGGCGATCTGCTTGCCGGCGCCGGGCGTGATCAGCGCGCAATCGTCGCCGATGCCCAGGGTGGCGCGGCCGGGGCGCTGGCGCACGAAATATTGTTTGATCAGGTCGAATTCGGAAAGCGCGTCGTGTGGGGCCATGGCGTGGTCAGTTCGTTGAATGAGGGTGTGGCCTGGCTATTATAGGCTGGCATACAATAGGCGCCTTTGCCACTGCCGAACAGCTTCCCATGCCCCTCCCCGATATTCACGTTCTGTTGCAATCCTGGCTCGACCACGGCTGGCTGCGCGACCCGCAAGCCGTCGGCTTGCGCACTTTCGAGGCGCAGGAACTGGCGGCGCGCGGCTTCGACGCCATCAGCGACGGCAACCAGCTGTGCCTGTACGAAGATGCGCGCCTGTTCCGCAGGGGAAGGCGGCCCGTGCCGGCGTCGTTCAAGGTGTATCTGCAGCGCGGCCAGCTGGGCGCGAATGGCCTGGAACTCGGTTATCGGGTGCACCTGGCGGGCTTTCTGCGCGCGGCGCGGCGGCCCTTGCCGGCGTGTCGCGTGCTGCTGGAACAGGGCGGCCGCAGCGGCGCCTTGCTGTTCGACAATGGCCTGGTGCTGCAGTTTGCCGCCAACTTGCGCGGCAAGCCCCGTCATTACTATCTGACCCTGGTCGAGGGACACGTGGCCGACGCCCAGCTTCCGGACCGCGACAGCGATATCGACTTGCGCGCGGCCAGCGCGCGCCATGTCCAGGCCATCTACGACAGCCGCGACCCTGCCGACCTGCAGCGGCTGGCCCGGCGCGGCAATGCGGCGCTGCGCGAGCTGGCGAGCCTGATTTCCTAGCCCTTCTTCGCCTGCGCCATGCCGTGCAGCAGCTTGGCCAGCAACTGGTCGAGCTGGCGCTGCTCGTCCGCGCTGAGCGCCGACAGCATGGCGCGCTCGTTCTCCACGTGCAGCAGCACGAGTTTTTCTATCAATTCCAATCCCTTTTGCGTCAGGGCCACCAGCACGCCGCGCCGGTCCGTCGGGTGCTTCTGGCGTTCGATCAGGCCGGCCGCTTCCAGCCGGTCGATGCGGTTGGTCATGCCGCCCGAGGACAGCATGGCCGCTTCGTACAGGGCCGTCGGCGTCAGGCTGTAAGGCGCGCCCGAACGGCGCAAGGTCGCCAGCACGTCGAATTCGCCCGGTTGCAAGCCGTGTTCGGCAAACAGCGGATTGAGCCAGTCGCGCGCCATCAGCTGCGCCACCGTGCCCAGCTGTCCTGCCAGCTGCATGGCGCGCGTATCCATCTGCGGCAACTCGCGTTGCCATTGTGCGGCGGCAAATTGCGCGCGCGTGTGTTCTTGCGGGGTAATTGTCATGGGGCTATCCATTTATCTTGACCTCAAGATAGATTTCTATCTTTATGTTAAGATACTTTTCATCGAGTCATATTTGATGACGCATTAAACCATGTGCCTCCCAGCGAGGCAAGGACTATCCCATGCCTTCCGCCCGACCTGCCGCTTCCCCTTCGTCTTCCGTTTCTTCGGCCCTGCTGGTGGCCGCCATCATCTTGCTGGGCCTGAACCTGCGGCCCATCCTGGCCGCCATCGGCCCCTTGCTCGACAGCATACAGGCCGGCACGGGCATCAGCGATGCCGATGCGGGCTTGCTGACGACCGTGCCCGTGTTTGCCATGGGCGTGTGTGCGCTGGCGGGCGCGCAGCTGCAGCGACGGCTGGGCGTGGCGCGCGGCATCTCGCTGGGCATCGCCATCATCGCTTGCGCCTGCGCGCTGCGCTGGCCCCTGCACGGCAGCGGCGGCCTGATCGCCACGGCGGCCCTGGGCGGCCTGGGCATCGCGCTGGTGCAGGCGCTGCTGCCCGCCTTCATCAAGCGCCATTTCCCCGAGCGGGCAGGCCAGCTGATGGGTTTTTATACGACGGGCATCATGGGTGGCGCGGCCATTGCCGCCGCGTCGGCCTCGCCTCTGGCCCAGTCGCTGGGCTGGCAGGCGCTGCTGGCCCTGTGGGCGCTGCCGGCCGTGGCCGCCGCGCTGCTGTGGCGCCGCGCAGCGGCTTCGCGCGTGGAGGTCTCCACCGGCGCGGGCGCCACCCTGCCCGTGGGCAGTGGCCGCGCCTGGCTGCTGATGGTGTTCTTTGGCATCGGCACGGGCGCGTACACCCTGGTGCTGGCCTGGCTGCCGCCGTTTTACACGGAACTGGGCTGGAGCGCGGCCGACAGCGGCTTGCTGCTGGGTAGCCTGACCCTGGTGGAAGTGCTGGCGGGACTGGTGATTTCCAGCATCATCCACCGCTTTCCCGACCGCCGCATCCTGTTGCTGGCCGTCCTGCTGGCCGTGCTGGGCGGCCTGGCCTGTCTGATTGTGGCGCCCGCGCAACTGGCTGTTCCCGCCGTGATATTACTGGGCTGCGGCATCGGCGCGCTGTTCCCGCTGTCGCTGATCGTCAGCATGGACCACGTGGTCGAGCCGGCCGGTGCCGGCGCGCTGCTCGGTTTCGTGCAGGGCGGCGGCTACATCATCGCCAGCAGCATGCCGTTCATTGCCGGCCTGATCCGCCAGCATTCGGCCAGCCTGGCCCAGGCGTGGATGGTGATGGCCGCCGGCGTCGTGGTGCTGCTGCTGATCGCCGTGCGCTTCGCGCCAGGTGCGCGCCTGGCGTCGCCTGCGGGAAAAATCGCGTAGGCTGTCGGCTTGTCCCTGATAGAAAGATGCCGCCATGGCCGACCACATCGCCACGCCACCATCGCTGCTGCCCGCCAACCGCCGCATCGTGCTGTCCGGCGAGGATGCGCTGCGCATCCTGTGCGAGATCGAATTTTTGTTAATGTCGCTCAATAACATCGGCCGCCATTATTATCCCGACGGCGCCGATGACGGCGCCGATGCCCAGCGTCGCGCGCGGTATTGCGCGGAGACGACCCGCTTCATCGACGCGCAGCAAGCGACGATGCGCCTGGCGCTGATGCGCCGCATCTTGTCCGCGCCCTTCGACAGCACCCTGGGTGAGGACGACATGGACGATATCGAGCGCGCCGTCAAAGCGCTGCCGCTGTGGCGCGCTCCCGGTCGATGATCGCAAAAACTAATTGAAACCTAAAATTTGATAGTTTTTCCTGTTGGGGACGTTTGTGCCGCCGGACGGCCTTACAATGCTAGGTTATGCGTTTTCGTGATATCAGACTGTGGCTAGCGGAAAATACCTAGCTAATTGAAAGAATCGGTCTGATAAAATCCGGAACACCCGATCGACCAAACAGGAAGGCAGCACAGCATGGATTCGTCATCTGATAAAAAAGAAGAATTGCGTCAACAATTGCGCTTGGCCGCACTCGAGTATCACGAGTGCCCGCGCCCCGGCAAAATCAGCGTGACGCCGACCAAACAACTGACCAACCAGCGCGACCTGGCACTGGCCTACTCGCCAGGCGTGGCGGCACCGTGCGAAGAAATCGTCATCGATCCGGCCAATGCCTATAAATATACGGCGCGCGGCAACCTGGTGGCCGTCATCACCAACGGCACGGCCGTGCTGGGACTGGGCAATATCGGCCCGCTGGCCGCCAAGCCGGTGATGGAAGGCAAGGGCGTGCTGTTCAAGAAGTTCGCCGGCATCGACGTCTTCGACATCGAGATCAACGAATCGGACCCGGACAAACTGGTCGACATCATCGCTTCGCTGGAACCGACCTTCGGCGGCGTGAACCTGGAAGACATCAAGGCGCCAGAGTGCTTCTACATCGAGCGCCAGCTGCGCGACCGCATGAAGATTCCCGTCTTCCATGACGACCAGCATGGCACCGCCATCATCGTCGGCGCGGCCATCCTGAACGGCCTGAAAGCCGTCGGCAAGAAAATCGAAGAGTGCAAGCTGGTCGTCTCGGGCGCGGGCGCCGCGGCGCTGGCCTGCCTGGACCTGATCGTCGACCTGGGCTTCCCGCTGAAAAACATCTACGTCACCGACCTGGCCGGCGTCGTCTACAAGGGCCGCACGGAACTGATGGACCCGGACAAGGAACGCTTCGCGCAAGACACGCCGCTGCGCACCCTGGCCGAGATCATCCCGGACGCCGACATTTTCCTCGGCGTCTCCGCCGGCGGCGTGCTGAAGCAGGACATGGTGCGCAAGATGGCGCCGAACCCGCTGATCCTGGCGCTGGCCAACCCGAATCCGGAAATCCTGCCGGAAGAAGTCAAGGCCGTGCGCAGCGACGCCATCATCGCCACGGGCCGTTCGGACTATCCGAACCAGGTCAACAACGTGCTGTGCTTCCCGTACATCTTCCGCGGCGCCCTCGATTGCGGCGCGACGACGATCACGCGCGAAATGGAAATCGCCGTCGTGCACGCGATTGCCGACCTGGCGCATGCCGAGCAGTCCGACATCGTGGCCACCACGTATGGCATCAGCAACCTGTCCTTCGGTCCTGAATACCTGATCCCGATGCCGTTCGATCCGCGTCTGCTGATCAAGATCGCGCCAGCGGTGGCCAAGGCGGCCGAGGATTCCGGCGTCGCCACGCGTCCGATCAAGGACTTGCAAGCGTACGCGGACAGCCTGCAGCAATTCGTCTACCGCAGCGGCACCTTCATGAAGCCGCTGTTCCTGATGGCCAAATCCACGCCGGCCGAACTCAAACGCATCGTCTACGCCGAAGGCGAAGAAGAGCGCGTGCTGCGCGCCGTGCAAGTGGTGGTCGATGAAAAACTGGCGCGTCCTATCCTGGTCGGCCGTCCACCCGTGCTCGAAGCGCGCATCCAGAAGTTCGGCCTGCGCCTCAAGCAAGGCGTCGACTTCGACGTCATCAACCCGGACTTCGACGAGCGCTATCGCGATTACTGGAACACGTATTACGCGATGACGAGCCGCAAGGGCGTCACCGAGGAATACGCGAAGCTGGAAATGCGCCGCCGCCACACCCTGATCGGTTCGATGATGATCCACAAGGGCGACGCCGACGGCATGATCTGCGGCACCTTCGGCACCACCCAGCTGCACCTGAAATACATCGACCAGGTGCTGGGCAAGCGCGCCGGCAGCAATGTGTATGCCGCCATGAACGTCCTGATCATGCCGGAGCGCCAACTGGTGATGGTCGACACGCACGTCAATGAAAACCCCGACGCCGAGCAACTGGCCGAGATCACCATCATGGCCGCCGAAGAGATGACCCGTTTCGGTTTGTCGCCACGCGCTGCCCTGCTGTCGCACTCGAACTTCGGTTCCAGCGACAGCGCCTCGGCGCAAAAGATGCGCGCCGCCCTGGCCATCGTCAAGGAACGCGCGCCGGACCTGGAAATCGACGGCGAAATGCACGGCGATACGGCCCTCGACAGCAAGCTGCGTCAAAAACTGATGCCCAATTCGGCATTGAAGAACGACGCCAACCTGCTCGTCATGCCGAACATCGAATCGGCCAACATCGCCTACAACCTGGTGAAAACGGCGGCCGGCAACGGCATCGCCGTGGGCCCGATCCTGCTCGGCTGCGCCAAGCCCGTGCACATCCTGACGCCATCGGCCACCGTGCGCCGTATCGTCAACATGACGGCACTGTGCGTCGTGGACGCAGTGGCTCAGCGTAAAGTCTAAGCCTTAGCTGCGCATGAAAAGCCGCCCCGTCCGCAAGGAGGGGCGGCTTTTTTACATGGGTGGCACGGGCAGGGCCGTGGCGGCCGGACGGCGGCGCAGGTAAGAGTGGCGGTACAGCATGATCTCGCCCCACACGAGCAGCAGCGCCACCAGCGCGAACAGGCCCAGCGTGATCTTGAGCGAACTGAAATACGCGCCGGCCTGGCGTTTGATGGCGTCGATGAAAATCATCGGCACTGATTTGTCGAGTTTGCTGAAGTCGGCCTGGCGCGCCACATCGGTGGTCAGGCGCACGGCCAGGTCGGTGCCCAGGCTGGCCAGTTCGCCCGTCGCCTGGCCACGGAAGCCGGCGCCCTTGAGCGCTTCGCCCAGCACACTTGCCCTGGCGATCAGCTGTTCCTGCAGCACCTGCGTCAGCAACACGCTGCCGCGGCGCAGGATGAATTCATTGATCCAGCGCGCCTTGCTGCGTTCCCAGTAACTGCCTGACGTGGGCCGGTAATACATGTCTTGCACGAAGGGCTCGATCAGGCTGCGCATGCTGATAGCCTGGCCCGGGGCGATCAGCTTGACCTGCTGTTCCAGGTAGACGCGCAGCGCCGGCATCTGCGCTTCGACCACCGGCTGCAAGTCGCGCTCAAGGGCCTGGTTGACGACGCGGTGCACGCTGTGCACGGCGCCAAACCCGCCACCGAGCAGCGGCAGCACGACCAGGATCAACACATAGCTGAGCTTGGCGGCCAGATGCCAGGCGGGCGGACGGCGCACCAGCAGGCATTTTCTGGCCAGCTGGTAGCAGATGCCGAGCGCCAGCACAAAGCCGATCACGCCATACAGCAGCATCCACGGCAGGACTGTCCACAGCAGGTCGCTGCCGAACGGCGCCAGGGCGCTGCCCCAATTGACCAGTTGTTCCTTCATGTACATTGCCTTAAAGTAAGTAATAAGGCAATTATAGCTATTTAACAAATAGACATGGCGCGCTTGACCTCTGTGCGCCATCAGCACCGGTTGATGTGGGTCAAAAAATCACAGGCCCTGGTCATGTACAAGCGCATTTTCCGGAAATGCCGCTCTGTTTGATGTGCATCAAAATGCTTCACTGCCTGCCGGCGATAATGGCATCGAACTCCTTGCCCTTCCAGTGGTCTGCATCGGCGCCGGCGCCATCTGTCCGGCACTTCCTTGTGTGACGCAACAACGCTGGCCGTGGCGGGAGTTCACTTTTCATGCTTGCGCATGGTGTTCCTCTTGCTCCGCCCAGCGCAGCCGGATGGCGTCGATGGCGGGCAGTTGCTGCACAAACAGCTCGACCAGCCGCGCATCGAAGTGGCTGCCTTGTTGCGCTTGCAAATAGCCCACGGCGTCCGGCACCGGCCACGCGCGCTTGTACGGGCGCACCGAGGTCAGCGCGTCGAAGACGTCGGCCACGGCAACAATGCGTCCCGCCAGCGGGATCGCCTCGCCCGCCAAGCCGTTCGGGTAGCCGCTGCCATCCCATTTTTCATGGTGCGACAGGGCGATTTCGCGCGCCAGCGCCAGCATGCCGCCCGCGGCATGTTCGCCGATGATATCGGCGCCGATGCGCGCGTGCGTCTGCATGACGGCCCATTCGTCCGCGTCGAGCTTGCCCGGCTTTTGCAGGATGCGATCGGGGATGCCGATCTTGCCCACGTCGTGCATGGGTGCCGCGTGCAGCAGGTCGTCCGCTGCCGCCTCGTCCATGCCGGCGGCCACGCCCAGCAGGCGCGCGTAATGGCTCATGCGGATCACGTGCAAGCCCGTTTCATTGTCCTTGTATTCGGCCGCCAGGCCCAGGCGCTGGACGATCTGCAGCCGCGTTTCCTTCAGTTCGTCGATGCGCACCAGCGACAGGTGCGTGCGCACGCGGGCACGCACGATGGCGGGGCTGAGCGGCTTGGTGATGTAATCGACGGCGCCCGCTTCAAAACCGCTCAGTTCGTCGCGCATGTCGTTCAGGGCCGTGACGAAGATGACGGGAATGGCGGCCGTCAGCGGCGCCGCTTTCAGCTGGCGGCAGGTGTCGTGGCCGCTCATGCCCGGCATCATCACGTCGAGCAGGATCAGGGCCGGGCGTTCCTGCCGCGCCAGTTCCAGTGCCCGCGCGCCATCCTTGGCGAACAGCAACGCGTAGTCGTTCTGCAATATCTGGCGCAGCAATTGCAAGTTGGACGATTCGTCGTCGACGACGAGAATCACGGGTCTGGCGCGTGCATTCATGGGGACTCCGGGGTGAAAGTGGCCAGCAAGCCGTCCAGTAGCGACTGTGCCAGGGGGAAATCAAAGTCGTCGATGGCGTGTAGCAGCGGCGCCAGCGCATCCGCTTGCGCCCCCATGGCCTGCTGCAACTGTGCTTGCGCCGCGTCATCGAGTTCGCCGCGCCGCAAGGCGTGCAGCAGGGTACTGGCCGCTTGCCGGGCGGCGGGCGCGTCGATGGCATTCTCCGTTGCCGCCGGCAATGCCGGCGGCGCCAGCCGGGCGATGGCTGCCAGGGCCGCCGGCCATTGTGTCAGCAGCGTGCCCAGCGTTGCGTCGAGCTGCTGTGCCGTGGCGGGGCCGGGGCTGGCGCACGCTTGTTCCAGGGTTGCCAGGCTGGCGGCCAGCTGTTCCAGGCCGAGGTTCGCCGCCAGGCCGCGCAGCCGGTGACTCTGCGACAAGAGCGTCTCGTGGTCGCGCGCCGCGATGGCGGCTTGCAGGGCAGGCGGCAGGCGGGGATGCTCGCGTGCGAAACGGTCCAGCGCCGTGCGGTAGGCGCTGTCGTTGCCGGCCCAGCGCTGCAGGGCGCCCGCATGGTGCAGCACTCTTCCTCCAGCGGGTGCGCGGCTGTTATCGGCCGGCTCCGCCGCCAGGCCCAGTACGCGGGCGATTTCCTGCGACAGCGCCTGCCATTCGACGGGCTTGGTGGCGAAACCGTCCATGCCGGCCGCCCGCGCCGCCTTGCGGTGCGCGTCGAGCACGCTGGCCGTCATGGCGATCACGGGCACGCGCGGGCGGCCATCGCGCAGGGCGGCGGCACGGATGGCTTGCGTGGCGGCCAGGCCATCCATGCGCGGCATTTGCAAGTCCACCAGCAGAATGTCGAAGTCGTCCTGCTGCGCCAGCTGCAAGGCTTGCGCACCGTCGCCGGCCGTGACCACCGTGTGGCCGCGCTTGCCCAGCAGAAGGCTCAGCAGTTCCAGGTTTTGCGGCACGTCGTCGGCGGCCAGCACGCGCAGGGGCGGCAGGCGCACGCTGCGGCGTTCGCTGGCAGGCAGCGCCGCCTGGCGTGCCGGCAACAAGGGCAGCATGACGTGGAACACGCTGCCGTGCGGCACGCCGGCGTCGGCCCAGATGCGCCCCTGCATCAGGGTCACCAGCTGCCTGCTGATGGTGGTGCCCAGGCCCGTGCCGCCAAAGCGCCGCGTGGTCGAAGCGTCCGCTTGCACGAAGGGATCGAAAATGGCGTCGCGCCGCTCCGCAGGGATGCCGATGCCGCTGTCCCGCACCAGCAGGTGCAGCTGGCCATCGTCGAGGCGCGCCGTCAGGCTGACGCCGCCGCTGGGCGTAAACTTGATGGCGTTGTCGAGCAGGTTGCCCAGCACTTGCCGCATGCGCAATTCGTCGCCATGCAGCACGGCCGGCAGTTGCGGATCGTACTGCACCTCCATGCGCAAACCCTTGTTGCGTGCATGGATGCCATACGTGGACGCCAGTTCGTCGACCAGCGCCAGCAGGCTGTAGTCGCGCATTTCCAGCGCCACGGCGCCCTTGTCCAGCTTGGCCGTATCGAGCACTTCGTTGAGCAGGCGCAACAGCGAGCGGCCGGACTGGCGCACGGTATTGAGGTGGCGCCGCTGCTCCGGCGCCAGCGGCGAGTCGAGCAGCACATCGGTAAAACCGAGGATGGAATTCATCGGCGTGCGGATTTCATGGCTCATGTTGGCGACAAAGCTGGCCCGCGTGGCGGCCGCCAGCTCCGCTTTTTCCTTGGCCATGCGCAAGTCTTCCTCCATTTGCCGCCGTTCGCTGATGTCGAGGATGACGCCGTCGACCCAGCGCACGGCGCCTGCCGCATCGTGCACGACGGTGCCCCGCTCCCACAGCCAGCGTGCCGTGCCGTCGGCATGCAGCAGCCGGTATTCCAGCAGGTAGGGCTCGCCGCTGGCCACGCTGCGGTTGAAGACATCGACGACGTAGGCGCGCTCTTCGCTGGCGATCAGGCCCGTGATGCTGCGGCGCGGTGCGGCGCCGAGAAAGTCGGCGGCAGGATAGCCGGTGACGGCTTCCACGCCATCGCTGATGAACAGCATGGGCTGGTTTTCCGCCGTGGTGCAGCGAAAGGCGATGCCGGGGATATTGCCGATCAGCGAGCGCAACTGCTGCTCGCTTTCGCGCAGGGCGGCCAGCATGGCGCGCCGTTCGCTGATGTCCGTAATGAACAGCACATACAAATCCTGGTCGGCCAGGCGCGCGCTGGCCATCGAACGCTGCACGGCGACCGGTGCGCCATCCTTGCGCAGGTAGACGATTTCCTCGCTGGACTGGAAAGCGCCAGCCTCGCCCGTGCGCAGGTAGTGCAGCAGGCCGCGCTGTTCCGACTGGCGCACGTCGCTGACCAGCACGCTAACATGGCGGCCGACAATTTCCGCCGCTCGCCAGCCCAGGATGCGCTCGGCGGCGCCGTTGAAGTCGACGATGCCGCCTTGCCGGTCGATCGTGATGACGCCGTCGACCGTGCTCGTCAGCAGCGAACGGGTCCAGTGTTCGCTTTGATTCAGGTGGCGGAACAGTTCGCGGTAGCGCAGGGTGCCCACGGCCGAGGCCACCAGGATCGTCAGGGCGATGGTCAGCAGGGTCACGCTGATCACCAGCATGGGCCGGTTGGCATCGGCATCATTGCCTGGGGGAATCGTCCCCACGAAGCGCGCCGCCTGCATGCCCA
The DNA here is from genome assembly GCF_002797895.1 of Janthinobacterium sp. 67. Lineage (NCBI taxonomy): Bacteria > Pseudomonadati > Pseudomonadota > Betaproteobacteria > Burkholderiales > Oxalobacteraceae > Janthinobacterium > Janthinobacterium sp. 67. The sequence goes on along the minus strand of NZ_PGES01000001.1, from coordinate 3,457,707 downwards.
TGTAATGCATCCCGGTAATTGCGCATCCCATGACGCAGGCGCTGATCAGCGTGCGCTGCGACGAGGGCACGCGGCTGCTCCAGCCGCGCAAGCCGAAACGTATCCACAGGGCCAGGGTGGCGAGCGCCACGGCAACGACGAGCGACAGCGCGAACAGCAGCGGATCGTAGCGCAGCGACAGGCCCATGCGCATGGCCTGCATGCCCGTGTAATGCATGGCGCCGATGCCCAGGCCCACCAGCAGGCCGCTGCGCAGCAGCAGCGGCGCCGTGACGGCGCGCCGGCTGATGGTGGCCAGGGCCACGAACGAGGCCGCCACGCTGGGCACGATGGAGAGCAAGGTCAGGCCCGGGGCGTAATCGACGCTGGTGCACAGCTCGAAGGCCAGCATGCCGATGAAATGCATGGCCCACACGCCGCAGCCCAATGCCAGGCTGCCGGCCAGCAGGCACAGCAAGTGCAAGCGGCGGCTGATGCTCGCCTGCGCGCGGCTGTAGGCCGTCATCTGGAAAGCCATCCACGATGTGAAAATGGCGATCACGAGCGACAGCAGCACCAGGCCCGGCGCATGCTGGCCGTGATGCAGCTGGGCCGGATCGGCGGGAAGGTGAAACAGCTGCTGGACGCTGGCAGGTATCATCGTAGGCAAACAGGTGACGCGTTGGCGCTGGCATGGGCGCCTGCCGCCACTGCGGGTGATCGATGCGAATTACCTTACCAGATTTCAGGAAACAAATATCTTAATTGTAATTATTTTCCCTGTCGTGCATGCGGCAAGGCGGGCGCTAACACGCCGCGCGCGTCTTGCCTCTCCCATGGGAACAGCGATTCCAGGGGAGAAGTTGCAGTTAGGAATTGTGTGGTTTTTTTGAAAAGTGCATCCGCCGGTAACTTAATTGTAGGGCTGCAGATCGAGCCATACGGCATACGACAGGCGCTTGCCATTCCACAGTCCGCCGCCGCGGATGACGGCGTCGCACGAGGTCAGCTGGCCCACCAGATCCATGCGGCCCAGGTTGCGGCGCAGGCGCAGCGCGTCGTTGTGCGACAGGTAGCCGACCAGCAGGCCATCGATGAAGACGGCGATGGCCTTGTCCTGGAACGGATTGGCGTCGTCGCAGACGAGCAGGGCCAGGCATTTCTCTTCCGCATTGCCGGGACCGTGCTCGCCGGCCAGCTTGGCGATGGCGCTCTGGTACATCGCTTCGTTTTCCACTTCCGACGCAAAGCGCCCTTCATCGCTCCAGTGGTGCGCGGGTGCGCCGGCAGGAATCGCCGGCACGTACTGGCGCACGGAGACGAGCGGCTTGTGCAGCGGTTTGACGGGCGTGCGGCCGCTGAAGACGTAGTACAGCAGGGCGATGACGATCACGATGGCAAGCAGGTAAAGCATGGTATCTCTCTGATTTCGAAGGGGAAGCCGGGATTGCGGGCGCGCCGCGCGGCGTTGCCGCTACTATAGCAAGTTCGCCGCCTGCTCCCGGGTAAATCTGGCCATGATCCGCCGCCGGCGCCGCAGCGCCAGCGGGTCGCTCAGCACGATGGGCGAGGCGCCCGTCAAGCCCGAATAATACTGGCCGTGGCGGCGCAGCACGAAGGCGTAGTCGCGCTGCGCGTGGCCGCGCGCCAGCATGCGCGCATCGCAATCGACCTCGATGGCAAAGCGCAGCCGGTGCAGCTGCCACCACAGGGGCAGGTTCCACGGCATGAGAATAATCAATGCGTACGCCACGGCCAGCAGCAGCGGGTCGCGCGCGGCCAGCCGGCATTGTGCGTGCGCCAGCAGCAGCGCCTGCTGCCGGGGTGGAATCAGTGAAAGCCAGACGGGCATCACGATGCGGGGCCGCAGCAGGCCCGCCACGCAGGGACCGATGCCGCCGCTGAGGAAAACGGGCGCACCCAGCAGGGAGGCTTTTTGCCAGCGGCGCTGGTGCGACAGCAGCCAGACGCTGCGCAGCAGCAATAACAACAGCATGCCGCTCGATAACATGAACCAGCCCAGTTTCAGCTGCGCCTGTTCCGCCGGCATGGCCGCCAGCACGCCGGGCAGCCATGCCAGGGGCGCGATGACGGACGCGGCGATGGCCGCCAGCCACAGCCAGCGCGTGCGGTTGCGCGCATGGCCGCGCCGCTGCAGCGCGCGTTCGGCGCCCCAGGCGGCAGCGCTCAACAGCAGCGCCAGCGCCATGCTGCAAACCAGCCAGGCCGGCACTAGCGCTTGAGCGCCATGCCGACGGAGGCGGGCGCCGTGTGCTTGAAACCGAATTGTGCGTACAAGTCTTGCGCCTGGCCGTCGGCGATCAGGCTGACGTATGCGCTTTGCGGCACCTGTGTTTCGATGAATTGCATGATCTCGCCCAGGATGCGCTTGCCCAGGCCCTTGCCCTGGTGGGCCGGCAGCACGGCGATATCGGTGACCTGATAAAAGCAGCCGCCATCGCCGATGATGCGGCCCATGCCCACCACCTCGTCGCCATGCAGGATTTGCACGGCAAACAGCGAGTTCGGCAAGCCTTTGGCTGCCGCCACCGTGCTTTTCGCGCTCATGCCGGCGGCCACGCGCAGGTGCTGATAGGTGGCGATGGCGGGAATGGCCAGGCGGATGGTGTAGGGCGATGCTGCGGTCAAGACGGTCTCCTGTGCAATATGGATGGAATGGCCATTATAGGCGGCACGCTTTATTCGCCGCGCGCTATGTTGTCCCGAGCGCTTTTGCGCTATGGTGGCGTCATCCATTGATTTGTTGAAAGCACGCCATGTCCGCAGGATTTACCGCCACCGAGTTGTCCGTCATCGATGAAGACGACGCCCTGATCACCACCCTGGCCGCGCCCGCCGGCAAAGGCGAGCCCGTCTACCTGATGCTGCAGCGCGCCGACGAGTACGACGAGCAGGACGTGGCGCTGGGCATGGACGAGCCCTACATCGAATACGGCGGCCAGGAATTTTCCTGGTATGGCCATATGCACGCCGTGATCCTGCATCCGAACCGCCTGTCCGTGCAGATGGATGCCGAGGCGGCCATGCAGATGGATGACGACGGCCAGATCGACGTGCGTTTCAACCTGTCGCCCGAGCGCTACGCCCAGCTGCAGCAGGCGCTGCGCACCACGTTCGAGGGCTGCGATTATTATCGCGAAGAGCGCTGACCGGTCAAACCACCACGGCGCTGAACGACTCGGGCCGCCGCGCCAGCAGGTGAGACAGCCGTTGAAGACCCGCCTGCAGACGTCCACGGTCCTTGATGCTGCCCAATGAGATCCGGATGGCATTCACGGCGACGCTGCCCGTTGCGAATGCCTCCGCCGGCGTGACCGCGATGCCTTCCATGTCGGCCGCGCGCGCAAGCTGCGAAGAGTTCCAATACGCCGGCAACTCGAGCCACACGTGCAAGCCGTCACCAGAGCCGCTGTAGCGCCCCGCCAGGATGTCGCGCGCCATCCGGTGGCGCAGTCGCGCCTCCTTGCGTACGCCTTCCATCAATGTGTGCGCCGAACCGTCGAGTATCCACTGGGTGGCCAGCGCGGCCGTCAGAGGCGCGACCATCAGCGCAAAGGCTCTGAGCGCGACGAGGAACCGTTCGCGCTCAACGGGGTCGCGTATCAGCACGAAGGCGACACGCAAGCCGGGCGTCAGGCATTTCGACAGGGTTGAGATGTAGACCACGTGTTCCGGGGCAAACGTGGCAACAGGCGGCGGCGGGGCGTCGGCAAGTAGCCAGTAGGGATCGTCCTCGACGATGCGTACATTGCAGCGCTGCGCGATGCTGGCGAGCTCCTTGCGCCGGCGTTCCGGCATGGTGACGGCGGTCGGATTCTGTAACGTCGGATTGAGGTAGACCAGCCCGGGTTTGTGCTGGCGGCACGCTTGCTCGAGCATCTCGGGCAGCATCCCGTGCTTGTCCGCTGGCACGGCAATGATGTGCCGGCCGAACTGGGTCGCCGCGGCGCGCAAGCCGGGATAACTCGCAGGCTCCGTCAGGATCACGTCGCCAGGCTCCGTCAGCGCGAGGATCAATGCGGCGATCGCCGCTTGCGCCCCCGGACAGACAACGACTTGCCCAGCATCCAGGTGCCCGAACATCGGCGCCAGCCAGGCGGCGCCAGCCTTGCGGTCGGAATCGCTCCCCCCGCCCAGGTGGTAAGTCATCAGCAATTCATTATCTGCCCGCATCAATACTTGAGACAAACCTTGTTTCAGCATGTCGTCGAAGTCCACGCCATCGGGCGGCGGCGGGGTATTCATGGAGAGGTCGAGGATGGCGTTCAATTCGACTTTCGGCGCCGCGACATACGTGCCGCGTGCGCCGCGGCCCTCCAGCAAGTTGCGGCGCCTGGCTTCGTCGTATCCGCGCGTGACCGTCGTCAGGTCGACGTCCAGCTGTGCCGCCAACTGGCGCTGCGGCGGCAGGCGGTCGCCCGGCCTCAACGATCCGTCCGCCACCGCCGCCTGCAAGGCATCGGCAATCTGCAAAAAACGTGGCCCTTTGTTCGCGCCCAATCGGGGCAGCCAGATGGCTAAATGTTCATCTTGCATGGTTTTTAACTGGGACATTTTGTCCCAATGTATGGAAATTGTTTTTTGGTAGTATGCATCAGAAGCTGCAGCAATACCATCCTTGCATGGCAGTCGATGACGTTCTTTCCTCCCTCCTCTGGATGTGGCACATCATTGCGCCCGACGCCGTGGTGATGGCATAGCTATAATGAAAGACTCAAACAGCATGCGTGGGGATGGTTTGAACAAAAAATGTCGCTGCCGAAGCAGCGTTTTGAGGTAGTGATCCTCACGATAGATAGTGTCAAGTAATAGCCAGGAAATACTCAAAATGATGGATTGGACCCCTATAGTCTTCATTACGTTCAAAGGTCTCGTGCTGGGCATCGGCATGTTCTTCGCCATCAAGTGGCATTACGATCAAGGGAAGAAGGACAAGGACAAGGCGAAGCAGAATCGCGCGGTGCTGCGCGCGGGCGGCAAGGCGGCCGCAATGTTTGTACTATTGCTCCTGGGCCTGGGGATCGTCACCTTCATCGCTGTCAGGATGCTCGGTCTGGAGATGACCTTGCCGTAATGGCAAAGCGGAACCGGCCGATATCCGGCGGTGCCGCAGCAAGACCCCGATAGGCCTAATCATTGCGTCATTTGTGCGCAATGAGCCGCTGTGTATATCGGGAATGGTCTAATCGGGAATAGTCGCTGGTGTGCGGAACGAACGCGCAAGAAAAAAGCCACTAAATCCTTGATTGCATTGGATTTAATGGCTTGATCGGTACTTCCTTGATGTGTTCTGTGGTGCCGGGAGCCGGAATCGAACCGGCACGCTGTTTCCAGCGCGGGATTTTGAGTCCCGTGCGTCTACCTATTCCGCCATCCCGGCAACGCGAGACGCATTATCACTGATTTGTCACAATCTGGCAAGTTTTATGCTTGGCGCGTGCTGGCACTAGCATTGAGAATCTGTGAATGCGCCGATTCCAGCGCAAGAAGCGGAGTGCCGCGCCTGGCCAGCCGTCCTATCGTGTCCCTTCACTACCTGGAGGGATATCCCATGAAGCAACTGGAAAACAAGGTCGCCATCATCACGGGCGCCAGCTCGGGCATCGGTCATGCGGCAGCGCGGCTGTTTGCCCGCCATGGCGCGCGGCTGGTACTGGTGGCGCGGCGGCAGCAGGAACTCGATGCGCTGGTGGCGCAGCTGGCGGACGGCGGCGCGCAAGCCGTGGCTTGCGTGGGCGATGTGGGCGACGCGGCGTGCGCGCAAGGGGCCGTGGCGCTGGCGCTGCAACGCTTTGGCGGCCTCGATATCGCTTTTAATAATGCGGGCACCCTGGGGCCCATGGGGCCCACGCAGGAAGTTGCCCTGGAAGACTGGCGGGCGACGGTCGATACCAACCTCACCAGCGCCTTCCTGGCGGCAAAATATCAGCTGCCTGCCATGGCGGCGCGTGGCGGCGGCTCGCTGATTTTTACGTCCACGTTTGTCGGCCATACCTTGGGCATGCCCGGCATGGCGGCGTATGCGGCCAGCAAGGCCGGCGTGATCGGCTTGACGAAGGCCCTGGCGGCCGAGTATGGCGCGGCGGGCATCCGCGTGAATGCCTTGTTGCCAGGCGGTACCGATACACCGTTGGGGCGGCAGGTTGCCAATACGCCCGAGGCGCTGGCCTTCGTGGCTGGACTACACGCATTGAAACGCCTGGCCACGCCGGACGAGATCGCCCATTCGGCGCTGTACCTGGCGTCCGATGCATCGAGCTTCACCACCGGCACGGCGCTGCTGGCCGATGGCGGCGTGTCCATCGTGCGCGCCTGACGCCGCCCCGAAAACGCCGACGGCCCGGGGATGAGCCGGGCCGTCGGTGCTGTGCTGCTACATCAAGCTCAGTTGTGAACCGAGTTCAGCTGACGCGCGATGATGTCGTGGTTGAGCCAGACGACCGGTGCCGGCGGTTCCGACATGGTGTGGAACATCAGCGGACCCGTGCCTTCCAGAACCAGCGAGCTCAGGTGGTCGGTGATCAGTTCCTTGCGGTCCTTGTGCAGCTTGGTGATGTCGTCCGACGTGCCGATCATGACGTCGGCCAGTTCCGGCGTGTTGTCCATCGGCCAGGCGGCGAAGTTGCGGAACTGCACGCTGGTCGCGTCGCCGTTGTAGGCGGCGATACGGTCGAGCAAGTCTTGCAGCGAGACGCCGTCTTCCAGCAAGCCCTGGCAGATTTTCCACTGCTCTTCGGCCCAGGCGCCGCCGCCTTCTTTTTTCAGCGCGTCGAGCAGGGGGAACAGCGACAGTTCCACGCCGACGAAAATGTCGGACGAGTTCGTGCGGATTTCCGGGCAATTGAAGACGGTGGCCTTGATGCCCTTGTCCCACGCGGCCTTGGCCACGTTTTCCAGGCGCATCTTGGCCAGGCCCTGGGTGTAGTTGCTATAGGTTTGCCACTGGTACTTGCCGTCGATCAGGATCTCGGTGCCATGGTAGCCGTAGGCGCTGTAGCGCACCTGGCCGCCCGTTTGCTCGATGCGGGCGCGGATGGCGGCGCTGCCGTCGATCAGGTGCTGCAGGGTATTGGCCGTGACTTCGTCGAAGTTCATCAGGATCAGTTTGCCCAGGTCGCTGTCGAGCAGGGCGCGCGAAGACATGAAGCGCTCGCCGCGGCCTTTGTAGATACGGTTGGCGATCGCCAGGAACACTTTGACCTTTGGAATGCCGCCCGCCATGGTGTGGGCGAAATACACGTTGCTGCCGTCAGGAATCAGGCTGTCCAGCTCTGCCATGGCTTTCGCCACGGAAGCGCTGAAGCGGGCGACGCCGGCTTCGCGGCAGCGTTCGATCTGCGCCCAGTCCAGTTTGTCTTCCTGCCAGCTTTTCAGGGTCATGTCGGCCAGCAGGGCCGTCGGCGTCGGTTCGCCGGCTGGCGCGTCGAGGTCGAAACCTGCCATCAGCGGCACGTTGATGATGCGTCCGCCCAGGTTGGCTTCCGCTTCGGCCAGCTCTTCCGCGTTCAGCGGGCGCAGCGCCATGTTTTCATCGCGGCGGCCCACCGTCATGCCGACGATATTCATGCCCGCCTTGCGCGCTTCGTCCAGCAAGCCATTTACATAGCCGCGGCCGAACAGCTCGCCGAACAGCACAAAGGTGTCGCCCTTGCGGAAGATATTTTTTTGCGGGATGTCTCTTAAGGACGTGATCTCGGTCATGGTGTCAATTCATTCTAAAATTAGCAGGGCAGATGGCTGATGCGACTGCCCGCTGGTTCAACATAGTTGTAAATTATGCGCCATTTCAGCGAGGAAAATCCTGTTGCGAACGATTCTCGTCTGGAATGGCATCTTCTTCTGCATGCAGTTCTTATTCTTTCGCCATGGCGTATTTTACGCTGCCACGGCGCACAGCGCCCGCGGACTGGCCCGGCAGGCGCCGATATTACCTCAGCTTGGCCTCACAGGTAAGCAGAATTGATCTAAAACAAATCCTGCTGGCCCGACACGAGGCGCGAAAAATCGTCGCCGAGGAAGGGCAGGATGGCGTCGGCCACCGGTTGCAGCTGGCGCGTCAGGTAGTGGTGGTAGTCGATGGGCGAGCGCTGCGTTTCCAGCGGTTCCGGTCCCGCCACCGTGATGACATAGCTGATCCAGCCGCCGTTCTGGTATTGCAGCGGCCGGCCCTGCGACTGGTTGTAGGCGTCGGCCGTGCGCGCCGCGCGCACGTGGGGCGGCACGTTGCGCTGGTAGTCGTCGAGCGGGCGACGCAATCGCTTGCGGTAGACCAGCAAGGCATCGAATTCGCCGCGCACGGTGCGCGCCACGTAGTCGCGCACATAATCCTGGTAGGCGGCGCGCTGGAAGATGCGCCGGTACAAATCCTGCTGGAATTGCTGCGCCAGCGGCGTCCAGTCGCTGCGCACGGTTTCCAGGCCCTTGTAGACCATGTCCTCGCTGCCGTCCGGCTTGCCCACGAGGCCCGCGTAGCGCTTCTTGCTGCCTTCTTCCGAGCCGCGGATGGTGGGCATCAGGAAACGCCGGTAATGCGTCTCGAATTCCAGCTCCAGCGCATTCTCGAGGCCAAATTCCTCGCGCAAGTGGGCGTCCCACCACGCATTCACATGCGCCACCAGGGCGCGGCCGATCTTGCCCGCCGCTTCGTCCGTATGCGCCGTTTTCAGCCACACGAAGGTGGAATCCGTGTCGCCGTAGATCACCTGATACCCTTGCTCGGTGATCAGCTCGCGCGTGCGGTGCATGATGTCGTGTCCCCGCAAGGTGATTGACGAGGCCAGGCGCGGATCGAAAAAGCGGCAGCCGCTCGAGCCCAGCACGCCATAAAACGCGTTCATGATGATCTTTAACGCTTGCGACAGCGGCGCATTGCGTTCGCGCTTGGCCGTCTCGCGCCCTTGCCACACCTGCTTCACGATGGCCGGCAGGCAGTGTTTCACCCTTGAAAACTGCGCACCCCGGTAGCCGGGAACGGTATCGGCTTCGTCGCCGCTCGTCCCCACCACCAGGCCCACGGGGTCGATGAGGAAGGTGCGGATGATGGACGGATACAGGCTTTTATAGTCGAGCACGAGCACGGAATCGTACAGGCCCGACTGCGAATCCATGACGAAGCCGCCCGGGCTGTTTTCGCCGGAGACATCGCCCAGGTTGGGCGCCACGTAACCCTGCCGGTGCATCAGCGGCAAGTACAGGTGCTCGAAGGCGGCCACGGAGCCGCCGCTGCGGTCGGCCGCCAGCCCCGTCACGCTGGCCCGTTCCAGCAAGAAGGTCAGCAGCTCGGTCTTGGCGAAGATGCGCGTGACCAGTTCGCAATCCTTGAGGTTATAGCGGGCCAATGCCGGTTTGTCTTCGCGGAAACGCCGGTCGATCTCGGCCATGCGCTGGTAGGGATTGTCGATGGACTTGCCTTCGCCCAAGAGCGTCTGCGCCACGTTTTCCAGGCTGAACGAGGAAAAATTCCACGTCGCCGACTTCAAGGCTTCGATGCCGTCGATGATCAGCCGGCCCGCCGCGGCCGCAAAATAGTGCTCCTGCTTGCCGCCGTGTTCGCGCCATTCCATGACGGTGCCGCCCCGTCCCAGTTTCAACGGTACCTGGTAGCGCTCGGCGTGCTGGCGCAGCACGCGCAAGTCGAACTGCACCAGGTTCCAGCCGATGATGGCGTCCGGGTCGTGGCGCTCCATCCACGTGTTCAGGCGCTCGAGGATCTGTGCGCGGCTGTCGCAGTATTCGAGGTCGAAGTCCAAGGCGTCATCGCCGCCGTTTGCCGGCCCCAGCATGTAGACCTGGCGCTGGCCGCAGCCTTCCAGGGCCAGCGAATACAGCTCGCCATGGGCCGTCGTCTCGATATCGAGCGACGCCAGTTTTAATGTCGGGCGGTAGCCGGGCGCAGGTTTCAGCTGCACTTCCGTTTCTCCGCTGAACGTGACCGGCGCCGTGATGAAGCGCTCCATCAGGTAGCGCTCGGGCGGGCGGATGTCGGCTTCGTACACGTCGACGCCGTGCGCGCGCAGCTGCTTTTCCAGCTTCAGCAAATGCCGGTATTGCTTGCAGTACAGGCCCAGCACGGGGCGGTGGTGGAAATCGCACAGCGACAGGGGCCGCAGTTCCGCATGGCGTTCGCCGCGCAGCAGCTGTTGTGCCTGTTCTTGCTGCTCCATGGGAATAAAGGCGACGGCCGTCTGCACGGGCAGGCGCACGTGGCGGGGCCCGGCATCCGTTGCCAGCCAAAAATCGACTTCCGTGCCGGCGCTCGTGTCGCGCCAGTGGCGGGTCAGGATGAAGCCCTGTTCGGGCGTGTGCTGGGTGTTGCCTGTCATGATGCCGTGAGTGTCGGATGTGCTGGCCTGCACATTACAGCAAGCTGACGCAGGGCGGGGGCGGTTGCGGCTATAATTTTCTGCATCGAAGACGATAACAAGAGCGCGCCGCGCCACCCACACCGGAGACAGCATGCAAGCAATCAGTTATGTACACGGCGCCCACGAGACGCCGTTGATCGGCGAAACGATAGGCGCCTACCTGGACGGCATCGCCGCCCGCTACGGCCAGCACGACGCCCTGATCGTGGCGCACCAGAACGTGCGCTGGACGTACCTTGAATTCCAGCAGCGCGTGCACCGCCTGGCCGCCGGCCTGCTGAAACTGGGCTTGCAGCCGGGCGACCGGGTCGGCATCTGGTCGCAGAACTGCGCCGAATGGGTGCTCACGCAGTTTGCCACGGCGAAAGCCGGCTTGATCATGGTCAACATCAACCCCGCCTACCGCCGCTCGGAACTCGAATACGTGCTCGACAAGGTGCAGTGCAGCGCGCTGATCCTGTCGCCCAGCTTCAAGTCCAGCGATTACCTGGCCATCGTGCAGGACGTGGTGCCGGAAATCGCCCGTGCGCGCGCCGGCGCCCTGCAGTCGCCGCGCCTGCCGCAATTGCGCCACGTCATCCGCCTGGGCGCGGCCGCCACGCCGGGCATGCACAACTTCGACGCCCTGATGGACGGCATCACGGATGCCGACCTGGCGCACCTGGAGGAAGTGAGCGCTGGCTTGCAGTTTGACGACGCCGTCAACATTCAGTTCACGTCCGGCACCACAGGCGCGCCGAAAGGCGCCACCTTGACGCATCATAATATCCTCAACAACGGCTTTTTCATTGGTGTAGCCATGCGCCTCACCGAACGGGACCGCCTGTGCATACCCGTGCCCCTGTACCACTGTTTCGGCATGGTGCTGGGCAACCTGGCCTGCGTCACGCATGGCGCGGCCATGGTGTTTCCCGGCGAAGGCTTCGATCCGAAAGCCGTGCTGGAAACCGTGCAGGCCGAGCGCTGCACGGGCTTGCACGGCGTGCCGACGATGTTCATCGCCATCCTCGACCATCCCGACTTCAAGCAATACGACTTATCCAACTTGCGCACCGGCATCATGGCCGGCTCGCCCTGCCCGATGGAAGTCATGACGCGGGTCATCGAGCTGATGCACATGGCCGAGATCACGATTGCGTATGGCATGACGGAAACGTCGCCCGTCAGCTTCCAGACGTCGATCGACGACCCGCGAGAAATGCGCGTGTCGTCCATCGGCCGGGTCCACCCGCACCTGGAAGTGAAAATCATCGATGCGGAAGGGCGCATCGTGCCGCGCGGCGAGAAGGGCGAATTGCTCACGCGCGGCTATTCCGTGATGCAGGGCTACTGGGGCGACCCTGAAAAAACCAGTGAGGCCATCGACGCGGCGCGCTGGATGCACACGGGCGACCTGGCCGTGATCGATGACAACGGCTTTTGCAGCATCGTCGGCCGTTCGAAGGATATGGTGATACGCGGCGGTGAAAACATCTACCCGCGCGAAGTCGAGGAATTCCTGTATCGCCACCCGAGCGTGCTCGACGTGCAATGCGTGGGCGTGCCGGATGCCAAGTATGGCGAAGAACTGTGTGCCTGCATCATCTTGCGTCCCGGTACGCAGGCCACCAGCGAGGACATCCGCGCCTTTTGCGATGGGCAGATCGCCTATTACAAGATTCCCCGCTACGTGCGCTTCGTCGAGGAATTCCCCATGACGGTGACGGGCAAGATCCAGAAATATGTATTGCGCAAGCAGGTGGCGACGGATCTGGGGCTGAGCACGGAATAAGTTTTTTGCGGGCACATAAAAAAACACCGGGACGCTCGCGCGGCCCGGTGTTTTGCATTGGTTCAGCGTAAAGCTCAGGCCATCGCGGCTTGCGGTGCGCGCGCTGGCGTGCGGCGGCGCATGAACGCCAGCAAGCCCAGGCCGGCCAGCAGCATGGCGTAGGTGCCTGGCTCAGGAACGGCCGATACGTTGACCGTGTTGAAGCCGGAGCCGTTCATCGCGACGTGGCCATAATTGACCGAGCTGACGGAATTGGCGATCAGGGTGCCGTTCATGTCGCCCGAACCCGAGAATGCGCTGTTCGGTGCCAGGATGCTGCCGTTGATGCCGACGTTTTGCAGGTTGGTGGTGGTGGCGTTGGCGAAGTTGAACAGCGTACGGTTGGCGAAGCTGGCGAAATTGTCGAAGCCGCCGCTCATGGTGATGTTGGTCGCCGTGCCGTTGATGATGATGCTGGCCGTGCTTTTCAGCGAGGACAGGTCCAGGGTCAGGTTATGCAGGTTCGACGCATCGATGTTGAAAATATTCACGTCGGCGTTGACGTTGCCCACCAGGGTCATGTTGCCGTACTGCGAGATCACGGTACCGTTCGATTGCAGCTTGGCCACGTCGCCCGACAGGGTCGTCAATTGCTGCTTGGCGCCCGCGAAGTCCAGGGTGGACGCGTTGCCTTTGCTGATGTTGTTCGTTGGGAACCACTGTGGTGCCGTCAGGGTGGCGTTGGGGTTGCTGACGCCGTACACGGCCGAACCGCTGAGCGTGCCCCAGCCCGTGTTCAGGTTGCCGCCAGCAACCACCGAATTGACGGCGCTGCCTGGCTTTTTATTCGTGCCGACATTGTAGTTGTCCAGGTAGATATTGCCGCCAGCGGCAATGCTGCCGCCGACGCTGGTAAAGCCGCTGGCGCCGCTGCTGCCGATGTTGCCGAAGATAAAGGCCGAGTAGCCATTGGCGACGCCGAGGTCAACCACGGTGGCCTGGGCCGACGCGCTGAAGGAGAAAGCGAACAGGGCGGCGCTGATGAGCGGCAAGGTGCGGGTAGCAAATAATTTCATGGACAATCTCATAGTGAATTGGGGGACGAATAGGGCGGGAAAGCAAGACACCGCCATCGCGCAGTCCGCTATTATAATATAAAAAACAATGTTAGTTCAATTTAGGTAATTAACTATATTTTAAGGCAACACTTTTCCTGTGGCCGGTAATTGTCCGCCGGACATGAAAAAACCGGGGCTAGCCCCGGTTTTTTGCTGCTTACCTGACGCGCTGGTACAGGCGGAAACGTTCCACGTCGTCCGTGGGGCGGCGCCCTTCCCACAGCTTGATCCAGTCCGCGCCGTGATGCTCGGGCAGCTTTTCCTTGTTGTCGGGAACCTTGATGCTGTCTTGCAACAAGAACACATCGCATTGCTGCTGGCCCACGCTGGCAAACGGCAGGTGGCCGAAGTAGGCGAACGAGGCGCGCTGGGCGGGGCCGACGTTGCTGTTGATGCATTTGCTGCCCGGCGGCAGGTGGACGGAAATCTGGTGCGCCACGCTGGCGTAGCTCTTGCTGTAGTTCAGCGGCGGCAGGAACAAGGTCATGATCAGCACCCAGATCAGGATCAGGCCGCCGGACGACAGCACCACGGCGCGCCACAGCACGGCCGGCTGGCGCGAGATGCGCCAGTGCACCAGCGCCACCCAGCCCGCGCTGGCGCAGGCGGCGACGAAGAAGGCCAGCAAGTCCAGTTCGGGCTTGAAGCCGGGCATCAGTTTCAGGGCATTGTGCGACAGTTTCGGCGGCCAGCCCGTCAGGATGGCGAACCAGAACAGCCACAGCGCGAGGGCGCAGATGGTCAGCACCATCACGGAGAACCAGTCGATGGCGTTGATGGCGCCCCGTTTCATGGTCAGCAGGCCGAACGCGGCCATCACGGCCAGCGGCGGCAGCAGCGGCAGCAGCTGGCTCGGGTCGGGATCGGGATGGCACAGGCCCAGGATGGCCAGCATGGCGACAAAGGTCAGCGGCACGACGATGTGCAGCACGTGGTGCTGGCGGCGCCAGGCGTACACGGCCCAGGCGGCGAACGGCCAGGCGGGCCAGAAGAACCAGATGCCGACACGCAAGAAATACTGGAGGCTTTTCAGGCTCGGCGCGCTGAACTGGCGGCAATTCCACTCCATCCACGCTTGCAGCGGCGAGTGGCCGTACGGACGCAGCCATTCGCCCGGCAGCAGCCAGACGAGGGTCAGCGCGGCGCCGATCATGATGGCCAGCGCCAGGTGGCGCACGCTGCGCAGCAGCGGCAGGCGCAGGAAGACGGTGCACAGCAGCAGGGCGATGCTCAGCGCCGCCGGCGTGATCCAGCCGCGCGCGAGGGTCAGGCCGCCCAGTGCCAGGCCCAGCAGGGCCGCATTGCGCACGGATGGGCCTTCCACGTAGCGCACGGCGCGGTACAGCAGATAGGCCATCAGGGACACGTACAGCGCTTCGGCCGTGATGTCGTGGCTGTGCTGCAGCAGGCCCAGGCAGCCCAGGTAGATGAGCACGGCGGCATCGGCCAGGGTGCGGCCGAAGTCGTCCGGCTCTGGCTGGCCGCCGAAGGCCAGGCGCAGCGGCTGGGCGTCGTTGCGACGGCCCAGGTTGAAGGCGGTGTACCAGACGGACAGGGTGCTGACGACGAAGATGCCGATGGTCGACATGCGCGCGCCGAAGACGTCGCCGTCGATCCAGCCGAACAGCTTGATGAAGATGGCGCCCAGCCAGAAGGCCAGCGGCCCTTCATCGGGCAGCGACAGGCCGGCCACGTTGGGCCACAGCCAGTCGTTCAGGCCGCCATGCGCCATGGTCCACATGATGCCGAAACTGGCGGCGTCATCGTTCTTCCACGGTTCGCGGCCGATCAGGCCAGGCAGGATGTACAGCAGGCCGAGCGCAAACAAGGCCCATCGTGGCAGCGCGAGTGTGGCAGCGGCGGGAAGGCGGACTGGCTTCATCGATAGTTGTATCAGAATAGTGGCAAGACGCGACGAATGGCGTCGGGTATGCGCGAGTATAAAGTAAAGCGGCCAAAGACAAAAAAGGCAGCCGCGGCTGCCTTTTTCTCTGGTAGCCGAAGCTGCCCTTTTTGCCGCAAAGCGGCAAAAATTAGCCTGCTGCGACTGCGGTTTTCGAACCAACCGAACCGAACTTCTGACGGAACTTCTCGACGCGACCAGCGGTATCGACGATTTTGTGCTTGCCCGTGAAGAATGGGTGCGATTCAGCCGAAACCTCGATCTTCACCAGTGGGTATTCTTTACCGTCGTGGGTGATTTTTTCGCGGGTTTGGATGGTCGAGCGGGTAACGAATTTGAAATCGCACGACAGATCGTGGAAAACAACTTCGCGGTATTCTGGATGGGTATCGACTTTCATGGTCTTCTCTCTAGTTTGGTAGCCAAACAGCACTTCGTCGGTCGTCTTGCTTCTTGACCCGATTGCCGATCACTTGCCAGGGTTAAAATAATGCAACCGCAGATTATATAGCGCTTTCGGGCCGGCGGCAATAAAAAAGCCGCCCGAAGGCGGCTTTGCATGATCGCGTGTGGTCGGCGTGGTGCAACGTAGGTCGGATTGGCGCGCAAGCGCGTAATCCGACAACATCACCGCCTTCGCCAACAATGTTGTCGGATTACGGCCCTGCGGGCCTCGGCGGCCCCACCTAATCCGACCTACGTCTTTGGTGGCAGCATGTTGCCACCGGGGAGGGAGAAACCGTAGCGAGCAGGCCGCAGTTGCGATCGAGTAGCGCAACCGTACAAAAGTACGGTGAGCAACGGAGATCGCAAATGTGGCCGCGCAGTAGGTTTATCCCCCCCGGCGCATCATGTCGAAGAATTCGGCGTTGTTTTTCGTCGCTTTCATCTTGTCGAGAATGAACTCCATCGCCTCGATCTCGTCCATCGAGTACAGCAACTTGCGCAGGATCCAGATTTTTTGCAGCTCGTTCGGCTTGATCAGCAGTTCTTCGCGGCGGGTACCCGATTTGTTCAGGTTGATGGCCGGGTAGACGCGTTTTTCGGCCAGGCGGCGTTCCAGATGCACTTCCATGTTGCCCGTACCCTTGAATTCTTCAAAGATCACGTCATCCATGCGCGAACCCGTTTCGATCAGCGCCGTGGCGATGATGGTCAGCGAGCCGCCTTCTTCGATATTGCGCGCGGCGCCGAAGAAGCGTTTTGGACGTTGCAGCGCGTTCGCGTCGACACCGCCGGTCAGTACCTTGCCCGAGGCAGGGATGACGGTGTTGTAGGCGCGCGCCAGACGGGTGATCGAGTCGAGCAGGATGACCACGTCTTTTTTCATTTCGACCAGGCGCTTGGCTTTTTCCAGCACCATCTCGGCCACTTGCACGTGGCGCGTGGCCGGCTCGTCGAAGGTCGAGGCGACGACTTCGCCGCGCACCGAGCGTTGCATTTCGGTCACTTCTTCCGGACGTTCGTCGATCAGCAGCACGATCAGCGTGATGTCCGGGTGATTTGCCGTGATCGCATGCGCGATGTGCTGCAGGATCACGGATTTACCGGATTTCGGCGACGCCACCAGCAAGCCGCGCTGGCCTTTGCCGATCGGGGCGATCAGGTCGATGATGCGGCCGGTGATGTTTTCCTGGCCATTCATTTCACGTTCCAGGCGCAGCGGCTCGTTCGGATGCAGCGGCGTCAGGTTTTCAAACAGGATGCGGTGCTTCGAGGCTTCCGGCGATTCGCCGTTGACCTTGTCGACTTTGACCAGAGCGAAATAGCGTTCGCCATCTTTCGGGGTCCGTACCTCGCCTTCGATCGAATCGCCGGTGTGCAGATTGAAGCGGCGGATTTGCGAAGGGGAGATGTAAATGTCGTCGGTGGACGCCATGTAGCTGGCGTCGGGCGAGCGCAGGAAGCCGAAGCCGTCAGGCAGCACTTCCAGGGCGCCATCGCCAAAAATCTGTTCGCCGGACTTGGCGCGTTTCTTCAGGATAGCGAACATCAGCTCCTGTTTGCGCAAGCGGGCCGCGTTGTCAATGTCAAGACCGATCGCCATCTCAAGCAGGGCGGATACGTGTAGGGCCTTTAGTTCGGATAAATGCATATGTGTTGAGTGTCCCGAGACGGGATGTAAAGGTAGGGGAGGGGACTGCGTGGCGTTGATTAATTATTGGGGAAGGCTGTGCACGAATGAGGGCATAGCCGCTTCCCGGTCGTTCAGTCAGGCGGCGCTGCGGGCGCAGCGCTGCCCATCATACATTAAATGTTGCTGTCGACGAAAGCGGTCAACTGGCCCTTGGCCATGGCGCCTACTTTTTGAGCAGCTGCAACACCATCCTTGAACAGGATCAGGGTCGGGATGCCGCGGATGCCGAACTTGGCAGGCACTGCCTGGTTCGCGTCCACGTCCATCTTGGCGATCTGGATGCGGCCGGCGTATTCCTTGGCCACTTCTTCCAGGATCGGGGCGATGGCCTTGCAGGGACCGCACCATTCCGCCCAGAAGTCGACCAGTACTGGCAACTCGGATTTCAGGACGTCTGCTTCAAAAGATGCATCGCTAATGTGTTTGATATTTTCGCTCATATTTTCCTCAAATGAGGGTGGGATCAATAATGCCTGGAATTAACCATACGCTGGTTCGCCATCCATGCTTCCTGGAATGCAATGAGAAGATGGGGACAATGGGCACGAATTCAATGTTCTTGGAAGGTGCGACCAGAGGTATGCAGGCGGGGATGGCTGAAATAATAACCCATTTTTTCAAAGCGTGGCGATTATTGCAGAAAAACTTGAGGCATATCGTCGACGCAGCTGCCGGCAGGGCGGCAAAGCCGCATGCCTGCTCGCTTGCAGCGCCGTGCCCGCCCCTCCGCCTGGCCCTGAGATCAGGCTTGCGTGCCGGCCAGACGCGCCGTGTGCTGCAACTGCAAGTTCACCATCAGCTGCAATTCCGCGCTTTCCATCGGCTTGCGGAAGGTGCCCAATATATGCAGGCCATTGGCCATGGCCAGGCGCTCGGCCGCCAGGCGCACGGCCGAATGCAGGCCCGACAGCAGGACCACGCCGCCACGGAAGCCGTTTTCAGCCGCCATGCGCAAGAATTCGATGCCGTCGATGTCGGGCATCGACAGGTCGCAGATCAGCAGGTCGGGCTGGTGCTGCTTCAGGGTAGCCAGCGCCTGTTCGCTGTGCGACTCGCAGCGGATGTCGAACGGGCCCATTTGCTCGAGCATGTCGCTGAGCACGTCGAGCATGAAAACGTCGTCGTCCAGCAGCAGCACGCGCAACGGCGCCAGGCCTGCTTCATTGTGTTCCTGGCTTGTTTGGTTTGATGCAGTATTCATCGTCCTGTCTTCCTGTTGATATGCATCGCTGTCGATGCCGATACCTTGCCGTAACGTGATTTGGCGGTAGCTAATCGTCATTGGCAAAGCTGGTGTTATTCATGATTTGTTCGGTAATCTGTTCCAGCAGGGGCCACAGGCGCGCCACGATGTGCCGCGCCCGCTCCGCCTCGTCGGCCGGTTCGCCCGGCGCCAGGGTCTCCAGGTTGTGGCATAGGTCGGCCAGCCCCAGGGCGCCCACGGTGCGCGCCGACGACTTGATGCGGTGCCCCAGTTCGCGCACCTGGTGCACGTCGCCGCGCGCCAGGGCCGCATCGATGTCGCCGAAGCCATCCTGCGTCGTCTGCAGGAACTTGAAGGCGAACTTGCGCACCTTTTCCGGGTTGTAGCCCAGCAACTTGGCCAGGATGGACAGGTCGATCACTTGCGGGTCGCCCGCCAGGGTGGTCTTGAAGGCTGGGGCGGCACGGCTGCGCGCCGGTGGCGGTGGCGTCTCGCGCGCCGGCAGCCAGCTGGCGATGGTCTGGTACATCATGGCCGGCTGGATGGGCTTGGAAATGAAATCGTCCATGCCCGCGTCCAGGCAGCGCACGCGGTCTTCGCTGGTGGCCGTGGCCGTCATGGCCAGCACGCGCAGATGCGCCAGCTGCGGGTCGGCGCGGATGTGGCGCGTCGCCTGCAAGCCATCCATCAGCGGCATCTGCACGTCCATCAGCACGCAGTCGAACTGGGTCTGGCGCAGCAGGTCGAGCGCTTCCTCGCCATTGTTGGCCAGGCAGACGGAGGCGCCCGCTTCTTCCAGCAATTCCAGCGCCACTTGCTGGTTGAAGGTATTGTCTTCCACCAGCAGGATGCGCGCATGCTTGAGCGTGCGCATCACGAGGGCCGCGTCGGCGCTGGCGCGCATGGCGGCCGCCGTCTGCACCATGCTGTCGAGCATGGCGGGCGCCGCCTGGTCGGAAATGCCCAGGTTGGCCGTGAACCAGAAGGTGCTGCCGGCGCCGGGACGGCTGTCGACGCCCACGTCGCCGCCCATCAGCTGCGCCAGCTGCTTGCAGATGGCCAGGCCCAGGCCCGTGCCGCCGTATTCGCGCGTGGTGGACGTGTCGGCCTGCTGGAAGGACTGGAACAGTTTGCTCATTTCATCCTGCGACAGGCCGATGCCGTGGTCGCACACTTCAAAGCGCACCAGGCAGTGCTTCGCGTCCGCCACCACCTTGCGCACTTTCACGGTAATGCTGCCCTGTTCGCTGAACTTGATGGCGTTATTGGCGTAGTTGATCAGCACTTGCCCCAGGCGCAACGGGTCGCCCACGAGCACGGCCGGCAATTGCGGGTCGATTTCAAACAGCAATTCCAGGTTCTTGCCGGCGGCGCGCGGCGCCACCACCGTCATCAGGGTTTGCACGACGTGGTCGAAGCTGAAGTTGACGCGCTCGATTTCCAGCTTGCCCGCCTCGATTTTCGAAATGTCGAGAATATCGTCGATGATGCCCAGCAAGTGTTCGCCGGCAAAGCGGATTTTTTCCAGGTAATCGCGCTGGCGCGGTTCCAGATCCGTCTTGAGGGCCAGGTAGGCCATGCCGATCACGCCATTCATCGGCGTGCGGATTTCATGGCTCATGTTGGCCAGGAATTGTCCCTTCGCCAGGCTCGCTTCCTCGGCCACCTGCTTGGCCTGGTCGAGCTGCTCCGTGCGCTGCGCCACGCGCTCTTCCAGATGTTCATTGAGTTCGCGCAAGGCGCTTTCGCTGCGCTTGTGATACGTGATGTCCGTCAGGCTGGCCACCACCATGCCCACCTTGCCGTATTCATCGCGGATGGCCTCGGTATTTACGGACAGCCACGACAGGCTGCCGTCGGGCTGCTGCACGCCCATCAGCACGTCGCGCATGGCTTCTCCCGTCGACAGGGTGATGTGCACGGGATGGCTGCGCTGGTCGAAGGCGGTGCCGTCCTCGTGGATGGCCTGCCACAGGCTGTTGCCGGCCGGGCTGGCCGCCAGCATGCGCTCGGCGGCGGCGTTGCTTTCCAGGATGTGGCCGTGGCTGTCCTGCACCACCAGGCCATTCGTCACGGCGCCGAAGACGGACGCCATGCGCTGGCTCGAGTTCGACAGGGCGATCGACGCCTGGCGCCGTTCCGTGATGTCGGTGATCATCGCCAGCGTGCCGCCCGGCTCGCCGTTGTCCGACTGGATGCTGGTGCTCGACAGCAAGCCCCACAGGCTGGACTGATCCTTGCGGAAGAAGCGGAAATCGACCTGGTCCGGCTGGCTGGCCAAGCTGCCGTGGCTGGCCAGGCGGCGCTGCATCAGCAGCTGGCTGTCGCGGTCCATGAAGTCGAGCAGGGGACGGCCCAGCATTTCCTGCACCGTGTAGCCCAGCATGTGCGCCATCTTCGGGTTGACGAAGGTGGTCTTGCCGTCCGCATCCGTCATCCAGATGCCTTCGGCGGCCGTCTGCACGATCAGGCGGTAGCGTTCGGAGCTGGCGTGCAGCGCTTCCTCGGCGCGTTGCCGCTGCGTCATGTCGCGCAGCGAGACGATGGAAAACACCTGGCCCGCCATGCGCAGCGGCGACAGGCTGACCTTGGCAGGGAAATGCGTGCCGTCGCGGCGGCGCGCCATCATCACCCGGCCCGGCAGGCTGTGCCGCGCTTGCGGATCGCCCACGGAATGACTGGCCGTGCTTTCCGGCACCAATTGTTCCAGCGACATGCCCGTCAATTCGGCCAGCGGATAGCCGAAGCAGCGCGCGCCGATCTGGTTGGCGTAATGCACCTTGCCCTCGACGTCGGCCACCAGCATGGCTTCGGGCGCCGCTTCCAGCATCGAGCGCATGCGCGATTGCTCGTCCTGCTTGCGCTCGCTGATATCGCAGATGATGCCGCTGGCCTGCGTGGCGGCGCCATCCGAGGCGCGCGTCAGCACGGCGCCGCGCGCCAGCAGCCAGCGCCAGTGGCCGTCGCTGTGGCGCAAACGGAATTCGCAATTGAAGGTGCCGGGTGCCTGGCCATCCAGATGCTGGCGAAATGCCTGGCTCAGGCGTGTCCGGTCGTCGCGGTGCACTTCGGCCAGCCAGTCGTCCAGCGCATGGTCGAGTTTGGCGCTCTTGTCGCCCAGCACGTCCTGGTACTGCGGGGCGAACTGCAGCCGGCCGGTTTGGCGCCGCCAGGTCCAGCCAGCCAGCGAGGCGCCGCGCAAGGCTTGCCCCGCATCCTGTTCGGCCAGGGCGTGCGCGGGCAGTAGCAGGCGGCGCAACCGTTGCCGCAGCCGCCAGGCTTGCCAGCAAGCCAGTCCCGCCAGGGCGGTGGCGCTGGCGGCAGCGTACGGCCACAGCACTGTTGGCGCCATGCCCTGTGCCGCCGCCTGCACCGGCAGCGAGAGCGCCACGCCTGCCGCCAGCATCGTACGAGCGAGCCGGTGCAGCGCAGGGCGCCTTCGGCGTGGTGCGCTGAAACTCGCGTGGCTGCAATACGACAAATGCATCCCTTTCTGGGGCATGATGGAACCGGGCTGACAGGGCATGATGCGCGCTCAAATAAACGCCTGCGGCGCTTTCTGGCGGCAACTATAGCATCGAATATTTGCTCGCAGTGGTTAAGTTCAGAAACGGCCAAAACGGGATTTTTTTTGCCCCGGAATGGCTGTTTTTTTCGCGATTTGGTGAGAATCCGAGAGAAAGTCGGCGCGAAATCGTGCTAACGAATCGCGATGTCTGACCTCAAGTAAAACTTCCTGCGAACTGATAGCGGTGTCCGGGGTGCCACATGGTGGCGATCGAGGCGATCTTGCCGCCCGAGCGCGTCTGGCGGCGCAGCACCAGGCACGCCTGTTTGGTGTCGATGGCCAGCATTTCGGCGATGTCGCGCGGCGCCGACAGCGCCTCGATGCTGTAGGTGGCGCCTTGCAGGGGCGCGGCGGCCATCAGGTATTCGTTCGGCGTGATGCTGGAAAAATCCTGCGTCATGTAGTCGGGCGCGCACTCGGGATTGACCCAGCGGTCTTCCACCTGGATCGGCACGCCGTTTTCAAAATGCACGATCAGCGAATGGAACAGCGGGTGCTCGGGCGGCAGGCCGAATTGCTTGGCCAGCAAGTCGGACGCCTTGGTGCGTTCCAGCAATTGCAAGCTGCTGCGGTGGATATGGCCGCGCGCCCGCACTTCATCGGCGATACTCTTGATTTCCAACAAGGTTGCCTGGTATTTTTGCTGCGCCACATAGGTGCCGGAACCCTGGCGCCGGGTCAGCACCTGTTCGCTCGTCAGTTCGCGCACGGCGCGGTTGACCGTCATGCGCGAGACGCCGAATTGTTTTACCAGTGCTTGCTCGGATGGAATCACGTCGCCTTCCTTCCAGCGTCCGGCGGCGATGCCGGCCAGCAGAAAATCCTTGATGCGCTGGAAAATGGGCGTATTTTCTTGTGTATTGTGATCGTCCAATGCGGTTTCTCCGAGGCGCGGGCAGGGCGCGCCGCCGGGTGGAGGCGCGATGGCCGATTTTAGCACCGAGCACGATGCCTGCCGCCAGGCTTTTTTGAATTCAAAAGCAAGCGCCGGAGTGTGGCGTGCGCCGCTGCTGGCTATGCTGGTGACTTGTTATTGATTTGTACGGAGTTCGCCATGGAACACGCTTACCTGACTGACGATGAACGCTGGGATGCCCTGCAGCGGCGCGCGCCCGATGCCGACGGCGTCTTTTATTATTCGGTGCGCACGACGGGCGTGTATTGCCGGCCTTCCTGCGCCGCGCGTCCCGCCTTGCGCCGCAACGTCGCTTTCCACGCTACGTGCGAGCAGGCGGAGGCGGCCGGCTTTCGCCCCTGTTTGCGCTGCAAGCCGAACCTGCCGCCGCTGGCCCAGCGCCAGGCGGCCATCGTGGCCGACATTTGCCGGCTGATCGACGCCAGCGACGAGCTGCCCGACCTGGACAGCCTGGCACAGGCGGCCGGCATGAGCCGCTTTCACTTCCACCGCGTCTTCAAGGCGCACACGGGCATCACGCCCAAAGCGTACGCGGCGGCGCGGCGCGGCGAGCGCCTCAAAGCCGGCTTGCAGGGCGAAGCGAACGTCACGGAAACGTTATATGCGGCCGGCTTCAATTCCAGCGGCCGCCTGTACGCGGCCACGCCGGGCTTGCTGGGCATGACGCCGGGCGCGTTTCGCGCCGGCGGCAGCGGCGCCGTGATCCGCTTCGCCATCGGTGCCTGTTCGCTGGGCGCCATCCTCGTGGCCAGCACGGACAAGGGCATCTGCGCCATTCTCATCGACGACGATCCGGAAGTGCTGCTGCGCGACTTGCAGGACCGCTTTCCGCAAGCCGAGCTGCGTGGCGCCGAGCCTGACTACGAGCGGACGGTGGCGCAAGTCGTCGGCCTGGTCGAGGCGCCAGCTATCGGCCTGGACTTGCCGCTCGACGTGCGCGGCACCGTGTTCCAGCAGCGCGTGTGGCAAGCCTTGCGCGAGATTCCCGCCGGCAGCACGGTCAGCTATGCCGAGCTGGCCCGCCGCATCGGTGCCCCGCAAGGCGCGCGCGCCGTGGCCGGTGCCTGCGCCGCCAATGCGCTGGCCGTCGCCATTCCCTGCCATCGGGTGGTGCGCAACGATGGCGCCTTGTCCGGTTACCGCTGGGGCGTGGAGCGCAAGCAGGCGCTGCTGGAACGCGAGGGTGAGCGATGATGGCGCTCGATTGGCAGCGCATCGAGGATGAGCTGAATGCACATGGCTGCGCCGTCGTGCCGGGCTTGCTCAATCCCGCGCAGTGCGCGGCGCTGGCGGCCCAGTACGACGATGCGTCGCGCTTTCGCAGCCGTGTGGTGATGCAGCGCCACGGCTTCGGACAGGGCGAGTACCAATATTGGGCGCATCCGCTGCCGGACGTGGTGGCCGCCTTGCGCGCGGGCTTGTATTCGCCCTTGGCGGCCATCGCCAACCGCTGGCACGCCGCCATGGGCATCGAGACGCGCTTTCCGTCCAGCCACGCCGATTTCCTCGCGCGCTGCCATGCGGCCGGGCAAATCCGGCCCACGCCCCTGCTGCTGCGCTACCGCGAGGGCGATTACAACTGCCTGCACCAGGACCTGTATGGCGAGCACGTGTTTCCGCTGCAACTGGCCGTGCTGCTGTCGCGCCCGCAAGATGATTTCACGGGCGGCGAGTTCGTGCTGATGGAGCAACGCCCGCGCATGCAGTCGCGCGCCGAAGTGGTGCCGCTGGCGCAGGGCGACGCCGTCCTTTTTCCCGTCGCGCTGCGTCCCGTGAATGGCACGCGCGGCAGCTACCGCGTGAACATGCGCCACGGCGTGTCGCGCCTGCGCTCGGGTGTGCGCCATACCCTGGGCATCATTTTCCACGATGCGAGCTGAGCAGTACGTGTGATCCTTGAGTTTCCAGGATTACATGGCATGATGGGTGCTTCTTGTCACTCTTTCATTTCTGCCATGTCCGCGTTGCTCCGCCTGTTGTGCCTGTTGACCATTTTTCTGCTGCCCGCAGCCCATGCGGACGATGGCGTGCCCGCGCTCGTTGCGGAGGCCGGGGCCGTCGTGGCGCCGTCGCAGCTTGCGGCGGCCAGGACGGCGCCGCTGATGTTCGCCAACCGCAAGGTATTCGTCTTCCGCGCCGCGCTGGCCGGCTATCCGCCGGACGAGCGGGCCATCGGGGCGCAGCGCCGCCTGGAAAGCGTGCTGGCGAAAAACGGTCCCTTGCTGGCGAGCACGCGCACGATTTCCGAAGGCACGCAAGTGCTGCTCGATGGCGTGCAGCTGTTCGTCGTCGTGCCTGGCGACGTCAACCTGCTGGCCGGCGACACGACGGAAAGCGTGGCGAAAACGGCGGCAGAGGAATTGCGCAAAGCCGTCCTTGACTATCGTGAGCAAAGCAGCTGGCGCTACCTGGCCATCGCCGCCGCCGTGTGCGCGGTCGCCACGCTCGTGTTCTGGCTGGTATGGATGGGCCTGACGCGCTTTTACCGCTGGGCCAAGCGCCGCAGCGGCATCTTGCTGGCCTCGCGCCTGCGCGACGTGCGCCTGAAAAACGTGCGCGTGCTCGACGCCGAGCACTACATCGCCTTCGCCTACCAGCTGCTGAGCGCCGTGCTGTGGGGCTTGCGCCTGATGGCCACCTATCTGTGGGCCGCCTTCGTGCTGGGCCGCTTGCCGTACACGCGCTCCTGGGGCGAAAGCCTGAGCGGCTACCTGTTCGACGTGGCGGCCGACGTCTTCCACGCCATCATCGGCGCCTTGCCGGGGCTGGTGCTGGTGTGCGTGATCTTCGCCATCGCGCGCCTGATCGCCGCCACGGCCGCCTCGCTGTTCAAGCGCGTGGAAAGCGGCGAATTGCAGATCGGCTGGCTGGACAAGGACACGGCCCTGCCCACGCGCCGCATCACCAGCGTGGTGATCTGGCTGTTCGCGCTGGCCATGGCGTATCCGTATCTGCCCGGCTCGCACACGGCCGCCTTCCAGGGCCTGTCCGTGCTGGTGGGCCTGATGGTGTCGATCGGCGCGTCGAGCATCGTGGGCCAGGGCGCCAGCGGCCTGATCCTGATGTACACGCGCGCTCTGCGCAAGGGTGAATATGTGCGCGTGGGCGACAGCGAGGGCACCGTGGTCGACGTGGGCATGTTCGAAACGCGGCTGCGCACGGGGCTGGGTGAAGAGGTCGCCTTGCCGAACGCGTGGGTGATGTCGCAAACGACAAAGAACTATTCGCGCGCCCAGCCCGGCGGCGGCTTCGTGCTCGACTCCACCGTCACCATCGGCTACGCCACGCCGTGGCGGCAAGTGCACGCCATGCTGGAACTGGCCGCCTCGCGCACGCCGGAGCTGTCCACCTCGCCAAAACCCTACGTCATGCAGCTGGCCTTGCAGGATTACTACGTGCAATACCGCCTCGTCGCCTACGCCAGCGCCGAAGTCCCGCGCCAGCGCGCCGAAGTGCTGAACCGGCTGCACCAGAACATCATCGACGTCTTCAACGAATTCGACGTGCAGATTACCTCGCCGCATTACATCGATGACCCGAAAGAATCGCAGGTGGTGCCGCCGGAGGAGTGGTTCAGGGCGCCGGCGAGGCGGGGGGAAGAATCGATTTAATTGGCTCCGCCCAAGCCTTGAAGGCCAGCAGTGGTCTGATCGTGATGGGGGAAATCCACACGCGCTATTGTGGTTTTCCCTTGGGCGCGCTTTAGACTCTTCGCACGTGCAATAATGATAAACTTTTCACGCTGTTATTCCTGTAGCCAACTGAAGATTATGATACGTCAACGACTTAAACGGCTGGCTATAGCAATCGCTCTAACATCACTTGTTGGCTTTGGCGTTTGGTCGGGATATAGCTACTACCAATATCAAAAGCTTTCAGAATACATTGCGTCCGAAGCGAAAAATTCGATTGAGATGGGCCGTCAGTGCCTCGATCCGAATGAACCCGATTTTCAAAAACCTATCCTATGCGGAAGCATGAGAGATTCACGCGAAACCATCGACCGACTAATTCCTATTCGGGCGAGCCGTTTGGAAGATACGTATCTAGCCTTACGGCTGGCACTCGGACTACCGCTCACATCGTTTTTCCTCTTCTATGTGGGTAACTGGGTAATGTATGGAAAACTAAAAGGCAGCTCGAAGTAGATTTGCCTAATACCCTTGCCAGGTGTTGCTGCTATGGAGTTTTATGCGCCTTTACCACATGACTACCCTTAAAAACGCCGTTGACTACATTTTGCCAGAACGCCGTATGCGGTTTTCACGATTCGATAATCTCAACGATCCTTTCGAGTTGAAAAGCATAAAGTTTGAAGGGCGTGATGGACGATACATTTTTAAAAAGGTGCTCGAACACTACATCAAAAACGTAGGCCTCCTATGTATGGTCGAACACTGGAAAAGCCCGCTTATGTGGGCACACTATACCCAGAATCATCAGGGCGTATGTTTGGGATTTGATGTGACGGATGAGGACATGCCAACTCAGATCACATACACCGAAGAACGGACGACTCACATCTTGGTCCCCAACGACCCGCACGGCGGCGTCACGTTTGACATGATGAAGGGACTTTCGACTACAAAGGCAAAAGGTTGGTCTTACGAAGAAGAGTGGCGGCTTCTTGGAGAGTTGAAAGAACCAGATCCTATCAATGGAAGTTTTTATCTACCGTTTAGTGAAACGTTTGTTCTTAGGGAAATCATTGTGGGATCACGATGTGACGCTACAGTTGAGTCATTTCGAAAATATGTCGGTAAAGTGGACAAGTCCGTCACGATCATCCAGTCCCGGCCAGCATTCAAGACGTTCACAATCGTGCAGAAAAATGACGTTCCAGCTGTAGTCGTGATGCCGGAGGGCGACAAATAAGGCAGATAGCTTCGAGGTAGATCTCATGAAGCGCGCGCCCAGGCTTTTCTTCTGGTGGGCCACGAGCTTGAAGAACACGTCGCATGCGGTGGTGCTGATGACATGGTGGCTGGCCATGGGGACTCCGCGATAAAACGCCAGCGTAGGCCAGCGGAGCCTTGCCGGTATTGACTGGGCGCAAGGCCTGCGCGCTTGCGCTAAGATGCCGGCGTTTCCACGAAAAGAAAGAGAACCATGTCCAGTCCATCTCCCGCCGACACCTCCCGCGCCGCCCGCAGCCTGGCCGCCGCCCTGATCGGCGACCCGTTTTACCGCACCGTCACGGTGGCGTGCGGCGACGATGACGCGGCGCGGCTGGCGATGCTGGAAGCGTACTTCGCGCTGGCGCTGGCCGAGGGGGAGCAGGCGGGCCGCGTCGACCTGGCTGACGGGGTGTGCAATGGGGCGGGCAATGGCGCCGCTATCTGGACGACGGACACGCCGGCGGCCCTGCGCCAGGCCGCGTACGCGCAGCGCGAATCAGCGTTGCGCACGCTGCTGGGAGAGCAGGGCTACGCGCATTTCACGGCCATCGTCGGGAATATGGAGCATGCGCTGGCGCCGCATGGTCTGCAGGACGCGTGGTATCTGTCGATCGCCGGCATCGATCCCGCCGCACAGGGCCGGGGGCTGGGCGCGTCCGTGCTGGCGCCTGGCCTGGCGGCCGTCGATGCGGCGGGCGCCGCGTGCTTCCTGGAGACGTACAACGAGCGCAGTCTGCCGTTCTATGCCCGCCTGGGTTTCGTGGTGGCGGGGCGGTATGGGGAAGCCGTCACGGGCTGCGATTACTGGCTGATGGTAAGGGAACCTCACGCTGCCTGATTGACCATTTTGCCAATTTCTATACACTCGTCTCTTCATTCAAGACTTGGAGATGGAAATGTCGATCCCGCGCCGCACCCTGCTCGTTCTCGCCTGCTTGGGCGCCTTGGGCCATGCCCGCGCCGATACCGTCGTCGACAATGCCAACGGCTACACGCTCGATGCAAACGGCAAGGTGGTGTGCTTCACGGCGCTGGCCTTTGACGATGCGGGCAAGCTGCTCGCCGTCGGCAGCGCCGCGCAGGTGAAACGCAAGGCGGCCAAGGGCGCGACCCACGTCGACGTGCAGGGAAAAACCGTGCTGCCTGGCCTGATCGACGCGCATGGCCACGTGTTCGGCCTGGGCACGATTGCCAGCGGCGTGATGCTGTACGGTTCGTCCTCGCTGCCGGCCGCCGTGCAGGCCGCGGGCGACTTCGCCAAGGCACATCCCGAACGCAGCTGGATCATTGGCAGCGGCTGGAACCAGGAAATCTGGAAGCTGGGGCGCTTTCCCACGGCCCAGGAACTCGATGCGGCGGAAAGCGCGCGACCCGTCTGGCTGCGCCGGGTCGACGGCCACGCGGGCTGGGCCAATAGCCGCGCGCTGGCGCTGGCCGGCATCACGCGCACTACGCCGGATCCGGCGGGTGGCAAGATAGTCCGCGACGCGGATGGCAATGCCACCGGCGTGCTGGTCGACAGCGCCATGGACTTGATGGATGCCGTGCTGCCCAAGCCGGGCGACGTGGAAAACCGCGCCGCCCTCGATGGCGCACTGGCGCAGCTGTCGCAGGTGGGCTTGACCAGCGTGCACGATGCGGGCATCGGCCAGATGCAGGACCGGCTGTTCCGCGACTATGCGGATCACGGCAAGCTGACGGTGCGCGTGTACGGCATGATTGCCGACACGACGGAAGACTTCGACGCGCTGTCGAAAAACGGCCCCTTGACCAGCTATGCGCGCGACATGTACGCCTTGCGCGCCGTGAAACTGCTGTCCGACGGCGCCCTGGGCAGCCGCGGCGCGGCCCTGCTGGCACCGTACAGCGACGATCCCTCTACCCGTGGCCTGCTGTTCTACCCGGACGCCGTCATGCGCGCGAAGATGGAAAAAGCCATGCGCGCCGGCTACCAGGTCAACGTGCACGCCATCGGCGACGCGGGCAACCATCAAATCCTCGACGGCTACCAGGCCTTGATCGCGCAGTACCGCAGCGTGGGCCTGCGCCACCGCATGGAGCATGCGCAGGTGGTGCAGTTGTCCGACATCCCCCGTTTCAAGGCGCTGGGCATCGTGCCGTCGATGCAGCCGACACACGCCACGTCCGACCAGAACATGGCGGAGCAGCGCGTGGGCCACGAGCGCATCAAGGGCGCGTATGCGTGGCGCACCTTCCTCAAGCAGGGTTCGCGCATCGCCTGCGGATCGGACTTCCCCATCGAGTCGCCGAACCCGTTCGAGGGCATTCACGCGGCCGTCACGCGGCAAAACAGCGAAGGTTTCCCGGCCGGCGGCTGGTACCCGCAGCAAGCCATGACGGTGACGGAAGCGCTGCGCTGTTTCACGCTCGACGCGGCGTGGGCGGCGCACCAGGAAAAGGTCATCGGCACCCTGGAAGCGGGAAAATGGGCGGACTTCATCGTCGTCGACCAGGACCTGTTTACCGTGGCGCCAGCCGCCATCGGCAAGACGCAGGTGCTGCAGACGTGGGTGGCGGGCAAGCGCGTGTACGAGAAAAAATAAAGGCTGGGGTCAGACCCGCCGGGTCTGACCCTAAAGAAAATCTGTTGACTTGGTTGTATAGACAACCTATGCTGGGAGCACCTGAGCGGGCCACGCATGTCCGCTCGCACCCTACGAGGAGACAGCATGAACAGCACAATGGACACCGATCCACGCTTTGATGCCAGCCGTACCATCCGCGCCCCGCGCGGCACGGTCATGGCTTGCAAGAGTTGGCAGGCCGAGGCGGCCTACCGCATGTTGCAAAATAATCTGGACCCGGAAGTGGCGGAAAATCCGCAGCATCTGGTCGTCTACGGCGGCATCGGCCGCGCCGCCCGCAACTGGGCCTGCTTCGACCAGATCCTCGCCTCCTTGCGCGAACTGGAAGACGACCAGACCTTGCTGATCCAGTCCGGCAAGCCGGTGGGCGTGTTCCAGACCCATGCGGACGCGCCGCGCGTGCTGATCGCGAACTCCAACCTGGTGCCGAAATGGGCGAACTGGGAACACTTCAACGAACTCGATCGGCAAGGCCTGTTCATGTACGGCCAGATGACGGCCGGCAGCTGGATCTATATCGGCACGCAGGGCATCGTGCAGGGCACGTATGAAACCTTCGCCGAAGCGGGCCGCCAGCATTTCGGCGGCGACTGGGGCGGGCGCTGGATCTTGACGGCGGGCCTGGGCGGCATGGGCGGCGCGCAGCCGCTGGCCGCCACCATGGCGGGCGCCGTCTCGCTGAACATCGAATGCCAGCAAAGCAGCATCGACTTCCGTCTGCGCACGCGCTATCTGGACAAGCAGGCGGCCAGCCTGGACGAAGCCCTGGAACTGGTCAAATACCATACCGAACGCAAGGAAGCGATCTCCATTGGCCTCCTGGGCAACGCGGCCGAAGTGCTGCCGGAACTGGTGCGCCGCGCGAAAGCGGGCGGGATGGTGCCCGACCTGGTGACGGATCAGACGTCCGCGCACGACCTGGTCAACGGCTATCTGCCGCGCGGCTGGAGCGTGTCGGACTGGAAGGCGGCGCAGCAGGATCCGCAGCGCCACGCGCGCCTGACGGTGGCCGCCGCCGATTCCTGCGCCGCCCACGTGCAAGCCATGCTCGATTTCCACGCCATGGGCGTGCACACCGTCGATTACGGCAACAATATCCGCCAGGTGGCGTTCGACCAGGGCGTGCAGAATGCCTTCGACTTCCCCGGCTTCGTGCCCGCCTACATTCGCCCGCAATTTTGCGAAGGGCGCGGGCCGTTCCGCTGGGTGGCGCTGTCGGGCGACCCGGAAGACATCTATAAAACGGATGCGAAGATCAAGGAGCTGTTCCCGCACCACAAGCAGGTGCACCACTGGCTGGACATGGCGCGCGAGCGCATCGCCTTCCAGGGCCTGCCGGCGCGCATCTGCTGGCTGGGACTGGGCGAGCGCCACATCGCCGGCCTGGCCTTCAACGAGATGGTGCGCACGGGCGAGCTGAAGGCGCCCATCGTCATCGGCCGCGACCACCTCGATACGGGCTCCGTCGCCAGCCCGAACCGCGAGACGGAAAGCATGAAGGATGGCACGGACGCCGTCTCCGACTGGCCGCTGCTCAACGCCATGCTCAACACGGCCGGCGGCGCCACCTGGGTCTCGCTGCACCATGGCGGCGGCGTGGGAATGGGGTATTCTCAGCATGCGGGCATGGTCATCGTGGCCGATGGCACGGAAAGCGCGGCGAAACGCCTGGCTAGAGTGCTGGTCAACGACAGCGGCTCGGGCGTGATGCGCCATGCCGATGCGGGCTATGAAACAGCGGTCGCCTGCGCCAAGCGCAACAATCTGAACCTGCCGATGCTTAATACGAAGTGAAAGCAAACATGACACAGCACTCCAAAAGTTGGACCCTGAAACCGGGCGCGATGACCCTGGCCGACCTGCGCGCCGTGTGGGCCGCGCCCGCGAAACTGATCCTCGCCGCCGAAGCGTACTCCGTCATCGAGGCGTCGGCCGCCGCCGTGCAAGCCATCGTCGCCAAGGGCGATGCGGCCTACGGCATCAACACGGGTTTCGGCCTGTTGGCCAAGACGCGCATCCCCGATGAAAAGCTCGAGCAATTGCAGCGCAACCTGATCCTGTCGCACTCCGTCGGCACGGGCGAACTGCTGTCGGACGCCGTCGTGCGCCTGATCATGCTGATGAAGATCGGCAGCCTGGCGCGCGGCTTTTCCGGCGTGCGCCCGCTGATCGTCGACACCCTGATCGCGCTGTACAACGCGGGCATCATGCCGGCCATTCCCGCCAAGGGTTCCGTCGGCGCTTCGGGCGACCTGGCGCCGCTGTCGCACATGACCCTGGCCATGCTGGGCGTGGGCGACGTGCGCGTCAACGGTGAATTGATGGCGGCGCAGGACGCGCTGGCGCAGGCGGGCATCGCGCCCGTCGTGCTGGCGGCGAAAGAGGGCCTGGCGCTGATCAACGGCACGCAAGTGTCGAACGCGCTGGCGCTGCATGGTTTGTTCATGGCCGAGCGCCTGCTGGAAGCGGCCATGGTCACGGGTGCGCTGTCGCTTGATGCGGCCAAGGGCAGCGACGCTCCTTTCGACGCGCGCGTGCATGCCGTGCGCGGGCAGCCGGGGCAAATCCTGGCCGCGCAGATGTACCGCCAACTGGTGGCGCACAGCGCGATTCGCGCCTCGCACCTGGAAGGCGACGAGCGCGTGCAGGACCCGTACAGCCTGCGCTGCCAGCCGCAAGTCATGGGCGCCTGCCTCGATTTGATCGGCAACGTCGGCCGCACCCTGCTGATTGAAGCCAATGCCGTCACGGACAATCCGCTGATCTTCCAGGATGGTCCGAACGGGCAGGCGGAAATCGTCTCGGGCGGCAATTTCCACGCCGAGCCGGTGGCCTTTGCCGCCGACACGCTGGCGCTGGCGATCGCGGAAATCGGCGCGCTGGCCGAACGCCGCATCGCGCTGCTGATCGACGCCACGCTTTCCGGCCTGCCGCCCTTCCTCGTGCGCGACCCCGGCGTCAATTCCGGCTTCATGATCGCCCACGTGACGGCTGCCGCGCTGGCGTCGGAAAACAAGTCGCTCGCCCATCCCGCCAGCGTCGACAGCCTGCCCACTTCCGCCAACCAGGAAGACCACGTGAGCATGGCCACGTTCGCCGGGCGCCGCCTGGACGACATGGCGCACAACACGGCCGTCATCGTCGGCATCGAGCTGCTGGCCGCCGCGCAGGGCATCGATTTCCACCGTCCGCTGAAAACCTCGCCGCACCTCGAGCACGTGCACCATCAATTGCGCCAGAAAGTGCCGTTCTTCGACGCCGACCGCTTCTTCGCGCCCGATATCGAAGCGGCCAAGCAGATGGTGCTGCATGGCGAGTTGAGCAGCACGTGCAAGAATTTGTTCGCCCCGCTGTACGCCTGAGCGGGCGCAAGGAGACAAGCATGGATTTCCGCTTCAACGAAGGCAGCATCCCGCTGCTCGTGTCGATGCCCCACGTGGGCACCGATATACCGGACGATATCGCCGCGCGCATGACGCCCGAGGCCCTGGTCAAGGCCGATACGGACTGGCATTTGCGCGAACTGTATGGCTTTTTGCAGGAGATGGATGCGTCCGTGCTGTCGGCGCGCTGGTCGCGCTACACCATCGACTTGAATCGCCCGCAGGAGGACACGAATCTGTATCCGGGCCAGGATACGACGGGCTTGCTGCCCAGCGATACCTTCCACCGCGAGCCGCTGTACCTGGCCGGCAAGGAGCCCGATGCGGCCGATATGCGGCATCGGCTGCAGCGCTACTGGGCGCCGTATCACGCGCAGCTGCGCGCGGAACTGGACCGGCTGCTGCGCGTGCATGGCGCCGTGGTGCTGTGGGATGCCCATTCCATCGCCTCGCGCGTGCCGCGCTTCTTTGACGGCAAGCTGCCCGACCTGAACTTCGGCACGGCCGATGGCGCCAGCTGCGATGGCGGCCTGACGTCCGCCGTGGTGGACATTGCGCGCGCACAGGATGACTTTACCGTGGCGCTGAATGGCCGCTTCAAGGGCGGCCATATCACGCGCCATTACGGCCAGACGGAAAGCCGCGTGCAGGCGATCCAGCTGGAGATGTGCCAATGCCTGTACATGGACGAATCGGCGCCGTTTGGCTACCGGCCCGACCTGGCGGCACAGGTGCAGCCGCTGCTGCGCCAGATGATGGAAGCGGCCGTGGCATGGGTGGCGCGTTGAGCGGCTGCCTGTTTGCGCGCCACGCGCTGCTGCCGCAAGGCTGGCGCCGCGACGTGCTGCTGGAGTGGGACGCGGCCGGCGATCTGACGGCGGTGGCGGACAACGCCGCCGCGCCGCCTGGCGCGGAAGTGGCCGAATATGTCTTGCCCGGCATGGTCAACCTGCATTCGCATGCGTTCCAGCGGGCGCTGGGCGGCATGACGGAAGTCGCCGGTGATGGTTTGGACAGCTTCTGGACCTGGCGCGAGCTGATGTACCGCTTCGCGCATCACATCACGCCGCAGCAGATGGAAACCATCGCCGCGCAGCTGTTTGCCGAATGCCTGCGCCATGGCTACACGGCTGTCTGCGAATTTCACTACCTGCAGCGCGATGCGGCCGGCGCGCTATATGCGCGTCCCGCCGAAACGGCCGAACGGGTGCTGGCCGCGGCGCGCCTCAGCGGCATCGGCGTGACGATGCTGCCCGTGCTGTACAGCCATGCGGGTTTCGGCGCACAGCCCCTCAAACCCGAGCAGGCGCGCTTTCGCACCGGTGCGGATGACGTGCTGCGCATCGTCGAAGCGCTGGCGCCGCAGCGCGGCGGCCAGGTGGAGGTGGGCTTTGCGCCACATTCCCTGCGTGCGGCCGAGGTGGCGCAGATCCGCGCAGTGGTGCAAGCGCTGCCTGCGGACCGTCCCATCCACATCCACATCGCCGAGCAGCAGGGCGAGGTGCGCCAGTGCCTGGACTATAGCGGCCGGCGCCCGGTGCAGTATCTGTACGACCAGGTCGACGTCGACGCACGCTGGTGCCTCGTGCACGCCACGCATGTGCAGCCGGACGAAGTGGCGCTGATGGCCGCCAGCGGCGCTGTGGCGGGCCTGTGCCCGACGACGGAAGCGAACCTGGGCGATGGCCTGTTCCCGCTGGCCGAATTCATCGCCGCCGGCGGGCGCTTCGGCGTGGGCAGTGACAGCCACGTGTCGCAGTCGCCGGTGGAGGAATTGCGCTGGCTCGAATATGGCCAGCGCTTGCAGCGCCAGCAGCGCAATGTGGCCGCCACGCCAGATGAACGCCATGTGGGCGACTACCTGTGGCAAACGGCCTTGCGGGGCGGCGCGCAGGCGGCCGGGCGCAAGCTCGGTGCCCTGGCGCCGGGCTGCCGTGCCGACTTGCTGGTGCTCGACGACGCGCATGTGAACCTGTGCGGCGTGGCCATCGCCGATGTGCTGGGCAGCGTACTCTTTTGCGGCAACGACAACCTGGTGCGCGACGTGCTGTGCGGCGGCCAGTGGCAGGTACGCGGCGGGCGCCACGTGGCGCAGGACGCCATCGGCGGCGCCTACAAGCGCACCCTGGCGCAACTGAGGGCACTCTGATGGCGACCTTCATCCCGCAGGAATACCTGCGCGCCGCGCCGTGGAAAAACGGCGGCGGCAGCACGACGGAAATCGCGATTGCTCCCCCGGGTGCCGGCTTCGACGATTTCGACTGGCGCATCAGCCTGGCGACGATCACGGCCAGCGGGCCGTTTTCCAGCTTTCCCGGCATCGACCGCAGCCTGATGCTGGTCGATGGCGACAGCGTGCAACTGACGCTGGACGGCGCGCGCAAGGTGACCTTGAGCGCGGCGCAACCGATGCTGTGGTTCCCCGGCGAGGCGGCCGTGGTTGCACAGGTCAAGGGGACGACGACGGATTTCAATGTGATGACGCGGCGCGACCGCTGCCGCCACCAGCTGGAGAAAATCACGGCGCCGTGCAAGCTGGCGCGGCGCAGCGCGGCGACCCTGCTGTTCGTCGCCGGCGAAGGCCACGTGCTGGCGCGCGGCGGGGAACAGCAGTTTGCGCTGGCCCGCCATGACGCGCTGCTGCTGGACGCCGACGATGCGCCGGACTGGCGGCTCGACGCCTTGCAGCGCACGGCCGTGTTCCGCGTCGACCTGTTCATCTAGGAGGGCAAACACATGCAAGACTGGGATATGGTCATCCACAACGTTCACCTGGCCACGATGGAACACGGCTATGGCGAGTTGCTGGACGCGGCCATCGCCGTCAAGGATGGCCGCATCGCGTGGTTCGGCCCCGGCGACGAGCTGCCGGCCAGCGGCGCGGTGCTGATTGATGGCCAGGGCTGCTGGCTCACGCCCGGCCTGATCGACTGCCATACGCACATCGTCCACGCGGGCAACCGCAGCGACGAATTCGAGGCGCGCCTGAATGGCGCCAGCTATGAAGACATCAGCCGCGCCGGCGGCGGGATCATGTCCACCGTGCGCGCCACGCGCGCGGCCAGCGACGACGAATTGCTGCGGCAAAGCCTGCCCCGCGTGCTGGCGCTGCTGGCCGAGGGCGTGACGACCCTGGAAATCAAGTCCGGCTATGGCCTGGACGCGGACAGCGAGGCGAAGATGCTGCGCGTGGCGCGCAGGATAGGGCAACAACTGCCGGTCACTGTGCGCACCACCTTCCTCGGCGCGCACGCGCTGCCGCCCGAATATGCGGGCCAGGCCGACTCTTATATCGAGCTGCTGTGCGCGCAGATGCTGCCCCGGCTGGCGGGCGATGGACTGGTCGACGCCGTTGACGCGTTTTGCGAGCGCATCGGTTTTACGCCGGCGCAAACGCAGCGCATGTTTGACGCGGCGCGGGCGCTGGGGCTGTCCGTCAAATTGCATGCGGAGCAGCTGTCGGACCAGGGCGGCGCGGCGCTGGTGGCCCGTTACGATGGCTTGTCGGCCGATCATCTGGAATTCCTGTCGGACGAGGGTGTCGCCGCCATGGCGCAACATGGCACGGTGGCCGTGCTGCTGCCCGGCGCGTATTACTTTTTGCGTGAGACGCAGCCGCCACCGGTGGCAGCATTGCGCGCGGCCGGCGTGCCGATGGCCGTGTCCACCGATTGCAACCCGGGCACGTCACCGATGACGTCCTTGCTGCTGGCGATGAACATGGCGTGCACCCTGTGGCGCTTGACACCGCAGGAAGCGCTGGCTGGTGCTACGTGCCACGCGGCGCGCGCGCTGGGCTTGCAGGATCGGACGGGCAGCCTGGTGGTGGGCAAGCGCGCCGATTTCGCCCTGTGGCGCATCGCGCGCCCCGCCGACCTGGCGTATGCGCTGGGCCTGAACCCGTGCGCGGGCGTGGTGCATGGCGGTGTCTGGCGCGCGCCGGTGGTAAGCTGGACGGATTGATCATCCGCCCTGGAGCGCCGCGTGCGTGTTGTTTACTCCTTGTCTTACCTGCTGTTGTTGCTGTTTTTTGCCGCCGCCCCTGCACATGCCCAGGATGGCGGCACCCTGAAGGTGGGTTCGAAGCGCTTTACGGAATCGTACATCCTTGGCGAAATCCTCCAGCAGAGCGCCGCGCCACACGTCAAGGCGGAGCACCGCCAGGGCCTGGGCAACACGGCCATCGTGCTGGCCGCGCTGCAGGCGGGCAGCATTGACGTGTATGCCGAATACATGGGCACCATCGGCAGCGAAATCCTCAAGCACGACAAGGCCATCGGCCTGGAACAGATGCGGCGCGAGCTGGCGGCGCTGGGCCTGGGCGTGGCCGTGCCGCTGGGCTTTAACAATACCTATGCGCTGGCAGTGCGCCATGATGAAAAATCGATCGCCAGCCTGGCGCAACTGGCCCAGCACCCGGCCCTGACATTCGGCCTGTCGCATGAATTCATCGGCCGGGTCGATGGCTGGCCGGGACTGGCCGCGCGCTATGGCTTGCCGCAGCGCCCGCGCGGGCTCGATCACGGCATCGCCTACGAAGCGCTGGCGCAGCGCCAGGTGGACGTCATCGACATTTATTCGACAGATGCGAAGATACGCCAGTACGGCTTGCGCGTGCTGGCCGATACGCAGCAGTATTTTCCCCGCTACGACGCCATGCTGTTGTACCGGCTCGACGTGCCGCAGCGTTTCCCCGCGGCATGGCAGGCATTGCTGGGGTTGCAAGGACGCATCAGCGAGAGCGACATGATCGCCATGAATGCGGCCGTGGAAATCGACGGCAAGCGTTTTTCCGACGTGGCCCGCCAGTGGCTGGCTTCCGGCACGCAGGCGAACAAACCGTCCACCGCGCGCGGCAAGCTGCTCGATAAAATCATCGGCGACGATCTGTGGACCCTGACGCGCCAGCATCTGACCCTGGTGCTGCTGTCGGTGGCGCTGGCGTGCCTGATCGGTATTCCCTTGGGCGTGCTGGCGGCGTTTTCGGCGCCGCTGCGGCAAACGGTGCTGGCCTTCGTCGGCGTGCTGCAGACGGTGCCCTCGCTGGCCCTGCTGGCGATATTGATCCCCGTGCTGGGCATGATCGGCACGGTGCCGGCGCTGGTGGCCCTATTCGTGTACGCGCTGTTGCCCATCGTGCGCAACACGTGCACGGGCATCTTGCAGGTGCCGCAAGGCTTGCGCATGGCGGCGCTGGCGCTGGGCTTGAACAAGCGCGACCGCCTGCTGCACGTGGACTTGCCGCTGGCCTTGCCCGTCATGCTGGCGGGCGTGAAAACGGCTGCCGTGATGAGCGTGGGCACGGCCACCATCGCCGCCTTCATCGGCGCGGGCGGCTATGGCGAACGCATCACCATCGGCCTGGCGCTCAATGACAACGACATGCTGCTGGCCGGCGCCATCCCCGCAGCCGTGCTGGCCCTGCTGACGCAGGGCTTGTTCGAGCTGGTGGAGCGCTGGGCCGTTGCCGGCCGGCAGCACTGACGGCGTCACGGTTACAGCGAGTGCAGTTTCGAGCGCACCGAGACGACGGCCTGGTGCAGGATGCGTTCGGCCTGGAAGTCGTTTTCGCGCTGTTCCGCGATGGCTTGCAAGTCGCGCGTGTAGCGCTCCAGGCGGGAGCGCAGGTAGGCGCGGTAGATTTTCATGACGAGCGGTTTGGCAGAGACATTCATGATGTGGCTCCCGGATGCGTAACGATGCGTTCATTTTGTGTGAGCGGAATGCTGCCACTTTGCGCCATATCAAATGCCATGACCCCGTCAAATTGGCGCGTTTGACATTGCACAATGCCCCCAAGACCGAAGATGCCACACTGAATTTTCCCTGCTCGCCTGGTGTCATCATCAGCCGCAGGCCCTGATTTCCTCAAGCATATTCAAGGAGCGTCGCATGGTCATTTTTGCCGTGGTTGCTGGCTGCATCGCCTGCCTGACAGTGTACCAAATCTATAGAAAATCGCAGGGTGGCAGTGGGGTTGCGCAACAACATATCGGCTTGCACGGCACATTGATTGAACCACGGAAATAATCAGTGTCATCCGAGCGACACTGGGTGACACTTGGTTAGCGGATTTAAGTCAAATGTAAGGCCCGGTAAGCAAATGTAAAGGTCTGCGCCATCGCAAGCGGCAGCGTTTATATTGATAACCGTTGATTGCATTCTCCCCCTCCCACTTGACAATGGGTTCTGCCCCGCGGTGCCGCTAGCCCGCGGGGATTTTTTTTGGAACTTGCGCTTACAGTTCCCCCATCAGGCCGATGTTGGCGTGCCTGCCGACAATTGCGTCAATGCATCGCCAGCGACCCGGCAGATGCGCCAGTCCGGCATCACGTCCGCGCCCATGCCCTTGTAGAAGTTGATCGCGTTTTCATTCCAGTCCAGCACCGACCATTCGAAGCGGCCGCAATCGCGTTCGACGGCCAGTTGCGCCAGCGCCACGAGCATCTGCTTGCCATAACCCTTGCCGCGCACCGATTGCTTCACGTACAGGTCTTCCAGGTACAGTCCCTTGCGGCACAGGAAGGTGGAAAAATTATGGAAGAACAGGGCGAAGGTCACGACTTCGCCATTTTCCTCGCCGACCAGCGCTTCGCACGCGGGATGGGAGCCGAACAGGCTGTCGTGCAGCATGGATTCCTTGGCGATCATCATGTGTTCGAGTTTTTCAAACACGGCCAGTTCGTGGATCATGCCGAAGATGGCGGCCACGTCGGATGCGGTCGCGGGACGGATGGCGAGGGAGGAAGAGGTGCTCATGTTGCCTTTGCTGATGGAGTGGTGGAAAGGGAAGCGACGGCAGCCGTCTTGCGCGCGCCCGACGTCAGGGCCCAGGCCACGCTCGACAGGCACAGCACCATGCCCACCCATTCGATGGTGGCGGGCCGGTAGTGTTCGAACTGCACCGACAGCAGCACGGAAATGACGGGCGTGACGACGCCGATATACACGGTCTTTTGGGTGCCGATGCGGGCGATTAAGGTGAAATACGCGCTGAAGGCGATCACCGAGCCGAAGATGGCCAGGTACACCAATCCCAGCCAGTAACTGGCGCGCGTGGGCAAATGCCAGGCCTGGCCCGTGGCGATGGCCCAGGCGGCCACCATCAAGGTGCCCCACAGCATGGTCCAGGCCATGGTCAGCATCACGTTGCCGGAATGTTCGCGCACTTTCATGACGAGGGCGTTGCCTGCCGTGCTCGAGATGGTCGCCACCAGCGCCAGGATAAAGCCCAGCAGAAAATGGCCATTGCCGCCGCCCAGGATATCTTGCAGCGCCGCGCCGATGGACTGGTAAAACAGCAGCACGATGCCGCAGATGGCGACAAATGCCGCGCAGCAGGTGCTCCAGGTGATCGGTGTGCCGAAAGCGATACGGTTGAGCAACGGCGTCCAGAACACCATCAGCGCGAACAGCACGCTGACGAGGGCCGACACCAGGTATTGCTCCGAGCTGTAAGTACACACATAGCTGAGGGCAAACGAGGCCAGCCCCTGCAGCAGCATCCATTTTTGCGCGCGCCAGGGCAGGCGCAAGCGGTCGCCGCGCACGGCGCACCAGGCGAACAGGGTGGCGGACGCGAGGCCGAAGCGGTAGACCACGGAAACGGCGGGGGCGACGTCGCCCAGCTGCAAGGTGATGGCCCAGAAGGTGGAGCCCCAGATCAGGCAGGCAATGATGAACAGGAGAGGAGATGACATCGCGCAAGTATACGGGCATCGCGCGGGGATGGCGAGTGCGGTCGGGCTTGCTCGATGTGCAACCAGGAGACAGCGGGCATTGAGCCAGCGCAGTGCTCCTGGAAAAATGTTGAATTTATGAAAATATTTGCATTAATATTAAGTAAATATTTTCCGGATTGCATCTTTGAAGGGAGACCGCCATGCCAGCCTCACTGCAGATCAAAGTATGGAGCGTGCTTGCGTATGTCGCCGTGGCGGCGGTGATTGCCATCTGGCTGCACCCTTCGGTCTTGCTCGCTGCCGGCGCATTCGGCTGAGCGCATGCGCCGGCTGGCAGATCAGTGCGTGACGCGGGTCTTGCGGCCGTCCGACAGCAGGCGCACGCGCTCGCCCGGGCGGAACAGCTCGTCGGCGTCCTGCACGATGGCGCGCATGTCGCCATTGTCCAGGCGCACGGTGATTTCCAGGCCGGGCTTGTTCGAGGCATTCGCTTCGATGCTTTTGCCGGCCATGCCGCCAGCGACGGCGCCGAGGATGCTGGCCGCGATGGCGCCCTTGCCGCCACCGACTGTCGAGCCGGCCACGCCGCCCAGCGCCGCGCCCGCCAGCACGCCCGTGCCCGTTTCACCCTTGTCGATGGTTACCTGGCGCACGGATTCAACCGTGCCCATGCGGACCGATTGTTCATTTTGCGCCTGGCGCGCGTTGTAGACGTTTGCCGAATTCGGTTGTACGGCGCAGCCGGCCAGTGTGGCGAGCAATGCCACTGCAATAATTGGTGCTTTCATGTGGAACTCCCTTGGACAAAGTAGGTTGCCGATTGCGTCGACCGGCAGATGATGACTTATCATAAGGACACTTGCCTCAGATAACTAGTTACGAATGGTAAAAATCTGTTACCAGCTACACGTAACCGCTTGCCGCTCAATACGCCAGCCGCAGGCGCCGGTACAAAAATCCCAGCACGAACAGCGGTCCCACCAGTAAAAAGCGCAAATCGTCCAAAAACGACGGTTTCTTGCCTTCGATCTGGTGGCCGATGAACTGGCCTATCCAGGCCAGCACGAACAGCGCCAGCGACGCGGGCAGGATGGTCAGCGGGGGCATCAGCAGCAGCAGGCCCAGCATGGCGGCCAGCATCGCCAGCATGCCCGCCGCAAACGGGCGCGACAGCTTGTAGTAATAGTATAAGGCCAGAATACTGCAGAGCAGCGCCACGCTGGGATGCACGCTCCACAGCAGCCCCAGCAAGCTGAAAACGATCAGCGGCACGCACACGATGTGCACCCATTCATTGACGTGGTTGCGGTGGCTTTCGCCATACTGGGCCAGCAGGGTGTCGATGGTGCGCATGGGTGGTCTCTTGTATAGGGATGTTGTCCGGGAATTCTACACCGTCGCATGGCCGGGTAAAATGGCCTTTCATTTCCCCTTCAGGACCGCGCATTTGAATAGCCCAGCCATCTTGCCAGACGCCGCCGCCGACCCGCGCAAGCGCTGTTTCGATCCCGTCGTCGATGCCGGCACGCGCTTGCTGATACTGGGCAGCTTGCCCGGCGAAAAATCGCTGGCGCACAGCCAGTACTATGCGCATCCGCAAAACAAGTTCTGGATGCTGCTGGGCGAAGTGCTGGGCGTGGATTTGAAAAGCCAGGC
Organism: Janthinobacterium sp. 67; assembly: GCF_002797895.1. Classification (NCBI taxonomy): domain Bacteria; kingdom Pseudomonadati; phylum Pseudomonadota; class Betaproteobacteria; order Burkholderiales; family Oxalobacteraceae; genus Janthinobacterium; species Janthinobacterium sp. 67. The sequence continues at coordinate 3,414,522 of NZ_PGES01000001.1, read as the reverse complement.
CTATGAGGAACGTCTGGCGACCTTGCTGGCGCGCGGCGTGGGATTGTGGGACGTGGTGGCGCAGGCGCAGCGAACGGGCAGCCTGGACAGCAATATCCGCGACCGCGACGATAACGACCTCGTGGCCCTGGCCGCCAGCCTGCCCCAGCTGCAGACGATCGCCTTCAACGGCGGCACGGCCGCGAAGCTGGGCATCAAGGTGCTGGGCGAGCACGCCCAGCGCTACCGCATCGTCAGTTTGCCGTCGAGCAGCCCGGCTTACACGCTCGCGTATGGCGCCAAGTTGCTGCAATGGAAAACACTACAGCCCTTGTAAAGCTTACGCCGGCGCGTACGGTTGCGCTTCCAGCGGCTGTCCCTTGGCATCGAATTTCAGCGCCACGGACAATTGCGTCACGCCGATGGTGGCCAGCGCGTCGCAGATGTCGTCGACTTCGTCCTGCAGGTCGGCGGCCAGGTCCAGCGGCTTGTCGGCGCTGTGCAGCAGTTGGCCGTTCGCCGTGCTGACATTGACGCGCAGCAGCATTTCGCCATGTTCATCGGCCGGGCCGACGACCACCGAGACGTCGCCGGCATCTACCTTGTTTTCCGCCAATGCATGGTTGATGCCCGACATCATCTGCAACATCGCGTACTCGCTCATGCCTTGTTCCTTGCCGCCGTGGAACAGATCCTGGTAGAGGAAACTTACTTCCAGGGCGCTGCCGGCCGGCGCCAGGCAACGCTTGACGAGTTCGCCCACTTCCGTCGTCCACTGCTGGTAGCGGGCCATGCGCGCGTCGAACCAGGCGTCGAGCGCCGCTTCATCCTTTGGTTCCGCATAGAACGGGTCGTCCACGCGTTTCAAGGCAAAGCCCAGCAGGAAGCGCAGTTCGACGGCCGTGTCCTGCGGACCGAAAGCCGTTTCGCTCCAGCCGACGATGCTGCTTTCCAGGCCCGGCGTGGCGACGATCTTCTTGTCCGTCATCGAGCTATAGGCATCGCGCACCATTTCGTGCAGATGGCTGTAGGTGATGCGGTCGATTTCATCGAGGTCGTAGGCATGGCTCATCAGGACCACCTTGGCCTTGGCGCTTTCCAGCTCTGCCTGCTGGAAACTTTTCACCAGCGCTTCGAACGCGTCCTGGTCCTGGAAGCTGTCCGCTTCCTTCAGGCCGCCCGTGCTTTGCACCAGCAGGGGCACGACGAAGGCGTTGATTTCCATCGACGGCGCGTTGTCGCGGCGGATCACGGAAACGGACGCCGCTTCCTCGATATGGCTGCGCAGATACTGGTAGGCGCCCACGTCTTCGTATTTCGAACGCTCGATGGCGTCGTACAGGATTTCATCCTTCTTTTGATTCAAGGCCTTGCGGATCAGGCGGCCGAACTCGACGGCCTGCTCGGCCAGTACCGTGCCCTGCGATTCGCTGTCTTCCTGCTCCGCCAGGTTCAAGGCCATCGTGCACAGCATGCGCGTGACGGACTCGTCCTTGTCTTCAGGCGTGTTGGCGGATTTACGGGGGACAGGGCGCTTATTTTTGGGCATGGCGGTCAACAGGTTAAGAAATACGGGTCAGGCAAACGGAAACGGGCGCCATGGCTCAGGCCAGGCGCCGGGACAGATCATACAGGCGGACGCGGCCGCCTGATACCTCAATGGTCGGTATCGAACATCTCGTGCAATTCGTCGAGCAGGTCGGCGGCTTCTTCCTGCGACAGGCCAAGATGCTGGCAAGCAAGTTCGCCGCCCTTGTCCCACTCGAGCGAGGTACTGTTGCCATGGTAGCGCTGAATGCCCTTTTCGGCCAGCAGCGACAGGGCGACGAGCGAGCGGATGGCGTCGTCCGTGGACGGGTCGGCCAGCACCGTGTAGTCGTGGTGATGCAAAATCGCCCAGGACACGTCGGAGGACAAGCCCCAGTTGCGCGCCAGCAAGCAGCCGATGGCCGCGTGGTTGGTCTGGTGGCGCGCGTCTTCCAGCGTCGTAAAACAATTGTGCGCATCGTTGGCCGCCGCCGCGTACGTGTTGACGTAATCGGGGAAGCGGTTCATCAGCAGGGGCACGCCGATATCGCAGAACAGGCCGAAGGTGTGGGCGATGTCGGGCGGGGCGATGCGCAACTTGCGCGAGGTAAATACCAGGGCGCGCGCGCGCTTGGCCGACACGTCCCAGAAATTGCTCAGTTCCACGCCGTCCGCTTCCAGCGCCTGGCGTGCCAGCAAGCCCGTCATCATGGCGCTGCACTGGTTAATGCCAAGAAAGTTGATGCCTTGCTCGACGGACTTGGCCTTGCGCGCGGCGCCATAGAACGGTGAATTGGCCAATTTCAGCAGGGCACCGGACATACCGACGTCGTCGGCGATGATGCGCGCGATGCGGCGCGGCGACGGGTCCTGTTCCGCCAGTTCGCGCTGCAGGTCGACCAGCAGGCTGGGACGCGGCGGGATGCGGATGGAACGCATCAGGGCGTCAACCGGATCTTCCTGCACTACCTGCTTTTGCGCTGCCGCTCTCATCATCACGCTTTCATCATCATTTTTGTGCCCGGTGCTTATTCTGTCGTGCGCTGCCGCTGCCCGCTGCATGAGCGTCTGGCGCAGTGCCCGACGATTATCGCTGTTTATGCATGGCAATAGTTCATATCTGCAATATATTCTCGCAAAAATCCCTGTGTTGGCCCGGCCCAGCCGCGATTTTCGTCATTTTACGACGCGGCCCATCGTGATATTTGTGATAAAAAAATCAAGTTTTATTTGTTTTCAAGCGGGGTAGGCGTGCAGCGGGATGGGCGGCAGTACAATTGCCGGATGAAAAAAATCCTGGCGGGTATCGATTTTGCGGACGATTCCAGCAGCGTGGCGCGCCAGCTGATCGGCGTGACCGTGCTGGTCGATGGCGTGGGCGGGCGCATCGTGGAAACGGAAGCGTATGACCGGCTGGACCCGGCCTCGCACACGTATGGCGGCATGACGCCGCGCAATGCGGCCATGTTCGGCCCGCCCGCGCACGCCTATGTCTACCGCTCGTATGGCATCCACTGGTGCCTGAACTTTGTGTGCCGCGAAGCGGGCCATGGCGCGGGCGTGCTGATCCGCGCCATCGAGCCCGTGATGGGACTCGATGCCATGCGCGAACGGCGCGGCGTCGAGGATGCGCGGCTGCTGTGCTCGGGGCCGGGCAAGGTGTGCCAGGCGCTCGGGGTCACGCATATGCACAACCGGCTGGCGCTCGATGCGCCGCCATTCATGCTGCTGGCGCGCGAGGAAGAGGTGACGGTACACGCAGGCCCGCGCATCGGTATTTCCAAGGCGATGGAGACGCCGTGGCGCTTCGTGCTGGCCGGTTCGCCTCACTTGAGCAAACCGATGCGCGCGCCGGCCAGCTAGCTGCGCCGGCGCTGTGGCGTCGTGTTTGCGCCGTGCAAGCCGGGCATGCCGCGCAGCGGGCTGTGCAGTGCGCGCCGCTCCTGCTGCGCACTGGCCGGATGCCGGAACGCTTCCTCGTCCGGCGAGGCGGGCTGGGCGGGCGCCAGCGGGTCGAGGGTGAATACGGCCACGGCCGCCGACAATTTGACGGCCTGGTCCTGCAAGCTGGCCGCCGCTGCCGCCGCCTGCTCCACGAGGGCCGCATTTTGCTGGGTGACGTCATCCATCTGTGTGACGGCCTGATTCACTTCCGTGATGCCGGACGCCTGCTCCGCGCTGGCTTCTTTCACGCGCTGGATGATTGCATTGACTTGCTGCACCGAGGCCACGATGGCGCCCATGCTGTCGCCTGCTTGCTGCACGGCCACGCTGCCGCCATCGATGGTGGTGACGGATGTGGCGATCAGGGTCTTGATTTCCCTGGCCGCCTGGGCCGAACGCTGCGCCAGGGTGCGCACTTCGGACGCCACCACGGCAAAGCCGCGGCCTTGTTCTCCCGCGCGCGCCGCTTCCACCGCCGCATTCAGCGCAAGGATATTGGTCTGGAAGGAAATGCCATCGATTACGCCGATAATATCCACGATCTGGCGCGAATTGGCCCGTATCGTCGCCATCGTCGTCACCGCCTGCTGCATGGCCGCGCCCCCTTGCACGGCCAGGGTGGAAGCTTGCCCCGCCAGTTCGCAGGCCAGCTGGGCATTATCGGCATTGTCATTGACGGCTTGCGTCAGCGCTTCCATGGCGCTCGACGTTTCTTCCAGCGAACTGGCCTGCATTTCCGTGCGCGCCGATAAATCCAGGTTGCCGGTGGCAATTTCACGCGACGCTGTGTCGATCGATTGCACGGCGCCCATGATGGTGCGCAAGGTCTGGTTCAGGTGGGCGATGGTCTGGTCCAGCACGCGCGACGTGGCGGCGATTTCGTCATTGCCCTGCTTGGGTGCGCCGGCCGTCAGCTTGCCCGCCGCCAAGTCTTGCACGGCGTCGGCAATGCCGCGGATTTCCACCAGCATGGCGCGCCGCACCAGCATGGTCACGACGATGGAGACGAGAATAGACAGCAGCACCGTCAGCAGCAAGCTCCAGCCCAGGCTGCGGAACTCGGCGCTGGCGGCCGCATGGGCCTGGCTGCTGAGCGTCGTTTCCAGGGCCGACAGTTGCGCCAGCTGGGTATTGAACTGCACGAACTGGGTTTCCGCCTTGAGCATGGAATTGGTGGCGATCGACTGGTCCATCTGCGCCATTTCCATGGTTTCCAGCACGGCCTTGCGATAGCCGGCCAGGGCCGCGATGGCGGCATCGACGAGGCTGCGCTCGGCATCCGTGGCCGTGGTGCGCAGCGTGGCCAGCTGGGTGCCGATGGCCGCGTGGCGCGCCTTGATCTGTTGCTCCAATGTGTCGAGGCGGGCCTTGGCGAAACTGCCATTCGTCCATGACAGCAACTGGTACATATTGCCATGCACCTCTTTGGCGTCGCCAGCCACGTCGGCGGCCGCCTTCAAGTGTGTGATGCGCACCCGCACCATGTTTTCCAGCGAGGCATTTTGCCGCACCATGCCATACCAGGCGCCCGTCGAGCTGAGTATCAGCAGCAGCAAGACCAGGGAGGGCGCCAGCAATAATTTTGGTCCGATGCGTAATTGATTGAGCATGCTTGACTCCTGGCTATGGCTGTTCACACCGCAGGCGGCGCGCGGCGTGCATGCGCGCCGCCCCTGCCTTATTTTTTGTAGATGCCCGCTTCCAGCACCACGTCGTTGACGCGCAGGATGTAGGTGGTCTTTGGTTCGATCTTGCCGCTGGTGGGATTCTTGTACTGGTAATCGACCCAGCCCTTGCCCTGTTTTTGTGCCAGTTCGATGATTTCACGACGATATTTCTTGCCGTTCGCATCGGGCACATCCGTCAAATCCTTGCCCACGATGGAAGGATTGATGGGGTGGGCCAGCACGATACCCGTCTTGATGTCGCGCATGTCCACATACAGCGAGCCCTGCACGAAGTCCGGGTCCTTCGCCGTGATTTTCTTCATCATTTCTTCCTTGCCATGCGCCTTCATGAAGGCGGCGCCCCGTTCGGCCATGGCGATCGCATCTTTTTCCGTTGGTTCGACCGCGGCGCTGACGCCGCCGCCGGCAAATGCCAGGCACAGCAGGCTACCCGTGAATAAGCGTTGCATGAAAGCTCCTTGTGATATCGAGGGATGTGTTGCCGAGTCGTAATTTACGTTGCCGAAGTCCGTCTCAGATTGCGATGGAACAAACTAAGGTGTTGCTTGTAGGCAGCATGCAACGTATCGACGGCTTGTTGATATGCAGCAATTTGGTTCCGGAAAGCAAGAACTATGATGACTTTCACAGCATGCCGGGGTGATCTCGCATGCGGGAGGAAAAGGCTGGAATTGGCTGGCATATGGCCAATTTCATGAAAGTTAACGCTATTTACAGGCAAGGAGCCGACCGTGTCCGCACTCATTACCGAGCCGTTTCCACCCAAGTTCAAGCCATATACGCGGCAAACCATACAACAGGCGCGGCAGTGGAAATGGCTGCCTGAAGAGCAGCGTGCAGCCGTGCAAGTGGTGTCGCACGTGTTGCCGTTTCGCACCAATGAATATGTGCTCGACCAGCTGATCGACTGGAACAATATCCCTGACGATCCCATCTACCGTCTCGTCTTTCCCCACCGCGACATGCTGCCGCCCGAGCAGTACGCGCACTTGCGCGACCTGGTGCTGGTCAAGCAGGACAAGGCCGCCATCGACGCCTATGTGCATGGCTTGCGCCTGGGCATGAATCCCCATCCGGCCGGGCAGATGACGCACAACGTGCCGCGGGTCAACGACGCGCCCGTGCGGGGCCTGCAGCATAAATATGCGCAAACGGTGCTGTTCTTCCCCAGCGCGGGCCAGACTTGCCACGCGTATTGCACTTTCTGTTTCCGCTGGCCCCAGTTCGTCGGCATGGACGACATGAAGTTCGATGCGCGCGAGTCGCATGAGCTGGTTGCCTATTTGAAACTGCATCCGGAAGTGACGGACGTGCTGTTCACGGGCGGCGACCCGATGATCATGAACACGCGGCAACTGGCCGCCTACCTGGAGCCGCTGCTGGCGCCGGGCCTGGAACATATCCAGAACATTCGCATCGGCACCAAGGCGGTGGCGTACTGGCCGCAGCGTTTTGTTTCCGACCGCGATGCGGATGACTTGATGCGCCTGTTCGAGCGCATCGTCAAGGCGGGCAAGAACCTGGCCGTGATGGGCCATTACAGCCATGCCGTCGAGTTGCGCCAGGACATCGCCCAGCAAGCCGTGAAACGCATCGTCTCCACGGGCGCCACCTTGCGCATGCAGGGGCCGCTGATCCGCCACATCAATGAAGATCCGGCAAGCTGGGCCGAACTGTGGCAGACGGGCACGCGCCTGGGGGCGATTCCGTATTACATGTTCGTCGAGCGGGACACGGGTCCGCGCGGCTATTTCGAGTTGCCCTTGGCGAAGGCGCACGAGATTTTCCAGGCCGCCTACCAGATGGTGTCCGGCCTGTCGCGCACGGTGCGGGGACCGTCCATGAGCGCCTTTCCCGGCAAGGTCGTCATCGACGGCATCGTCACCATCAACGGCGAAAAACTGTTTGCCCTGCAATTTTTGCAGGCGCGTAACCCGGACTGGGTGCGCCGGCCGTTTTATGCCAAGTTCGATGCGGAAGCGACGTGGCTGGACCATTTGAAGCCCGCGTTCGGCCACGACAAGTTTTTCTTTGAAACGGATGAGCCCGTGCCGCAGTTGCCGCACAAAATCATCCGCCTGGCGCAGGCCGCCTGAGCATGCACGCGGCCGTTGCGTCTGCCCGCTCCGGCGTGGCTGTGTTTTGCCTGGTATTCCTGCCGTTCGCGCTCGGCCATTATCTGTCGTGCCTGCTGCGCGGCGTCAACGCCGTGCTGACGGCCGAGTTGCTGGGCGCCATCGCCCTGACGCCAACCCAGCTGGGCCTGCTGACCAGCGCCTTTTTTCTCGCCTTTGCGCTGGTGCAATTGCCGGTCGGCATGGCGCTCGACCGCTACGGTCCCCGCACGGTGCAACTGTGGCTGCTGGCGCTGGCGGCCCTGGGCGTGTGGCTGTTCAGCCGGGGCCATAGCTTTGCCGGGCTGATGTGGGCGCGCGCCTTGATGGGAGCTGGCCTGGGCGGCTGTTTCATGGCGCCCGTGAAAGCGATCTCGTGCGCCATCGCCCCATCGCGCCTGCCTTCCGTGCATGGCTATCTGATCGCCGTGGGCGGCCTGGGTGCGGCCACGGCCACCATGCCCGTCAAGCTGGCCCTGCACTACACGGATTGGCGCGGCGTCTTCCTGGGCCTGGCGCTGGCGGCGCTGGCCATAGCCTTGCTGATCCGCCTGCTGTCGCCGGCCATGTCCGCGCCTGCCGCCGGCAGGGACAAGGCGAGCAAGGTCAGCGTCTGGAGCGTGTACCGCGACCCCGGTTTTCGTCGCGCCATCGCGCTGATCCTGCTGCCGCACACGGTGTTCTTCGGCGTCCAGGGTTTATGGATAGGTCGTTGGCTGGCCGACGTGGGCGGCTTGTCCGACGATAATGTGGCGTACTTGCTGTACCTGGGCATGGCGGCCGTCATCTTCGGCGCCATCGGCATGGGCATGCTGACGGAATGGGCTGGCCGGCGCGCGATTGAGCCGATGCAAGTGGCGGGCGCCGGCATCGTCCTGTTTGTTGCCGTGCAAGTGGCGATGGCCTGCAATGTGGTGCCCAGCCTGCCTTTGCTGTCCGTGCTGTTTACCTTGCTGGGCACGGTGACGGGGCTCGAGTATGCAATCGTCGCGCAAAGCATGCCGGCCAGCCTGACGGGCAGGGCGGCCACCTGCCTCAATTTGCTCATTTTCACGGGCGCCTTCCTGGTGCAGGCGGGCTTTGGCCTGATCCTCGGCTGCTGGCCCGTGAACAGCCAGCAGCAGTATCCGCCGCAGGCCTACCAGGCGGCGTTTGGCGTACTGGCGGCCTTGCAACTGCCGGGACTTGCGATGTTTTTCATCCACCGCTACAGGCGTGCCGGGCCATCCGGTAAAATGGCAGCCTGCACAGCGGCAATGATCAACTCCAAGGAAGACTATGAAACTCGTTCGTTATGGACGTCCAGGCAAGGAAAAACCGGGCCTGATCGATGAAGAAGGCAAACTGCGCGACCTGTCCGGCGTGATTGCCGATATTGACGGCACACAACTGTCCGACAAGGCCGTGCGCAAGCTGGCCAAGCTCGACGAAAAGACCTTGCCTCTCGTGCGCGGCAATCCACGCTTCGGCGTGCCGCTGGCGAAAGTCGGCAAGTTCATCGGCATCGGCCTGAACTACGCGGATCACGCGGCCGAGTCCGGCATGGCTATCCCCGCCGAACCCATCGTCTTCATGAAGGCCATTACTTGCCTGAATGGCCCGGACGACAATGTCGTATTGCCAAAAGGTTCCAAGAAGACGGATTGGGAAGTGGAACTGGGCGTGGTCATCGGCACGCGCGCGCAATACGTGAGCGAAGAAGACGCCTTGAAATACGTGGCCGGCTATTGCGTCGTCAACGACATTTCCGAGCGTTCGTTCCAGCTGGAACGGGGCGGCCAGTGGGACAAGGGCAAGGGTTGCGACACCTTCGGCCCTGTCGGCCCGTGGCTGGTGACGCGCGATGAAGTCATCGACGAGCAAAACCTGGACCTGTACCTGGAAGTGAACGGCAAGCGCATGCAGACCGGCAATACGCAAACCATGATCTTCACGGTGGCGCAGATCGTCAGCTATTTGTCGCAATTCATGACCCTGGAACCGGGCGACGTCATCGCCACGGGCACGCCACCGGGCGTGGGCCAGGGCCGCAAGCCGCAGCGTTTCCTGAAAAAAGGCGACAGCATGCGTCTGGGTATCGCCGGCCTGGGCGAACAGCAGCAGGACGTGGTCGCCTGGACCGCCTGATGGCCGGTAGCGATATCGACCGTTTGCCCGCGTTGCCGCTGGACCAGCTGGACTCGCAGCAGCGCGCGGCCGCGCAAGCCATCATCGACGGCCCGCGCGGGGCGCTGTACGGCCCCTTCGTGCCGCTGATCCGCAGCCCCGAGCTGATGGAAACGGCGCAGCGCATGGGAGAGTATTTGCGCTACCGCAGCGCCATCGGCACGCGCCTGTCGGAACTGGCGATCCTCGTGACGGCGCGCCAGTGGGATCAGCAAGTCGAGTGGGCCATCCATGCGCCGCTGGCCGTGCAGAACGGCATCGCGCAAGCGGCCGTGGACGCCATTGCGGAACGGCGCGTGCCGCCTGCCCTGAAAGACGACGAGCAAGCCGTGCACGACTTTTGCATCGAGTTGCAGCAGAACAAGCGGGTCAGCGATGCCACGTATGCGCGGGCATTGACCCTGTTCGGCGAGCACGGCGTGGTCGACTTGATGGGCATCAATGGCTACTACACCTTCCTGGCCATGGTGATGAATGGGGCGCAGACGGCCGTGCCCGCATTGGGCGTGCCGCCCATGCCCGCCTGATGAGAGGAGTTTAGAGGACTTCTTCGGCAAAGATGGACAAAGTGTAATGAAGTTGCAATTATTCAATATATAATTTTACTTCCCTTCCATTGCCAACAAGCTCAATGAAAACTCGTCCGTGCTCCACCCTGATGGGCCGCGCCTTCCTGGCGCTGGCCCTTTCTTTTTGCCCCTTGATGACGGTGCGCGCGCTGGCCGCCGAGACGGCCGCCAGCGCCAGCGCTTCCGCCCTGGAAAACTCCGTCGTCAAGGTATTTTCCACCCTGCGCGGGCCGGATCCATACAAGCCGTGGAGCAAGGCCGCGCCGCAGGAGGTGACGGGTTCCGGCGTCGTCATCGAAGGCCGCCGCATCCTCACCAATGCGCACGTGGTCGGCTATGCCAGCCAGGTGCAGATCCAGGCCAATGGCGCTGGCGACAAGATACCGGCCACCGTGCTGGCCATCTCGCGCGGCATGGACCTGGCCTTGCTGAAAATCGACGACGACAGTTTTTTCGCCAGCCACAAGGCGGTGCCACGCGCGAACGTCTTGCCGGACGTGCGCGACGCCGTGCTGGCGTATGGCTATCCGACGGGCGGCACCTCGCTGTCGATCACCAAGGGCATCGTTTCGCGCATCGAATTCGTGCGCTACAACTTCCCCGTGTCCGGCTTGCGCATCCAGATCGATGCGGCCATCAACCCGGGCAATAGCGGCGGTCCCGTGATTGCCGGCGACAAGATGATCGGCCTGGCCTTTGCCGGCATGCTCAATGCGCAAAACATCGGCTACATCATCCCCAACGAGGAAATCGAGCTGTTCCTGCGCGACCAGGAAAGTGGCGCCCCCAAGGGCAAGCCGGCCATGCGCGACGTGACGCAAACGCTGGAAAACCCCGCGTTGCGCACCTATCTGAAGCTGGCGAAAGGCGTCGAGGGCGCCGTCGTGATGTCGCCGGCCAGTAAGGATGCGGCCTATCCGCTCAAGGAGTGGGATGTCATCACGCATATCGGCGATTTCCCGATCGACAACCAGGGCATGGTCAAGCTGAATGCCAACAGCCGCGTGCGCTTCCAGTACCGGGTGCAGCAGCTGGCGAAAGACGGCGAATTGCCGCTGACGGTGGTGCGCCAGGGCGCGCCTCTGAAAGTCAAGGTGCCCGTCTCGGCGGCGCATCCGATGCTGATCGCCAGCCTGCAGGGCAATTACCCGTCCTATTTCATCTTCGGCCCGATGGTGTTTTCGCGCGCCACGACGGAATTCATGGCGGCGCCGAATGGCAACCCGGCGATCCTGGGCGGCATGGCGTTTGCCGGCAATCCGCTGGCCACGCGGCGCGGCGATGCGCCCGATAGCGAGCGCGACGAGCTGGTGGTGATCGCCGCGCCGTTCTTCCCGCACAAGCTGATGAATGGCTACAGCACCCGCTTCTTCTCGGTCGTCGATTCCGTCAACGGCGTGCGCGTGCGCAGCCTGGCGCACCTGGTGGCCTTGTTGCGCGACCAGAAGGATGACTTGCTGACGTTCCGCTTCCAGCAGCGCGATGCGGAAATGGTCGTCGTGCCCCGCAAGGACATGCTGGCAGCGACGGAATCGATACTGACGGACAACGGCATCCGCTCGGAAGCGTCGCCCGATATGTTGAAAATCTGGAATGAAAAAACGCCGGCGAACTGATCGTTCCCGGCGTTACGTACACGTACAACAACAGGCGCGGCGCCCACCGCGCCTGTTTCATTTTAGGCGAGCACTTTTTTCAGCCACGCGCCGATGGCGTCGATCTCTTCCTGGCACAGCGAGTGCTGCATCATGTATTCATGCCATTCCACCTTGTAACCCATGCCGGTGAGCAAGTCGCGCGACTGTTGTGCGCGGGCGACCGGCACCACGGGGTCGGCCGTGCCATGCGCCATGAAGATCGGCGTGTGCAGGCTCGCCGGGGTGCGCTCAAGCGCCGTCTTGTCGGCCAGTGGCAGGTAGCCGGACAGGCACATCAGGCCGGCCAGCGGCTCCGCGTGGCGTAAGCCCGTTTGCAAGGTCATGGCGCAGCCTTGCGAGAAGCCGGCCAGGATGATGCGGCTGGCGGGAATGCCGCGCGCCTTTTCGCGCGCGATCAGCGCTTCGATCTGGGCTTGCGAGGCGCGCAGGCCGCCCTCGTCTTCACGGCGCACGAGGTCGTTTACGAGGATGTCGTACCAGGCGCGCATCACATAGCCGTTGTTGATGGTGACGGGCATGGTGCCGGCGCTGGGGAAAATGAAGCGGATGGCGGGGCAGCCGCGCAAGTCGAGTTCTTTGACCAACGGCACGAAGTCGTTGCCGTCGGCGCCCAGCCCGTGCATCCAGATGATGGAGACGGTAGGATTCGGTGCGCTGTCGAGTTCTATGGTTTCCAGCAAGGTGCTCATGTGTTTTCCTCTGGTAATGGTTGCGCCGGACGCAGCGCCGATTTGGGACGGAAGGCCTTGCAGATGGCCGGGTCGGTTTCCATGTAAGGACCACCGATGAGGTCGATGCAATATGGCACGGCGGCAAAGATGCCGTTCACCAGTTGCACGCCAGCGGCATCTTTCAGCCCTTCCAGGGTTTCCTTGATGGCTTTCGGCTGGCCCGGCAAGTTCATGATCAGGGCGGCGCGCTCGGGCGTTTCGCGGATCACGGCCACCTGGCGCGACAGGATCGCCGTCGGCACGAATTGCAGGCTGATCTGGCGCATCTGTTCGCCGAAGCCGGGCATTTCCTTGGTCCCCACGGACAAGGTGGCGTCCGGCGTCACGTCGCGCCGCGCCGGCCCCGTGCCGCCCGTCGTCAGGATCAGGTGGCAGTGGTTCAGGTCGACCATGTCGATCAGGGTGTTTTCAATCTGCGAGCGCTCGTCCGGGATCAGACGCTTTTCCAGGCGGAATGGCGTGCGGATGGCGGCGGACAGCCAGCTTTCCAGGGCAGGGATGCCCAGGTCTTCATACACGCCGCCGCTGGCGCGGTCCGAGATCGACACGAGGCCGATAATCAATTCGTCTTCTATCGTGGTCATGGGGCACCTGTCTATGTCGTAAAAAAACCGGGCTGATCCCGGTTTTTGCCAACCCAAGTGCAAAAGCCGGGGTCGTACCCTGAGGGTACGACCCCAGTCCTTGCCTGGGGTTTATTCTTCTTCGCCTTCAACGCCATCTTCGTCGGCATCTTTCTTGCCGCTGTTGTTCTTCTTGGCGATCTCTTTCAAGATCTGGAAGATTTCGCGGTAGGCTTTGGGCGGCTTGTTCTCGGCCTGTTCCTTGCGGGCGTTGCGGATCAGGGTGCGCAGGTGCTGTACGTCCAGCTCCGGGTTTTCCGACAGCAAGACGGTCAACGCCTTGTCATCCGTCAACAGCTTGTCGCGGCGGCGTTCCATCGCGTGCATATTGGCCGTGTCGGCTTTCGACAAGCCTTTCCAGCTATCGATGGTGCGTTGGATGGCGGCAACTTCTTCCTCATCCAGGGTGCGCATTTTCTTGCCCACGTATTGCAGCTGGCGGCGGCGGCCTTCGTGGTCCTTGATTTGCTGGCATTCGAGAATGGCGTCGCGCACGTCTTCCGGCATTGGGACGCGCTTGACGCGGTCACGTGCCTCATTGACGAGTTCTTCGCCCAGCTTTTGCAGGACGGTCATCTGGCGCTTGAGTTCCGACTTCGAAGGACGTTCATATTCCTGTTCGAATTCGGTCGATTGGAAGCCGCAAGCTCCCCGGTTTGGATTTGGCATGATAAGGCGGGATTGGCCGCGTAGGCCGCACCTGTAAACTGTAAACGACTGCTATGATAACCTTTTTAGCGGCTTTCCGAAGAAAACAGCGCATGAACGACTCCGTATTTACCCATAGTCAAGAGCAATTGCAGCAACTGGCCCGTGATGTGTTGTCTTTTGCGCGGGAAGCGGGCGGCACCGACGCTGCCGTCGAAGTCAGCGAAGGCGGTGGCCTGTCCGTTTCTGTACGAAAAGGCAAGATCGAGACGATCGAGCAAAACAAGGACAAGGGCATGGGCGTGACCGTGTTTGTCGGCAAGAAGCGCGGCAATGCCAGCACCTCCGACTTTTCGCCGTCCGCCCTGCGCGCCACGGTGGACGCCGCCTACAACATCGCCCGTTTCACGGCCGAGGACGATTGCGCGGGCCTGGCCGACGCCGACATGCTGGAAATGTCCCCCCGCGACTTGCAACTGTTCTATCCCTGGCTCATTTCCACCGAGGAAGCCGTCGCGCTGGCCCAGCGGGCCGAAGCGGCCGCGTTCGCCGTCGATTCGCGCATCACCAACAGCGAGGGCGCCAGCGTGCACGTGCAGCAATCGCATTTCGTTTCCGCCAACTCGCGCGGCTTCATCGGCGGCTACCCGTTCTCGCGCCACACCCTGTCCGTGGCGCCCATCGCCGGCAAGGGCGCGAAGATGCAGCGCGACGACTGGTATTCGTCCGTGCGCGACGCCGCCAAAATGGCTAGCCCGGAAGCCATCGGCCGGTACGCCGCCGAGCGCGCCCTGTCGCGCCTGAACGCGCGCAAGCTGGGCACGCGCACTTGCCCCGTGCTGTTCGAGGCGCCGCTGGCGGCCGGTTTGCTCGGTACCTATGTGCAAGCGACCTCGGGCGGCGCCCTGTACCGCAAGTCCACGTTCCTGAACGATTCCCTGGGCACGCAAGTGCTGCCCTCGCACGTGCAGATCTTCGAAGACCCGCACGTGATCGGCGGCGTCGGTTCGGCGCCGTTCGATGAAGAGGGCGTGAAAACCGTCAGCCGCGACGTCGTCAAGGATGGCGTGGTGCAAGGCTATTTCCTGTCGACTTACACGGCCCGCAAGCTGGGCATGCAGACGACGGGCAACGCGGGCGGCTCGCACAATCTGTACCTGACCTCGAAGCTGACGGCCGCCAGCGATGATTTTGTCGCCATGCTGAAAAAGCTGGGCACGGGCTTGCTGGTGACGGAACTGATGGGACAAGGAACGAACTACGTGACGGGCGACTATTCGCGCGGCGCATCCGGTTTCTGGGTGGAAAACGGCGTCATTCAATACCCGGTGGAAGAAATCACCATCGCCGGCAACATGAAGGACATGCTGCGCAACATCGTGGCCGTGGGCGCCGACGCCTTGCGCCGCGGCACCAAAGAGACGGGTTCCATCCTCATCGAAAGCATGGTGGTGGCGGGCGGTTGACGTCGTTATTTGCTTCACTCAAGGCGCCGCTGGCGCCTTTTTTCATGGGCGTGTGGTTTTTTTCAGTAGTGATCAGCTCGTCATACGGATGAAATATTGCCTTCGTATGATGTCGCCATCGAACGTTATTGGCGAAATTTAAATGCTTTTAATGTAAGTAAGCCGAACTTCGTGATATTTCATGCAAGATGCTGTCTTGCGGCATCGCGTCGTTGTTGATCCAACCTGCCAACTGACTCTCCCATGACCTACTCCCGTACCCGCATCGCCCGCGCGGTGGCCCTGATGTGTGCCATGACCGCCGTGTTCACCAATCAGGCCCAGGCCCATGGCGCCGCGCCCGCTGCCCCCGTTAGCGCCAGCGACGCCAGCGATGCCCCGCCAGCCGTGATCGTCACGGGCACGCGCGGCAGCAACCGCACGCAATTCGACACCATGGCGCCCGTGGATGTGTTCAACCGCGAAGACATCGGCGCCGTCGAGTCGTCGGACTTGAACGACGTGCTGGCGCAACTGGTGCCGTCGTACGTGGTGCAGCGCTTGCCGATGGCTGACGGACAAGTCTTCGTGCGCCCCGCAACCTTGCGCGGCCTGTCGCCGGACCAGACCCTGGTGCTGGTCAACGGCAAGCGCTTCCACCGCAGTGCTCTGCTCGGTGCCCGCGGCGCGCAGGCGCCCGACCTGGCGCAGATTCCCGTCTCCGCCATCAAGCGCATCGAAGTGCTGCGCGACGGTGCCTCGGCCCAGTACGGTTCCGACGCGATCGCCGGCGTGATCAACATCATTCTCGACGATACGCCCGGCACGGAGCTCTCCGTGCACCACTCGCAGTATTCGGAAGGGGACGGCAAGGGCAATGAGATCAACCTGAAGACGGGTTTCACCTTTGGCGAGACGGGCAAGGCAACGCTGTTCGGCGCCCTGGCCAAGTCCGACCCTACTTCGCGCACGCGCCAGCGGGCCGATGCGATCGCTTTCCAGAACGCTCATCCGGAACTGAAGGTGCCCAATCCCGTGCAGCGCTGGGGCCAGCCTGAACTCGACAGCAAGCGCCTGGGATTCAATGCCAGCATGGCCTTGTCCGACACGACGGAACTGTACGGCTTCGGCCTGTTCAGCCACAGCGATGGCACCTCCGACTTTAACTGGCGTAATCCGGACACCAGCACGGGCGCGTATAAAACCAGCACCCTGTTCCCAGGCTGGGACTTGCGCAGCATCTACCCGCTCGGCTTCAGCCCCAGCTATTCGAACGAGCAGGATGACATGCAGGTGGTGGCCGGCGTGCGCGGCCATTTCAACGACCGCTTCGGCTGGGACGTGAGCGCCTCCTGGGGCCGTAACCGCATCGACTACAATCTGGCCAATTCCATCAATGCCTCGATGGGCCCCGGCAGCCCGACGGCGTTCTACCTGGGCCAGTTGTCGCAGACGGAAAAGATACTCAACGCCAACTTCAACTATGAATTGCCCGTGGCATCCTTGCCGCAACCGGTCAACATCGCCTTCGGTGCCGAGGCGCGCAATGAAAGCTATGGCGTGAAGGCGGGTGATACGGCGTCGTGGACGGTGGGGCCAGGCGCGGCCATCGGTCTCGACGCGAACGCGAACGGCGCCCCCGGTTTCAGCGACCGCCAGGCGGGCAGCTGGGGCCAGGATAGCTATGCGGCCTATCTGGACGTGGAAGTGCCCGTCACGAAGGCCCTGAGCCTGGGCGGCGCGGCCCGCTATGAGCATTTCTCGGAATTTGGCAGTACCGTCAACGGCAAGCTGTCGGCCCGTTATGCCTTGAGCGACAACATGGCCTTGCGCGGCTCCTACTCGACGGGTTTCCGCGCGCCAACGCCTGGCCAGTCGAACACCAACAGCACGAACCAGGGCCTCGACACCAAGACCCTGCTGTTGTTTACCAGCGGCCGCCTGGCCAACAACGATCCGCTGGCCATGCTGCTCGGTGCGCAGGCGCTGAAGCCGGAAAAATCGAAGAACCTGTCGCTGGGTTTTACCTGGAAGACGCCGGCCGGTTTCTCCGGTTCCGTCGACGTGTATGACATCAAGGTCAGTGACCGCTTCAGCACTTCCGCCGCGTTTGCCGTGCCGGCCGGCGTGGCCAATCCGCTTCGCTACACGTCCGTCAGCTATTTCACGAATGATTTCGACACCACCACGCGCGGCATCGATATCGTCGGCAGCCACCTGAGCCGCGTCGGCGACGGCAAGCTGAACCTGACCCTGGCCTACAACTACAACACGACGAAAGTCGACGGCGGCAAGTCCAGCCTGGTGACAAACCCGGCCCAGCGCCAGGTCTTCGAAGAACGTTTGCCCCGCCAGAAAGCCACCATCAGCGGCAACTATGACCTCGGCAGCTGGAATACGCTGGCCCGCGTGCGCTACTACGGCGCGTGGACGGACAATTCCGGCAATGCCACGGGCGATATCTTCCAGCGTTTTGGCGCCATGCAATTTCTTGACCTGGCCGTCGGCTACAAGATCAGCGACAAGCAATCGATACGCGCTGGCGTCGACAATGTGCTGGACAAATATCCTGACGAGGCAACCTTCCAGGCCAGCCGCGGTCTGATCTATTCGCGCAACGCGCCGTACGACACGGATGGCCGCAACCTGTACGTCGAGTACAAACTGAAATTCTGAGGGGCCATGTTGAACATGAATCCACAACGCCGCGCCTTGCTGCGCGCGGGATCGCTGGCGGCGGCGCTGCCCTTCACTGCGGGCGCCGCGCTGGCGCTACCTTTGCCGGCGGTGCCGGTGGGCGCCACGCCGGACGTGCTGGCCACCAACCAGGCTTACTGGCAGGCGGTGGCCGCACAATACGACCATCCCGCGGACGTGATACAGCTCGACAATGCCTTCTGGGGCTCCATGGCCAGGCCCGTGCTGGAACATTACGAGCAGCAACTGGCGATGGTCAACCGCGACAACGCCTGGTATGCGCGCATGCGCTTTCCTGCCGACTTCGAGGCGGCGCGGGCGGCGGCGGCCAGGGCGCTGGGCGTGGCGACCGATGAAATCGTGCTGACGCGGGGCGCCACGGAAGCGCTGCAAGTGCTGATCGCCGGCTATAACCGCTTGCAGCCCGGCGATACGGTGCTGTACGCGGACATCGATTACGACAATATGATCACCGTCACGCGCTGGCTGCAGCAGCGGCGCGACGCCAACGTCGTCAGCATCGCCATGCCGGAGCCATTTACGCATGACAACGTGATCGCCGCCTATGCCGACGCCATGGCGCGTCATCCAAAGCTGAAGCTGATGCTGCTCACGCACGTGAACCACCGCAACGGCATGGTCTTGCCCGTGGCCGAGATCAGCCGCCTGGCGCGCGAACGGGGCATCGACGTCATCGTCGATACGGCGCACGGCTTTGGCCAGCTGGACATGACGATCCCCGACTTGCAGGCGGATTTTGCAGGCATCAACCTGCATAAATGGATAGGCGCGCCCGTGGGCGTGGGCGCCGCCTACATCAAGCGGGGCAGGGTGGCCGATATCGACCCCTGGCTTGGTGAAAAGGCGGGCGACGATATCCGTTCGCGCGTGCACACGGGCACGGTCAATTTCGCCGCCTACCTGAGCTTGCCGAAGGCGCTGGAATTGCACGCGCAGATCGGCGTGGCCAACAAGCAGGCCCGGCTGCGGCTGCTGCGCAACCGCTGGGTGGAAGCGGCACGCGCCATCGATGGCATCGAAGTGCTGGCATCGAGCGACCCGCGCCTGACGAGCGCCATCGCGTCGTTCCGCTTGACAGGCAAGAGCAGCGTGGCCGACAGTTATGCCTTGTCGAAACAGCTGGTGCAGCAGCACGGCATCTTTGCCGTGCCGCGCGACGGCCTCGCGTCGGGCGCGTGCGTGCGCGTGACGCCAGGCATCTTTACGCCGGAGTCGCACCTGGACAAGCTGGTCGATGCCCTGCGCAAGGTGGCTCGCACCTGATGGATGCGGAGGCGCCCTCCGCCGTCATTGCTGTACCTGATAGCCATCCGTCAGGGTGGCCAGGAATTTCACCATATCCTCGATCTCGCCCGCCGTCAGCGCGGGCGCCATGCCGCGCCTGCGGTCGAACGGGGCCTCGGTGGTGTTCACGCTGGCACGGTACCGGGCCGGCACGTCGTTGAATTTCTGCACTTTTCCCCGTTTGTCGCGCGGATACCATTCTTGCGGATGCGTATCGCGCCGCACATAAAAACGCAGGGCATCCGTCAGGTTATCGAACACGCCGTTGTGAAAAAACACCTGCCGCGTGGCGACATTGCGCAGGCTGGGCACCTTGAAGGCGCCGCATAACTCGCCTTTTGTCGCCAGGTCCGTGCGGTCGGGGCCGCACAAGCCCAGGTCGAAATAGGCAGGATCGGCGGTGGCGGGAATGCGCGTATTGCGCGGCACGCCCAGATTGTCGAAACTGAAATCTGTGAACAAGGGCGGCGTGCCATGGTCGCCCCGCACGCTGGGGTGGCACGCGGCGCAATTGCCCTTGCGTTCATCGTTGAACAGGGCCAGGCCCCGCAATTCGGCCAGTTCCAGCGGAACCTTGTTGGCCAGGTAGAGGTCATATTTGGAATCGTAGCGGTGGAAGTCCGGCTCTTCCTGCTGGAATTGCTGCAAGGCATAGGTGATGCGGCTGAATGCCTGTTGTGGCTGCGCAAAGATGGCCTCGCCAAAGACGCGCTGGAATGCTTGCGCGTAACTGCCCTTGCGCAGCCGTTCCACCACCGCATCCGTGCTGGCATTGGCCATTTCGTGCGCTGCCAGGAACGGCCGCTCCGCCTGTTCTGCCAGGCTGGCGGCGCGGCCGTCGCGGTTGATGCCGCCGTTGGGCGCGCCTTCCTCATCAAAGCGGAAAGGGGGCGTGTGTTCCAGGTAGCGCAGCGATGGCGTGGCGCGGTAGCCGGGCGCCTGGCCATCGGCGCCTCCCAGTTGCACGGCCAGCTTGTTGCCGGGCGCGTAAGCGTGGGCCGGGTCGTGACAGCTGGCGCAGGACTGCTTGCCCGAGGCGGACAGGCTGGCATCGTGGAAAATTTGCCGTCCCAGCTGCGCGGCCGGGCTGAGTTCGGCCGCCATGCCTGGCATGCCAGACAAGCTGGCAAACAAAAATATGCACACGTGTGCAAACTTGCTCCTGAAAAAGCGCGCCGTGGCGCATGGCTGGTCTCGAGTGATCATGGGCAGGATGAGTTGTCGGCAAGAAGGGGGACAGAAGTGCTGGGGCCAGTATAGGCAGCAATGGGCGGCGTGGCAACGATTTACGATGTTGCGCTGCGCAAGAAAGTGGCAGGCAAATAGCCGACGGCAGGGGAGCCGCCGGCCTGGACTGGCCCGCCACCGCATGCGTGGCGGGCCGGCATCATGCGTGGATCAGGCGCGCAAGGTCGACAGGATAGGCTGCAGCACGGCCGCGCCCAGGGCAGCGCTGCGGGCGCCGCTCCAGCCCGTTTGCGGGTCGGGATCGTTGGCATTGTCCTTGAACGGCAATTCCAGGGTCAGCGACAGGCAGCCGAAGGCGTGCGTGATGTGGGGCGAACCCATGGTCAGCACTTCCGGCGTGAACGGGCCGTCTTCGTAGCCGTGCTCATCCTGGAAGTCGGGGCTGGCCACCTTGAAGTCGGCGATGAAGCGGTCTTGCTCGGCTTTTTGCGCCGGCGTGAAATTTTCCAGCGCATCGCTGCCGGCCACGAAGACGTAAGGCAAGCCTTCGTCGCCATGCACGTCGAGGAACAGGTCGCAGCCGATTTCATGCATTTTCTGTTTCACCAGGAATACTTCCGGGCTGCGTTCCATCGTCGGCGTCATCCATTCGCGGTTCAGGTTGGCGCCGGCCGCGTTGGTGCGCAGGTTGCCATGCACGGAACCGTCCGGGTTCATGTTCGGCACCACGTAGAAGACGGCGTCTTGCAGGCACTGGCGGGCAAACGGGTTGGCCTGGTCCAGCAAGGCTTCGAGCATGCCTTCGACAAACCATTCAGCCATCGTCTCGCCCGGGTGCTGGCGCGCGATGACCCAGACTTTTTTCTCCGCATCGGCGTCGCCGACGACCAGCAAATTCATGTCGCGGCCTTCGACGGTGCTGCCCAGGTCGACCAGGCGCACCAGCGGCGACGCTTGCGCGCTGTCGATCAGGGCCAGGTGGCGGTCCCATGGGTACGGTTCGAAGTAGGCGTAGTACACGCTTTCTTCTTCGGGCGTATGTTCGATGGTCATCACCGTGCCGTCAAAGCTGGTGGGCACGCGGAACCAGGTTTCGCGGTCGTAGCTGGCCACGGCCTGGTAATCTTTCCAGCCGTCCGGGTAGGCCGACTTGCCTGCGTTCATGAAGCGGATCGTGCATGCCTCGCCTTGCGCGCCTTGTAGGCGGAAGTAAAACCACTGCGTGATGTCGGCGTGGGAATCCTTGCGGATGTTCAGCTCGATGGAGTGGGCATCGTCGGCGCGCAGCACCTCGATCGCGCCGGCGTCGAATTGCTGGCTGATTTTAATGGTCATGTGTGTTCCTGATAAAAACGTATGGGTTTTGCATCGTGTGCAATGGCGCGATGATACCCGTTTTAGGCGCGCCTTTGTGCTGGCGCAAACGACGACGGACGTGCTTTGCTAACGTGGAAGTTCCAACACGGGAGAGCATCATGAACGACAACGGCAAGCACATACACGAGCTGGAAAAGAAAGTCAGCGCCCTCAGCGACGCCCTGGCGCACCTGGGCAAGGGCACGACCTTGCAGGAATTGCTGCGCATCCTGCGCTTTCCCGGCTATACGACGCCGGCCGAATACACCTTCAACGTCGCCATCCTCGACACCATGCTGGTGCAGGCCAATGCGCTGGAAAAGCTGGGGCAGGATTTGTTGGCAGGGGCCAAGCAAGTGGCGGTAAAGCAGTGAGCAGGTAGTGACTTATTCCTGAACGCCTGAAAAATGTTCAGGGCAAGGCGCAGGGCCGCAGGCAGTACGAATGTACGCCTAGGCCCTGCAACGCCGCCATGGACGTTTTCTCAGGTGTTCAGTCCGCCAAAACGTTCAAAAAACCACGGCTCGACGTCCGGGGCATGCTCATCCTCGCGCCGC
The DNA here is from genome assembly GCF_002797895.1 of Janthinobacterium sp. 67. Classification (NCBI taxonomy): domain Bacteria; kingdom Pseudomonadati; phylum Pseudomonadota; class Betaproteobacteria; order Burkholderiales; family Oxalobacteraceae; genus Janthinobacterium; species Janthinobacterium sp. 67. The sequence goes on along the minus strand of NZ_PGES01000001.1, from coordinate 3,392,327 downwards.
AGGGTGGCCAGGATATGTTCCTCGGCCGCCGCATACGTGATGCGGTACAGGTCGCGCGCCAGCGCATAGGCTTGCGTGCCGGGCCACGGTTCGGGCAGCAGTTCGACGGGCAGTTGCGGGTCGTGCAACTGCACGCGGCGGTAGGCGTGCGTCAGCAGCGAGCGGATGACGAACGCTTGCTCCGCGTCGAACACGGGTTCCTGCTGGAGCAAGGTCAGCAGGGGCTGGAAGCTGGCGATGAATTTTTCGTAGCCGGCCATCACTTCCGACAAGTCCCAACAGTCGCCCACCATGTCGCGCAGGGGACGCGTGCTGACACCCGGCAACTCTTTTGTGTGGCAAACGTACAGCTTGCCCTGCACCTCGTTGCGCACGAGGATATCTTCCAGCGCCTCCGCATTGCTGGCCGGGTGGCCAAAGATGCCGGGAGAAATCAAGCCGTAGCCGGCCCACAATAATTCCTTGCGCAGCGCCCCCCGCTCGGCCGCGCCGATGCTGCCGGCCGGCCCGATCACAAGGGTCCAGCTGCCATCCCAGTGCACGACCAGCGGCGCATAGATGCGGCGGTAGGCGCGTTCGAAGCGGGCCAGGGCCTCCGGGCGTATCGTATAGGCGCTGCGGCGGCCGTCGCGCTGCGAGCTGAGCCAGCCTTCCTGCGCCAGGCGGAACACGCTGGTGCGCAATAGCCGGTCATTGACGCCAAATGGCGCCAGCAGTTCGATCAGGCTGCCCAGCCAGATGGCGCCGCCGCGCGGCACGATGGCGTCGCCAAAGATGGTCATCACCAGGGACTTCGAGCGCGGTGGGTCGCTTTCCAGGAAATCGGCTATCCATGCCGTGCAGCGGGTGTTCTTCATGTGGTTCCGGTCTGGCCGTGTAGCGGTCGGTTCAATAAAAGCAGCAGTTTACTTGGCTGCGCGGGTAGCGCGGCAATAATTTGCCGGAAGCGCTGGTGGCGCTTCATGGTGTTTTCTCATAAGCAATATCATACGCACAAAAAAGCGGCACAAGATACGAATTTTTAAAATGATTCACATCAAGTGTATGCAAATCGTTTTTTGTATCGTATTATCTGTTCATCGCACCGCGTTGCTGCGCAAATCAAAGACATGGGAGACACATCATGTACGCACAAATGGTTGAAACCGGCCTCAAGAACGTCCGTTCCCTCGACGACATGGACCAGGAAGAGCGCGCTTTCCAGGCGCGCATCGACGAAGGCATCAAGATCGAGGCCAAGGACTGGATGCCGGACGCCTACCGCAAGACCCTGATCCGCCAGATTTCGCAGCACGCGCACTCGGAAATCGTCGGCCAATTGCCCGAAGGTAACTGGGTCACGCGCGCCCCGACCCTGAAACGCAAGTCCATCCTGCTGGCGAAGATCCAGGACGAAGCGGGCCACGGCCTGTACCTGTACAGCGCCGCGGAAACCCTGGGCGTGTCGCGCGACGACTTGCTGGCCGCCTTGCACTCGGGCAAAGCCAAGTATTCGAGCATCTTCAACTATCCCACCCTGTCGTGGGCGGACATGGGCGCCATCGGCTGGCTCGTCGACGGTTCCGCCATCATCAACCAGATTCCCCTGTGCCGCTGCTCGTATGGGCCGTATGCGCGCGCCATGATCCGCGTCTGCAAGGAAGAATCGTTCCATGCGCGCCAGGGCTACGACATCATGATGTCGCTGTGCAAGGGCACGCCCGCGCAGAAAGCCATGGCGCAAGATGCCTTGAACCGCTGGTGGTGGCCGTCCCTGATGATGTTCGGCCCGTCCGATGCCGCCTCCGTCAACAGCGCCCAGTCGGCGCAATGGCGCATCAAGCTGTTCTCGAACGACGAACTGCGCCAGCGCATGGTTGACCAGACCGTGCCGCAGATCGAATACCTGGGCTTGAGCGTGCCCGATCCCGACCTGAAGTTCAATGCGGAAACAGGCCATTATGAATTCGGCGAGATCGACTGGTCCGAGTTCAACAATGTCCTGAAGGGCAATGGCCCGTGCAACCGCGAACGCCTGCAAACGCGCGTCAAAGCGTATGAAGACGGCGCATGGTTCCGCGATGCCTTGGTCGCCTACGCAGACAAGCAAGCCGCTAGCAAAGCGGCAGCCTGAAAAACATCGATAAAAGGGGATAGCAACATGAGCAAAGAATGGCCATTGTGGGAAGTTTTCATCCGCAGCCAGCACGGCCTGGCGCACAAGCATGTGGGCAGCCTGCACGCTTCCGACGCCACCATGGCGGTCAACCATGCGCGCGACGTCTATACGCGCCGCAATGAAGGCGTGAGCATCTGGGTGGTGCGCGCGGCCGATATCGTCGCCAGCAGCCCCGGCGACAAGGGCGCCCTGTTCGAACCGTCGAACAGCAAGGTGTACCGCCATCCCACCTTCTTCCCGATGCCGGAAGAAGTCAAGAACCTGTGATGGGAGCGCCTGTAATGGATGACAAGGTCAATTACCTCTTGCGCCTGGGCGACAACGCCCTGCTCCTCAGCCAGCAGCTGTCGCAGCTGTGCGGCAAGGGTCCGGCACTGGAAGAAGACATGGCGCTGACCAACGTGGCGCTGGACTTGCTGGGCCAGACGCGCTTGTGGTTCAGCTATGCGGCCGAACTGGAAAACGCGGGCCGCGACGAGGACGACATCGCCTTTTTGCGCGACGCCCACGATTTCAAGAACTGCCTGCTGGTCGAACAGCCGAACGGCAATTACGCCGACACCATGATGCGCCAGTTCTTCTTCGACAGCTGGCACTACTTCCAGCTGCTGGAACTGACGAAATCGACGGATGCGCGCATCGTCGAAGTGGCGCAAAAATCGATCAAGGAAGTCACGTATCACTTGCGCCGCAGCGGCGACCTGATCGTGCGCCTCGGCGACGGTACGGCCGACAGCCACGCGAAAACGCAGGCCGCCGCCGACAAGCTGTGGATGTACACGGGCGAGATGTTCACGTACGACGCCGTCGACCAGGCCATGGTTGCCGCCGGCATCGCGCCGCCATCGGACGTGCTGCGCAGGGCTTTCCTCGAACACGTGGCCGAGATCTTCGCCGAAGCCACCTTGACCATGCCGGCGCCCGACGCCTGGATGCAAAAGGGCGGCAAGCAGGGCACGCACACGGAGCACCTGGGCTTTATCCTGGCCGAGATGCAGTTCCTGCAGCGCGCCTATCCCGGGGCGGAGTGGTAATGAGCACGGCCGCTGGCGCCGCGGCGCTGGACGCCGCCCAGGTATGGGCCTGGCTCGGCGACGTGCCGGACCCGGAAATCCCCGTCATTTCGGTGGTGGACCTGGGTATCGTGCGCGCCGTCGAAGTGACCGGCAGCGACGCTTGCGTGGTGACGATCACCCCGACCTATTCGGGTTGCCCGGCGATGCAGGTGATTGCCGATGCCGTCACGGATGCCTTGCGCAGCCACGGCGTGGCCAAGGTCACGCTGGTGAACCAGCTGGCGCCCGCGTGGACGACGGACTGGATGAGCGAAGCGGGCAAGGCCAAGCTGAAAGGCTATGGGATCGCCCCGCCGCAGCAGCAGGTGATCGACATCAGTGGCCTTGGTAGAGGAACAGCAGGTGGCGTCAAGCGTCAGCCCATGCCGAAGCTGGACGTGATCTGCCCGAACTGCGGCTCGACCCATACGCAGCTGACCAGCCAGTTCGGCTCCACGCCGTGCAAGGCCCTGTACAAATGCATGGCTTGCCGCGAACCGTTTGACTACTTCAAGTGCCACTAAAAAAATCAGGCACACGTTCCGAAGAAACTGGAGATGAAGCATGAGTAAATTTTATCCGCTGTGCGTAGCGAACGTGCGCAACGAAACGCGCGACACCATCGCCGTCACGTTCGACGTGCCATTTGAATTGCAGCAGCAGTTCCGCTTCCAGCAGGGCCAGCACCTGACCCTGCGCGCCAATATCAATGCGGAAGACGTGCGCCGCTCGTATTCCATCTGTTCGGCGGTGCAGGACGGCACCCTGCGCGTGGCCATCAAGCGCACGCCGGGCGGCGCTTTCTCCACCTGGGCGAACGATACCCTCAAGGCCGGCGCCACCATCGAGGTGATGCCGCCCATGGGCCATTTCAACGTGCCGCTCGATTGCGTCAACCGCAAGCACTACCTGGCCTTTGCGGCAGGCAGCGGCATCACGCCCATCCTCTCCATCATCAAGACGACCCTGCTGACGGAACCCCTGAGCCGCTTTACCCTGTTCTACGGCAACCGCGCTTCGTCGTCCGTCATCTTCAAGGAAGAATTGACGGACTTGAAGGATGTGTACCTGGAGCGTCTGAACCTCGTCTACGTGATGAGCCGCGAGCAGCAGGACATCGAATTGTTCAACGGCCGCATCACGCAAGAAAAATGCGAACAGTTCCTGCAGCACTGGATCAAGGTCGAAGACTACGACAACGCCTTCATCTGCGGCCCGGAAGACATGATGCTGGGCGTGTCCGCCGCCCTGCAGGCGGCCGGCATGCCCAAGCAGAACATCAAGATCGAACTGTTCGCCGCCAGCATCCCGAAAAATGCCCACAAGCCGCGCGCCCAGTTGGCCGCCGACACTGTGCAGGAAACGGAAGTGACCGTCATCATGGACGGCAACCAGACTACCTTCACGATGGACAAGGACAAGGAATCGATCCTCGACGCGGGCCTGCGCGCCGGGCTGGACATGCGCTACTCGTGCAAGGGTGGCGTATGCTCGACCTGCCGCTGCAAGATCCTCGACGGCAAAGTCGAAATGGACGTCAACTACGCGCTGGAAGACTACGAAGTGGCGCGCGGTTTCGTCCTCAGTTGCCAGAGTTTTCCGCTGACCGACAAGGTGGTCGTCGACTTCGACCAGGCTGAATAACATCAGACCCCAAGCGAAGACTGGGGTCGGACCTTAAGGTCCGACCCCGGCACTTGTCCTTGGGTTGAAAACTAAAAACCGAGACACGCCATGACCTACCAAAACATCCTCTTCACCATCGAGCAGGGCATAGCCACCCTGACCCTGAACCGTCCCGACAAGCTCAATAGTTTTACCCAAGCCATGCACGAGGAAGTGCGCGACGCGATTGCCAAGGTCAATGCGGACAGCACCGTGCGCGTCTTCGTGCTGACGGGCGCGGGCCGCGGTTTTTGCGCGGGCCAGGATTTGTCCGACCGCGCCGTGGAGCCGGGTTCGAAGGGCGTGGACCTGGGCGAATCCGTGGAAAAGAACTATGCGCCGCTGGTGCTGGCCTTGAAGGCATTGCCCATGCCCGTGATCTGCGCCGTCAACGGCGTGGCCGCCGGTGCGGGCGCCAACCTGGCGCTGGCCTGCGACATCGTCATCGCCGGCAAGTCGGCCAGCTTCGTCGAAGTGTTCTGCAAGCTGGGCCTGATCCCGGACACGGGCGGCACCTTCTTCCTGCCACGCTTGATCGGTTCGGCGCGCGCCATGGGCCTGGCCATGCTCGGTGAAAAACTGACTGCGGAAAAAGCGGAAGACTGGGGCCTGATCTGGAAATGCGTGGACGACGCGCAGCTGGCCGAAGAAACGCGCAAGCTGGCCGTGCACTTTTCCACGGCGCCGACCAAGGGTCTGGCCTACACCAAGCAGGCGCTGGCCGCCAGCGGCGCCAATACCCTGCCGCAGCAGCTGGCGCTGGAAGCGCGCATGATGAGAGATCTCGGTAACAGCGACGATTACCGCGAAGGCGTGGCCGCCTTCATGGAAAAGCGCGCACCGCAATTCAAGGGACATTGATATGGCAGCTTTGGACAACAACAGTATCGTCGCCGTCATCGGCAGCGGCGCCATGGGCGCCGGCATCGCGCAGGTGGCCGCCGCCGCCGGTTACCGCGTCAAACTGTACGACACGCGCGCGGAGGCCGTCAGCAAGGCCCTGCTCGATATCGGCAAGATGTACGCGAAGCTGGCCGAAAAGGGCCGCATGACGGCAGATGAAGCGGCGGCGGCCACGGCGCGTCTGCAGGCGGCCGGCAGCCTGGCCGATGTGAGCGATTGCGCCCTGGTGGTGGAAGCCATCGTGGAAAACCTTGACGTCAAGCGCGGCCTGTTCGCCGAACTGGAAGCGCTGGTCGGCGACGACTGCATCCTGGCGACGAACACGTCGTCGATTTCCGTCACGGCGATTGCCGCCAAGCTGCGCCGTCCGGAGCGCCTGGTCGGCATGCATTTCTTTAACCCCGTGCCCCTGATGGCGCTGGTGGAAGTGATCAGTGGCCTGGCCACCAGCGAGCAAGTGGCCGCCACCGTCTACGACACGTCCATCGCCTGGGGCAAGAACCCCGTGCATGCGAAATCGACGCCGGGCTTCATCGTCAACCGTGTCGCCCGTCCGTTTTACGCGGAAGGCTGGCGCCTGTTGAACGAGCAGGCGGGCGATGCCGCCACCATCGATGCCGTGCTGCGCGAAGCGGGCGGTTTCCGCATGGGGCCATTCGAATTGATGGACCTGATCGGCCACGACGTGAATTTCTCCGTCACGCAATCCGTGTTCGGCGCCTATTTCAACGATCCGCGCTTCACGCCTTCCGTGCTGCAGCAGGAAATGGTCAACGCCGGTTTCCTCGGCCGCAAATCGGGCCGTGGCTTCTACCCGTATGGCGAAGGCGCCAGCGCGCCTGTGGCGCAGGCGGAAGGCGCGCAAGCGACCCCGGAATTCGTCGCCCTGTCGGCCGCCATCGGCGGCGATGGCCGTGGCCATAGCGGCATCATCCACAGCCTGGTGCAGCGCCTGGAGCAGGCCGGCATCACCGTCAGCCGCCGCGTGACGCAGGAAGGCCAGGCGCACGACGAAGCGCCGGCCCTGCATTGCCACGGCGCCGCGATTTACCTCACCGATGGCCGCAGCGCCACCCAGCGCGCGCACGACAACCAGCATCCGGACACGGTGCTGTTCGACCTGGCGCTCGATTATGCCGGTGCCAAGCGCATCGCCGTGGTCCGCGCCGACCAGTGCAGCGACGCCGCCTACGCGGCCGTCGTCGGCCTGTTCCAGGCCGCCGGTTTCATCGTCACGCGCCTGGACGACGTGCCTGGCCTGGCCGTCATGCGCACGGTCGCCATGCTGGCCAACGAGGCGGCCGACGCCGTCAACCAGGGCGTGTGCACGGTGGCCGCCGTCGATATCGCCATGCAGAAGGGCGTCAACTATCCGCGCGGACCGCTGGCCTGGGCCGATGCCGTCGGCATCCAGCACATCGTCACCGTATTGCAGCACCTGGCGCAAGGCTATGGCGAAGACCGCTACCGGGTATCGCCGCTGCTGCGCCGCAAACTCGCCAATGGAGATCGCTTTCATGCCGAATGATATGTCAAATAAGGACCGCAACATGACCGCGCAAGCCCTGGCCGAAGCGGCCGCCGCCTCCATGCTGTCGCGCGATAACGCCACCGCCGCCATGGGCATCGCCCTGGCCGACGTGGGGCCCGGCCATGCGCGCATGACCATGACGGTGCGCGCCGACATGCTCAACGGCCACCAGACCTGCCACGGCGGTTTCATCTTCGCCCTGGCCGACAGCGCCTTCGCCTTTGCCTGCAACAGCTACAACATGAACACCGTGGGCGCCGGCTGCACCATCGACTACCTGGCGCCGGGCCGCGAAGGCGACGTGCTGACGGCGCATGCCGTCGAGCAGGCGCTGGCCGGCAAGAGCGGCGTCTATGACGTTAAGGTCAGCAACCAGGAAGGGCGCGCCATTGCGCTCTTCCGCGGCAAGTCGATCCGGGTGGCCGGTGAAGTCATCAGCAATTGAAGTGACAAGAGCAGGTTTGAACTGCCAGTACCGATTGAACAGTTAAAGAATTAAACAGGAGACAATGATGGTCCAACGTACGCCTTCCCCGAATGACCTCGAGCCGATCGAGCGCGCCAGCAAGGATGAACTGCAGGCGCTGCAGCTCGAACGCATGAAATGGACGCTCAAGCACGCGTATGACAACGTGCCCCATTACCGCGCCGCTTTTGACGAAGCGGGCGTGCATCCGGACGACCTCAAATCCCTGTCCGACCTGGCCAAATTCCCGTTCACCGATAAAAAGGTCTTGCGCGACAATTACCCATTCGGCCTGTTCGCCGTGCCGCGCGAGCAAGTGGTGCGTATCCACGCATCGAGCGGCACGACGGGCAAGGCCACGGTGGTCGGCTACACGCAGAACGACATCGACACCTGGGCCAACGTGGTGGCGCGTTCGATCCGCGCCGGCGGCGGCCGCGCGGGCGACATGGTGCATATCTCCTACGGCTATGGCCTGTTCACGGGCGGCCTGGGCGCGCACTACGGCGCCGAGCGTCTGGGCTGCACGGTCATCCCGATGTCCGGCGGGCAGACGGAAAAGCAGGTGCAGCTGATCCAGGATTTCAAGCCGTCTATCATCATGGTCACGCCATCGTACATGCTCAACATCATCGAGGAATTCACGCGCCAGGGCCTGGACCCGGCCGAATCGTCGCTGAAGGTGGGCATCTTCGGCGCCGAGCCGTGGACGGACGCCATGCGTTCGGAAATCGAGGCGCGCGCCGGCATCGACGCCGTCGACATCTACGGCCTGTCCGAAGTGATGGGCCCTGGCGTGGCGTCCGAATGCATCGAAAGCAAGGATGGTCCCGTCATATGGGAAGACCATTTTTACCCGGAGATCATCGATCCGGAAACGGGTGAAGTGCTGCCGGACGGCGAAGAGGGCGAGCTGGTGTTTACCTCCTTGTCGAAAGAGGCGCTGCCCATCATCCGCTACCGCACGCGCGACCTGACGCGCTTGCTGCCGCCGACGTCGCGCTCGATGCGCCGCATCGGCAAGATCACGGGCCGCTCGGACGACATGCTGATCATCCGCGGCGTCAACGTCTTCCCCACGCAGATCGAAGAGCTGATCCTCAAGATGCCGCGCCTGGCGCCGCAATACCAGCTGGTGGTGACGCGCGACGGCCACCTCGACAAACTGGAAGTGATCGCCGAGCTGCGCATCGACCTGAGCGCCACCATTTCGGCCAGCGAGACGGACGCCCTGGCCCGCGAGCTGGAACACCGCATCAAGACGCACGTGGGCGTGAGCACGCGCGTGCGCCTGGTGGCCGCTGCCGGCATCGAACGCACCCTGACGGGCAAGGCCCGCCGCGTGGTCGACCAGCGCCCGAAGATTTTCTCCTGATAGCCCGAACAAGGAAGCAGACATGAACGAAGCCTTTATTTGTGACGCCGTACGTACTCCGTTTGGCCGCTATGGCGGCGCGCTGTCCAGCGTGCGCGCGGACGACCTGGGTGCGCTGCCGATCGCCGCGCTGATCGCCCGCAACCCGTCCGTCGACTGGTCCGCCATCGACGACGTGTTCTACGGCTGCGCCAACCAGGCGGGCGAAGACAACCGCAACGTGGGCCGCATGGCCGCGCTGCTGGCCGGCCTGCCGGTCGACGTGCCGGCCAATACCATCAACCGCCTGTGCGGCTCCAGCCTGGATGCCGTGGGCCTGGCGGCGCGCTCGATCAAGGCGGGCGAGGCGGACCTGATCATCGCCGGCGGCGTGGAAAGCATGACGCGTGCGCCTTTCGTGATGGGCAAGGCCGACAGCGCGTTTTCGCGCGCGGCGAAGATCGAAGACACGACCCTGGGCTGGCGCTTCGTGAACGGCAAGATGAAGGCGCAGTACGGCATCGACACCATGCCGGAAACGGCGGAAAACGTGGCCGTGGAGTTCGGCATCAGCCGCGCCGACCAGGATGCCCTGGCCTTGCGCAGCCAGCAGCGCTGGGCCGCCGCCCACGCGGCCGGCGTGTTCGAGCGCGAAATCGTGCCCATCGCCGTGCCGCAAAAAAAGGGTGATCCGAAGATGGTCACCAGCGACGAACATCCGCGTCCCGATACGTCGATCGAGATGCTGGCAAAGCTCAAGGGCGTGGTCAAGGCGGATGGCAGCGTCACGGCCGGCAATGCCTCGGGCTTGAACGATGGCGCCTGCGCGATCTTGCTGGCGTCCGCCGTCGCCGTCGACAAATACAAGCTGACGCCGCGCGCAAAAGTGCTGGGCATGGCCACGGCCGGCCTGGCGCCGCGCATCATGGGTTTTGGCCCGTCGCCGGCCACGCGCAAGGTGCTGGCGCAGACGGGATTGACCATCGAGCAGATGGACGTGATCGAACTCAATGAGGCGTTTGCCGCCCAGGCGCTGGCCGTCACGCGCGACCTGGGGCTGGCGGACGACGCGGCCCACGTGAACCCGAATGGCGGCGCGATTGCCATCGGCCACCCGCTGGGCGCATCGGGCGCGCGCCTGGTGATGGCCGCGCTGAACCAACTGGAGCGCACGGGAGGGCGCTATGCGCTGTGCACCATGTGCATCGGCGTGGGGCAGGGGATTGCCGTCGTGATTGAACGCGTATAACAAAGTAAAAACAAAAAAGGCGCAGGCTTGTAAAAAAGCGCCGACCATAATTGACCGTAGTGCCAACCTGGTGGAGACCACAATGATTGCCAATATCTTCAAGAAAACCCTGATCGCCGGCGTGCTGGCCATGTCCGCAGCGGGCGCGTATGCGGCCGATAACATCAAGATCGGTTCCGTGCTGTCCGTCACGGGCCCGGCCGCCTTCCTGGGCGACCCGGAACTGAAAACCCTGCAGCTGTACATCGAGAAGATCAACGCGGCCGGCGGCGTCCTGGGACGCAAGCTCGAACTCGTGCATTACGACGATGGCAGCGACGCCGCCAAGGCCAATGGCTTTACCAAGCGCCTGATCGAGTCCGACAAGGTCGACGTGCTGATCGGCGGCACGACCACCGGTGCGACGATGGCGATGGCGCCGCTGGTGGAGCGCGCCAGCATGCCGTTCATCTCGCTGGCAGGCGCCGTGGTGATCATCGACCCGGTCAAGAAATGGGTTTTCAAGACGCCGCATACGGACCGCATGGCGGCCGAGAAGGTGTTCGAGGACATGAAGAAGCGCGGCATCAGCAAGGTGGGCCTGCTGTCGGAAACGAGCGGCTTTGGCGCCTCCGGCCGCAAGGAGTCGCAAATCGTCGCCTCCAAATACGGCATCACCCTGGTGGCCGATGAAACCTACGGCCCGAAAGACACGGACATCACGGCGCAGCTCACGCGCATCAAGAACACGGCAGGCGTGCAAGCCGTCTTCGTCTTCGGCCTGGGCCAGGGCCCGGCCGTGGTGACCAAGAACTATGGCCAGCTGGGCATGGCCGCGCTGCCGCTGTACCAGTCGCATGGCGTGGCGTCGGACGAATATCTGAAACTGTCGGGCAAGGCCGCAGAAGGCGTGCGCCTGCCAACGCCAGCCTTGCTGATCGGCGCCATGCTGCCCGACAGCGACGCGCAGAAGGCCGTCGTTGTCGGCTACGACAAGACGTACAAAGACCGCTACAAGATCGATCCATCGACCTTCGGCGGCTATGCGCTCGACGCCCTGAACCTGTCGGTGGACGCCATCAAGCGCGCCGGCGGCACGGACCGCGAAAAAGTGCGCGCGGCGCTGGAATCGACCAAGGGTTTTGTCGGCACGACCGGCGTGTTCAACATGTCGGCCAAAGACCACATGGGCCTGGACCTGTCGGCGTTCCGCATGGTCGAAGTGAAGAACGGTGAATGGCAATTGTCGAAATGATGTTCGAAACAAGGTAAGCCGGAAGTAGCTGCGCGAGGCCGCCCCCGAGGCGGCCCGCGCATCGCCGAACATATTGGAGACACCATGGAAGTCGCACAATTTCTACAATTTCTGTATTCCGGGATGACGGTCGGTTCCGCCTATGCGCTGGCGGCGCTGGGCTTTACCATCATCTACAACACCAGCGGCGTGATCAACTTCGCCCAGGGCGAATTCATCATGCTGGGCGGGATGCTGGCCGCCGTGATGTCGGCCGCCGGCGTGCCGCTGCCGCTGGCCATCATCCTGGCCGTCATCGCCACCGGCCTCGTCGGCCTGTTGATGGAAAAAACCGTGATCGAGCCGGCGCAAAATGCGCAGGTCATCACCTTGCTGATCATCACCATCGGCGCCTCGCTCGTGCTGCGCGGCCTCGTGCAGATCTGGCTGGGCAAGGATACGCACTCGCTGCCGGCGTTTTCCGGCGACGCGCCGATCGAATTCCTCGGCGCCAGCCTGCTGCCGCAAAGCCTGTGGGTGCTGGGCGTGACCGTCGTCATCGTGCTGGTGCTGGGCTGGTTCTTCGGCCGCACTCTGATGGGCAAGGCCATGCTGGCCACGTCGCACAACAAGCTGGCCGCGCAACTGGTGGGCATCAACACGCGCAAGGTGCTGCTGTTCTCGTTCGGCCTGTCGGCACTTTTGGGCGCGGCGGGCGGCATCCTCGTTGCGCCGATCACCTACACCTCGTATGACGCGGGCATCATGCTGGGCCTGAAAGGCTTTGTCGCCGCCGTATTGGGTGGCCTCGGCGGTGGTGCTGGCGCGATTGCCGGTGGCCTGATCCTCGGCATCGCCGAAGCCATGACGGCCGGTTACATCTCCTCGGCCTACAAGGACGCGGTGCCCTTCGTGCTGATCCTGTTGATCCTGTTCTTCCTGCCGCAAGGCTTGTTTGGCGCCAAAAATTCGGAGCGTGTATGACCAACTTTTTCACACGCTCGCGCCACGGCGGCTTGCTGGTGCTGGCCCTGGTGCTGGCCATCCTGCCCCTGTTCCTTACGAATGCGTTCTACTATGACGTGGCGATCCGCATCGCCCTGAACGCCATCGTCGTCATCGGCCTGAACCTGTTGATGGGCTACACGGGCCAGATCAGCCTCGGTCACGCGGGTTTCTATGGCCTGGGCGCGTATGCGTCGGCCGTGCTGACCACGCATTATGGCTGGCCGCCGCTGGCCGCCCTGGCCGCCGGTGCCGTCGCCACCGGCCTGCTGGCGCTGCTGCTGGCGCGCCCCGTGCTGAAACTCAAGGGCCATACCCTGGCCATGGCGACCCTGGGCCTGGGCATCATCATTTCCATCGTCATCAACAACGAGACGCAGTGGACGGGCGGCCCGGACGGCATCGGCGTGTCCGCCTTCAGCGTCGCCGGCCTGGACATCGCCGGCGAAAAATCGTGGTACCTGGTGTGCGCCGTGTTGCTGTTGCTGGTCACGTGGCTGGCCCTGAACCTGATCGATTCGCCCGTCGGGCGCGCGCTGCAGGCCATCCACGGTTCGGAAGTGGCGGCCCGCGTGGTCGGCGTCGATACGACGCGTTTCAAGGTGCGCGTGTTCGTGCTGTCGGCCGTCATTGCCAGCATCGCGGGCAGCATCAGCGCCCATTACATCGGCTTCATCACGCCCAACCTGGCCGGCTTCTTCCACTCGATCGAGCTGGTGACGATGGTGGTGGTGGGTGGCATGGCGTCGATCTTCGGCTCCATCATCGGCGCGGCCCTGCTGACGATTCTGCCGCAGCTGCTGTCCAGTTTCGAGGGCTGGGAAACGGTGGTCTTCGGCGTGATCCTGATGGCGACCATGATCTTCATGCCCAAGGGCCTGGTGCCGAGCCTGGCCAGCCGTTCGCGCAAGCGGGCAGCCACTCCGAAGGCGCCCGTCAAATCCGCGCAGGAGGTCTGAGATGCTGACGATTAACAAGCTGAGCAAGAGCTTCGGCGGCGTGCACGCGGTGCAGGACGTCAGTTTTACGGTCAAGGAAGGCAATATCCACTCCGTGATCGGGCCGAACGGGGCCGGCAAGACGACCCTGTTCAACCTGATCACCGGTGTCTACACGCCGACCAGGGGCGAAATTCTGCTCAATGGCGAGAACGTGGCCGCCATGTCGCCCGATGCGCTGGCGCGGCGCGGCATGAGCCGCACCTTCCAGAACCTGCAAGTGTGCATGAACATGACGGCCATCGACAATGTGATGGTGGGCGCGCATCTGCGCCTGAACCAGAACCTGTTCGCTTCCATGCTGCGTTTGCCGTCCGTGCGCCGCGCCGATGCCGCCTGCCGTGACGAGGCGGCGGGCCTGATGGAATTTGTCGGCGTGGGCCGGCATATCGATGACGAGGCGGGGCAGATGTCGTATGGCGCATTAAAGCGCCTGGAAATCGCCCGCGCGCTGGCGGCCAAGCCGAAGGTGCTGCTGCTCGATGAACCGGCTGCGGGCTTGAACCACACGGAGACGGGCGAGATCGAAACCCTGATTCGCAAGGTGGCGCAATCGGGCGTGACGGTGGTGCTGGTCGAGCATGACATGAAGCTGGTGATGAATCTGTCGGACCATATCCTGGTGCTCGACTATGGCAAGAAGCTGGCCGAAGGGACCGCCGCCGAAGTGCGCGCCAATCCCGACGTGGTGGCGGCATATCTGGGAGTGGCGGCATGATGAAGATGGAAAAACCTCAGACACCGCTGGTGCTCGACATCCAGGGATTGACCAGTCATTACGGCCGCATCCAGGCCTTGCACGGCATCGACCTGCAGGTGCGCCAGGGCCAGCTGGTGGCGTTGGTGGGCGCGAATGGCGCCGGCAAGACGACCCTGCTGCGGGCGATTTCCGGCGTGCAGCCGATCAGCGCCGGCAGCATCGCTTTCGCCGGCCAGGACGTCAGCCGCATGAGCGCGGACAAGCGCGTGCGCAGCGGCATTTGCCAGGTGCCGGAAGGCCGCCAGGTGTTCGGCCCCATGGCGGTGGAAGATAATCTGCGCCTGGGCGCGTTTACCCGTCCGCCGCAGGACGTGGCCGGTGATATGGAACGCATGTACGGCCTGTTTCCGATCCTGAAGGAAAAGCGCCTGCTGCTGGCCGGGACGCTATCGGGCGGACAGCAGCAGATGCTGGCCATGGCGCGCGCGCTGATGGGGCGCCCGCAACTGCTGCTGCTCGACGAGCCGAGCATGGGCCTGGCGCCGCTCCTGATCGCGGAAATCTTCCGCATCGTGGCCGAACTGCGCGACCAGGGCATCACCATCTTCCTCGTCGAGCAGAACGCGCATGCGGCCCTGTCGATTGCCGACGTGGGTTATGTGATCGAGACGGGCGCCATCACCTTGTCCGGGCCTGGTCCCGAATTGCTGCATAACGAGCAGGTGCAGAGCGCCTACTTGGGTATGTGATGACGTAGGTCGGATTAGCGCTTGCGCGTAATCCGACATCAGCCGCTACGGCTGGCAATAATGTTTTGGAGAGCAATATGGTCAAAGTCTACGAAATCAACGGCGTCACCCCCGTCGTCCACCCCAGCGCCTACGTGCACCCGTCGGCCGTGCTGATCGGCGACGTGATCGTCGGCCCGCGCTGCTATATCGGGCCGCTGGCCTCGATCCGCGGCGATTTCGGCCGATTGATCCTGGAAGAGGGCGCGAACCTGCAGGATACCTGCGTCATGCACGGCTTTCCCGGCTGCGACACGGTGGTCGAAGTCGATGGCCATATCGGCCATGGCGCCGTGCTGCACGGCTGCCGCATCGGCCGCAATGCGCTCGTCGGCATGAACGCGGTGGTGATGGATAACGCCGTCATCGGCGAGGAATCGATCGTCGCGGCCATGAGTTTTGTGAAGGCGGGCATGATCGTCGCACCGCGCAGCATGGTGGTGGGCACGCCCGCCAAGATCATCCGCGCGCTGACCGACGATGAAATCAAATGGAAAAGCTCGGGCACGGGCCAGTACCACGAACTGGCAGTGCGCTCCATGCAGACGATGCGCGAAGTGGAAGCCCTGACGCAAGTCGAGGCGAACCGCCAGCGCCTCAATTTCGAATCCGCCTTGCCGCTGCACCTGCACAAGAACGCCGCCGCGCAATAAGCAATATGGGCGTAGGTCGGATTAGCGGGGCCAAGCCCCGCGTAATCCGACGCCACCGCCAACATCAATTATGGAGAAAAAAATGGCTCAAATATCCACCCTGCAAAGCCTGATCGCCGGCCGCTGGCTGGGCGAAAGTGCCGCCGTGCCCTTGCACAGCGCCTTGAACAACCGCGTCATCTATCACACGCATGCGGAAAAGATCGACTTCGACGAAGCCGTTACGTATGCGCGCAAGACGGGCGTGCCGGGCCTGATGGCGCTCGATTTCCAGCAGCGCGCAGCGCGCCTGAAGGCGCTGGCCCTGTACCTGGTCGAACGCAAGGAAGAGCTGTATGCGATCTCGCATTTGTCGGGCGCCACGCGCGCCGACAGCTGGGTCGATATCGAAGGCGGCACGGGCACCCTGTTCGCCTATGCCAGCATGGGCAGCAACGAGCTGCCGTCGTCGAACGTGCTGCACGAAGGTCCGGCCATCGCGCTTGGTAAAAAAGGCGGTTTCGCCGGCACGCACATCCTGGTGCCGCGCGGCGGCCTGGCAGTTCACATCAACGCCTTCAATTTCCCCATCTGGGGCTTGCTGGAAAAATTCGCGCCCAGCTTCCTGGCGGCCATGCCCTGCATCGCCAAGCCGGCCACGGCGACGAGCTATCTGACGCAGGCCGTCGTGCGCATGATGCATGAATCGGGCTTGCTGCCGGCCGGCAGTTTGCAGCTGGTGATCGGCTCCACGGGCGACTTGCTGGACCGCCTGAATGGCCAGGACTTTGTCACCTTTACGGGATCGGCCGCCACCGCCGCCAAGCTGCGCACGAATCCGAACCTGATCGCCCAGTCCGTGCCCTTCAACGGCGAAGCCGATTCGCTCAACTGCGCCATCCTGGCGCCGGACGTCACGCCAGACGACGTGGAATTCGACCTGTTCGTCAAGGAAGTCGTGCGCGAAATGACGGGCAAGTCGGGGCAGAAGTGCACGGCGATCCGCCGCATCATCGTGCCCGAGCACCTGATGGACGCCGTCGGCATGCGCCTGCGCGAGCGCCTGGCCAAGGTGGTGGTGGGCGATCCATCCATCGAAGGCGTGCGCATGGGCGCGCTGGCCTCGAAAGAGCAGCAGAGCGACGTGGCCGAACGCGTGGCCACCCTGTCGCAGGGGAATGAAGTGGTGTTCGGCGCGGCCGACGGTTTCAATCCGCTCGGTGATGGCGCGCAGGACGGCAGCTTCTTCTCGCCGACCTTGCTGATGTGCCGCGATGCGTTTGGCAACGACGCCGTGCATGACGTGGAAGCGTTTGGCCCCGTCAGCACCATGATGGGCTACCACGATATCGACGAGGCGCTGGCCCTGGCCGCGCGCGGCAAGGGCAGCCTGGTGAGCACCCTGGTGACGCGCGATCCGAAGATCGCCGCGCGCGTGGTGCCGCAAGTGGCGGCCACGCATGGTCGCGTCCACGTGCTCGAGCGCGTCGCTTCCGTCGATTCGACGGGCCATGGCTCGCCCCTGCCGCAACTGAAGCACGGCGGCCCTGGCCGCGCGGGCGGTGGCGAGGAGCTGGGCGGCGTGCGTGCCGTGCGCCACTACCTGCAGCGGGCGGCCGTGCAAGGCTCGCCGACCATGCTGGCGGCGATCACCGGTGAATACGTGCGCGGCGCGGACGTCAACGAAAGCCCGATCCACCCGTTCCGCAAGCACTTCGAGGACTTGAAGACGGGCGACTCGCTGCTCACGCACCGCCGCACCGTCAGCGAAGCGGACATCGTCGCCTTCGGTGGCATCTCGGGCGACTTCTTCTACATGCACTTCGACGAAATCGCGGCGAAAGAGTCGCAGTTCGGCAAGCGCATCGCCCACGGCTACTTCGTGCTGTCGGCCGCCGCCGGCCTGTTCGTCTCGCCCGGCGTCGGTCCCGTGCTGGCCAACTATGGCCTGGACAACCTGCGCTTCGTCGCCCCCGTCGCCATTGGCGACACCATCCGCGCCCGCCTGACGTGCAAGCGCAAGGTCGACCGCAACCGCAAGGACGTGTTTGGCGTGGGCCAGGGCGTGGTCGCGTGGGACGTGCAGGTGACGAACCAGAACGAGGAACTGGTGGCCAGCTACGATATCCTGACCCTGGTGTCGAAGCGCGAGTAAGCATCTGCTGCAGGACCGGTGTGAACGGCGCCGCCCGCGATCTTCGCGCGGGCGGCGCTTTTTTTATCCCGGTTGTTTTTGTCTTGAATTATCCATAAGTGTATGAAAAATATAGCGTAAGTGTGGTTTTGCACGGCGTGCTATTTAGATAAATCCCTCTAGAACGCGTGCTTTTTCCGTGAAAAGAGGCGAATTCGTTCATTGCCTCAAGAAAACTTTCCAACGTAAAACCTTTTCTCTGTAGCATGGTTTTACTCACTGGTTACGCCGCCATCACGCCCAAGGCGATGGCGGCGCGAAAAAAACGGACCCGGCCTTTTACGGCCGGTGAGCCATCGACCTCGAGCCCAACTCCACGTTCACCGCTACGGGTATTTAATTACTATGAATAAACACGTCCTGATTTTCCTGATGGCCATGCCCCTGGCCATCAGCCATGCCTATGCCGAAGAGCCCACCGGCCCCGCGGTCAAGATCAGCGGTTACGGCAGTGCCGCCCTGACCATGGCCGATACCGACAACGCGCAGTTCGCGCGTCCGAACCAGGCGGCCGGCGCCGGCCGCACTGCCCGCACGGGCGTCGATTCCAACCTGGGCTTGCAGGCCAATGTCACCGTCAACCCGTGGCTGTCGGCCACGGTGCAGGGCCTGGCGCGCAAGGATGGCGAGGACGATTTCGGCGCCGAACTGGCGTGGGCCTTCGCCAAGGCCAAGGTGTCGGACAGCTTCAGCGTGCGCGTCGGCCGCATGGGCCTGCCCGTCTTCATGATTTCCGATTACCGCAACGTGGGCTATGCCAACACCATGCTGCGTCCGCCCGGCGAAATGTATTCGCAGGTACCGCTGAACAGCATCGACGGCATCGACGGTACCTACCAGTTCAGCGCGGGCGACACCAGCATCACCACGCAGCTGGCGCTGGGCCGCACCAAGGCCACCCTGGCCACGGGCCCCGCTTCGACGGTGCAGGTGGAAGGCAAGTCCATCGTCGCCCTGAACGTGGTGGCCGAACATGGCCCCGTCACCGTGCGCTTCGGCCGTGCCGAGACCAAGCTGACGATCAACGATTCGCCGAGCCTGAACACCCTGATGAGCAGCTTGCGCGCGGCAGGCAGCGGCTACAGGATGGTCCAGCTGGGCGCCCTGGCCGATGCGCTGGAAGTCAAGGACAAGAAGGCGTCGTTTACGTCCGTGGGCCTGGGCCTGGACTGGAACAACGTGCTGCTGCAGTCCGAATATGCGAAGCGCAAGACGGACAGCTACGTCAGCGACAGCACCTCGTGGTACCTGATGGGCGGCTACCGTATCGGCGCCTTTTTGCCCTACTATAGCCACGCCAGCCTGAAGGCCGATGGCCGCGTGAACAATACCGTGCCCGCATCTTGCCCTGCCGGTTATCCGGCCGCCTGCACGCCGACCCTGCGCGCCCTGTCGGCCGGCGTCGACACCCTGGCTACCACGCGCAACGAGCTCGAGCAATCGACGGACAGCATCGGCGTGCGCTGGGATTTCCACCGCTCGGCCGCGCTGAAGGTGCAGATCGACCGCATCAGGCCGAAGAATGGTCCGGGCCTGTTCGTGCAAGCCAAGCCGGGTTTCCATGGCCCCGTCACGGTGGCTGCCGCCTCCATCGATTTCGTTTTCTAAGGAGCGCCGCATGAAACCATTGATCTTGAATCTGGCTGCCTTGCTGGCGCTGTCGACCGCTGTTCCCGTCATGGCCGAAGTGGTCGTGGTGGTCAATGCCAGGAACGCCGCCGGCGCCATGACGAATGAACAGGTGGCGCAATTCTTCCTCGGTAAATCGACGGCCATGACGCCGATCGACCAGCCGGAAAGCGCTCCCGTGCGCGCCGAATTCTACAAGAAGGTGACGGACAAGGAACCGTCGCAGGCGAAGGCCCTGTGGTCCAAGCTGGTCTTCACGGGCAAGGCCACCTTGCCGAAGGAAGTGGCCAATAGCGCCGACGTGAGGAAGGCGGTCGCCGCCGATCCGAAAGCCATCGGCTACATCGAAAAGAGTGCCGTCGACGGCACCGTCAAAGTGGTGCTGACGGCGCCATAAAGCCGGCCCGGGCCGCCCGCCATGCGGCGGCCCGGTACACATACATCAGGAGACAGCAATGAGCATCAAACGCAAGATATGGGCGCTGCCTGTCGTCTCGGCCGTGATTTTCGGGCTGGGGCTGGCCGTCAGCGCCTATCTGTCCACGGCCACGCTCAATTCCATCCACGCGACCGAAAGCGCCGACTATCCCGTGCTCGACATGGCCAAGTCGCTGACCCTGGACGTGGCTGCCGTCGGCGACGCCTTGCGCGACGCCGTCAGCGAAGGCGACAAGGAGCGCATCGGGCAAGTCGGCGGCCTGGCAGTCAAGCTGCGCGAAAAATTGACCGCCTTTGCGGCCATCCCCGGCCAGCGCGAGCAGGGCCAGCGCCTGGCCAGTGAATTCGATGCCTATTACGCGCCGGCCCTGAGCGCGGCGCGCATCATGCTGGAAATGGAAGAGGGCGACCCGCAGGCCACCGTGGCGCGCATGCAGGGCGCGCTGGCGGTGCTCAACACGGACCTGGCCAAGACCAACGAACGGGCGCAAGCGCAGTTCAAGCAGGGGATCGAGCGCAGTGCGGCCAATGTGCGCAATGCCCTCAATACCAGCATCGCCGTGGCGCTGGCCGTCATCGTCTGCCTGGTGGCCGTGTCGCATTTCGTCGTGCGCGCCATCTGGCAGCAGCTGGGCGGCGAACCCGAATACGCGCGCCAGATCGCGCGCGCCGTGGCCGATGGCGACCTCTCGATGGAGATCGTCACCGAGGCGGGCGACCAGGCCAGCTTGCTGGCGGCGCTGAAGGAGATGCGTGGCCGGCTGGCCGGCATGGTGTCCGGTATCAAGGCGTCGGCTGACACCATCCAGGTGGCCAGCGCGGAAATCGCCCAGGGCAATGCGGACCTGGCCGCGCGCACGGAATCGCAGGCGGGCAGCCTGGATCAGACGGCGCGCAGCATGGACAGCCTGACTTCCACCGTGCGCGACAACGCCGCCAACGCGGGCCAGGCGCACGCACTGGTGGTGTCGGCATCGTCCGTGGCCGTGAAGGGCGGGCAGGTGGTCAGCCAGGTGGTCACCACCATGGGCGAGATCAACGATTCATCCAAACGCATCGTCGACATCATCGGCGTCATCGACGGCATCGCCTTCCAGACGAACATCCTGGCCTTGAACGCGGCCGTGGAGGCGGCGCGCGCGGGCGAACAGGGACGCGGCTTTGCCGTGGTGGCGTCCGAAGTGCGCAGCCTGGCGCAGCGCAGCGCGGCAGCGGCGCGCGAGATCAAGCAACTGATCGGCGACTCGGTGGCCAAGGTGAACGTGGGTTCGAAGCTGGTCGACGAGGCGGGGCTGACCATGGGCCAGATCGTCGATTCCGTGAAAAAGGTGGCCGACATCATGGCCGAGATCAGCGCCGCGAGCCAGGCGCAAAGCGCCGGCATCGGCGACATCGGCGTGGCCATCGGCAGCATGGACCAGATGACGCAGCAAAATTCCGCCCTGGTGGAGGAAGCGTCGGCGGCCGCCGAGTCGCTGCAGGAACAGGCCGTGCAACTGGGCACGGCGCTGGCCGTGTTCAAGCTGGCGCAGGGCGGTTTGTCCAGCATGCCCGTGCCACGGCCGTTGGCGTTGGCGTTGGCGTTGGCGAAGACGTAGGTTGGATTAGCGCAGCGTAATCCAACACAAGGGCGTCAAGCTAGGCCCGCAGCCCGAACGGATCGTCGATGCTATGCGCCGGCTGCGTGAACCAGCGCGGGCCGTCTGCCGTCATGTAGAAATGGTCTTCGTGGCGGATGCCGAATTCGCCGGGGATGCAGATCATCGGCTCGTTCGAGAAGCACATGCCCACGTCGAGCGGCGTCGTGTCATTGCCCACCAGGTAGGGCCACTCGTGGATATCGAGGCCGATGCCGTGGCCCGTGCGGTGCGGCAGGCCGGGCAGCTTGTAGCCGGGACCGAAACCGTCCGCTTCCAGCGACACGCGGGCGGCGCGGTCCACGTCGCCGCAGGGCACGCCCAGCTGCGCGGCCGCGAACGCGGCGGCCTGCGCTGCCTTTTCGCTGTTCCACACGGAGCGCTGGCGTTCGCTGATGGCGCCAAACACGTAGGTGCGCGTGATGTCGGAGATGTAGTTCATCACCTGGCAGCCCGTGTCGATCAGCACCGTGTCGCCCGCCTTCAGGGTTTGCACGTAGTTCACGCCATGCGGGTAGGCCGTCGCCTCGCCGAACAGCACGATGCAGAAATACGAGCGGGGCGCGCCTACCTTGCGGTGCGCGCGCTGGATGAATTCTTCCACTTCCACCGTCGTGATGCCTTCGACCAGCATGCTGGCCGTGGCCACGTGCACGGCCAGGGTCATGTCCATCACGCGCTGCATCAGGGCGATTTCCGCCGGCGACTTGCGGCTGCGGCAGTACGCCGTGACGGTGCGCGCGTTTTCCAGCGCATAGCCGGGCGCCAGCGGCTTGATGCCGTCGTAGATGAAGAAGGCGGCGCTTTCGCAGATGCCCACGCGCGGCGGTGCAGCCGCATCCTGGGCTATCCCCATGCGCGCCAGCACGTCGACGAACAGCTGGTACGGGCTTTCATGCTCTTCCCAGCAATTGACACGGCCTTCGATGAGCATGAAGCCTTGCAAGGTGCTTTCCTCAAACGCGGGGGCGATGTATTCGATGTCGCCGCTGGCTGGCAGGATGGCGCCCACCATGCGTTCGCTGGCATACCATTTGGTGCCCGTGAAATAGGTGAGGTTGGCGCCCGCGTTCAGGTAGATGGCGGCGATGCCCTGCTGGCGCATGAACGCCTGTGCCCTGGCGATGCGTTGCGCATGTTCGTCCTTGCCGATGGCGACCATGCCGCCCGTCATGTCCGACAGCGATGCCAATGCCTGTTCGATGGAAGTGCCACCTATGCTCATGCCTGCTCCTTTGTTCGATGCTGAATATGGAATGCGGGCATGATATCAGTTCGCGCCTTTCGGCTTGAGTCCGGGCGCGCCGCCGGCCGCATCGGGCGGGGCCAGCACCAGGTCGTGCGGATACGTGAAGTGCCAGTCCGCGTAGCGCTGCTTGCGGCGCAGGCTGGCGTCTTCGTCGAGAAAATTATCCTGCTTGATGGGCAGCTGCGGCGACAGCGAATGGATGCCGACGATGCGTCCCTCCTGCCGCAGCAGGCCCCATTCCGCCTTGCCCGTGACGGGGTCCGCATACAGGCGGCGCAAGTGCCGCCGGGCGTTGGCAAAGCGCGGGTCGCGCAGCAGTTCCTGCAGGGTCAATGGGTAGCGGGGCCGCCCGTCGCCCGGCGTGCTGTCGTAGTAGCGGCCCAGCGCATTGCGGAATTCATGGCCGATGAACAGCAGCTCGCGCTCCTTGTCGCGCCGCGCGGCCGTGGCATGCAGTTCGCTGGCCAGCACCAGGCCCACGCCCATGAAGGCCACCAGCATCAGGGTCCAGATATACGCGAAGCCCCGTGCGCGGCGCCGAAAATCAGAGCTGCTCAAAGGGGATGCCCTCGCGCGTCTTGCCCTTGGCGCCGCTGCGCACGTCGGCCACGCCGCCGATCTCGCCATTGGGCGAAGGGATCAGCTGCCAGGTGGCGGCGGACTCCGTGACGGGATCCAGCGGCACGCTGCGGAAGTAATGGTGGGTCACCAGGTCGGCCAGCGCGGCCGGATATTCTCCCTTGTCGGCATAGTATTTATCGAGACCGCTCCTGAGCACCTGCAGGTTTTCTTTCAGGGCGACTTCCTTCGATTTTTCCACGGAACCGAAATAGCGGGGGATGGCGATCGTCAGCAGCAGCGAGATGATCGCCAGCACCACCAGCAGTTCGACCAGGGTAAAGCCGCGGCGTAGAGAAGAGGCAGGCATCGGGTTCACCATTGATTGAGCGGCACGCCGTTCAGGCCCACCTTGGTCGAGCGCGAGGCGACGTCGAACACGTCCTCTCCTTCGCCGGGATTGTCGGGCGGCGAGGCATAGGCGCGCTTGCTCCAGCTGTCCGCGGCGCTGCCTTCTTGCCTGGGCTGGAACGGATCGCGCGGCAGCCGGCGCAAAAAATAGATGTTCTGCTTCGATGGACTGCGCTGGTCGGGCACGCCCTCGACCAGTTCCTCGAGTTTTTTCGGATAGCCGGAGGCGCCCAGCGACAGCTTGATGCGGCCATTGTCCGAGGCGCGCTTGTAGGCGTCGATCGCTTCGCGCATCTCGATCAGGGCGCTGCGCAATTGCTGTTCCTTGGACCGTTGCAAGGCCACCTGCGCCATCGGCACGGCTACCGTGGCCAGGGTCGCCATGATGGCCAGGGTGATCATCAGCTCGATGAAGGTAAATCCCCTTGGCTTCACTGGCCACCCTTGCCTGATTTTTCGCCGGCGGCGGGCGCTTCGTCGCCGCCCGTCATGGGCGAGCCGGTGCGCGGCGCGGCCGGCTCGGGCGCGGCGATCGCCTCGGGAGAGCCGCCCACGCTGGCGCGGCCGCCCACGGATGCCTCGGTGCCCGAGTTGAATTCGGCCGTCATCAGGTCCGGGCGGCGGATGCTGCGCAGCAGGCGCGGCGTGATCGACAGCACGATCTCGCTGCGCATGGCGTCATCCTTCTGGCTGCCGAACAATCGGTTCAGCATGGGCAGTTCTCCCACGCCCGGCACCTTGTTGGCCGTGCCCCGGTCTTCGTCGCTGATCAGGCCAGCCAGCACCTGCGTCTCGCCATCCTTCAGGCGCAGAACCGTGGACGCGCTGCGCGTGCCGATCTGGTAAGCCTGCGTGCCCGTCTTGCTGATCACTTCCTTGACCACGTTCGACACTTCCAGGTTGATCTTGATGGCCACTTCGTCGTCCAGGTAGACGTTCGGTTCCACGTCGAGTTTCAAGCCCACTTCGATGTAGTTGACGCTGTCGGAGCTGACACCGTTGTTCGTCGTGACGGTAATGACGGGCACGCGGTCGCCGATGAGGATCTTGGCCTTTTCCTTGTTGCGCACGCGGATGCGCGGGTTGGCGAGGATATTGCTGTCGCTGTCCGTCTTGTTGGCATTCAGCGTGACGCCGCCGATGGCCAGGTTGATATTGTCGCCGTTGATGCGGTGCAGGTCGGCCACCTTCAGGCCGCCCAGGCCTCCCGTAATACCTGCGGCGCCGGCCAGTGTCAGGTTGGCCTGGTCCGGCCAGCGCACGCCCAGTTCCATCAGGCGCGTGCGCTTGACTTCCAGTACTTCCACTTCCAGCATCACTTCCGGGTCGGCCAGGTCCTGCACATTGATGATGCGCTCGGCCATACGCACCATTTCCGGCGTATCGCGCAGCATGATGATGCCCAGGCGTTCATCGGTGACGACATCCTTGGCCTTGAGCAGGGTCTTGATGGAAAACGCCACCGTCTTGACGTCGGCATTGGCCAGAAAGAAGGTGCGCACCACGAGCTGCTGGTAATCCTTCACCTTTTGCGGCGTGTTCGGATAGATCGTGATCGACTTGTCGCTGGTGACGCTTTGTTCCAGCTGATTCGCGCCCAGCAGCATGGCGATCGCCTCTTCGATGCTGGTGTCGCGCACGGAGATCGTGGCGCGCAGGGCCGGGTCGACCTCCTTGTCGAAGACGAAATTCAGGCCCGACACCTTGCTGATGAAGTCGAACACGGAGCGCAGCGGCGCGTCGCGAAATTCGAGGGTCACGGGTTTCCTGTAGGCGGCCGCCAGCTTGCCACCGGCCGGCAGGCTTTTCGACTGCGCCTCGCCGATGCGGCTTTTCAGGGCCAGCGCCTCGCGCTGCGTGGGGCGTTCCTGCAGCACCTGGCGCAAGGCTTCCTGCGCCTGCACGATATTCGCCTCGCCGCCGCGCTGGTAGCTGGCCTGCGCTTCCTGCACCAGCTTGCGGTGCCGTTCATCCTGCGCCACGCTGGCCATGCCCCGCTGCGCCACGTCGTTGCTGGCGTCCAGCGTCAGCGCCTGCTGGTACAGCGCTTGCGCTTCGGGCAGCTTGCCCTGCTGGCGCAGCGCTTCCGCAGCCCCATTCAGCTTGTTCAGCGCGCGCATCCTGCCATTCGTCACGGCGATGCGGTATTTGGCGTTGGTCGGCTCGGCCTGCGCCGCCTGTTCCAGCAGGGCCAGGCCCTGTTCCGTGCGGCCCGCGCCCAGCATGGCCTGGCCATCGTTATAGGCCTGGTTGCCGGCGCAGGCAGCCAGCAGGGACAGCATCGGCAGCAGGGTGATGAGATTACGAGACATGGGTGCGGCGCGTCGTTTCAATTGAGGTCCCCTACGGCGAGTGTCTGTTTCAGGTTAAGCGGCAGATAGGTAAATTGCAGGGCGCCCTGCACCACGCCGTCGAAGCGGTAGCGTTCTTCGAGCGTGTCGCCTGGGCGCGCCACCACGTTGCGTTCGCCCGCTTGCAGGAAGTAGGCGGCCTTGCCTTCGTCGACAAAGCGGCCCAGGAATTGAAATGGCAGCGGTGGCGGCGCGTTCGCATCGACGTGGGCGACGGGCAGCGCGGCCTGGGCCGCCTGCTGGTCGAGCATGATCTTTTTTGGCGTCTCCGGCTGCCAGCTTTGCTTGGCGAACAGGGTGGCCGCTTCCTCGTCGTCGAGGCCACGGCGCGGTTCGATGGCCAGCGCGCGATTCGTTTGTGGAGCCGCAGCGACGACGAAGGGGGGCGGCGCCACCCGTTCCACCTGGCGCGTGGTGGCCGTGGCCGGTCCCACGATGCTGCCTTCGTCCTCTGGCGCGAAGAGGGCGGCCAGCAAGGTCGCCACGGCGGCGCCTCCCAGTACGGCTTTTTTCATCGGCGCACCTCCGCCTTCTTCACCAGCAGGATGAACTGGATGCGCGCGTCGATCTCGCCCGCCTCGATCTGCTCGCGCTTGAAGAGCACGGAGTCCAAGGTCAGGGTGGGCAGCGCCTGCAAGGCGTCGACGATAAAGGTTTGCAGCTGCGCGTATTCGGCCTTGACGGGTAGGGTGATCTGGTAGCGCAGGAAGGCCGTGTTGCCGTCTTCCTGCGGCTTGTAGTCGGCCTTGGCCAGGGTGACGCCGCTCTTTTGCGCCACTTCCAGCAAGGCCTTCAGCTGGTCGGGAATGCTGTCATGCGCGGGCAGGTAGGCGTGAAAGGCGGCCAGGCTGTCCGCATCCGCATCGAGCGTGACGGGGGCCGTCGGCAGCACCGATTGTTTCGCCATCAAGGCCAACTGCGCGCGCAATTGCTGCTGCCGTTCGGCCAGGGCATCGCCCTGCCGCACGGCGAAAGCGGCCAGCGCCAGGCAGGCCGCACCCATGGCGCTGGGCCAGCCCAGCGTGCGCCACAGACGCGCGGCTTCCCACGCCAGACGCGGCGGCACGTGCAGCTGCAGGCGCGCGCGGGTCACGGGCGCGCCGGCTTTCAATACGGGTTTGATTGCCGCCATTGCGCCTCCAGCTGAAAACGGTAAGGGTGTTCGGGGGCGTTCGCGTTCATCTCGTGCTTGAGCAGATACACGGAGCTGAACATGGGCTGCTGGTTCAGGAAGGCCAGGTAATTGAGCATGTCCTGCGGCGTTTCCCCCTCGGCGGCGATCTTCAGGACGCTGGTGCCGTCCTGTCCCTGCTGCGCGTTCAGGTCCAGCCCCAGCAGGGCCACGCGCACGTCGCGCGGCGCCTGCACCGTCTTGATCAGGCGCGTGACGGGCAGGTTAAGCTGGCGCACGGCGGCGGCCACCTGTTTCAGTTCGAGGTCGCGTTCGCGCTGGGCGCTGGCCGACAGGGGGGCGCGCACGGGACGCGCGGGCTGCAGCTGCGCCAGCTGCGCTTCCAGGCGCCGCGTTTCCTGCGCCTGCACCAGCCAGTATCCGGCGGCCGGCAGCAGCATCAAGCCGCCCGCCAGGCACAGGCCCAGGCGCCAGCCCTTGAAGGTTTGCACCGCTCCCGGCGGCAAAAATTCCAGGCGGCTCAGGCCCATGCGGCCTCCCGCATCAGGTGGGCGCCGCTGGCCACGGCGACGGGCGCGAAGCGCTCCGGCACGTTCGCTTGCGGCACGCCGCTCAAGTCGAGCAGCGCCACCTGTTCGATGGCGTCGAGCTGCGGCGCGCGCAAGTTCCAGCGCCGCCAGGCCCGCTCCAGTTCATCGCCCCAGTCCGTGGAGCAGGACTGGCTGTGCAGCGCCGTGATGCGCCCGCCGGCCGCCGTTGCCAGCAGCAGCCGGCCCGCTTCCACGAGGGCGAAGGCGGCGGGCTTGCCGCCGGCGATGCTGCGCCAGGCCGGTCCGGCGATCGGTTCGATGGACAGGCAGCGCCGGCCATGCGCGGCCGCCGCATCCTGCACGCCTTGCAGCAAGGGCGCATCGATGCCGCAGGCCAGGCGCGGCTTGCCGTAGGGGGCGTCGTCGGCGGCCAGGCGCCAGCCGCGCGCGCCATCGCCGTAGACGGCGGCGAACTGGCTGTGCAGGAAGCGCTGCGCGCTGGCCCGTTCGAGCAGGGCGCCGCTCCACGGCACTACTTGCATGGCGCACCAGCGGCTGGCCAGGCTGACGGCCAGCGGCAGTTTTTTTTCGTTGTTCTGTTCGAGCCAGCCGCGCAGGGCGGCCAGCGCCACTTCCCAGCTGGCGTCGGGATTCGCGATGGGCAGGTGGAAGGCGCTGTCGGGCAAGGGGCGGCCGGCGCGGCGCAGCACGCCGTGCAGCCCGTGCGGCGCCAGGTGCAGGCACACGGTGGCGCGGGCAAGGCGTTCAATAAGTGACACGATTGAGCTCCGCTAAAGTGGTTTCCCCGCGCCGCACCAGATCCAGGCCCGCTTCGCGCGCCAGACGGAAACCGTTGCGCGCCGCTTCTTCCTTCATCTGGCTCAGTGGCGCGCGCGTGCAGATCATTTCGCGCATGGCGTCGCTGAGCATCAAGACTTCGGCGACGGCCTTGCGGCCCTTGTAGCCCGTGCCGCGGCAATGGCCGCAGCCCTTGCCGGCCATGAATTGCCAGTCCTGCACCTGGTGCAGGGCCAGGCCGCTGTCGCGCAATTGCTGTGCATCGGCCAGCACCTCGGCGCTGGCGTCGACGGCGCAATGGGCGCAATTGAGGCGCAGCAGGCGCTGCGCCACGATGCCGTTCAGGGCCGCCGCAAAGCTGTAGGCGTCGACGCCCATGTGCAGGAAGCGCCCCACCACATCAAAGACGTTGTTCGCGTGCACGGTGGTAAATACCAGGTGGCCCGTGAGCGCGGCCTGCACGGCGATCTGCGCCGTTTCATCGTCGCGGATTTCGCCGATCATGATCTTGTCGGGGTCGTGGCGCAGGATGGAGCGCAGGCCGCGCGCGAACGTCAGTCCCTTCTTTTCGTTGACGGGGATCTGCAGCACGCGCGGCAAGCGGTATTCGACGGGGTCTTCGATGGTGACGATCTTGTCGCGCCCCGTATTGATTTCCGTGATGGCCGCGTACAGGGTGGTGGTCTTGCCGGAACCCGTGGGTCCCGTCACCAGCAGCATGCCGTGCGGTTTGGCGGCCAGGCGGCGTATCTGCTCGATGGCGTCCTCGTTCAGGCCCAGGCTTTCCAGGCGCAGCGCCTGCGCCGCTTCCGTCAGCGCGCGCCGGTCCAGCAGGCGCAGCACGGCGTCTTCGCCAAAGATATTGGGCATGATGGAGACGCGGAAATCGATCTCCGCCCCTTTCACGCGCACCTTGAAGCGGCCATCTTGCGGGATGCGCCGCTCGGCGATATCGAGATCGGCCATGACCTTGATGCGCGAGATGATCTGCTCGGCCATCGCCAGTCCCTGCACCTGGCCTGCCTGCACCAGCACGCCGTCGACGCGGTACTTGATGACGAGGCTGGCCACGTCGCATTCGAGGTGGATGTCGCTGGCCTGGAATTTCAGGGCGTCGTAGATGGTGGAGTTCACCAGTTTTACCACCGGGCTGCTGTCCTCGCTGATGCGAATGAGCGAGATGTCCTCGATGCTCTGGTCCAGGCCCGGAACATCATCACCGTGCTGCATTTCCTGCATCGCCTGCTGCACGCTTTCCTGCTGCAGCAAGTAGGCGGCCAGGTCGTCCGGGTGGGCCAGCGCCACCGTGAACGGCGTGGACAGGGCGAAGTCGGCCCACTGCAGCAAATCTTCGGCAAACGGATTGCCGATGACGAGCACGGGCGGCGTGCCGGGAACGCCAGGTTGCAGCAGCACGCAGTCGCGCTGGGCGCAGTCCGTGTAGGGCAGCAGGGCAAAGGCGGGCAGGGCGGCCTGCAGTTCGGCCATCGTCCAGGCCGGGTAGCGGAACAGGGCGGCCAGCTGGCGCAAGAAGACTTCGGGCGGCAGGGCCGCCGTTTCCTGCAGCACGGCCATCTGCGGACGCCCCTGTTGCAGCGCGCTGGCGTGGGCGCGGCGCAGCATGGTCGCATCGAGCACGGCCCGTTCTTCGTCGCGTGCGTTCATGTCATGACTCTCACGATAAGCTCCCCGCCAGTTCAAAGATCGGCATGTACATCAGCACCACCACGCCGCCGATGACGACGCCGATGATGGTCATCAAGAGCGGTTCGAGCAGGCGCGAAGCCCAGTCCACCCAGCGGGCGAATTCCTCGTCGTGGAACTTGGCCGAGCGTTCCAGCATGTCGCCCAGGCGGCCCGTGTTCTCTCCCACTTTCAGCAGCGATTGCGCCACGGGCGTGGCCATCTCCGCCTGCTCCAGCGCCGTGGAAAACGGCATGCCTTCCTGTACCGCGCGGCGCGCCCGCGCCAGCTGCTCCTGCTGCGCCGGCAGCAGCATGGGGCCGACCATGGCCAGCGCCTTGTGCAGCGGGATGCCGGCGTGCAGCAGCAGGCTGAGGGCACGGTAGAAGCGGGCGAGGCGGAATTCCGCCGCCTTCGCGGCCAGCACGGGCAGGCGCAACAGGCGCAAGACGAGTGCCTGGCGCGTACCGGCATGGGCGACGCCAAAGATCACGCTGCCGACCACGGCGGCCAGCGCGCCGGCGCACAGCAGCGGATGCGCGGCCAGGGTCTGGCCAAAGCCGAGCAGCATTTGCGACATCCATGGAATTTCGCGGCCCGAGCTTTCGTAGACGACGCTGAACTTGGGCACCACGTAGCCGAGCAGGAACAGGGTCACGAGGCCGCCGACGACGAGCAGCATGCACGGGTAGATGGCGGCGGAAATGAGTTTTTTGCGGATGGCGTCGAACTGCAGCTGGTAGGCGACGAAGCGCGCCAGCGCCTCGGGCAGGTTGCCCGAGCGTTCGGCCGCATGCACGGTGGCGATGTAAATGTCGGGGAAGATGTCGGGAAAATCTGCCAGCGTGTCGGAAAAACTTTGTCCTTGCTGCAGGGTGAGCACGATGGCGGCCAGGGTGGCCCTGGCGCCGGCGCGCGTTTCCTTGTTGTGCAGGGTGGCCATGGCCTCGCCCAGGTTCAGGCCCGCTTCGAGCAGGGCCAGCAGCTCCTGGCTGAATTGCAGCAGGGGCAGGCCCTGCTTGCCGGGGCGCAGCGCGGCGCCCGCGTCCTGCGCGGCGCCGTCATCGACGGCCAGCACGCGCCAGCCGCCGCGCACGGCCGCGCGGATCGCCTCGGCCTCGCTGGCGGCGTCGATGGACAGCGCCTGGCTGCCCGCCGGGCCCTGCACCTGGAGGTGGAACTGCATCGTCGGCTCAGGCGAGCATGGTAAGGGCCTGGGGCGTGAAAATGGGGTGATGTGAAAAGGGGAAGGCGCGTGCGGACAAGGTCGAAGTAGGCATCGGTCAGGAACCATCCAAAAAAAGTGCAATTCGTCGCGGGTACCGGCAGCAGGCAAGATGCAATGACTGCCTCAGGGTAGACTGGAATTGCCAGGAAATCAATCGTGCCGTGCGGGCAAGCCTTGTATCCGGCTTGCCCGCAATTCAGCCGCTTACTGGGTAACCAGGCTGACCTTGTCGATCACGAACGAGGTTTGCAGCGATGCATCCTCGGTCGCGGCAAACGAGATCTGCACGGTCTGGCCCTTGTAGGCGATCAGGTCGAAGGTGCGGATCTGGTAGCCGGCCGCCTTGTTCACGTTCGAGTACGAAGCCAGGGTGCCCAGCACCGTACCGGCGCTGTTCTTCACGGTGACGACCAGCTTGTCGTACACGGTATTGCCTGTTTCAGCCGTGTCGATATGCAGCGCGAAGCTCAGGCTGGCGGACGTGGCGGCGGCCGGAATGGCCACGCTTTGCGTCAGCGATTCGCTGGCCGTCGTGCCATTTCCACCGAGCCAGGCGTACTTCGTGCCTTCGTACGCGGTTTGGCCCGTGAAGGTGCCGATGGCGCCCGTGGTGCCGCTCCAGCCCGTGGCGCCGGACTCGAAGCCGCCATTCGTCACGCGCTCGGTGGCGCTGCTCGTGCCCACCGTCAGGGTGGCGTTGTTCGACGTGGCCGTCACGGCGGGCGACGACGAATCCGTCACCGTGGCCTTGAAGACGGCGCCGTTGTCGGCCGCCACGGTCGTGAAGCTGTAGGCGGGCGACGTGGCGCCGCTGATCACGGCGCCGTTGCGGAACCACTTGTAGGTGTACGGCGCCGTGCCGCCGCCCGCGCCCACGGCGAACGAGGCGGTGGCGCCCGGTGCGACGGAGATGCTGGCCGGCTGGCTGGTGATCGTCACCGCGCCGCCCGTCGTCGATTCATCGACGTCGGCGCCCACGTTGATGGCCGCATACGCGCGCTTGACGGCGATGGACTCGGCGCTGCCCACGCCATACAATTCCTCGGCTGCCTGCAGCACCTTGTTGCGCGCGTCCGCGTAGTTGGTCGACGAGGTGAACTTGGTGGTGGCCGCCTTGAACCAGATGCGGTAAGCCTTGTCGCTGCCGATGCCGGTCATGGCCAGCGGGCTCTTGTTCAGGTAGGAGCTGTAGTAGTCGCTGCTGGACGTGGAGTTCGAGCCTTGCGACAGGAAGTAGAACATGCGGTTGTTCGGGCCGCTGCTGTAGTGGACGTCGAGGTTCTTGATGGTGCTGCTCCACGCATTCGGGCTGCTGCCATCCTTGCTCGGCTTGTACAGCCAGCGCAGCGGCTGGCCATTCTTGGCGATTTCCTTGCCCGTCATCCAATCGTTGCCCGTGTTCGGAATCGTCGTGCCCGTGCCGCCGGCGCGCGCATACGCTTCCACCATTTCGCCGGCGATGTCCGAGCTCGATTCGTTCAAGCCGCCCGATTCCTGCGAGTAGATCAGGCCCGAGGTGGCGTCCGTGATGCCGTGGCCCATTTCATGGCCGATCACGTCGATGGAACCGAGGTTGTTGAACGAGCTGCCGCCGTCGCCGATGTACATGCACTTGCAGTTGCTGTCGTAGTAGGCGTTGTCGTAGGCCGTGTTGACGTGGGCGGCGATGTGGGTGGCCGTGTTGTTGCCGTCCAGGCTGGACCAGCCCAGTACGTTCTTGTGCGTATCGTAGGTGTTCATCAGGCCCCACATCGCGTTCACGGCAGCCGTCTGGCCGTTGGCGTTGGTGGTGCTGCCGCCGCTGATGTATTGCTGGCCGTCGCCCCAGGTATTGCTGGTGCTGCTGTACACGCTGCCCGAGGTGGTGCCGTGGTTGGCATTCGTGATGGCCATGCCGCCGAAGCTGCCGCCCGTGCCGCGGCTGGGGTCCTTCATGGTGTAGGTGCTGCCCGTGAGCGTGGTGTTGAGCGGCACCTGGCCGTTGTACTGGCTGTTGCCGACGCCGGCCACGGTTTTCAGGGCTTTCCACTGGCGCAGGATGCGGCCATCCCTGGCGCTGACGACGGTGTCGTAGTAGACCGGTTTGCTGCCGCTGATCATGCGCGTCTGCACCAGGTAGGCCAGCTCGTAGTGGTCGACCACGTCCTGCACGTCGAGCGCGTTCAGCGCGGCTTCCGATTTGTTCTCGGCGCCGGCCACGCGCACGGTTTTCATCACTGGGTAGATCAGCAGCTGCGCATGCGGCGGCACGTGGTCGACGGCCTGCACGCCGATGCTTTTCACGGCGGCGGCGATGGCGGCGGCGGCGCTGACGGCCGGCGTGGTGTCGATATCGGTGGTGGCGCTGCGGGTGACGGAATTGACGCCGCCGCTACCGAGGCCGGACGCGCGGTCCGACACGGACTCGCTGACGATGTCGCCGGCGCTGTTGCTGACCACGACCGTCTCGGAGCCGAAGACGGGCAAGCCCTTGTAGGTGTGCTGTACGCGGCTCACGCGCGTGCCGCTGACACCCGGATGCTGGGCGCCGACGGCAAAACCATGTTCGGTATTGAGGCCACGGCTGCGCGCCTGCGCGGCCAGCTTGTTGACCAGGCTGGCGGTCTCTTGTGGAGATGCCAGGCTGACCGGGGCGGCCATCAGGGTTTGTGGCAGCGGCGTGGCGGCATCGGCCGTGGTGGCCATCAGCGGCAGGGCGGCGATGGATGCGGCAACTATCGTCAAACGTAAATTCATTTCTGCTCCATGGTATCGGTTAAGGAAATGGTGAATGAGCTGGCCGCGATGCCTGATGGCCATCCCGGTGCGCCTGGCGGCTGGCGGATAGCCTGCCGTTTTGTGGTGGCATGACGCCGGGTAGGGGGACACTAAACTTGTCGAGATCGCCATGTCAAAAAATTCAAGAAATGGGTCACTACGCGGATTTTTGTTAAGAATTGAACATTTCTCGGCGCTGCATCGTTGGAAAGTTTGATCTACCACAAGATGCAACTTTTGTTCTGGACTACTTCCCCTAATGGCGCGCTCTGTTGGAAAAACACTGTTGCCTTTTCTAAATATTGCGATCTACACTAGCTCTTCGCGTTGTCCCAAACGGATCGCGCGAAGACAAAAAAAGCGCACGCGGCAATGACCGCGTCCAGATACAGCGCATCGGGAAAAAAAATCGGGAGTTTCACATGACGTCAGTTCTGTTTTCTGCTGTGGGTTTCAGCCATTTCCCCTCTGGAGCGGCATTCATGCTGCATCCGCCTTCCTAGCGGCCATCCGCCGGCTCTTCCCCCCGCCAGGGGGTTCTTTTTCGCGAGTCCGACCGCGCCGCCCGGCGCGGCCGCTGGCGCAGTGCATCCTTTTTTCAGGAAGGGTTGCCGGCTCCTGGTGCGTGCACCGGAATCACCGGCCCGAAGAACTATGCTTTCGATAGCGACCAAAGTGGAACAGATCGTGATGGAATCGGCCTTTCTCAGCGAGGGGCTGGGCCGGGGCTTGCTTAACCTGTCGGAACTGGCGCGCCAGCTGCAACCGCAATTGCAGAGCGACTTGTGGAAACCGGTGGGGCAGGCCGCCGTGGTGATGGCGCTGCGCCGCCTGGCCGAGCGCATGCCGCAGCAGAAAAGCGGCGAGATCGTGCTGGCGCACCGCGCGGGAGAATTGTCCACGCGCGGCGAATTGATGATTTTTACTTACCGTTATTCCGACCAGACGTATGCCTGCCAGAGACAGTTGCTGGCGCTGGCCGCACCCCAGCGCGGCACCTTCATCACCGTCACGCGCGGCGTCAACGAGGTAATGGTGATCTGCAGCCGTACGCTGCATGCGCTGGTGGAAGAGGTGTTCGGCGAAGAGCAGGAACTGGCGCGCCTGGAGCGGGTGACGGCCGTGACCTTGCACCTGGCGCCCGAAACCTGCTACACGCCGGGCGTGTATCACGCCATCCTCAAGCGCCTGGCGTGGGAGCGCATCAATTTGATCAACATCATCTGCACCTACACGGAGCTGACCTTGCTGCTCGAGGCGTCGCAGACGGGGGCGGCATTTTCCGTGCTGTCGAAAATCGTCGCGCAATGAAAAGGCTCTGTCACCGTTAAGTAAGGGGAGCCCTGGAATCTTCCTGTGTCCCTGCTGTCTGACTGTGTATACCAGACAAACGGGAGCCTTCCGTGCAGCCAGCCCAATGGAAAACCTTTATCGCCCAGTTCGCCGAACTGAACCGCCGCCAGCGCCTGGCGGGCATCGCTCTGCTGCGCGGGGCCGCATCGCGAGACGTCACCGTGGCATTGGTCGAAGGCGTGGCCCGGCAGCGATTGCACTGTCCTGCCTGCAACAGCAACCAGGCTCACCGGCACGGCCATGCGCACGGCTTGCAACGCTACCGCTGCGTTCCCTGCGGGCGCACCTTCAATGCGCTCACCGGCACGCCGCTGGCCCGCTTGCGCCACAAGGCGCTGTGGCTCGACTACGCCGATTGTCTGCTGGCATCGGATTCCGTGCGCAAGGCGGCATTGCAGCTGGGCGTGCACCGCAACACCACCTTTCGCTGGCGCCACCGGTTTTTATCGTTGGCAAAGACGGACCGGCCGCACGGCCTGCATGGCATCGCTGAGGCCGACGAGTTATATCTGCTGGAATCGGAAAAGGGGGCCAGAACAATGACGCGTCCGGCCCGCCGCCGGGGCGGCCATGCCCACAAGCGCGGCATATCCAATGAACAGGTCTGCATTCTGGTGGCGCGTGACCGCACGGGCCAGACGCTCGATTTCGTCACGGGCAAAGGAGCGCTAACCAAGGCGCAGTTGCACCACTGTTTGTTGCCCATGATCGACAAGGATATCTTGTTGGTGACCGACAGCCATGCCGCCTACCGGGCTTTTGCGAGGGAAGCGGACATCAGTCATCAGGCCGTCAACTTGCGCGCCGGCATCCGCGTGCAGGGCGCCGCCCACGTGCAGAACGTCAATGCGTATCACAGCCGATTACGACAATGGCTGGGGCCGTTTCACGGCGTGGCGACGCGCTATCTGCCGAACTATCTGGGATGGCGCTGGATCCTCGATGCCAGGCGCATCCGCTCGCCTGAAACGTTATTGAAAGCAACACTGGGCGCATTCCCACACCTGACGGTGACATAGCCAATGAAAAACGCCCCGTTGCATCGCTGCAGCGGGGCGCTGGCGGGACGCAGCCCGTTTATTTTTCCAGCTGCGTACGCACGCGGGCGATCGCGGCGCGCACTTGGCGTGGCGCGGTG
Organism: Janthinobacterium sp. 67; assembly: GCF_002797895.1. Classification (NCBI taxonomy): domain Bacteria; kingdom Pseudomonadati; phylum Pseudomonadota; class Betaproteobacteria; order Burkholderiales; family Oxalobacteraceae; genus Janthinobacterium; species Janthinobacterium sp. 67. The sequence goes on along the minus strand of NZ_PGES01000001.1, from coordinate 3,355,524 downwards.
CCGCCCACGTGGTCGCGCGCGGCAACGGAGCCTTCCAGTGTCAGCACGGCAAACACGTCTTCGTCCGTCAACGGGGAAAACGCGCGCAGTTGCTCGAGCGACAGGTCGGCCAGGTCGCAGCCGGCGTCGACGCAGGCGCGCACGGCCAGGGCCACCGCTTCATGGGCGTCGCGGAAGGGCAAGCCCTTCTTGACCAGGTAGTCGGCCAGGTCGGTCGCCGTGGCGTAGCCCTGCAGGGCGGCCGCGCGCATCGCTTCCGGTTTCACCGTGATGCCGCCGGCCATGTCGGCGAAGATGCGCAAGGTGTCGATGACGGTGTCGACGGTGTCGAACAGCGGTTCCTTGTCTTCCTGGTTGTCCTTGTTGTAGGCCAGCGGCTGGCCTTTCATCAGGGTCAACAGGCCAGTCAGGTGACCGTAGACGCGCCCTGTCTTGCCACGCGCCAGTTCCGGCACGTCCGGGTTTTTCTTTTGCGGCATGATCGACGAGCCGGTGCAGAAGCGGTCGGCGATGTCGATGAAGCCGATGCGTGGGCTCATCCAGATCACCAGTTCTTCGGCCATGCGCGACACGTGCATCATCAGCACGGCCGAGGCGGCGCAAAATTCGATGGCGAAGTCGCGGTCCGAGACGGCGTCGAGCGAATTGTGGCACACGTCGTCGAAGCCCAGCGTCTTGGCCACGCGCAGGCGGTCGATGGGGAATGTGGTGCCGGCCAGGGCGGCAGCGCCCAGCGGCAGGCGGTTGACGCGCTTGCGGCAGTCGGCCATGCGCTCGGCGTCGCGGCCGAACATTTCGACATACGCCAGCATATGGTGGCCGAAGGTGATCGGCTGGGCCACCTGCATGTGGGTAAAGCCCGGCATGATGGTATCGGCATGCTGTTCGGCCAGGTCCGTCAGCGCGCTGCGGAACGTCGCCAGCAGGGCGGTGATGTCGTCGATGGCGGAGCGCACGTACAGGCGAATGTCGGTGGCCACCTGGTCGTTGCGCGAACGGCCCGTGTGCAGGCGCTTGCCCGCATCGCCTACCAGTTCGGTCAGGCGTTTTTCAATATTCAGGTGGACGTCTTCCAGGTCCAGCAGCCATTCGAACTGGCCGCTGGCGATTTCCTGCGAGATTTGCGCCATGCCGCGCTGGATTTCCGCGTAGTCGGCCGGGCTGATGATGGCTTGCGCATGCAGCATTTCCGCATGGGCCAGCGAACCTTCGATGTCGAACAGCGCCAGGCGCTTGTCAAAAAATACAGAAGCTGTGTAGCGCTTGACGAGGTCCGAGACCGGTTCGGAAAACCGGGCCGACCAGGCTTCGCCCTTTTTGGAGAATTGATCAGTCATGAAAGAAGTCCTTTAGTGTACGGCGATTATAAACAAGGTTGGCCGGCGGTAGGGCTTTTAGGGGCTTGCAGGGCGCTGAAATGGCCAGGAATGGGGCCGGCAAGCCTCAAATGCCACGGTGCGGGCCTGTTGCGCGTTCCATCCGGGCTTTTTGTATTCTGTCCCGCGAATCGGGCGTTTGGTCGCAATCCGATGGCAGTTCAGGGGGGATCGGCCTACAGTTCAATCATCGCAGCACACAACCAGCCACTCAAAGGACACCATCATGAACATCGCTAAAAACATGGAAGCCATCTTCGTTGCCATCATCGCCGTCGCCGCCGCGACCAGCCTGGCCACCGCCGCCGTGCCGAAGTTCCGCGCCGCGCCGGCACCCATCACCGCCAGCGCCGATCAAGCCACCATGCACACCGTGTACGTCAGCGCCAAGCGTTTGAGCGCGGAAGAAAAGGCGGCCCTGTAAGCGCGGCGGCGTAACGCCGGCATGATCAGTCGCAGCAGGCAGTACACCATCACCGGCAGTCGGGACGGGCGGCGCCCCCGGTCCTAGCCAGCCCGGATGACAGCAACGCGCAAATCGCCGATGATCATATGTTTTCACGACAGGCGGACAGTGCGATGCCACATTTGAATATCAGCAGCGACAAGGCGGAGCTCGACGTTCCAGCCATCCATCATTTTCTCAGTACCCAATCGACATGGGCCATCGGCATCCCGCTGGCCACCGTGCAGCGCGCCATCGAGCATTCGCTTTGCGTGGGCGGCTATATCGACGGCCGCCAGGTGGCATTCGCCCGCGTGGTCAGCGACTACGCCACGTTTGCCTACCTGGTCGACGTGTATGTGCTGGAAGAATACCGCGGCCGCGGCTACAGCAAGCGCCTGATGGAGGCCGTGATGGCGCATCCCGACTTGCAGGGCCTGCGCCGCTTCATGCTGGCCACCAGCACGGCGCATGATTTGTATGCACGCTACGGCTTTACTGCGCCGCTCAGGCCAGGGACCCTGATGGAGCGGTATTTCCCGGACATATACCAGCGTTGACAGCTGGCGCGGTTAGCGCGTGGCCCCGGTATTGTTCGGATATCCCGATTTTCTTGATCAACAACGCGACAGCCTGCTATCGGACCCTGATTCCATGACATCTTCCTTCCTTTGGCCTCTCCTTGCCGTTTCAATGACGGCGACTGGCGCACCCATGCCGGAGGCATTGGGCCCGGCGCCTTGCGAGACGGGGATATTTCGCCAGGGCCAGGCCATCTCGCTCTACCTCTTCCCGCAGGCCGATCACGGCATGCGCAGCTACGCCCAGGCACCGGATGGCACGCGCAAGCCCACCGTCATTACGCCCGGGTTTTACGACCTGATGGCCGACTGGGCAAAGGGCCGGGTCCAGGGAAATTACGGACAGGCGTATCGCAAATGAAGCAAAAGCCACGGCGACCGTGCATCGCCGTGGCTTTTTTATTGCCAATGCATCAGGCAGGGTGGAATCAATAGCAGCAGCGCCAGCACCAGGTAGATCAGCTGCAGCGGGATCATCCACTTGGCCCAGGTAATCCAGGGTACGCGCGCCAGCGCCAGCACGCCGACGGTGATGCCGGAGGTCGGAATCATCGGCGTGGTGAATTCGCCGAACTGGAAGGCCAGGATGGCTGTCTGGCGCGTCACGCCCACCAGGTCGGCCAGCGGCGCCATGATGGGCATGGTCAGCGCCGCCTGTCCGCTGCCGGAATGGATGAAGAAGTTGATCACCGACTGCATGAAGAACATCTTTTGCGCGGCGAAGACGGGGTTCGACGAGGCCACCAGGGGCGTCAATGCATGCAGCATGGTGTCGATGATCTGCGCGTCGCGCGCCAGGATCATGGTGCCGCGCGCCAGCGCGATGACCAGCGCCACGCTGACCATGTCGCGCGCGCCCTGCACGAAGGACGCCACCAGGCTGTCCATGTCGAGGCGGCCGACCAGGCCGACGATGATGGCCATCACCAGGAACAGGGCGGCGATTTCATCGATGAACCAGTCGTACTTGACGACGCCGACGACCATCGTCAGCAAGGTCGCCATGAAAATCCACAGCACCGCGCGGTGCGTGCGCGTCATGCCGGCAAAGCTGTCCAGGTCCATCGAGTGCTCGCTGCGCTTTTCGATATCGAGCAGATAGGTCGGGCTTTTTTCCGGATGGCGCTTGATGCGCGCCGCGTACCACATCAAAAATACGATGCTGACCGCCGTGGCGATGGCCCACACGATCAGTCGGTAGCCGATGCCGGAAAAGATAGGCACGCCCGCGATGCCCTGCGCGATGCCGACGTTGAACGGATTCAAAAAGGCGGCGGAAAAGCCCACCTGCGAGCCGATGAAGGGAATCGACACGCCCGTGATGGTGTCATAGCCCAGGGCCAGGGCCAGCGGCACGAAGATCAGGATGAAGGGAATCGCTTCCTCGTTCATGCCGAAAGTGGCCCCGCCCAGCGAAAACATGGTGAAGAAGACGGGGATGATGGCGGCGCGCACGAAGCGCGAACTGGTGTGCGCCTTGGCGATGGCCTTGATCAGCGAATCGAAGGCTTCCGTCTTTTGCAGCACGGCGAAGGCGCCGCCGACGATCAGCACGAAGCCGATGATCAGGCTGGCGTCGACGAAGCCCTTGATGGGCGCCATCATCAGCGCGGCGAGGCCCTGCGGCTTGTTGTCGACATAGTGAAACGTGCCGGGGATGATCAGCTGCTTGCCGTTCACCAGCTGGGTGTCGAATTTCCCGCCCGGCACCAGCCAGGTCGCCACGGCGATCATGGCCAGGATGGCGCACAGCAGGACGAAGGTATTGGGGAGCTTGAATTTTCTCATGGGTGTCATTTATTGGCTCAGCAGGCTGCCGCCGCGGTAGGCGATGCTGCCGGCGACCTTGCCGACGTTCATGCCGCGCAAGACGTGGCGGTGGGCGCTGCGCGCAAAAAAGACGCCGGCGACGGTGCAGCGCAAGGTCGTCGTCTCGCCGCTGACGGGGTCGATCAGATCGGCCACCGCGTCGCCGGCGGCCAGCACCTCGCCCATCTCGCGCAGGTAGACCAGCACGCCGTGATGCGGCGCAAGGATCGGTTCCACGCCGGCCAGCGGCGTCGGCTGGCATTGCGGCGCGGGCAGGTCGTCGCCGGCGCCGGCTATCTCCAGCACGCCCTCGATGGCGAGAAAGCGCAGCAGGGCGGCCGCGTCGCGTTCGGCCAGGGCGTAGCTCACTTCCACTTCGCCGCGCAATTCGACGGTGCTCGACAGGCAGGCGGCGGGAATCGGATAGCGGCCGCCGAAGTGCGCGTCGAGGTCCCACCACAAGCGGCTGCACGCTTCGTCGAACGGCTCTTCGCCGGCCGCCAGTTCCAGCAGCACGGCGCGCGCGCCCAGGAGGGCGGACAGGGGCGCGATCTGCGCGGCCAGCGGCGTGCCCGTATAGATGTGCAGGGCGGCCTCGTTATCGCAATGCAGGTCGAGCACGATGTCGGCGTCGATGGCCATGCCCAGCAAGGTTTTCTTCAAGGTTTCCGCATCCGTGCCCGGCCGCCAGGCGGCGACGGCGGCGCGCGCGTGCTCGCGTATCAGGGCCACGTTGGCTTGCGCATCCTGTCCCAGCAGGCCTGCCAGCGTGGTCTTCAATTCGTCGGCCACGTGGCGGTAGGCGCGGTTGAAGTTGATGCCGGTGGTCAGGTCGAAGCGGCCGAACGGCGCGCCATGGATGGCTTGCGCCAGTCCGATCGGATTGGCGGCCGGCACCAGGATGATTTCGCCGTGCACCTTGCCCGCCGCTTCCAGCGCCAGCAGTTCGCGGCGCAAAAATTGCGACACCAGCATGCCCGGCACCTCGTCCGCGTGCAGGGCCGCCTGGATGTACACCTTCTTGCCGCTGCGGCTACCGGCGGCCGCCGTGCCGAAGTGGAAGCTGCTCAACTGGCAGGACATGCCGGCGTGGGCGGTGGAGATGGGATGCTGTTGTACTTGCATGGTGGGTGCCCCGAAAAGGTGCATGGTTGATGGATTCCGGTCGATTATGTAGCAATATTTTCACGAAGTAAATCAATGAAAATCCTTTTACAAATATTTGTTGAGTTTTCTTTTTGATATGAGTACAGTAAGTTCCAGCGACCCGATTTCGCCTTCCGCCAGTGATCCGCAGTGCCCAAGAATACAGGCCGCCAGTGATATGAAAGCATCCGCCAGTCCTGCCCGCAGCGGCGCATCCATGCCAGTGGCCACCACGCTGGCCTCGCCCGACGCCGCGTTCGCGCAATCGCCGCTGGGGCAGGCGCTGATGCACGTGCTGGCCGGCGGCTCGGCGTCGCAGCGGCAGATCGCCGATTATCTGTTGCGCAACCAGATGCGCGTCATTGCGCTCGGTATCGAGGAGCTGGCCGACAGCTGCCAGGTATCGACGGCCACCATCAGCCGCTTCGCGCGCGATATCGGCCAGAAGAATTATTCGGCCATGCGCGGCGCCATGGCCGAAACCCTGCAATCGTTGTTGCAGCCGGTCGACAAGCTGCGCCATACGATAGAGCGGCGCGCACGGGCCACCTCGCCGGTCACGCAAAGCCTGGAATATGCGGCCGCAAACATCGCCGCCACCTCCGACGCCCTGTCACCGCCAGCCATGCAGGCCGTGGTGCGCCGCCTGACGCGCGCCAGGGTGGTGTATGTGATGGGTTTTGGCCTGTCGGCCAACCTGGCGGGCATGCTGGTGCAGCACCTGCAGCCGTTTTGCCCGCATGTGGTGGAAGTGGTGGGCATCGGCGGCTCGGAAGTGGCGGCCGGCCACCTCGTCAACCTGACGGCGCACGACGTGCTGGTGGTGATCTCGTTTCCCCGCTATACGCTCGACTGCATCGGCCTGGCCAGCTTCGCGCGCGACCGCGGCGCCTGCATCGTGGCGCTCACCGATTCGCCCGCCTCGCCCCTGGCCGAACTGGCCGATCACGCGCTGTATGCGCAAAGCACGCATCCCGTCCTGCCCAGCAGCGCCAGCACGGCGCTGGCCATGATCGAGGCGCTGGCCGTGGCGCTGATGGTATCGAACAAAAAGAACGTAGAAAAAGCGGCCCGTTTGAGCGACGTCATCGCCGCCTATCTGTATGGCGGCGAACATGGCGTGCAAGGCCCACGAAAAACAGCGGCAAAGCAGCGCAAGGCAGCCGCAAAAACATTATAAAAATCAGGCATCAACATCAGGGGAGAGTGACGATGCACATGAAAAGACAGGACGGCTCCTTGCCACGCGAGTCGGTGCTGGCGCAAGGCGTGCGACTGGCGCTGGGCGTCCTGAGCGTGACGGCGGCGCTGGGCATGCTGGGCAATGGCGCGCGGGGGCAGGAACAGGAGCAGGTGCGGGATGTTGAATCTGCGCCGAAAAAAATGCAGCGCGTGGAAATCACGGGGTCGGCCATCAAGCGCCTGGAGTCGGAAACGGCGCTGCCCGTGCAGATCATCACGCGCGCCGAGATCGAAAAGGCGGGCGTGACGACGGCGGCCGAGCTGATGGCGCGCGTGTCGGCCAACGTGGGCGGCCTGACCGATGGCGCCAGCATCAACGTGGGCGGCGACCAGCGCGGCTTCAACAGCGCCAACCTGCGCGGCGTGGGCACGTCATCGACCCTGGTGCTGCTCAATGGCCGGCGCATGGCCAACTTTGCCTCGCCTGGCGACGATGCGGGCGTGGACTTGAACAACATCCCGGCCGCCGCCCTGCAGCGCGTGGAAGTGCTGCTCGACGGCGCTTCGGCCCTGTACGGCACGGACGCCATCGGCGGCGTCATCAATTTCATCACGCGCAAGGATTACCAGGGCGTGGAGCTGAACGTCTACGGCAGCCGCACCGATGAAGGGGGCGCTGGCAAGCGCACGGCCAGCATCACGGCCGGCACGGGCGACCTGGCGGCGGATGGCTACAATATATTTGCCGTGGTCGACCTGCAAAAAACGGACCCCCTGCGCTCCTCGCAGCGCAAGTTCATCCCGAACCTGCAAATTCCGCAGCGCCTCGGGCATTTGCTGTCGAACTTTACCAGTCCGGCGAATATCCGCCTGTCCAGCGCCCAGCGCGAGCACTTGCAGGACAATGGCTTCCTGCTCAATGGCCAGCCGATCACCAACCGCCAGATCAATTTTGGCATCCCGAACTGCGCGCCGCCGGCCAATCTGTACCTGCCGGCGGGCACGGGCGGCGTCGATGCCTGCACCTACGACTACATGGGCGACACGGAGCTGTATCCGAAGACGGACAAGCAGAACCTGCTCACGCGCGGCGTGCTGAAACTGAATAACGACCACCAGCTGTACGCGGAAGTGGCGCTGAGCCGCTCGCGCAGCCATTACGTGGGCTCGTCGGCGCGCGTGACCGGTTTTCTCGATTACAGCAAGGTGCCGCAGCTGGCCAATGCGGGCTTCGATACGCTGCTCGATGACGATGGCAAGCAGGTGGAGCGCGAACTGGAACTGCGCATGCGCCTGAACGAGGCGGGCATGCGCACCAGTGAACTGACGAGCGAAAGCCGGCGCTTCGTGGTGGGCGCCACCGGCACGCTCGCCGGCTGGGATTACGACGTGGGCTTGAACCACAGCGTCAACGTCGTGAAGGACCGCGATACGCATGGCTACGTCCTGTACGACAAGCTGATCGAAGGGATCGCCGCCGGCGACATCAACCCGTTCGGCCCGTCCGGCGCGAAAGGCCGGGCGCTGCTCGACAGCATCCAGATCAACGACGAGGTGCGCCACGCGCGCGGCACCATGGATGCGATCGACTTCAAGGCTTCGCGCGCGCTGATGGCCATGGGCGGCGGCGACATGGCGCTGGCCGTGGGCGGCGAAGTGCGGCGCGAACGCACCGAGTTCCGCCCATCGGCACTGCTGATGAGCGACAACATCAACAACGATGCGGCGCCGGAAGGGGGCAAGGGCACCAGCGACAGCCGCAACGTACAAGCCGTCTACGGCGAATTGCTGCTGCCGTTCACCAGGCAGTGGCAGGCGCAGTTGTCGGGCCGCTACGACCATTACGAGCAGGTGGGCGGCGCCCTCAGTCCCAAGGTGGGCTTGACCTACATGCCCAGCAAGCAGGTGCTGCTGCGGGCCTCCGCCGGCAAGGGCTTCCGCGCGCCGTCGATGTCGGACCTGCACCGTCCCACCGTCTACAGCAGCACGGCGACCTTGCCCGACCCCGTGCTGTGCGCCACCGTGGACAACAATTATGCCGATTGCGCGCAGAACTGGGACACGCGCCGCTACAGCAACGACAAGCTGAAACCGGAACGTAGCCGCCAGTTCTCGGCCGGCCTGGTGCTCGAGCCGAGCCAGCACTGGACCTTCAGCTTCGATTACTGGAACATCAAGCGCACGGACCTGATCAGCGAAATCGGCGACGACATCATCCTGGGCAACCTGGCCAAATACGGCGACCTCGTACACCGCAACGGGGACAATGAAATCGACTACATCGAGCTGCGCAAGGAAAACCGGGGCGCGCAAAAAGCCTCGGGCATCGATATCACGGCCGACCTGCATGGCGTGCAAACGGCATGGGGACGTTTCGGCGGGCACCTGAGCGGCACGTACGTGCTCGACTCGAAAATCCAGACCAGCCCTGGCGACACCTTTGTCAGCAACCTCAATCGCTTCGTGACGGATGGCGTGGTGCAGCGCTGGCGCCATACGATTACGCTGGACTGGGACAAGGGCCCGTATTCGGCCAGCCTGTCGAACACGTATTCGAGCGGCTACGATGACCAGAACTCGGCCATCAACACGGACGATGGCAGCGTCGTCAAGGCGAACCGGGTGAAGGCGTACACCTTGTGGGACATGTCGGCGGCATATGCGCTCAGCAAGCAGTTCAAGCTGCGCGCGGGCATACAGAACCTGTTCAATACCAGTCCGCCGTACTCGAACCAGGCCTACTTTTTCCTCTCCGGCTATGATCCCAGCTACACGGACCCGCGCGGCCGGCGCTTTTATGCGAGCGCCAATTACAGCTTCAAGTAAGCAGTTTTACATAGAAGCGTGGAGATACCGCAACAACGCTGTCATATGCGCCAAGTAGTATCGTGGTTCGATGGAGTTGGGTTGCAAGCAGCAGTTGGCAGCAAGGGCGCGCGCCGGCATCGACAAGTGCGCGCCACTTTCCCTGTATTTGAAAGGCATCATGAAATCATCTTCCAGCCTGTATCACACATTGTGCGCCGCGCTGCTGTTCGCGCTGGCATTGTGCAGCTTCCATGCCGTGGCGGCGCCGGCCGGCAGCGCCATCGGCAACGCGCCGCAGGGCACCCTTGTCATCATCGGCGGCGGCTTGCGCGCCGACAATGCCGAAGTCTGGCAGCGCATCGTCAAGCTGTCGGGCGGGCCGGGGGCGCGCATCGCCGTACTGGCGTCGGCCGCGATGAACCCGGAAAAATCGGGCGAAAGCATCATCAAGAAACTCAATCAATATGGCGCCGACGCCTTTTTCGTGCCGCTGGCCGTCAAGCTGGCCAATCGCGATTACCGCAAGGCGGCCGAAGACCCGGTCATCGTCACGCAGATCAAGTCGGCCACCGGCATCTATTTTGCCGGCGGCGACCAGGGGCGCATCACGCAAGCCCTGCTGCGCCCGGACGGCAGCCGCACGGCCGCGCTGGAAGCCATCTGGTCGGTCTACCGCAACGGTGGCGTGATCGCCGGTTCCAGCGCGGGCGCGGCCATCATGAGCACCACCATGTTTTACGACGCCAAGCCCGTGCTCGACATGCTCAAGATGGGCGTGACGGATGGCCGCGAAATCGCGCCGGGGCTGGGCTTCATCGGCAGCGACGTGTTCGTCGACCAGCATCTGCTGGTGCGCGGGCGCTTTGCCCGCATGATTCCCGTGATGCTGAAAAAAGGCTATCACCTGGGCCTGGGCATCGATGAAAACAGCGCCATGGTGGTCGACGCCATGCGCGACGTGGAAGTCATCGGCTACAGCGGCGCCCTGCTGATCGACCTGTCGGGCGCCATCAGCGACCGTGGCGTGAAAAACTTCAATATCAGCAACGCTGCCATCAGCTATCTGGACCGGGGCGACAAATTCAACCTCGTCACGCGGGTGTTTACGCCATCGCCGGACAAGGCCGACAACAAGCTCGATCCGAACCAGCCCGACATGCGCGAACCCGTGTTCACCAACGATATCCTCGGCAACAACGCCGTGCTCGACCTGATGGGCAATTTGATCGACAACGCGCAGCAGGAAGCCATCGGCATCGCCTTCGGCAACCCGCGCGACCCGTATCCGGACCTGGGCTTCGAGTTCCGCTTCAGTAAAACGGTCAACAGCGTCGGCTACAGTTCGACCGAGGCGGAAGCGTATTCCGTGCTGAAGCTGCGCCTCGACATCCGCCCCATCCAGCTGCGCCAGCCGCTGTACCGCTACAAATAAGCTGCGCCAGTGCGCCGCCAGCGCGGCCACGCGGCGATCGTCAGGGCCCGCAGCAGCCATTCGACGGGTCCATAAGAGTGGCCGCGCAGCCACCAGCGACTCAGCGGCAGCTGCGCGCCAAAGATGATGGCGGCCAGCGCCAGGGCACCGAGTGGCGACACACTGCCCATCAGCCGCGTCCCATACGCGAGAAACAGCACGGCGCAGATGGCCGACTGCAGCAGGTAGTTCGACAGGGCCATGCGGCCCGTGTCTGCCAGCAGCGCAAACAGCGTGCCGTCGCGCAGGCGCTCGAACAGCGATAGCGCCAATGCCAGGTAGGCGCCCGCCAGCAGCGGCGCGGTGGCCAGTCCCACGGCCAGTCCCGCCACCTGCCATGCCTGGCTGTCGCCATACACGGAGGTCCACGCATAGAAGGCGGCGCCAGGCAAACCGACCAGCGCGCCGGCCCGCAGCAGGCGGCGGCGCAGCGGCAGATAGTCGGCGGCGTGCAGCAGCATCTCGCGCTTGCCGGCGGCCAGGCCGCACAGGAACATGGCCAGCGCGCACGGCGCCTGCACCAGCAGCAGGACGATCCAGATGTCAGCGAGTTCGCGCAGGTGCTGATGGACGACGGCGGTCGGCGTGGCGCGGTAGGCGGCCAGCGCGCTTGCCGCCTTTTGCGCCATCGCCACGGCGTTGTCGGCGGCGTCGCCCGCCGGCTGCAGGCTTTGCAACCATGCCATGCCAACCCAGAATGCCACGCAGACGGCGATGAGGATAAAGGCCAGGGTCAGGGCGGGCCGTTCGCCGCAGCGGTGCAGCGCCAGCAGCACGATGCCCAGCAGAGCATAGGTGGTCAGTATGTCGCCATGAAACAGGAACACGGCGTGCAGGGCGCCGATCAGCCACAGGCCCGCTTGCCGGCGCAGCATGCGCGGCGCGAACGGCGCCTCGGCACGCGCGGCCGCCTGCATCTGCAGGGTGAAGCTGTAGCCGAACAAAAAGGAAAACAGCAGGTAGAACTTGGTCTCGAACAGCAGGGCGACGAGAAAATGCGTGGCGCGGTCCACGCCGCCGGGAAAGGCGGGATCGGTCAAGCCCAGGCCGAACCACGGCGTGGCGAAGGCGCCGATATTGACGACCAAAATGCCGAACAGGGCGCAGCCGCGCAGGGCGTCGACGTCGGCGATGCGCGTGGGCCGGGTCTGCATGGAGGCGCTCATGCCAGGGCAGGGCGCAGGAAGCGCGCCAATAACAGGTGCAGGCTGGCCCGCTGCGCCAGCGGCGCGTAATCGGGATCGACGGCGACGCGGTTGAAGATGCCGTCGATCAGCGCGGCGATCCAGCCGGCCGTTTGCGCGACGTCCAGCGCGGCGTCCGTCTGGCCCTGCGCGGCCGCTTCTTCCAGCAAGGTTTGCACGCCGCGGCGCAGGCTGGCGTCGTTGCGCGCCACCCTGGCCGCGATGTCCGTGTCGCGCATCGCTTCGGCGGCGATGTCCAGCGCCAGTCCCGCAAAGTCCGCATCGGCCGCCAGCGCCAGCACCAGGTCCATGAAATCGAGCAGGGCGCCGTAGGCATCGGCGCCGCCTTGCACGCCAGCGAAATAGGCGGCCGTCTCGCTGCCTTCCTGGTCGACGATGGCGGCGATGATGGCTTGCTTGGTGGGGAAGTAATGAAACAGGTTGCCGGGACTCATGCCCGCCTGCGCGCAGATGGCGGCGGTGCTGGTCTGGTGAAAGCCCTTGCGCGCGAAGCAGTGGCGCGCGGCGGCGAGAATGGCGTCGCGGCGGGCCGCGTGTTTATCGGGATCGATGGTGCGCATGGTTCCCTCCTTTAATTAATCGACTAGTCAGTCTAATATAATCCGATTGCCTTGCCTGGTCAAGCTGGCCGCTTTGCACGCTCGCTTCCTGTCGCTACAATGTGCCGCAGCGGTTTTTCCCGCGCCTGCCGGCAGGCCCGCCGATTGTTTGGAAAACCGATCCCTTCACCTGTTTTTCTACCGTTTTAGGAATGACATGCAGCAGACTCCGATTCGATCCTTCCTCTGCGCGCTGGCGCTGGCCGCCGGCATCGTCCCTGCCGCGCAAGCTGCCAGTGCCGCCCAGCCGGCCACCATGCGCCTCGATTACCAGCACAGCGGCAATGCGCTGGGCGAGCATTACGCGGTCGAGCGCGTGCTGGTCGAGCCCCTGCCATGGCCGGGCAACCTGGCGCGTCCCATCGACGACAGCAACCGTGGCAACAATATGCTGGAAGTGGTCGACATCAAGTCGGGCAAGGTGCTGTATTCGCGCGGCTTTTCCACCATCTTCGGCGAGTGGGCCAGCACGGATGAAGCGAAAACCACCACGCGCGCCTTCCAGGAATCCGTGCGCTTCCCGCAGCCCGAGCAGCCCGTGCGCGTGCGCATCCTCAAGCGCGACGAGCGCGGCCTGTTTTCCATCGTGTGGAGCACGGACGTCGATCCGGCCGGGCAGGACGTGATCCGCAAGCAGCCGCCGGCCCCCGTCAAGCCGATCCCGATACGCATCAGTGGACCTTCCAGCGACAAGGTCGACCTCTTGATCATGGGCGATGGCTATACGGCCGCCGAAATGGGCAAGTTCGAAGCGACGGCGCGCAAATTGGCCGACCATCTGTTTACCGTCTCGCCGTTCCGCGAGCGGGCCAATGACTTCAACGTGTGGGCCATGGCCGCGCCGACGCCGGAGTCGGGCGTGTCGCGTCCCTCGACGGGCGTGCATCACGCATCGCCCTTGGGCACGCGCTACGATATCTTCGGCAGCGAGCGTTATGTGCTGACGACGGACAACCGCGCGCTGCGCGACCTGGCGCAGTACGCGCCGTATGAATTCATCGAAATCCTCGTCAACAATGATACCTACGGCGGAGGCGGCATCTTCGGCCAGTTCAGCACGGCGGCGGCCAACAACGACTGGGCCAACTACCTGTTCGTGCACGAATTCGGCCACCATTTCGCCGGCCTGGCCGACGAGTACTACACCTCGCCCGTGGCCTATCAGTCGAATGGCGAACGCCAGGAACCGTGGGAGCCGAACGCCACGGCGCTGCGCGATCCGGCCAGGCTGAAATGGAAGAATCACGTGAAGGCGGGCACGCCGTTGCCGACGCCGTGGCCGAAGGAAGCGTACGACAGCCATGCGCGCGAATACCAGAAGCAGCGCGCGGCCCTGCGCGCGGCCAACCGCCCGGAAAGTGAAATGAGCGGCTTGTTCAAGGCCGACCTGGCATACACGCAGCAGCTGTTCTCGAAGGCGCCGCAGCGCCATGCGGTGGGCGCCTTCGAAGGCGCGCATTACGAGTCGTCCGGCTATTACCGGCCCGAGATGCAGTGCATCATGTTCGACCGCAGCGAGACGTTCTGCTCCGTATGCCAGGACGGCATCAGCACCATCATCGACCTGTATTCGCGTCCGGCCCCGGTTCCGGGCAAATAAGGCCATTGATGTTTTAGCCAGCAGCAAAGCAAGGCGGGCCATGTTGCATCGCAATAGCATGGCCCCCATTTATTTCCTTCCCCCGCCTGGTACATTGCGCCAGGTCGCCCCATTGCTTGTTTTCCAGGCAATCTCCCCTTCTTTTGCACGGCCGCCTTTCTGTGCGCCAGCCCCACGATGTTATCAAACAAGCACTGCGATTCGCTTGCTTGTCAATTAGTTCATTTAAATAATATTGATGTAGAATTTGATGTATATCAATGTTGCATTGCCGCAATCGCACTTATAGTTGACCTAGCTCAAAACGATAAGCATGCGGACCGGACTCATCGCGAATCACGTATCTAAATGCTGTAGAGTAATTTTCGCCCTGTACCAGTTCCCCGAGAATGCACTGGTGCCGGCCTCGAATTTCAGTGACGGAAGCCGATTCATGAAGATGCAGACCCCCGCGCCCGACGCGTGCAGTACCCTCCACCCCCATACACCGATTACCTTGCCGTATGCGCGCGCCGGCGGCGTCACCCTGGCCATGTGCGCCGCCGCCCTGCATGCGGGCGCCGTGCGATCCGTGCATGCGGCCACGCCGTGGCCCGCCCTGCGTCCGGTCCCGGCATGACGGCCCCCTTGCCGCACCTGCCCTTGCAGGGCAAGCGGGGGCTGGTGGTGGGTATCGCCAATGCGCAAAGCATCGCCTGGGGCTGCGCCAGCGCCCTGCGCGCGGCCGGCGCCGAACTGGCCGTCACCTGGCTCAATGACAAGGCCAGGCCGCACGTGGAGCCGCTGGCGCTGCAGGTGCAGGCGTCCATCATGGCGCCGCTCGACGTGGCCGTGCCGGGGCAATTGGAGGCGCTGTTCGCGCAGATCGAACGGCAGTGGGGACGCATCGACTTCGTCGTCCATTCCATCGCCTATGCGCCGAAACACGACTTGCATGGCCGCGTGACGGACAGCTCGGCCGGCGGCTTTGCGCAGGCGATGGATGTCTCGTGCCACTCCTTCATGCGCATGGCGAAACTGGCCGAACCCCTGATGCGGGACGGCGGCAGCTTGACGACCATGAGTTATCTGGGCGCCGAGGAAGTCATCGCCGACTACGGCCTGATGGGGCCCGTCAAGGCGGCGCTGGAAGCGTCCGTGCGCTACCTGGCCGCCGAACTGGGCCCGCAAGGCATCCGCGTGAACGCCATTTCGCCGGGGCCACTGGAAACGCGGGCCGCTTCCGGCATCGCCCATTTCGACCGCCTGATGGCCGACGCCATCGAACGCTCGCCCATGCGCCGCCTGGCCACCATCGAGGACGTGGGCGCGCTGTGCGCCTTCCTGGCCGGCGACGGCGCGCGTGCCATCACGGGCGGCACCCTGTACGTCGATGGCGGCTACAACATTCTGAATTGACTGGAAGATGATGACCATGGCTGTTTTTACCTTGCCACACCGCGCCATGCTGGCCGCGCTGGCCACCACGCTGGCCCTGGCCGGCTGCGCCTCGATGGCGCCGCCGTATGCGCCACCGCCGCTGCCCGTGGCGGCGCAGTATCCCGAGAGCGATCCGGCCGGCGCGCATGCGCCCGACGTCGCCTGGCAAAGCTATTTCGCCGACCCGCGCCTGCAGGCGCTCATTGCGCAGGCGCTGGCCAGCAACCGCGATATCCGCATCGCCGCGCTGCGCGTGGAAGAGGCGCGCGCCGCGTACGGCATCCAGCGCGCGGAGCAATTTCCCACCATCGCGCTGGGCGCCTCCGGCAGCCGCGCACGCGTGCCAGACGACCTGAGTCCGACGGGCCGCGCCATGACGAGCGCGCAGTACCAGGCGGGCTTGAACGTGAGCGCGTGGGAACTCGATTTCTGGGGCCGGGTGCGCAGCCTGAAGGACAGCGCGCTGCAAACCCTGCTGGCCAGCGACGAGGCGCGCCGCGCCGTCGGCGTGGCCCTCGTGGCGCAGGTGGCCAATGGCTACCTGGGCTTGCGTGAACTCGACGAAAGGGTGGAACTGGCGCGCGCCACCGTCGACAGCCGCGCCGAATCGCTGCGCATCTTCACGCGCCGCTTTGAAGTCGGGTCGATTTCCAAGCTGGACCTGACGCAGGTGGAAACCCTGCTCAGCCAGGCCCTCTCGCTGTCGGCCCAGCTGGAACAGGCGCGCGCCGTGCAGGCGCACGCGCTGGCCCAGCTGGTGGGCGGCCCCGTCGATCTGACGCCGGTGGCTGGCGAGGTGCGCCGCTTCGACGACGCCAGCGTGCTGCAGCCGCTGCATGCGGGCCTGCCCTCGGCCTTGCTCACGCAGCGCCCCGACCTGATCGCGGCCGAACACCAGCTGCGCGCCGCGCAAGCCAATATCGGCGCCGCGCGCGCCGCCTTCTTCCCGACGATTTCGCTGACGGCCGCCTACGGCACGGCCAGCGCGGAATTGAGCGGTTTGTTCGATTCTGGCAGCGGCGCCTGGAATGTCGCGCCACGCCTGGTGCTGCCGATCTTTGACGCGGGCCGTTTGCGCGCCAATATGGACCTGGCCGAAGTGCGCCGCGACGTGGCCGTGGCCAACTATGAAAAGAGCGTGCAGGGCGCCTTCCGCGAAGTGGCCGACGCGCTGTCGAACCGGCGCTGGCTGGCGCTGCAGGTCGACATCGGCAAGACGACCCTGGCCGCACAGAGCGAACGGGCACGCCTGGCCAAGCTGCGCTACGACAATGGCGCCGCGCCCTACCTGGAAGTACTCGACGCGCAGCGCGACTTGCTGACGGTCGAGCAGCAGCTGGTGCAGACGCGCCGCGCGCTGCTGTCGAGCCAGGTCAGCCTGTATGCGGCCCTGGGCGGCGGCGCACCCGTCACCTCCACCGCCGCTTCCACCCACTAATTTGATCCCCCCGATACCATGAATGCTCAACTGAAGAAAAAACTCATCCCCGCGGCACTCGTCGTGGCCGTTCTCGTGCTGGGCTATGTGGCCTGGCAAAAAATGCGTCCCACCGGTCCTGGCGAAGGTTTTGTCAGCGGCAATGGCCGCATCGAAGCGACGGAAATCGACGTCGCCACCAAGCTGGCCGGGCGGGTCAAGGAGATCCTCGTGCGCGAGGGCGACTTCGTCAAGGCGGGCCAGCCGCTGGCCACCATGCAGGTCGATTCCCTGGCGGCCCAGCGCGACGAGGCGCGTGCGCGCCAGCAGCAGGCATCCGATGCGGTGGTGGGCGCGCAGGCGCAGGTGGCCGTGCGCGAGAGCGACAAGGCGGCCGCGCTGGCCATGGTGGCGCAGCGCGAAAGCGAACTCGATGCGGCGCGCCGCCGCCTGGCACGCTCCGAAACCCTGTCGAAAGAAGGCGCGTCCTCGGTGCAGGAACTCGACGACGACCGCGCCCGCGTGCGCAGCGTGGCCGCCGCCCTGAATGCTGCCAGGGCGCAGGTGACGGCGGCGCAGGCGGCCATCGACGCGGCCAGGGCGCAGGTGGTCGGCTCGCGTTCCGCCGTCGTGGCGGCCGAGGCGACGACGGCGCGCATCGACGCCGACCTGGCCGACGGCCAGCTGGCGGCGCCGCGCGACGGCCGCGTGCAATACCTGGTGGCGCAGCAGGGCGAAGTATTGGCCGGCGGCGGCAAGGTGCTCAACCTGGTCGACCTGTCGGACGTCTACATGACCTTCTTCCTGCCCGAGACGGCGGCCGGCAAGGTGGCGCTGGGCGGCGAAGTGCGCATCATCCTCGATGCGGCGCCCCAGTACGTGATACCGGCGACGATCTCGTTCGTCGCCGCCAGCGCGCAGTTCACGCCGAAGACCGTGGAAACGGCCAGCGAACGCCAGAAACTGATGTTCCGTGTGAAGGCGCAGATCAGCCGCGAACTGCTGCAAAAGCATCTGGCGCTGGTGAAAGTGGGCTTGCCCGGCGTGGCCTGGGTGCGTCTCGATGCGAAGCAGGCCTGGCCCGCTGAACTGACGGCGAAGGTTCCGCAGTGACCGTGGCTGCCACTTCCCCAGTCGTCAGCATCCGCGGCGTCAGCCAGCATTACGGCAAGACGGTGGCGCTGGACGGCATCGACCTCGACGTGCCGGCCGGCCGCATGGTGGGCTTGATCGGACCCGATGGCGTGGGCAAATCGAGTTTGCTGTCGCTGGTGGCGGGCGCGCGCGCCGTGCAGCAGGGCACGGTGATGGCGCTGGGCGGCGACATGCGCGATGCGCGCCACCGCGACGACGTCTGCCCGCGCATCGCCTACATGCCGCAAGGGCTGGGCAAGAACCTGTATCCGACCCTGTCGGTCGAGGAAAACCTGCAGTTTTTCGCGCGCCTGTTCGGCCACGACGCGGCCGAGCGCCGCCGCCGCATCGACCAGCTGACCCGCAGCACGGGCTTGCAAGCGTTCCTCGCGCGCCCGGCGGGCAAGCTGTCGGGCGGCATGAAGCAGAAGCTGGGCCTGTGCTGCGCGCTGATCCACGATCCCGACCTGCTGATTCTCGACGAGCCGACCACCGGCGTCGATCCGCTGGCGCGCGCCCAGTTCTGGGACCTGATCGCCGGCATCCGCGTGCAGCGCCCGCAAATGAGCGTGATGGTGGCCACCGCCTACATGGACGAGGCGCAGCGCTTCGACTGGCTGGTGGCCATGGATGACGGCAAGGTGCTCGATACGGGCACGCCGGCCGAACTGCTGGCGCGCACGGACAGCGGCAACCTGGAAGCGGCCTTCATCAAGCTGCTGCCCGAAGCCAAGCGCGCGGGCCACCAGCCCGTCGTCATCACGCCGCTGGACGCGGCCAGCGCGCAGGACGTCGCCATCGAGGCGCAGGACCTGACCATGCGCTTCGGCGATTTCACGGCCGTCGACCATGTGAATTTCCGCATCGGCCGCGGCGAAATCTTCGGTTTTCTCGGCTCGAACGGCTGCGGCAAGTCGACCACCATGAAGATGCTCACGGGCTTGCTGCCGGCCACGGAAGGCAAGGCCTGGCTGTTCGGCAAGCAGGTCGATTCCAGCGATATCGATACGCGCCGCCGGGTCGGCTACATGTCGCAGGCCTTCTCGCTGTACAGCGAACTGACGGTGCGCCAGAACCTGGTGCTGCACGCGCGCCTGTTCCACGTGCCAGAGGGCGAGATACCTGCGCGCATCGACGAGATGGCGCAGCGCTTCGACTTGCGCGCGGTGATGGACGACTTGCCCGACAGCCTGCCGCTGGGCATACGCCAGCGGCTATCCTTGGCCGTGGCCATGGTGCACAAGCCGGAAATGCTGATCCTCGACGAACCGACGTCCGGCGTCGACCCGATCGCGCGCGACAATTTCTGGCGTCTGATGATCGAGCTGGCGCGGCGCGACCACGTCACCATTTTCATTTCCACCCACTTCATGAACGAGGCCGAGCGCTGCGACCGCATCTCGCTGATGCATGCGGGGAAAGTGCTGGTCAGCGATGCGCCGGCCGAACTGGTGCGCAAGAAGGGCGCGCCCTCGCTGGAAGCGGCTTTCATCGCCTACCTGGAAGAGGCGGGCGGTGGTACGGCAGCGGCGACGGTGGGGGAAACGCCGGCGCCCGTGCGGAAGGTGGAAGCGGCCGCGCCGCCGCAGCAGGAACAACACCGGCGCAGCCGCTTCAGCCTGGGCCGCATGCTCAGCTACATGTGGCGCGAGACCCTGGAGCTGCGCCGCGACCCCGTGCGCCTGACCCTGGCGCTGGGCGGCTCCGTGCTGCTGCTGTTCGTCATCGGCTTCGGCATCAGCCTCGACGTCGAAGACTTGAGTTACGCGGTGCTCGACCATGACCAGACGACGTTGAGCCAGAATTACACGAACAACCTGGCCGGCTCGCGCTACTTCATCGAGCGAGCGCCGCTGCGCGACTATGCCGATATCGACAAGCGCATGCGCAGCGGAGAACTGTCGCTGGCCATCGAGATCCCGCCCGGCTTCGCGCGCGACGTGCAGCGCGGCGCGCCGGCCCAGGTGGGCGCGTGGATCGACGGCGCCATGCCGATGCGCGCGGAAACCGTGCAGGGCTACGTGCAGGGCATGCACCAGCTGTGGTTGGCCGACCAGGCCTTGCACCGCTATGGCATCACGATGAGCAATCCCGTCGCCATCCAGACGCGCTACCGCTACAACCCCGACGTGAAAAGCCTGCCGGCCATGGTGCCGGCCGTGATTCCCTTGCTGCTGCTGATGCTGCCGGCCATGCTGGCGGCGCTGTCCGTCGTGCGCGAAAAGGAATTGGGCTCCATCATCAACCTGTACGTGACGCCCGTCACTCGCCTGGAATTCTTGCTCGGCAAGCAGGTGCCCTACGTCGTGCTGGCCATGTTCAACTTCCTCCTCATGGCGCTGCTGGCCGTCACCGCCTTCGGCGTGCCGGTCAAGGGCAGCTTGCCGACCCTGATCGGCGCCACGTTCATCTTCAATATCTGCGCCACCGGCATCGGCCTGTTCGCCTCGACGTTTACGCGTAGCCAGATCGCGGCGCTGTTCGTGACCATGATCGGCACCATGATCCCGGCCATCCAGTTTTCCGGCTTGCTCAATCCCGTCTCGTCGATGGAGGGCGTGGGCAAGGCCATCGGCCTGATGTACCCGGCCACGCACATGCTCAATATCAGCCGCGGCGTGTTCAACAAGGCGCTGGGACTGGGCGACCTGCACGCCTCGTTCTGGCCATTGATCATTGCCATCCCCGTGATCCTCGGCGTGACGGTGGCGCTGCTGAAGAAGCAGGAGAGCTGATATGCGCCACCTTGAAAACATCTACCGCCTGGGCGTGAAGGAAATCTGGAGCCTGATCCGCGATCCGATGATGCTGATCCTGATCCTCTACACGTTTACTTTGGCGATTTACGTGGCCGCCACGGCCAAGCCGGAAACCCTGCACATGGCGTCGATCGCCATCGTCGACGAGGATGGCTCGCCGCTGTCCGGGCGCATCGCCTCGGCCTTCTTCCCGCCCCAGTTCACGCCGCCGGCCATGATCAACCAGAGCCAGGTCGACACGGGCCTGGACGCGGGCCGGTACACCTTCGTGCTGACGATCCCGCCCAAGCTGCAGGCCGACGTGCTGGGCGGACGCCAGGCGGAGCTGCAGCTGAACGTGGACGCCACGCGCATGAGCCAGGCCTTCAGCGGCAGCGGCTACATCCAGCAGATCGTCGCCGGCGAGATATCGGAATTCGCCAAGCGCTACCGGGGCGCAACCGTCTCGCCTGTGGAGCTGGTGATGCGCGCGCGCTTCAATCCGTCGCTGAGCCAGGCCTGGTTTGGCTCGCTGATGGAACTCATCAACCAGGTGACGATGCTGTCGATCATCCTCACCGGCGCGGCCCTGATACGCGAACGTGAACACGGCACCATCGAGCACTTGCTGGTGATGCCCGTGACGCCGGCCGAAATCATGCTGGGCAAGGTCTGGTCGATGGGCCTCGTCGTGCTGCTGGCCGCCGCCCTGTCGCTGAACCTGGTGGTGCGCGGCATGCTGCACGTCCCGATCGAGGGCTCGATCGCGCTGTTCCTGTGCGGCGCGGCCCTGCACCTGTTCGCCACGACGTCGATGGGCATTTTCCTCGCCACCGTGGCGCGCAGCATGCCGCAGTTCGGCATGCTCTTGATCCTCGTGCTGCTGCCGCTGCAGATGCTGTCGGGCGGCAGCACGCCGCGCGAAAGCATGCCGGAACTGGTGCAGAACATCATGCTGATCGCCCCGACCACGCATTTCGTCGAACTGAGCCAGGCGATTTTGTACCGGGGCGCCGGCATCGACGTCGTGTGGAAACCGTTCCTGGCCCTGCTGGCCATCGGCACGGCGCTGTTCACGTTTGCCCTTGCCCGTTTTCGCAAGACCATCAGCCAGATGGCGTAGCCCCCGCGCCGGAATGGTCCGGCGTGTGTTTGCATGAAAAGGATAGCCATGAAGACCGAAGCTGCACCATTTTTTTCCGCCGGCGGCTTGCCGTCGCTGGGCGTGCTGGGCGACTATGCGCGCGACTCGTGGCAGCGCATCGTGCTGTACGCGGACGTGATGCGCCGGCGCGGCAACCAGTACCAGGAGCACATGGCCGAGGAAGTGCCGAACGTGCTCGACTTCCCCGCCGAACTGGTGATGTCGGGCCTGGAACTGGCGCGTCCCGTCAACTACGGCCTGGCGCGCATCCTGACGCCCGATGCGCCCGAACCCGATCCATCGAAACGGCCCTTCGTCGTCGTCGACCCGCGCGCCGGACACGGTCCCGGCATCGGCGGCTTCAAGGCCGAGAGCGAGATCGGCGTGGCCCTGCGCGCCGGCCATCCGTGCTACTTCATCGGCTTCCTGCCCGATCCCGTGCCGGGGCAGACGGTGGAAGACGTCATGCACGCCGAGGCGGCCTTCCTGGAAAAAGTCATCGCCCTGCATCCGCTCAGCGAAGGTAAACCCGTCGTCATCGGCAATTGCCAGGCGGGCTGGCAAATCCTCATGACGGCGGCCATGCGCCCGGAATTGTTCGGTCCCATCATCGTGGCCGGCGCGCCCGTGTCGTACTGGGCCGGCTGGCATGGCCGCAATCCGATGCGCTACGCGGGCGGCCTGATGGGCGGCAGCTGGGCCACGGCGCTGGCGGGCGACCTGGGCAACGGCCGTTTCGACGGCGCCAGCCTGGTGCAGAATTTCGAGAAGCTGAACCCGGCCAATACGCTGTGGAGCAAGCAGTACAACTTGTACGCGAACATCGACACGGAAGCGCCCCGTTACCTGGAATTTGAAAAATACTGGGGCGGCCACGTTTTTCTGAACGACGTCGAGATGCAGTACATCGTCGACAATCTGTTCATCGGCAACCGCCTGGCCACGGCCGAATTGATCACCTCCGACGGCGTGCGCCTGGACTTGCGCAATATCCGTTCGCCCATCGTCGTGTTCTGCTCGAACGGCGACAACATCACGCCGCCGCCGCAGGCCCTGGGCTGGATCACGGACCTGTACCGCGACGACAAGGACGTACTGATGCACGACCAGACCATCGTCTACGCCGTGCATGACAGCATCGGCCACCTGGGCATCTTTGTGTCGGCCAAGGTGGGGCACAAGGAACACCAGAAATTCGCCAGCAATATCGACCTGATCAACCTGCTGCCGGCCGGTATCTATGAAGCGAGGATCGTCGACAAGACGCCCGATACGCCGAACGCGGACCTGGCCAGCGGCGACTATGTGCTGCAGGTCGAGCATCGCGGCATCGACGACGTGCGCGCCATCGTGCAGCCCAGCGTGGAAAACGACCGCAAGTTCGCCGCCGCCGCGCGCGTGTCCGAGGTGAACCTGGCCCTGTACCGCACGTTCGCGCAGCCGTGGGTGCGCGCCATGGTCACGCCGCAGACGGCGCGCTTCCTGCAGCTCGCGCACCCGCTGCGCGTGTCGTACGAGCGCTGGACCGATCACAATCCACTGGCCAGGCTGGTGGCCAGGGAGGCCGAAAAAGTGCGCGCCCAGCGCCAGCCGGTAGCGCCCGACAATCCGCTGCTGGCCATGCAGGAAGCCGTCTCCGGCGCCATCACGGCCGGCTTGAACGGCTGGCGCGACTGGCGCGACATGGTGCAGGAAACGACCTTCGACCTGGTGTACGGTTCGCCCCTGGTGCAGGCGCTGACGGGACAAGCCATCGGCGACACGACGCCGCCGCGCCCCCATCCCGGCATCTCGCCAGAGCATTGCGAGTACGTGCGCTGCGAAACGCGCAAGATGGACGAGGACATGCAGCGGGGCGGCCTGGTGGAAGCGGCCGTGCGCGCGCTGTTCTACATCTACCGCTTCCGCATGATCGCCGACGAACGCAGGGTCAACCTGGCCCTCAAACTGATCAAGCCGCAATACCGGCAGGATGTCGGCATGGAGGAATTCCGCGGTATCGTGCGCCAGCAGGCGCGCCTGATGCTGCATGATTTCGACGCGGCCATCGCCGCCTTGCCGGTTTTGCTGTCGCGCGCCGACCCGGACGATATCGGCGCGCTGGCCGAGTGGCTGCAGCAAGTGCTGCAAGTGCCCGAAGCGCCGACGCCGGACGAGGAAGCGAGCCTGCAGCAGATGCTGGACGTCTTCGACCGCGCGGTCAAGGCGCAAACGAAGGCGCAGCCGCCGGACGCGCGCACATCCGCTACCGGCCCCAAAGCCAGACCGGCCAAACACATTACTCCCGTATAGAAGGCCACGATGACTACTACCCACAACGATGACTTGAATATCGTACGCAACCGCACCTTCGACCAGATCGCCATCGGCGATACGGCCAGCATCACGCGCACCCTGAGCATGGACGACATCGCCCTGTTCGCGGTGATGTCGGGCGACGACAACCCGCAGCACCTCGATACGGAATTTGCCGCCGCCACCCGCTACGAGGGCGTGATCGCCCACGGCATGTGGGGCGCGGCCCTCATTTCCGCCGTGCTGGGCACGCGCCTGCCCGGCGCCGGCACCGTCTACACGGGCCAGACCCTGCGCTTCTTGCAGCCCGTGCGCGTGGGCGATACCCTGGCCATCAGCGTCACCGTCACGGCGCTCGAGCCGCGTAACCGCCACGTGACCCTGGCTTGCCGCTGCGTCAACCAGCATGGCGCCGTGGTGCTCGATGGCGAGGCGCAGGTGATCGCGCCCGCCGAGCAGATCGAACGCAAGCGCGCCACCTTGCCTGAAGTGCGCCTGCATAACGGCGACGGCACGCGGCGCCTGCTGGAACACGCGCGCACCCTGGGCCCGATCAGGGTGGCCGTGATCCACCCCTGCGATGAGCTGAGCCTGTCGGGCGCGCTTGACGCCTATGCGGCCGGCCTGATCACGCCCGTGCTGGTGGCGCCGCGCGCGCGCCTGGAAGCCGTGGCGCTGGAGGCGGGCCTGAGCCTGGCCGGCATCGCCATCGACGACGTCGAACATAGCCATGCGGCCGCCGCACGCGGCGCCGAACTGGCGGGCAAGGGCGAAGTCGAAGCGCTGATGAAGGGTAGCCTGCACACGGATGAACTGATGTCGGCCGTGCTGTCGGCCAGCGCCGGGCTGCGCACCAAGCGCCGCATCAGCCACTGCTTCCTGATGCAGACACCCGCGTACCCGCGTCCCTTCATCATCACGGATGCGGCCATCAATATCGCGCCCAACCTGGCCATGAAGGCCGACATCGTGCGCAACGCCATCGACCTGGCGCACGTGATCGGCGTGGCCTGCCCGCGCGTGGCCATTCTGGCCGCCGTGGAAACGGTGAATGCGGACATGCCCGCCACCCTGGACGCGGCCGCCCTGTGCAAGATGGCCGACCGTGGCCAGATCACGGGCGCCATCCTCGACGGCCCGCTGGCTTTCGACAATGCCGTCTCGATCGCCGCCGCCACCGTCAAGGGCATCGTCTCGGAAGTGGCGGGCCGCGCCGACATCCTGCTGGTGCCGGACCTGGAAAGCGGCAACATGCTGGCCAAGCAGCTCGAATACATGGGCGACGCGGACAGCGCCGGCATCGTGCTGGGCGCGAAGATTCCCGTCATCCTCACCAGCCGCGCCGATTCGCGCGCCAGCCGCATCGCCTCGTGCGCCATCGCCGTGATGCTGGCCAACCATTACCGGAGCACGCCGCCATGAACGCAGCAGTCCAACATGCCGATGGCGCCCTGATCCTCGTGCTCAATTGCGGTTCGTCGAGCATCAAGTTCGCCCTGTTCGAACAAAGCGGCGGCGTGCTGCCGCAGCAGGCGCAATGGAGCGGCAAGGTCGAAGGCATCGGCCGTGAAAACGCCACCTACCGCGCCGGCGGCCTGCCTGCCGTCGCCTTGCAGCTGGACCCGGAGCAGCCGCATCACGCGGCGCTCGAATACATCCGCGCGCAAGTGGTGGCGCAGCTGGAGGGGCGCCACTTGCGCGCCGTCGCGCACCGCGTGGTGCATGGCGGCAGCAAGTATTTTGCGCCCGTGCGCATCGATTTTGCCGTGCTGGCCGACCTGAAAAGTTATGTGCCGCTCGCGCCCCTGCACCAGCCGTTCGCGCTCGAGGCGATCGAGGTGCTGCTCGAGTCGCGGCCCGACATCGCCCAGGTGGCGTGCTTCGACACGGCCTTCCACCACACGGTGCCGCAGGTCGAGCAGATGCTGGCCTTGCCATACGATGCGTGGGAGCGGGGCTTGCGCCGCTATGGCTTCCACGGCCTGTCGTACGAATACCAGTCGCTGGTGCTGGAGCAGCGCTTCGGCTCAGTCGCGCGCGGCAAGGTCATCGTCGCCCACCTGGGCAGCGGCGCCAGCCTGTGCGCCATGGACAATTTGCACAGCGTGGCCACCACCATGGGCTTTTCCGCGCTCGACGGCCTGATGATGGGCACGCGCTGCGGCTCGCTCGACCCGGGCGCCGTGATCTACCTGATGGAGATCGAAAAACTGTCGCTGGAAAAAGTGGCGCACGTGCTGTACCACGAGTCGGGCTTGCTGGGCGTGTCGGGCGTGTCGGCCGACCCACCCATCTTGCTGGCGCAGCAGGACCGGCAGGACGCGACGGGCGAACGCATCCGCGCCGCGCTGGATTTGTACATCCGCCGCATCGTGCGTGAGATCGGCGCCCTGACGGCCGTGCTGGGTGGGCTGGACATGCTGGTGTTTACGGCCGGTATCGGCGAGCACAGCGCCGAACTGCGCCAGCGCATCTGCGCCGAGCTGGGATTCATCGGCCCCGTGCTCGATGCGGATGCCAATGCGCGCAATGCCAGCCTTATTTCCACGCCGGATAGCCACATCGTCGTGGGCGTGGAGCCGGCCAACGAGGAGTGGGTGGCGGCCCGCCACGCGGCGCTGGCCGTGGGCGCCTGAGGTTGTTGGATGCATTGGCGCGCTCAAGGGGAAATTTGCCGAAATGAACATATTTCCCCTTGAGTGCGCTAACGCACTGTGGGGAGTGCCAGTTATCTTTACTATGAAGTCATGCCATCGCGCTACCTCAAGAAACAGCGCGGTGCCTGGCAAATTTGGAACATTTTGCCCGCCTTTAGTAAAAATAACTCGAATCCATATTGAAAGGTCTCATCATGAACAAATTACTCGCCACCCTGATCGCTACCCTGTTCGCCACCGCTGCCATCGCGCAAACGGCGCCAGTCACCCCAGCCGTTGCCAGCGCCCAGGCGTCTGCGCAGCATGACATCAACAAGGCCGCCAACAAGGAAGCCAAAGTCGATGCCAAGGCTGACGCGAACGTCGCCAAGGCGGAAATGAAGGCCGACGAAAAGAAAGCCGACGCCCAGCACAAGGCAAATAAAACCAAGGCCAAGGCCCACGACAAAGTGGTCGACGCCGATCCGGAAGACAAAATGAAGGCGCAGGCCAAGGCTGACAAGGCCGCGGCCAAAGCCGATGCGAAAGCGCACAAGGCCGCCGTGAATGCGGATGCCAAAGTGGCCAAGGAAAAAGTGGAAGCGAACCAGGATAAAGCCATTGCCGCCACCAAGACGGAAGAAGCCAAGGCCAAGGCCGACGCTGAAGTCAAGGCCGCCGCCGCCAAGTAATGCACCGTTTGCGGGCTTCGGCCTGCAAGCCCCAAAGACAGCTTCGGCTGTCTTTTTTTTCGTCCGCCACTTTTCCCTGGCGCCGTTTGCCAGTCTTGATCTGCCGCAAATGCTCCTCTTTTCGCCGTGCCATAGTGAATTGGCAAACAGACGAAGGGAGACATCATGAGCACCGCTAAAACGAAAAAATCGCCGGCTACCGGTTCGGCGGAAGGCGCGCCGGTCATGTCCGCCATGCAGGCCATGCCCGTCGAGGGCGATGTGCAGGCCGTCGCCGAGGCGGCGGGCGGCGACGCCATGCAGGGACCGCGCCTGGGCGTGTCGTACGCGGACCAGGCGGCGCTCGGCCAGGGCGCGACGGCCGCGAACGCTGGCGACATGCCGGGTGGTGGCATGCAGCAGGCATCGCAGGCCATGGCCGGCGCCAGTTGCATGCAGGTGGGAGTTGGCGGTGGCATGGGCGGCGATGGTGGCGGCAGTGGCGGCATGGGCGGCGGCGGTGATGGGGGGCAGGGCGGCGGCACGCCGCAGACGCGCACCTGCGCCACGATGGACGTGCACCGCCGTTTGCTGAGCGAAGATCCGTCGTACGCGAGCGTGCGCGCCGATATCGAAAACCTGGCAGGGCTCTACGAGGGTGATGCCAGCATTGCGGGGCGTTCCGGCGTGACGCACATCCCGGTGGTGGTGCACGTGGTGTGGAATACGGCCGTGCAGAATATCTCGGATGCGCAGGTCGCCAGCCAGATCGATGTCCTCAATCGTGACTTCCGGCGCGTCAACCCGGACGTCAACAGCACGCCGGCGCCGTTCCTGCCGCTGACGGCCGATGCGCGCGTGGAGTTCGCGCTGGCGACGATCGATCCGCATGGCGCGGCCACCAGCGGCATCGAGCGGCGCCAGACGACGGTGGCCTCGTTTGGCGCCGACGATGCGGTCAAGTCGCAGGCGACGGGCGGCATGGATGCCTGGCCGGCCGACAGCTACCTCAATATATGGGTCTGCCAGCTCGGCGGCGGCTTGCTCGGTTACGCGCAGTTTCCCGGCGGCCCGGCCGCCACCGACGGCGTCGTGATCCTGCAGTCAGCGTTTGGCACGACCGGCACGGCGGCGCCACCGTTCCACCTGGGGCGCACGGCCACGCATGAAATCGGCCACTGGCTGAACCTGAACCATATCTGGGGCGACGACGGCACCGGATGCTCGGGCACGGACAACGTGGCCGACACGCCGAACCAGGGAGGGCCGAACACGGGCCAGCCCGCGTTTCCCCAGGTGTCGTGCAATAACGGACCGAATGGCGACATGTTCATGAACTACATGGATTATGTCGACGATCCCGCCATGTTCATGTTCACGGCCGGCCAGGTGGCGCGCATGCAGGCCTGTCTCGATGGCCCGCGCGCCAGCATCGGCACAGGAGGAGCCGGCACGGGCGCCACGCCGCGCCAGAGTTCCTCGCCCGTCGTGGCCTGGGGCGCGAACCGTCTCGACGTGTTCGTGGTGGGCACCGACCGCGCCCTGTACCACAAGGCCTGGAATGGCACGGCCTGGGGGCCATCCGTCACCGGCTACGAAGCGCAAGGCGGCATCTGCACCAGTGCGCCGCAGGTGGTGTCGTGGGGACCGAACCGTCTCGACGTGTTCGTTACGGGCACCGACAGCGGCTTGTTCCACAAATGGTGGAACGGTACGGCCTGGGGACCGTCGCTGACCGGCTATGAATCGATGGGCGGCTTGTGCGTGGGCGACCCGCGCGCCGTGGCTTGGGGGCCGAACCGCCTCGACGTGTTTGTCGTCGGCACGGACCGTGGCCTGTATCACAAATGGTGGAACGGGTCCGCCTGGGGGCCGTCGCTGACGGGGTACGAAGCCATGGGCGGTCTGTGCCTGGGCCAGCCGGAAGCCGTGGCGTGGGGGCCGAACCGCCTCGATGTCTTCGTCGTCGGCACGGACCGGGCCCTGTACCACAAGTGGTGGAACGGCACGGCCTGGGGACCGTCGCTGACGGGCTATGAGCGGCTGGGCGGCATCTGCACCTCGTCGCCGAAAGCGGTGGCGTGGGGGCCGAACCGCCTCGACGTCTTCGTCACGGGCACCGATGGCGCGCTGTATCATAAATGGTGGGATGGCGCGAAATGGGGGCCGTCCATCGACGGCTTCGAGCGCCTGGGCAGCGTTTGCGTGGGCGAGGTGGAAGCCGTGTCGTGGGCGCCCGACCGGCTCGACCTGTTCGTCATCGGCACGGACAGCGCCCTGTATCACAAGGCGTGGAATGGATCCGCCTGGGCTCCGTCCCTGACTGGCTTTGACAACCTGGGTGGCGTGTGCACTTCGCGGCCGCGCGCCACGGCCTGGGCGCCGAACCGCCTCGACGTCTTTGTCACGGGCACGAATGGCGCACTGTTCCACAAGGCGTGGAACGGCACGGCCTGGTCGCCCTCCGTGAGCGGTTATGAAAGCCTGGGCGGCGTGGTATCGTGCTTCTGAGGGAGGGATCGCCATGCATGGCATGACAACGGCACTGCCCAGCGGCAGCTGGACGCACTCGTTCGAGGAGGATGCGGACGGTATCGAGGTGTACCGGCCCACGGCCACGTTTGCCTTTCCTCCCAGCCGCAAGGGGCGCAAGGTGCTGGAATTCGGCGCGCCGGCCGGCTCCCAAGCGCAAGGGGCGGCGACCTTGACGTCGATGTTGCCCGGCCCCGACGACCGGCCCCGCGCCGGCCCCGTGACCCGGCTCGTGCCCCTGGGCATGGGCCGCTATGCGCTCGGTGATGGCGCCGGGGCACAGGACGTGATCGACATCGTCGAAGCGACGCCCGACGTGCTGCGCCTGTCGCGGCGTTAAGCCTGGCCGCGCAGCTTGTGCGCAAGCGCCGTGCGGTTGCCCACGTCCAGCTTCTGATAGATCGCGTGCAGCTGGTTGCGCACGGTGGCCGGCGACTTGCCCAGTTCCCTGGCGATGCTTTTGTAGGGCAGACCTTCGGCCGCCATGGCCGCCACCAGCCGCTCGGCCGGGGTCAAACGCTGCATGGCGACCTGCCTGAAACGTTGTTTGTCATCGCTGTTCTCCTGTCCGTGGACGGCATGCCGGTGGCATGCCTGCAGGGATAACGAAAACGCGGCGCGTATTTGTAAAACTATTTTTCCCGCGGTGATAGGCGAAAAAAAAGACAGGCGAACCTGTCTTTTTTGTATGGCGCGATGCCGGTCAGCCGATGGCCGCCATCGACACCGGTTTCAGCTTGGCCGCCAGCGCCTTGCCCTTCTTGGCGCGCTTGCCGAAGTGGTCGGCCAGGGCCGTGGCGCCCAGCGACGCATCCTGCGGTTTCGACGCCCGGCCGATGCCCGAGACGACCACGCCGCGCTGGGTGATCGGCTGCACGGCCAGCAGCTTGTCCTTGGCGTCGAGATCGATCAGCTTGACGCCGGTGCCGCCCTTGGACAGGGTTTTCATTTCATCGAGGCCGAACACCAGCAGGCGCGCGCCTTCCGTCAGGCAGGCAAGGGCGCTGGCCGCCTCGGGGATGACCTTCGGTTCGAGCGGCAGGTCGCCGTCGTCCAGGGTGATGAAGGCCTTGCCCCCTTTCAGGCGGCTGACCATGTCGCCCGCCTTGGCGATGAAGCCGTAGCCGGCGCTCGACGCCAGCAGCAAATTGGTGGCGCCATTGCCCGCAAAGTAGTGCAAGATGCGCACGGCGTTGCCCGGGGTGCCGCCGCTCAGGTCGCACAAGGTCGTGATCGGCACGCCGTCGCCGCGCGCGTTGGGCAGCGCCGAGACGGGAACCGAGTAAATCTTGCCGTTGTTGCCAAAGCCCAGCAGGGTGTCGACCGTGCGGCACTCGAAGGCGCCATGCAGGCTGTCGCCCGCCTTGAACGTGAATTGCGCCGCATCGTGGCCGATGCCGGTACGCGCGCGCACCCAGCCTTTTTCCGAAATGATGACGGTGACGGGTTCGTCGACGACCTTCTGCTCGGCCACGGCCTTTTGCGCTTCCTCGATCAGGGTGCGGCGCGCGTCGCCGAATTGCTTGGCATCCGCTTCGATTTCGCGGATGATGGCGCGCTTCATCGAACCCGGGTTGTCGAGCAGGTCCTGCAGCGATTTTTCTTCCTTGCGCAGCTCGGCCAATTCCTGCTGGATCTTGATCGTTTCCAGGCGCGCCAGCTGGCGCAGACGGATTTCCAGGATGTCGTCGGCCTGGCGTTCGGACAGATTGAACGCGTCGATCAGGGCCGCCTTCGGTTCATCCGAATTGCGGATGATCTGGATCACCTTGTCGATATTGAGCAGGATCGCTTCGCGCCCTTCCAGGATATGGATGCGGTCCTTGACCTTGCCCAGTTTGTAGCCGGTGCGGCGGGTGACGGTCTCGAAGCGGAAGTCGATCCACTCGCGCAGGATGTCGCCCAGGCCCTTCTGGCGCGGACGGCCGTCGCCGCCTATCATCACCAGGTTGATCGAGGTCGACGATTCGAGCGAGGTGTGCGCCAGCAGCATCAGCATGAATTCCGTCTGGTCCTGGTTCTTCGACTTCGGCTCGAACACGAGGCGTACGGGCGCGGCGCGGCCCGATTCGTCGCGGATGGTGTCGAGCGAATTGAGGATCAGCGCCTTCAGGGCCACCTGTTCCGGCGACAGGGCCTTCTTGCCCAGCTTGATCTTCGGATTCGTCAGTTCCTCGATTTCTTCCAGCACTTTTTGCGATGAGGTGCCCGGCGGCAGTTCCGTCACGACGGCTTGCCACTGGCCGCGCGCCAGTTCCTCGATCTTCCAGCGCGCGCGCACCTTCATGCTGCCACGGCCGCTCGCGTACATGTCCTGGATTTGCGATGGCGGCGTGATGATCTGGCCGCCGCCGGGGAAGTCGGGGCCGGGCATGATGGCCATCAGCTCGGCGTGCGTGATCTTCGGATCGCGGATCATGGCGACGGCTGCTTTCGCCACTTCCGTCAGGTTGTGCGACGGGATTTCCGTCGCCAGGCCCACGGCGATGCCGGAGGCGCCGTTCAGCAGCACCATCGGCAGGCGCGCCGGCAGCAGCTTCGGTTCTTCCGTCGAACCGTCGTAGTTGGGCTGGAAATCCACCGTGCCCATGCCGATTTCATCCATCAGCAGCTTGGCGATCGGCGTCAGACGCGCTTCCGTGTAACGCATGGCCGCGGCGCCGTCGCCGTCGCGCGAGCCGAAGTTGCCCTGGCCATCGATCAGTGGGTAGCGCAGCGAGAAATCCTGCGCCATGCGCACGAGCGCGTCGTACACGGACTGGTCGCCGTGCGGATGCAATTTACCGAGCACGTCGCCGACGACGGCCGCCGATTTGCGGGGCTTCGCGGTGGAATTCAGACCCAGCTCGTTCATCGCATACAGGATGCGGCGCTGCACGGGCTTCTGGCCATCGCAGACGTCGGGCAGGGCGCGGCCCTTGACGACGGAGATGGCGTAATCGAGATAGGCGCGCTCGGCAAAGGTGGACAGGGTCAGCGCTTCGCCGTCGAATACCGGTTCATCCGGCTCGATTGGCTCAGGCTGGGCATCGTCAAATAAATTGGTTTGTGTGGACATGGCGCTTGTTTCGGTGTTGAGTGGTTGCGGTTGAATTCGTGGGGCCGATTATGACAGCCTGGATTTGGAAAAGGACTTGCCGTACGTCAGATACATGTAGCGCAAGGTCAGATACAGCACGGCCAGGGTCAGTTCGACGCTGTGATGCATCATCGGCATGGCGCGGATGGCAGGGGCGTGGCCGGCCAGTACAAAGCTGGCGAGGGACGGCACCAGCACGACCGGCCAGATCGTCTTCCATTTGAAATCGGTGGGGGAAAACAGCAAGCCGGCGCACGACCAGGCATACAGCGCGGCGCCCACGAGGGCGGCCGGCAACTGCTGCACATACAACAAGGACAGCAAGCCCGCACAGCCGATCAGCCATGCGGCGCGCAAGCGGGGCAAGAGCGCCTCGGGGAAGCCGCAATCGCCATACAGGCCGGTGGCGCTGCGCAAGGCCAGCGCCGCCAGGCAAAATATCAATGGCATGGCATCGCCGATGGCCAGCGCGGAAGGGCCTTTGCCGCTCATGAACATGGCCGCGAACAGCGACAGGCCCAGACACAGGAGCAGCAGCATGCCATGCAGCAGCTGGCGGTTCATCGCATACGCGAGCAGGGCGGATGCGCACAAGCCGGCGGCGGTAACGAGGCGCATGGTGTCGTTGCGCTCGGGCAGGAACAGCAGCAGTGCCAGCACGAGGTAGGGCGCGATCCAGCCCAGTTGCCGCAAGCCGGGCCGCTGCCACAGCACGGGCAGGCGGTCCTGCAGCGCCTCGTGCAGCGTGTCGAATCGGGTGAACAGGGATGCCGGCCAGCGCAAGGCATGCATGGCCAGCAGGGAAAAGGCGAGCGCCTGGAAGCCCAGCAGGCTGGTATAGGCCGCCGTGTCGCCGAGCTTGAAGCCGGCCGCATCGAGCACGCCCGCGAGCATGAAGTGCAGCACGAAACCGAGGCCGCCCGAGGCCAGCGCCGTCTGCTTGAAGTAGCGTTTGGCATGGACGGCCTGTTCCCACCGCTCGAACAGGTCCGTATCGAGCTTGTACGCCAGCATCTCGCCGTGCTGCCAGCGTATCGCGTGCAGCAGCTCGCGCAGCTGCAGCGTGAATTTTTGGTCGAACAGCTGGCGCGCGTAGGCCGACGGCGGCTGCTGCGACGTGATGCAGTCCAAGCCCGGGTAGCTGTCGCGGTTGTCGCTGAAATGGGCGAACGAGCGGTCGGCCCGGTAGCGCTGCACGGCGCTGCGCACCAGGTCTCCATGGCTGCGCGCCAGGTAGGAAAAATCACGGTCCCAGCCCAGATGCTCGAACAGGGCCTGGCGCAGCGCCAGCTCATAGCCGGCGCTGGCGCAATAGCGCAGCGCGCACAGCTCGAATTCCTCGCGCACGTCGAGGTTCAGCATGGCGTCGTCCTGCAGGATGCCGGCCAGTACCTCGCCGGCATCCGCATGCCGCGCGAGCGCCAGGCAGCCTTGCCACAGATTGGCCGCTTCCTGGACAGGATCGATGGCGACCACGCCCCATAGTTCCGGCGGTGGCGCGGGTTCCCGGGCAATGACGCCCCACAGTTCCGCAGGCGGCTCCTGCGCTTCCTGCGCGGGTTCGTCGACGATGCCCCACAGCTCGGCCGTTTCCATGGCCGGCGTTTCCACCGTTACCGTTTCGGCTTCGGCCGTTTGCGCTTCCGGAAACTCCTCGGCAAACAGGTGTGCATGGCGCAGCGCGTATTCATACGCGTCGCGCAGCTCCTGGAAGGCGGCAGGATTGTCTTCGGGACGCGTCACCTTCAGGCGTTTCGCATACGCGCGCTTGAGGGCGCGCTCGTCGCCCGTCGGCTCGGTGCCCAGGATTGCCCACAGGCTGCGCTGCCCCTTGTCCATGCCGCCGTCCATCTACAGGAAGCTCTCGCTCTCGACCTGGCGCAGCACCTCGTCGAGCGCCTGGCGGGCCTTGCGGATGGTGTTCGGGTCCTGCGTCTCCAGCGCGGCCTGGAAATTGGCCGTGTGCGCCGCCAGATACTGGCGCACGTCGCCCAGCGACTGTTCGTACAGGCGGTCGGCGCGCGTGACCAGGGTGCGGTTTTCCAGCTGCTCGCGCGGGTGGATCTTCAGGTCGGCCAGTTCCGCAAAGCGCTGCTCGATCTGTTCCGGCGTCATCACGCCCGCGTTGTCGCTGATGATCATCTTGTGGCGCTCCTGCGTGGCCAGCACCGTTACTTCCGCTTCCAGCACGCCGCTGATGTCATAGGTGAAGCGCACGTCGATGCCGATCTCGCCCGCCTTTTTCGCGGGGATCGGGAAGCTGATCTTGCCAAGGAAAACGTTGTCGGCCACCAGGCGCGACTCGCCCTGGAAGATCGCCACGTTGATTTCCTTCTGGTTGTCGTGGATGGTGGTGATGTTTTCCGTGCGCGAGACGGGCACCACGGAATTGCGCTCGATGATGGGCAGGTAATGGCCGCCTTCATACTGGTTCGGGCCGACCTGGCGTGAGATCGAAATGCCCAGCGAATACGGCGCCACATCCGTCATGACCACTTCGTCCAGGGCCGCGTCGCGCATTTTCAGGCCCGCCTGCACGGCGGCGCCCAGCGCCACGGCTTCGTCCGGATCCAAGTGGATGGCGGGGAAGCGGCCGAACATGCGCGAGACGAGTTTGCGCACCAGCGGCATGCGCGTGGCGCCGCCGGCCAGTACCACTTCATTCAATTCCGCGGCGCGGATGGTGGCGTCGCGCAGCGCCCGTTCCACGGGCAGGCGCAGGCGCGCCAGCAGCGGCTCGCACAATTGCGCCAGCTTGTCTTCGCCGATCTCCCAGCTGTATTCCCTGTCCTGGTAGCGCGTGGCCATGCGCACGGACGGCTGCTCCGACAGCAGTCGCTTGACGCGCTCGGCCTCGTCACGCAGCAGCTGCTGCTGGCGCGGGTCGAGCAGGCGGCTGCCGACGGCGTCGCGCAGGCCGCTGCCTTCCATGAAAGCGTCGACCAGCACGGTGACGAAGTCTTCGCCGCCGAGGAAATTGTCGCCGGCCGAGGCGCGCACTTCCATCACGCCTTCGAACAGTTCCAGGATCGACACGTCGAAGGTGCCGCCGCCCAGGTCGAAGACGAGGAATTTGCTTTCCTGTTCCTTGTCGCGGATGCCGTAGGCCAGCGCGGCGGCCGTCGGCTCGTTCAGCAACCGCTCCACGCGCAAGCCCGCCAACTGGCCGGCGATGCGCGTGGCCTTGCGCTGCGCATCGCTGAAATACGCAGGCACGGTGATGATGGCTTCCTCGACCTTGTGACCCAAAAAGGCTTCGGCATCTTCCTTCAGCGCGCGCAGCACCATCGACGACAGTTCTTCCGGGCGGAATTGCTGCGTGCCGAGGGCGATCTTCTTTTCACTGCCCATGTAGCGCTTGAAGACGGCCGCCGTCAGCTGCGGGTGCGTCTGCAGGCGTTCGCGCGCGGGGCGGCCCACCAGCACGGTGCCGTCGTCATCGATGCTCACGCACGATGGCGTCAGGTGCTCGCCGAGCGCATTCGGGATGATGGCAGCCTTGCCGTCGCGCCAGATGGCGACCAGGCTGTTGGTGGTGCCCAGGTCGATGCCGATGATCATCAGATATCCGCCTCCGCCTCATTGCCGTGTTCCTCGATCCAGGCGCGGCGTCCGGCCGCCTCGCCCTTGCCCATCAACATATTGAAACGGGAAGCCGAAGCCATGTGGTCGACTTCACCCAAGGTCACGGGCAGCAAACGGCGCGTGTCCGGGTTCATCGTCGTTTCCCACAGCTGCTCCGCGTTCATCTCGCCCAGGCCCTTGAAGCGCGAGATCGACCAGGCGCCCTGTTTCACGCCTTCCTTGCGCAGCTTGTCCTCGATGGCCACCAGTTCGCCATCGTCGAGCGCATAGATTTTCTGGATCGGCTTCTTGCCGCGCGCGGGCGCGTCGACCCGGTACAAAGGCGGGCGGGCGATGCAGATGTGGCCCTTGTTGATCAGGGCAGGGAAGTGCTTGAAGAACAAGGTCAGCAGCAGTACCTGGATGTGCGAGCCGTCCACGTCCGCGTCGGACAGGATGCAGATCTTGCCGTAGCGCAGGCCGGACAGGTCGGGTGTATCGCCCACGCTGTGCGGATCGACGCCGATGGCCACGGCGATATCGTGGATTTCGTTATTGGCGAACAGGCGGTCGCGGTCCGTCTCCCACGAGTTCAAGACCTTGCCGCGCAGGGGCAGAATCGCCTGGAATTCCTTGTCGCGGCCCATCTTGGCCGAACCGCCCGCCGAGTCGCCCTCGACGAGGAACAGTTCATTGCGCGCGATGTCCGACGATTCGCAGTCGGTCAGCTTGCCGGGCAGGACGGCGACGCCCGACGATTTTTTCTTTTCCACTTTTTGCAGCGAACGCTGGCGCGACTGCGCCTGCTTGATCACGAGTTCGGCCAGCTTCTTGCCGTAGTCGACGTGCTGGTTCAGCCACAGTTCCAGCGGCGGCTTGGTGAAGGTCGAGACGAGGCGCACGGCGTCGCGCGAGTTCAGGCGCTCCTTGATCTGGCCCTGGAATTGCGGGTCCAGCACTTTCGCCGACAGCACGAAGGAGGCGCGCGCAAACACGTCTTCGGGCAGCAGCTTCACGCCCTTGGGCAGCAGCGAGTGCATTTCGACGAAGTTTTTCACGGCGCCGAACAGGCCGTCGCGCAAGCCCGATTCGTGCGTGCCGCCATTCGAGGTGGGAATGAGGTTGACGTACGATTCGCGCACGATGGCGCCTTCTTCCGTCCATGCGACCACCCAGGCCGCGCCTTCGCCTTCGGCAAAGCCTTCCGAGTCCGGGCCCGCGTACTGCGCGCCTTCGAACAGGGGAATCAGGGTTTCGCCATTCGATACCTGCGCCAGCGTTTCGGTCAGGTAGCCGCGCAAGCCTTCCGCATACTGCCAGGTCTGCGTGTCGCCCGT
Source organism: Janthinobacterium sp. 67 (assembly GCF_002797895.1). Lineage (NCBI taxonomy): Bacteria > Pseudomonadati > Pseudomonadota > Betaproteobacteria > Burkholderiales > Oxalobacteraceae > Janthinobacterium > Janthinobacterium sp. 67. Next base: position 3,317,336 of record NZ_PGES01000001.1, on the reverse strand, counting down.
TTTCGCGTTGGTCAAGGTGACGGTGACGCCCGGCAGCAGCACGGCTTTCGAGCGCAGCAGGCGTTGCAGTTCCGTTTGCGAGATGTTCGGCGAATCAAAGTATTTTGCATCGGGCCAGGCCGTGACGCGCGTGCCCGACTTCTTCCCGTCGCGCGGGGCGGGACGGGAATTCAGGGGTTCGATCACGTCGCCATGCGCAAACACCATGTGGTGCAAGCCATTGCCGTCGCTTTCCTTGCGCCAGACGGTGATTTCCAGGCGCGAGGACAGCGCATTGGTGACGGATACGCCGACGCCATGCAAGCCGCCCGAGAACGCGTAGGCGCCGCCCGAACCCTTGTCGAACTTGCCGCCCGCATGCAGCCTTGTAAACACGATTTCCACGGTCGGCACGCCTTCTTCCGGGTGCAGGCCGACGGGGATGCCGCGGCCATTGTCTTCCACGGTGATGCTGCCATCCGTGTTTTGCGTGACGGCGATATGCGTGCAATGACCGCCCAGCGCCTCGTCGGAGGCATTGTCGATCACTTCCTGAATGATGTGCAGCGGATTTTCAGTGCGGGTGTACATCCCCGGGCGCTGCTTGACGGGTTCCAGTCCTTTCAGGACACGGATGGATGATTCGCTGTAGTCGGATGCTGGTTTTTTAGTGGCCATACGTGTTCAAGCTAAGTAAAGACAGTGGTTGGAACGCCTGGCCAGGGCACTGCGGGCGCAATGACAGCGGCGGCGATAACTGTATGAATATACAGTATATCCCGTCCGGCGTCACTGGGGGAGGGCAGTGCGGCAGGCCAGGCGTCCTTGTGCGGACGCTCGCGCATTCTATCTTGATCGGCGGGCAATAGCGCTACTCCAAGGCAACAACGGTGCGCCGCGCGCGTGGTTTTGCGCCAATTGTGCTGGATTTTATGCGGTAAAGCCCCCGTTTTTACATCTTGTTTACAGCCGCCTCCCCAGTCTTTACGAATTTTTTAGACCCTTTTGGCTAATCTGCTCACTATCAAAACAAACCTGAATGAGGGTGGGAATGGATCTCGTGTATCTCGGCTTGATTGCCGTGTTTTTCGTCCTGGCGGCCGGCTTTGCCGTCGCCTGCGACAAATTAGGGAGCGTCAAATGAACGCGTTTTATGTGCTGGGCGCCGTCGTCTCGGCTGGCCTGCTCGTGTACCTGCTGGTGGCGCTGCTGAAGGCGGAGGAACTGTGATGACGACGCAATCGATACTGTTATTGGTGGCTTTCCTGGCCGTGCTGCTGGCCGCCGGCTATCCGCTGGGCCTGTACATGGCCAAGGTGGCCGGCGATGCGCCCGTACGCGGCCTGGGCTGGCTGCAAAAGCTGGAAAACCTGCTGTACCGCTGGTCCGGCCTGCCCGCCGACAAGGCCATGGGCTGGAAAAGCTATGCCATCGCCCTGATCGTCTTTAACACCGTGGGCGCGGTCTTCGTCTACGGCCTGCAGCGCCTGCAGGGCTTTTTACCGTTGAATCCACAGGGCCTGGGCGCCGTCAGCCCCGATTCCTCGTTCAATACCACCGTCAGCTTCGTCGCCAATACCAACTGGCAGGGCTACGGCGGCGAACAGACCATGAGCTACCTGACCCAGATGCTGGGCATGGCGTGCCAGAACTTCTTTTCGGCGGCCACCGGCATCGCCGTGATCTTCGCGCTGGTGCGCGGCTTCGCCTCGCGCTCGGGCAAATCGATCGGCAATTTCTGGGTCGACCTGGTGCGCTCGACCCTGTATATCCTGCTGCCGCTGTCCCTGGCCCTGTCCGTCGTCTTCATGGGCGAAGGCATGATCCAGAATTTTTCCGCCTACAAGGAGGTGACCCTGCTCGACCACGTGGCGTATGAAACGCCGAAGCTGACGGCCGACGGCCAGCCCGTGCTGGACACTGCCGGCAAGCCCGTGATGGAAGCGCAAGTGGCGACGACGCAGACGATCGCCATGGGCCCCGTCGCGTCGCAGGAATCGATCAAGCTGCTGGGCACGAATGGCGGCGGCTTCTTCAACGCCAATTCCTCGCATCCGTATGAAAACCCCACCGTGCTGTCGAACTTCCTGCAGATGCTGGCCATCTTCATCATCCCCGCCGGCCTGTGTTTCACCTTCGGCAGCATGGTGGGCGACCTGCGCCAGGGGTGGGCCGTGCTGGCCGCCATGACCCTGATCTTCGTCGTCATGTCGGCCGGCGTGATGAGCGCCGAGCAGCAGGCCAATCCCGCCCTGCAAGCGCTGGGCGTGGACCAGCAGGCCAGCAGCCTGCAATCGGGCGGCAATATGGAAGGCAAGGAAACGCGCTTCGGCATCAGCTCCTCGACCCTGTTCGCGGCGGTGACGACGGCCGCATCGTGCGGCGCCGTCAACTCCATGCACGACTCCTACATGCCCTTGGGCGGCATGGTGCCGCTGCTGCTGATGCAGTTCGGCGAAGTGATTTTCGGCGGCGTGGGCACGGGCCTGTACGGCATGCTGATGTTCGCCATCCTGGCCGTTTTCATCGCCGGCCTGATGATAGGGCGCACGCCTGAATACCTGGGCAAGAAAATCCAGGCCTATGAAATGAAGATGGTGTCGCTGGCCATCCTGATTACGCCAGCCCTGGTCTTGACGGGTACGGCGATCGCCGTGATGGTCGAACCGGGCAAGATCGGCGTGGCCAACCCGGGCGCGCATGGCTTTTCCGAAATCCTGTATGCCTTCACGTCGGCCGCCAACAACAACGGCAGCGCGTTTGCGGGCCTGTCCGCCAACACGCCGTTCTACAACGTGATGCTGGCGATCGCCATGTGGTTCGGCCGTTTCGGCGTGATCGTGCCCGTGCTGGCGGTGGCCGGTTCGCTGGCGGCCAAGCAGCGCCTGTCGGCCAATGCCGGCACCATGCCCACGCACGGCCCCATGTTCATCGGCCTGCTGATCGGCGTCGTCGTGCTCGTCGGTGTATTGAATTACGTTCCCGCGCTGGCCCTGGGCCCGATCGTCGAACACCTGCAACTTTTCACCAGAGGCTAATAAAATGTCACGCACAAGCCTGACCTTGTTCGATTCCGCACTGATCGGCCCCGCCGTCGTCGATGCGTTCAAAAAACTCGACCCCCGCACGCAGTGGCGCAGCCCCGTGATGTTCGTCGTCTACGTGGGCAGCATCATCACGACCCTGCTGGCGACCCAGGCCGGGATCAGCGGTGGCCAGGGCGAAGCGCCGTTCGGCTTCATCGTCGCCGTCGCCGTGTGGCTGTGGTTTACCGTGCTGTTCGCGAACTTTGCCGAAGCGCTGGCCGAAGGCCGCAGCAAGGCGCAGGCGGCCTCGCTGCGCGCCCTCAAGCAGACGGTGATGGCAAAGAAAATGCAGACGCCAAAATACGGCACCTCCTGGCTGCCCACGCCGGCCACCGATCTGCGCAAAGGCATGACGGTGCTGGTCGAAGCCGGTGACGTGATTCCCGCCGACGGCGAAGTGACGGCGGGCGTGGCTTCCGTCGACGAAAGCGCCATCACGGGCGAATCGGCGCCCGTCATCCGCGAGTCGGGCGGCGACTTTTCCGCCGTCACGGGCGGCACCCGCGTGCTGTCGGACTGGCTGCTGGTGCGCGTCTCCGTCAATCCCGGAGAAGCCTTCATCGACCGCATGATCGCCATGGTCGAAGGCGCCAAGCGCCAGAAGACGCCGAACGAGATCGCCCTGACGATTCTGCTGGTGGCCCTGTCGATCGTCTTCCTGATCGTCACCGTGACCCTGCTGCCGTATTCGCTGTTTTCCGTGGCGGCGGCCGGCAGTGGCACGCCCGTGACGATCACGGTGCTGATCGCGTTGCTCGTATGCCTGATCCCGACCACCATCGGCGGTCTGTTGTCCGCCATCGGCGTGGCCGGCATGAGCCGCATGATGCAGGCCAATGTGATCGCCACGTCGGGCCGCGCCGTGGAAGCGGCCGGCGACGTCGACGTGTTGCTGCTCGATAAAACGGGCACCATCACCCTGGGCAACCGCCAGGCGTCGAGCTTCGTGCCGGCTCCCGGCGTGACGGAGCAGCAGCTGGCCGACGCGGCGCAGCTGGCTTCGCTGGCCGATGAAACGCCGGAAGGGCGTAGCATCGTCGTGCTGGCCAAGCAGAAGTTCAACATCCGCGAACGCGAGATGGCCAGCCTGCACGCCACCTTCGTGCCCTTCACGGCGCAAACGCGCATGAGCGGCGTCGATATCGCGGGCGAGCAGCAGGTGCGCCAGCTGCGCAAGGGCGCGGCCGATTCCATGAAAAAGTATGTGGAAGCGCTGGGCCAGCCGTATCCCGATGAAGTGGCGCGCGCCGTCGACGACATCGCGCGCCGCGGCAGCACGCCGCTGGTGGTGGTCGACGATGGCCGTGTCATGGGCGCCGTGGAACTGAAGGATATCGTCAAGGGCGGCATCAAGGAGCGCTTCGCGGAACTGCGCCGCATGGGCATCAAGACCGTCATGATCACGGGCGACAACAAGCTGACGGCGGCCGCCATTGCCGCCGAAGCGGGCGTGGACGATTTCCTCGCCGAAGCGACGCCGGAAGACAAGCTCAAACTGATACGCAGCTACCAGTCCGAAGGCCGCCTGGTGGCGATGACGGGCGACGGCACCAACGATGCGCCCGCGCTGGCCCAGGCCGACGTGGCCGTGGCCATGAACTCGGGCACGCAGGCGGCCAAGGAGGCGGGCAATATGGTCGACCTCGATTCGAATCCGACCAAGCTGCTGGAAATCGTTGAAATCGGCAAGCAGATGCTGATGACGCGCGGCTCGCTGACGACGTTCTCGATCTCGAACGACATCGCCAAGTACTTCGCCATCATCCCGGCCGCCTTCGTGGGCACTTATCCGCAATTGAAGGCGCTGGACATCATGCACCTGGCCAGCCCCGCGTCGGCCATCATGTCGGCCGTGATTTTCAATGCCCTGATCATCGTCGTGCTGATTCCGCTGGCGCTCAAGGGCGTGCAATACCGGGCCATCGGCGCGGCCAGCCTGTTGCGCCGCAACCTGCTGATCTATGGCCTGGGCGGCATCGTCCTGCCCTTCATCGGCATCAAGCTGATCGACATGCTGCTGTCCGCACTCAATTTAGTCTAAAGGAACCATCATGAGCACCATCGTACGTCCCGCCCTGGTCCTGTTTGCCGCGCTGACCGTGATCTGTGGCGTTGTCTACCCCTTCGCCGCGACCGGCATCGGACAGCTGGCTTTCAACGATGAAGTCAACGGCAGCATCGTCGAGCGTGGCGGAAAACCTGTCGGCTCGTCCCTGATCGGCCAGTCCTTCACCTCGCCCAAGTATTTCTGGGGCCGTCCATCGGCCACCGCGCCGATGGCGAACAACGGCGCCGGTTCGGGCGGCTCCAACCAGGGACCGACCAATCCGGCCCTGGTGGACGCCGTCAAGGCGCGCATCGCCGCCCTGAAGGAAGTCGACCCGGGTAACCGCAATCCGATTCCCGTCGACCTGGTGACGGCGTCGGGCAGCGGCCTGGATCCGGAAATCAGCCTGGCCGGCGCCCTGTACCAGGCGCCGCGCGTGGCCCGCGTGCGCGCCATGCCGCTGGCGCAGGTGGAAAACGCCATCGCCAAGGTGCAGAAGACCGCGTATATCGGCTTTTTCGGCGAACCGCGCGTGAATGTGCTGGAACTGAATCTGGCGCTCGATGCGGCTGCAAAGTAAGATGATACCGGGGTCAGACCCGTCGGGCCTGACCCCAGCCCTTGTTCTTGGGCTAATCGACAATTAAAAGATGCCCATGCTCCCCAACGACAGCCAACGCCCCGACCCTGATGCCCTGCTGGCGCAAGTGCAGGCGCAGGAAAAGAAAGCCGCGCGCGGCCGGCTGCGCATTTATTTTGGCGCTTCGGCCGGTGTCGGCAAGACCTATGCGATGCTGGCCGCCGCCCGTAAGCTGCTGGCCGATGGCCAGGACTTGCTGGTGGGCGTGGTGGAGACGCATGGGCGCCAGGATACGGCGGCCCAGCTGGACGGCTTGCCCGTGCTGCCCCTGAAGGCCATCGAGTACCGGGGCAAGACCCTGTACGAGTTCGACCTCGACGAAGCGTTGCGCCGCGCGCCGTCGTTGATACTGATGGATGAACTGGCCCACTCGAACGTGGCCGGTTCGCGCCATCCGAAACGCTGGCAGGATGTCGAGGAATTGCTGGCGGCCGGCATCGACGTGCTGTCGACCGTGAACGTGCAGCACCTGGAAAGCCTGAACGACGTGGTGGGCGGGATCACGGGCGTGCGCGTGGCCGAAACCCTGCCCGACACGGTATTCGACCGCGCCGACGAAGTGGTGCTGGTCGATATCCCCGCCGACGAACTGCTGCGCCGCCTGAAGCAGGGCAAGGTGTATCAACCGCTGCAGGCCGAGCGCGCGTCGCAGCATTTTTTCCGCAAGGGCAATCTGATCGCCTTGCGCGAATTGGCCTTGCGCCGCACGGCGGACCGGGTGCAGGACGACGTGCAAGCGTACCGTGTCGAAAAATCGATCAATCCCGTGTGGAAGACGGGCGCCGCGCTGCTGGCCTGCGTGGGACCGCACGCGGGGGGCGAACACGTGATCCGCAGCACGGCGCGCCTGGCCAGCCAGCTGAACGCGGAATGGCATGCGCTGTACGTGGAAACGCCGCGTTTGCAGCGCCTGCCGGCGGGCCAGCGCGAGCGTATTTTGAAAACCCTGAAACTGGCGCAGGACCTGGGCGCGCGCACTGCCATCGTGCCGTCGGCCGACATCGCCGGCGCCGTGGTCGAGTATGCGCGCAGCGCGAATATCTCGAAAGTCATCGTGGGCCGTGGCCGTGCCAACTTCAATGCGCTGGCGCGCCTGTGGCAGGCGCCGCCGGCCGCGCGCATGGCCAGCCTGGCGCCCGATATCGATCTGATCGAAGTGGGCTTGCCGCCAGCCGATGCGGCGCCCCGGCGCGCAGCCGGCGACGATGCGGAAGCGCCGCGCCGGCCATCGCGCCATTGGCGCTACATCCTGGCCGCCGGCGCCAGCCTGGCCACGGCCCTTGCCTTGCTCCCCTTGCAGCCCTATCTGGACCTGGCCAATATCGCCATGCTGTCCCTGCTGACGGTGGTGCTGGTGGCCGTGCGCCTGGGGCGCGGGCCGGCGGCGCTGGCCAGCCTGGTGGGCGTGGCCAGCTTCGATTTCATCTTCGTGCCGCCCCGTTTCTCGTTTGCCGTGGGCGATTTCCAGTATGTGATCACGTTTGGCGTGATGCTGGCCGTGGGCCTGATCACGGGCCACCTGACGGCGGGCCTGCGCTTCCAGGCGCGCGTGGCCTCGCACCGCGAAGCGCGCGCCCGCGCCCTGTATGAATTCTCGCGCGAGCTGTCCGGCGTGCTGCAGACGGAGCAGATTTTCGACATCACGAAAAGCGCCATCGAACGGGCTTTCCGCGCACGCGCCACCCTGCTGCTGCCCGATGATGAAGGCAGCTTGCAAGCTGCGAACGGCGGAGAGGCGCTCGATATCGGCATCGCCCAGTGGGCCTTCGACCATGCGCAGGCGGCGGGGACGGGCACCGATACCTTGCCGGCGTCGCCCATTTTCTACCTGCCGCTGATCGCACCGATGCGCACGCGCGGCGTGCTGGCGCTGCTGCCGCTCGAGGGCGCGCAGCGCGGACGCTGGCTGCTGGTGCCGGAACAGCGCCAGCACCTCGATACCTTTGCCGCCCTGGCGGCCATCGCGCTCGAGCGCGTGCACTACATCGACGTGGCCCAGGGCGCGCTGCTGCAGATGGAGTCCGAGCGGCTGCGCAATTCGCTGCTGGCGGCCCTGTCGCACGACTTGCGCACCCCTTTGACGTCGCTGGTGGGGCTGGCCGAATCGCTGGCTTTGTCCCGGCCTGCGCTGTCGCCCGCGCAGCTGGACATGGCGCGCTCGCTGCAGTCCGAAACCGTGCGCATGAGCGCCCTGGTGGCGAACTTGCTGGACATGGCGCGCATCGAGAGCGGCCAGGTACGCCTGAATCTGCAATGGCAGGCGCTGGAAGAAGTGGTGGGCAGCGCGCTGCGCGCCAGCGGCCCGCAATTGCAGCAGCATGCCGTGCTGACGCAGCTGGCGCCGGACTTGCCGCTGGTGCGCTACGACGCCGTGCTGGTCGAGCGCGTGCTGTGCAACCTGCTGGAAAACGCGGCCAAGTACACGCCGCCCGGCAGCACCATCACGGTCGCGGCCGGGGTGCATGGCCAGTTTTTGCAGGTAACGGTGCTGGATGACGGCCCGGGCTTGCCGCCCGGCCGCGAAGAAGCCATCTTTGAAAAATTCACGCGCGGCGAGCGCGAATCGAACAAGCCGGGTGTCGGGCTGGGGCTGGCCATTTGCCGCGCCATCGTCGAAGCCCACGGCGGCACCATCCACGCGCAGCCGCACGCGCCGGGACAGGGCGCCGCCATCGTCTTCAGCCTGCCGCTGGGCACGCCCCCGGCGCCGCCGGAGCTCGAACTCGATGACGCGAACGACTTTGAAACAGGAAAACCAATATGAACGAACCTTCCGCCACCGCCTTGCTGGTCGAGGATGAACCGCAGATCCGCCGCTTCGTGCGCGCCGCGCTGGAAGACGAGGGCTGGCAGATTTTCGAATCGGCCACCATGCAGCGGGGCTTGATCGATGCGGGCACGCGCCGGCCCGACCTGATCGTGCTGGACCTGGGGCTGCCCGATGGCGACGGCATCGATTTCATCGCCGACATCCGCAAATGGTCGGCCGTGCCCATCATCGTGCTGTCGGCGCGCGTCGACGAGCAGGACAAGATCCGTGCGCTCGACGCGGGCGCGGACGACTATCTGAGCAAGCCGTTCGGCGTGGGCGAATTGCTGGCCCGCGTGCGCGCCACCCTGCGCCGCCAGCGCCAGCCTGCCGCCAGCGACGACGGCGTGGTGCAGTTCGGCGACGTGCGCGTCGACCTGAAGGACCGGCTGGTGACGCGCAACAGGCAGCTGGTGCACATGACGCCGACGGAATTCCGTTTGCTGTCCGTGCTCGTGAAAAACGCGGGCAGGGTGGTCACCAATCCGCAGCTGCTGCGCGAAGTGTGGGGGCCGTCGAACAGTGAAAACGGCCACTACCTGCGCATCTACATGGGCCATCTGCGCCAGAAGCTGGAAGCCGATCCGGCCCAGCCGCAGTACCTGCTGACGGAAACGGCCGTCGGCTACCGGCTGTTGCTGCCGCTCTAAGACCTTTTATGCCCCCTGTTTGAAAACAGGCGCCGCGCGCACCAGGGGGACGCTTTACCCAAAATTTTGCAGCGGCGGGCCAGCTGCGCCATGTTGGCAAAGGCCCATACCACCGATGAAGAAGAAAAACCATGAACAAAATGCTACTTGCACTTGCCGTCGCCACAGCCTTGACGGGCAGCCTGGCCCACGCGGACGAGGCCAAGCCCGATAATGAAGTGAGCTTCAACGTGGCCGGCGTGTCCGACTACCGTTATCGTGGCATTTCGCAGACGCGTTTGAAGCCGGCGCTGCAGGGTGGCGTCGACTACGTCAACAATCCGACGGGCCTGTATGCGGGCGCCTGGGCCTCCACCATCAAGTGGACCAAGGACGCGGGCGGCAGCGGCGGCGTGGAAGTGGACCTGTATGCGGGCAAGCGCGGCCAGTTGGGCAGCGATGTCGGCTATGACGTGGGCGTGCTCGCCTATGTGTACGCGGACAACGGCTTGAAGCATGTCGCCGGCCTGGCCGACGCGGACACGCAGGAAGTCTACGGCCAGTTGTCGTATGGCCCCGCCTACGTCAAGTATTCGCACGCCGTCTCGAACCTGTTCGGCATCGTCAACAGCAAGAACAGCGGCTACCTGGACATCGGCGCGAATATCGACCTGACGAACGGCTGGACCGGCAACCTGCACGCAGGCCACCAGAAGGTCAAGAACAATGACGCATCAAGCTACACGGACTGGAAAGTGGGCGTCACGCGCGACTTCGGTTTTGTTTCGGGTGCACTGGCCGTGATCGGCACGAACGCGGGCAAATCCGCCTATGCCTCGCCCGTGAATGGCAAATTCATGGGCAAGACGGCGCTGCAGCTGACGGTCAGCAAGACGTTTTAATTGACAGAGGAAGAGGCGGCGCATGCGCCGCCTTTTTTGCGCCACGGGGTCAGACCCTTCGGGTCTGACCCCAGCTGTCGAGAGCTATGCTGCGCGCTGATGGTTATCGAAAACGGCGCAGTACAGCTGCCCCAGGCTGACCACGCGGGCGGCGGGAATTTGCGCCGCCAGGTCATGGGCGGGCGCCGCTTGCGTGTCCGCTGCCAGCAGCACACGCAGGCCGGGATTGACGCTGCACGCGTGCGCGATGCGGCGCGCCAGGCCTGATTGCGCGGCGGCGTCGATGACGCCGTCGAGCGGTACCACCAGCACGCGCGCGGCGATCAGGGCCGAACGGCTGCCCATGGAATCGCGGCCTTCGCTGTCGATGACGATGTCGTGGTAGCAGTGCACCAGGTGTTCCAGCTCCGGCTGCAAGCCCTTGGCGCTGATGGCGCGCGCCATCAGGCGCGGCCGCGTCAGGCTGCCGCGCATGGCGCCGTCGTGCATATTCATGGCTTGCTCCATGGCGCCCTGGCGCGGATCGGCATCGAGCAGCAAGACCTTGCGGCCGGCCAGCGCGCGCGAGGCGGCCAGCCGCCCGGCCAGGATGGATTTCTCCATCCCCCCGCGTTCATCCGTGATGGCGATGATCATCTTGGCGCACGGCTGGCATGATGTTGGCAGGGGAGACCAGCTGCAGCAGGCAGCCTTCGCGTGCTTCCTCCTTCTCGCTGGCCGTCCATGCGGGCAGTTCCATCAGGGGCTCGAGTGCCGCGGCCAGGGCGTCCTGGCCGGCGGAAGACATGGGCGTCATCGGCAGGCGCAAGGCGCCGCGCACCTTGCCCTGCATGGCCAGCGTTGCTTTGACGGGAGCGGGATTCGGTTCGGCAAACAGCAGGCGAATGACGGGCAGCATGGTCTTGAACAGGGCACCGGCGGCGCCGTGGCGGCCCTGCTTGATGAGGTGGTACAGCTGCGCATACAGGTCGGGGCGCACCTGGGCGGCGGCCGACATGGCGCCGTGGCCGCCCATGGACAGGCTGGCCAGCAGCAGCGCATCGTCGCCGCACAAGACGTCCAGGCGCGTGTCGAGCAGCAGTTCGCCCAGCTGCTGCAGCTTGCCGCCCGCTTCCTTGATGGCGACGAAGTGCGAGTCGCGCGCCAGCAGGGCGGCCGTCCGCGGTTCGATATTGACGCCCGTGCGGGCCGGCACGTTGTACAGCACGATGGACTGGTCGGTGGCGCCGGCGATGGCCTGGAAGTGGCGCACGATGCCGTCCTGCGAAGGGCGCACATAGGCGGGTGCGGAGACCAGCAGGCCGGCCAGCGGATGGTCGTTGTAGCGCTGCACCGTGGCGACGACCTTGCGCGTATCGCTGCCGCCTATGCCCATGACGACGGGGAAGCGGGGACCGACGGCTTCGAGCACGCTGTCGAGCAGCATGGTCTGTTCGGCGGCGCTCAGCATGGCCGCTTCGCCCGTGGTGCCGCACACCACGAGGCCATCGATGCCGCTGGCGGCCAGCTCGCACGCGAGCCGCTGTGCGGCGTCGAAGTCGATGCCGCCATCGTCATCAAGGAAGGGCGTGACCATCGGCACCCAGATGCCCTGGAAGTGCGCGGTGATGCGCATTGAGGACATCGCCTGGTCGCAGGCATACTGGTTCATAGCGATTTCCCCTGGCTGATGCGGCCAAATTCCGCCGCCGGCAGCAGGCGCATGACGGCGTCCATCGTCAGGCGCAGGGCAGGTTCCGTCACGCACAGCCAGACTTTCATGCGTTCGGCGTGGTCAACCGCCTCGACGCGCATGAACGACAGCATGCCGCCGCACGTTTTGACGACCAGCTGGCGCAGCTCGGCCAGGCAGGCTTTGTCGACCGTGATGTGCATGAGGAAGGTGGGCAGGCGGGGATGGCGGTGGGGCAGCGCGTGACGTGGGGACAGGCGTGAATGGGGTTCCATGGTGGCTCTGCAGCGGTGGTTGAGATACGTTCAAGATTAGCAGCGGGGGCGTAAAGATTCTCTAAAAAGCGGGGCCGCCACCGTAAACGGATCGTATGCGCCGGGCGTCCGGCTGTTGCGTGAATGCCCCGCGAGTACGCTTTTGTTACAAAATTGAATCGTGCTTTCGGAGGCGGGGGTTTATATTGAAACCGTTCTCCGCTTTCAGTCAGCCCCGCCATGTCAGACGAAAAAGATCCCCAGCAGCCCCCGTCCACCGACCCAGCGGCGCCAGAACCGGCACCGGCGCGGCCCGACAGGGTCGGCCGCCGGGCGCCCGATGACGAGCACCGTGCGCGCGACGCCGCCCCCCGCTACCTGAAGGACAACGATACGCCGCTGGCGCTGGCCTGGCGGGTGATCTCGTCGCGCTACCGCTCCATGCGCGACAAGGCCAGCCGCGATTTCATGCGGCGCACCCTGCGCATCGGTATATCGGCGCGCATTTTCCATCCGGAGCCGGGCGCCACTGGCCTGCGCAGCAAGAACCTGCAATACCTGGAAGAGTCGATCGCCCAGTGGGTCATGTCGCGCGACGTGCTGGTGTTCATGATCCCGACCGTCAATACGAGCGGCCAGCTACATCCGAGTAACATCACCTTGCGCCACTATGCGCGCCACCTCGATGGCCTGGTGCTGCAGGGCGGCGCCGACGTCTCGCCGCAGACGTATTCCGAGGCTGCCACGCGGCCTGAATGGAACGGCGACCGCGCGCGCGACCTGTACGAACTGGAGCTGCTGCACGAATTCGTCGATGCGGGCAAGCCCGTGCTGGGCATATGCCGCGGCTGTCAACTGATCAACGTGGGCTTTGGCGGCACCCTGTACCAGGACATCGCCTCCGACGTGGAAGGCGCCGCCTCGCACGTGAACGACCTGTATGACCGCCACCGCCACACCATCGTCTTCCCGAAAGGCTCGTCACTGGCGGGCATGTTCCCGAAGGCGGGCGAGGCGCTCGTCAATTCCATCCATCATCAGTCGGTCAAGGACCTGGGACGCGACGTCACCGTGGAAGCGTATTCGCAAGGGGACAATATCGTCGAAGCCATCCGCTACCAGCGGGCGCGCTTTGTCATGGGCTTGCAGTGGCATCCGGAATTCCATTCGGCGGGCGGCGTCGAGCTGCTCGATTGCACGCCCATCCTCGATAATTTCTTGCGCGCGGCGCGGGAGACGCGGTTTTGAGTGCGCACCTGATCCGCCGGCGCACGCTGCTGGCCGGCCTGCTGGCACTTCCCCTGGTTGGCTTGCGCGCGGCGCCGCGCCCGCACGACGGCCCGCTGCCGTTTGCGCTGACCTCCGCCGCGCGGGCCCGCACGCTCAAGGCGCAGGTGGCGCCGGCCATTGCCGAACAGGTGCTCAAGGCGGCGCGCAAGGATGCGGCGCGGCCCGTGCATCTGATGGCCGAAGTGCGCACGGGCGGCTTGCTGAAGGGAGAGGGCGGGCGCGAGACCAGCCAGCAGGCGCAGGAAGACTGGCGCCAGGCGCGCTTGCAGGCCCTGGCCTGGCGGCTGTCGGGCGAGATGGCGCATTTCGAGGCGGCGCGCCAGCTGCTGCTGGCCTGGACCGGCAGCTATGCACCCTCGTTCGGCCCCGTCGACGAGACGGAGCTGGCCAGCCTGCTGATGGGTTTTGACCTGGTGCAGGAACGCTTGAACGGCGTCGAGCGCGAACAGGTGCAGGCGTTTTGCCGCACCCTGGCGAACGGCTATCTGAGTGATCCCATCAAGGTGGGCGGCCCGTCCACGGCGCGCAACAACTGGCACAGCCACCGCATCAAGATCGGCACGGCCGCCGCGTACGTGACGGGCGACTCACTCCTGATCGCGCGCGCGAAAGAGCGCTTCCTGGCGCACGTGCCGCGCAATATCGGCGCCGGTGGCGTGCCCTTCGACTTCGAGCAGCGCGACGCCCTGCACTACACCACCTACAGCCTGGAGCCGCTGCTGACGACGGCCCTGATGGCGCAGGCGCATGGCGACGACTGGTATGGCGCGCCGGAAGCGCGGCGCCTGGCCGAGGCGCTGGCCTGGCTGGCGCCGTACGCGCAGGGCAAAAAGACGCACGAGGAATTCGCGAAAAGCGCCGTGCCCTTCGACCGCAAGCGCGTGGCGGCCGGCGAAAAGGGCTTTACGGGGAATTGGGAGCCGAAGGGCGCCGCCAATGTGTATTTGCTGGCGGCGCGCTTCGATCCCGCTTACCTGACCCTGGCGCTGGAACTGCGCCCGCCAGCCTGGGCGCTGGCGCTGTATGGCAGCTGATTAAAACTTCGTGCGCACGGTGAACATGACATTGCGCGGTTCGCCGTAAAAGCCCGTCTGGAACCGACCCGGGCCCGTCATGTATTTTTTATCCAGCGCTCGCAATGTTGTCGGATTACGCGGCTATGCCGCTAATCCGGCCTTCGGTTCCAGAGGGAGCAACATCAGTAATTCATGCGTTGTCGGGGGCCGCGGGTAGGTCGGATTAGATCCGAAGGACCGTAATCCGACAACACCGTTGGCGGCGCCAGCCGGCCTACGTTCGGGCAGCGTCAGTAGTTCATCGGCTCACCGCGAAAACATCTGATCGCCGAATCGACCATGCCCTCGGCGCTGCCCTGCACATTGCGCTGCTTGCGCAGGTATTGCGCGTCGCTCCATTGCTTGGCCACGTCCGACAGGTGTTTCAGGGCCGGCGTGCTGCCCAGCGCCTCGGCGTGCGGTTCCATCTTGCGCAGGGTGGTCATGATGTCTTCGCGCAGCGACATCGTCTCGTAGGTTTTCGGATGCGTGATGGCGCCATCGAGGCCGAAGCGGCAAGCCTGGAAGCGGTTGTAGTTATACACGAGGTAATCGTCTTCCACCGGCGGGGTTTCGCGGCGTTCGAGCAGGTAGCGGCACAGGGCCTGCAGGTAGGCGGCCAGCGCGGCGGCCCGTTCCACCGTCAGCGGCGTGTCGCACACGCGCAGTTCGATGGTGCCGAATTCCGGCTTGGGACGGATATCCCAGTAAAAATCCTTCATGCTCTTGATGATGCCCGTGTTCTCCATCTTGGCGAAATACTCGTTGGAGAACTGGTCCCAGCTCAGGGTGAACGGCGCCCGCCCGCTCATGGGGAAGGCGAACACGGAGTTCAGGCGGGCCGAGTCGAACAGGGTGTCGCGGCCCTGCACGTAGGGCGAGGAAGCCGACAGGGCGATGAAGTGGGGGATGTAGCGGTTCAGCGAATGCAGCAAAAACATGGCGTCGTCGCCCGAGGCGCAGCCGATGTGCACGTGCTGGCCGAAGATGGTGAACTGCTTGGCCAGGTAGCCGTACAGCTCCGAAATCTCCTGGAAGCGGGGCTTGGAAAAGATCTTTTGCGACGACCATTGCTGGAACGGGTGCGTGCCGCCGCCCGCGATGCCAATATTGAGCTTGTCGCCGGCCGTGATCAAGGTGTCGCGGATTTCCTGCAACTGCTCCAGCAGGGGGCCGTGGTGCGTGTGTACGCTCGAATTGATCTCGATCATGCTCTCGGTGATTTCCGGCGTGACGTTGCCGGGGAACGGTTTCTTGTTCAGCAGATGCAGCAGGTCGGGGCTGGCGGCCGTCAAGTCATAGTCCGACAGATTTACCAGTTGCAGTTCGAGTTCGACGCCGAAGGTCAGCGCGGCCGATTGGCCAAAGGGTTCCAGCGGCATTTAGCGCTCCTTGATTTCGTGGGTTTCTTTGGCCAGCATCAGCACGCGCTGCACCAGCACGGGGCCGACCAGTTCCAGGCCCAGGGTGATGGCGGCCAGGGCGTTCAATTCGTCGCCGAAGTTCACGCCGTGCTGGCGCGCGTGTTCGAGCAGCAGGATGATGAAGACGGAAACGGGCGTCAGCGCCACGCCCGTCAGCACGCCCTTGCGCCAGGAAATGCCGCTCACGTGCGAAAACGCGGCCACGCCGGCGACCTTCGTCAGCAAGCGTCCGCCGACGACGGCCAGGGCCAGGCCCGCGCCGGCCGTCACGCTGGCCCATTCCAGGGTCGAGGCGGCATACACGAACAGCAGCACCGTCAACAGCTCGCCCATGGCGCCGAAATTGCGCTGCGCCTGGCTGAAGGCGACACGGCGGTGGCGCGCCACCAGGCCGAAGGTGAGCGTGGCCAGCAGCGGCGACAGGCTGGTGGTGTAGGTGAGGGCGACGAGCAGCATCACCGACAGCGCGAACGCCACGGTAGCGTCTTGCGCCATATTGCCCAGGCGGCGCAGCATGGCCGGCACGACGATGCCGAAGACGGTGCCGGCGGCCACCGAGGCGGCCAGCACGGCGGCGCTGCTGCTGCTCGCCTCGATCAGGTCGGTGGAGCTCTGGAACATCCAGAAGCCGACGATGATGTTGAACGTGAAGACGGCCAGCACGCAATTCAAGGCCGTGAGGTGGACGATGCGTTCCGTGACCTGGCCCGAGCTGCGTTCCTCGTTGATGACGCGCATGATGGTGGCCGGCGAGGTGGACATGGCCAGCGATGCCAGCAGCAGCGCCGTCATCGAAGTGCTGCCAAATTCGATGCCGATGA
Organism: Janthinobacterium sp. 67; assembly: GCF_002797895.1. Lineage (NCBI taxonomy): Bacteria > Pseudomonadati > Pseudomonadota > Betaproteobacteria > Burkholderiales > Oxalobacteraceae > Janthinobacterium > Janthinobacterium sp. 67. The sequence continues at coordinate 3,300,728 of NZ_PGES01000001.1, read as the reverse complement.
AGTAGACGACGGCAAAGGTCAGCAGCGATTCGACCAGGCCCGTGACGGCGATCCACGGATTGTTCTTCAGCCAGCGCAGATTGATGCGGTAGCCCACCTCGAACAGGATCAGGCCGAAGGCCACGTCGGCCAGCACCAGCATGGGGCCGGCGTCCGTCTGCGGCAGGATGCCCACCTGCGTTTGCGCGAGGACGAAGCCGATCACGCCGTAAAAACTGATGCGCGGCAGGCCCGTCCAGCGGTGGCCGAATTCACCCACTACCCAGGCCAGGGTAATGGCGAACGGCCAGGACAGGTCGGCGGCGATCGAGATCAGACTTTGCATGCTCATTCCTTTGAAAATGGCGCTGGCACCGGCCGGCAGCACGGGGGCTGGCGCGGCTATGTCGTGGTGCAGCGATGGTGCATTGTTTGCGCAGAGCGATGCGCCGATTCTACCGGAGCAGAAGGCGCGCACGATGTGCGCAATCGAACAGTGTCGCGGCCATGGCGGCCGCGCACAGGATGCAGCAGGGTAGGGCAGGACTGGTACCAGCGTATGGTACCCGCCCGCGGCGGAGATGCTCCGCACGGTAGTGCCGTGTCGCAGTGTACGGCATGGCGGCCCCCTGCCGCCATGGACTTTTTGTTATGCGTTTTTATTTACTGAGCAGACGCATGCCCCGTTCCAGCCCGTCGATCGACAGGGGGAACATGCGGTTGTTCATCAACTGCCGCATCACGCCGATGGACTGGCGGTACTGCCACAATCCCTCCGACTCGGGATTGAGCCAGATGAATTTCGGGAACGCCTGGGTAAAGCGCGCCAGCCATGTGGAACCCGCTTCCTCGTTGTTGTATTCGACGCTGCCGCCCGGCTGCAGGATTTCGTAGGGGCTCATGGTGGCGTCGCCGACGAAGATCAGCTTGGTGTCGGGCGGGTATTTGCGCAGCACGTCCCAGGTGGGAAAGCGCTCGGCGTTGCGGCGCCGGTTGTTCTTCCACAGGTAATCGTAGACGCAGTTATGGAAGTAAAAGAATTCCATGTTCTTGAATTCCGTCTTCGCCGCCGAAAACAGTTCCTCGGTGCGCTCGATATGGTCGTCCATGCTGCCGCCCACATCGAACAGCATCAGCACCTTGATGCGGTTCTTGCGCTCGGGCCGCATTTTGATGTCGAGGTAGCCCGCATTGTTCGCCGTGGCGGCGATGGTGGCGTCGAGCGCCAGTTCGTCTTCCGCGCCTTCGCGCGCGAACTTGCGCAGGCGGCGCAAGGCCACCTTGATGTTGCGCGTACCGAGTTCGCGCTCGCCGTCGTAGTCCTTGTAGCTGCGCGCTTCCCACACTTTCACGGCCGTGCGGTTGCCGCCCTTGCCGCCGATGCGGATGCCTTCCGGGTTCGTGCCGCCATTGCCGAACGGCGAGGTGCCGCCCGTGCCGATCCACTTGCCGCCGCCCTCGTGGCGCTCCTTCTGCTCCTTCAGCAGCTCGTTCAGGCGGTCCATCAGCTTGTCGTAGCCGAATTTTTCCAGCTGCGCCTTCTGTTCCTCGGACAGCTCGCGCTGCATGCGTTTCAGCAGCCAGTCGAGCGGAATCGCCGCATTCGTGTCGAAGGCCGCGCTGACGCCCTTGAAGTACTGCGCAAAGGCGCGGTCGAACTTGTCGAAATGGGCTTCGTCCTTGACCAGGGTCAGGCGCGCCAGATAGTAGAAATCATCCATCGAGGCGTCGATGACGTTCTTTTGCAGCGCCTCAAGCAAGGTCAGAAATTCCTTGATCGAGACGGGAATCTTCGCATCCTTGAGCGTGAAGAAGAAATCGATCAGCATGGCGATGCCTGTATCCCTGCCGCGGTCCCTTCACCTCCCGCGCGGGGCAGCGCCGCGATGGGGCGCTGCGCCAGCTTGTAGCGCAGATGGGCGGCGATTTCCGGCCACTCGCCGCGCGTGATGCTGTACATGACCGTGTCGCGCACGGTGCCGTCGCGGCGCAGCCCATGGTGGCGCAGCACGCCATCTTTTTTCGCGCCCAGGCGTTCGATGGCCGCCTGCGAGGCGTGGTTGAAATTATCGGTGCGCAGGCCCACCAGCGCGTAGCCGAGCGTGTCGAAGGCGTGCGTCAGCAGCAGCAATTTGCAGGTGGTGTTGACGTGGCTGCGCTGGCAGCGCTTCGCATACCAGGTGTAGCCGATTTCCAGCCGTTTGATCTCGGGCACCACGTCGTGGTAGCTGGTGGTGCCCAGCACCTCGCCGCTGGCCGCGTCGACGACGGCAAAGGCGAAGCGCGAAGGGCGCATCTCGATGCCCTTGAAAATGTACTGGTCCACCTGGTCCGGCTCGGGCACGGAGGTGACGCGCAGATTCCACAGTTCGCCATCCATGGCCGCCGCACGCAAGCCGGCCGCATGGTGCGGCGCCAGCGCTTCGAGGCGGATGCCGTGCAGTTCCAGGGGGACGAAGACCTTGTCGGGGCTGATGTCGTTCACCGGTGCTCCTTAGCGGTTGGTGCGCGACATGAACATCAGGCGCTCGAACAGGTGCACGTCCTGCTCGTTTTTCAGCAGCGCGCCATGCAGCGGTGGCACGACGGCCTTGTTGTCCTTGCTGCGCAAGGCTTCGGCCGGAATGTCCTCGGCCAGCAGGAGCTTGAGCCAGTCGAGGAATTCCGACGTCGACGGTTTTTTCTTCAGGCCCGGCACGTCGCGCACTTCATAGAAGGTTTGCAGCGCCTGCGCCAGCAATTCCTGTTTCAGGTGCGGGTAGTGGACGGCGACGATCTGCTCCATCGTGTCCTTGTCCGGGAACTTGATGTAGTGGAAGAAGCAGCGGCGCAAAAAGGCGTCCGGCAATTCCTTCTCGTTGTTCGAGGTGATGATGACGAGCGGGCGGTGGCGCGCCGTGACCATTTCGCGCGTCTCGTACACATAGAATTCCATGCGGTCCAGTTCGCGCAGTAGGTCGTTCGGGAATTCGATGTCGGCCTTGTCGATCTCGTCGATCAGCAGCACCACCGGTTCGGGCGCCGTGAAGGCCTGCCACAGCACGCCCTTGACGATGTAGTTCTGGATGTCGCGCACGCGCTCGTCGCCCAGCTGCGAATCGCGCAGGCGCGAGACGGCATCGTATTCGTACAGGCCCTGCTGCGCCTTGGTGGTCGATTTGATATGCCATTGCATCAGCGGCATGTTCAGCGCGGCGGCCACTTCCTCGGCCAGCATGGTCTTGCCCGTGCCCGGCTCGCCCTTGATCAGCAGCGGGCGCTGCAGGGTCAGCGCCGCATTCACGGCCAGTTTCAGGTCGGCGGTGGCGACGTAGCTGTCGGAACCTTCGAAGCGTTGGCCTTGCTGGGTGTGCTGTGCTTGCATGAGCGGTCTGCCAAAGTGGGGAAAGGGTGAGTATAAACAGAACTGCGGCCCAGCGTCACGCGGACGGCCTGTGCCTGCCTGCCTACAATGCGGGTTTTATAGGTGGACTTGCAAGAATATCTTGGCTAGAATCGGCAAGCAGCAGATTAATTGGCAACCTTAATTGTCAACTCATAAAATCAATAAAAACCAGCTCTGGCGTTTCTCCGATTACCATTGTTCACATTGCCACTATGAAAAAAATATTTGCACTTCTCGTGCTTGCCGGCATAGCAAATGCCGTCACAGCGGCTGACATTGTAGGAAACGCCAAGGCAGCCCCTGCCAAGGTGGAAATGTGTATCGGCTGCCACGGCATTCCCGGTTACAAGGCAACCTTCCCTGAAGTATTCCAGGTACCGATGATCGGCGGCCAGCCGGCAAAATATATCGAGAATGCGCTGCAAGCCTACAAGAAGGGCGACCGCAAGCACCCCAGCATGAAGGGCATCGCCAGCAGCCTGTCGGACCAGGATATCGCCGATGTCGCCGCGTATTATGCGCAACAAGCCAAGCCGAACTGAGGACCAGCCAGATGATGAAAACACTACTCGCCGCCCTCGTTTGCGCCACCGTCTCGTTTTCCGCCAGCGCCGCCGGCAATATCAATACCGGTAAGGCCCTGGCCGAAAAATACAGCTGCGCCACCTGCCACGGCAAGGATTACGGCTCGCCCATCGACCCGTCGTACCCGAAACTGGCGGGCCAGCACCGCGATTACCTGGAACACGCGTTGACCGCGTATAAGCGGGGCGACAAGGCCAACGGCCGCAACAACGCCATCATGACGGGCCAGGTAAAACCGCTGAGCAACCAGGACATCAAGGACCTGGCCGCCTACCTGCACAGTTTGCCGACCAGCCTGGTGACTCACCGCTGAGTTGTAGCGCCGGATTGATTGGTTGTTCTGACACCTGACAAAACCGTAGCGAGCGGAAGGGAGAGGCGGCCGAGACGCGGAACTGTGCTGAAGCACAGTGAGCATCGCAGGTTGCCTATACCGACGCGCAGTAGGTTTGGTTAGGTGTTCTTCAGTCCGACGCGGCGCGCCAGCTTGTGCAGATTGCTTGCGTCGAGCCCCAGCTGCCGCGCCGCGGCGGCCCAGTTATCCTGATGCAGCACCAGCGCTTGCCGGATGGCCTGGCGCTGGCTCGCTTCCACGATCTGATGCATCGATAGCAGCGGCGCCGCCGGCGTGCCACAGGCGGCTGGCGCCGGCAATTGCGTATCCGCGCCGGCCGGCGCTTCCAGCGCATCGAGGTCGAGCATGTCCGTTTCCAGGGTCACGATGTCCTTGCGGTCCGCGCCGCGTATCACGGCTTTCAGCGCGGCCCGGCTGATCACATGTTCCAGTTCGCGCACGTTGCCGGGCCAGCGGTAGTGGCACAAGGCGTTTTCCGCCGCAGCGGACAGGCGCAGGCTGCGCAAGCCCAGGCGCGCGCGGTTCAGTTCCAGGAAACCGCCGGCCAGCAGCAGCACGTCATTGCCCCGCTCGCGCAGCGGCGGAATCGGCACGGGATACACGGATAAACGGTGATACAGGTCGGCGCGGAACGTGCCGTCGCGCACATGCTCGCGCAGACTGCGGTTGGTGGCGGCGATCACGCGCACGTTGACGCGGCGCGGCCGGTCCGCGCCCAGGCGCTGGATTTCGCCATTTTGCAAGGTGCGCAGCAGCTTGGCCTGTATCGACAATGGCAATTCCCCCACTTCATCGAGAAACAGGGTGCCCCCTTCGGCCGCCTCGAAGCGCCCGGGCCGGTCGCTGACGGCGCCGGAAAACGCACCGCGCACATGGCCGAACAATTCGCTTTCGGCCAGCGATTCCGGCAAGGCCGCGCAATTGACGTGGATCAAAGGCTTGCCCGCGCGGCGCGACAGCCGGTGCAGGCGGTGCGCACACAATTCCTTGCCGACGCCCGTTTCTCCCAGCAGCAGCACGGGCAGTTCGGAATCGGCCACCACCTGCAATTCGTGCAGCAAGTGCGTGATGGCGCCGCTCTGGCCGACGAAATCGTGTTCCTCGCGCGGCGCCTGCGCATCGGCCAGCATGGCGCCGCCCGACAGGCGCAGGGCGCGGATTTCCGTTTCCAGCCGCGTCACGCGCACGGCCGCCTCGATGGCGCAGGCCAGTTCGCCCAGGTCGCGCTGCGCCTGCCCGTCGAAGGTGCCCACCTGCAGCGCGTCGAGCGTGATCACGCCCCAGCGTTCGCCTTCCAGGTCCAGCGCCATGCCCATGCAGTCGTGCACGGGCAGCGGCTCGCCGGCCCGCTCGGCGATCAGGCCATCGTAGGGATCGGGCAGGGAACTGTCGTGATGGAAGCACAGTACGCCGCGCCGCTGCAGGATGGCGGCCAGGCGTGGATGGTCGGCGACGGCGAAGCGGCGTCCCAGCGCGTCGCTGGCCAGGCCGGCCATCGCCACGGGGCGCAAATGCTCGCCGTCGAGCTTGAGCAAGGCCACGGCTTCGCAGCCGAAGTGGGCGCGCAGGCTGCCGACGAGGCGCTGCAGGCGCACGGCCACGGGCAGGTCGGCGACCAGGTCGGTGAGCAGCAGCAGGTGGATGGCGGTGGTGGTCATAATTACCATGCAGGGTACAACGGACCACGCCCAAAGAGGGTCATATCGACCCTGCATTTTTCAAATCGTTGATTTAAAACAAGTTTTTCCTGGCACACGGATTGCCTGGGTAAGGGTGCCGAACCGGCATACAAGACCAAGGAAAGCTTGATGAAAACGACTCCCTCCCTCCGCGCCATTGCCGCCGCCGTCTGCGTACTGGCCATGCCCCTGTCCGTGCAAGCCCAGGTGAGCCTCCCTGCCACCGCCGCCGCTGTCAGCCAACCCTCGGCCGCCGCCGCGCTCAAGCGCTATGAACTGCAAACCAATATCGTCGACGGCAAGATGGTGTTCATCGACGCCAAGGGCCAGGTCAACCCCGTGCTGGCGGCCAAGGTGGGCGACACGGTCGAACTGGTGCTGAAAAGCGGCGAAGGCGCCGAGCACGATCTGCTGATCCCGGAACTGAACGTCGCATCCGCGAAGTTCAGCGCCAACAGCGGCAGCACCACCGTGCGCTTCAAGGTCACGCGCGCGGGCACGTTCACTTATTACTGCTCGATCCCCGGCCACCGCCAGATCGGCATGGAAGGCAAGCTGGAAGTGAGCGGTACCTCGCTGGCCGAGACGGCGGCGCCGAAGGCGGCCAGCGAATCGAGCCAGGCCGCCGCGCTGGCCCTGTACACGCCCGCGCCATCGCCGATGCGCGGCCCCGACCCATCTGCCGTCAACGTGGCGGCCAATCCCGCCTCCGTGCCGTCCGCCATTGGCGCGCGTGCGCCGCAAACCCTGAAATACCGGATGGAGACGGTGGAACTGCCGGGCAAGCTCGATGACGGCACCAGTTTTACCTACTGGACCTTCAACCGCCAGGTGCCCGGCCCCATGCTGCGCGCGAAGGTGGGCGACACGGTGGAACTGACCCTGTTCAACGCCAAGGACAGCAAGATGATCCACTCGATCGACTTGCATGCCGTGACGGGTGGCCATGGCGGCGGGCAGCATACGCAGGTGGCGCCGGGCCAGGAAAAAACCGTCACCTTCAAGGCGCTCAATCCCGGCCTGTTCGTGTACCACTGCGCCACGCCGCTGGTGCCGCAGCATATCGCGGCCGGCATGTACGGCATGATCCTGGTCGAACCGGAAGGCGGCTTGTCAAAAGTCGACCGCGAGTATTACGTGATGCAGGGCGAGATGTACACGGGCCGTCCGCACGGCGCACCCGTGCACCAGGAAGCGAACCTGGAAAAAATGGCCAATGAGCTGCCCGACTACTACGTCTTCAACGGCGAAGTGGGCGCCCTGAGCAAGACGCACAAACTGCAGGCGAAAGTCGGCGAGACGGTGCGCATCTATTTCGGCGTCGGCGGCCCGAACAAGATTTCATCGTTCCACATCATCGGCGAGATCTTCGACAAGGTGTACAGCGAAGGCTCGATCAGCAGCCCGAAACACGACGTGCAAACGACGCTTGTGGCACCGGGCGGCGCGACCATCGTCGAACTCAAGGTACAGCATCCTGGCAGCTATCTGCTGGTCGACCATGCGCTGTCGCGCGCCGGCAAGGGCGCCGTGGGCGTGCTGGAAGTGACTGGCGAACCGGTGCCCGGCGTCTACCACGCTGGTGCCCATCAATAAACCCCATTCATCCTCAAGGAACCATTATGGACATGATCGATCAATCCCTGGGCCAGCTGGCCCGCCGCATCCCCGGCGCCACGCGCCTGTTCGATGCCCACCGCCTGGATTTCTGCTGCGGCGGCAACAAGACCCTGCGCGCGGCGGCCGAAGCGGCCGGCGTGGACACGGCGCCCATCGTCAAGGAGTTGCAAGTGCTGGCAGGGCGGACTGACGCCAGCGGCGAGCGTGACTGGCAGGAAGCTTCGGCCACCGAGCTGGTGGAACACATCCTGTTGCGCTACCACGCCGTGCACCGCGAGCAGCTGCCCGAACTGATACGCCTGGCGCGCAAGGTCGAGCAGGTGCATGGCGACCGCGCCGACTGTCCGCACGGGCTGGCGGAACACCTGTCGGCCATGGCGCAGGAACTGGAAAGCCATATGCGCAAGGAAGAAGACGTGCTGTTCCCCATGATCGTGCGCGGCCAGGGCCCACGGGCCGGCGCGCCCATCAACGTGATGCGCATGGAGCACGACGACCATGGCGTGGCCTTGCGCGCGATGGAGGAAATGACGAACGATATCACCGCACCTGGCGGCGCCTGCACCACCTGGCGCGCGCTGTACACGGGCTTGCGCACCTTCCGCGAGGATCTGATGGCGCATATCCATACCGAAAACAATATCCTGTTCGAGCGCTTTGCGCCGGCCGTGGTGCACTGACAAAGGAAAGACCCATGGGTCAATATAAAAAACTCTGGTTCACCCTGATCGGTGTGCTGATCGTGACGTTTTCGCTGCTTGGCTACTACGGCGCCGAAGTGTACCGGCAGGCGCCGCCCATCCCCGCGCAAGTGCTGGCGCAGGATGGCCGGCAACTGTTCGACCGCGAGGGCATCCTCGACGGCCAGACGGCCTGGCAATCGGTCGGCGGCATGCAGCTCGGTTCCATCTGGGGCCACGGCGCCTACCAGGCGCCCGACTGGACGGCCGACTGGCTGCACCGCGAACTGACGGCCTGGCTGGAACTGGCCGCGCAAGAGCAGCATGGCAAGGCCTACGCGGCGCTCGACGGCCCCGCGCAGGCGGCGCTGCGCGAAGCGCTCAAGCTCGAATACCGGGGCAATCGCACCGATGATGCGCAAGTGTTGCGCCTGTCGCCGCGCCGCGTGCAAGCGATTGCCAACACGGCGCACTATTATGACCAGCTGTTCTCCGACGCGCCGGCGCTGCACGCCAGCCGCGAGCATTTCGCCATGAAGGAAAACACCCTGCCCAGCGCCGAGCGGCGCGCGCAGATGACGCAATTCTTCTTCTGGACGGCATGGGCCGCCGCCACCGAGCGTCCTGGCCAGAAAGTGACCTATACGAACAATTGGCCACACGAACCGCTGATCGGCAACCAGCCCAGCGGCGAAAACCTCGTCTGGTCGGTCGCCAGCGTGGTGGTGCTGCTGGCCGGCGTGGGCTTCCTCGTCTGGGGCTGGGCCTTCCTGCGCGACCACGATGAAGCGCTGCCGGCGGCCGGTCCGCGCGACCCGCTCACCACGTTCGCGCTGACGCCTTCGCAGCGGGGACTGGGAAAATATCTGTTCCTCGTGGTGGCGCTGTTCATCTTCCAGGTCTTCATCGGCGGCTTCACGGCGCACTACACGGTGGAAGGGCAGCAGTTCTACGGCATCGACGTGTCGCGCTGGTTCCCGTATGCGCTCACGCGCACCTGGCATATCCAGGCCGCGCTGTTCTGGATCGCCACGGGCTTCCTGGCCGCCGGCCTGTTCCTCGCGCCCTTGATCAATGGCGGCAAGGACCCCAAGTGGCAGCGCCTCGGTGTCGACGTGCTGTTCTGGGCCCTCGTCGCGGTCGTCGTCGGCTCCTTCATCGGCAATTACCTAGCCATTGCGCAAGTGATGCCGCCCGAGTGGAATTTCTGGCTCGGCCACCAGGGTTATGAATACGTGGACCTGGGACGCCTGTGGCAGATCGGTAAATACGTGGGCATTTTGCTGTGGCTCGTGCTGATGCTGCGCGGCGTCGTGCCGGCCCTGCGCAAGCCGGGCGGCGACAAGAACCTGCTGGCGCTCTTGACCGCGTCCGTGGGCGCCATCGGCCTGTTCTATGGCGCCGGCCTGTTCTACGGCGAGCGCACGCACCTGTCCGTGATGGAATACTGGCGCTGGTGGGTGGTGCACCTGTGGGTGGAAGGTTTCTTTGAAGTCTTCGCCACGACGGCGCTGGCCTTCATCTTCTCGACCCTGGGCCTGGTGTCGGTGCGCATGGCCACGGCGGCCAGCCTCGCATCGGCGTCGCTGTTCATGCTGGGCGGGATACCCGGCACCTTCCACCACCTGTACTTCGCCGGCACCACCACGCCCGTGATGGCCATCGGCGCGAGCTTCAGCGCGCTGGAAGTGGTGCCGCTGATCGTGCTGGGACATGAAGCGTGGGAAAACTGGCGCTTGAAGGAACGCGCGCCATGGATGGAAAACCTGCGCTGGCCCATGATGTGCTTTGTCGCCGTCGCCTTCTGGAACATGCTGGGCGCCGGTGTGCTGGGCTTCATGATCAATCCGCCCGTCGCCCTGTACTACATCCAGGGCTTGAACACGACCCCCGTGCATGCGCATGCGGCGCTGTTCGGCGTGTACGGCTTCCTGGCGCTGGGCTTTACCTTGCTGGTGCTGCGCTACCTGCGTCCCGATTACCGCTTCAGCCCTGCCTTGATGAAGACGGCGTTCTGGGGCTTGAACGCGGGACTGGTGCTGATGATCTTTACCAGCTTGCTGCCGATTGGCATCATCCAGTTCCACGCCAGCGTGACGGAAGGCCTGTGGTATGCGCGCAGCGAGGCATTCATGCAGCAGCCGCTGTTGCAGAACCTGCGCTGGATACGCACTTTCGGCGACGTGGTCTTCATCGTCGGCGCCATCGCCATGGCGCTGCAGGTGGTGCTGGGCTTGATGGGCAAGGCGCCGAAAGCAGCTGTACGGCAGCCGCAGGCGGTGCGGCCCGGTTAACGCCTGCGGACGCAGTCGATATAAGCCTCTGTATCCGGCGGCAAGCCCGAGCGCTGCGAAGCCCAGATCATCTGGCCCAGGCATTCCATCACCTCGTGCTGGGCCGCATGGGCCGAATCGAGGCGCTGGGTCAGCTGCTGGACGGCCGGGCGGATGCCGCGCGGCTGGTCCACCTGTACCTGCTCCGTGATCGACAGATGCATGGACAGGTGCAGGAAGGGGTTGGCCTGGCCCCCTTCGACGGAGTAATCGCGCGCCAGCGCCGCTTCGACGTCGGACAGCTCGTTTTCATACTCGGGGTGTTCGAGTATCCAGTCGAGCGCGATGGCTTCCATCGGCGTGAGGATTTCATGGGCGCGGTGCTTGCGCAAGGTGTCGCAAAAGAAGCGGCGCACGTCGTCGGAAGAGGGGTTGAACATGGCTGAATGATATGGCTATGGGGCAGCCGGCATTGTACCGCGTACGTCAACGAAGGGCATCGAGGATGCCCTTTTTGCCGTCCGGCGTCCGCTTTCATGACCCGATAGTCACCGAAATTTAATACCCTGCAGTAAGTATTATCCACTACCGCCACGGCCCGGCGGCGCCAAATAACGGTGATAAAATCGCCGCTCTTGATATTTGCTCTGGACACGATGGCGATTTTATTGTCACTCCGTGCTTCCATTGCCCGCACCTTTGCCACCAGATATTGCTCCTGGTTTATCCCGGAGCGCGGCAGCATGCCTATCACCATCGACCTTGACCTGTCCGGCCGCCCTGGCGTTCCGGCTGGCTGGCTGTTTGCATTCCATGCAGCGATGGTGCCGCCACGGTGGCGCGCAAGAATCATCCTTCAGTATTCATAAACGGAGTTACGTATGCGTAAATCGCTATTACTTTTGATGTCGTGCCTGATCCTGGCGGCATGTAACAAGACCCCTCCGGCCTCGTCCGAAAAACCGGTCGACGTGCTGCTGATCGGCGCCGGCACCATGAGCGCCACCCTGGGCAGCATGCTCAAGGAACTCGATCCGTCGCTGACGATGGAAATGGTCGAGCGCCTCGATTCCGTGGCCGCCGAAAGCTCGGACGCGATGAACAACGCGGGCACGGGCCACTCGGCGTTTGCCGAACTGAACTACACGCCGGAAGCGGCCGATGGCAGCATCGAGACCAAGAAAGCCGTTGCCATCAACGAGCAATTCGAAATTTCCAAGCAGTTCTGGGCTTATCAGGTAGCCAATAAGCACCTGGGCGCGCCGCAAACTTTCATCAACAATGTGCCGCACATGGCCTTTGTGTGGGGCGACGACAATATTGCCTTCTTGAAGAAGCGCTATGCCGCGCTGCAAAAGGAAAACCTGTTCAAGGGCATGCTGTACTCGGAAGACCAGGCGCAGATCGAGCAATGGGCGCCGCTCGTCATGCAAGGCCGTGACAAGGGCCAGAAAGTGGCGGCGACACGCATGGAAATCGGTACCGACGTCAATTTCGGCAACCTCACGCGCGGTCTCGTGAAATACCTGACGGACAGCCACGGCATGGTCCTGCACCTGCGCCACCAGGTGGAAAACATCCAGCGCGGCGCCGATGGCGTGTGGAACGTGACGGTGAAAGACTTGAACGCCGGCAAGGAAAAAACCATGCGCGCCAAATTCGTCTTCATCGGCGCCGGCGGCGGTTCGCTGCCGCTGCTGGAAAAATCGGGCATTCCTGAAGCCAAGGGCTACGGCGGCGTGCCGGTCGGCGGCCAATGGCTGGTGACCACCAATCCGGAACTGGTGGCGGCGCATGCGGCCAAGGTCTACGGCAAGGCGTCCGTCGGTTCGCCGCCGATGTCCGTGCCGCATCTGGACACGCGCATCATCGATGGCAAGAAAGCCCTGCTGTTTGGCCCGTTTGCCACCTTCTCGACCAAGTTCCTGAAAAACGGTTCGTGGATCGACTTGCCTGCCTCGATCGGCACGGGCAATGTAAAACCGATGCTGCAAGCCGGCTACGACAACATCCCGCTGACGAAATACCTGGTGGAACAGGTCATGAACACGCCGGAAGACCGGTTGAAGACCCTGCGCGAATACTTGCCGAACGCCAAGATGGAAGACTGGACCTTGCAAAACGCGGGCCAGCGCGTGCAGATCGTCAAGGATGATCCTGTCAAAGGCGGCTTGCTGCAGTTCGGCACGGAAGTCGTGGGCGCCGCCGATGGCAGCATCGTTGCCCTGCTGGGTGCATCGCCAGGCGCTTCGACCGCGCCGCCGATCATGATCAAGGTGCTGCAAACGGCATTCAAGAGCCGCCTGGCCACGCCGGAATGGCAAGCGAAGATGGTGGAAATGGTGCCGTCGTACGGTCAAAAGCTGAACAGCGACCCGGCCCTGGCCAACAAGATCCGCCACTACAGCAGCAATATCCTGGGTCTGAAGGCCATCACCCTGGACGTACCCGCCGCTGCGCCAGCACCGGCAGCAAACTAAGCCAGCCTGACCGGCAGGGTGTTCCTGCCGGCATGAAAAAAGGGGCAGCCTGTTCAGGCTGCCCCTTTTGCGTGGGAGAGTGCGTTCATTGCGGCGGGCTATCCCTTGCCCGGCAGAATCAGCTCCGGCGTACACCCTTCGGCGGCAATGCCGTCGCAAGGCTTGGCCGGTGCCGTACCGTCCTGTGCCCGTGGCGCATGGGGCTGGCGCAGGTAGCGCGACGTGTGGCGGTGCACTTGCTGTGCGTTGCCATGCACGGGCCAGGTCAGGAAGCGGGACAGCTCCTGCAAGGCGCGCTGGTACACATCGCGTTTAAATTCAATCACGACATCGAGCGGGACCCAGTACTCATGCCAGCGCCAGGCGTCGAACTCGGGATGGTCGGTCAGGCGCAGATTGACGTCGTTATCGCGCGCGCACATTCTCAGCAGAAACCAAATCTGCTTCTGGCCACGGTAATGGCCGCGAATCTCGCGCTTGATGAAGTGGTCTGGCACTTCATAGCGCAGCCAGTCGCGGGTGCGGCCGACAATTTTGACGTGTTCCTGTCTGAGTCCGATTTCCTCTTCAAGTTCGCGAAACATGGCTTGTTCCGGTGTTTCGCCATATTTGATACCGCCTTGCGGAAACTGCCATGAGTGCTCGCGCACCCGCTTGCCCCACCACACCTCGTTCTGGGCGTTTAGCAGGATGATGCCGACGTTGGGCCGAAACCCTTCACGGTCGAGCATAATGCACCTCAAACTTTCTGCGACAGTGCGTCCTTTTTTACATATTTACCCACAACTTCGCAAGCCGGTGACCTTTTCGGGGTGCGAAAAGCGCCGGAATCGCACCAATTGAGCGCATTTGTGTAAAGTATGGACGCATCAGCCAGCTAATCCTTTAAAATTAGGTTGATTATAACCCTCTCTTTTTAAAAAGAATTCACCGTTATGCGCGCCTCCCGTTTTTTTATTTCCACACTTAAAGATGCACCTTCTGACGCGGAAATCGTCAGCCACCAATTGATGATGCGTGCAGGCATGATCAAACGCCTCGGTTCCGGCATCTATACCTACATGCCGATGGGCTTGCGCGTGATCCGCAAGGTGGAAGCCATCATCCGTGACGAGATGAACAAAGCCGCCGCCATCGAACTGCTGATGCCGCTCGTGCAGCCGGCCGAACTGTGGCAAGAGACGGGCCGCTGGACCAAGATGGGCGACGAACTGATGCGCGTGAAAGACCGCCACGGCCGCGAATACGCGATCCAGCCGACGTCGGAAGAAGTCATCACGGACGTCGTGCGCACGGAAATCAAGTCCTACCGCCAGCTGCCGTTGAATTTTTATCACATCCAGACCAAGTTCCGCGACGAGCGCCGCCCACGCTTCGGCCTGATGCGCGGCCGCGAATTCACGATGAAGGACGCCTACTCGTTCGACCGCGACCTGGCCGGCATGCAAGCGTCGTACAAGGTCATGTTTGACGCCTACACTCGCATCTTCACGCGTTTCGGCCTGAAATTCCGCGCCGTGGCGGCCGATAACGGCGCCATCGGCGGTTCCGGTTCGCACGAATTCCACGTCATCGCCCACACGGGTGAAGACGCGCTCGTGTACTGCCCGACGTCCGACTACGCCGCGAACATGGAAGCGGCCGAAGCGCTGCCGCCAGCGGGCGAGCGCCCGGCCGCCGCCCAGGCGCTGACGAAAACGGCCACGCCGGACACCGTCAAGTGCGAAACCGTGGCTGCCTTGCTGGGTATCGAGCTGTCGAAGACCGTGAAAACCATCGCCCTGACGGTGGAAACGACGGGCAAGGACGAGAAAGTCACGAAACAGCATTTCATGCTGCTGCTGCGCGGCGACCATGAATTGAACGAGATCAAGGTGGGCAAGGTTGCCGGCCTGGCCGGTCACCGTTTCTCGACGGAAGCGGAAATCCTGGAAGTCTACGGCACGATTCCCGGCTACTTGGGTCCGATCGGCACGAAGGCCCCGGTCACCGTGGTGGCGGACCGCACGGTCGCCCACATGAGCGACTTCGTGTGCGGCGCGAATGAGGCCGGTTTCCACTACACGGGCGCCAACTGGGGCCGCGACGTGGCCGAGCCTGCCATCGTGGCCGACTTGCGCAATGTCGTCGCCGGCGACGCTTCGCCGGACGGCCAGGGCGCGCTTGCCATCGAGCGCGGCATCGAAGTGGGCCACGTGTTCCAGCTGGGTACGGCGTACTCGGAAAGCATGAAAGCCACCTTCCTCGATGAAAACGGCAAGCCTGCGCCGCTGCAGATGGGTTGCTACGGCATCGGCGTGACGCGCATCCTGGGCGCCGCCATCGAGCAGAACTTCGACGACAAGGGCATCATCTGGCCCGCGTCGATCGCGCCGTTCGAGGTCGTGCTGTGCCCGATGGGCATGGACCGCAGCGAACTGGTCAAGGAAGAGACGGAGAAGCTGTACGCGGCCCTGCAAGGCGCTGGCGTCGATGTCATCGTCGACGACCGTGGCTTGCGTCCAGGCGCCATGTTCGCCGACTGGGAGCTGATCGGCGTGCCGCACCGCATCGTCATCGGCGAGCGCGGCCTGAAAGAAGGCAAACTGGAATACCAGGGCCGCCGCGATGCGGAAGCGACCGGCGTGGCGCCGGACGAGATCGTCGCCTTCATCCAGGGCAAAATGGCGCAGTGAAGCGTCTATCGGTAAGCAAGACGGCTGGCGCGCTCGCGCTGGCCGCCTGCCTGGCCTGCGTCTCTCCGGCGCAGGCCGGCAACCAGAAGGAGGAGGCGCTGGCCGACTCCGTCCGCCTGGCGCTGTCGCATGCGATCCGCGACGAACGCCCACCGCAACCCAAATTTGCCACGCCCGCCGACTTGCAGCGCTACCAGCAATGGCTGTCGCAGATGTCGTCGCGCCTGCAGCGCAAGCTGCCGGACGCCCAGCTGCGCACGGAATTCCTGGAAACCGTATGGTACGAATCGCGCCGCGCGGGCCTCGAGCCGGCCCTCGTGCTGGGCCTGATCCAGGTGGAGTCGGCCTACCGCAAATATGCCGTCTCGCTGGCCGGCGCGCGCGGCTACATGCAGGTGATGCCGTTCTGGACGGGCGTCATCGGCGACCATGACCGCAGCAAGCTGTTTCACATGCAGACGAATCTGCGCTACGGCTGCGCGATCCTGCGCATGTACCTGGACATGGAAAAGGGCGATTTGTACCTGGCGCTGGGGCGGTACAACGGCAGCCGGGGTAGGGCCGAGTATCCGAATGCGGTCAGGGCGGCTTGGAGCAAGTGGGAATTCAAGCCGGCCGGGTGATGGGCTGGGGTCGGGTTTCATGTTTTTTAAACCCCACCGCAACGGCCGGGGTCAGACCCGACAGGGTCTGACCCCAAAAAAAATGCCCCGCTCGCGGATGCGGCGGGGCACTCACACGGCGTAGACGCCCTGTGCGTATCTGATTATTTCAAATGATCGGAGATCAGTTTGGTCATTTCAAACATGGAGACTTGGGCTTTGCCGCCGAAAACTGCTTTCAGCTTGTCGTCCGCATTGATCATGCGGCGGTTGGCCGGATCTTGCAGATCGAGTTTTTTGATGTAATCCCATACCTTTTTGGTCACTTCCGTGCGCGGCAGTGGAGCTGCGCCAACAACGGCGGCCAGATCTTTCGATGGCGTCATTGCTTTCATGAATGCTGCGTTTGGCTTGCGTGGTGTTGCCGGTGCTGCCGCTTTCTTCGCCGCTGCAGGTTTAGCTGCCGCTTTGGCTGCGGGTGCTGCTTTCTTGGCGGCTGCAGGCTTGGCTGCTGCTGCTTTGGCTGGCGCTGCTACTGGGGTTTTTTTGGCTGTTGCCATCTTCGAGCCTCCTTAACAAACACATGGGAAATTGCGCAATTAATCGCACGGCTAATATTGGTGTGGATTTACCTAGTATGCAAGTGTTTTTCACGTTTTCACGAGGAAAAAGCAGCGAAATGACGCGCCTGTCTCCCGGGCGCACCGCTTGGGGGCGCGGAATGGCGTTTTTGCCCGTAAATGGCATGGTTGCTGGCTATGCGGGCAGGGGCGCTGCGGGGGAGGAAAGAAAGGATGCCGGACACATGAAAATGCAATCCGGCATTATTTAGAACGATGTTTTTTGACTTGAACTACGCCTCACGCGGCGTAAAAAAGGCCTTCAAAATCACAGCGAGCGGATGGTATTTGTGGCCGAGAAGCGCAACCGTACTAAAGTACGGTGAGCATCGCCGGCCGCAAAGACCACCGCGCAGCGGATTTTGAAGCCTTACCTCATTCCCGGCATCATGCCCTTCATACTGCGCATCATCTTCATCATGCCGCCGCCCGACAATTTCTTCATCATCGTCTGCATCTGCTCGAATTGCGTCAGCATGCGGTTCACTTCCTGCACCTGCACGCCGGCGCCGGCGGCGATGCGGCGCTTGCGCGTGGCCTTGATCAGTTCAGGCTTGGCGCGTTCCTGCGGCGTCATCGAATCGATGATGCCGCACATGCGGCGCACCTGTTTGTCGGCTTGATCCATGTTCTTGCCGCCTGCCGCCTGCTGGAACTGGGCCGGCAGCTTGTCCATCAGGTTGGCCATGCCGCCCATTTTCTTCATCTGGCCCAGTTGCGCCTTGAAATCGTTCATGTCGAACTTGCCGCCGACCTTGATCTTCTGCGCCAGGTCGGCCGCCGCCTTGCTGTCGACGCCCTTGCGCGCCTCTTCCACCAGGGCGAGGATGTCGCCCATGCCCAGGATGCGGTTGGCCATGCGGGTCGGGTCGAACGCTTCCAGGCCGTCGAGTTTTTCCGAGACACCGGCAAACTTGATCGGTTTGCCCGTGATGTGGCGCACGGACAGGGCCGCACCGCCGCGCGCATCGCCATCGAGCTTGGTCAGCACGATACCGGTCAGCGGCAGCGCATCGTTAAAGGCTTTGGCCGTGTTGATGGCGTCCTGCCCCAGCATGGCGTCGACGACAAACAGGGTTTCGATCGGTTTCACGGCGCCGTGGACGGCGGCGATTTCGCGCATCATCTCTTCGTCGATACCGAGACGGCCCGCCGTATCGATGATCAGCACGTCGTGGTAATGCTTTTTCGCCCAGTCCAGCGCGGCCAGGGCGATATCGACCGGCTTGTCCGTGCTGGTGGACGGGAAGAAGTCGGCGCCCACCTGGGCGGTGACCGATTGCAGCTGGGCGATCGCGGCGGGACGGTACACGTCGGCCGAGACGGTCAGCACTTTCTTCTTCTTTTCTTCCTTCAGGTACTTTGCCAGCTTGCCGACGGTGGTGGTTTTACCCACACCCTGCAGACCGGCCATCAGGATGATGGCGGGCGGCTGCTGCGCAAAGCTGATCTGCGACGCTTCCGGTCCCAGGTCGGCGCCCATCAGGGCGGCCAGCTCGCGCTGCACCACGCCTACCAGGGCCTGGCCTGGCGTGAGCGAGGAAATGACATCCTCGCCCATGGCTTTTTCTTTGACTTTGGCGATGAATTCGCGCACGGCGGGCAGGGCGACGTCGGCTTCGAGCAGCGCCAGGCGCACTTCGCGCAGCATGTCGGCGGTGTTCGCTTCGGTCAGGCGCGCCTCGCCGCGCATGGTCTTGACGACTTTGGCAAGCCGTTGGGTGAGATTATCTAGCATGATGAACCTGCAATGAAAAGCTTGGGAGTGGGCGGCGCAAGCCGGACGATGGCCGCCATTTTACCTTATCGCGGGTGGCTGGCGGTCCCGCGCTGCACCGCCTGGCGGTTGGCCGGCGTTTGAATTACTTGGTATTTCTGGCAATGCCGAGATTGCATGAACGGCAGGAACGCGGTTAGAATGAGAATAATTCTTATTTACATTCTCGGGCACCGTACGCCCGGGCGGAAAGGGATGCCATGTCGGCCGCCGATTTTGCACAGCAACAAGACCTGCACGCGCTCTACAGCAGCCATCACGGCTGGCTGCAGGGCTGGCTGCGGCATAAGCTGGGCAATGCGGGCGAGGCGGCGGATCTGGCGCAAGACACCTTCGTCAGCGTGCTGACGGCCGATGCCGCGCCGCGGATCCGCGAAGCGCGGCCTTTCCTGGCCACCATCGCGCGCCGCCTGGTGGCGCACCGCTACCGCCGGCAAGTGCTGGAAGACGCCTATCTGGAAGCGCTCGCTTGCCTGCCGCCGGAAGTGGCGCCCGCGCCGGAAGAACGGTTGCTGGCGCTGGAAGCCTTGCAGGAAATCGACCAGGCCCTCGACGGCTTGCCCGCGCCCGTGCGCACGGCGTTCTTGCTGGCGCAACTGGAGGGACTCAGCTATACCGAGATCGCCGCGCGCCTGAACGTGTCGGCCAGTTCGGTCAAGCAATACCTGACGCGCGCCAACCGCCAGGTATTTTTCTCGCTGCCGGCATGAGCAAGGTGGGGAGTGTTGCGGCCCCGGCGGCCATCCGCGAGGACGTGCAACAGCAGGCGGCCGAGTGGCTGACCATGCTGATGTCGGGCGAGATGGACGCGGCGCGGCAGGCCGCCTGGCAGCGCTGGCGCGAGGCGGACCCGGAGCATGCGCGGGCCTGGCGGCATATCGAGGCCGTGTCGCGGCGCTTCGACGGCTTGCACCGCGGTGCGGCCGCGCAGGCGCTGGCCGGCACGCAGCAGCAAGCCGTCAACGGCAAGCGGCGCCAGTTGCTGGCGTGGCTGGGCGTGGCGGCCGGCGGCGCCATGCTGGCCGCGCAGACGGATGCCTGGGATGGCGTGCGCACCCTGCGCGCCGACTATCGCACGGCCACGGGCGAGCGGCGCGAGGTGGCGCTGGACGATGGCAGTGTGCTCAGCCTGAATACGGGATCGGCCGTGAACGTGCGTTTCGACGCCAGCCGCCGCCTGATCGAACTGCTGGCCGGCGAGATACTCGTCGCCAGCGGCCATGGCGCCGGCAGCGGCGCGCCTTTGGTGGTGGCCACGCGCGAAGGCCTGGTGCGCGCGCTGGGCACGCGCTTTGCCGTGCGCCAGCAGGATGGCTACAGCGCCGTGGACGTGTTTGACAGCGCCGTTGAAATCCGTCCCCGCGACGGCAGCGGCGCACCCTTGCTGCTGGCGGCCGGGCACGGCGTGGCATTTTCCCGCCAGGCGCCCGATGCGCCGCACGCCCTCGGTGCGTATGCGGACGCCTGGTCGCGCGGACAGCTGATCGTCGACGACGTGAGCCTCGGCGATTTCCTGGCCGAACTGGCCCGCTACCGCCCCGGCGTGATCGACTGCGCACCGGCGGTGGCGCAGCTGCGCCTGTCGGGCGTGTTCCCGCTGGCCGACACCCAGCGCATCCTGAACATGCTGCCCAACTCATTGCCGGTGCAGGTGCGCAGCCGCACGCGCTACTGGGTGACGGTCGAACCGGCCATGTCATTAAAAAATATTTAGCCATCCGGCTGCCCGTTTTTCGTTTTCGCGGCACCTACAGAGTAGGGCGCCTGTTTTTCACCGTCTGATGACGCCACTACTATCAGGAACTTGCATGTCTCACGCTTTGAATTTTGTCAGTTTGCCATCCTCTCACTGCGCATTGCGTCCGCTGGCGCAAGCGGCTGCGGCCCTGTGCCTTGCCGCCAGCCTGCCGGCCATCGCGCAGCAGGCGCCAGCCACCCCCGCCGCCGAGCAGACCATGCTCGGCGTGTCCGTCACGGCGGGGCGCGATGCGACAACAGAGGGCAGCGGCTCCTACACGACGGGCGTGAGCAATACGGCAACCAAGCTGAACCTGTCTCTGCGCGAGACGCCGCAGTCGGTCAGCGTGCTGACGCGCCAGCAGATCGACGACCTGGGCATCACGACCCTGGACGACGCGGTGCAGTCGATCACGGGGCTGGTCATGCAAAAGGGTAACTTTACGGGCGATTCGGGCAGTTTCAGCGCACGCGGCTTCCCCGTCGATAACATCCTGTTCGATGGCTTGCCCACCAGCCTGGGCGCGAACAACACCTTCAATGGCGACAATGACGACCTGGCCATCTACGACCGCATCGAAGTGGTGCGCGGCGCCACGGGCTTGATGACGGGCAGCGGCACGCCCAGCGCGGCCATCAACATGGTGCGCAAGCGCCCGACGGCCACGCCGCAAGCGTCACTCTCGGCGAGCGTGGGCAGCTGGAGGAACTACCGCCTGGAAGCCGATGCGGCCAATGCGCTCAATGAAGCGAAGACCCTGCGCGGGCGCATGGTCGTGACGGTGCAGGACAAGAAGGATTTTGTCGACGTGCTGCATGGCCGCAACCACCAGCTGTACGGCATCATCGAAGCGGATCTGCGCCCCGACACCACCTTGACGGTGGGCGCGCACTACCGCAAGACGGACAACGACGGCGTCTCGACGGGCGTGGTGACGGCCGCCGACGGACGCTTTTTGAATTTGCCCCGTTCCACTTACCTGGGCAGCGATTTCGACGACTGGCGCCAGACGGACAAGACCATCTTCGCCGAACTGGAACACCGCTTCGCCAATGGCTGGAAGGCCAAGCTGGCGGCCACGCGCAAGACGCCCGAGATCGACACGACGTTTTCCGGCATCAACCGCCGCGGCGACACCCTGCGCTTCAATTCGCAAAGCTACCGCGCCGAGCTGGCCAACACCAGCTATGACGCCTATGCGAGCGGCAGCTACAGCCTGTTCGGCCGCGAGCACGAGCTGACCGTCGGCGCCAGCCACCGCCGTTCGTCGAAAAACAGCTATGGCGGCTGGGCGCCATACAGCTGGGGCGCGGCGGCGCCGGTGCTCGACCCGTTCCACTGGGATGCGGGCAGCGTGGCGCGTCCCGTCATCAACTACGCGCAGTGGCGCACGGCCAGCATCACCGAGCAAAGCGGCGTGTATGCGGGCACCCGCATGCGCCTGGCCGACCCGCTGTCGCTGGTGCTGGGCGGGCGCGTGAGCTGGTACAAGGACGATGCCGGCTACTCGGTGGCGCGCGAATTCACGCCGTACGCCGGCGTCGTGTATGACCTCGACAAGCAGCATTCCGTGTACGCCAGCTGGACCGAAATCTTCCAGCCGCAGGCGGCCACCGACGCCCATGCGCAGCCATTGAAGCCGATCAGCGGCACCAACTATGAAGCGGGCGTGAAGGGCGAATACTTCGGCGGCGCCCTCAATGCCAGCGCGGCCGTGTTCCAGATCCGCCAGCAAAACCGTGGCGTGGACGACCTGGCCGGCCCGAACCCGTGCCCGGGCAGCACCTGGGGCTATTGCCAGCGCGCGTCGGGCGAAGTGCGCAGCGAAGGCGCGGAGCTCGACGTGGCGGGCGCGCTGACGCCGGACTGGCAGCTGTCGGCCGGTTTTACGTATGTGAAGGCGCAATTCAAGCGCGACAGCGATCCGGCCAATATCGGCAAGGATTTCAACAGCCGCTATCCGCGCCAGCAGCTCAAGCTGGCCACCAGCTACCGCCTGTCCGGCGCGGCGCAGGGCTGGCGCGTGGGCGCTTCCGTGTACGGGCAGGGCGCGACGGAGTCAGACGACGGCACCTACCATCTGCGCCAGGGCCGCTACGCGATCGTGGGCTTGAACGCGGCGTGGCAGATCGACAGCCGCGCCGAGCTGCGCCTGAATGTCAACAATGTGCTCGACAAGCACTACTACCAGAGCATCTATTCCGATGTCTTCGGCAACATGGTGGGCACGCCGCGCAACCTGATGCTGACCTTGAACTACAAACTGTAAACAACCGCTTTTGAATGATCTATCTTGATGAAGGATGCCTGGCTTATGGAAGTGCAGTTGAATCTGGCCCGCGATGGCGCGCGCCAGCGTATGCCGCAGGGAGCGCCGCGATGATGAAAGCGACCCACATGATGTTGTTCTCGCGCGTGCTCGCCGCCGTCTTTGGCGGCTATGCACTGACGTCCGGCGTGGCCGTGCTGCTGGCGGCCGTGCTGCCGCTGTCGCGCGCCGAAGCCGTGCTGACGGCCACCCTGAGCGCCTTCGTCGTCTATACCTGCGCCGTCATCTGGGTCTTTGCCGTGCAGGACCTGCGCCGCGCCTGGCTGGGCATGCTGCTGCCGGCCATCGCCTGCGGCGGCCTTGGCCTGCTGCTGTCGCGGGGTGCCGCATGAACGCCGTCAAGGTAGACAAAGTGGCCAAGACGCCGCAGCAGGGCGGCTTGCGCCAAGCCATGGCCTGGCTGCATACATGGAGCGGGCTGTGGATTTCCTGGCTGCTGTTCGCCATTTTCCTGACCGGTACCCTGGCCGTCTTCGACGAACCGATCACCCACTGGATGACGCCCGAACATGCACTGGAAGAGGCGGCCCATGCGAACGATCCGCCGCTGCCGAAGGTCACAGATCGTGGGCACCGCCTGGAACTGGCGCTCGACTTCATGACGAAGGAACACCCGAAGGCGGACATGTGGGAAATCTGGCCCGTGCAGCGTCCCGGCCACGGCCTGTCCGCCTACTGGTTCCAGCCCGCCGGCGGCTATGGCTCGGCGGATCTCGACCCGCTGACGGGCGCCGTCATCGAACATGCGCGCGAGGCAACGCAGCGCGACACCATCGGCGGCCACCATTTCGTCGATTTTCATTACGAGCTGCACGCGGGACGCATCGGCGTGTGGATCGTTGCCATCACCACCATGATCATGCTGGTGGCGCTGGTGAGCGGCGTCATCACGCACAAGCGCATCTTCAAGGATTTCTTCACCTTCCGCCCGGCCAAGGGCCAGCGCTCGTGGCTCGACGCGCACAACGCGGTGGCCGTGCTGACGCTGCCGTTCCAGTTCATGATCGCCTACACGGGCCTGGCCTTCTTCAGCGATGACTACGTGCCGGCCCCCGTGGCGGCGCAATACGGCATGGACAACGCCAAGAAGGCCTTCCTGGCCGACTGGAACGATGTGGGCAAGCCCGTCAAGACTGGCCAGCCGCTGGCCATTCCCGCGCTGGAACCGTTCGCGCTGCGCGCCGAACAGGCCATCGGCCAGGACATCCGCGCCGTGGTGCTGGACAACCCGAACGACGCCTCCATGCGCGTGTGCATGTACGGCTGGAATGAAGAGACGGACACGATGGAACGCCTCAGCGCCAATACGGGCAGGGCCTGCTATGCGCTGGCCACGGGCGAACAGGTCGCCTTGCGCCGGCCCGGCGAATCGGATACGGGCGGCGCGGGCCTGACGCGCGCCGTCATGTCGAACCTGCACATGGCGGGCTTTGGCGGCACGCCGATGCGCTGGCTGTACTTCTTCTGCGGCCTGGCTGGCACTGCCATGATGGGCACGGGCGCCATCCTCTTCATGGTCAAGCGCCGCCAGAAGTCCGGCGGCGAGTTCGGCGCCTATACGCAGCGCGTGTACCGCATCGTCGCCTGCCTGAACGTGGCGGCCATTGCCGGCCTGTCCATCGCCTGCGTGGGCTTCCTGTGGGCCAACCGCCTGATCCCCGTCGGCGTCGAACACCGCGCCGGCTGGGAATTGCGCGCCTTCTTTGGCGTGTGGTTTGTGATGCTGGCGCACGCCTGCCTGCGCGCGGAAAAGCGCGCGTGGATCGAGCAACTGGGCTTGCTGGCCGCCCTGTGTTTGCTGCTGCCCGTGCTCAATGTACTGAGCACGGGTGACAATCTGGCGGCGCAGGTCGCGCGCGGCGATTGGGAAAGCGCCGGCGTGGAACTGGGCGGCATGGCCTTCGGCCTGCTGGCCGCCTGGGGCGCGTGGAAAGTCCGCCAGCGCAAGGAAAAGCCCGTGAAAAAGGCCGCGGCCAGGGAAAGCGCCGCGCCCACGGCCAGCCTGCAAATCAATACGGAAGGACAGTCATGATCCCTGCCATCCTGTGCGCGCTGGGCCTGTCGTATGCGGGCATGGCCAGCCTCTGCTTGGCGATGGACCGCCACCATGGGCAGGTCTGGGGCAGGGACGCGGCGCCGAACGTGCGGCGCGCGCTGCAACTGGCGGGCGCGGTCCTGCTGGCGCTGGCCATCTGGCCCTGCGTGGCCGGCTGGAGCGCCACCGTCGGCGTCGTCGCCTGGCTCGGTTTCCTATCGGCCGGCGCGCTGCTGGTGGCCCTGCTGCTGCCGTATGCGCCCCGCTTGCTGTTGTGTAGTTCCCTGCTGGCAGCCGTCGCCGCGCTGGCAGGTCTTGTGACGTTCATGCGGTGATATTCACCGCCATTTTCAAGGATAGACCGATGCACTTTTCACGCCTGGCGACACCGATTGATGTTTTGAATGTACTGAAAGCGGCTGCCTGATGGCGGCCCGCCTGCCTACGCGCCGCGCCCGCATCCTGGGCGGCGTGGTCTTGCTGGCGCTGTTCGGCGCCGGCGCCCTGTGGGCCACGCGCGGCCCGAGCACCGTGTTCGACACGGCGCCCGTCAAGCGCGGCAACATCGAAGCGAGCGTCACGGCCATCGGCACCCTGCAGCCGCAAACCTACGTCGACGTGGGCGCGCAGGTGTCGGGCCAGATCACGCGGCTGCACGTGCAGCCGGGCAGCGACGTCGATAAAGGCCAGTTGCTGGCCGAGATCGACCCCAGCGTGCAGCAGGCCACGGTCGATGCGGGCCGCGCCGCGCTGGCGGGCTTGCGCGCGCAGCTGGCCGACCAGCAGGCGCAGCACCGCCTGGCGGGCCAGCAGCACGTGCGCCAGAAGCAGATGGCCAAGTTCGATTCGACCCCCTTGGCCGACTTGGAAACGGCCGAAGCCACCCTGGCCTCGGCCGGCGCCAAGATCGACCACCTGAGGGCGCAGATAGCCCAGACCCAGGCCAGCCTGAAGGCGGACGAGGCGCGCCTCGGCTATACGCGCATCTACGCGCCGATGGCCGGCAAGGTCGTGGGCCTCGATGCTAAGGAAGGGCAAACCCTGAACGCCACGTATCAGACGCCGAACATCCTGCGCATCGCCGACCTGTCGGCCATGACGGTGTGGACGGAAGTGTCGGAAGCGGACGTGCGCCGCGTGCGCCCGGACATGCCCGTGTATTTCACCACCCTGGGCGGCGACCAGCGGCGCTGGAGCGGCAAGGTGCGCCAAGTGCTGCCCGCGCCGCCGGTGCCCGGCGGTTCCGCCGCCGGCACGGCCCTGGCGCCGTCGAGCAGCAAGGTGATCTTGTATACAGTGCTGTTCGACGTTGATAACGCCGATGGCGAACTGATGCCGCAGATGACGGCGCAAGTGGTGTTCGTCACTGCGGCGGCGAACAATGTGCTGGCCGTGCCCTTGCCGGCCCTGAGACCGTCGACGGAAGAAGGCGCCAAGCCGGGGCAGTTCACGGCCCGCGTGATGGATGCGGACGGCAAGGTCGATACGCGCGCCGTCACCGTGGGCGTGCGCAACCGCCTCAGCGCGGAAGTGCTGCAAGGCTTGCGCGAAGGCGAATTGCTGGTCACGGGCGAACAGCCGGCCGGCAGCGGCAGCAGCAGGTTCCAGCTGTGAGCGCGATGAGCGAGGCCAGGTCGCTGGGACAAGCCGGAGAAGGCGGCCAGCCGGCGCCACTGATTGAACTTGCCGGCATCCGCAAGCGCTACGGCGGCCACGATGGCGCGCCGGCCGTGGAAGTGCTGCGCGGCCTGACCTTGTCGATTGGCGCCGGCGAATTCGTCGCTATCGTCGGCGCGTCCGGTTCCGGCAAGTCGACCCTGATGCATCTTCTTGGATGCCTGGACCGTCCCAGCGACGGCACGTACCGCTTCGCCGGCCAGGACGTGGCCAGCCTGAATCCCGATGAACTGGCGTGGCTGCGGCGCGAAGCGTTCGGCTTCGTCTTCCAGGGTTATCACCTGATCGCCACGGAATCGGCACGCGAAAACGTGGAAGTGCCGGCCCTTTACGCGGGCATGCCCGCCGCGGCCCGCCATGCGCGCTCGGAAGCGCTGCTCAAGCGCCTGGGCCTCGGCGAGCGTTTGGATCACCGGCCGAACCAGTTGTCGGGCGGGCAGCAGCAGCGCGTGTCGATCGCGCGCGCGCTGATGAATGGCGGGCGCATCATCCTCGCCGATGAACCGACGGGGGCGTTAGACAGCAGCAGCGGCGCCGAAGTCATGGCCCTGCTGGGCGAACTGGCCGACGCGGGCCACACCATTATCCTCATTACGCATGACCGCAAGGTGGCGGCCCAGGCGCGCCGCGTAATCGAGATCAGCGATGGCGAAATCGTGGCGGACTCGGGCGCCGTTGCCATTCCCGCCACGTCGACGGCCCTGCCGCCGCTGGACATGTCGCGCGCCGCCCACGATACAGGGGCGTCGCTGGGCACGGAATTGCTCGACGCGGCCCGCGCGGCCTGGCGCGTGCTGTGGATCAACCGCTTCCGCACGGGATTGACCCTGCTGGGCATCGTCATCGGCGTCGCTTCCGTGATCGTCATGCTGGCCATCGGCCTGGGCACGCGCCAGCAGGTGATGGCGCAACTGGGCGCCTTCGGTTCGAATCTGCTGTACATGGCGTCGCGCGGCGAAAGTTCGCGCATCCCCGGGCGCAGCATCACCCTGGCCGACCTCGATGCGCTCAAGGACGTGCCGGGCATTTCCCACGTGCTGCCGAATGTCACGGGCAACAAGGTGATACGCCACGGCAACCTCGACGTGCAGACCTATGTGCGCGGCACGGGGCCGGCCCTGCCGCAGATTCAGACCTGGCCCGTGGCCAAGGGCGGCTTCTTTACCGAGGAAGACGAGCGCGAGATGGCCACCGTGGCCGTGCTGGGCGCGCACCTGGCGGAAAAACTGATGCCCGACGTGCCCAATCCCGTGGGGCAGAGCATCCTGATCGGCAACGTGCCGTTCCAGGTGATCGGCGTGATGAGCGCGAAGGGCGCGCTGACGGGCGAGAAAGATGAAGACGACGTGCTGCTGCTGCCGTTTTCCACGGCTGGCATCCGCGTCTTCGGCCAGCGCGAGCCCACGTACACGGTGATGGCGGTGGACGACGTCAAGCGCGTGACGGAGGTGGAAGCGGCGGTCGACGCCACCATGTTCGAGCGCCACCGCATCCGCGACTACGGCATCAGCAACGCGGCCGCGTCGATCGCCGCCGAAGCGAAGACGCAGGACAACATGACCATGATGCTCAGCCTGATCGCGGCCGTCTCGCTGGTGGTGGGCGGCATCGGCGTCATGAACGTGATGCTGATGACGGTGCGCGAACGCACGCGCGAAATCGGCATCCGCATGGCGACGGGCGCGCGCCGGCGCGACATCCTGCGCCAGTTCCTCACGGAAGCCGTGCTGGTGTCGGTGGTGGGCGGCGTGGCCGGCATCGTGGTCGGCGTGACGGTGGCCGGCTTGCTGCTGGTCTGGGACGTGCCGGTGATCTTTTCGCTCAGCGCCATCGCCGGCGCGTTTGCCTGCGCCGTGGTGACGGGGCTGGTGTTTGGCTTCATGCCGGCGCGCAAGGCGTCGGGACTCGATCCGGTCGTGGCGCTGGCGGGACCGTAATGTCAGACAGTGGCAACAAGGCCGGCGGCGTGGCTGCCGGCAAAAAAATGTTGCCTTGGCTCCAACACGCGGTACTATCTCCTCATAATAAAAAAGCAGTGTTTCGTGTTTTTTGCCCTTGCGGGCACATACCAACCACCACAGGAGAACCCGATGCAGAAAAAATCAACGTTGAAGACCGGTATCGCCGCCGCCCTCATGCTGGCCTTCGGCATGGGCGCCGTGCAGGCGCAGGCGCAGGAAGTCGTGCGCCTGGGTAACTTGAAATTCGCCCATTACGGCGCCGTCTCGTACATCAAGGAAATCGCGCCCAAGTGCGGCATCAAGGTCGAAGAGCATATCTTCGCCAAGGGCCTCGACGTGATGCAGGCCATCATCGCCGGCGAGCTGGACGTGGGCGCGACGGCATCCGAGGCGGCCATTTCCGGCCGCGCCGGCGGCGCGCCCATCTATGTCGTGGCCGGTTTTGCCAAGGGCGGCGCGCGCCTGGTGGCGGGCACGGGGCAAAAGATCGCCAGCGTCAAGGAACTCAAGGGCAAGCGCGTGGGCGTGACGCGCGGCGGCATCCAGGAAGTGCTGCTGCTGGCCGAGCTGGCGCAGGCGGGCCTGACGTATTCCGAAACCAAGGGCAAGGACGTGCAACTGGTGTTCCTCGCCTACGCCGACTTGAACCAGGCGCTGATGGGCAAGAATATCGACGCCATGATGCAGTCCGAGCCGCAGTCGTCGCAGGCCATCAACAAGGGTTTTGGTACGGAAGTCATCAAACCGTACGATACGCCGATCGGCGAACCTGTGCGGACCATGGTCATGACGGAAAAGTTCTACAAGGAACGTCGTCCCGTGGCGGAAAAATTCATGCGTTGCTTCGTCGAAGCAACGAAAACCTTTATCGACAACAAGGCGACGGCGGAAAAATATGTGCGCGAAGTCGTGTTCCGCGGTCAGATCACGAAGGATGACTTCGACGACGCGATCAGCAATTCGCCATATTCGTACGACATTTCGCCCGAGCATATCCAGGTAACCACGGACGTGATGGTGAAAACGGGCGTGGGCCGCATGACGAAGCCGCCCGTGGCCAAGGACTGGGTCAAGACGGACTTGCTGGAGCAGGCGAAAAAGAGCCTGAACGTGAAGTAAACGGGGAGATAGGCAAGGCCCGATGGCCCGTTTAAGCGGGCCATCATTTTTTTGCGACATACTAATATGTACAGGTGGTGCGAAAGATTGCCAAAATCTTGAGGGTGCGCCACCCCGCCGCGCCCGAGGCGCGATATCATGGCAGGCTTGCGGTATCGGCTGGCGGCGAATTGCCTGCAGCCCATACTGCCGCTTGAATCGCGCTTGCCGGCTATGGTGTAAACTTAAACTATGCAGATCTATTTCTTTTTCATCGCCGCCCTGTTGTACGCGGCGTGCGCGGTGCTTCCCTCGTCCCGTGCCCGGCTCATTGCCGGCCTGACCGGCGTCGCCTGGCTGGCCCACGCCGCCACCCTGTGGTTCGACCTGATGGCGCCGGGGACCTTGCGCTTCGGCTTTTCCGCCATGCTGTCGGCCGCGCTGTGGGTGTCAGTGGGCGCTTACTGGATAGAGAACCGCAATTTCAGCCTGGACGGATTGCGCCGCATGGTCATGCCCAGCGCCGTCCTCGCCATCGGCCTGGCCTGGGCCTTTCCCGGCAGCCAGGTCAGCATGGAAGGCAAGTCGGCCGTCTTCGGCTGGCATATTGCCGTGGCCGTGCTCGCCTACAGCACCCTGACGATTGCCGCCTTCCACGCCGTGCTGATGGCGCTGCAGGAATCGCGCTTGCATACGCGCAGCGAAAGCCGCGGCTTCATCGGCAGCGCGCTCGACCAGCTGCCAGCCCTGCTGACGATGGAAAAGCTGCTGTTCCGCATGATCGGCCTGGGTTTTATTTTGCTCAGCCTGACCGTGCTGTCGGGCATCGTGTTTTCCGAACAACTGTTTGGCAAGGCCTTGAACTGGGATCACAAATCCGTGTTTACCATGCTGTCGTGGCTGCTGTTCGCCTCGCTGCTGGCAGGCCGGCGCTTCCGTGGCTGGCGCGGCAAGACGGCCTTGAGTTTCACCCTGGCCGGTTTCGCCACCTTGCTGCTGGCCTATGTCGGCAGTCGTTTTGTACTGGAAGTGGTTTTACACCGAGGATTCGCATGACACGTGTTTTATTCTGGCTGGCGCTGGTGTTCCTGGTGCTGTTTGCGATCCGCAGCAAGCTCCGTGGCATGCAGCAGCGCGCCCGCGCGCAGCAACAGCAGCAGCCGAATCCGTTTGCGCAGCCCGCGCGGCCGCAGGAATTGCCTGATGCCGAGCTGATGCTGTGCTGTGCCCATTGCGGCGTGTACTACCCGGCCTCCGAAAACGTGCAGGCCAAGGGCCACGATTACTGCAGCCACGCGCACGCCACCTTGTAAAGGCAGGCCCGCAGGTACGCTCGCGTTGCTCATCCGTATCGTAACGTCGTCCGGCCTCCGTCCGGCGTAGCATCTGCATGAGGCGGTTCGGCGCCGCCATTGCGGAAAGGCGCGCTTCCATGTCCCGTCCCAATCCTGGTCCGGATACCGTGACCGCCACCGGCATGCCGCCGGCGCCGCAACTGAGCGGCAACTCGCTGCCCATGCAGGCGCTGCGCGCGCAGATCGGCCGCATCGCCCGCTGTGGCGCGCCGGTGGCCATCCGCGGCGAATCGGGCACGGGCAAGGAACTGGCGGCGCGCGCCATTCATGCGCAGGGCGCGCGCGCCGGCTTCCCGTTTATCGCCGTCAACTGCGGCGCCATTCCCGAAGCGCTGATGGAGGCCGAATTCTTCGGCTGCCGGCCGGGCGCC
Source organism: Janthinobacterium sp. 67 (assembly GCF_002797895.1). Classification (NCBI taxonomy): domain Bacteria; kingdom Pseudomonadati; phylum Pseudomonadota; class Betaproteobacteria; order Burkholderiales; family Oxalobacteraceae; genus Janthinobacterium; species Janthinobacterium sp. 67. Next base: position 3,269,454 of record NZ_PGES01000001.1, on the reverse strand, counting down.
TATACGGGCGCGCTGCACGAACGCCAGGGTTTGTTCCAGGCGGCCCACGGCGGCAGCCTGCTGCTCGACGAAGTGGACGATCTGCCGCTGGCCATGCAGGTAAAACTGTTGCGCGTGCTGCAGGAGCGCCGCGTGCGCAAGCTGGGCGGCAGTAGCGACGAAGCCGTCGACGTGCGCATCCTGTGCGCGAGCCAGCATGGCCTGGCGCGCGGCGTGGCCGCCGGCACGTTTCGCCAGGACCTGTTTTACCGCCTGAATGTGATCGAGCTGGCGCTGCCGCCGCTGCGCGAACGGCGCGGCGATCTGCAGGTATTATGTGAGGTGATCCTCGCGCGCCTGTCGCCGCATCGTGCCGTGAACCTGGCGCCGCCCGTGCTGGCGGCCTTGGGTGCGTATGCGTTTCCCGGCAATGTGCGCGAGCTGGAAAACGTGCTGGAGCGGGCGCTGGCCTTTGCCGACGGCGGCGTGATCGCGCTCGACGGGCTGGCCTTGCCATCCATGGCGGGCGGCACGCCGTTGCGGGCGGCGCCGGCGGTGCCGGCCTTGCCGGAACGGCAACTGAGCCTGCCCGGCATGGCGGCGCATGGCGTGGCCCCCGTCCTGCCGCTGGACGTGTATTTGCGCCAGGCCGAGCGCGACATGATCGTGCGGGCGCTGGTGCAGGCCCGCTACCACCGCGCACGGGCGGCGCGCCAGCTGGGCCTGAGCGTGCGCCAGTTGCGCTACCGCATGCAGAAATTGACGATACAGGAAGCCCTATTTGATGAGTATATGGAAGATAGATGAAGACGGCTGGTGCGACGGCGCGCTGCGCTACGATTCGCCGTACCACGATGCGCGCCCGGACGGGGCACAAGTCGACTTGCTGGTGATCCATAACATCAGCTTGCCGGGCGGCCACTTTGGCGGACCGCATGTGTCGGACTTGTTTACGGGCCGGGTAGATTATAATGCCGATCCTTCTTTCGCCGACCTGCGTGGCTTGCAGGTGTCGGCGCACTTTTTTGTGCGGCGCGATGGTGCGCTGTTGCAATATGTTTCTACTGATCAACGTGCCTGGCATGCGGGCGTGTCCATGTTCGAAGGACGCCCGCAGTGCAATGGCTATTCCATCGGTATCGAAATGGAAGGCGCGGACGACCTGCCTTTCCAGCAGCGGCAATACCATGTGCTGGCGGCGCTGACGGCGGCGCTGGTGGCGCGCCACGGGCTGTCCCAGGTGCGCGGTCACGAACATATCGCGCCGGGGAGGAAGACGGATCCGGGGCCGTTCTTTGACTGGCATTTTTATCAAAAATGCTGGATGGAAACCCTGCGCGGGCAGCCTGCGTTAGCGCTTACTTCGCGGGGATTGGGCTTTCCATCCATGCCCTGAAAAGTCAACCGAAATCGTATATGAAAATACAAAAAATTACGCCGGCGGATGCCGGAAAACTATTGCATCCCCCTCCGATGGGCACTACAATTAGTGCAGAAGTTGGAAGTAAAGACTATATGTAGTGCCATCACAGACGTTTTCAGAATTATTGTCAAAGCTACCCGGATTGCTGATACAGCACTGGAACTGGCGGTTTATCACCCTTGATCGTGTTTTGCGCCAGCCGGGCAGTGCGGTGTGGCGAGATGGATTACTGAGCTGTTTTATGCACTATGAATTTACTATTTAGCAACAAATATCTGAAGAAGCCCTGACCATCGGGCGTTCTATTCAACAACACACGCGGCAGCAAAACTGCAGGCTGACTTTAGCTGACAACGGGAGCTTCAATGCAATCACCACAAGATATTTCCATCCATCCAACGCCAGTATCGCCAGCGCCAGGCGCGGCCAACAGCGTGGCGAGCACGGGCGCGGCATTGGGCGACTATCGCATCATCCGCCGCAACGGCGCGGTGGTGGCATTTGAGCCTTCGAAGATCGCCATCGCCATGACCAAGGCGTTTTTGGCCGTTAACGGCGGCCAGGGCGCAGCCTCGGCACGCATCCGCGAACTGGTGGAACAACTGACCGACGGCGTCGTCGCCGCGCTGGTGCGCCGCCATCCGGGCGGCGGCACCTTCCATATCGAAGACGTGCAAGACCAGGTGGAACTGTCGCTGATGCGTTCGGGCGAGCACGACGTGGCGCGTGCCTACGTGCTGTACCGCGCCAAGCACATGGAAGAGCGCCGCCTGCAGAAGGAAGCGCAAGGCGCGTCCGCGCAAGTGACCGCGCCACAATTGAACGTGCTGGATAACGGCGTGCGCCGCCTGCTGGACATGCAGGAAGTGCGCGACCTGATCAACGCCGCCTGCGCCGGCCTGGAAAAGCACGTCGATGCCGACGCCATCCTGGCTGAAACGGTGAAAAACCTGTACGACGGCGTGCCCGTCGAAGAGCTGCACAAGTCGGCCATCCTGGCGGCGCGCGCGCTGATGGAAAAAGACCCGGCCTACAGCCAGGTCACGGCCCGCATCCTGCTGCACACGGTGCGCAAGGAAGTGTTCGGCAAGGAAGTGCCGCAAGCGGCCGCTGCTAGCGAATACCTGACGTATTTCCCGCAATACATTGCCAAGGGTATCGCCGCCGAGCTGCTGAACCCGGTACTTGCCAGTTTCGACCTGGAGCGCCTGGCCAAAGCCATCGTCGCCGACCGCGACTTGCAGTTCGGCTACATCGGCCTGCAAACCCTGTACGACCGCTACTTCCTGCACATCCAGGACGTGCGCATCGAAATGCCGCAGGCGTTCTACATGCGCGTGGCCATGGGCCTGGCGCTGAACGAAGCGGACCGCGAAGCGCGCGCCATCGAGTTCTACAGCCTGCTGTCCTCGTTCGACTTCATGAGCTCGACGCCGACCCTGTTCAATTCGGGCACCCTGCGCTCGCAGCTGTCGTCGTGCTACCTGAGCACCGTCTCCGATGACCTGGAAGGCATCTACGACGCCATCAAGGACAATGCGCTGCTGGCCAAGTTCGCCGGCGGCCTGGGCAACGACTGGACGCCAGTGCGCGCCCTGGGCGCCCACATCAAGGGCACGAACGGCAAGTCGCAAGGCGTGGTGCCGTTCCTGAAAGTGGTCAACGACACGGCCGTGGCAGTCAACCAGGGCGGCAAGCGCAAGGGCGCCGTCTGCGCCTACCTGGAAACCTGGCACATGGACATCGAGGAATTCCTCGACCTGCGCAAGAACACGGGCGACGACCGCCGCCGCACGCACGACATGAACACGGCGAACTGGATTCCCGACATGTTCATGAAGCGCGTCATGGAAAAAGGCGACTGGACCCTGTTCTCGCCGTCGGACACGCCGGACCTGCACGACAAGGTCGGCAAGGCCTTTGAACAGGCTTACCTGGGCTACGAAGCCAAGGCCGCCGCCGGCGAAATCCGCGTCTTCAAGAAGATCGCCGCGCTGGACCTGTGGCGCAAGATGCTGTCGATGCTGTTTGAAACGGGCCACCCATGGATCACGTTCAAGGATCCTTGCAACATCCGCAGCCCGCAGTCGCACGTCGGCGTCGTCCACAGCTCGAACCTGTGCACGGAAATCACGCTGAACACGGGCCCTGACGAAATCGCCGTCTGCAACCTCGGTTCCGTGAACTTGCCGGCGCACATGAAGGAAGGCAAGATCGACCACGTCAAGCTGGCCAAGACCATCCGTACCGCCATGCGCATGCTCGACAACGTCATCGACATCAATTACTACGCCGTCGACAAGGCGCGCAACTCGAACATGCGCCACCGTCCGGTCGGCATGGGCGTGATGGGTTTCCAGGACTGCCTGCACATGATGCGCGTGCCGTTCGCCTCGGACGCCGCCGTGTCGTTCGCCGACACCTCGATGGAAGCCGTCTGCTACTACGCCTACCTGGCGTCGACGGAACTGGCCGAAGAGCGCGGCCGCTATGAATCGTACGCCGGTTCCCTGTGGGACCGCGGCATCCTGCCGCAGGACTCGGTCAAACTGCTGGCCGAAGAGCGCGGCGGCTACCTGGAAGTCGATTCCTCGTCGGCCATGGACTGGACCCCGGTGCGCGAACGCATCGCCAAGTTCGGCATGCGCAACTCGAACTGCGTGGCGATCGCCCCGACGGCGACGATTTCGAACATCATCGGCGTATCGGCCTGTATCGAACCGACGTTCCAGAACCTGTACGTGAAATCGAACCTGTCGGGCGAATTCACCGAGATCAACGGCTACCTGGTGCGCGACCTGAAGGCGCGCGACCTGTGGGATGAAGTCATGATCTCCGACCTGAAGTACTTCGACGGCTCGCTGGTGAAGATCGACCGCATCCCGCAAGACCTGCGCGACATCTACGCCACCGCCTTCGAAGTGTCGCCAAGCTGGCTGGTGGAAGCGGCTTCGCGTCGCCAGAAGTGGATCGACCAGGCCCAGTCGCTGAACATCTACATGGCTGGCGCATCGGGCAAGAAACTGGACGAGACCTACAAGCTGGCATGGCTGCGTGGCCTGAAAACCACCTACTACCTGCGTACCATCGCCGCCACCCACATGGAGAAATCGACCTCCCGTACAGGCGCCCTGAACGCCGTGGCAGTCGATGGCGGCATGTCGGCCAGCGCGCAAAGCGCCCAGGCAGCGGTCGTGGCGGCAGCAGCGGTGGCCGTGGCGCCGGTAGTGGCGGCGGCAGCGGACGACGCCGATGGCGAAGCTTGCTACCTGCGCCCAGGTGATGACGGTTTCGAAGAATGCGAAGCCTGCCAGTAAGATTTTAGTTGTCAGCCCGGAGCTTCCGGGCTGATTCAATGTTGTCAATGTCCGCATTGTCCGATACAACGGGCCTGTTGCGGACCGCCGGCTCGCCGGCATGGAAAGGAAGAAGAATATGTCGTTGTCATGGGATGATGAAACCACGTCGGCAGCTGTGCCGCGTCCGGCGCAGCAAGCGCCACTGGGTAATACCGAATTGAACCTGCCGGCAGGTGCCGAGCCGTCCGAAGCGAACGCCGAGCAAGTGGCGCGCCGCGTGAATGCGGACGACAAGCGCATCATCAACGGCAAGACGGACGTCAACCAGCTGGTGCCGTTCAAGTACAAATGGGCGTGGGACAAATACCTGGCCGGCTGCGCCAACCACTGGATGCCGCAGGAAGTGAACATGCAGCGCGACATCGAGCTGTGGAAAAACCCGAACGGCCTGACGGACGACGAGCGCCGCCTGGTCAAGCGCAACCTGGGCTTCTTCGTGACGGCCGACTCGCTGGCCGCCAACAACATCGTGCTGGGCACCTACCGCCACATCACGGCGCCCGAGTGCCGCCAGTACCTGCTGCGCCAGGCGTTCGAGGAAGCGATCCATACGCACGCCTACCAGTACATCGTCGAATCGCTGGGCCTGGATGAAGGCGAGATCTTCAACGCCTACAACGAAGTCAAGTCGATCCGCGACAAGGATGAATTCCTGATCCCGTTCATCAACACCCTGACCGATCCGGCGTTCGTCACCGGCACGGTGGAAAACGACCAGAAGCTGCTCAAATCCCTGATCGTCTTTGCCTGCCTGATGGAAGGCCTGTTCTTCTACGTCGGCTTCACGCAGATCCTGGCGCTGGGCCGCCAGAACAAGATGATGGGCGCGGCCGAGCAGTACCAGTACATCCTGCGCGACGAATCGATGCACTGCAACTTCGGCATCGACTTGATCAACACGATCAAGATGGAAAATCCGCAGTTGTGGACGGCCGCCTTCCGCGAAGAGATCAAGGATCTGTTCATGAAAGCCGTGGAACTGGAATACGCGTACGCCGAAGACACCATGCCGCGCGGCGTGCTGGGTCTGAACGCGCCGATGTTCAAGGGCTACCTGCGCTTCATCGCCAACCGCCGCGCGCAGCAGATCGGCATCGAGCCGCTGTTCGCCCAGGAAGAAAATCCATTCCCATGGATGAGCGAAATGATCGACATGAAGAAGGAACGCAACTTCTTCGAGACGCGCGTGACCGAGTATCAAACGGGTGGTGCGTTGAACTGGGAATAAGCCAGTACTGAAGTAAAAATACAAGGCGGGGTGCCTTATCCCGTTTTGCCGAAGCGCCGTCATCTGACGGCGCTTTTCTTTTGTGGCGGGACATTTACTTGATCAACACGATCAAGATGGAAAACCCGCCGCCGTGGATGACGACCTGCCGCGAAGAGATCAAGGACCTGTTCATGAAAGCCGTGGAACTGGAATACGCGTACGCGGAAGACACCATGCCGCGCGGCGTGCTGGGTCTGAACGCGCCGATGTTCAAGGGCTATTTGCGCTTCATCGCCAACCGCCGCGCGCAGCAGATCGGCATTGAGCCGCTGTTCGCCCAGGAAGAAAATCCATTCCCGTGGATGAGCGAAATGATCGACATGAAGAAGGAACGCAACTTCTTCGAGACGCGCGTGACCGAGTACCAAACGGGTGGTGCGCTGAACTGGGAGTAATCCTTTTTCAGTCAACGCCAGGAAGCGCCGTCATCGTGACGGCGCTTTTTTTTCGCGTGCATCGCGGCGGAAAAATGCGTGCTTCATCGGGCCATGCGACGACGCTTGCGCCAGGATTTTCGGATGCCGCGAATGGCCGCATCACGAAGCCAAAAAATCATTTCCGCAGACGCTGGCGGCGGCATTTGCCGCGCGATTGTGCGATAGCACGCGTATCGTGCAAAAAAGCGGGCGAAAACGTGTCGTGCCGGTTGCGCATTGACAAGGTTTTCGTGTACTTTATGAGATTGCAAATGCGAGCGTTAGAATGCGGGGTTTTTTAACCAGCGCGGTAGCGAAAAAACCTCGCAAAACAGGGATACAGATTTACACGGATATGCACAAAACCACACCGTTTTCGTCTGCCGCCGTGCCCGAATTTTTTCAGGCATGGCGGTTTTTTATTTGACGTATCGGTGTTGTGGCGAGCGCGATGCGAGGAGCGAAAAAACGCACGGCATCGAAAACGAATGACCGAATTCAGACTTTGCCACCAGCTGCGAGATAAAGCAGGGTGGCACCGACGATGGCTGAAGTGCTGCAAACGTGAGGAGTTGCAGCAGTTCAGCTGGTGCCGAATTCATTAGCGCAAACGACCGTTTGTGCCGATGAATAATTCGCCTGGCCTATCCCTGTGGTGGGTCGGACGGGTTTAAATCTTGTAGCTTAAATTTCTCATCTCAGATGAAGGAGAGACAAATGGCAACAGCCGCTAAGAAATCAGAAGTAAAGAAACCAGCCGCCAAGGCTGCTCCTGCCGCGAAGAAGCCGGCAGCCGCAGCGAAGACGGTTGCCGCTAAACCAGCTGCCAAAGCCGCAGCGAAACCAGCAGCAAAACCAGCCGCCAAAGCCGCAGCCAAGCCTGCAGCAAAAGTGGCTGCCAAGCCAGTAGCAAAAGCCGCAGCGAAACCAGCGGCCAAGGCAGCGGCAAAACCTGCAGCGAAACCTGCAGCGAAACCTGCAGCCAAGCCAGCAGCGAAAGCCGCAGCGAAACCGGCCGCCAAGGCAGCAGCCAAGCCTGTCGCGAAAAAAGCCGCAGCCAAACCGGCCGCCAAGCCAGCAGCAAAAGCCGCAGCCAAACCAGCGGCAAAAGCAGCAGCCAAGCCAGCAGTGAAAAAAGCGGCAGCGAAACCTGCAGCCAAGGCAGCAGCGAAGCCAGCAGCCAAAGCGGCAGCCAAGCCAGCAGCGAAAAAAGTCGTCGCCAAAGCAGCAGCGAAGCCGGCAGCAAAAGCAGCAGCGAAGCCGGCAGCAAAAGCAGCAGCCAAGCCAGCCGCCAAAGCAGCAGCGAAGCCAGCAGCAAAAGCCGCAGCCAAGCCAGCAGTGAAAAAAGCGGCAGCGAAACCTGCAGCCAAGGCAGCAGCGAAGCCGGCAGCCAAAGCGGCAGCCAAGCCAGCAGCGAAAAAAGTCGTCGCCAAGGCAGCAGCCAAGCCAGCCGCAAAAGCAGCAGCCAAGCCAGCAGCAAAAGCTGCAGCGAAGCCAGCAGCCAAAGCAGCAGCCAAGCCAGCGGCCAAGGTAGCAGCGAAGCCGGCAGCAAAAGCAGCAGCGAAGCCAGCGGCAAAGGCAGCAGCCAAGCCAGCAGCCAAGCCAGCAGCAAAAGCGGCAGCCAAGCCAGCAGCGAAACCTGCTGCCAAGGTCGCAGCGAAACCGGCAGCCAAGCCAGCAGCAAAAGCTGCAGCGAAGCCAGCCGCCAAGCCAGCCGCCAAGCCAGCCGCCAAACCGGCAGCCAAGCCGGCAGCAAAAGCAGCAGCGAAACCTGCCGCCAAGCCAGCAGCCGCAGCGCCAGTCGCGGCAGCCGCACCAGCCGCAGCGCCGGCAGCAGCTCCAGCGGCACCAGCCGCCGTGGCCGCCAAGCCAGCCGCCAAGAAGGCCGCGCCTAAAAAGGCCGCACCGAAGAAGGCAGCTCCTGTCGCCAAGCCATCGGCGCCTATCGCACCTGTAGCAAAAACCGTGTTGGCACCGGCTGCAGCCTGGCCATTCCCAACCAGCACCCGCCCATCGTAATTTCTACGATACGGGTGCCTGGATGAGGCAACACGCCGCTGTGTGACTCAATCACACAGCGGTTTTTTTTTGGAGAATTAGTCGTGCTGATCGTTATCCTTACATTGATCGTTGATACCATCGCTACCTTGCTGGGCGGCGTGTTGCTGCTGCGCTTCTGGATGCAGGCGGTGCGCGTGCGGCCGCCCTCGTCGGTGGCGCAATTCACGTTTCAATTGTCCGACTGGCTGGTGCGCCCCCTGCGCCGCGTGGTGCCGGGCGTGGGCGGGTATGACTGGGCCAGCCTGATCGGCGCCTTCCTGATCGTGCTGCTGGCCAGCTCGGTCCTGTTTATTTCCGGCTATCCCGTCGAAGTGGTGCTGCTCAAGTCGCTGCAACGCTTCCTGCAATGGATACTCTACGGTTTCATGGCCTTGCTGATCATCGAAGCCATCTTCAGCTGGGTTAACCCGCATGCGCCGCTGGCGCCGTTCGTACGGGCCCTGAACGAACCGCTGCTGCGTCCGATCCGCAAGGTCGTGCCGCTCGTCGGCAGTCTGGATTTGTCGCTGCTGGTCGCGCTGATCCTGCTGCAGATCGCGCAAGTGCTGGTGGGGATGATTATTGTGGTGAGGTAAAACGAGAGGGGATCTGGTTGGCAGTTTAGAACCCCAAATGCAGATACCGGGGTCGGACCCTCAGGGTCCGACCCCAGCCTTAATCGGGCTTTGCTGGATTAATAGCGGTAACCGAAGGCCGCTTCGAACTGATCGGCGATGCTTTCCGGCGTAAATACGTGGTTTTGCGCGCCCTGGGTGGCGATCTTGATGGCGCCCAGCAGGCTGGCCAGGCGGCCGCTGGTTTCCCAGCCCAGGTCGTTGGTGATGCCGAACAGCAAGCCGGCACGGTAGGCGTCGCCGCAGCCGGTCGGGTCCAGCACTTCCTTGGCGGTCACGACAGGAATGTCGATGCGCTTGCCGTCCGTATAGATTTCCGAACCCTTTTCGCCGCGCGTGACGATCAGCGCTTCCAGGCGGCTGGCGATGTCCGGCAGGGTCAAGCCCGTGCGTTCCATCAACATTTCCATTTCATAATCGTTGGCCGACACATACGTGGCTTTGTTGATGAAGTCGATCAACTGTTCGCCATTGAAACGTGGCAACTGTTGGCCCGGGTCGAACATGAAGGGGATGCCCAGCTCGGCCAGGTCGGCAGCGTGCTTGAGCATGCCCTGGTCGCCGTCTGGCGAAATGATGGCGACCTTGGCCGGGCCCGCATTGGCAATCGGGTTTTCATGCGCAAACGACATGGCGCCCGGGTGGAAAGCGTTGATCTGGTTATTGTCGGCATCGGCCGTGACGAAGCACTGCGCGTTGTAGCTGTCGGCCTTGATCAGGATGTTGGCGGTGGAAATGCCCAGCTTTTGCAGGCGCTCCAGGTAGGCGGCGCTATCCTGGCCCATGACGCCGACGATGCGCGGGTCGCCGCCCAGCATTTTCAGGCTGTAGGCGATGTTGCCCGAGCAGCCGCCGAACTCCGTGCGCATGGTGGGCACGAGGAAGGACACGTTTACCTTGTGCAATTGGTCGGCCAGCAGGGATTCGCCGAAGCGGCCGGGGAATTGCATGATGGTGTCGGTGGCAAGCGAGCCGCAGATCAGCGATGTTTTGGTCATGATAGTGTCGGTTAAGGGTAAAAGATGGCGATATGGTAGCCAGACGCCGTAAGCTGGTCTAATGCAAAATACACTTTGATGGTTTGTTCCGAGCGCGGCGCAAAGCCCTTGCTCACGTCGATATTGGCTGGCAGATAGTCGCGCGGCGCGATCACGCGGCGCAAGACGGGCTTGTCGTTGGCGTCGTTGAGTGTCAGTTCGATGCTGGGCCAGGCTTGCACGCTGCGGCTCTGGTTGCGCAGCAGCGAGACGTAGGAAAAGGTTTGTTCCTTGATGGTTTGCAACTCGCCCTGCTCGATGGCCAGCGCCTCGATCTGCGCGGGCAAGTCGACCTGGCAAGCACTGAGCTTGCACAGCGCCACCAGGGTCGGCTTCCACTGCGGAAACTGCGCCGCCAGCGGATTGCGGAAGGTGGTCATTACTTGCAGGAATAGCAGCAAAAGCAGCACTGCCGAGCCGGCGGCCATGGCCACGCGCAAGGCCTTGCCGCTCTGTTCGCGACGCCGTCCCTGGGTGACGAAGGCCGGCTCGTCATCGGCTGGGGGCAGCACTGGCTCTTCCCTGGCGTCGGCGGGCAGCGCTGCGAACGAGTGGTCGGCCAGCGTGGGTTCCCGGCGCGCGGGGGCAGGCTTGTCCAGGCTGACTTTTTCGGTTGGGATGATCGGGGTTGCCACCGCTTCCAGGTTCGGTTCGCGGCGGCTGTCGCGCAAATATGTGGCGAAGGCGGGCGCGTCATCGACCTGGCGGCGCTTGAAGGGCGCCATCGGCTGGGGCAACGGTGCTTCGGGCGGCTCTGCCGGTGTTTCTTCAGGTTCCGGTACATCGAGCGGCTCGGCAACGGGCGTGGCGGCCGGCGCCTCGTCGGGCAGGCCCACGTTGAGGTCCAGCTCGATGTGCTCGCCATCGTTGGCGTCGTCCTTCAGCTGCGCCGTTTCCGGCAAGATGCCGAACGGGTCGAATGAGGTGTCGAAGTCGAGGGAATAGATGGGTTCGTCGTCCGTGACGGACGGCAGGCTGTTGTCGGAAGGGTAACTGTCCGGCAGCGGGACGGCAGTGCCGGGGGCCGATGTTAAAAACGGCGATGCCGCGGCTGGATCGACCAACGCGGCATTGCCGTCAAACACTTCCCTGCACGTGCCGCAGCGCACGATGCCCCCACGTAACTTCAATTGGTCAGCAGCGACCCGAAATATCGTGTTGCAATGGGGGCATTTGGTGGCGAGGGCCATTGCTGTGCTTATGCACCTTCCGCGCGGGGCGCAGGCGCTTGCGTTGCACCCAGGCGGCCATGCAGGGCCACCCAGCCGTCTTGCTCGGCCCATACACCCAGCTCGATGAACGGTGCGTAGGCAGCGGCCACTTCTTCCGCCTGGCGTGCCAGCACGCCGGACAGGATCAGGGCGCCGCCATCGGCGACACGGCCGGACAGCATCGGCGCCATCAGCTTCAATGGGCTCGACAGGATGTTGGCGACGACGATGTCAAACTTGGCCGCGGCGTGTGCCGAGGTGGCAAACGTGTCTGGCAAGAAGTATTCGATGTCGCACTGGTTGCGTTCTGCATTGTCGCGCGCCGATTCGATCGCTTGCGGGTCGATATCGACGCCGGCCACCGTTTGCGCGCCCAGTTTCTTGGCCACCATGGCCAGGATGCCGGAACCGCAACCGTAGTCGAGCACGGTCTTGCCTGGGGCCGGATTGGCTTCCAGCCATTCCATGCACAGACGCGTGGTCGGGTGGCTGCCCGTGCCGAAGGCCAGGCCCGGGTCCAGTTCCAGGATCAGGCCGTCAGGATCCGGTGCCTCGTGCCAGCTGGGCACGACCCAGATATTCTTGCCGATGTGAATAGGCGCGAATTGCGACTGCGTCAGGCGCACCCAGTCCTGCTCTTCCACGGGGCGCACGGTGAACGCTGGCGCTTCCGCCATGCCGACCGCTTGCGCGGCAGCGGCCACGATGGCGGCCTGGTCGGCGTCGACGTCCGTCAGCGCCACGACGCGGCTGCGTTCCCACGCCGCTTCCTTCGGTTCCATGCCGGGTTCGCCAAACAGCGGTTGCTCGGCTTCCGTGCCTTCATCGGCGTCTTCCACCGACACCGACAGGGCGCCCGCTTCCATCAGCGCGTCGGACATGGCCTCGGCGTTGTCACGGGCGATTTCGATGACGATTTCCGTCCAGCTCATGCGCCCGCCTTGATTTCGGATTTCTTGGCGATGCTGGGGCTGCCGCTATTCAGATTCTTGCCCAGGTCCGGCATGTCGGCCAGCTTCTGTTCCAGATAGTGAATATTGGTGCCGCCTTCGATGAAGCGCGCGTCGATCATCAGTTCGCGGTGCAGGGCGATGTTCGTGTTGATGCCTTCGACCACCATTTCGGACAGGGCGATCTGCATGCGGCGGATCGCTTGCTCGCGCGTGGCGCCGTAAGCGATCACTTTGCCGATCATCGAGTCGTAATGCGGCGGCACGTAGTAGCCGGCGTAGGCGTGCGAATCGACGCGGATGCCGGGGCCGCCCGGTGCATGCCACGAGACGATCTTGCCTGGTGACGGCGTGAACTTGAATGGATCTTCCGCATTGATGCGGCACTCGACGGCGTGGCCCGACAGCAGCACGTCGCGCTGGCGGTAGCGCAGTTTTTCGCCGGCGGCGATGCGGATCTGTTCTTGCACGATGTCGATGCCGGTGATCATCTCGGTGACGGGATGCTCCACTTGCACGCGGGTATTCATTTCAATGAAATAAAACTCGCCGTTTTCGTACAGGAATTCAAACGTGCCGGCGCCGCGGTAGCCGATCTTGCGGCAAGCTTCGGCGCAACGGTCGCCGATTTTCTCGATCAGCTTGCGCGGGATGCCCGGCGCGGGTGCTTCTTCGATCACTTTCTGGTGGCGGCGCTGCATGGAGCAGTCGCGCTCGCCCAGCCAGACGGCGTTCTTGTGTTCGTCGGCGAGGATCTGGATTTCCACGTGGCGCGGATTTTCCAGGTACTTCTCCATATACACTTCAGGGTTGCCGAAAGCCGTGCCGGCCTCCGTCTTGGTCATCGCCACGGCGTTGATCAGGGCCGCTTCCGTGTGCACGACGCGCATGCCGCGTCCGCCACCGCCGCCGGCAGCCTTGATGATGACCGGGTAGCCGATCTTGCGGGCAATTTGCACGATCGCTTTCGGATCGTCCGGCAACGCGCCTTCCGAGCCCGGGACGCAGGGTACGCCGGCCTTGATCATGGTTTGCTTGGCCGATACTTTATCGCCCATCAAACGGATCGATTCCGAGCGGGGGCCGATGAAGACGAAGCCCGATTTCTCGACGCGTTCGGCAAAGTCGGCGTTTTCCGACAGGAAACCGTAGCCTGGGTGAATCGCTTGTGCATCCGTCACTTCAGCGGCGCTGATAATGGCGGGCATGTTCAGATAGCTCAGGGCGGACTGTGCCGGCCCGATACAAACGGATTCGTCGGCCAGCTTGACGTATTTCGCGTCCTTGTCGGCTTCGGAGTGGACTACAACCGTTTTGATGCCCATTTCGCGGCAGGCGCGCTGAATACGGAGGGCAATTTCACCACGGTTGGCAATCAGGATTTTTTCAAACATGGTAGGTTCGCGTATGTCTGTGAGAGCCGGCGAGCCGGCGAAACAACAAGTGTGAGGGGCTAAAACTGCAAACGGCCGTTGCCGGCCGTGTGGACTGGGTTTTAGCCGATCACAAACAAGGGTTGACCGAATTCGACCGGCTGGCCGTTTTCGACCAGGATCTGGGTCACGACGCCGGCTTTGTCGGAGTCGATTTCATTGAGCAGCTTCATCGCTTCGATGATGCACAGGGTATCACCTTCCTTGACGGTCGAGCCCACTTCAACATAGGCGGCGCTGCCAGGAGCGGAGGAGCGGTAGAAGGTACCGACCATCGGCGACTTGACCACATAGCCCGTTGGCTCGGCGGCGACCACGACGGCGGCTGCCGCAGCAGGAGCGGCGGCTGGCGCGGCTGGCTGGTATTGGGCTTGCATGCCTTGCGGCTGCATCATGACCATCTGGTTTTGCGGCATGGCCGACGATTTGACGATGCGAACCTTGCTTTCGCCTTCGGTAACTTCCAGCTCTGCGATATCCGATTCGGCGACCAGGTCGATCAAGGTCTTGAGTTTTCGTAGATCCATGTAAAACCCCTAGGAATGTAGTTTGTTTTTTGAGTGATGCGGTGATGTCCAAGAACCTATCGCCGCGCTAAATGCGTGCAGATCGCGTAGATTAACGTTTTTTAAGCGCAAAGTCGATGGCAAACCGATATCCATCGATACCTAGCCCGCAGATCGTCCCCTGCGCGATCGCGCTGAGAAATGAGTGATGTCGAAACGTTTCGCGCTGATAAATATTCGAGATATGGACTTCCACGAACGGGATGGCGACCCCGGCCAGCGCATCGCGCAAGGCAACGCTGGTATGGGTCAGGCCGCCCGGATTGATGACGATGGCATCGATCCCTTCCGCTCGCGCGGCATGGATGCGGTCGATCAGCGCGCCTTCGTGGTTGCTTTGAAAGCAGACCAGGTCGGCGCCGGCCGCCATGGCTTGCGCCATTGCTGCCTGCTCGATATCGGCCAAGGTGCTGGCGCCGTAGACCTCAGGCTCGCGCGTTCCCAGCAAATTCAGGTTGGGACCGTTGAGCAGAAGGAGGTTTTTTGCCATGTATGGAAGACCGTTTTAGCGAAAGTTCCGCATTTTGCCGCCAAAGATACGCATTGGCAAGAGAAAAAAGCACGCTCCGAATTTACAATTTATCCAGATCGGCGCGCAACTGATCAAATTTCAAGCGGCCCAGATAGGTCTTTTTGACTTCGCCATCGGCGCCGATCAGCACCGTAAAGGGCAAACCGCCCGTGGCATTGCCAAAATGGCGCGACAGGTCGGTGCCGCTCATGCCCGAGACATACACGGGATAGGCGATCTTGAACTTGCTGGCAAAAGTGGCAATATTGCTGGCCGAATCGATGCCGATGCCGATCACCTGCAGGTTTTTACCCGCATAGTGGCCTTGTACTTCGGATAACTCCGGCATTTCTTCCACGCACGGAGGGCACCATGGCGCCCAGAAATTGACCAGCACATTCTTGCCTTTCCATTGCGACAAGGCTTGCGTGGCGCCCGCCGCGTCCGGCAGCGACAGCGCATACAACTCGTTGACGGGACCCGTCGCGCCCGGCGCGATGGTGGTCGTCAGCGGCCCCGCTGCTTTGGCTTTTTCCTTGCTCAAACCGACGTAGGCGCCCATGCCGCCAAACATCAGCGCCACGATGGCACAGGCGATCCAATTCTTTTTTGTCATATCTTTATCTATATCAATGTTAGTCGGCAGCCGGCGCGCCATCGGCGAGGCTGGCTGCCAGCAGGCTGCGCAGCCCGGCAATATCGGTGCGCAGCACCTTGCCATCCGCCTTGGTTTTCAGCGCGCCGCGCATATCGTCAAGTTCATACATGGCCGCGTGCACGCCTTCGTTTTTCCACAAGAAACTGGCTGTCTCGACCGCATCATAACGCGCTCCCTTGAAATGCGGGCTTTCCGACATGTCGAGCACGACATTTTTATTCAGCAGGAAGATGTGGATATCCTTGGCGCTCTCGGCAAACAGCTGCAGATAGATCTCGTCGTGGGGGCCGGCCGTGCCATTGAGCACGGGGCCGCTGAGCAGGGGATGAAATTGTTGCAACGCTTCCATCACCTGCAGCGCGATCGTGCGCAGCTGGAACAGCCGCGCCGGCTGGCTGTCGGCCAGGAACAGGGCATTGTATTGCCGCACCTGCTCCTCGATCATGTCGTTGTCAGGCAGGATATTGGGCCGGTTCGGCGCGTCGCCGAGGACTTGCCGCGCCGCCTTGCGCTTGGCGCTGCCATAGTCGGCGCCATCCTGCGCCACGAGGCGCGCGGCAGCGGCGGCGATTTCCAGGCGCAGCTGCGCGCTATCGTCAAATGCATCGTTCGTCATGAGCGAGATGATACTCCGAAGCGGAAAAAGTCATGGCGTCAGGTAAAATCCTGCACTTGCTGTTTTTTATCTCACCGTCTTACTTACTAAGCGTGCGCCTTTCGCACTGATCACATGCATATTCATATTCTCGGCATTTGCGGTACCTTCATGGGCGGCCTGGCTGTCCTGGCCAAGGAAGCCGGCCATAAAGTTACCGGTTGCGATGCCAACGTGTATCCGCCGATGAGCACCCAGCTGGAATCGCAGGGAATCGAACTGATCCAGGGTTTCGACCCGGAACAGGCCAAGCTGAACCCGGATTTGTATGTGATTGGCAATGTGGTCTCGCGCGGCAACCCGCTGGTGGAAGAAATCCTCAACCGTAGCCTGCCGTACGTGTCCGGCCCCCAGTGGATCGGCGAACACATCTTGCGCAACAAGTGGGTGCTGGCCGTGGCCGGCACGCATGGCAAGACGACCACCTCGGCCATGCTGGCCTGGATACTTGAAGACGCGGGCTACGCGCCGGGCTTCCTGATCGGCGGCGTGCCGATGAACTTTGGCATTTCCGCCCGCCTCAGCGGCATGATCGACGGCAAGAGCGCCGAGTCGGACTTCTTCGTCATCGAAGCGGACGAATACGACACGGCCTTCTTCGACAAGCGCAGCAAGTTCGTGCATTACCACGCGAAGACGGCCATCATGAACAACCTGGAATATGATCACGCCGACATCTTCCCCGATCTGCACGCGATCGAGACGCAATTCCACCACCTGGTGCGCACCGTGCCCGGCATCGGCCGCCTCGTGTTCAACGGCGACGAAGCGTCGCTGCAGCGCGTGCTGGCGCGCGGTTGCTGGAGTGAAAAGGAAAGTTTTGGTCAAGATGCCAACTGGCAACTGCAAGAGCAGGCCGATGGCAGCTTCGACGTGTTCTTCAATGACAAGCAGGAAGGCCACGTGGCGTGGGCGCTTACTGGCAAGCACAACCGCAGCAATGCGCTGGCGGCCATCGCCGCCGCGCGCCACGTGGGCGTACCGATTGCCCAGGCCTGTGCCTCGCTGGCCACGTTCGAAAGCGTCAAGCGCCGCATGGAAGTGCGCGGCGTCGTCAACGCCATCACCGTGTACGACGATTTCGCGCACCACCCGACGGCCATTGCCACCACCGTGGGCGGCCTGCGCCAGAAGGTCGGCAGCGGCACCCGCATCCTGGCCGTGCTGGAACCGCGTTCGAACACCATGAAGCTGGGCGCCATGAAAGATGCGCTGCCAGGCAGCCTCAAGGATGCCGACCTGGTCTTCGGTTTCGGCAGTCAGCAAGCGCTGGGCTGGAGCCTGGGCGACGCGCTGGCGCCGCTGGGCAAGATTGCCAGCGCCTACGAAGACATCGATACCCTGGTGGCGGCCGTGGCGGCCAGCGCCCGTCCCGGCGACCAGATCGTGGTCATGAGCAATGGCGGCTTTGGCGGCGTGCACCAGAAATTGCTGGAGGCCCTGGGCCGATGATTCTGTACCTGCATGGATTTCGCTCGTCGCCCCTGTCGATGAAGTCGCGCCTGCTGGCCGCGCAGATGCAGGCGCTGGGCCGCGAGGCACAGTGGCTGTGCCCGCAATTGCCGGCTTCGCCCAAGCTTGCCATCGAGTTGGCCCTGTCGCTGGTCAAGGACGTGGCGCCGGCAGAGCTGACGATAGTCGGCTCCTCGCTGGGCGGCTATTACGCCACCTGGCTGGCCGAGCAGCTCGGTTGCCGCGCCGTATTGCTCAATCCTGCCATCGTGCCCCTGATCGACCTGGAACAGCATGTGGGCGTGACGACGGAATTCCATTCGGACAAGCCCTTCGAGTTCAAGCGCGAATACATAGCCGAGCTGCGCACGTTTGCCGTAGAGAAAATTACTGAGCCGCAACGCTATTTCCTGATTGCCGCCACCGGCGATGAAGTGCTCGACTACCGCGACATGGTGGCGCATTATCAGGGGGCGCGGCAGTTGGTCATCGACGGCAGCGACCATGGCATCAGCGAATTTGCCGATTATGTGGCGCCCGTGCTGGCCTTTTGCGGCATCGATGCGGACGCTGCCCAGTGAGGCCGGGTTCGCTGCGGCAGGCGCAATGGCATGCGCACGTGAACGCCGTCAATGCGCCACCCGCCTTGCGCCACTGGCTCACGGGCGGCGGTTCGCTGACGGCCAAGCTGAAAGCGCATAGCCAGGCATTTCGCGTGCAATGTTTGCATCAGGAAACGGCACGTTGTCTGAGCGACGAGGCCGCCATCATCGGTCTGCACCGCGCGGGCCGCGTGTGGGAACGCGAAGTGCTGCTGCGTTGCGATGACAAACCGGCCGTGTTTGGCCATACCGTCGTGCCCATGCAGGCGACGGCCACGGACTGGCCCTTGTTTTCCGCGCTGGGCGAGCGTTCGCTGGGCACGACCCTGTTTGGCGACCGCATGGTGCGCCGCGGCGAACTGGAATTTGCCCGCTTGCGCGCCGGCCACCCGCTGGTGCAGCGGGCGCAGGCGGCGCTGGCGCGGGAAGGGCGGCGCGCCGACGGGCAGGCGCTGTTTTTTGCCCGCCGCTGCCTGTATCAGCGTCACCAGGGATTGCTGCTGGTAACCGAAGTATTTTTGCCGGCGGTGCTGGAGTTGACGTCCGTCACTCGCACCGTTGCAACCGACACATTAATGAACAAAGCATAATAATGAATCTATTTTTTGAAGAATCCGGCGATTTCAAGGTCGGCACGGTCCTGTCGCAAGCGGGTGAAGCGTACCAGGTCGAAATGGCCAGCGGCAAGCGCACCAAGGTCAAGGTCAAGGATGTGTTGCTGCAATATGAAAAGCCGGCCCCGGCCGAGCTGCTCGAGCAAGCCAAGGCCGTTGCCGCCGACATCGATCTCGATTTCCT
The DNA here is from genome assembly GCF_002797895.1 of Janthinobacterium sp. 67. Classification (NCBI taxonomy): domain Bacteria; kingdom Pseudomonadati; phylum Pseudomonadota; class Betaproteobacteria; order Burkholderiales; family Oxalobacteraceae; genus Janthinobacterium; species Janthinobacterium sp. 67. The sequence goes on along the minus strand of NZ_PGES01000001.1, from coordinate 3,250,459 downwards.
GTGGGAAGTGGCAGGCGAAGACGAGTTTGGCTTTGCCGAGCTGGGCGCCGAGTACTTCGGCCACGCACCGTTGCCGCCGGAAGCGGCCGGCCTGATCCTGGCCCTGCATTCGGCGCCCGTGTATTTCTACAAGAAGGGCCGTGGCCGCTACAAGGCGGCGCCGGAAGCATCGCTGAAGGCGGCATTGGCCGGCATCGAAAAGAAAAAGCAGCAGGCGCTGGTGCAGGCCGCTTACGTGGAAGAGCTGAAGCAGAACCGCCTGCCGGCCTCGATGCAGCCCATGGTGCTGCAACTGCTGTTCAAGCCCGACAAGAACACCATCGAATACAAGGCACTGGAAGCGGCGTGCACGGAACTGCACACGACGCCGCCACGCCTGATGCTGGCCGTCGGTGGCATTGCGTCGCCGAAAGACTTGCACCTGTCGAAGTTCCTGTTTGAGAATTTCCCGAAAGGCGCCGGTTTCCCGAGCGTGCCCGTGCCGTCCGTGACGGCCAAGCTGCCGCTGGCCGACGTGGCCGCCTTCTCGATCGACGACGTGACCACGACCGAGATCGACGATGCCTTCTCCGTGCAGCCCTTGCCCGATGGCACCGTGAAAGTGGGTATCCACATCGCCGCGCCGGGCCTGGGCATCCGTCCGGAAGACGTGATCGACAAGATGGCGCGCCAACGCATGTCGACCGTCTACATGCCGGGCGACAAGATCACCATGCTGCCCGATGAAATCGTCAACGCGTTTACGCTGGCGGAAGGCACGACGTGCCCGGCCCTGTCGCTGTACGCGACCCTGGACCCGAAAGCCGACTGGGCCGTCGTCAGCACGCAGACGCGCGCCGAGCTGGTGCCGATTGCCAGCAACTTGCGCCATAACCAGCTCGACGACCTGGTCAACGAGGAAACCCTGGTCAGCGGCGAAGGCGAGTATCCGCACAAGGCCGATTTTGCCGTGCTGTGGCAATGGGCGCAACAGCTGGAACAGGGGCGCATGAAGAAGCGCGAAGCGTTTGGCCTGAAGCCGGAACAGAATAACCGCGTCGATTTCAACTTCTATGTGGAAAACGACATCGTCACCGTGGCGCGCCGCAAGCGTGGCGCGCCGCTCGACAAGATCGTCGCCGAACTGATGATTTTTGCCAACAGCACCTGGGGCAAGATGCTGCACGACCATGGCGTGCCCGGCATTTACCGCAGCCAGGGTGGCGGCAGCGGCAATAGCTGGGCGGCAAAAATGCAGGTGCGCATGGTCACCCATGCGGCGCCGCACCAGGGCCTGGGCGTCGATCAATATGCGTGGAGCACTTCGCCCTTGCGCCGCTATACGGATCTGGTGAACCAGTGGCAAATCATCGCCTGCGCCGAGCATGGCGTGACGGCGCCGCTGGTGGCCCCGTTCAAGCCGCGCGACGCGAACTTGTTCGCCATCGTTTCGGCGTTTGATGCCGCGTACGCCGCGTATGGCGACTTCCAGTCGAACATGGAACGCTACTGGTGCTTGCGCTGGCTGCACCAGGAAAACGCGCGCCAGGTCGACGCCGTCGTGCTGAAAGACGAAATCCTGCGCCTGGTCGACATTCCGCTGGTCATCAAGCTGCCGGGCATGCCGTCGGTGGCGCGCGGCGCCCAGGTGAAACTGGACTTGCTGCGCTGGGATGAGGTCGACCTCAGCATCGAAGCGCGCCTGCTGGAAATCGCCGCCGTGCCCGATGCGGCGGCCGACGCCGAGCTCGACTACGAAGAAGAGGCGGGCGACGATGTGGCGGACGAGGGCGACGTGGCGGCCGAACCATCGCCGGAAGCGGCGAACCAGGTCAGCGACGCCGATGCGGAAGTGGCGGAACTGGCCAGCGAAGACGTAGTCAGCGAACCCGAGGTCAAGTAAGGCCATCGTCACGCCACAAGGCGGTGCTGAAAACTGTTGCCGGCGCCGCCCTTTGACGTAGAATTCAGCCATCTTGTATCTTGTGCTTGTAAGGAACTGGGTTGCGCGTGAAGTCTTTCCGAGAGAATCGTTTCCTGATGATCGCCGTGGCGGTCTCGCTGCTGGCGCACGGCGCCTTGCTGGCGATGCATTTTGTCGCCCCGGCGCCGCAGCGGGCCGTGGCCACCGATCCCGGCCTGGAAGTGATCCTGGTCAACGCCAAGCATGCGAACAAGCCGCTGAAGGCCGATGCCCTGGCGCAAGCCAATCTCGACGGTGGCGGACAAGCCGACAAGGGCCGCGCCAAGTCGCCCTTGCCCGACATGCGCAAGGTGGAAGAGGGCGACAGCGTCAAGGCCAGCGCCCGGCGCATCGCCGAACTGGAACAAAAACAGCAGGAACTGCTGACGCAGGCGGCCAAGCCCACGCCCTACAGCGCCGCGCCCGTCACGGAAAAGGACAAGCCCAATCCCTTGGCCACCGGTTCGGACTTGATGGAAAGCAGCAAGGCCATCGCCCGCATGGCGGCCGAGATCAGCCAGACCGTGGAAGACCAGAACAAGCGCCCCCGCAAGACCTTCATTACGCCCAGCACGCAAGAGGTCGGCTATGCCATGTATTACAAGACCCTGCAAAAGCGCATCGAGGAAATCGGCACCCTGAATTTCCCGCAAAAGAATGGCCGCAAGATGTATGGCGAACTCGTCGTCTATATCCCCATCTTCCAGGACGGCACGATTTACCAGAAAGAGGGCGGCGTCCGCGTGGAGAAAAGCTCGGGCAATCCGGCGCTGGACGCGGCGGCCCTGGCCATCGTGCGCCGCTCGGCGCCATTCGGCCGTTTTCCACCGAATATGTTGTCGAGCGACAAGGATGACCTGTGGGTCGTCATCACCCGCTTCAAATTTACGCGCGAAGAAAAAATGGAAGCTAACCTGACTGGCGGTAGTAATTGAACAAGCAAGCAATGAGTCCTGATCAATATTGTGTCTTCGGCAATCCCATCGCCCACAGCAAGTCCCCACTGATCCACGCCGCGTTTGCCCTGCAGACGGGCGAGCCCATCGTCTACGAGCGCCGGCTGGCGCCGCTCGATGGCTTTGCGCTGGCGGCCCGCAGCTTTGCCGCCGAGGGCGGCAAGGGCGCGAACGTGACCGTACCCTTTAAATTGGACGCGTGCGCGCTGGCCACCGAGCTGACGCCGCGCGCGCAGGCGGCCGGCGCCGTCAATACCCTGCGTTTCGATGGCGACACCATTCTTGGCGACAATACCGATGGCGCGGGCCTGGTGGCCGACATCGTGCGCAACGCGGGCGTAAAGGTCGCCGGCAAGCGCGTCCTGCTGCTGGGCGCGGGCGGTGCCGCGCGCGGCGTCGTGCTGCCCTTGCTGGAACAGGGACCGCAGGAAATCTTCATTGCCAACCGCACTGTGGCGACGGCCGAGGCGCTGGTGGCGCAGTTCGCCGATGCGCTGGCGCACCCCGCTCAGCTGCGCGCCGGCGGCTTTGCGCAGCCCGATGGCGTCTTCGATATCGTCATCAATGCCACCTCGGCCAGCCTGGCGGGCGACTTGCCGCCCGTGCCGCCCGGTATCTTCTGCCCCCATACCCTGGCGCTGGACATGATGTACGGCGCCCAGCCTACTGTCTTCATGGACTTTGCCGCCCAACATGGCGCGCAGGTGCGCGACGGCCTGGGCATGCTCGTGGAGCAGGCGGCCGAAGCGTTTTATGTGTGGCGCGGCGTGCGGCCGCAGACGCAGGACTTGCTGGCGCAGCTGCGCAGTGCCCTGTGAGCGGCGGCAAGAAGGGCAAGGCTCGTGGCAGCCGCTACGGCTGGATCAAGTGGCTGTTCATCGTCCCCGTGCTGGCCTTTATCGTCGTGCAACTGTATTTCTTCCTGCAAATCTGGTGGTGGGTCGACCATAACCCGTCCAGCACGGCCTTCATGCGCGAACAGTTGTCTGTCTTGCAGGACAAGAATCCCAAGGCCACGATCCAGCAGACGTGGGTGCCGTACGAACGCATCTCGAACAACCTGAAACGGGCCATCATCGCTTCGGAAGACGCGAATTTCTCCGAGCACGAAGGCGTGGACTGGGAAGCCTTGCAAAAGGCGTATGAAAAAAACAGCAAGAAGCAGAAGGTCGTGGCCGGTGGCTCGACCATCACGCAGCAGCTGGCGAAGAATCTGTTCCTGTCCGGTTCGCGCAGCTATGTGCGCAAGGGCCAGGAACTGATCATCACCTACATGCTGGAAAGTCTGATGGAGAAACAGCGCATTTTCGAGATTTATCTGAACGTGGTGGAATTCGGCACGGGCACCTTTGGCGCCGAAGCGGCCGCGCGCCACTATTACCGGGTCAGCGCGGCGGGCTTGAGCGCCGGGCAGGCGGCGAAACTGGCCGTGATGCTGCCGAATCCCCGTTTTTACGACCGCCACCGCGATACCGGGTATTTGAACCGGCGCACGGGCGTGATCCTGCGCCGCATGGGGGCGGCGGAATTGCCTTGAAGGCGGCCTCGTTCGTTTGCATTAAGTCAAGGCTGCTGAATTGGCATTATTGCAGGGCGGCATCTTAATCGTCTCCCTTGGTGCAGCGCCGCACTTTTTCCGTGAAAAAGCGGTGCCGGGGGTGGTCGTGAAAAGGCCTTTGCGGGTACACTTGCGCTGTTTTCATTTTTGGCGCCAGCGCCAGCACATCACGATAACCCCACATCCGGCTGAGAGCGCGCATGATCAATGTCTTTGTATTACAGAATGGCCGGCTCAACCAGGTGCCGATCGACAGCCGCGCAGACCTCGAAAATGCCGAACCGGTGTGGGTCGACCTGACCGACCCTACCGATGATGAACGGGCCTGGGTCAAGGCCATCTACAACGTCACCCTGCCGGGCGAAGACGAAGTCAAGGATATCGAAGCGTCGGCCCGCTATTACGAAGCGGAAAACGGCGACTTGCACCTGCGCACGGATTTCTTGCGCGAAGAAGACGACGGCCCCTCGCGCGTCATCACGGTCGCTTTCATTCTTGCCCGCAAAATTTTGTTTTCCATGCATACGGACGATTTGCCCGTGTTCCGCCTGGTGCGCATGCGCGCCCGTTCGCGGCCAGGCTCGATTGCCGATTACATGGACGTGCTGCTCGACCTGTACGCCACCGATGCCGAATATTCGGCCGACGTGCTCGAAGGCATCTACCAGAACCTGGAAGAAGTCAGCACGCGCGTGCTGCAAAAGGAATTTACCGATGCGCACGCGGCTGAAGCGCTGAACGCGATTGCCCACGAGGAAGATTTGAATGGCCGTATCCGCCGCAACATGATGGATACGCGCCGCGCCGTGAGCTTTCTGATGCGCGGCCGCTTATTGAATTCCGAGCAGTTCGAGGAAGCGCGGCAGATTTTGCGCGACATCGAATCGCTGGACGGCCATACGTCTTTCCTGTTCGACAAGATCAACTTCCTGATGGATGCCACCGTCGGTTTCATCAACATCAACCAGAACAAGATCATCAAGATCTTCTCGGTAGCCAGCGTGGCCTTCCTGCCGCCGACCCTGATCGCCAGCGTGTACGGCATGAACTTCAAGCTGATGCCGGAACTGGAATGGTCGTTCGGCTATCCCTGGGCCTGGGGCCTCATGATCACCAGCGCCATCGCGCCCTTCCTGTACTTCCGCCACCGCGGCTGGCTGAAATAAGCCGTATCGCAGCATCGCCGGGGTGCTCCGCGCTCCGGTTTCAGGACGAGCGCAGCAATTTCAAAAATCGGCGATAATCACTGGTATTGCGTGGTATTGAATTGGTATTGATGATTGCCGATTGATGCCTACCGCCTGCCGTGCAGAAAAGTATCGTCATCGTGACGTTTTCTGCGTGGTAGCGTCCGCCTGTTCCACCTATGATCGTTACGATGCCGGCCTTGGCCGGCTGGCCGCCGCATTTCCCGTCACCATTGCTTTCTGGAGAGTCCATGCCTGATACCGCCACCACCCCACCGCGCTTTACCCATCTGATCAGCGACTGCGATGGCGTGCTGATCGACAGCGAAGCCGTGGCCCTGCAAGCGTTGCTGGAATTGCTGGGGCCGCGTCTGCCGAACCTGCCCGAGGGCGTCACCCTGCAAGGCTTGATCGAGCCGCGCCTGGGCCAGCGCCTGGTGCCGCTGATGCAGGATATCTACAAGGAACTGGGTTTGCCGCAATTGCCGGCCGACGAGATCATGGCCATCGGCAATGCCGTCGATGCGGCTTGCGATGCGCAATTGCGCGCCGTGCCCGGCGTGGCGCAGGCGCTGGCCGCCATTCCGCTGCCCAAGGCAGTCGCGTCGAACAGCGTCAGCGCGCGCGTGCTGTCGGCGCTCGAGCGCACCGGCATGGCGCCGCTGTTCGACAAGCGCGTGTTCACGCCGGACCTGGTCGGTCATGCCAAACCGCACCCGGGTGTCTACCTGGCGGCGGCTGCCGCCTTTGGCGTGCCGCCAGGCCAGTGCCTGGTGCTGGAAGACAGCGTCACGGGCGTGACGGCCGCCGTGGCGGCGGGCATGACGGTATTGGGATTCATCGGCGGCGGGCATATCGCGCCCGGCCAGGAAGCGCGCCTGAAGGCGGCCGGCGCGCATGTCGTCTTCAATGACATGGCCAGCCTGCCGGCGCTGGTGGCCGCGGTGATGGACACCGCGACCGTATAAAACGCTTATGCCAGTTTGGCAAACACCTTGCGCGCGGCGGCGATGGTGGCGTCAATGACGGCATCATCGTGCTGCGCCGAGACGAAGCCCGCTTCGAAGGCGGCGGGCGCGAAGTACACGCCTTCGTCCAGCATGGCATGGAAGAAGGCGTTGAACTTGCTGCGGTCGCCGGCCATCATTTCCGCGTAGCTGGTCGGCGGCGTTGCGCTGAAATAGATACCGAACATGCCGCCGATGTAGTCGGCGCAGAAGACCACGCCAGCTTCTTTGGCGGCGGCGGTCAGGCCTTCGGCCAGGCGCTTGGCCGTCGCGCCCAGCTGCTCGTAGAAGCCCGGCTGCTGGATCAATTTCAGGGTGGCCATGCCGGCCGCCACGGCGACCGGGTTGCCCGACAAGGTACCGGCCTGGTAGACGGCGCCCAGCGGCGCCATGTTGTGCATCAGCGCCGCACTGCCGCCGAAGGCCGCCACCGGCATGCCGCCGCCGATCACCTTGCCCAGCGCCGTGAGATCGGGCTTGATGCCGTACAGCGCCTGCGCGCCGCCCAGGGCCACGCGCAAGCCGCACATGACTTCATCGAAAATGAGCAGGGCGCCGTGCTGCGTGCACAGTTCGCGCATCGCCTGCAGGAATTCCGGCGTCGCTTTCACCAGGTTCATGTTGCCGGCCACCGGTTCGACGATGACGCAGGCGATGTCCGCGCCGAAGCTGTCGAAGGCGTCTTTCAGCTGCTCGACGTTGTTATAGTCGAGCACCAGGGTGTGCTTGACGAAATCTTCCGGCACGCCGGCCGACGTCGGGTTGCCGAAGGTGAGCAGGCCGCTGCCCGCTTTCACCAGCAGCGAATCGGCGTGGCCGTGGTAGCAGCCTTCGAACTTGACGATCTTGTCGCGGCCCGTGGCGCCGCGCGCCAGGCGCAGGGCGCTCATGGTCGCTTCCGTGCCCGACGACACCAGGCGCACCTGTTCGATCGATGGCACCAGGCGCGTGATTTCCTCGGCCATCAGCACTTCGCCTTCCGTCGGCGCGCCGAACGACAGGCCCAGCGCGGCCGCATCCTGCACCGCTTTCACCACTTCCGGATGGGCGTGGCCGACGATGGCCGGGCCCCAGGAGCCGATGTAGTCGATATAGCGCTTGCCGTCCGCGTCCCAGAAATACGGGCCTTCGGCGCGCGTGATGAAGCGCGGCGTGCCGCCGACGGAGCGGAAGGCGCGCACGGGCGAATTGACGCCGCCTGGCGTGGTTTTTTGTGCGCGGGCAAACAGGATGTCGTTCTGTGAAGTCGTCGTCATGATAATCGTGCCTTGAAAGTGGATCGTTGTCTGTGTCGTCTGGTCTGTGCTTATTGGGCGCCGCGCTGGCGCTGCTGCCGGAATAGCCGGTTCGGCACCAGCTTGCCCATGCCGTGGCGCTGCGCGTGGGCCAGCGCGCCGGCCGTGAATTCCTGCGCCGCCACGACCACCTGCGGCACGTCGTCTTCGTTTTCCGCCAGGGCTAGCAGGGCGGTGGCCGCCGCCGACAGGGTGCTGCCGGCGCCGTTGAAGATGCCGGGCAGGTGCTGCCATTCGTCGTGGCGCACCACGCCGTCCTCGCCGAACAGGGTATTGGCGCGCAGCTTGCCTTCGGCCGTGCCGGACTTGCTGGCGTCGGCCGGCATGCCGGTGACGAGCACGTATTCGCAGCCCAGCGCCACCAGGTAGTCGACGTCGTTTTGCAAAGTGTCGTCGGGGTCGGCGTCGCGCCAGGTCTCGGCCAGGCGCTCCAGTTCCACCGGCGAGAGCACCAGCAGGGTCGTTTGCGGAATCAGGAGCTGGCGCACGGCCGTCAGGATATCTTCGTCGTCCATGCCCTGTTCCGGCAGCGCCGAAATGAAGGGATCGAGGATCAGCGGCACGTCCGGATAGTCGGAGACGATTTCGGCGATGGCCGTGACGTTTTCCACGCTGCCCAGCGCGCCGATCTTGATGGCGGCGACGGACATGTCTTCCAGCAGCACGCGCGCCTGGTCGGAAACCCAGTCCGGGTCGACCGCCTGCACGTCTTCCACGCGGGCCGTGTCGCTGATCAGGAGGCCCGTGGTGACGGACAGGCCATGGCAGCCGAAGGCTGAAAACGTGGCCAGGTCGGCCTGGATGCCGATCGCGCCGACCGGATCGGACACGCCGAAGCTTAATATGAGGGGAGAAGTTTGGTTTTGCACGGCGGGTAGATTAAGATACCTAATTCAGCATTTTACTTGATTGAAGGGTGGCAGAACGTGAGTAGCAACGAAACAACGCAGCAATTCCAAACGTGGATGTGTCTTATTTGCGGCTGGGTTTATGATGAAGCGGCCGGCCTGCCCGACGAAGACATCGCTCCCGGCACGCGTTGGGCCGATGTGCCGATGAACTGGACCTGCCCTGAGTGCGGTGCGCGCAAGGACGATTTCGAGATGGTGGCCATTTAATCAAGCATGATGCGCAAGCACGCCGCTGCCGCCCATGAAATGGCGGCACGCCTGTGCTATGGTATGAAAGATTATCGAATAATCACATGACGCGTCCTTTCCTGCCCGCGGTATCGTCCGATGGTGCCTGCGAGGGCGTGACGATACTCGTCATCGACGACAGTGCGACGATACGCAGCGCGGCCGAGAAGGTCTTGCGCGAAGCCGGTTATTGCGTCGTGGTGGCGGAAAACGGCTTCGAGGCCCTGGCCAAGATCGCCGACTGCCAGCCGGCGCTGATCGTGTGCGACATCGTGATGCCGCGCCTGGACGGCTACCGCACGTGTGCGCTGATCAAGGCCAGCGCCGCGCATCACGCCACGCCGGTGCTGATGCTGTCGTCGAAGGAGGGCTTGTTCGACCGCGCGCGCGGCGCCATGGCTGGCGCCAGCGCCTGCCTGGTCAAGCCGCTGGGGCGCGAGGCGCTGCTGGAAGCCGTGCGGCGGCACCTGGCCGGGTATTTTGAGTAGTGATTTATTGATTACAACGCAGCAAGGAAGCAGATGGCCATACACACAATTCTGATCGTCGATGACTCGCCGACAGAACGCTACTACCTGAGCGAGATGCTGGTGCGCGCCGGTTACGCCGTGCTGACGGCGCAGGACGGCGCCGACGCATTGGCGCAGCTGAAGCAGGCCAGGCCCGACCTGATCCTGATGGACGTGGTGATGCCCGGTGCGAATGGCTTCCAGATCACGCGCGCCATCGCCCGCGATCCCGAACTGCAGGACGTGCCGGTGATTATCTGTTCCAGCAAGAGCCAGGAAACGGACCGCATCTGGGGCTTGCGCCAGGGCGCGCGCGATTACCTCGTCAAGCCCGTGGTCGAAGCCGAGCTGCTGGCCAAGATCGCCGCGATTTCCTGAGCATGCACACGATGCCAGGTCCCGGCGTGCCCACCGCGGCCTTTCCGCCTGCCGCCATGCCAACGTTGGGAACGGGCGCGCGGCAGGGGCGCTTGCGCCAGTATCAGCTGCAATTGATCGAGCGGATACAGGCCGCGCGCAGCGGCGCGCTGGCCGCGCGCAAGGACCTGGGCGTGATGCTCGGCGGCCGGCCCTGCCTGCTCGACCTGACGCAGCTCGGTGAAATCGTCATTGCCTCCGGCGTGCAGATACAAGGCGTGCCGCTGGCGCAGGACTGGTACCTGGGCCTGGCGGCCCTGCGCGGACGCCTGACGGGCGTCGTCGACCTGGCCCGCTACATGGGCGGACCGGCCTGCGCGCCCGGTCATCACTGCCGCATCATCACCTTTTCTCCGCGCCTGGGCCTCAATTGCGCCTTGCTGGTCGAACGCGTACTGGGCTTGCGCCAGCTACGCGCGATGCAATCCGTGCCCTTGCCGGATGTGCAGCCGTCCTGGGCGGCGCAAACGCTGCGCGACAGCGAAGGCCAGCAGTGGCTGCGCCTGGACCTGGCCCAGCTGGCGCAATCGGAGCGCTTTCTCGATGCCGGCTTTGGCGGCCTCGCTGTCCACAAGGATATGTGCTGATGGGCGCCAATTCCCCCATCCTGGCGGCCGGCCTGCCCGAAGCGGAGCACGCGCCTGGCGAGCCGGCATCGGCGGCCGATTTGCCGCTGCGTCTGCGCGATGCGCTGGGACGGCGCAAGTCGCTGGCCAGCGCGCCGGCCCGCGACTTGAAGCTGCCGCTGATCGGCCACCTGCCGCTGCAAAAACAATTGAGCATCCTGTCGACGGTGATGGCCCTGAGCCTGGCCGCCAGCCTGCTGTTCGTCGGCCTCAATACGCGCAGCGGCAATATCGCCTCGGCGCAGACGCAGCTGGCCAGCGATGCGCTGATGCATTCTCAGCGCATCGGCAAGGCCGCGCCGAACGCCGTGCAAGGCAATCCGGAAGCGTTCCGCCAGCTCGAGGAAAGCCGCAATGAACTGAACCAGGATTTCCGCCTGATGCTGCGCGGCGGCACGTACCACGGCCGCGATATCGGCGAGTCGCGTTCCGCGCTGCTGGCGGCGGTGGCCGACGCGCGCAAGAAGTGGGCCAGCAGCGACCGCGCGGCCAGCACCATCTTGCGCCTGAAGCCGGAGCTGGGCGAATTCGACAAGACCTTGCAGCAATTGAATGCGCTGTCGCCGGCGCTGCTGGCGCAGACCGAGGAAATCGGGGCCCTGAAGGTGCAGCGCGGCGGCAATGCGCGCGACCTGGCCGTCATCGGCCGCCTGATGATGCTGAGCCAGCGCATGAGCCGCAGCGCCAGCGAATTCCTCTCGTCGGGCAGCATCAGCTCGGAAACGGCATTTTCGCTGGGGCGCGACACGACGTATTTTCGCACCGCCGTCGAAGGCTTGCTCAATGGCAGCGTGTCGCTGCAGCTGGCGCCCACGCGCGACGCCGAACTGCGCGACCGGCTGGTGGCGCTGAAAGCCAGTTTCGACACCTACCAGAAGCTGGTCTCGTCGATCCTCGACCGGCTTGACAAATTCAGCTCGGCGAAAAGCGCCGAACAGCTGATCTTCAACGAGAACGAAGACCTGCGCCAGCGCTTGACCCTGCTGCAGCAGATGTACCACGCGAACCAGGAAACCCTGGGCGTCGCCTTCTGGATGATGGTCGGCGGCGTGTTGCTGACCCTGATCGCGGCGGCCGGCATCGGCAGGGTGCTGCTGCAGGACTCCGTCAACCGCACGCGCGACGCCGAGCGGCGGCGCCAGGAAGCGGAAATCCGGCGCCTGCAGTCGCAGGAAAAAGAGGAAGTGGCGAAGGCCAGGAATGAGCAGAACCAGGCGGCCATCCTGCGCCTGATGAACGAATTGCAGAAGGTCGCCGACGGCGACCTGACGGTGCAGGCCACCGTATCGGAAGACATCACGGGCGCCATCGCCGATTCCGTCAACTACACGGTCGAGGAATTGCGCGGCCTGGTGGGGCGGGTGACGGCGACGGCGGAACAGGTCAACCGCGCTTCGACGCAGGCGCAAAGCATCTCGAGCAAGCTGCTGATCGCCTCGCAGCAGCAGTCGCGCGAAATCCAGGGCGTCAGCGCCACCGTTGTCAAGATGGCCAATGCGATTACCGACGTGTCGAAGTCGGCCAGCGTCTCGGCCGACGTGGCGCGCCAGTCGGTGGCGGCCGCGCAGCAGGGTTCGACGGCGGTGGAAAACGCCATCAAGGGCATGCATGAAATCCGCGAGCAGATCCAGGATACCTCCAAGCGCATCAAGCGCCTGGGCGAATCGTCGCAGGAAATCGGCGAGATCACCGAGCTCATTTCCGACATCACCGAGCAGACCAACGTGCTGGCGCTGAACGCCGCCATCCAGGCCGCATCGGCCGGCGAAGCGGGGCGCGGCTTTTCCGTCGTCGCCGAGGAAGTGCAGCGCCTGGCCGAACGCTCGGCCGCCGCCGCCAAGCAGATCGGCGCGCTGGTGCGCACCATCCAGGCCGATACCCAGGATGCGACGCGGGCGATGGAAACGTCGACGCAGGGCGTGGTCGAGGGCGCGCGCCTGTCCGACGCGGCCGGCGCGGCCTTGAACGACATCAGCCAGGTCTCGAAACACCTGGCGGAACTGATCCAGGGCATTTCGTTCGCCACGGGCACGCAGGCCGGTTCGGCCAGCGGCGTGGCCTTGAATATCCAGCATATCCTGAGCGTGACGGAGCATACCCAGGACGGCACGCAGCAAACGGCGCAGTCGATCCATAAACTGTCGATGCTGGCGCAGGAACTGAAAAATTCGGTGTCGCGCTTCCGCGTCGCCGCCTGAACGCCGCGCCAGTCCAGGCGATTTCCTTACCGAGGCATGCATGAGCAAACCAGATAGTCCGCAGCAGTCCAAGCCGTTCGACAGCGAACCTCTGTCGTGGGTGATGGTGGAAATCCGCGAAGCGCTGGGCCGCTCGAAAACGGCCCTGTTCGAGGCGGGTGGCCGCGAGCGCGAGGAACGCGCCACGGCCCTGCAGCATGCGCGCTCGCACCTGCACCAGGCGCATGGCGCGCTGGTGATGGTGGACGTGGCCGGCGCCAGCCTGCTGACGGACGCCGCGGAACAGGCGCTGGCGCGCTTTCGCGACGGCAGCCTCGAATACACGCTGGACCATGCGCAGGTCGTCGCCGAACTGTATCAGGCCCTGGGCGAATACCTGGAAGACCTGGTGGCCGGCACGCAGCCGCAGCCGGCGCGCTTGTTCCCCTATTACCGCGACCTGCAAACCATGCTGGGCGCCGAACGCATCCACCCGGCCGACCTGTTTTTCCCGCCAGCGTCGCCGCTGGAAGGGCATGCCATCGCGCTGGCGCAATCGCCCCCGGTGCGCGATTACCCGGCCTGGCGCGGGCGCTTTGAAAAATCCTTGCTGCCCTTCCTGAAGGCGCAGGATGACGCGGCGCGGCGCCAGCATGCGGGCGACCTGCACGCCACCTTGACCCTGGTGGCCGACGCGCAGCAGGACGCGCCGGCGCGCACCTTCTGGTTCGCCATGCAGGCGTTTGCCGGGCTGGCGGCCAGCGGCGAGGGCATGGGCACGCTCAACGTCAAGCAGCTGTTCGGCCTGATCAACCTGCAATTGCGCCGCCTGGCACAGGGGACGGCCAGCCTGCCTGAATCAATGCTGCGCGATGCCCTGTTCTTCATCGCCGCGGCACACGAACCGACGCCGGAGGCCCGCCAGCTGCGCGCCGCCTTCGCCCTGGAAGGCATGCTGCCCGCCGATGTGGAAGCGCGGCGCTACGGCCAGGTCGACCAGGACGCCTTGCAAGGCGCCCGCGCGGCGCTGGCGCAGGCGCGCGCCAGCTGGAGCCGCCTGGCGCAAGCCGACCTCGATCCGGCCCTGGGCACGGATTTCGACACGTCGCTGCAAGAAGTGGCGGCGCATGTGGAGACCTTGAAGCAGCCGGCCCTGGCCAGCCTGCTGCGCGAATGCGCGGCCGTGGCGCGGCAAGCCGTGGCCAGCGGGCGCAGCGCGGCCCTGGAAAATGAAATCGGCATGGCGCTGCTGTTTGCCGACACGGGCCTGGAGCAGCTGCGCCGCCTGCCCGACGATTTCGCGGGCAACGCGGAAACCATCGCCGCGCGCCTGCAGGCGCTGCTGGCTGGCGAAGCGCCGCCGCCTGTTACTGCAGGCGAGCTGTCGCGACAGATCGAACAGGGCCAGACGGTGGCCGCGCTGGCCGAGGAAATGAAGACGGGCTTGCGCCAGGTGGAAAAAGTGCTCAATGCGTATTACGCGGATGCGGTTGGTACGGGGACGGCGGGGGCGCTCGATGGCGTCGCGCCCGTGCTGGAGCAGTTGCAGCAGCAGCTGGCCGGGCTGGCACAGGAAGACGCGCGCGCCGCCGTGCTGCAGGTCGATGCGGCCGTGCGGCAGCTGGCCGGTGCCGACGCCAAGGCGGAAGCCAACGCGGATGCGCGCGCCGAGGCGCTCGACGAGATCGCGCAAAATGTCAGCGCGCTGGGCTTTTTTGCCGATATGCTGGGCCGCAACGCGCAGGCGGCCAGCGGGCGTTTCCATTTCGACGCGGCCGCCGGCACCTTCCGCGCCCTGCCATTTGAAAAAGTCGCCGCCGCCGGCCCCGTTCCCTTGCTTGACCAGGCCCTGGCGCCCGCCGCGCCTGCCGGCATGGATGCCGCGCCGGCAGTGACCGATGTCGACGCGGAGATGCTCGACATTTTCATCGCCGAAGCGCGCGAAGTGCTGGCCTTCATCGACACCACCCTGGCCCTGCCGCGCGAGCAGGCCGCCAGCGGCGACCACCTGGCCATGCTGCGCCGCTCCTTCCACACACTGAAAGGCAGCAGCCGCATGATCGGCCTGGCGCAGTTTGCCGAAGCGGCCGGCGCCATCGAACGCGTCATGAATACCTGGCTGGCCGAGGCGCGGCCCGTCAGCGACGACTTGTTTACCTTGCTCAATTACGGCTGGTACCAGCTCAGCGAGTGGGTGGCCCAACTGGAAGGTGGCGCGGGGCGCGAGCGCGAGCCCGGCATGCTGCTGGCGGCGGCCGAGCGCGTGCGCGAAGGCGGACCGTTCGAACTGCGCAAGCCACGCCCGGCCGCGCCGGTGGCCAGCAATGGCAATGTGATCGGACTGCCCCTGGCCACGGCGCCCGCGCTGCACGAAGCGCCGGACGATCACCTCAAGCATGTGGGCGACCTGCGCATCAGTCTACCCTTGTACAACATCTACCTGGCCGAGACGGACGAATTGCTGCGCGTGCTCACGCGCGATTTCGGCGAATGGCGCCATGAACAGCGCGCCGTCAGCGCGGAAGCGCTGCAAGCCGTGCATACGCTGGCGGGAACGTCGGGCACGGTGGGCTTCCAGTCCCTGCGCGACCTGGCGCACGCGCTCGAAACGGTGATCGAAACGGTGGTGCCGCCGCTGGCCGGCCTGCGCGCCGAACAGCACGACGTGCTGGAACAGGCCACGCAGCGCATCGGGCAAATGCTGCAGGCGTTTGCGCTGGGCGACCTGGCGCCAACGCAGCCGGACATGATCGAAGCGCTCAACACCCTGTGGCGCGCCCTGACGGCGCCGCCCGGCGAGGGCAAGGAAGAGCGGCTCGACGCCCTGTTCGCGGCCGCTTACGCCAGCATCGTCGGCGCGCCGGCGCAGCCCGCCGAGCCGGTCGCCGAAGTCCCGCCGCCGCAGCTCGAGACCCTGTTCGAAGCGACGTATGCGAGCATCGTCGCCGACGCGCTGCAGCCGGAGGCTGCCGAATTGCCGGCGCCAGTGCAGGACAGCGACGACCTGTTCGACGCCGGTTTCGAGCACGCGCCGCCGTTGGAACACGCGGCGCCGGAAGCGCCGGCGCCCGCCATCATGCCGGCCGATGCGGCTGCGCTGCTGGCGGCCAGCGCCGGCATCAGCGATGAACTTGACCTCGATTTATTGTCCGTCTTCCTGGAAGAGGGCGCCGACCTGCTGCCGCGCATCGGCGAGGCGTTGCGCAGCTGGCAGCAGCAGCCGCACGACAGCGGCCAGGCGCAGATGCTGCTGCGTACCCTGCACACGGTCAAGGGCAGCGCGCGCATGGCCGGCGCCATGCGCCTGGGCCAGCACGCGCATGAAATCGAGACGCATATCGAAAACATGCTGCACGCGGGCACCGCCACGCCGCAGGCCTTCGAGGAGTTGCTGGCCCATTACGACCATGCGCTGCACCTGTTCGAGCAATTGCAGCAGCCCTTGCTGCCCTTGCCGGGCATGGAAGACACGCCGGCCGCCGAACCGAAGGCGGCCCTGGTGCGCGTGCGCGCCGATATCCTCGACCGCCTCGTGAACCAGGCCGGCGAAGTGTCGATCACGCGCTCCAAAATGGAAAATGAAGTGGGCGTGCTCGGCGCTTCGCTGTCCGAGTTTTCCGACAACCTGGCCCGTTTGCGGCGCCAGCTGCGCGAAGTGGAAATGCAGGCCGAATCGCAGATCGCCTCGCGCATGGCCGTCGGCAGCGAGCGCGAATTCGACCCGCTCGAATTCGACCGTTTTACGCGCCTGCAGGAACTCACGCGCATGATGGCCGAAAGCGTCAACGACGTGGCCTCGTTCCACGAAAACCTCCGCCACAGCGTCGACGCGGTGACGGACGATCTGGTGCTGCAGGCGCGCCTGACGCGCGAGCTGCAGCGCGACCTGATGCAGATCCGCATGGTGCCGTTTGCCAGTATCGCCGAACGCCTGTTCCGCGTGGCGCGGCAAAGCGCCAAGGAAGTCGACAAGCGCGTCAACCTCGACATCCGCGGCGGTGGCGTGGAAATCGACCGCAGCGTGCTCGAACGCATGGCCGCACCCTTCGAACACTTGCTGCGCAACGCCATCGTGCACGGCGTCGAGCCGCGCGATGCGCGCCTGGCCGCGGGCAAGAGCGAAACGGGCGAGCTGCTGGTGCAGGTCAGCCAGCAGGGCAATGAAGTGGCGATCAGCTTTTCTGACGATGGCGCGGGGCTGGACCTGGAACGCATCCGCGCCAAGGCACACGGCGCCGGCCTGGTGGCGACGGACGCGCCATTGACCGACGCGCAGGCGGCCGAGCTGATTTTCACGCCCGGTTTTTCCACCGCCGACAGCCTGACGGAACTGGCCGGGCGCGGTTTCGGCATGGATATCGTGCGCTCCGAAGCGCTGGCCCTGGGCGGAAGAGTGGAAACGCTGACGCAGGCGGGCCTGGGCATGCGCTTCACCATCCACCTGCCGCTGACCCTGGCCGTCACCCAGGTGGTGCTGCTGGCGGCCAGCGGCAAGACGTATGCCTTGCCATCGGTGCTGGTGGAGCAGGTGCTGCACCTGAAAGGCGAGCAGCTGGAGCAGGTGCGGGCGGCCGGGCGCATCGAGTCGCACGGGCAGTCGCTGGCGCTGCATCATTTGTCGGCCATGCTGGGCGAGACGCCGGCGGCGCAGGCCACGCAGCGCCATGCGCCCGTGCTGTTGCTCCGGAATGGCAATGACAGGCTGGCCTTGCAGGTCGATGACGTGCTGGGCAACCGCGAAGTCGTGGTCAAGCACGTGGGCCCGCAGCTGGCGCGCATGCCGGGCATCGCCGGCGCCACGGTGCTGGGCACGGGCGACATCGTGCTGATCCTCAATCCGGTGGCTTTGGCGCAGCACCTCGAGCACCATCCGGAACTGCTGTCGCAGTATGCGCTGGCCAGCAGCGAGCAGCATGCCGCTACGAGCGCGCTGGAAGCGCCAGCCGTGCGCGTGATGGTGGTCGACGATTCGCTGACGGTGCGCCGCGTGATGCAGCGCCTGTTCGAGCGTGAAGGCTACCAGGTAATGCTGGCCAAGGATGGCCTCGATGCGCTGGAGCAGCTGCATGCGCTGGAAGCGGCCGCCATGCCGGCCATGCTGCTGGTCGACGTGGAAATGCCGCGCATGGACGGTTTTGATTTGACGCGCAATGTGCGCAGCGACGACAAGACGCGCGCCATTCCCGTCATCATGATCACCTCGCGCAGCGCCGACAAGCACCGCGCGCACGCGTTCGAGCTGGGCGTGAATGCGTATTTCGGCAAGCCGTTCCAGGAGGACGAATTGCTGGCGGAGGTGGGGCGGTTGTTGAGCGACGGCGTGGCGTAACCGGCGCCAATGCCAACAATGTTGTCGGATTACGCTGGGCCTTGCCCCGCTAATCCGACCTACGCCTGTTGATTGACGACGCAAGTCGGGTAGGTCGGGTTAGCGCGCAGCGCGTAACCCGACATCACCGTAATGCCAATCAATTACCTGACTACGCCACCACCTTCACCACGGCATAGCGTTCCAGCGTCTCCTTGCGCGCCTCGTCGTGCTGCACCAGCGGTTCCGGATAATCGCGTCCCAGCACGATGTTTTTTTGCTCGAGCAGCATGCGCGGCACCAGCCAGGGCGCGTGGATTTCCTTGTCGCCCAGCGCCTTCAGTTGCGGCAGGTAGCGGCGGATGAAGCGCCCGCCCGCATCGAATTTTTCCGACTGCGTAATGGGATTGAAGATGCGGAAGTAGGGCTGCGCGTCGCAGCCCGACGACGAAGCCCATTGCCAGCCGCCGTTGTTCGAGGCCAGGTCGAAGTCGTTCAGGTGCAGCGCAAAGTACGCTTCGCCGCGGCGCCAGTCGATACCCAGATCCTTGATCAAAAAGCAGGCCGTGACCATGCGCAGGCGGTTGTGCATATAGCCCGTCTGGTTCAGCTGCGCCATGGCCGCGTCCACCAGCGGGTAGCCGGTGCGCCCCTCGCACCAGGCGGCAAAGGCGGCATCGGCCTCAAGCCCGGTTGCCCAGGCGATGGCGTCGTAGGCCGGTTTGAAGGCGCCGCCTTCCACGTGCGGGTTCTGGTACAAGATCATGGCGTAGAAATCGCGCCAGATCAGTTCTGCCAGCCACACGGGCGCGCCATCGCCGCCGCCGCCCCGGTCCATCAGGTCGACGATGGTGCGCACCAGGTAGCGCAGCGACACGGTGCCGAAGCGCAAATGCATGGACAGGTAGGACGGCCCCTTCAGGGCGGGGAAATCGCGCGCCACGTCATAGCGGGCCACGCGCGCCAGGAAATCGTCAAACAGCGTGCTGGCGCCCGACATACCGGTGGGAATGGCCAGTTCGGCCAGGTTGCTCGCCTCGAAACCCAGTTCGCCCAGGGTGGGCAGGGGCGCCGGCGTGCCGGCGCGCGGCGGCGCCAGGCTGGCCGCGTGCGGCTCGATGTCGAACGGCGCCAGGCAGCCGGGTTCGGCGCGCATTTTCTTCAGCCAGGCATTCTTGTACGGCGTGTAGACGGTGTAGGGCTTGGCCGACAAGGTCAGCACTTCGTCCTTTTCAAAGATCACCTGGTCCTTGAAGCTGAACCACAGGCGCGCGTCGCGCGTGAGCGCGGCCGCCACCGTGGCGTCGCGGGCGATCGCTTGCGGCTCGTAGTCGTGGTTGGCAAAGACGGCGTCGGCGTTCAATTCGGCCGCCAGGCGCGGGATGGCTTCGGCCGCGTCCGCGTGCAGCACGATCAGGTCGCCACCGAGCTGGCGCAGCTCGCTGGCCAGCTCGGCCACGCTGGCATGGATGAAATCGATTCGACGGTCGCGGCGCGGCAGCGCAGCCAGGATGGCGGTGTCGTACACGAAGACGCAATGCACGGCCTGGCTCTGGCGCAGGGCGTGATGCAGTGCAACATGGTCAAACGCGCGCAGATCGCGCCGGAACCACACCAGGGAAGTCTTGATTGTCATTATTTCGCGTGTTCAGTGTCAAAGATAGGCTATTTTTTGCCGCCAACAGGGCTTTATGGCCGCTCGCGTCGTGCCTTTGGCGTCGCTGCGGCGGCAATTCAGTGTAAACTACCGGGTATGTTCGTGGCGCTTTATGTGCGACAGCGATTTTGCAATCAATTTTACAATTGGCATCGAAATGCGCCCGCAAGCATAGCGAATTGATCATTAATTTATAAGATAACAAGAATAACGCCTGGCACCACGGTGCGCGCCGCCCAAGATTCGCGGCAGCTTGCGCCAGGCGTACGATAGCGGGGTAAGCGAGACTTGCCAGCAAGCCCACAGAGAGAGCATCGCGTATGAAAAAGAGTAAAATCGACCAGACTCTACCAGGACATCGTCTGATGCAGGGTGTGGGAGAACCGGCCGCGACCGGTTCCTCCACCCTGAATCTGGCCAACCATTTCCTCATTGCGATGCCGGCCATGCAAGATCCGATCTTCGGCGGCACGGTCGTGTACGTGTGCGAACACAATGAAAACGGCGTGCTCGGCGTCGTCATCAACAAGCCCACCGACATGACCATGGAAGTGCTGTTCGACCGCATCGACCTGAAACTGGCGGCCGGCAGCGACACGCCCATCATCAATGAACCGATCATGTTCGGCGGCCCCGTGCAGGATGACCGCGGCTTCGTGCTGCATACGCCGGGCGCGCGCTACTCCTCGTCGCTGACGGTGACCGATGAAGTGGCGTTTACCACTTCGATCGACGTGCTCGAAGCCGTCGCCAAGGGCGATGGTCCCGAGCGCATGCTCGTCTCCATCGGCTACTCGGGCTGGAGCCCGGGCCAGCTGGAAGACGAGATCGGCCGCAACGGCTGGCTGACGGTGGGCGCCTCGGCCGACATCCTGTTCGATTTCCCCATCGAGCAGCGCTACGTGGCGGCCATCAAATTGCTGGGCATCGACCCCCTCATGCTGGCGAGCGAGGCTGGCCACGCATGAGCGGTGACGCCATCGACACCATCCTCGCCTTCGATTTCGGCTTGAAACGCATCGGCGTTGCCATCGGCAATACCATGATTTGCCAGGCCAAGCCGCTCAGCGTGATCACGGCCACGGCGAACGAGCCGAAGTTCGCCGCCATCGATAGCCTGATCAAGGAGTGGGGCGCGAGCCGCATCGTGGTGGGCCTGCCCAGCCATCCCGATGGCACGGAACACGAGATGAGCGCGCGCTGCCGCCGTTTCGCCAACCAGGTGCACGGCCGTTTCAACCTGCCCGTGGAACTGGTCGACGAGCGCTATTCCTCGGCCGTCATCGCCGCCAGGCGCGGCGAAGTCATCGACGACCGCGCCGCTGCCATCATCCTGCAACAGTATTTCGACGCGAATTATTAATAATCTGACCTTTTTGGCCCATTCCTGAATGATCAAGAACTCCATGCCGCAACCTACGAATCCTTCCCAACTCGACGCCGAGGCCCTGTATGCGGTCTTGCTGCAGCAAGTGCAGAGCGGCCTGGCGGGCATCCCCAACGTGGCCATCGTCGGCATCCATTCGGGCGGCGCCTGGCTGGCCGAACGCCTGGCGCGCGACCTGAACCTGCTCGACCGCCTGGGCGTGCTCGACGTCTCGTTCTACCGCGACGACTTCGCCCAGAAGGGCTTGCATGCGGACGTCAAGCCGACGCAAATCGGTTTCGACGTGGCCGGCGCCACCATCCTGCTGGTCGACGATGTGCTGTACACGGGCCGCACGACGCGCGCGGCCATCAATGAATTGTTCGACTATGGCCGCCCGGCCAAGATCATGCTGGCGGCCCTGGTCGACCGCGGCGAACGCCAGCTGCCGGTGGCCGCCGATTTCGTGGCCGCCTACACTGCCGTGCCAGCGGGCCAGGCCCTGGTCCTGAAGCAAGTCGACGATGGAAAATTCACGCTCACCTTAGATACCCACCATGCTTAATCCGCAACTGAATAAACACGGCGAACTGCAACATCTGCTGACGATTGAAGGCTTGCCGAAGTCTATCGTCAACCACATCCTCGACACGGCTTCCTCGTTCGTCGGTATTTCCGACCGCGACGTGAAAAAGGTCCCGCTGATGCGCGGCAAAAGCGTTTTCAACCTGTTCTTTGAAAACTCCACGCGCACCCGCACCACCTTTGAAATCGCATCAAAAAGGCTGTCGGCCGACGTCATCAACCTGAACATCCAGGCTTCGTCGGCCAGCAAGGGCGAGTCCCTGCTCGACACCATCGACAACCTGTCGGCCATGCATGCCGACATGTTCGTCGTGCGCCACGCGCAGTCGGGCGCGCCCTACCTGATCGCCAAGCACCTGATCGATACCAAGCAGCCGCACGTCCACGTCGTCAACGCGGGCGATGGCCGCCACGCGCACCCGACCCAGGGCTTGCTCGACATGTACACGATCCGCCACTACAAGAAGGATTTCACCAACCTGACGGTGGCCATCGTGGGCGACATCCTGCACAGCCGCGTGGCCCGTTCCGACATCCATGCGCTGACCACGCTGGGCGTGCCGGAAGTGCGCGCCATCGGCCCGCACACCCTGCTGCCGGGCGGCCTGGAACAGATGGGCGTGCGCACCTTCACCAACATGGATGAAGGCTTGAAAGGCGTCGACGTGATCATCATGCTGCGCCTGCAAAACGAGCGCATGAGCGGCGCGCTGCTGCCGTCGGCGCAGGAATATTTCAAGAGCTACGGCTTGACGCCCGAGCGCCTGGCGCTGGCGAAACCGGATGCCATCGTCATGCATCCGGGCCCGATGAACCGCGGCGTGGAAATCGATTCGGCCGTGGCCGACGGTCCGCAGGCGGTGATCCTGCCGCAGGTGACCTTCGGTATCGCCGTGCGCATGGCGGTGATGAGTATTTTGGCTGGTAATCAGGGCTGATAGCCCAAGGACGAGTAAGCGAGCATGACGACACTACATATCAAGAACGGCCATTTGATCGACCCTGCCAACGGCATCGATGGCTTGCAAGACCTGTTTATCGCCGACGGCAAGGTGCTGGCCGTGGGCAGCGCCCCGGCCGGCTTCACCGCCGACACGACGTTTGACGCGGCCGGCCTGGTGGTTGCCCCCGGCCTGGTCGACCTGTCCGCGCGCCTGCGCGAGCCGGGTTACGAATACAAGGCGACCCTGGAATCGGAATTGCAGGCGGCCCTCCAAGGCGGCGTCACGAGCCTGGTGTGCCCGCCCGATACCGATCCCGTGCTGGACGAGCCGGGCCTGGTGGAGATGCTGAAATACCGCGCCAAGACGCAGAACAAGGCCCACGTGCACCCGCTGGGCGCGTTGACCATGGGCTTGAAAGGCCAGTCGCTGACGGAAATGGCGGAACTGACGGAAGCAGGCTGCATCGGCTTCGCGCAGGCCGAAGAGCCGATCGAAGACACGACCGTGCTGCTGCGCGCCATGCAGTACGCGAACACCTTCGGCTACACGGTCTGGCTGCGCCCGCAAGACCCGCACATCGGCCGCGGCGGCATCGCCCACAGCGGCCCGCTGGCCTCGCGCCTGGGCTTGTCCGGCGTGCCCGTGATGTCGGAAACCATCGCCCTGCACACGATTTTCGAATTGATGCGCGCCAGCCGCGCGCGCGTGCACCTGTGCCGCATCTCGTCGGCGGCGGGCCTGGAACTGATCCGAGCGGCGAAAGCGGAAGGTCTTCCCGTCACCTGCGACGTGGGCGTGCACCACGTGCACCTGACGGACGCCGACATCGGCTTCTTCGACCCGAACGCCAGGGTCACGCCGCCGTTCCGCAGCCAGCGCGACCGCGATGCGATCCGCGCCGGCCTGCTTGACGGCACGGTCGACGCCATGTGCTCGGACCACACGCCTGTCGACGACGATGAAAAATTGCTGCCGTTCGGCGAAGCGTCGCCCGGCGCCACAGGCCTGGAACTGCTGCTGTCCTTGGCCCTGAAATGGGCCGACGATTATGCCTTGAACCAGCCGCAAGCGGGCGCACGTCCGCTGGCGCGCGCCGTGGCCAAGGTCACGTCCGACGCGGCCCGTGTCGCCGGCATCCCGGCCGGCAGCCTGGCCGTGGGCGAAGCGGCCGACATCTGCGTCTTCGATCCCGCCGCGCGCTGGACCGTGTCGTCGGCCTCGCTGGCCAGCCAGGGCAAGCACACGCCTTTCCTCGGCTATGAGCTGAGCGGCATCGTCAAGGCGACCATCGTTGCCGGACAGGTGGCGTTTCAGCGTTAATTGCCGCTAGTGCACCAGCGAAGGTGTCGAAGCCGGGGTCAGACCCGCCGGGTCTGACCCCAGATTTTGCTTGGGGTCGAGAGCCTTATTTAATTTGTTGGTGTCATTTGAAACTTCTGCTTACCTACCGCCTCGCGCGCATCGCCATCCACCTGAGCTGCGGCATGGCCGAAAGCGCCGTGGTCTTTCCCTGGCTGGACCTGGAAGGTCGCAACCGGCGCATCCGCCGCTGGTCGACGCAGCTGCTCGACATTTGCGGCGTGCACGTGGCGCAGCCGGCCGACAGCGTGCCGGCCCTCGACCATGCGATGGTGGTGGCGAACCACGTCTCGTGGCTCGACATCTTCGTCATCAACGCCGTCCACCCCTGCCGTTTCGTCGCCAAGGCGGAAATTCGTGCCTGGCCCATCCTCGGCTGGCTGGCGGGGCGCGCCGGCACCATCTTCATTTCGCGCGGCAGCAAGCGTGACCTGCGTCTGATTTTCCAGGGCCTGGTGGACAGGTTGACGGCGGGCGAGCGCATCGCGTTTTTCCCCGAAGGCACGACCGCCGCGCAAGGACAGATCCTGCCGTTTCACGCCAATTTGTTCGAGGCGGCCATCGACGCGCACGTGCCGGTGCAGCCGTTCGCGCTCGTGTATGTGGATGACCAGGGGGCCTTGCACCACGCCGTCGACTTTATCGGCGAGATGAGCTTTGCGCAAAGCATGGTGGCGATACTGAGCGGCCCGCCCATCACGGCGCGCCTGACCTGTCTGGCGCCGGTGGCGACGACAGGCGCGCACCGGCGCGAACTGGCGGCGGCAACGCAGGCGGCCGTGGCCGCCGCGCTGCCGCTGGACAAGGCCGCTTAGTTCTTGACGTGCAGCCAGCGCGCATGCGCGGCGCGGGCCAGGTAATCGAGAATGAAGCCGAGTATGCCGATCAGCACGATGGCGGCCATCAGTTCCGAATACGCGAGGCGGTCGCGCGTGTCGAGGATGAAGTAGCCGAGGCCCGCCGACACGCCCAGCATTTCCGCCGGCACCAGCACGATCCAGATGATGCCGATGGCCAGGCGCACGCCGGTCAGAATGTCGGCCGTGATGCCCGGCAAAATCACCTTGAAGACGATCTCGCTGCGCGTGGCCGACAGGCTGCGCGCCAGCAGCAGCCAGTTCGGATCGAGCCGCGCCACGCCGGCCGCCGTATTGAGCAGGATAGGCCAGACGGCCGCAAACGCCAGCAGGAAGTACACGGGCGCGTCGCCGACACCGAGCACCATCACGGCGATCGGCATCCACGACAGCGGCGAAATCATGCGCAGCAGCTGGAACAGCGGCATGGCCGCGCCGGAAAAGCTTTTCGACATGGCCACCAGCACGCCGAGCGGCACGCCGATGACGATGGCCAGTCCCAGGCCCACGGCCACCCGCTGCAGGCTCAATACCACGTGCAGCCAGATATCCGCGCCGCCCACCATCTCCTTGAACGCCAGCGCCGTGGGCAAGGGCGCAAAAGCGGTGGCAATCGGCGTGGATTTCTCCAGCGCCGTCACGCCCATGGACCACAGCAGCAAGGCACAGGCCAGCCCCACGAGGGGCAGGCCGAACTTCGTGAACAGCTTGCTTGCCATCGTCAGACCGCCACGGTTTCGCTGCGCAGCAGGTTGGCCGGCAAGCCGAAGGCGGCCGGGCCGCCGACCGCCGTGATGGCCTTGCGCACGAAGCGGTCATCGACCAGGTCGCGCGCGGCGAATTTCGGATCGAGATTGGCCAGGAAGCGCGTATCGCCTTCCACCTTGGTGCGGCCGATGGCGCGCACCAGTTCTTCCGTGTACGAGGCGAACGGATATGGCTGGAAGTCGATGCGGCGCTGCTGCCAGTTCTTGTGCACGATCAGGCCCTGCTTTTCGTAGCCGGCGTAATCGGTGGTGGCCAGCACCTTGGTCAGCACCTGCAGCGGATGCGGCGTGTAGCGGTGCTCGCCCACGTTCGACAGCAGCTTGGCCGTGTCGACCTGGTTCGTGCGCGTCCACAGCTGCGCCTTGACGATGGCGTTGGTGACCTTTTGCGCCCATTCGGGACGTGTGTTGATGTCGCGCTCGGACAGGAAAGTAACGCAGCATGCATGGTTTTTCCACACGTCGCCCGAGAAGCGCAGGATCTTGCCGATGCCGGCGTTTTCCGCCGCCGCATTGAAGGGCTCCGCCACGATGTATCCGGCGATCGACTTGCTGGCCAGGGCGGAAACCATTTCGGCGGGTGCCAGCACGACCAGGTTCACTTCATTCGGCTTGATGGCCGCGTTGCGCGCGCGCGTCACCGGCGTCAAGCCGTTCGAGGACAGGATCTGCTGCAGCAGGATGTTGTGGATCGAGTACCAGAACGGGATGGCGACCGTGCGTCCACCCAGGTCGGAAACCTTGTTGATCTCGTTGGCCACCGTCAGCGCGGACCCGTTGACGTGGTTCCAGGCGACGACCTTGGCGGGGAACTTGGCGCCGTAGCGCACCCATAAGGTGGCCGGCGACAGCAAGTGGATGACGTTGACCTGGCCGGCCACGAAGGCTTCGATGATTTGCGCCCAGCTGCGGAACAGCCGCGGCGTTTCCGCCTGCAAGCCTTCCGCTTCGAACAGCTTGCGCGCGTGGGCGACGAGCAGCGGGGTGGCGTCGGTGATCGGCAGGTAGCCGATTTTCACGGGCTGGTCGTCGCCTTTCGGGCCTTGCTGGGCCATGGCGTCGCCGGCGAACAGCAGCGGCGAGGCAACGCTGGCCGTGGCCAGGGCCGACATGCGCAGGAAATCGCGCCGCGTCAGGCCGCAGTCGCAATCGGACGAGGCGCAGATGTGCAGGGGTTTGTTGTGGTCTTCGAATGTCATGGGAGAGTTCCGGTCGATTAATTGGAAGCAAAGGCGGGCGCTTGGTCCTGCTTTTGCAGCGCCTGCAGGGCGTCGAGGATGTCCATCTTCAGGGCGATGACGTCGGCGCTGTGGCCGATCCGTGGCTGGTCGATGGCGACGTTCCATTCGCGCACGATGTTGCCCGGCTTGCCGCCCATGAGCAAGATGCGGTCGGCCACGAGAATCGCTTCGTCGATATCGTGCGTGACGAGCAGCACGGCCGTGTGCCAGCGGTGCACCACGTCGACGAGCAAGGATTGCATTTCGGCGCGCGTGATGGCATCAAGGGCGGAAAACGGTTCGTCGGCGAACAGCAGTTCCGGTTCGCGCGCCAGCGCACGGGCCAGGGCCACGCGCTGGGCCATGCCGCCCGACAGCGCGGACGGATACAGTTTTTCGCGTCCTTTCAAACCGACCGCTTCGATGGCTTGCGCCACGCGCGCCTGGTGCGCCTCGCGCGTGAGCTGCGGCTGGTGCTTGAAGTCCAGGCCGAAACCGGCATTGCCCGTGACGTTCAGCCAGGGTAGCAAACTGGCTTGCTGGAAGACGAGGGCGCTGCGCGGGTCCGGTTCGCGCATGGGAGCGTCGAGGAACTGGATCTCGCCCGTGGACGGCGGCTGCAAGCCGGCCAGCACGCGCAGCAGGCTTGATTTGCCGCAGCCGCTGCCGCCAAGCAGGCAGACGATTTCGCGCTTGCGCACGCCCAGCGACACGTGCTGGAACACGGGCGCCGTGCCGGGGTAAGCGTAGCTCAGATCCTGCGCCTGCAAGGCCCAATCGGCAACGCTCATGCCGATGCTCCCGCCGCCTTGGCCGCCTGCTGGCTGTCGAACAGCTGCAAGGCCGATTGCAACTGCGTCAGGCTGGGGGTGACGATGGGGATGAACGACGATTCGCGCCAGCGGCGGGCAAAGCCCTGCTGCTCGGCATTCAGGTAGGCGCGTCCGCCCATGGCTTGCAGTTCCAGCATCAAGGCTTGCTGCAGCACGCCGGCCAGCTGTATGCGCAGGCGGAACATGGCCGGTGCTTCTTTTTTGAAACGGCCATCGTGCACGCCGGCCAGCAGGGTGGCGACGGCGCTTTCCAGTGTCGCTTGCAGCGCTTCGATGCGCGGCGTGAGCTGGTTGCGCGAGCCGGCGGAAATCTGCGCCGCCTTGGCCAGGCTGGCGCGCGCCAGGCCGATCGACAGGCCGCACTGCATGCCGAGGAACGATGGGCGCACCTGCGGCAGCCAGGCCGGCGCATTGTCGCTGATGATGTCGGCGGCGGGGATGTGCACCTGCGCCAGCTTGACGGATGCCGTATTGCTGCCGCGCAGGGCGATCAGGTCCAGGTCGTCGCTGCGCTTGACGCCTGCGCTGCCGCTGTCGAAGGCGACGATGACGGGCGGCGCGCCGTCGTCCGGCGCCACGGCCGCCGCCGCGACAAAGCCCGCCTTGCGCAAGTTCGTCACCCAGGCCAGGCCGCCGTCGACGAGCAAGCCGTCAGCGTGGCGCGCGCCCGTGATTTGCAGCTGCTCGATGCCGGACAAGAATTTCATGGCGTTCGACAGGCCGCTGGCGCCCGCCTGCGTGCCTGCCAGCAGGCCGGGCAAGCGGCGCTCGGCCAGCGCGCGGTTCTCGCTTTGCAGCAGGAATTCGATGAAGCAGCGCTGGCCCCAGAAGACAAAGGCCGCCGTCACCGATTGCTCGGCCACTTTGGCGATGGCGTCGATGGCGTCGCGCACGTCGCCGCCCGCGCCGCCGTGTTCCTGCGGCACGCCGATGGCCAGCAGCTTGTCGCCAGCGAGGGCAGGCAAAACGGTTTCAGCCAGCTCCGACGATTGGTCGAGCTGGTCGGCATGCATGTGCAGCCAGTGAGTGAGGTTCGCCATGTCAGACGGCGCCAGGCAGGTAGGGCGTCAATTGCGGATTGACGGGCGTGCCGGCCAGGCTGTTGGAGAAATTGCACAGGGTGGCCAGGCTGATGCCCAGCACGACTTCGAGCGCCTGCTGCTCGTTGTAGCCGGCGGCCAGGAAGGTTTGATATTCCACGTCGCTGACGGCGCCGCGCGTGGCGATGACGGCCGTGGCGAAGGCGGCGACGGCGTCCAGCTTCG
Source organism: Janthinobacterium sp. 67 (assembly GCF_002797895.1). Lineage (NCBI taxonomy): Bacteria > Pseudomonadati > Pseudomonadota > Betaproteobacteria > Burkholderiales > Oxalobacteraceae > Janthinobacterium > Janthinobacterium sp. 67. The sequence continues at coordinate 3,221,485 of NZ_PGES01000001.1, read as the reverse complement.
CATCGCCCGTCGGCTGGCCGTGCTGCAGGGCGCGCACCGTGTCCGGTGTCTGGCCTGCTTTTTTCAGCGAGATGGCGCTATGGCCGGCGATGCAGAAATCGCAGCCGTGGATGCGCGCGGCCGTGATCTGCACCACTTCGCGTTCCATCAGGCTCAAGCTGGCGCGCGCATTGATACCGGAGACGGTCAGGTAGGTTTCCAGTGCCAGCGGGGCATTGGCCAGAACGCCGATCAGGTTGGGCAGGAAGCCATTGTTGGCGATGGCCTTTTCCACGAAGGGGCGGCTATCGGCCGGGGCGGTATCGAGGGTGTGCAGCGTCAGACGGGACATGGGGTACCTTGCTAAGTTGGTAAGTCACCCGGCCATTATATCGGCCATGCCGTGCACGCAACAGACGTCAGCGTCGTCCTTTTGTGCTCGTTCGTCTGCGATTGTGCGATCCTTGATTTCAGCTGGCGCTTAGCTGGCCAGCTGGCGCAATCGCTGGTCGCGCCGATAGGTGCCCGGCTGCTCGCCCGTGACCCGCTTGAAGGCGCGCGTGAAGGCGGCGTGCGAGCGGTAGCCCACCAGTTCGGCCGCGCGTTCGACGGAGACGCCGTCGTGCAGGCGGCGCGCGGCGATCTTCATGCGCAGCAGGAGCAGGAACTGGGCCGGCGAGTGGCCGCTGGCGCTGGCGAAATGCTTGCAGAAGCTGGCGCGCGACATGCACGCGGCCTTGGCCATGTTCTCGATCGACCAGTCGTCGGCGGGCGCGTCGAGCATGCGTTCGAGCAGCGGCGAAAATGCGGGCTGGTGCAGCAGCGACAGCAGGCCGGCCGCCACCTGCTCGCCCTGCGCCACGTGGCGGATCAGGTAAAAGAACAGCAGTTCGACCAAGCGCGCGATCAGTGGCGAGGGCTGTTCCGGGTCGCCGCCCGCTTCCGCCAGGATCAGGTCGAACAGCGCGGCGGCGGCGCTGAAGGCGGGCGCGTCGCCGCGTATCAGCAGATACGGCGGAAAGGAGTCGACGATCAGGGCGGAGAGGGCGCCGCGAAATTGAAAGAAGCCGCAGGCCAGCGCCGTCGCAGGCTGCTCCGTGGGCGCTTGCAGCGGCAGCATCGCCTGCGCGCTGACCGCCTGCAGCGGATCGCTGTGGGGACTGAGGAAGTGCGGCAGGTCGCGCAGCAGGAAGACGCCGTCGCGCGGGCCGAGGGCGATAGGCGCCGCGCCATCGAGGTGCAGATGGCAGTGGCCGTCGAGCACCAGGTGGAAGCTGCCCAGTTCCCGGCCCGCCGTGGAGGCGCGCCAGCGGCCGCAGTACTGGCCCACGTGCAGGACGGCGGTGTCGAGTTCCAGGCTGCCGAGCAGCCAGCGCGCCAGTCTGTCGGTATCAGGATGCATGGGATCGCACAGGCAAAAGCGCCATCATACGTGCCATGCGCGGCAAGGCCAACGACCGATTTCGACTAAGCATATGCGCCGTGCTCAGCGCTTGCCGCTATGCTGCCGGAAGGCGGGGCAATCGACCTGCAGCAAGGAGCGGTCTTGCAGGCACACGGCCGACAGTTTTCCGCCCCACACGCAGCCGCTATCGAGGCCGATCAGGCGCTCCCGCAACTGCAGTCCCAGCGCCGACCAGTGGCCGAAGACGATGGTGTCGCCGGCGCTTTGCCGGCCCGGCACGTCGAACCAGGGCAGCAGGCCGGAACCGGGCGGCGGACTGCCACTTTCCTTCATCTTGAAGTCCATCGCGCCGTCGGGCGTGCAAAAGCGCAGCCGCGTCATGGCGTTGACGATACAGCGCAGCCGGTCGGCGCCCTGCAGGTCGTCGCGCCAGGCGGTCGGCTCGTTGCCGTACATGGTGCGCAGGAAGGATACCCAGTCGTCGCTGCGCAGCATGGTGGACACTTCCCCGCTCAGGGACAGGGCCTGGGCCGCGCTCCATTGCGGCAGCAAGCCCGCATGCACGAGCACATGGCCGTCGTGTTCCAGTGCCAACGGCCGCTGGCGCAGCCAGTCGATCAACTCCTCGCGGTCGGGCGCCTCGAGGATTTCGGCGAGGGTGTCGGACGCATGCTCGGGCCGGATGCCGTTGGCCACGGCCAGCAGGTGCAAGTCATGGTTGCCCAGGACGCTGTCGGCCAGGCCCTGCCGCGCCAGCGCATGCACGTGGCGCAGGGTGGCCAGCGAGGCCGGGCCACGGTTGATCAGGTCGCCCGCGAACAGCAGGCGGTACGGGCCATCCGCTGCCGCTTGTATCCGTTCGATCAGTTCGACGGTTTGTGCATGGCAGCCTTGCAGATCGCCGATAAAGTAGGTTTTCATGAGCGGTGTGGTATTTTTTTTGGCAGAGGATCGGGCTGGACGGCAAACGTACCCGGATGGCGCCAGACTTTCAGTAGAATCAGAATCATGCCTGAAGTTGCACGCTTGCGTGTCGAATGGCGTGCCCGCCATGCAAAACCGCCTGCTACATGTTGCATTGTCAAAGAGTCTATTGTTAATGTATCAAATGGTAAAAGCTGTTAGCAATCATGGACTTCCTTGCTAGCATTTCCGACGCTGGAACACATTCGCGCAAGCGGGATGGAGAATATTTCCTATAAATTAATATTTTTCCGGCGCCAAAAATGCGGCAAAGTGGCGGGCCGTGCATGTGTATCTTTTTGGCGAAAAACACGGTTTTTTTTATTGGCAATACTGGATATATGGCATTTTTTGAGATAGCAGCAGCCGTGGCGGCGTCGACGGGCGGCTTGAAAATAGGGATTTATTCGCAAAGTCGGTACAATGCCATTAAAGGCTGTATGGCGTAATTTCTCGTATTTTTTACCTTATCGATGGCTTTTTAGTGGCGAGCCCGATTTTTTGTTGATAATAAAAATGTTTTCTTTTATCGTGAGCTTTGTCGCATCCGCGTTGTTGACCCTGTTGATTATTAAACAGGTGCGATTGCACAGGTCGGCACTCGATTCTGATTTTCATGGCGTGCAAAAAGTGCACTCCCATTCAGTGGCACGCATTGGCGGGCTGGCGATCTTCCTGGCAGTGGTGTTCAGCGCGCTCGTGTCGATCTGGCGCCTGCCGTCCATGACGCAATGGATGCTGTCCTTGCTGTTGTGCTCAGGCATCGCGTTTGCTGGCGGCATCATTGAAGACTTTACGGGCAAAGTCAGCCCCGTGGGGCGCTTGCTGCTGACCATGGCAGGTGCGCTGCTGGCCTATTTTCTGATCGATGCGCGCATCGACCGCATCGATTTCCCTTTCTCCAGCTGGGCGATACCCTTGATCTGGCTGAGCTTGCCCATCACAGTGCTGGCCGTGGCTGGGATTGCCAATGCCATCAATATTATCGATGGCTTCAATGGCCTGGCCAGCGTGGTTTCCATCTGCATGTTCCTGTCGCTCGCCTATGTTGGCTTGCAAGTCAACGATTCCTTCATCCTGGTCTTGGCCCTGCTGGTGGCCGGTGCCGTTACTGGTTTTTTGATCTGGAACTATCCGGTCGGCTTGATTTTCCTCGGTGATGGTGGCGCCTATTTTATTGGCTTCATGCTCGGTGAGTTGACCCTGCTGCTGGTGATGCGCAATCCTGATGTATCGACCTGGTACGCCGTGCTACTGCTGATTTATCCCGCATTTGAAACCCTTTTCTCGGCCTATCGACGCGCATTTATTCAAGGGAAGTCACCGGTGATGCCGGACGGCATACATCTGCACAGCCTGATTTTCCGCCGTATTGTGCAGTGGACCGTAGGCCGCAAGGAGGCGCGGGCGCTGATGCGCCGCAATTCGATGACGTCACCTTATCTGTGGCTGTTTTCGCTGACGGCCGTGATTCCAGCGACCTTGCTTTGGCGGCATACCGGTTTATTGATTTTCTGTTCCATTTTATTCATGGTGTCGTACGTCTGGTTATATTTCCGCATCATCCGATTCAAGTCGCCACGCTGGATGATTATGAATAAGAAGAAATAACGTGAATAGTGTATATTCATGCATTTTTTAATTCATATTAATGTTAAAGGTGGCATATGAATTTATCAACATTGACAATGCTGGAGCTGCGCAAATTGCAAGACCAGGTTCAGCACGAATTAAACGGCCGCGAACGTGAAGATTTGAACAAGGCGCGCGAACAGATCATGGCGATCGCGCAGCAAGCTGGCATTCCGCTGAAACAGCTGATACTCGATGGCTTGCACCCGCGCACGGGTAAAGTCGCGGTGCGTTACCGTCATCCGGACAATGCCAGTGAGCAATGGACAGGCCGCGGCCGTCAGCCGCTGTGGGTCAGGCAGTGGGTGGAATCGGGCAAGTCCATCGATCTGCTGCGCGTATAATTCGGTATACTCTTGGCGCAGCAGCAAGCGGCCAGCCGCGCGCTGCACCTTGCTAGGGACTTGTTTATTCCCTTATTTATCCCTTTATTATCCCTTTACTCATACCGCCCACACCATGCTTCCATTGTCCAGAACGATCTTCAAGGCCTACGATATTCGCGGCATTATCGCTAAAACCCTCGATGCCAGCGTGGCGCACAAGATCGGCCAGGCATTTGGCCAGGCAGCCCTGGCAAAGGGCGAGCAGCGGGTAGTGATCGGCCGCGATGGCCGCCTGTCGGGACCGGAATTGACGGCGGCGCTGGCGCAGGGCTTGCAAGCGGCAGGCGTCGACGTGATCGACCTGGGCGTGGTGGCCACGCCGATGGTCTACTTCGGCACGAATGTGCTCGACACGCGCTCCGGCATCATGGTCACGGGCAGCCACAATCCGCCCGACTACAACGGCTTCAAGATGGTGCTGGCCGGCGAAGCGATCCACGGTGAAGCGATCCAGGCGCTGTATCACAGCATCGTCGCGCACGACGGCAGCGCCAGCGCCAAGCCGGGAAGCTATGCCACGCACGATATCCGCGCCGCCTACCTCGAGCGCATCCTGGGCGACGTCAAACTGGCGCGCCCGATCAAGATCGCCGTCGATTGCGGCAATGGCGTGGCGGGCGCCTTCGCGGGCGACCTGTTCCGCGGCATGGGCTGCGAAGTCATCGAACTGTTCTGCGAAGTCGATGGCAATTTCCCGAACCACCATCCCGATCCCGCGCATCCGGAAAACCTGCAAGACCTGATCCGCTGCCTGGCCGAGACGGATGCCGAAATCGGCATCGCCTTCGACGGCGACGGCGACCGCCTGGGCGTGGTCACCAAGGATGGCCAGATCATCTACCCTGACCGCCAGATGATGCTGTTTGCCGCCGACGTGCTGACCCGCCACCCTGGCGCGCAGATTTTGTACGACGTCAAATGCACGCGCCACCTGGCACCGTGGATCAGCAAGCATGGCGGCGTGCCGCTGATGTACAAGACGGGCCACTCGCTGGTGAAAGCCAAGCTGCGCGAGACGGGTGCCCCGCTGGGCGGCGAAATGAGCGGCCATATCTTCTTCAAGGACCGCTGGTACGGTTTCGACGACGGCCTGTATTCGGCCGCGCGCCTGCTGGAAATCCTCACGCGCGAAGCCGATCCTTCGGCCTTGCTCAATTCCCTGCCGCAGTCCGACAGCACGCCGGAACTGCACCTGGAGCTGAAGGAAGGCGAGAACGTCGCGCTGATGGACATGCTGCGCCGCGACGCCGTTTTCCCTGGCAATGAACAGATCATCACCATCGACGGCTTGCGCGTGGAATACGCGGACGGCTTCGGCCTGGCCCGCTCGTCGAACACCACGCCGGTGATCGTCATGCGCTTCGAGGCGGAAACGCCGGCAGCGCTGGCGCGCATCCAGGGCCAGTTCAAGAGCGTGATCCTGGCTGCCAAGCCTGACGCCGTCCTGCCGTTCTGACAGCATGGCCGGTCAACCTGGCGCACGGGCGCCCTTGAAAATCCTGCTGGTGCGGGTGTCTTCGCTGGGCGATGTGTTGCATAACCTGCCGATGGTGGCGGACATCGCCCGCCATTTCCCGAACGCGACCATCGACTGGGTGGTCGAAGAGGGCTACACGAGCCTGGTGCGCCTGAACCCGCGCGTGAATACGATCTTCCCGTTCGCGCTGCGGCGCTGGCGCAAGAGCCTGGGCAAGAAGGAGACGCGCGCGGAAATCGCCGCCTTCTTCCGCAGCCTGCGCCAGACGCGCTACGATTATGTGTTCGATACCCAGGGCTTGCTCAAGACGGGCATCATCATGGGCGCCGCGCGCCTGGCGCCGGGCGGACAGAAGGTCGGCCTGGCCAATGGCAGCGAAGGTTCCGGCTACGAAGGCATTTCGCGCCTGTTCCATACCAAGAGCATTCCGCTCGACCCGCGCACGCATGCGGTAGCGCGCGGTCGCCTGGTGGCCGGCGCGGCACTCGGCTACACGGTCGATACGCCGGCCGATTTCGGCTTGCCGGAAGTGTCGAACAGCGACCCGCGCCCGGACTGGATGGGCGAGGCACCGTATTGCGTGTATTTCCACGGCACGGCGCGAGACGCCAAGAAGTGGGCGCCGGAACACTGGATCGCCCTGGGCCAGGCGCTCGCTCCCATGCCGATTCTGCTGCCCTGGGGTTCGCCCAAGGAAAAGGCGGAGGCGGAAGTGCTGGCGGCCGGCCTGCCCAACGCGCGCGTGCTGCCGAAACTGTCGATGGGCGACGCCACCCTGCTGGCGCGCCACGCGGCGCTGGTGATCGGCGTCGACACGGGCTTGACGCACATCGCCGCCGCCTTCGTGCGCCCGACGGTGGAAATCTATGCCGATTCGCCGCTGTGGAAAACGGAAGGCAACTGGTCGCCGAAAATCATCAATCTGGGCGACAAGGGTGCGCCGCCCGGCGTGCCGGAAGTGCTGGCCGCCGCACGGCGACTGCTGGCAGAGTACCCTCCCGCCTGACTTTAACATTCAATAATCATGCGACTTCTTTATACCCTTGCCTGGTGGCTGGCCTTGCCCCTGGTGCTGGCGCGGCTGTGGCTGCGCGGACGCCAGGAACCCGGTTACCGCCAGCACTGGGGCGAACGCCTGGGCTTTTACGGGCGCCAGCCGGCACTTGCCACGGACACCATCTGGCTGCACGCCGTCTCCGTCGGCGAGACGCGCGCGGCCGAGCCGCTGATCGATGCCTTGCTGGCCGCCTGGCCCGCGTGCCGCATCGTCCTCACGCACATGACGCCGACGGGGCGCGCCACGGGCAAGGTGCTGTTCGCCAAGCACGGCGCGCGCCTCGTGCAAAGCTATCTGCCCTACGACACGGGCGCCATGCCGGCCCGTTTCATCCGCCATTTCGCGCCGCGCATCTGCATCCTGATGGAGACGGAAGTGTGGCCGAATCTGATCCATCAATGCAATCGCTACAAAGTGCCCGTGGTGCTGGCCAACGCGCGCCTGTCGCAGCGCTCGCTGGGCAAGGCGCAGCGCCTGGGCAAACTGATCGCCGACGCGGCGCGCGGCATCACCCTGGTGGCGGCGCAGACGCAGGACGACGCCGATCGCGTGCGCCAGCTGGGCGTGCAGGACGTGGTCGTCACGGGCAGCATCAAGTTCGACGTCGTCGTGCCCGAGGCGGCGCTGGCGACGGGGGCGGCACTGCGCGCAGCCATCGGCCAGCGTCCCGTGCTGCTGTGCGCCAGCACGCGCGAAGGGGAAGAGCCGCTGATCCTCGAAGCGCTGGCGCGCGCCAGTTTGCCGGCTGAGGTACTGCTGCTGATCGTGCCGCGCCATCCACAGCGCTTCGACGAAGTGGAAAAATTGATCGCGGCGCAGGGCCTGGCCGTGCAGCGCAGATCGGCTTTGCAGCAAGGCGACGCCGTTGCGGCGGGCACGCAGGTGCTGCTGGGCGACTCGATGGGCGAGATGTTTGCGTACTACGCGGCCTGCGATTGTGCTTTCGTGGGGGGCAGCCTGCTGCCGCTGGGCGGACAGAACCTGATCGAACCAGCTGCCCTGGGCAAGCCCGTGCTGATCGGCCCCCACACCTTCAACTTTGCGCTCGTGACCGAGCAGGCGATTGCGGCCGGCGGCGCCGCGCTGGTGGCGGATGCCGATGCGCTGATGGCGCAGGCGGCGGCCTTGCTGCAGGATCGCGCGCGTTTGGCGTCGATGGGCCAAAAGGCGCTGGCGTTTGCCAACCAGCACCGGGGCGCCACGCCACGCACCATCGCGGCTATCAAACCGCTGCTGCCGTGATGGACGTGCGGCCAACAATGGTGTCGGATTACGGCCTGCGGCCTAATCCGACAGGCGCCTACGTGAACAAAATAGGCAACTCCTGCGAGCGCTTTCTGAGCGCCTGCTTGGCCCCATCGTAGTCGGGATAAATCGATTCCACGGTGGCCCAGAAGCGGGGGCTGTGGTTCATTTCCAGCAGGTGCGACAGCTCGTGCGCCACCACGTAGTCGATCAGCGGCAGGGCGAAGTGGATCAAACGCCAGTTCAGGCGGATCTTGCGCTCGATGGTGCAGCTGCCCCAGCGCGTGCCGGCCGACGACAGCGACAGTGAATCGTAGCGCACGCCCAGCTTGTCCGCGTACAGGTCCAGGCGCGCCTCGAACAGCTGGCGCGCTTCGTGCTGGAACCAGCCTTTCACTTTTTCCTTCAATTGCTGCTCGCTGCCCGTGGGGGTGACCCATACGTGCAGCTCATTCGTCTCGCGCTGGAAGCTGGCGCGGTGGCGCGGCGCCTGGTGCAGCCGCAAGGTGATCTCGCCACCGAGGTAGGGCAGTACGGCGCCGTCGACCCAGGCCACGGGCGGGCGCTGCTGGCGCTGCACCTTGCGCTCGCCCCGTTCCAGCAGTTTCGAGACGATCCAGCCTTGCTTGGCGCGGATGGCGTTGTCGATCTCGGCCAGGGTGACGCGCTTGGGCGCCGTCACGCGCAAGCCGTTATCGTCGATCATGAAGCCGATGGAACGGCGCGTGGAGCGGCGCAGGGCGAATTCGACGAGGTGGCTGCCCAGCTGCAGCTGGCGCAATGGCGGGCCATCGGCGGTGCGTGGCGGGGAAGGCAGGGGAGGCGGGGCAGGGCGAACGATGGGCGGCGCGGGCGCCACTACCGGTGGCGCCACGGGCGGCGCTGGCGGTGCCGTGGGGCGCACCGCCGGGGGCGTGCTGGTCGAGACGTCATGCGCGAACAAATCCAGTTGCTGGTCGCCGACCTTGATGGTCTTCATCTGCTGGCGCAGCGTCGGCTCCTGGATGACCGCGCTGATGCCGTCTAGCCAGCGTTGTAGGCGTGAGGCGAAATGACGCGCATTTCTGATTCTATCCAATTTTCCACCTGTTGCATCATGCTGTCCGGGGTTTGCCCTTCCGGCGAAATCGGTTTGCCTATCGAGACGGTGATCAGTCCCGGGCGTTTGAGGAATGACTGCTTGGGCCAGCACTCGCCTGAATTGTGCGCAATCGGCACCACCACGGCGCCCGTGGCGATGGCCAGGCGCGTGCCGCCGCTCTTGTACTTGCCCGCCTGGCCCACGGGAATGCGGGTCCCTTCAGGGAACATGATAATCCATTGGCCATCGGCCAGGCGGCGCTTGCCATGCGCGACGACGCTCTTGAACGCGTGCTTGCCCTGTTTGCGGTCGATGGGGATCATGCGCAGCAGCGCCATGGCCCAGCCGAAGAAGGGGATGTACAAAATCTCCTTCTTGAACACATACACGAGCGGGCGTGGCAGGCTGGGAAGCAAAAAGATGGTTTCCCATGCCGACTGGTGCTTCGACAGCACGATGGCCGGCGCGTCGGGGAAGTTCTCGGCGCCCTTGACTTCATAGCGGATGCCGCAAATGACCTTGGCGCACCACAGGATAAACACGTTCCAGCGCGAGGTGACCCAATAGCGCTTGTTGTAGCTCAATGGCGCGGCAAAAAAGCACACGCAGGCCCAGACGATGGTGGCCACGATCATGATGATCATGAACAGCAGGGATCGCAGGAACAGGGAAATATTACGCAATGCGGTTCTCCGAAGATTAGATGCTGAATGCCACGGTGGGCGCCGGTGCGGCTGGCGTCTTGAGCAGGTGGCTGACGACGGCTGCCAGGTCGGGAAAGACCTGGGTGCCGGGCGGCAGGCCACCCGTCTCGTTGGTTTTTTCGCCCTTGCCCGTCAAGACCAGGTAGGGCACGCAGCCGCTGATGAAACCGGCCTGCAGGTCGCGCAGCGAATCGCCGACCGTGGGCACGCCTTTCAGGCTGGTGTTGTAGCGCTGCGAGATTTCATGGAACATGCCCGGTTTCGGCTTGCGGCAGTCGCAATTGTCCGCGCCCGCGTGCGGGCAAAAGAAGATGGCATCGATATCGGCGCCCACCTGCTGCGCCAGCGTGTGCATCTTCTGGTGGATCGCGTTCAGCACCGTCATGTCGAAGTATTCGCGCGCGATGCCCGACTGGTTCGAGGCGATCACCACGCGATAGCCGGCCTGGTTCAGGCGGGCGATCGCTTCGAGCGAGCCGGGGATCGGCAGCCATTCGGCCGGCGACTTGATGAAGTCCGGCGAGTCATGATTAATGACGCCGTCGCGGTCGAGAATAATCAGTTTCAGCGCCGGAGTACCCATTATGCCGCCAGCTTGGAAATGTCGGCCACGCGGTTCATCATGCCGTGCAGGGACGACAGCAAGGCCAGGCGGTTGTTGCGCAGGGCGACATCCTCGGCCATCACCATCACGTCGTTGAAGAAGCCGTCGACGTCGTCGCGCAGCTGCGCCAGCGTTTGCAGGGTGCTGGTGAAGTCGCCCTTGGCGAAGGCCGCGTCGACTTCCGGCTGCACGCGCGAGACGGCGGCGGCCAGTTTTTTCTCCGCTTCGTCCTGCAGCAGCGCCACGTTGACGCCACTATCGGCAACCAGCTTGAGCGCTTCCTCGTTCTTTTTCAGGATGTTCGTGATGCGCTTGTTGGCCGCTGCCAGCGAGGCGCTTTCCGGCAGGGCGGCGAACGCCTGCACGGCTTCCAGGCGCTGCACGATGTCGTCCAGGCGGTCCGGATTCTGTGCCACGACGGCTTCGATTTCATTCGGCGAGAAACCGCGTTCGCGCAGGATGCCGCGCAGGCGGTCGAGCATGAAGGTGGTGACGTCCGCGACCGGGTCCTTGAAGCCGGGCACGGCCGCGAACTGCGCCGCCGCATCCGCCAGCAAGCCTTTGATAGACAACGGCAGGCGTTTTTCCAGCAGCATGCGCAGCACGCCCAGCGCGTGGCGGCGCAGCGCGAACGGATCCTTGTCGCCCGTGGGCGCCAGGCCGATGGCCCAGATGCCGACCAGGGTTTCGAGCTTGTCGGCCAGCGCCACGGCGGTGCCGGTGGCGGTGGACGGCAGGGCGTCGCCGGCAAAGCGCGGCTGGTAGTGTTCGGAGGCGGCCAGCGCCACTTCTTCCGGTTCTCCGTCATGACGCGCGTAGTACGTGCCCATGATGCCTTGCAGTTCGGGGAATTCGCCCACCATGTCGGTCAGCAGATCGGCCTTGGCCAGCAGGGCGCCGCGTTCGGCCAGTGCCACGTCGTAGTCCAATTTGGCGGCGATGGCGCCAGCCAGCGACTTGACGCGCTCTGTGCGTGCCGCTTGCGTACCCAGCTTGTTGTGGTAGACGACGTTGGCCAGCAGCGGCAAACGCGATGCCAGCGTTTTCTTCTTGTCCTGCTCGAAGAAGAACTTGGCGTCGGACAGGCGCGGGCGCACGACGCGCTCGTTGCCGCCGATGATGTGCTCGGGCGTGTCCGTCTCGATGTTCGAGACGATCAAAAAGCGCGAGCGCAGCTTGCCTTCGCTGTCCGTCAGCGCAAAATATTTCTGGTTCGTCTGCATGGTGAGGATCAGGCATTCCTGCGGCACGGCCAGGAATTCTTCCTCGAAGTGGCATTCATACACGACCGGCCATTCGACCAGGGCCGTCACTTCGTCGAGCAGCGCTTCAGGCATCAAGACCTGATCGGCGCCAGCCTTGTCCAGCAGCTGGGCGCGGATGCGTTCCTTGCGTTCCTCGTTGCTGGCGATGACGCTGGCGTTGAGGATCAGCGATGGCGCGTAGTTTTCCGCGTGCGCGATGGCGATCGGTTCGCCGTCGGTCAGGAAGCGGTGGCCCAGGGTGCTGCGGCCGGCCGTCAAGCCCAGCAGGGTCAATGGCAGGATATTGATGCCGTGCAGGGCGATCAGGCTGTGGGCCGGGCGCACGAATTGCACGGTGGTGCCGTCCGGGCGCTGATAGCTCATCAGTTTTGGAATCGGCAGCTTGGCGCAAGACTCCGTCAAGGCCGCCTGCGCGCCGGCGGCCAGCTGGCTGCCCGGCGCCGTGTAGGTGTAGAAGAAGCTTTCAGCCTTGCCGTCGACGGCGCGTTCCAGGTCGGCTACCGTCAGGTCGGGGAAGCCCAGCGCGGCCAGTTTCTTGGCCAGCGGCGGCGTGCCGTTGCCGTTCGCGTCCAGCGCCACGGAGACGGGCAGGACTTTTTCGCGGATCGATTTGTCGGGCGAGACTTCGCGCACATTGGTGATGGAGACGGCCAGGCGGCGCGGCGAGGCGTAGCTGGTGGCGACGCTGTCGGCTTCGAGGAAGTCGCGCGCTTTCAGGCCGTTGACGATGCCGGCCGTGAAGGCGGCGCCCAGTTTGGCCAGCGCTTTCGGCGGCAGTTCTTCGGTCAGCAGTTCGATGAGCAGTGTTTGGTTCATGGTGTTCTTGTCTGGTACGGCGGTGTATGAGCTAGGCGATCAAGCGGCGGCGGGTTGGTCTGCGGCGGGCAGCATCGGGAAACCGAGGCGCTCGCGCGAGTCGTAATACGCTTGCGCCACCAGGCGCGACAGAGTACGTACGCGGCCGATGTAGGCGGCGCGTTCCGTCACCGAGATGGCGCCGCGCGCGTCCAGCATATTGAAGCTGTGCGAGGCTTTCATGATCTTTTCGTAGGCGGGCAGGGTCAGTTGCAGCTCGATCAAACGCTTCGCTTCCGCTTCGTAGTTGCCGAACTGTTCGAACAGCAGGTCCGTATTCGCGTGCTCGAAGTTGTAGGTCGATTGCTCCACTTCGTTCTGGTGGAAGACGTCGCCGTAGGTCAGTTTTTTCGTAGTGCCGTTCTCTTCCCACTCGGTCCACACCAGGTCATACACGTTTTCCACGCCTTGCAGATACATGGCCAGGCGTTCGATGCCGTAGGTGATCTCGCCCAGCACGGGCTTGCAATCGAGGCCGCCCACTTGCTGGAAGTAGGTAAACTGCGTTACTTCCATGCCGTTCAGCCAGACTTCCCAGCCCAGGCCCCAGGCGCCCAGGGTCGGGCTTTCCCAGTCGTCTTCGACGAAACGCACGTCATTCTGCTTCAAGTCCAGGCCCAGGGCGGCCAGCGAACCCAGATACAGGTCGAGGATGTTTTCCGGCGCCGGCTTCAACACCACCTGGTACTGGTAGTAGTGCTGCATGCGGTTCGGGTTTTCGCCATAGCGGCCATCTTTCGGGCGGCGCGACGGCTGCACATACGCGGCGCGCCAAGGTTCCGGGCCGATCGCGCGCAGGAAGGTACCGGTGTGGAAAGTGCCGGCGCCGACTTCCATGTCGTAAGGCTGGAGCAGGGCGCAACCTTGCTTGTCCCAATAGGTTTGCAAGGTCAGGATAATTTGTTGAAATGTGAGCATCGTATGAGTTCGCCGCGCGGGAGGCTGCGCTTTGTTAAGGTTTGCTTGAAGCCCGGACGCATGCTTGGCAGCGCGTCCGGGCCGGGGTTTTGCTAATTTTAGCGGTTTTTACGGGCCCACTGTGACTCTTCGGGCAATATCGGCCGCTTATTGCTGCGCGGCGCTGCCACGGCGGGCGGCGCGCGACAGCAGGAAGGCCGTCAGCAAGGCCAGCGCGGCCAGGGCCAGCACCAGTTTATTGCCGTACAGAATGTATGGCGTCATGCCGCCCATGCCTTGCACCTTGGCCGCCAGGGTGGCCTGCTGTTCCGGCGGCAGCAGGCTTTGCACGACGCCCTTGCCGTCGATGACGGCGGTGGCGCCCGTGTTCGTCGAGCGCAGCATCGGGCGTCCCGTTTCCAGGCTGCGCATCTGCGAAATCTGCAGATGCTGCGGGATGGCGATCGAGTCGCCGAACCAGGCCAGGTTCGAGATATTGAGCAGCACTGACGCCGACTGCTTGCCGCGGCGGTGGGCGCTGGCCAGCTGGCCGGCGATTTCCTCGCCAAACAGGTCTTCGTAGCAGATATTCGGCAGCACCAGCTGGTCGCGCACGGGCAAAGGCGCTTGTACTTCCGCGCCGCGGCCCATGTCGCCCAGCGGGATGGCCATCATGGCGACAAACCAGTGCAGGCCGGGCGGCACGAATTCGCCGAACGGCACCAGGTGGTGCTTGCGGTATTGGTAGTAGGGGCCTTCTGTGCCGTTGGGCGTGATGCCCACGGCCGCATTGTAGAAGCGCTGCTGCTCGTCGAGCACGGGCATGCCGACCAGAATCGTGCTGCCCGTCTGCTGCGAATACGTCGCCAGGCTATCCAGATAGCCGGGTGGCAGCTGGTGCGGCAGCACGGTAACGGCCGTTTCCGGCGTGGCGATCAGGTCGGCCGGCGCGCTGGTGATGGCGCTCTGGTACATCTGCAGGGCGCCCAGCACGAAGCCGGGGTCGAATTTCTGCTGCTGCGGCACGTTCCCCTGCAACAGGCGCACCGTGATCGGGCGTCCGACAGGGTGGGTCCAGTTCACGTATTGCAAGCCGATGCCGGCCGCGTACAGCGCGATGATGCCGCCCAGCGCACTCCAGCGCGTGCGGTGCGTCAGCAAGAGCAGGGCGCCGGCCGACAGCGCCGCCAGCCAGCCCAGGCCATACGAGCCGACGATGGGGGCAAAACCGGCCAGCGGGCCCGTATTGTGGGCGTAGCCGGTGGCCAGCCACGGGAAACCCGTAAACAGCCAGCCGCGCGTCCATTCGAACAGGGTCCACGTGGCGGGCAGCACCAGCAAGGTCATGGCGGGCAGGGACAGCACCCAGCGCTGGCGCAGCCAGGCGGCCGCGCCCATGGCCAGGGCCACGTAAATGGCCATCAGCAGGGCCAGCAGGGCCACGGCGATGGCGGCGATCGGTGCGGCCATGTCGCCATAGCGGTGCATGGAGATGTACAGCCAGTGCGTACCGGCCGCGCACCAGCCGAAGCCGTAGGCCCAGCCGATCAGCGCGCCGGCCTTGACGTCCGAAGCGCGCAGCACCTGGTAGAACAGCACGCCCAGGCTGAGGATTTGCAGCGGCCAGTAGCCGAAAGGGGCGAACGCCAGCACGGCGACGGCGCCGGCGATGGCGGCAGTCAGCATGCGCGCCCACGTGCTGCGGGGCGGTTTGGCGGGGGCGTTGGGATCGGCGCGTCTGAAACGCATTTACAGCACGCGCATGTCAGAGTTCCAGTTCCGGCACGTTGGGCAGGCGCTCGACGAGCAGCACGTGCACCTGGCGCGCATCGGCGCGCAGCACCTCGAAGCGCAGATTGCCCAGGTCGAAAATATCGCCCTTGTGCGCCATGCGGCCCAGGTACTTCGAGACGAGGCCGCCGATGGTGTCGACGTCGTCGTCGACCAGGTGGCTGCCCACTTCTTCGTTGAACTGTTCGAGTTCGGTCAATGCCTTGACCCGCCAGCGGGGGCCGAACTGGCCTTCCTTGAGCGAGAGGATGTTGTCTTCGGCTTCGTCGAAGTCGTATTCGTCCTCGATGTCGCCGACGATCTGTTCCAGCACGTCTTCGATGGTGATCAGGCCGGCGACGCCGCTGTATTCATCGACGACGATGGCCATGTGATTGTGGTTGGCGCGGAAATCGCGCAGCAGCACATTCAGGCGTTTCGATTCGGGGATGAAGATGGCGGGGCGCAGCATGTCGCGTACGTCGAAAGTTTCTTCTGCGTAATAACGCAGCAAGTCTTTCGCCAGCAGGATGCCGATGACCTTGTCGCGCTCGCCTTCGATCGCGGGGAAGCGCGAGTGGGCGGTGGACAGGACTTCCGGCATCCATTCCTCGATCGGCTTGCTGATGTCGATGACATCCATTTGCGAACGGGGAATCATGATGTCGCGCGCGCAGAGATCCGATACCTGGAACACGCCTTCGATCATCGACAGGGCGTCGGCGTCGATCAGCTTGCGTTCGTGCGCATCGTGTAGAACATCGAGCAATTCTGCACGGTTCTCTGGCTCGGGGGAAATGAGTGCGGTCAGGCGTTCAAACAGTGACCGGTGGGGCTTGACGTCAGTTCTGACGCCACTAGGGTGCTCGGGCATAGGAGGCGTGAGCCGTTGTTGCGAAGGGATATAGGATACACCAAAAGTGGGGTCATACCGGATTTCCCCGCTTTTGATGCAAATTTAATACGCCGAAGTGCGCCGTTGCGCGATCTTTCAGGCCGCTTCCGGGCCCAGCACGCGCGCGCGCAAGGCCGCCACGTCGGCCTGCCAGTCGGTGAAATGCTCGCTGTCCTGCCACAGCTGGCGCAGTTCCGACGATTCGGCCGTGATGCGCTCGAAGGCCAGGCGCGCCTTTTCCAGCAGCGGCGGCGTGACCTTCTTCTTGCAGGCGGCCACCCATTCGTCCACCTCGACGGTGGCCGGGTCGTCCGCGCCCTCGCCAGGCTGGCCCAAGAGGCGCGCGATCACTTCCAGCGCGGCCAGCGCCTCGGCGGCGAACGGCGCCTCGAGCTCCGCTTCCTGGCTGTCGATGACGTTGTCGAGCGTCGTCTCGACCAGTTCCAGGGTTTTATATTCGTGCAAGTCCTGCGCCCAGTCCATGGCGTAGTCGTTGCCGAAGGCGTCGGTGGCCCAAGTGCCCATAGTGTGTCCTTGTTGCGTGTGTGGTTGATGGCGCCATTGCGGCATGTGGGGTGTTGTCGGGTTACGCCCTGCGGGCTAACCCGACCTACCCCGACCTACCGGGTCTGCGCGGTTTATTTTTGGTCCGCGTAGGGATCGCTGATGCCGAGTTTCGCGAGGATGTCCGTTTCCAGGCCCTCCATCTCGGCCGCTTCCTCGTCATCCATGTGGTCGTAGCCTTGCGCGTGCAGCACGCCGTGCACGATCAAATGGGCCGTGTGCTCTTCCACGCTCTTCTTTTGTTCCGCCGCTTCCTTTTCCAGCACGTCCGTGCACAGGATGATGTCGGCGCGCGTCGGCTCGTCGTCGCCCAGTTCTTCGCCTTCGTTGTAGGCGAAGGTCAGCACGTTGGTGGCATAGTCCTTTTCGCGGTAGTCGCGGTTCAGGGTGCGGCCTTCTTCCGCGTCGACGAAGCGGATGGTGAATTCGGCGGGCGCGAACAGGGCCGCCTTGACCCAGCGGCGCACTTTCGGGCGCGTGATCAGGGTTTCCAGGCGGGTGTCCGGGTATTGCACGGACAGGGACAGTTTATTTTTTTCGGACATTTTTGGCGGCGGCTGGTTTCAATAGGGAGGGCAGGTGGGCGGCGTCGGCGCTGGCCGCCTGCGCCGTTTCATAGGCATCGACGATGCGCGCGACGAGCGGATGGCGCACCACGTCGGTGCTGTTAAATTGCGTGAAGCCGATGCCGCGCACGTCTTTCAGCACATGCACGGCGTCGATCAAGCCGCTCGCCTGGCTCTTGTGCAGGTCGACTTGGGTCACGTCGCCCGTCACCACGGCCTTGCTGCCAAAGCCGATGCGCGTCAAGAACATCTTCATCTGTTCGACGGTGGTGTTTTGCGCTTCATCGAGGATGACGAACGCGTGGTTCAAGGTGCGCCCGCGCATGTAGGCCAGCGGGGCGATCTCGATCACCTGTTTTTCAAATAGCTTCTGCGTGCGGTCAAAACCCAGCAAGTCATACAGCGCGTCGTACAGGGGACGCAGATACGGGTCGACCTTTTGCGCCAGGTCGCCCGGCAAGAAGCCCAGGCGCTCGCCCGCTTCGACGGCGGGGCGCGTCAAAATGATGCGCTTGACGGCGTCGCGTTCGAGCGCGTCGACGGCGCAGGCGACGGCCAGATAGGTCTTGCCCGTGCCGGCCGGACCCACGCCGAAGCTGATGTCGTGTTCGAGGATGTCGCGCAGGTAGGCGATCTGGTGCGGCGTGCGCCCGCGCAGGTCGGAGCGCCGCGTTTTCAGCACGGGGCTGGCGATGTCCGGCTCGACGAAGGTGCTGGCGGGCGCGTTGGCATGGTGTTCCGACGCGGCGGACAGGCCCGCGCGCTGTTCCACCAGGGCCAGCTGCACTTCTTCCAGCGGCACGACCTTGTTGGCGATGGCGTAGAACTGCTCGAGGATTTCCACGGCGCGTTCGGCATTGCTGCCGCCGACGATGAATTTCTCGCCGCGGCGGAAGATCGTCACGTCGAGGGCGGCGGAAATCTGGCGCAGGTTTTCATCGAGCGGTCCGCACAGGTGCGCCAGGCGCGTGTTGTCCAGCGGCTCGGGGATGAAGTAATGCGGCTGTATCGGGGCTTTGGTTTTCAACTGGCTCTTTTCAATGCGGGGGCGCTGGCGACGAGTTCGCCGCGCAGGGTGTAGGAATGGCTCTCGGTGATGCGCACGTCGACCAGCTGGCCGACCAGCTGCAGCGCGTCCGGGCCGGCGTCGAAATTGACCACGCGGTTGTTTTCCGTGCGGCCCTGCAGCTCACTGTCATCGGTGTCCTTTTTGGAGCGGCCTTCGACGAGAATGGTTTGCACGGTGCCCACCATGGCCAGGCTGTATTTGCGCGTGTTGGCGTCGATGGCGGCCTGCAGCTGCTGCAAACGGGCCAGTTTCACTTCATGCGGCGTATCGTCTTCCAGGCTGGCGGCCGGCGTGCCGGGACGCTTGCTGAAGATGAAGCTGTAGCTGTTGTCGAAGCCCACGTCCGCGATCAGCTTCATCATGGCGTCGAAGTCGGCCTGGGTCTCGCCAGGAAATCCCACGATGAAGTCGGACGAAATGGCCATGTTCGGGCGCACGGCGCGGATGCGGCGGATGATGGACTTGTATTCGAGGCCCGTGTAGCCGCGCTTCATGGCGCCGAGGATCTTGTCGGAGCCGTGCTGCGCCGGCAGATACAAATGGTCGACCAACTGCGGGATCTTCGCGTAGGCGTCGATCAGGCGCTGCGTGAATTCCTTCGGATGGCTGGTGACGAAGCGCATGCGTGCTATGCCGGGGATGTCGGCCACGTATTCGAGCAGCAGGGCGAAGTCGGCGATCTCGCCGCCTTCCATCGCGCCCCGGTAGGCGTTCACGTTTTGCCCCAGCAGGGTGATTTCCTTGACGCCCTGGGCGGCCAGGCCCGCCACTTCCGTCAGCACGTCCTCGAAGCGGCGCGACACTTCCTCGCCGCGCGTGTAGGGCACGACGCAGTAGCTGCAGTATTTGCTGCAGCCTTCCATGATGGAGACGAATGCCGAGGCGCCTTCCACCTTGGCCGGCGGCATGTGGTCGAATTTTTCGATTTCCGGGAAGCTGATGTCCACCTGCGCATCGCCGCTGGCGCGGCGCAGTTCGATCATCTGCGGCAGGCGGTGCAGGGTTTGCGGGCCGAACACCATGTCGACATACGGCGCGCGCTTGACGATGGCGTCGCCTTCCTGCGACGCCACGCAGCCGCCCACGCCGATCAGCAGGTGCGGCTTGGCCAGTTTCAGTTCGCGCAGGCGGCCCAGGTCGGAAAACACTTTTTCCTGCGCCTTTTCGCGCACGGAGCAGGTATTGAGCAGGATCACATCGGCGTCTTCCGGCGTGTCCGTGCGCACCAGGCCATCGGAGGCGCCCAGCACGTCGGCCATCTTGTCCGAGTCGTACTCGTTCATCTGGCAGCCGAAGGTTTTAATGAATACTTTTTTCTGCATGGAGTCGGGCGCTTATCGGTAAATGTGGCGGCAAACAGGATGGTTGGGCAGGATGCTGCAGCGCAGGGGGCCGCTCAGGGTGGGGCGCGGCGGATGACCGGCCGGGCGCCTCTGGCTGCCCGGTGGCAGGCTCGCTGCAAGTTCAGGCCATAGTTTAGCGTAAATCGCCGGGGCGGGCCATGTCGTGCTGACCTTGTCGACAAGGTTGCCGCCTGCATATGTCGCCATGTGTCGTGATGCCCAAACGCATTTATTGCCATACGTCACCATTGATTTGTAACAAGTTGCTGCAAAGCCTTGTGTGCGCCCGCTGGCATCCTAATGTGTTGAAATAGCATCGTTGCCAAGCCAACCAGCAGCTTGATTGATATTTAACAATCAGGAAGTTTGCGCGAGGCGCAGATGCCGCGTGTTTGGGCTAGTATATTGTCTTATATGCAATTCATTTTGGTGGGTTGCAGTGCTTTTCACTCACGCGGCAAGTTGCGTACGTTGGCTGGGCGTGGCTGTGCGAGTCCTGTGCGGGCAGTGCGATAAGGAGGAAGGGCGGGGGAAGGCTGAATAAGTGGGCAAGACGTTTATTTAAACACTCTAAGCCAGCCTTAAGTTCGTATCGGCATTATTTTCTACATTCACCAGACGAGGAAAAATCATGGCACATCATGCATTAGCATCGCAAGAAAGTTACAACCCCAACCACCTGCTGGATATTCTGCTGAGCAAGATGCAGCTGAAGAACGATGCAGCCTTGTCGCGTCTGCTTGAAGTGGCGCCACCGGTCATCAGCAAGATTCGCCACCACCGCTTGCCGGTCGGCGCCTCGCTGCTGATACGCATGCATGAAGTGACGGGCATGAGCATCCGCGACCTGCGCGACCTGATGGGCGACCGCCGCACCAAGTATCGTCTGTCCGACGCCCAGGGCCGTCCAAAAGCGGAAGACCGCGGCGATGCGCAAGAATCGAATTACGCGCACTGATGTGGCGGTTGTACGCTGACTGTGCCGCTTGCATAGCTGCTGGCGGCAACAGGCTGGCGTGGACCGGGCAGCAGACCGGCTTACATGGACGTATTGCAGTACGCATAACGGCTTTCGCTTCGCAGCGAGAGCCGTTTGCATTTGCAGCGTTGTTCAGCTCAGCAATGCCGTGGTGATTTCGTCGTAGCGCAGCTCCGTTTCGCGGAACAGTTGCAGATACGCGTCTTCGCCCAGACCCAGCGCATCCCAGGCCACCGGCGAGACGCGCGGCACCATGTCGTCGCCCGCCTGCGCCAGGTCGAGCGCGCAAACGATGGCATTGGCCACGTGGATCAGCGAGGCGAGAAAGCCTGCCCCCGGCGCTTCCGGCTGCAGGTAGTTGCCCAGCGCCAAGCGCATGGTATCGGAAAAATTCCAGTGTTCGGCCAGGGCCACGGCCGCCTGCACGTGGTCCACGCCCAGCACCGTTTGCTCCGCTTCGAGCAGGCTGCAATCGTGCGCGGCCTGGTGCGCGATGACTTGCGCATAGTGGGCGGGAAAGCTGCTGACCAGCACGAGGCGGCCGATGTTGTGCAGCAAGCCGGCCGTGAACGCGTAATCCTGGTTGAAGCGAATCTGCCGCGCCAGCACCTTGGCGCAGGCGGCCGTCGCCACCGAATGGCGCCAGAAGGCCTTGTCGTCGAAACCGGGGCAGAGACCTTCCGGGAAGCAGCCCGTGATGGCGGCCGACGTGATCAGGCTGCGCGTCGTCTGGAAGCCCAGGTAAGTGATCGCCTGCTGGATGGTGGTGGCCTTCACTTGCAAGCCATAGTGCGACGAGTTGGCCAGGCGCAGGGTTTTTGCCGTGAGCGCCTGGTCGTACGACACTTTTTTGGCCAGCACGGAAATATCCACGTCTTCCTGGTCGATGCTGTCGAGCAGTTCCATCACGACGGCGGGCAAGGAAGGCAGGTCATCGAGGTGGGCGACGATATCGTCGAGCGTCAGCTGGGTGCTCATGCGGCCTCTCCCGTACCCAGGCGGTAAGCCGTGACATAGCTGCGCAGCAAGGTGGTGGCCGCATCCGCCGGATCGTCGGGATCATGCTTGCGGAACAGATAGGCCAGCCGTTCGCTGTCGGCCGCCTGCTGTGCGGCGATGGCTTCCGGAGTAGGGGGCGGCGCCTGGATGGGCAGCATGTCGATGTTGTGGCGGGGCATCAGAGCCAGCATGTTTTCCGTCAATACCGCGCCTTGCGGCAACAGCACTTGTCCATGCGCATCGAGCAAGACATCCGACAAGATCATGCCGGGACGAACTTGTTCCAGGGGTAGATGTTGATGCGTGACCGCCATGACGACTCCTTAGATGATTGCGGGATATTACCATTGCCATGGCGCAATGTCTCAACCTGCATCAAAGTTCCTATCGACAGTGGGGATGCTGTAAATCTTGCCAATAAGCATGTCATATCGTACATTTGATCCAGGCTCTTGTATTGCTGACGTCTCTGCGCCCGCGCCGCGGGCTGGCGGCTGGCCTGGCCCGGGGAGTGTTGATTGATGGTGAGTATCCAAGTCCGGCTGACCCTGCTTTTTGTCGTGATCGTCACCCTGGTGCTGGGCATTTCCGGCAGCTATACCCAATATACACTGAGCCAAGAACTCGAATCGGGCAGCGCGCGCCTGCGCAGCGGCGTGCTCACGCGTTTGCAGACCAGCTTGCCTTCCGCCCTGTGGGACCTCGACAAATCCAAGGTCGACAGCATCGTCTCGGCCGAAATGCTGCCGCCCGAACTGGTCGGCATCCGCGTCTACGACGCGTCGGTCGGCCTGTTTGCCGGCGAAGTGCGCGACGCGGCCGGTACCCTGGTGCCGTTGAGCGCCGACGTGGCCATGGGCGGCACACCCGTCGAGGCGCCGCTCGTGTTCCGCGACGCCGTGGCGGCGGCCAGCGGCGGCAAGCCGGTGATCGTCGGCAAGGTCATCGTCAACTTCAGCCGCGAGCAGATCGACGCGGCCCTGCGGGGCGAAGTGCGGCGCAAGGTGGTGGAAGTGTTGCTGCTGGACATCATCCTCGTGGGCGCCCTGGCGCTGAGCCTGCGCATCGTCTTCGGCCCCCTGAAACAGTTGCGCGACGGCTTGTTCGACCTGGCCACGCGCGGCAGCGATGAGGTCGAAGAGCTACCGGAAAACCGGCGCGACGAACTGGGCGACGTGATCCGCGGCTTCAATGCCGTGCAGCGCAAGCTCAAGTCCATCATCGAGGGCAGCCGCGAGGCGGAAGACATGGCGCGCCGTTCGCAGCAGGAAACGGCGCAAGCCATGGACGAACTGCGCCGGGCGCAGGAATCGTTGCTGCAGTCGGAACGCCTGGCCTCGCTGGGCAGCCTGGTGGCCGGCGTGGCCCATGAAATCAACACCCCGGTCGGCATCGCCCTGACCAGCGCCTCGGTGCTGAAGGAAGCCACCGACGACATCAGCGCGGCCGTGGCCGGCGGCGGCGTGAAAAAGACCGATATCGTGCGCTACCTGGAAACGGCCGGCGAAAGCGCGCGGCTGATCATGAACAATGCCTACCGCGCCGCGCACCTGATCCACAGCTTCAAGCAGATCGCCGTCGACCAGGTCAGCGAGGCGCGCCGTTTGTTCGAATTGCGCGACTATATCGGCGAGGTGATTTCGAGCTTGCAGCCGACCCTGAAAAAGACGCGCATCAGCATCGATATCGATTGCCCGCCTGACATCATGCTCGACAGCTATCCGGGCGCGCTGGCGCAGGTGCTGACCAACCTGGTGTTGAACTGCGTCGAGCACGCGTTTGATGCGGACACGGCCGGCAACATCCATATTGAAGTGCGCCGCGACGGCGATGCGATCGCCATGCAGGTGCGCGACAACGGCCGCGGTATCGCGCCCGACATGCTCGACCGCGTGTTCGATCCGTTTGTCACCACGCGGCGCGGGCAGGGGGGGACGGGACTGGGCTTGAATATCGTGTTCAACTTGATTGCCAAGCAGTTTGGCGGCACCATCACGGTCAGCAGCATCCTGGGGCAGGGCGCGACGTTCCTGCTGCGCTTGCCCACGGTGACGCCGTTGCCGGAAAGCACCAACAGCCAGGCATAGGCAAGGAGACAACATGACACAGATGGAAAACAGTCAGCAAGTGGCGCTGTTGCGCGGAATCAATGTGGGACGCGCCAAGCGCGTGGCCATGGCCGACCTGCGCAAGTTGCTGGGCGACCTGGGTTTTGCGCAGGTGCGCACGGTACTCAACAGCGGCAACGTCGTGTATGACGGGGGCACGGTTACACCGGCCGAGGCCGCTTCGCGCATCGAGGAAGCGCTGGTGCTGAAACTGGGCGTGGCGGCCAGGGTGACGGTGCTGTCGGCCAGCCAGTTTGCCGAGCTGTTCGAACAAAACAGCCTGGCGCCGGCGGCCGATGCGTCCCGTCTGCTGACCCTGGTGCTGAACAATCCGGCCGACGTCCAGCGCCTGGCGCCGCTGTTGCAGCAGCCGTGGCAGCCGGAAGCGCTGGCGCTGGGGCGCTGGGCCGCGTATGCCTGGTGTCCCGATGGCGTGCTGGCCAGCAAGGTGGTGGCGGCGCTGGGCGTGCTGCTGGGCGACGGCGTCACCTCGCGCAACTGGGCCACCATGCAAAAACTGCATGCGCTGCTGAACGGCGCGGATGCGTCCCCCACCTCGGCCAAGGAGCACTGATGCCTTCCATGGAAACGCCATGAACTGGGATATCGTCAAGGGTGTCCTGATCGTGCTCGTCGCCATCAGCGTGGTGGTGACGGCCTTCGTGCTCATTTCCGCCTCGGGCCCGGACAAGGCGGGCTGCATTGCGCGCGCCCTGAAGTCGGGTATTCCGGTGGGGAATATCGAACGGGTTTGCCGCCTGCTGGACAAATGATGGCGCCATAACAAAACATTCCGCACCAGGCGGAATGTTTTGCGGCAGCGCCTTGCCAGTGCCGGCACCGTCAGTTATCGAATTTTTCCTGTTTTTCGCCGTGCAGGCTCAAGGCCACCAGGCCCAATCCCACCAGCAGCATCGAGTACATGCTCGCTTCCGGCACGGGGGCGGCCACGTTGGCTTGCTGTGCGGGCGCGGCCGTCACGGGCCTGGGCGGTGCCAGCGCCACGTGGCGCGCGCCACTGGCGCTCCAGTGAGGTGCCGCCGTCGCGCTGCTGCTGGCCAGCAGGCGTGCATACGGCAAGTCCGGCGTTTCCCAGCCGGGGTTGTTATTCAAGCTGATGCTTTCATCGATCGTCACGTGTTCTCCGGCTTCCTGCAGCTTGCCGGCCGCGGTATCGCTGACTGCCGCCATGCTCCATGTGCTGGCCGATAGCGCCAGCAAGGCCAGGCATAACGGCTGATGGATTCTCATCGTGCTCTCCCTGTTGTTCACCGTGCGGCGCAGCCGAAGCCGGCTTGCGCATGGACGGACAATTCGCCCGTACGGGGGCGTATCATGGTTTTTCTGCTGTCCTCCCATTACAGCATAGATCGTGACAATTTTGATACGCTTATTTCCTGTTTATTACGAATATTTGTCATTTTGATAGCGTAAACATGATCGTTGCCGCCCACTTTGAACGAGCACGCTATCGCCGAAAAACACTGTTGTTTTTTTGTGCGAATCGCCAGCAGGAAAACAATATATTGATTAATATATTGTTTATCGCACGATCATCAATATGACCGCCTGTGGGAGGGCAAGATGGAGACAGCCGCAACACAACACGCCGAATACAACCTCGACGCCATGCGTGGCTCGGCCTACAAGGCCAGCTCGCTGCTCAAGGCCATGGGCAATGCCGACCGTTTGATGCTGCTGTGCCAGCTGTCGCAGGGCGAGCATTGCGTCAGCGACCTTGAGCAAAAAGTGGGCATCGGCCAGCCGACCCTGTCGCAGCAGCTGGGTGTGCTGCGCGAAGAGATGCTGGTGGCCACGCGGCGCGAAGGCAAGCAGATTTATTACCGCGTCGCCAGCGCCCCCGTGCTGGCCGTGCTGCAAGTGCTGTACGCGCAATTTTGCGCGCCGCAGCCTGCGTTCAACGACGAAGCGGACTGAGCCTGCCATGACGATAGCCTGGCAACACTTCACACCATGGGCTTCGCTGGCCGGCGGCATGCTGATCGGCCTGGCGGCTGCGCTCTTGATCCTGTTCAATGGCCGCATCGCCGGCATCAGCGGGATCCTCGGCGGCTTGCTGCGCCCGCGCAGTGGCGACCTGGGCTGGCGTATCGCCTTTCTTGCCGGCCTGGTCGGCACGCCCCTGCTGTACCCGATGTGGCAAGCCTTGCCGCCCGTGCAGATCGACGCGGGCACGCCGGCCTTGCTCGTGGCTGGCCTGCTGGTGGGTGTCGGGGTGCGCTATGGCGCCGGCTGCACCAGCGGCCACGGCGTGTGCGGCCTGTCGCGCCTGTCTCCGCGTTCGCTGGCGGCCACTTGCGCCTTCATGGCGGCCGGCTTCCTCACCGTCTATCTGTTGCGCCACCTATGAACAAACTGATTCTTTCCCTGTTAAGCGGCCTCGTCTTTGGCTTGGGTCTGATCGTCTCCGGCATGTCCAATCCGGCCAAGGTGCTCGGTTTCCTCGACCTGGCCGGCGCCTGGGATCCATCGCTGGCGCTGGTGATGGGCGGTGCCATCGGCGTGGCCCTGCCGGCCTTCTGGCTGGCGCGGCGGAGAACCGAGTCGCTGCTGGGCGAAGCCATGCAATTGCCGGCATCGCGGCGCATCGACCGGCGCTTGCTGCTGGGCAGCCTGGCCTTTGGCGCGGGCTGGGGCATCGCCGGTTTCTGTCCCGGTCCCGCTCTTGTCTCCCTGCTGGCGGGCCAGCCGAAGGCGTGGATGTTTGCCGGCGCCATGCTGGCAGGCATGGCCGTGTTTGAAGTGCTGGAGCGCCGCAAGGCGCCGGCGCATGCCTGAGACGGTACAATCTGGCGCATCGCCACTTTGGATACCCGCATACATGAAGACCGTGATTTTCCGTGCCGGCGTGCGCGCCACCTTGTTGTGCAGCATGCTGGCGCTTGCCGCCTGCGGCAGCCTGCTGAAGAAGGACGCCCCGCCCGCTCCCGTGCCCGTGGCCGATGCCTTGCCCAATCCGCAAGTGCTGCTGCTCGGTGAAGTCCCTGACAATGCGCAAGGCCAGCGCCTGCGGGTTGAGGAATTGCGCCGCCGTCTGGCGGCCGGCTGGCGTCCCGTGATCGTCATGGAGCAGTTCGACCGCGAAAACCAGGCCTTGCTGACGCGCGCCGCACGCGAATGCGCCGACCCCGACTGCATCATCCGCGTGATGGAACAGCCGCGCTGGGACTGGAGCTTGTACCGGCCCGTGCTGGACCTCGTCATCAGCTACCAGCTGACCCTGGTCGCCGGCAATCTGTCGCCGGCCGACGCCTCGCGCATCGTGCGCGACGGCATTCAATGGTCGATGCCGCCGGCCATGATGGCCACTTACCTGGCCGCGCCCGTGCCGGCCGATATCCTGGAAGGGCAAAAGAAGGAAGTGCAGGCGGCCCGCTGCAATATGCTGCCCGACATGATGCTTGGCGGCGTCGTCAACGCGCAAGTGGCGCGCGATATCTGGATGGCCAAGCTGATCCGCGACCAGGCGCCGCGCGACGTGGTGCTGATCGCCGGCAATGAGCATGTGCGCAAGGATATCGGCGTGCCCCGCTGGCTGAAGCTGGCCGACCCGCAACTGAACGTGCGCAGCATCGGCTACCTGGAGCAGGGCGGCAGCGGTTTCAAGGGCACGTTCGACCTGACGCAAACGATGCCGGCGCAGCCGCGTCCGGACCCGTGCGCCAAGTTCAAGAAATAATCACTGCTGCACCCGCACCAGGGCGCTGACCCGGCTTGCCGTCTCGAGCAGTTTCGGCAAGCTGTGTTCCAGCAGATGCGCCACGGACGGCCCCGCCGTCTGGCCGCTGACGTTGATCGCCGCCACCACCTTGCCGGCCCGGTCGAACACGGGCGCGGCCAAGGCGATCAAGCCCTGTTCCAGCTCTTCCTGCACCAGGCACCAGCCCTGGCGCCGCACTTGCGCAATCTCTTCCATCAGGACGTCGATATCGACCTTGGTCGTCGGCGTGATTTTCAGCAACGCCATCTTCGACAGCCGTTCGCGCAGCGCATCCGGCGCCAGGCCCGACAGTAAAACCCGTCCCATCGAGGTGCAGTAGGCGGGCAGGCGGCTGCCGATACCCAGGTTGATCGACATGGTGCGGTGCGCGGACAGGCGCACGACATACACGATGTCGTCGCCGTCGAGCACGGTAGCCGAGCACGACTGGCGCAAGGTCTGCATCAGTTCTTCCAGCAGCGGCTGCGCCTGCGTCCACACGGGCAAGGACGACAGGTAGGCGTAGCCGAGGTCGAGCACCTTGGGCGTCAAACGGAACAGCCGTCCATCCGCTTCCACATAACCGAGATGCAGCAACGTATGCAGGATGCGCCGCGCGCCCGCGCGCGTCAGCTGCGCCCGCTCCGCCACTTCGCTCAGGGTCTGTTGCGGCGCGTCCGCGCCAAAGCTGCGCAGCACGGCCAAACCCCGCGCGAACGATTGCACATAGCTGTCGCCGGGACGCGGCGCGCCGTCGGCATCGACGGTTTCTTCGGCGGGAACGGAGGTGCTGCTGCGTGCGGTCATGGCAATTCCAATTGGTCAAGGTGGCAATTATAGCCATGGCGCCGGCGAAAACGGCAAATTGACAAGCGCCCCGATCAGGCATATTCTCACGAATAAGTTCTAAATACGAATATTTGTTCGTTATGCGAACAAATTGTGGATGAATTTGATTGGGAGGAGACAGCAATGATCGACAAACTGCGTTCCAGCGTGCTTGATGCGCTGGCCGATATCCACGATGGCGCCACCGTCATGATTGGCGGCTTCGGCGGCGCCGGCCAGCCGGCCGAGCTGATCGACGGCTTGATCGCCCAAGGCGCGCGCGACCTCGTCATCGTCAACAACAATGCGGGCAATGGCGACACGGGCCTGGCCGCGCTGCTGAAAAACGGGCAAGTGCGCAAGATCATCTGCTCGTTCCCGCGCCAGGCCGATTCCCACGTCTTCGACGCCCTGTACCGTTCGGGCAAGCTGGAGCTGGAGCTGGTGCCGCAGGGGAACCTGGCTGAACGCATCCGCGCCGCCGGCGCCGGCATCGGCGGCTTTTTTACGCCCACGGGCTATGGCACGGAGCTGGCCAAGGGCAAGGAAACGCGCGAGATCGACGGCCGCATGTATGTGTTCGAGTCGCCGATCCACGCCGATTTCGCGCTGATCAAGGCGGAGCAGGGCGACCGCTGGGGCAACCTGACCTACCGCAAGACGGCGCGCAACTTCGGTCCCATCATGGCCATGGCCGCCAAGGTCAGCATTGCCTCCGTGCATGAAATTGCCGAGCTGGGCAGCATCGATCCCGAGCACGTCATCACGCCGGGCCTGTTCGTGCAGCGCATCGTGCAAGTGCCGCGCACGGCCACCGGCCCCGCCGGCTTCAAAGCAGCCTGAGGAGTATCAAATGAACAAATGGAATCGAGACCAGATGGCGGCACGCGTGGCGGCCGACATCCATGAAGGCAGCGTCGTCAACCTGGGCATCGGCTTGCCGACCCTGGTGGCGAACCATTTGCCGGCCGGCGCGGAGATCATCCTGCACAGCGAAAATGGCGTGATCGGCATGGGCCCCGCACCGGCGCCGGGCGAGGAAGACTACGACCTGATCAACGCGGGCAAGCAGCCCGTCACATTGCTGCCCGGCGGCAGCTATTTTCACCATGCCGACAGCTTCGCCATGATGCGCGGCGGCCACCTCGACATCTGCGTGCTGGGCGCGTTTCAAGTGTCCGCCACGGGCGACCTGGCCAACTGGCACACGGGCGCGCCGGACGCCATTCCCGCCGTGGGCGGGGCCATGGACCTGGCCATCGGCGCGAAAAAAACCTGGGTCATGATGGAACTGCTGACCAAGACCGGTGAAAGCAAGCTGGTGCAGGCTTGCACCTATCCGCTGACGGGCATCGGGTGCGTCAGCCGCATCTACAGCGACCTGGCCGTGTTCGACCTGGGGCCGAATGGCGCTGTGGTCGTCGAACTGGTCGATGGCTTGAGTTTTGAGCAGTTGCAAGCGTTGACGGCCGTGCCGCTGACGGACGGACGTTAATTCAGCATCAATACGCAAATCACTTTCTTGGAGGAAAGAACATGACCCACGCTTTTATCTGCGACGCCCAGCGCACGCCATTCGGCCGCTACGGCGGAGGACTTGCCGGCGTGCGCGCCGACGACCTGGGCGCCGTGCCCATCCGTGCCTTGATGGCGCGCAATCCGGACGTGGACTGGACTTTTGTTACCGACGTGCTGTACGGCTGCGCCAACCAGGCGGGCGAGGACAACCGCAACGTGGCGCGCATGGCCGCCTTGCTGGCGGGCTTGCCCGACAGCGTGCCGGGCGCCACCCTGAACCGCCTGTGCGGCTCGGGCCTGGACGCCATCGGCAGCGCCGCGCGCTTCATCAAGAGCGGCGAAGCGGGCTTGATGATCGCCGGCGGCGTGGAAAGCATGAGCCGCGCGCCGTTCGTCATGGGCAAGGCCGACAGCGCTTTTTCGCGCGGCATGAAAATGGAAGACACGACCATCGGCTGGCGCTTCATCAACCCGCTGATGAAAGCGCGGTACGGCGTCGACTCGATGCCGGAAACGGCGGAAAACGTGGCCGTCGACTTCGGCATCAGCCGCGCGGACCAGGATGCGTTCGCGCTGGCCAGTCAGGTCAAGGCGCTGGCGGCGCAGCAGGCGGGCCTGTTCGACAGCGAAATCTGCCCTGTCAGCATCGCGCAAAAGAAAGGCGATCCCATCGTTGTCGCCCGCGATGAGCATCCGCGCGCCACCACGCTGGAGACCTTGGCAAAATTGAAACCCGTCGTGCGCGCCGATGGCACGATTACCGCCGGTAATGCCTCGGGCGTCAACGATGGCGCGGCGGCCCTGCTGCTGGCCGACGAGGCGAACGCGGCCCGCTTTGGGCTGACGCCGCGCGCGCGTGTCGTGGCCATGGCCACGGCTGGCGTGGCGCCCCGTATCATGGGCATCGGCCCCGCGCCCGCCACCCTGAAAGTGCTGGCCATGACGGGTTTGACCCTGGCCGACTTCGACGTCATCGAATTGAACGAAGCGTTTGCCGCGCAAGGCCTGGCCGTGCTGCGCCAGCTGGGCTTGCCCGACGACGACGCGCGCGTCAACCCGAACGGCGGCGCGATCGCCCTGGGCCACCCGCTGGGCGCGTCCGGCGCGCGCCTGGCCATGACGGCCGTCAACCAGCTGCATCGCACGGGCGGCCGCTATGCGCTCTGCACCATGTGCATCGGCGTGGGCCAGGGCATCGCGCTGGTGCTGGAACGGGTCTGATTCCATGCGTCCGCAGGCGAAAAAAGTTGCCCGGCATACGTATTAACCCGTATGCCGGACGGCTTTTTGACCCTGGTCAAGGGCGTATGATGCAAAACCAGCCCGGGCAAGTTGGCTGGCGTTGGCTTTTTCACACGAACAAGAAGATTGATATGACATCCCACGATACTCCGCATGACGTTGCGCAGCTGACTTCCCGGCAGCGCATCAAGGCCATCATTGGCGCTTCCTCCGGTAACCTGGTCGAATGGTTCGACTTCTACATTTACTCGTTCTGCGCGCTGTACTTCTCGCACGCCTTTTTCCCTTCCGGTAACCCGACGACGCAGCTGCTGCAGACGGCCGGCATCTTCGCCGCCGGCTTCCTCATGCGCCCCGTGGGCGGCTGGCTGTTCGGCCGCATCGCCGACAAATACGGCCGCCGCCAGTCGATGATGATTTCCGTGCTGATGATGTGCGGCGGCTCCCTGATGATCGCCGTCATGCCGACCTACGACACCATCGGCGCCTTCGCACCGTTCCTGCTGCTCGTGGCGCGATTGTTCCAGGGCCTGTCCGTGGGCGGCGAATACGGCACCAGCGCCACCTACATGAGCGAAGTGTCGGAGTCGGGCAAGCGCGGCTTCTTCGCTTCGTTCCAGTACGTGACCCTGATCGGCGGCCAGTTGCTGGCCTTGCTGGTGCTGGTGGTCTTGCAGCAACTGTTGACCCTGGAAGAATTGCGTGCCTGGGGCTGGCGCATCCCGTTCGTGTTTGGCGCCCTGGCGGCCCTCGTCTCGCTGAACCTGCGTAAATCGCTGACGGAAACGACCACTGCCAGCGAGCGCAAGGACAAGGATGCGGGCAGCCTGCGCGGCTTGCTCAAGCACAAGCGCGCCTTCATCACCGTGCTCGGATTTACGGCCGGCGGCTCGCTCGTGTTCTACACGTTTACGACCTATATGCAGAAATACCTGGTCAACACGGCCGGCATGGATACCAAGACGGCCAGCGCCGTCATGACCTGCGCTCTGCTCGTGTACATGATTCTGCAACCGGTGTTCGGCGCCCTGTCCGACCGCATCGGCCGCCGTACCTCGATGCTGTTCTTCGGCGGCCTGGCCACCCTGTGCGTGCTGCCGATCATGCATGCCTTGAAAGACGTCACCAGCCCGTACGCGGCGTTTGGCCTGATCATCATCGCCTTGGCCATCATCAGCTTCTATACGTCGATCAGCGGCTTGATCAAGGCGGAAATGTTCCCTGTCGAAGTGCGCGCGCTGGGCGTGGGCCTGTCGTATGCGGTCGCCAACGCCATGTTCGGCGGTTCGGCCGAATACGTGGCGCTGCAGTTCAAGGCCTGGCACGTGGAAGAGTATTTCTACTGGTACGTGACCGTCATGTGCCTGATTTCCTTCATCGTCGCCATCCGCATGCCGGACCCGAGCCGCTCGGGACTGCTGAAGTAACGTTGTCGTAAAATGGGGGACACTGCGGTGTCCCTTTTTCATCACCGTCTTTTTATCGCGCCGATCAGGAGTTTCCATGTCGTATGTCATTGCCGCACCGATCCAGCCCAGCGTTCCCGTCATCGGCAGCGCCGACAGCTTTCCCGTCCACCGCATCTATTGCGTGGGCCGCAACTATGTCGACCACGCCAAGGAAATGGGCCACACGGGCCGCGAGGCGCCGTTCTTCTTCATGAAACCAAACGATGCCGTTCTGCCCGTGCCTGCCGGCACGACGGGCGAACTGCCGTATCCCGCGCAGACGCAGGATTTCCAGCACGAGATGGAACTGGTGGTGGCCATCGGCAAGGGCGGCAGCGACATCGGCGTAGCTGATGCGCTGAGTCACGTGTGGGGTTATGCGATCGGCCTGGACATGACGCGCCGCGACGTGCAGGGCGCGGCGAAAAAGCTGGGCCGTCCGTGGGATACGGGCAAGGCCTTCGAGCACTCGGCGCCCATCGGCCCCATCACCCCGGCCGCGCAGGCGGGCGACGTCAACCATGCCGCCATCACCCTGCACGTGAACGGCGAGTTGCGCCAGGCCAGCACCATCGACATGCTGATCTGGAACGTGGCCGAAACCATTGCCGATCTGTCCACTTACTTTACCTTGCAACCGGGCGACCTGATCTACACGGGCACGCCGGCCGGCGTGGCGGCCGTGCAGCGCGGCGACGAGCTGGTGGGCGCCATCGATGGCCTGGGCACTTTGCGCGTGAAAGTGGTCTAAGTTCTCAAGGAGACGGGCATGATGCACGACACGTATTGCGTAGCACAACCGACGCGCGCCGAGATCGACGCCTTGACGGGCCCGGCCCTGCTGGAGTTTGGCACGGGCTGGTGCGGCCACTGTCGCGCCACCCAGGCGCCGCTGGCCGCCGCGTTTGCGCAGCACCCCGGCGTGCCGCATATCCGCGTGGAAGACGGCCCCGGCCGCGCCTTGGGGCGTTCGTTCAAGGTGAAACTGTGGCCGACCCTGGTTTTTTTGAAAGATGGCCAGGAAGTGGCGCGCCTCGTGCGCCCGCTCGACAGTCGCGAGATCGAGCAGGCTTTTGCATTGATTGATGCGTAGGTCGTTTTAAACCCAACGGCAGATGCCGGGGTCGGACCCTGAGGGTCCGACCCCAGTCCTTGCTGTTGGGGTTTGTACTGCATCATTTCTTGCCGCACCGCACCACTGCGCGTATCATAAGCCGCTTACAGCAAGATCAACCGCATCCTGAGTGATGCAGCGCGATGATCGCCGGCCCGCTCCACCCGGAGGGGCCGCAGGCAAGGATTCACCACAAATGACCGATGCCGCGATGCCGACGCGCGGGTCTGGTACGGAATGCCTGGCGATACGCCGGGCTTGATACACGTCGCCCATCCCCTGACGCCTTTCCTGCCGTGCCCCGGGTAACCGGATGGCGCACGACCGTTGTTTCTCTAAATCAGCACTGATCGCGGCGCGTTAGCGCGCGTTGGTACACCGTTGTCTGCCGTTAACAACGGCGTGTTGCGGCGTGGAATTTGTTTGCGAATTTAATAGCAAATTCGCAGCAATTACGTCCGAGCACAGCTATGATATGTGAACCGCGCGCCTAGACAACGTGCTGTGCTGCTGCCTGAAAAAACATCCAGAGAATGGCCTTTAGACACCCTCCCCAAGGAGCGCAGTAAATGAGCACCCCCCCCAAGAAAAATTCCCCCGGCACGGTGCTGTTCGCCAGCCTGATCGGCACCACCATCGAGTTCTTCGACTTTTATATCTACGCCACCGCCGCCGTGCTGGTGTTCCCGAAACTGTTCTTCCCCGCCGGCGACCCGTCGGCCGCCGTGCTGCAGTCGCTGGCCACGTTCGCCATCGCCTTCTTCGCCCGCCCCATCGGTTCGGCCGTGTTCGGCCACTTCGGCGACCGCATCGGCCGCAAGGCGACCCTCGTGGCAGCCTTGCTGACCATGGGTATTTCCACCGTCATCATCGGCTTGCTGCCGACGTATGCCGCCATCGGCACCCTGGCGCCGCTGCTGCTGGCGCTGTGCCGTTTCGGCCAGGGCCTGGGCCTGGGCGGCGAGTGGGGCGGCGCGGTGCTGCTGGCAACCGAGAACGCGCCACCGGGCAAACGCGCCTGGTACGGC
Organism: Janthinobacterium sp. 67; assembly: GCF_002797895.1. Classification (NCBI taxonomy): domain Bacteria; kingdom Pseudomonadati; phylum Pseudomonadota; class Betaproteobacteria; order Burkholderiales; family Oxalobacteraceae; genus Janthinobacterium; species Janthinobacterium sp. 67. Next base: position 3,186,743 of record NZ_PGES01000001.1, on the reverse strand, counting down.
ATGTTCCCGCAGCTGGGCGCGCCGATCGGCTTCTTCCTGTCGGGCGGCATCTTCCTGCTGCTGAGCGAAACCATGACCGATGAGCAGTTCTTCAGCTACGGCTGGCGCATCCCGTTCCTGGCCAGCGCGCTGCTGGTCATCGTCGGCCTGTACGTGCGTCTGAAGATCACGGAAACGCCGGACTTCCAGAAAGTCATCGACAAGAACGAAGTCGTCAAGCTGCCCGTCGCCACCGTGTTCCGCCAGCATGGCCGCATGCTGTTCCTGGGCACCATCATCGCCCTGGCCACCTTCGTGCTGTTCTACCTGATGACGGTGTTTGCGCTGAGCTGGGGCACGACCAAGCTGGGCTTCACGCGCAAGGAATTCCTCGTCGTGCAGCTGTTTGCCGTGCTGTTCTTTGCCCTGACGATTCCATTCTCGGCCGTGCTGGCTGACCGCCGTGGCCGCCGCGCCACCCTGATCTGGGTCTCCGTCGCCATCGCCATCTTCGGCCTCGTGCTCGCGCCGATGTTCGGCTCGGGCGTGACGTGGGAAGTGACCGTCTTCATGGCCGTCGGCCTGGGCCTGATGGGCATGACCTACGGACCGCTGGGCACGATGTTGTCCGAGCTGTTCCCGCCCGAAGTGCGCTATACGGGCGCTTCGCTGACGTTCAACCTGGCGGGCATCCTCGGTGCCTCGCTGGCGCCGTACATCGCCACCTGGCTGGCGACCAACTACGGCCTGCAATACGTGGGCTACTACCTGTCGCTGGCGGCCGTGCTGACCCTGGGCGCGCTGCTGATGGTGGGCAAGCCACGCACGGGCAAGGAAGCGTGGGAATAAACGCCCGCGCCAGCAGAATCCACGAAAGCCGCCAGCTGCCCAGCTGGCGGCTTTTTTTTTATGGCTCTGTCATCGACAAGGATGTCTTGCTGGTTACCGATGGCCATGCCGCCTACCGGGCTTTTGCCCGGGAAGCGGGCATCAGTCACCAGGCCGTCAACTTGCGCGCCGGCATCCGCGTGCAGGGCGCCGCCCACGTGCAGAACGTCAACGCGTATCACAGCCGATTGCGACAATGGCTGGGGCCGTTTCATGGCGTGGCGACGCGCTATCTGCCGAACTACCTGGGGTGGCGCTGGATACTCGATGCCAGGCGCATCCGCTCACCCGAAACGCTGTTGAAAGCAACATTGGGCGCATTCCCACACCTGACGGTGACATAGCCTTTTTTGTCGGTAAAACACCACGCCGCACGCCTGCCGAGATTCTTGTTGACAGTCAAAATCGGCTGGTGGTAAGGTGTGCACACGTGTGCAATGCAGTGCAAACCCCTGGAAAGCACATCCGGGACAGTGACACCGCAAGATAGCGGTGCGGTCTGAAGTACCACAACGACAACAAACTTGGAGTGAGACGATGAAGATGCGCAATGTTGCGATTGCTATAAGCCTGGCCCTGCCGATGACGGCCATGGCCGCCGAGGAACGCCTGTCCGTGCTGTGTTCGGCCGACATGGAATGGTGTCAGCTGATGAAGAACCGCTTCGAGGCGGAAAGCAAGATCAAGGTATCGATGATCAGGAAGAGCGCGGGTGAAGCCTACGCGAAGATCCGCGCCGAAGCGTCGAACCCGAAATCGGACATCTGGTGGGGCGGCACGGGCGATCCGCACCTGCAAGCGGCCGCCGAAGGCTATACGGAAGAATACAAGTCGCCCACCCTGCCCAAGCTGCAGCCGTGGGCGCTCAAGCAGGCCGAGACGGCCAAGTACCGCACCGTCGGCATCTACATCGGCATCCTGGGCCTGGCCTACAACGAAAACGTGCTGAAGAAGAAAAACCTGCCGCCGCCCCAATGCTGGAAAGACCTCGTCAAGCCCGCCTACAAGGGCGAGATCGAGATGGCCAACCCGAACTCCTCGGGCGCCGCCTACAACGCGCTGGCCACCGTGGTGCAGCTGATGGGGGAAGAGGAAGCGTTCGATTTCCTTGCCAAGATGGGCCAGAACGTCAGCAAGTATCCGAACGCGGGCGTGGCGCCCGGCGAGGACGTGGGCCGCGGCGAAGCGGGCGTGGCCATCGGCTTCATGCATGACCTGATGAAACTCACCGTGGCCGGCTTTCCCGTGAAAGTCTTGCCGCCCTGCGAAGGCACGGGTTACGAGATCGGCTCGATGAGCATCGTCAAGGGCGCGAAAAACATGGAGCAGGCGAAAAAATTCTATGAATTCGCGCTGCGTCCCGACGTGCAGAGCGAAGCCGTCAAAGCGCTGGCCTTCCAGATTCCGTCGAACACGGCCGCCACGATTCCCGCCGCCTCGCCGCGCCTGGAAAACATCAAGACCATCAACTACGACTTCGCCAAGTATGGCGCCTCGGACACGCGCAAGCGCCTGCTGCAACGGTGGACCACGCAGATCTACTCGGCCGGCAATTAACGCGTAAAGACTGTCATCGTACCGAGCCTGCCGCATGCCGCAACGGCCATGCCGGCGGGCCTACTTAGCTGGATAGAGACCTCATGAAAAAGATATTTTACGGCTGGCTGCTGCTTGCCCTGGCAGCGTTGTGCCTGTTGCCCTGGCAGCAGCAGGAAGCGGGACTGTTCGCCGGCGAATGGCTGCGCGACGGCCAGTTCTTCAGTGAACGTGGCGCGCCGGCCGTGCTGCACGTGCTGTCGTTCGGCGCCTGGCCGCTGGGCGTGTTCTTCGCCCTGATCGCCGCCAGCGCCGCGCTGGTGGCCGGCAATCCCCACCGCAAGACCCTGGGTCTGGGCCAGATCGCCATCGGCGGCGCCGGCCTGCTGTGGCTGGCGTGGCTGGGCTGGGGACCGCTGGCCGCTGGCACGGGCCTGGGCTTCGGCGCGCTGCTGCTGGCGCTGTGCCTGCTGTTCCTCCTCACCTCGGGCGCCGCCGCGTGCGGCGTCTGCCGTGGCGACGCCTTCGTGGCCGGCGCGATCGGCCTCATCATTTGCCTCATTTCCCTGTTCGTGCTGTTCCCCGTCGCGCTGATCCTCGTCAGCGCCGGCCAGCCCATGGATGATGGCGGCACGGGCGCCGCCGCCCTGGCGCGCCGCCTGGCCGACCCTGGCATCTGGAGCCTCAATTGCGTGTCCGGTCCCGGCCGCTGCGGCGTGGCCTGGAATACCCTGGCGCTGGCCTTGCTGACGGGCGTGTCGGCCACCTTCCTCGGCCTCGTCTTCGCCCTGCTGGTGACGCGCACCAATGGCCGCTGGGTACGTCCCATGCGCGCCATCACCATCTTGCCGATCGTCACGCCGCCCTTCGTGCTGGGCCTGGCCCTGATCCTGCTGTTCGGCCGCAACGGCGCCATCACGGGCCTGGTCGGTGAGCTGTTTGGCATCGAGCAAAGCCGCTGGCTGTACGGCATGACGGGCGTGTGGCTATCGCAGATGCTGGCCTTCGCGCCGATCGCCTTCATGACATTGATCGGCGTCGTCGAAGGCGTCAGCCCCTCGCTGGAAGAAGCGTCGGGCACCCTGGGCGCCAGCAGCTGGCAAACCTTCGTCAAGGTGTCGCTGCCGCTGATGCGTCCCGGCATCGCCAATGCCTTCCTGCTGTGCTTTATCGAAAGCATGGCCGACTTCGGCAACCCGATGGTCTTGGGCGGCAACTTCCACGTGCTGTCGACGGAAATCTTCTTTTCCGTGGTGGGCGCCTCGAACGACCAGGGCCGCGCGGCGACCTTGGCCATCGTGCTGCTGACCTTTGCCGTGGGCGCCTTCTTCATCCAGAACCTGTGGCTGGGCAAGAAATCGTATGTGACGGTGACGGGCAAGGCCGACCATGGCGGCCACGCCTCGCTCAACCCGCGCCTGAAAACCACCTTGTGGACCATCGCCCTGCCATGGTTCGCCTTCACGGCCCTGATCTACGGCACGGTGGTGGCGGGCGGCTTCGTGAATAACTGGGGCCAGGACAACGCCTTTACCTTGCGCCATTACATCGACGCCTTCGGCATCACGGCGGGCGCTTCCGGCTGGCATTGGACGGGCCAGGCCTGGCCGTCGCTGTTTACGACCCTGACGATTTCGGCCATCGCCGCACCGTTGACGGCCTTCGTCGGCATCCTGTCGGCCTGGCTGCTGGTGCGCCAGCAATTCGCCCTGAAAAGCGCGTTCGAGTTCGGCACCATGCTCAGCTTTGCCATTCCCGGCACCGTCATCGGCATCAGCTATATTCTCGCGTTCAACTCGGCGCCGATCGAGTTGACGGGCACGGCCACGATTTTGATCCTCTGCTTTGTCTTCCGCAACATGCCGATGGGATTGCGCACGGGCATCGCCGCCATGCGCCAGCTCGACGGCAGCCTGGACGAGGCGTCGATCACCCTGGGCGCCAGCAGCTGGACCACCATGCGCAAGGTCATCCTGCCGCTGCTGCGCCCGGCCATCGCCTCGGCCCTCGTGTATGGCTTCGTGCGCTCGATCACGTCGATCTCGGCCGTCGTCTTCCTTGTCAGCGCCGATTACGACATGGCCACGTCCTACATCATCGGCCTGGTGTCGAACGGTAACTACGGCACGGCGATTGCCTACGCCACGGTGCTGATCGTCATCATCCTGCTGTGCATCCAATTGATTCATTTGCTGGTCGGCAAGCGCCGCCTTCGCCGCGTCAGCGCCGAAAAAACGCTGCCGGCCGCCGTTCCCAACCTGGAAAAGAGCTACGCATGAACCACTTTACTACCCAAGAAACGGCCGTCGCCGCGCTGGAATTCGATCAGGTCACCAAGCGCTACGGCAAGGCCCTGGCCGTCAACGACGTGTCGTTCACGATCGCGCCGCGCACCATGGTCACCCTGCTGGGTCCCAGCGGCTGCGGCAAGACCTCGACCTTGCGGCTGATCGCGGGCCTGGAGCGCGTCAGCGCCGGGCGCATCCTGCTGGCCGGCGAAGACGTCACCTTGACCTCCGCCGCCGAGCGCGACGTCAGCATGGTGTTCCAGTCCTACGCGCTGTTCCCGCACATGACGGTGCTCGACAACGTGTGCTACGGCCTCACCGTCTCGGGCGAGACCAAGCCGCGTGCCGTGGAACGGGCGCAGGAAAGCCTGCGCCTGGTGGGCCTGGCCGACTTTGCCGCGCGCTTCCCGAACGAGCTGTCGGGCGGCCAGCAGCAACGGGTGGCCGTGGCCCGTTCGCTGGTGCTGCAGCCCAAGGTGCTGCTGCTGGACGAACCGCTGTCGAACCTCGACACGAAACTGCGCCGCCGCGTGCGCGACGAGATCCGCGACATCCAGGTCAAGCTGGGTCTCACAGCCGTGTACGTCACGCATGACCAGGAAGAGGCGCTGGCCATTTCCGACCAGATCATTGTCATGAACCGGCAAGTGATCGCGCAAAAAGGCACGCCGCACGAGCTGTTCGAGTCGCCGGCCGACAAGTTCGTCGCCGACTTCATCTGCAACGCGAACATCGTCGATGGCGTGATCGAATCGGTGGCCGACGGCAAGGCCGTCTGCGTCATGGGCAAGCTGCGGCTGCGCCTGCCATGCCGCAGCCAGCGCAGCGGCGAAGCGAGTTTCGCCGTGCGTCCGGAAGCAATCCTGCTGTCGCCCGCGCAGCCCGACAGCGCCATGGTGGTGCGCGTGGCGCGCGCCACCTACCTGGGACGCGAAATGCAATACACGCTCGATACGCCGGTCGGTGAACTGTTTGCCGTCTCGCACGACTTGAGCCAGGTTTTCACGCAAGGCACATCGGTCGCCATGACCGTACACGAACATGGCGCAGCCATCATTGGAGGACAAGCATGACAGATATGACACAGGCAGCGGTACTGGCCGACGCGGCGACCCTGGAACGCTATGCCTACGCCCGGCACATCATCCGCCAGGCGGGCGAGATTGCGCTGGGCATGTTCCAGCGCCGCACGGAACTGGTGATCGAGGAAAAGGGCTTGCAGGACATGGTCAGCATCGCCGACCGCATGGTGGAGGATTTCCTGCGCGCGCAGATTGCCGAGCGTTTCCCGGCCGACGCCGTGGTGGGCGAGGAGCGGGGCGGCGGGGCTTCCGATGCGCGCTGCGTGTGGGTCATCGACCCCATCGACGGCACGGCCTGTTTCGTCAACGGCATGCTGGCCTGGTGCGTGTCGATTGGCGTGCTGGTCGACGGCAAGCCCGCCATCGGCGCCGTGTACGACCCGAATGCGGACGAGCTGTTCCACGCCTGCCAGGGGCAGGGCGCGCATGTGGCGGGGAAGGCCGGCGAAACGCGGCTGCGCGTCAACGACGTGGCCAGCTTGCAGGGCGGCGTGCTGGGCGTGGGCTTTTCGCACCGCGTGGGTACCGGCACTTTCCTGCCCTTCCTGCTCGACGTGCTGGAAGAGGGCGGCATGTTCATCCGCAACGGTTCCGGCGCCTTGATGATCGCCTATGTGGCGGCCGGGCGTTTGATCGGCTATTTCGAGCCGCACATTAATTCCTGGGATTGCCTGGCCGGCATCGTGCTCGTCAATGAAGCGGGCGGGCGCTGCAATGATTTCCTGGCCGATAACGGCCTGGAAAAGGGCAACCCCATCCTCGTGGGCGGTCCCCGTTTGTATCCGCAACTGGCGGCGCTGGCCTTGCCGCGCTGCGCATGAACACATTTTATTGAAAGGGAGGGCAGGCGTCCGGCGAGGGACGCATGTAGTGGCAACACACTGTTGAGCATCATGAGTAATCCACCACCATAAAAACAAGCAGGAGACGGGATGAAAAACGAGATGAAAAACCAGATGAACACCATGCGGTTGAACAAGATCGCCGCCGTATTGTTGCTGGCCGCGCCAGGCTGCGTGCTGGCCGAATCGAGCGTCGTTGTGTACGGCCGTATCCATGCGGGCTTCGACCGTATCGAAACGTCGAGCTCGGCCACGGCGCCGAATGGCGAATCGGTATCGCGCGTATCGGACAATTCCTCGAAGATCGGTTTCCGGGGACGGGAAGACTTGGGCAATGGCAACACGGCCTTCTTCCAGATCGAGGGCAACGCCAAGCTCGACGATGGCACGGGTGCCATCAATAGCAAGGATACCTTTGTCGGGCTGGAAAACCCCGCCTATGGCCGTATCGCGCTGGGCCGCTTCGCCACGCCGATCCGCCAGATCAACGGCTACACGAATCGCTTCGTGGGCGAAGGCATCCAGGATGACGCCAACATTTCGCAGCTGGGCGGCGAAGGCTTCAACCGCCGCAGCTCGAACGCCGTCAGTTACCGCACGCCCGTGCTGCAAGGCTTCAGCGCCACGATTTACCGTGCCAGCGAAAACGAGGCATCGAACGGCGACCGCATCTATTCGGGCATCGTGCAATACGTGAACGGTCCCATCAAGGGCGCCGTCGGCTATGAAAAGCACAAGGATTTGCGCCCCGGCTTCAGCGAAAAAATGTTCCGCGCCGTGGGCAATTACAACTTCGGCGGCGGCGACGTGGGCGTGGCCTGGAACCGCATGGTGTATGACGTGGCCGGCGGCGACTTGCAGCGCGACTATTTCACCATCACGGGCGCCTACAAGGCGGGCGGCGGTTCCTTCATCGGCCGTTTCGGCGTGGCAGGCGATGTGTCGGGCAGCGCGCCCAACGGCAGCAGCGTGACCGTCAAGGCGACCACCCTCGTGCGCGGCGACGACAGCGGCGCCAAGCAGGCGACCCTGGGCTACGAGTATTACCTGTCCAAGCGCAGCACCGTCTACGCCTACTACACGCAGACGAATAACGACAAGAACGCCAACTACACGTTTGGCGGCAATGCCTTCGCCGCCACCAAGAAGGGTGCCAAGCTCAGCGGTGTAATGCTGGGCGTCATCCACCTGTTTTAACTTTTTTGCCCGGATTTGCACACGTGTGCATTTTCGGGCAGCGTATTCCCGACTATCAAGGAGATGGAAATGATTCAAGTGGCATTGTTCGGCGCCGGGCGCATCGGCCGCATTCACGCCGGCAATCTGGTGTGCCAGCCTGGCGTGCGCCTGAAATACGTGGTCGACCTGCATGCGGGCGCGGCGGCGGAAGTGGCGGCCCTGCATGGCGCCAGCGTCGCCAGCGTGGAGGCCGTGCTGGCCGACCCTGAAGTCAAGGCCGTGCTGATCGCCTCGAGCACGGATACGCATGCGGACCTGATCGTGCGCGCAGCGGCCGCCGGCAAGGCCATCTTTTGCGAAAAACCCGTCGACCTGACCCTCGAGCGCGCACGCGCCGCCGCCGCTGCCGTCAACGACACTGGCGTGCTGTGCATGATCGGCTTCCAGCGCCGCTACGATCCCACGTTTGCCGCCGTCAAGCAGCGCATCGCAGCGGGCGAGATCGGCACGCCGGAATTGCTCATCATCACCAGCCGCGACCCGGGCCCGCCGCCCGTCAGCTATATCCAGGTGTCGGGCGGCATCTTCAAGGATATGCTGATCCACGATTTCGACATCTTCCGCTGGATACTCGACGATGAAGCCGTCACGGTGCATGCGACGGGCAGCTGCCTCGTCGACCCCGCCATCGGCGCGGCGGGCGACCTCGATTGCACGGCCGTCACCATCCGCACGGCAAAAGGCCGCTTGTGTCAGATCAACACGACGCGCCGCGCCGCCTATGGCTACGACCAGCGTTTCGAAGTGCTGGGCAGCGCCGGCATGCTGCAGGCGGGCAACCACAAACCGACGGAAGTGACGGCCTATGGTTCGGTGAACGTCAGCGTGGACAAGCCGGAAGATTTTTTCCTGGAACGCTACCGCGCCGCCTACGCCAGCGAAATGGCGCATTTTTTCGATGCCTTTGCCCACGGCGCACCGTTGCGCACCACCGTCCACGATGGCTTGAAAGCGCTGGAACTGGCCGAAGCGGCCACCGTGTCGTGGCGCGAACAGCGCATCGTGCAACTGTCATAAGGAAAGCATGTGATGAAGAATACGACTGAATTTGCCCAGGGCCGCGCGCTCGACGTGATCTGCCTGGGCCGCCTGGCCGTGGACCTGTACGCGCAGCAGATCGGCAGCCCCCTGGAAGACGCCACCAGTTTCGCCAAATACCTGGGCGGCTCGTCGGCGAACATCGCCTTCGGCACGGCCCGCTTGGGCTTGAAGTCCGCCATGCTGTCGAAAGTGGGCGACGACCACATGGGCCGTTTCCTCACCGACACTTTGGCCAAGGAGGGGTGCGACGTCAGCCACGTGGGCATCGACCGCGACCGCCTCACGGCTTTGGTCATGCTGGGCATCAAGGACAAGAACACCTTCCCGCTGATTTTCTATCGCGAAAATTGCGCCGACATGGCCATCGACGCATCGTCGGTGGATGCGGCCTTCATTGCGTCGAGCAAAGCGCTGTTGATCACCGGCACGCATTTCTCCACGGCTGCCATGCACGCCGTCAGCACGCAGGCACTCACATTGGCCCGCGCCAACAAGGTGCGCACCGTGCTCGACATCGATTACCGGCCCGTGCTGTGGGGCTTGTCGGGCAAGGCCGATGGCGAAACGCGTTTCGTTTCGAACGAAGGCGTGACCGCACACTTGCAAGACATCCTGCCTCATTTTGATTTGATCGTCGGCACGGAAGAGGAATTCATGATCGCCGGCGGCGGGGCCGACATCATGGCCAGCTTGCGCGCCGTGCGCGCGGTGAGCAGCGCCATCCTGGTCGTCAAGCGCGGGCCGCTCGGTTGCGCCGTCATCGAGTCGGTCATCCCTGCCGGTCTCGATGACGCGTTCAATTATCAGGGCGTGCGTGTGGAAGTGCTGAACGTGCTGGGCGCGGGCGACGCGTTTCTGTCGGGCTTTTTGAAAGGCTGGCTGCGCGGCGAGGATTACGAGGCATGCTGCCGCTATGCGAATGGCTGCGGCGCCCTCGTCGTGTCGCGCCACGGCTGCGCGCCGGCCATGCCGTCGCCCGTCGAGCTCGACTATTTCCTCGCCAATGCCGCCAAGCTGACGCAGCCGGACCAGGATGCCACCTTGTCGCGCCTGCACCGCGCGACGGTCGCGCGCAAAGAGTGGAGCGAGCTGTGCGTATTTGCCTTTGACCACCGCACGCAATTTTTCGAGCTGGCCCAGCAGGGTGTCAGCGATGAAGCGCGGATTTCACGGCTCAAGCAACTGTTCGTGCAAGCCGTGGGCGAGACGGAAGCGGCGCGTGGCTTGCAGGGCGGCACAGGCGTACTCATCGATGACCGCTATGGCGCCGACGCGCTCAACGACGCGACGGGGCGCGGCTGGTGGATAGGCCGTCCCGTCGAGATGCCGGGCTCGAACCCGCTGCAATTCGACTGGGGCCGCTCGCTCGCTTCGCGGTTGACGCAGTGGCCCAGGGAACACGTGATCAAGTGCCTGGTGCAGCTGCATCCGGACGATACGCCGGAAAACCGATTGGAGCAGGAAGCGCAGATCAAGGGCTTGTACGACGCGGCGCAAATCACGGGCCATGAGTTGCTGCTGGAAATTATCCCTGCCAAGTCCTTGCCGCAGCATGACGATACCGTTTATCGCGCCGTCAAGCGCCTGTACAACCTGGGCATTTACCCGGAATGGTGGAAGTTGGAAAGCATGTCAGCCCAGCAATGGCAAGCCATCGATGCCCTCGTGCACGAGCGCGATCCGTATTGCCGTGGCGTCGTGTTGCTGGGCTTGAACGCGCCGATCGCCGCCCTGGCCGCCAGTTTCGAGCAAGCCAGTGCCAGCACCACGTGCAAGGGTTTCATGGTGGGCCGCACCATCTTCCAGGAACCAAGCCGCCGCTGGCTGGCCGGCGAACTCGACGATGCCGGCCTGATCGCCGCCGTGCGCGCCAACTTCGAACAGCTCATTGCCCTGTGGCAGCGTACACGCAACCGCCTGGAGCGTGCGGCATGAGCGCCATCCCACACAAAACCGTACGCTTGACCATGGCGCAGGCGCTGGTACGCTACCTGGCCGCGCTGCGTACGGACGATGGTCAGTCGCTGTTCGGCGGCGCCTTTGCCATCTTTGGCCACGGGAACGTGGCGGGCCTGGGCGAGGCGCTGTACCAGTACCGCGAACAATTCCCCACCTACCGCGCCCACAACGAACAGGCGATGGCGCACGCCGCCATCGCCTATGCCAAAGCCCACATGCGCCGGCGCATGATGGCGGTGACCAGTTCCATCGGCCCGGGCGCGACCAACTTGCTGACGGCAGCCGCCCTGGCGCACGTGAACCGTTTGCCTGTGCTCTTGCTGCCCGGCGACGTGTTCGTCTCGCGCGCGCCCGACCCGGTGCTGCAGCAGCTGGAAGATGCCACGGATGGCAGCGTTTCCGTCAACGATGCGTTCAAGCCGCTGTCGCGTTATTTCGACCGCATCGTCTATCCGGAGCAGTTACTGACCGCCTTGCCGCGTGCCATTGCCGCCTTGACGGACCCGGCCGCTTGCGGCCCCGTGACTTTGTCTTTACCGCAAGACGTGCAGACGATGGCGTATGACTATCCGGCCGATTTCTTTGAACCGCGCACCGTGCGTTTTCGTGCCGTGCCGCCTGTCGAGCAGGAACTGGACGAAGCGGCGGCGTTGTTGAAACACGCGAAACAGCCGCTGATCGTCGCCGGTGGCGGCGTGCTGTACGGCCAGGCCAGCGCCGCCCTGCAGGCGTTTGCCGAACGCCATGGCATTCCCGTGGCCGAAACCCAGGCCGGCAAAAGTTCTCTGCCATGGGACCATCCGCTGCAGCTGGGCGCCATCGGCGTGACGGGCTCGCCCGCCGCGAACGCGCTGGCGGCGCAGGCGGATGTGGTGCTGGCCATCGGCACGCGCCTGCAGGATTTCACGACCGGGTCGAATTCCCTGTTTGCGCAGGCGCAACTCGTCAGCCTGAACGTCAACGGTGTTGACGCCCTGAAACGCCGCGGCCTCGGTGTGCAGGCGGACGCGACACTGGGCTTGCAAGGCCTGTCGCGGCTGCTGGGCAGCTGGAACAGCGCGGGCCAGTGGCTGGACCGGGCGCAGCAGGCAGGGAACGCGTGGCGCGACACCGTGGCGTCCATCACGGGAAAACGCGAGGTGGCCGGCTTGCCGTACGACGGCGAAGTCATCGGCGCCGTGCAGCGCTCTTCCGTGGATTCCACCGGCAACGATATCGTCGTCTGCGCGGCGGGCACCTTGCCGGCCGAACTGCATAAACTCTGGCGTACCAGCACGCCGGGCGGCTATCACATGGAATACGGCTACTCGTGCATGGGTTACGAGATCGCCGGCGGCCTCGGCGTCAAGATGGCCAAACCCGATGCCGAGGTGATCGTCATGGTGGGCGACGGCAGCTATCTGATGATGAATTCGGAAATCGCCACCTCCGTCATGCTCGACAAAAAACTCATCATCGTCGTGCTCGACAACCGGGGCTATGGCTGCATCAACCGCCTGCAGCAGGCCTGCGGCAATCCTTCCTTCAACAATATGTTGCCCGACAGCGCCCCGCACATCGACTTCGCCCTGCATGCGCAATCGTTGGGCGCGCTGTCCGAACACGTGGCCAATATCGCCGAGCTGGAACAGGCCATGCTGCGCGCCCGCGCCGCGCCGCGCACGTATCTGATCTGCATCGATACGGACGACACGCGCACGACGGAGGAGGGCGGTTGCTGGTGGGAAGTGGCCGTACCGGAAGTGTCCACCCAGCCAGCCGTGCAGCTTGCGCGCACCCGTTATGAACTTGACCGCCTGAAACAAAGGAATTGAGATGAATACATGGAATGTGAAGATCGGCATCAACCCGATCTCGTGGATGAACGACGATTTGCCGAGCCTGGGCGGCGAGACGCCGCTGGAAACGGCATTGAAAGAGGGCGCCGAGATCGGCTACGTGGGTTTTGAGCTGGGCAACAAGTTTCCCAAGGATGCGCCATCCCTGAACGCCGTGCTAGGCAAATACCATCTCGCCTGTGTTTCCGGCTGGTATTCGGGACGCCTGGCGCACCGGTCGGTGGAAGAGGAGATCGCCGCCGTGGCATCGCATTTACGGCTGCTGGCCGACAGCGGCGCCACCGTCATGGTCTACGGCGAAGTGGCCGACGCCATCCAGGGCGAAGCGCGCCCGCTGTATAAACGCCCGCGTTTCCAGTCGCAGCGGCAATGGCAGGATTACGCCGACAAATTGACGGCGTTTGCAAAACACTTGCTCGACCACGGCGTACGCCTGGCCTACCACCACCACATGGGCGCCTACGTGGAAACGCCGGCCGACGTGGACCAATTGATGGCCTTGACGGGCCCCGAGGTCGGCTTGCTGTTCGACACGGGCCACATCACGTTTGCCGGCGGCGATGCGCTGGCGGTGCTCAACAAACACATCGACAGGATTTGTCACGTGCATTGCAAGGACGTGCGCCCGAACGTCGTGAAACTGGCCCGCAATGGCCACTGGAGTTTCCTGCAGGCCGTCATCAATGGCGCTTTCAGCGTACCGGGCGACGGCAGCATCGATTTCCCCGCCATCCTCACGCGCCTGTATCTGCACGGCTACGAAGGCTGGCTGGTGGTGGAGGCGGAGCAGGACCCGGCCGTCGCGCCCAGCTATGCATACGCGAAGATGGGCCACGATTACCTGGCCAAGCTCGTCGAGGCGATTCCCCGTCTGGGTCGGGAGGCGGCATGAGCAGCCCGCTGCTGGTGAAAGCAGGCCAAGGCCAGACCATCGTCGAGGTGACACCCGAATCGGCCGGCTGGACGCATGTGGGGTTTGCCGCGCACCGTCTTCCAGCGGGCGAGTCCTTGCAGCTGGACACGGGCAAGCGCGAACTGTGCATCGTCGTGCTGACGGGCACGGTCACGGTGCGGGCGGGCGATCAAGCCTGGGAAGCCATCGGCGGACGCGCCAGCGTGTTTGAAGACCGTTCGCCGTACGCCGTGTATGTCCCGATAGCAACCACGGTCAGCGTCACGGCTGTGAGCGACGCGGAAGTGGCCTTGTGCAGCGCACCGGGCACCACCCACCGTCCGGCGCGCCTGATCGAGCCAGCTTCCATGACGCGCTCCGTGCGCGGCAAGGGCGCCAATACCCGCTATGTGTGCGACATCCTGCCGCAAACGGAAGAAGCCGATGGCTTGCTGGTGGTCGAGGTGATCACGCCGTCGGGCCATTCGTCGAGCTATCCGCCGCACAAGCACGACAGCGACAATGTGCCGCTGGAAAGTTCGTTGGAAGAAACCTATTACCACCGCCTCAACCCCGAACAGGGCTTTGCCTTTCAACGGGTCTATACGGATGACCGTTCCATCGACGAAGCCATGGCCGTGGAAAACCACGACGTGGTGATGGTGCCCAGGGGGTACCATCCTGTGACCGTGCCGTATGGCTACGATGGCTATTACCTGAACGTGATGGCCGGCCCCAAGCGGGTCTGGCATTTCAAGAACGACCCGGCCCATGAGTGGCTGATGCATACCAAATAAAGGAATCCCAATGACAACGCAACAGATCGGCCACTTTATTGGTGGCAAACCCATGGCTTCGCGCACCGAGCGCACGAGCGACGTCTTCAATCCCGCCACCGGCGCCGTGACGGCGAAAGTGGCGCTGGCGACGCCTTCCGAACTGAACGCGGCCGTGGCGGCCGCCCACGCGGCCTTTCCCGCCTGGTCGCAAACGTCACCGCTGCGCCGCGCGCGCGTCATGTTCAAGTTCAAGGAATTGCTGGAAGAACACTCGGATCAACTGGCCGCCCTGATCACGGCGGAGCACGGCAAGGTGTTTACGGATGCCAAGGGGGAAGTGACGCGCGGCATCGAAGTGGTGGAGTTCGCCTGCGGCATCCCGCAGATGATGAAGGGAGAATATAGCGAACAGGTGGCCGGCGGCATCGACGCCTGGTCCATCCGCCAGGCGCTCGGGGTGTGCGTCGGCATCACGCCGTTCAACTTTCCCGTGATGGTGCCGATGTGGATGTTCCCGATGGCCATTGCCTGCGGCAATACCTTTGTCTTGAAACCGTCGGAGCGCGACCCGTCGGCCAGCCTGCTGCTGGCCCAATTGCTCACGGACGCGGGCTTGCCGGACGGTGTCTTCAACGTGCTGCAGGGAGACAAGGAAGCCGTCGACGGTTTATTACACCACCCGGACGTGCGCGCCGTCAGCTTTGTCGGCTCCACGCCGATCGCCGAATACATCTACGCGACCGGCTGCGCGCAGGGCAAGCGCGTGCAGGCCCTGGGTGGCGCGAAAAACCACATGGTCGTCATGCCCGACGCGGACATTCCCCAGACGGTCGACGCGCTGATGGGCGCCGCGTTTGGCTCGGCCGGCGAGCGCTGCATGGCCATTTCCGTCGTCGTGGCGGTGGGCAATGTGGCGGACCAGCTGGTGGAAGCCCTGGTGCCGCGCATTGCCGCCTTGAAAATCACGCAAGGCATGGATGTACAAGCGGAAATGGGCCCGGTGGTGACGCAAGTGCACAAGGACAAGATCGCCGGCTACATCGCCAAGGGAGTGGAAGAGGGCGCGAAACTCATCTGCGACGGGCGCGGTTTCGTGCTGCCCGGCCATGAACAGGGCTTTTTCCTCGGCGGCAGCCTGTTCGACCACGTCACGCCCGAGATGACGATCTATAAAGAAGAAATCTTCGGCCCCGTGCTGTGCATCGTGCGCGTGCCGGACTTTACGACGGCGCTGGACCTGGTCAACGCGCATGAGTACGGCAACGGCACGGCCATTTACACGCGCGACGGCAACACGGCGCGCGAATACACGCACAGGGTGCAGGTGGGCATGGTGGGCGTGAACGTGCCAATTCCCGTGCCGATGGCTTTCCACAGCTTCGGCGGCTGGAAGCGCAGCCTGTTTGGCGACCACCATGCGCATGGCCCGGAATCCGTACGCTTTTATACGAAACAGAAGGCCGTGACCCAGCGCTGGCCGGCATCGACCAAGGCTGGCGCCGAGTTTGCCATGCCGACCCTGAAGTAAGGTTAGCCCGGTGGCGGCGCCTGGCGCGCCGCCACGTGGCCGTAGCAGGTTTTCAGTTTCGCGTAGTCGTAGAAGACGCTGCCGGGCGCGATGCGCGCGCCGTCGCAACGGGCCTGGAAGTCCGTTTCCTTTTCGTTGTACAGCAGGCGCACGATCAGCTGGCCTGCATCGTTGCGGTACACATCCCACTGCATGTTGGCCGCCAGCGGCGAAACAGCTTGGCCGTGCCATCGAAGGCCGGCCTGGCTGTCGCTGTCCGATGCCGGCAAGGCAGCCAGCGCTTCTTTCAAGCCCAGGGCCGAAGCGAGCGGAATGATCATTTCGGCGTGCGTGAAGCGCAGCTTGGCCGCGTGGCGCACATCTCCGCTGGCCAGCGCGTCGACTTCATTGAAAAAATCCTCGCGCAAGGCCAGCGCGAAGCGCCATGTCACGCCCGCGCTGGCCGTGGTGCCCGGCCCTTTCTGGTAAAAATCCTCGTGGTCGGCGATATAGGCGTAGTAGCGCGCGTCCTCGGCGGGCATGTAGCGGCTGAAATCGGCCGGCACTTCATGGCGCATGCCGGCGGCGATCGCATACAGCTCATACAGTTTCGTCGCGGCCGCATTCAGGCTGCGGATGACGGTCTTGCCGCCACCCGTCATGGTACGCGTGAGCTGGCCGTCCGCGCTGGTGAAGGTGTAGATGCCCGTGTCCGCATAGCTGGCGGCGCCGCGTTCAAGCTGGTCGAGGAAGGCGGGCGCAAACAGCCGCTCGAGCACGTGGCGCGCATGCGCGGTCGCTTCCGGCAGCCTGGCCGGAGCGTCCATCAGCGCATGCAGCTGCTTGCTTCTTTCGTAGTACTGGTAGGCCTGGCTGGCGGCATAGGTGGCGTAATACGGGTGGTCGCGGTCGGCGACAAGATCCGTCCGCGGCGCCAGCTTGTGCGCATACAGCAGGAAGCGGTTGATGCCATCGGCTTGCGCTACCGCCTGGCGTCCCTGCGGAGACGGCGCCGGGGCGGGCGGCAGGTACAGCAAGGGAGCCAGGGCGGGCGCGTGCTCGAGCAGCGACTGCGTGAAGAAACGGGCGCTGTCGCGCGCGCGGTCCACGCCGGAATGGATGGTGACGAGCTGGCGCGGCGCCGTCGCGGCGTCCTGCCCCACTTGCGCAAACAGGGCGGGCAGGCGCGCCAGCATGCGCACGGCCAGTTGCCGGTGTTCCTCGATGCCCGTCTGCGACAGATTGCCATAGCCGGGTTTCTCGATGCCGGCCACGCCATAACCAAGCAGCGCGTTGGCCTTCATCAGGGCCAGGATGTCGGGACCCAGTTCGCGCCCGAGCGGCGTGAGCGCATCCTGCGCGGCGGCCTGCCGCCACATCGCATACAGGGCCGCGTCGCTCTTCATGCCGGTCAACCCGCGCGCGCCGTGGCGCGCCACCAGTTGCGTGTAGATGGGCTGGAAGCCGGCCGGCGGCGCGGCATAGGTGGCCGTATCCTGCTGCGGCGCATACGGTGTCTTGGTCTGGTAATGGCCTTCGACGGCCAGGACGGGACTGGCGTGCAGGGACAGGGCCAGCAGCATGCTGGACAGGGGAAAAGGTGGGGGCATGGCGATCCGCGGGTGACGTGATTGATTACCAGGCGTAGCCTAGCATCAAACGCCAGACAGGCGGGCACGGCTGCCCGCCTGCTCCGTACTTACTGCGCCACGTGGCCGTAGCAGGTCTTCAGTTTCGCATATACATAGAAATGGCTGCCGGCAGCAAAGCGGGCGTCATCGCAGGCGGCCAGGAAGTCCGTTTCCTTTTCGTTGTACAGCATTTTCACGAGCACATTGCCGCCGGCATCGCGGTACACGTCCCACTGCATGTTGGCCGCCATCGGCGCCACGTACAGGCCGCGCCAGCTGCTGTTGTCATAGCTGTAGGTCTGCGCCGCCGGCAGCGCGCCGACGACACTTTTCAAACCCATGGCCGTGGCCAGCGGGATGATGGCTTCCGCGTGCGTGAAGCGCAGCTTGGCGCCGTGCGACAGGTCGCCGCGCGCGATGGCGTCCACTTCCGTGAAGAAGTCGTCGCGCAGCGCGCGCACGTAGTTCCAGGTGACGCCGGCGCTTTCCGTGGTGCCGGGACCCTTGTTGTAAAAGTCCTGGTAATCCTGTACGAAGGCCTGGTATTTGGCCGCGTCCGACGGCATGTACTGCACGAAGTCGGCTTTCACTTCGCTCGTCATGCCGGCCATGATGGCGTACAGGTTGTACAGCACCGAGGCGGCGTCGGCCAGGCCCTTGATGGTGGTGCCGCCGTCACCCGTGACGGTGTTGGTGAATTTGCCGTCGTCGCTGGTGAAACTGTAGGTGCCCGTATTGGCGAAACGGTAGGTGCCGTTGTCGATCTTGTCGACGAAGGCCTTGCTGAACAGGCGTTCCAGCACTTCGCGGCCCAGGGTGCGCGCCGTGGCATCCGTGTCGATGGCTGTGTACTTGGCCAGGAAGGCGGGGCTTTCCAGGTAGGCCTGATAGGCCTGGCTATCCTGGTAAGTCGGGTAATGGCGGTCGAGGGGATCGGTGACGAGGTCCGTCTTCGGCACCAGCTTGTGCGCATACAGCAGGAAGCGGTTGGTGCCATCGGGCTGCGCCACGGGCTTGCCGGCCGGGTAGCCGGCGGGCGCGGGCGGCAGGGTGATCAGCGGCGCGACGGCTGGTGCCGTGGCGGCCAGCGACTGCGCAAAATACGCGGCGCTGTCCTTGGCGCGGTCCACGCCGGAACTGATGGTGACGATCTGGCGCGGCGCGCTGGCGGCGTTCGCGCCCAGCTGCGCAAACAGGGTGGGCAGGCGCGCCAGCATGCGCACGGCCAGCTGCTTGTGTTCATTGATGCCCGTCTGCGACAGGTTGCCGTAACCGGGCGCCGTGATGCCGTCCACGCCGTAGCCGAGCAGCGCATTGGCCTTCATCAGTTTCAGGATGTCGGCGCCGAGTTTTTGCCCCAGCGGCGTGAGCGCATCGTCGGCGGCCGCCCTTTGCCAGACGTTGTAGAAGGCCGCGTCGTATTTCATGCTCGACAGCCCGCGCGAGCCGTGGCGCGCCACCAGTTCGGTGAACACGGGCGCGTAGCCGGCCGGCGCGGCTTCGTAGGTGGCCGCGTCCTGCTGCGGCGTGTAGGGCGTCTTGGTCTGGTAGTAGGTGGCGGGCGGTGGCGTGACGGGCGGCGTCACCGGCGGCGTCACGGGAGGGACGGTGTCGCCGCCGCCACAGGCGGCCAGGGAGAGCATCAGGAGGGACAGGGGAAGATGGCGTGCGTGCAGCATGGCGTTTCCTTTGGATGTGAGTTGCCTGGGGGCGCCGCGCAGGACGGCGCACCCGGGGGAGACAGGCAGGGGAATGGACCTTACAGCTTGAGGGCTTTGGCCAGGCTGTTGGCGCGCGCATCGCGTTCGCCCAACGGCGCCAGGCCGTGGCGCTCCTCGATGAACTTCAGGATCGACACGGTTTCATACTCGGTATGGTCGATATGGCCGCCTTCGCTGAAGGGCGAGATGACCAGCGCCGGGATGCGCGTGGCCGGGCCGAAGCGGTCGCCCTTGGGCGGCGCCACGTGGTCCCAGAAGCCGCCATTTTCATCGGTGGTGACGATGATGACGGTGTCCTTCCATTGCGGGCCTTCCATGATGGCGCTGATGATGGCCACGCCTTCGTCGTCGCCGGCCGCCACGCTCGACTTGTCCATCCCCGGATGCATGTTCTTCTTGCCCATGGGCTTGTAGAACGAGACGGGCGGCAGCTTGCCCGCCTGGACGTCGGCGAGCATGTCGGAGCGGTCCTTCAAGTGCGTGGCGCGCTGCTGCGGGCTGTCGATGAAGCGCTTGAAGTAGGTGAACGGCTGGTGGTGATACGAGAAATCGTCGGCCTTCTTACCCGACTTGGTCGAGGCGACGGCGATGTCGTAGCCGTCCGCATAATAGACCCACGAGATACCCTTGTCCGTCAGGCGGTCGCCGATGGTGGGCATGGTTTGCGGCGGCAGGAAGGTCTGCTTCTTGGTCGGGTCGAATAGCAGCGGACCCTGCATGGTGTTGACGGCGTAGCCGTCCTGCGTCACTTCCGCCTCTTCTCCCTTCTTGTGGCCCGTGCCGCGCTCGTCCTGGGCGACGATGGACTTGGGCGCGTTCGGGAACACGGGCGTGCAGGCGCAGGTCAGCCACATGTGGTTGAGGAAGGAGCCGCCATAGGCGGACTGGAAGAAACGGTCGGCCAAGGTGTAGCGCTGCGCCAGTGCCCATAGTTTGAGCTTGCTGCCGTCGAAATAGCCCATGGGCAGGGCGCCCGTATTGCCCTCGACGACGAAGCGGTCGTTCTTGCCGTCGTTGATCTGGCGCTTGTGCGTCCAGAACGCGTGCACGGGACTGGCCGTCTTGTCGCCCAGCGAGACGCTCGGCTCCATGTGGAAGGGCGCGTTGGCGATGTCGGCCCTGAAGCGCGAGTCCAGGCCGCCCTTGTCGAGCGCCACGGCGGGCAGCATGGCATACGGCTTGCCATCGGGGCCGGTTTGCGTGGTGGTGTCGGGCGACCGGCCATTGGCGATGCCGTCGGCGCCGGGGAAGGTGCCGAACAGGTGGTCGAAGCTGCGGTTTTCCATGTACACGACGACGATCTGGCCGATCTTCGCCAGCTTCGGGTCGGCCGCGACTGTGGCGGCCGTATTGTGCTGCGTGCCGGCGGGCGTGGTGCAAGCCGCCAGGCCTGTCACCCCGATGCCGAACAGGGCGATTCTTAGAACGTGGTTCAACATAACAGTCTCCTTGATGGCGCCTCCGTGGCCGGGGCGCTTTTTGTAGTGGTGTGGCCGGAACCGGCCTGTCTGAAGAAAATTGCACACGTGTGCAGTACACGTGTGCAAACAGTAACCCGGATTTTTTTTGATGTCAACAAGTACGGACGGGGGATGAAAAACTGTGGAAAACGGGGAACGGCGGGAGGTGGCGGGCGGGCAGACGGCGTTGCGCCATCTGCCTTGTTCGATGGCTCAGCGTGTCGTGCCGCGGCGCACCAGGGTGACGGGCACTTCCTTCAGGCGGCCCGGCATGGCGAATTTTTCCATGCGTTCGACCAGGCTCTTGACGGCGCGGCGCGCCAGTTCGCCCGCGTCCTGGCGGATGGTGGTCAACTGGTAGGCGTCCAGCGCGGCCATGGGAATGTCGTCGAAGCCGATCACCTGCAATTGTGCCGGCACGTCGATGCCGTACTTGCTGCGCGCCGCGTCGATGAAGCCGCAGGCGATCAGGTCGGTGGCGCAAAAGACGCCGTCGGGCAGCTTGCCCGAGGCGAGCAGGGCGTCGGCCGCTTCCTGGCCTGCCTGGTAGCCGATGGCGTCGGCCAGGTATTCGCCGGCCGTGCAGCGTTTCTTTGCCACCGCCGGCGCCAGGTGCTCGAGGAAGGCCTTGCCGCGCGCGATGCCGCTGAAGCTGCTGGCGCGCGTGTTGACGAAAGCCAGCCGCCTGGCGCCGCCGTCGAGCAGGGTGCTGGCCGCCAGTTCGCCGCCGTTGCGGTTGTCGCTGTTGACCACGTCCACGCCTTTCAGGTCGCGCGCGCGGTTGATCATCGCTACCGGCACCTGCCGCTGCAGGTATTCCGTCGCGACGGCGGACGGCGGCGAGCCGGACGTCATGATGACGCCGGAAATCTTGTAGCTGAGGAGAATGCGCAGCAATTCGCTGAGGCGCTCGGGGTCTTCCGCATTCATCAGCAGCGGCACCAGCGCATGTTCGCTCAGGCTGCGCGTGACTTCGCCCAGCAGGGCCACGCGGAACGGGTCCGTGAAGCCCGTGATGACGACGCCCACCAGGTTGCTTTGTCCCTGGTTCATGCTGCGCGCCAGGATGTTGACCTGGTAGCCCAGCGACTGCGCCGCTTCCATCACGCGGGCCCGCGTTTCGGGCGCCACGCTGGCGCCGGGCGTGAACGTGCGCGAGACGGCGGAGCGCGAGACGCCGGCCCGTTTGGCGACGTCCACCGAAGTGACCCAAGACTTGTCTTTTTGTTCCATTGACGGTGTAGATGAATGAGAGGCCGATGCACGATGCGGTGCGGCGCAACGCCGCGCCATCATCTTAGCCGAAAATCCCGGCCGCGGCGCGAACTGAATGTCGCGCCACGGCCATCGCGCCGGCCCCCGGCCTTCCTATCCTTCTACCACTTCGGCGTGTACTTCAGGGTCAGCTGCACGTTGCGCGGGTCGCCGAAGTGGTTATTGCCGCCCGTGTCGTTATACGACGGGATCACGTAGCGCTTGTCGAACAGGTTGTTGACGTTGACGGCCAGCGACAGCTGCGGCGTGGCTTGCCAGGCCAGGCGCGCGTTCCACAGCGAGAAGCCGGCCACGTCGAACGAGCGGCCGAAGTCCAGCGTGTGGCTTTGCATGTTCACGCCGGCGCCGACGCTGAACTTGCTCCACTCGCCGGGCAGGGTATAGCCGGACCACAGGCGCAACATGTGCTTGGGCGTCCATGTCGAAAAGACCTCGCCCTTGTTGTCCGGGTCGTCGAGGTAGGTCGTCGTCGTGTAGGCATAGCCGGCCGACAGCTGCAGGCCGCGCGCCACTTCGCCCGACACTTCCGCTTCCAGGCCCTGGCTGCGCACCTTGCCCGAGGCGCGCGAGCAGTACCAGCCGTCGCAGGCGAAACCGGCAGCGTAGTCGTTGACGGCGCGGTCCTTGTGCTCGTAGCGGAAGACGGCCAGCGAGGTGTTGACTTTGCCGTCCAGCAGTTCGCCCTTGATACCGGCTTCATAGCTGTCGCCCGTGATCGGTTTGAGAACCCCGCCCGCCGCGTTGCGGTTCGTCTGCGGCTGGAACACGCCCGCATGGCTGGCGTAGGTGGACCATTGCGGCGTCAGCGCATACATCAGGGCCGCCGATGGCGTGAACTTGGCCGTGACCCTGGTGCTGTCCGCCGTGCCGCCCTTGGGGGCATACTCGAAGTCATACCAGCTGAAACGCCCGCCCAGCAGCGCTTTCAGGTTGCTGGTCAACTGGCCGTTCCAGGTGCCGTACAGGCCCTTCTGGCGCATGTCGTAGGTGCTGCGGGAGCTCACGCCGCGTGCGGCGATGGTGTCGAAGTCCTGCCACGGGCGGTGGTGGTCGATATTGAAGATCTGCGCGCCCTGCGTCCAGGCGCGCGCATAGCGGTCGTCGGAATGGAACTTCACATAGCTGGCGCCCACGACGACTTCCTGCGCGATGCCCAGGCCATCGAATTTGCCGCGCACGAAGGCGTCGATGCCGCGCTTCTGGTTCTTGAAATCGGTGGAGAAGTCGCCGTACATGGAGCCGCTGCCATCGGCCTTGATGGTGCCGGCCATGCGCTGGTGGGTCGAATTGGTGCGTTCATTGACGCCCAGCGCGGCCGTCTTGAAGGTCCACCTGCTGTTGAAGTGGTGCTCGAGGTCCAGGTTGACGGTGGTCTGTTCGACCTTGCTGCGGTTCCAGTCGGCGCCCGTATAGGTCGAGCGGGGCAATCCCAGTTCGCCGCCGTCGGCGTAGCGCGCCAGGCCGATGAACATCGGGCGGCCGCGCCCGTTGACGTTGCTCACGGCCAGGCCGACTGTGGTCGCGGGGCCGAGGTCGTAGTCGAGCGCCGCATACACGGTGCGGTTCCTGCTCCACACCTGGTCGATGAAGGAGTGGCTGTCGTCTTCATCGACGATGGCGCGCCCGCGCAGGCTGCCTTGCGCATTCAGCGGCGTGCTGACGTCGAGCTGCGCGCCGTAATGGTCCCACGAACCGGCGCGGCCCGTGAGCGCGACCTGGCGCGTCGCCAGCGGGCGCTTGCGCACCAGGTTGACGGAGCCGCCCGGGCTGCCCGTGCCTTCGAGCAGGCTCGATGCCCCGCGCAGCACTTCCAGGCGGTCGTAGATGACCATGTTTTCCTGGCCCCAGTTACCCAGCGCATAGGTGTTGCGGTCGATCGGCACGCCATCGTACTGCCATTGGTCGATCTGGAAGCCGCGTGAAGTGATCACCACGCCCGGTCCCACGCCATGCACGCCCACCACGCCGGTGACGTTGTTGACCGCTTCGCGCAAATCCGTGATGCCCTGGTCGTCCAGGCGCTGGCGCGTCAGCACGCTGACCGATTGCGGCATGTCCTTCATCGATTGCTCGCCCTTGCCGAGGGTGAGCTTGCGCGCCGTGTAGGAGCCGCTGCCTTCCGTGGTGGCGCCTTGCTCGGCCTGGCCGACGATGGTAATCGAGGGCATGGTGCGCTCGGCCGCCGAAGCGGCGCTGGCCGCCGCCGTGGGGGCGGATGCCGGTGCGGCCACCAGCACATAGCCGGTGGCGGTCTTGCCGATGGCGTAGCCGCTGCCGCGCAGCAACACGGCAAAGCCGTCGTCAATGGCGTAGCTGCCTTGCAGGCCGGCGCTGGTCAAACCCTGCACCTTGGCCGCGTCGATGACGATGGACACGCCCGCCTGCTGCGCATAGCGGTTCAGGGTGCCGGCCAGTGGGCCGGCGGGAATGGTGTAGCTGGCGACAGCCGGCACGGCCTGGGCGATGGCCTGGGCGTGCAGGCCGGCGCCGGTCAGCAGCATGGCCGCCAGGGCCAGCGGACGCAAACGCGTGCGCAAGGGATTCAGGGGCGAAACGGGAACGGCAGGAGCGGACATGGTGACAGCCTTTTTGGATTGATCTCAGCTGCCTTGACGCACGAGATGCGCAAAGTGGAACCGCGAACGCAAAAAATATCGTTATTTTTTTACGGGAGCGTCGACCATCACCAGATAGCGCGTCAGCATGCGGATGCGCAGCCGGGGGAAATTGTCGATCAGCAGCTGCAGCGCCTTGTCCGTGTCGTCCAGCGGCAGCACGGCCGCCACGCGGATGCCGTCGATCTGCGCCCGGTCGTAGTGCAGCTGGCCGGGGCGGTGGCGCGCCAGTTCGTCGAGCACGTCGGCCAGCGGCAAGTCGTCGACCACCAGCTGGTGCGCGCGCCACGCTTGCTGCACGCTGGCCGCATCGATGCTTGTCAGTGACCCGACACCATCGCGCGTGATGCGCGCGCGCTGGCCCGCCTGCATCACGACGGCCCGATGTTGCGGCACCTGCGCCGATACTGTCGATTCGAGCATGCTCAGGATGGTGGCGCCGTCTTCCTTGCGAACCGTGAAACGCGTGCCCAGCGCGCGGATCGCCGCCTGGCCGCTGTCGACGATGAAGGGGCGCTGCGCATCCTTGGCCACCTCGACGAGGATGTCGCCACGCACCAGCTCTACATGCCGTTCGCCCGCATTGAAGCGTACGTTGACGGCGCTGCCGCCGGCCAGGGTCAGGCGGCTGCCATCGGCCAGGGTGTGCGTCTGCCATTGTCCCGTGGGGCTGCGCAGGTCGGCCAGCAGGTAGGCGGGGCGCTCGCCGAGGACCAGCGCGCCCGTCAGCACCAGCACGGCCACGGCGCTGGCGGCGGCCAGCTGGCGCAGACGCTGGCGCTTGGGCGTGATGGCGGCCAGGGCGGCGCGCGCGGGGCGATGGTCGCCGCCGGCCGGCTCGCGCACGGCATGCAATTGACGCAGCAGGTTTTCCATGCCGGCGGCCACTGTCGCGTGCAGCGGATCGGCCGCCTTCCATGCAGCGAAGCCGGCCCGCGCCATGTCGCGTTCGGCCGGGTCGTCCGCGCTCAGCTGCACGATCCAGCGGGCAGCCTGCTCGGCGGCGATATCGGCGCGCGGGCCGCTCATGCCGCCATGGCCGGGCAGGCGTGGCGGCAGGCCAGCAGGGCTTGCACCAGATATTTTTGCACCATGCGTGTGGAGACGTTCAGCTGCGCGGCGACGGCGGCCTGAGGCTGCTCTTCCAGGTAATGCAGCAAAAAGGCGTCGCGCGCCTTGGCGGACAGGCCGTCCAGCGCCGTGGTGATCTGCCCGAGCGCCTGCACGGCCATCAGGATATCGTCCGGCGAGGGTGCGCCGGGCAGGCTGTCGGCCAGCAGGGCCAGTTCCGCCAGGTAGCTGCGTTCGAGTACTTGCCGGCGCGAGCGGTCGAGCAGCAAGCGCTTGGCCGTCGTCGACAGGTAGGCGCGCGGCTCGCGCATGCCGAACAGGGCGTCGCGCGAGGCGATGATGCGTAAAAAGGTGTCTTGCGCCACGTCGGCCGCGCCATGCGGGCAGCTGAGTTTCTTGCGCAGCCAGCCGACCAGCCAGCCGTGATGCTCGCTGTAAAGCGTGTGCACTTGCTGTTGCAGGCTGGGCTGGATGGCGGACATGGGGGATGAGTAATATAAATGAGAATTATTCTCATTGTAAGCGGCAGAGACGGCTTGCCACAATCCCCGATTGCATGAGGAGGGGACAGTGTTGCGCGCAGGCCGCATGCGCGCTGATGGCGGAAATGAAAAAACCCGCCGCTGCACGGGGCAGGGGCGGGTTCTTCATACTGCAAATTCTTGGTGGTGATAGGTGGACTTGAACCACCGACCCCAGCATTATGAATGCTGTGCTCTAACCAACTGAGCTATATCACCAAACAGACCGGTCAGACCGGATGCTCGTTTTGACCAGGGGAAACCTGATCGATGTTCTTTGGTGGTGATAGGTGGACTTGAACCACCGACCCCAGCATTATGAATGCTGTGCTCTAACCAACTGAGCTATATCACCCAACAGCCGAGCATTATCCAGTCTTCCCATTTCCTTGTCAATGCTGGCCATGAAAAATCTGTGGATTTTTTGTGTGTTACAGCGTTCATGATTATTTCATCAACGGCTGGATCTGCGCCAGCATGGACGAGGCCGGATCAGCGCCCAGGCAATCGATGACAATGCGTTCCGGCATTGAGCGTAGCCTAAGTCGAGCCTAGCGCTTGGCCAGTTGTTGTGTGGCGATGCTTATTTCAGCAAAGGGACAATTTGTGCCAGCATGGACGAGGCCGGATCAGGGCCCAGGCAGTCGATGACGATGCGTTCCGGCATAGCCCGTAACCAGGTCAGCTGGCGCTTGGCCAGCTGGCGCGTGGCGATGATGCCCGTCTCGCGCAAGGCGGCGCGGTCGATGCGGCCATCGAGGTAGTCCCAGGCCTGGCGGTAGCCCACGCAGCGCATCGACGGCAAACCCGGGTGCAGGTCGCCGCGCCGGCGCAACCCATCCACTTCATCGAGCAGGGCGTCGTCTTTCAGCATCAGGTCGAAGCGCGTGGCGATGCGCGCATGCAGCACGGCGCGGTCCGACGGTTCCAGCGCGAACGATTGCAACCGGAACGGCAGCACGGTCTTTTCGCGCCGGGCCAGCAGGGCCGACATGGGCTGGCCGGACAGGGCAATGATTTCCAGCGCGCGGCCGATGCGCTGCGCGTCCTGCGGCGCCAGGCGCGCGGCCGTGACGGGGTCTTGCTGCGCCAGGCGCGCATGCATGGCGGGCCAGCCGATGGCGGCCGCGTCTTCTTCCAGTTGGGCGCGCAAGGCAGGATCAGCGCCGGGCAAGTCGTCGAGGCCATCGGCCAGGCCCTTGAAGTACAGCATGGTGCCGCCGACGAGCAGCGGCAGCTTGCCGCGCGCGGAGATTTCGCTCACCAGGCGCAGGGTGTCGTTGCGGAACTGCGCCACGGAATAGGCGTCGAGCGGGTCGATGATGTCGATCAGATGATGCGGTACGGCGGCCAGTTCTTCCTTCGACGGCTTGGCCGTGCCGATATCCATGCCCCGGTAGACGAGGGCGGAATCGACGGAAATGATCTCCGACGGGATCGCTTGCGCGATGGCCAGCGCACTGGCCGTCTTGCCGCTGGCCGTGGGGCCCATGATGGCGACGGCCAGGGGGAGGTGTGGAGTGTTTGTCATGGTGCTCTATGTTTTGTGTGATGCACACCCCAACGTCAAAATACCGGGGTCGGACCCTGAGGGTCCGACCCCAGCCCTTGCCGTTGGGGTTGGAATTATTGGCCGCGCAGGAACAGTTTGTCGAGCGCGTTGATCTCGACCTGCACCCAGGTCGGCCGGCCATGGTTGCACTGGTCGGCCCGTTCCGTGCTCTCCATCTGGCGCAGCAGGGCGTTCATTTCCTGTATCGACAAGATCCGGTTGGCGCGCACGGCCGTGTGGCAGGCCAGGGTGCCCAGCAATTCGTTCTGGCGCTCGATCAGCACGCGCGAGCCGCCGTATTCGCGTACGTCGCGCAGCACGTCGCGCGCCAGGGTTTGCGCGTCCGCGTTTTTCAGCAGGGTCGGCACGCTGCGCACGGCCAGGGTGGTGGGCGACAGGGCGGCGATGTCGAAGCCCAGCGCTTTCAAGGTCTCCTGGTTTTCATTCGCCGTCGACACTTCGATGGCGTCCGCATAGAAGGTGACGGGGATCAGCAACGATTGTACCTGCATGTCCTGGCCCGACACTTGCGCCTGCAGCGCGTTTTTCAGCTGCTCGTACAGGATGCGCTCGTGCGCCGCGTGCATGTCGACCAGCACCAGGCCCTTGGTGTTCTGGGCCAGGATGTAGATGCCGTGCAGCTGGGCCAGGGCAAAACCCAGCGGATACTCTTCGCGCGCCATCGCTTCGGGCGAGGCGATATACGGTTCCACCTGCGTGATCGGCGAGTTGGCGGCACCTGCGCCGCCGCCGAACAGGGCGCCATAGGCCGCCGTGTCCTGGGCTACGCCCGGCGCGTCGGCAAAGAAGGGACGGGCCGCGCCGGGCGAGGCGGGCGCAAAGGTGTTCGTGAATTGCGCGCCGAACGAGGTCTGCGTCTGCTCGCGGCGCCAGATGCCGGGGCCACCCAAGCCCGCGCCCGCCGTATCGCCGCTCAGGCTGGAAGCGGCCGGCAGGGGGGCAGGCACGCTGCCGAAGGCCGTGGCCGACGTCTGCGCCAGCGCGCGCTGCACGGCGTGGAAGACGAACTGGTGTACGGAACGGCTGTCGCGGAAGCGCACTTCGATCTTCGACGGGTGCACGTTGACGTCGACCAGGGCCGGGTCGAGGTCGAGCGCCAGCACGTACGATGGAAAACGGTCGCCATGCAGCACGTCCTGGTAGGCCATGCGCACGGCGTGCACGAGCAGCTTGTCGCGCACGAAGCGTCCGTTGACATAAAAGAACTGGCCATCGGCGCGCGCCTTCGATGCCGTCGGCAAGCCGGCAAAGCCGTGGATGCGCAGGCTGCCGGCCGACTCGTCCAGCGCCAGACGCGCTTCGGCGAAGTCGTTGCCGAGGATGTGGGCGCTGCGCTTGGCCAGCTCGCTGATATTCCACTGGTCGATGGTGCGGCCATTGTGCGACAGCGAGAACGACACGTCCGGGCGCGCCAGCGCGATGCGGCGCACGACTTCGGCGCAGTGGCCGTATTCCGTCTGCTCCGATTTGAGGAATTTGCGCCGCGCGGGCGTGTTGAAATACAGGTCTTGCACGTCGACCGTGGTGCCGTGCGCGCCCGACGACGGCGAGACGCTGCCATTGTGCGAGCCGACGATTTCCCACGCATGGGCCGCATCCATCGTGCGCGAGGTCACGGTGACGGCGGCCACCGAGGCGATGGACGCCAGCGCCTCGCCGCGAAAGCCCAGCGTGCCCACGTTTTCCAGGTCGTGCAGCGAGGCGATCTTCGACGTGGCGTGACGCGCCAGGGCCAGCGGCAGCTGATCCTTGTCGATGCCGCGGCCGTTGTCGGTAATCGCGATGCGTTTCACGCCCCCTTCTTCCAGCCGCACCGTGATCTGCGTGGCGCCCGAGTCGAGCGCGTTTTCCAGCAGTTCCTTGACGACGGCGGACGGCCGCTCGACCACCTCGCCGGCGGCGATTTGCGAAATCAGCTGGTCAGGCAAGGCCTGGATAGGGCGGTGGGGCGTGATGGGAGCGTTCATGCGCTGATTATAACGGGTTCGCAAGTGGAGGCGCTGCTGTGCTGATGCCCGAAACCCAAACGAAGGCCGGGGTCGTACCCTGAGGGTACGACCCCAGAACTTGCCTTTCGGGTTGCTTTATTTCCCCACCTCCCGCACCGGTATCGGCGCATTGCACACGTCGACGTGGCCGGCCGTGACCTTGCTCCACGGGCCGCCGCGGTGGCGCTGGGCTTCCAGCACGGCCTGGTAGGCTGCGCTGTCGGTGCGCATCACTTCCAGGTTCGCACGCTGTTCGGGAGGCACGCTGGCGGCCAGGCGGATGGCCTTGATCGGCACGTTGTTCTCGGGGCTGTCATAAAAGCCCATGGGGCCCGTTCCGCGTGGCAGGGTGGACAGCAATGGCATGCCGGAGACGACCCTGCCGACGACGGTGATGTCGCGGTCCAGGTGGCGCGGCGACTGGCCGATGACGGCGTACAGCTCCGTGCCGCCGCCGCTGTCGCTGGCGCTGTCGCGGCCCACGCCCACGGTGGCATAGCAATGCGTGAGCCAGGCCGTGCCCGTTTTCGGATCGCGCGCGGATGGGAAACCGTTCGAATGGCCCACTTGCGGCGCATAGCCGTCGGCGTCCGGCAGGCGCGTGAAGCTCTTGACGTTTTTCAGCGGTACCGTGAATTCGCCGGGCAGGGTGCGCTGCGCATGCTGGATCGGCTTGGGATTTTTCTCGTTCGGATCGCCCCACTGTGCCACCCAGTTGTCCTGCGCGCGCGTGATGGCCAGGCCGTCGTAATACTGTTCCGCCACCAGGGCCTTGATGTTGGCCACGTGTTTCGGCGCGAAGTCCGGCGCCAGTTCGATCACCACGCGGCCGGCGGGAATGTCCAGGTACAGTGTGTTGTCCGGGTCCAGCGGGCGCCAGTCGGACGGCTTCGAGGCCTTGATCACGTCGGCCAAGGTCGCTTTGGCGGGCAATTCGGCGGGTGCCTTGATCTGGACGGGCGCCGCGTGGGCAGCCAGCTGTGCAAGGCCCAGTACGGTGGCCATGGTCAGGCCGCTCAGTGGGTGTCGATACATGTTTTCTCCTGGTCGGCGCGGGTTGCGCCGTGCGGAAAGTGTATACCGGAATGGCAATATTTCGTTGGAAAAACATTGCCGATGGCAATCCTGGCACTTGCCTGCCGATATGGCTTTTCCTTAACCTTTACTTAAATTGCCACACGCGCAAGGGCGCCGCATAATTAATGCAGAAATATCGGCCCGGGGACTGCCGTTGCGCTGGCCGGGTGGTGTATGATTCCGCCGCTACCTTTAGGGAAAAATATATGGATTTTGTGCAATTCCTCGACATGATCGTGCATGTCGACAAGACGCTGGGTCTCTTGATCGAGCAGTACGGTACCCTCGTGTATGCGGTGCTGTTTGCCATTATTTTTTGCGAGACAGGCCTCGTGGTGCTGTTTTTCTTCCCTGGGGATACCTTGCTGTTTATCGCCGGCGCGTTTTGCGCGACGGGACAGATGCACCTGGGCTTGCTGATCGCCTTGCTGGTGACGGCCGCCGTCACGGGGAACACGCTCAATTACTGGATAGGCGAGGCCATCGGGCAAAGGGTGTTTACCCACGATTACCGCTGGATCAACAAGGACGCCATGCGCCGCACGCATGAATTCTTTGAAAAGCACGGCGGCAAGACCATCATCCTGGCCCGCTTCGTGCCGGTGGTGCGCACCTTCGCCCCGTTCGTGGCCGGCATTTCCGACATGACGCATACGCGCTTCCAGATGTACAACGTGACGGGCGCCCTGTTGTGGGTGGTCGGTCTGGTGACGGCCGGCTACTTCTTCGGCAATATCCCGTGGATCCGCGACCACCTGACCTTGATCGTGCTGATCGGTGTCGGCGCCGCCGTCGTGCCGGTGGTGCTGGGCGGCTTGTGGAAACTCTACAAGCGCATGGTCGGCAAGTCGGCGTAATTGCTGCAAAGATCCAGGGCAAGCATGCTGCGGCGCCGTCCGCAGCTGGCCCTGGATCCCGTTTTCTCTTCGCTACTTCTGTTTTGCTCCTGCCCTGATTCAAGTTTTGTTGCTTTCCAGCCGTAAACCAGAGGGTATTCTCACTTTCTGGATTTCCATGCGACATTTGAGCGCCCTGTTAGCTTGCAGCCTTGCCGCGATGGCGGCCATGGCAAGCGCCAAAGATGCCCCCGCCCCGGCGAGCGCCACCGCATCCGCGCCCATGTCGGCGTCGGCGCGCGCGGCCGCCATGAAAACCCTGACCGAATCGGTGAAGGGCAAGGAGGCCAAGACGCCTGTCGTCGTCGCGCCCACGGCGCGCGAGAAGGAAGAAGCGGCCGAAGTCGACCTGTCCGAACGCATCGCCGCGCGCCTGGCGGAAATGCGCGCCACCCAGGCGGCCCGCGCCGCCGCCCGCGCCAAGCGCGCCGCCGTGGTGAAGGCCGCGCCGCCGCCACCGCCGCCCGTGCCGCGCGGCACGCACTGGTCGTACGAGGGCGACAGCGGCCCGGCCAACTGGAGCAAGATCAATGTCGATTGGGGCAAGTGCGGCAATGGCAACCGCCAGTCGCCGATCGATATCCGCGATGGCATGAAGGTGGAACTCGAGCAGATCAGCTTTGACTACCATCCGTCGTCATTCAACGTGGTCGACAATGGCCACACGGTGCAGGTGGGTGTGAGCGGCGGCAATTACATCACGGTGCAGAACCGCATGTTCGAGCTGCAGCAATTCCATTTCCACCGTCCGTCCGAAGAGCGCATCAATGGCAAGGCGTTCGAGATGGTGGTGCACCTCGTGCACCGCGACGCGGAAGGGCGGCAAGCCGTGCTGGCGCTGCTGCTGGAACGCGGTGCGCCGCAAGCGACCATCCAGACCGTGTGGAACAACCTGCCGCTGGAAAAATTCGAGACCATGCAGCCGACCATTCTGCTCGACCCGGCCGAGATGCTGCCGGCGCGGCGCGATTACTACACCTACATGGGATCGATGACGGAGCCGCCTTGCAGCGAAGGCGTGCTGTGGATGGTGATGAAGCAGCCGGTGCAGGCGTCGCCGGCGCAGATGGCGCTGTTCAGCCGTTTGTATCCCCTGAATGCGCGCCCGATCCAGCCGGGCAATGGACGCATCATCAAGGAATCAAATTAAATAAATGACAGCTGCTGGCGCCCGGTCCATTCGGCACCGGCGGCCAGCAGGTCGGGCTGGATCAGGGCCGGCTCGATGCAGATGAAGCGCGGCTGCTCGCCGTCGGCCAGGTCGGGCAGGGCGGCCGCGTCTTGCGCGCCCGGGTTCCACACGACGGCGTCCGTAAAGCCCTGCTGCTCCAGGCGCAAGGTATGGCCGCCAGACTGCAGGCTCAAGGCGCCCGGCAGCTGGTAGTAGATGCGGTCAAGCTTGTCCGAAAATTGCAGTACTTCTTCCGCCTGCAAGGCATCTTGCGGCGTCTCGTCCGAATAGCGCACGCGCTGCAAGCCCTTGATGCGCGCTTCGCTCAAATCATCGATCGCAAAATACGTATGCAGGGCCGCCGAGAACGGAAACGCCTGCTCGCCCGTGTTGTGAACGGACAGGTCCAGCTCCAGCGCCTGCGCCTTGACGGCCACGCGCAGGCGCAGGGTGAAGGCCCACGGCCAGCTGGCGGCGATCGCTTCCGGCAAATCGGCCTGGGTCAGGACAAATTGCGCCCATGCGGCGCCATCGGCTTCGCCCGTCGAGTCCAGCTGCCACGTCGCCACGCGCGCAAAGCCGTGGCGCATGCCCGTGCCGCGCGCGCCGAACTGGGGGAAGATCACGGGCACGCCGCCGCGGATGGCGCGGCTGCCGTCGAGACTCGATGCGCTGCTGCAGAACAGGCGCTCCTGGCCATCGCTGGTTTGCCACGACACCAGGTGGCCGCCGTACAGGGTAACGGTCGCCTGCGCGCCGTCGGCGGCGCGGATGGTCACGGCTGGCAGCTGGCCAAAGATACTCTCGCTCATGCTAGGCTTTCATGTCAGGTCAGGCGGCTTTTCGCCAGCGGCGGATTCTTGGCAAAGTAATTCTTGATGCCCGTGACGATGGCGTCGGCCATCTGGTCCTGGTAGCCGTTGTCGGTCAGCTTGGCTTCTTCTTCCGGGTTCGAAATGAAGGCCGTCTCGATCAGGATGGAAGGGATGTCGGGCGCTTTGAGCACGGCGAAGCCGGCCTGCTCGACGGAACCCTTGTGCAGGCGGTTGATGCCGCCGATTTCACGCAGTACGGCCTTGCCCAGCTTCATGCTGTCATTGATCTGCGCCGTCGTCGACAAATCGAGCAGCACGCTGGCCAGCTGCTTGTCGTGGTTCTTCACGTTCACGCCGCCGATCAGGTCGGCCTGGTTTTCCTTGTTGGCCAGCCAGCGCGCGGCCGTCGAGGTGGCGCCCTTTTCGGACAGCACGAAGACGGACGAGCCGCGCGCCGTCGGCTGGATGAAGGCGTCGGCGTGGATGGAGACGAACAGGTCGGCCTGCACCTTGCGCGCCTTTTCCACGCGCATGCCCAGCGGGACGAAGAAGTCGGCGTCGCGCGTGAGCATGACGCGCATGTTCGGCTGCAATTCCAGCTTGGTCTTGAGGCGCTTGGCGATGGCCAGCACCACGTCTTTTTCGCGGCTGCCCCGGCTGCCCATGGCGCCCGGGTCTTCGCCGCCGTGGCCGGGATCGAGGGCGATGGTAATCATGCGCACCACTTTCTGGCCCGGCTGTGGACGCGCTTCGGGGCGCTGTTCCGGGCGCACGTCGGGCACGGGCGGCACGACCGGCGTTACCGGCGCGACGGCCACGGGCGGCTTGCCGCTCTCGGGCAGGGGCAGCGCGGGCGGCGGCGTATGCGTGTCGGCCATGGGCGGCTTGGCCGGGTCGCTCGACCAGTCGCCCTTTTCGATCATCTGCGCGATCAGGTCCGGTTCGCGCACGGGATACAGGTCGAAGATCAACCGGTGGTTGTAGGAGCCGGCCGGCGGCAGGGTAAACAGCTGCGGCGTGACTTCCTCTTTCAGGTCGAAGACCAGGCGCACGACGTTGGGCCGGTTCTGGCCCACGCGCACCTGCTTGATGTACGGGTCGTTCGACTGGATCTTCGCCACCAGGCCCTTCAAGGTGGGATTGAGTTCCAGGCCTTCGATGTCGACCACCAGGCGTTCCGGGTCCTTGACGATGAAGTGGGTCGCCTTGAGGATGCTGTCGTTTTCCAGGGTGACGCGCGTATAGTCTTCGGCCGGCCAGACGCGCACGGCGAGAATTTGCGCCGCCATCGCCGACATGGGCGCGAACACGGACAACAGCAGGGTGCCGCCGGCCTTGAGGACCGTGCGCCGGGTGATGGGCGAGGAGATCAAAGGTTCGGGGCGAATTTGAGACGGTGAAGGCATGACAGACCCAATTCAGAAGACGCTTGCAATTCTACATCACGTCCTGTACCCGCAACGTTCAAATAAATATTCAGGTCGGCCGGCGGCAGCACCGGTTCGGCTTTTTCCGGCCATTCGACGATGCAGATATTGCGGCCGTCGAAGTCTTCGCGAAAGCCCGCGTCGAGGAATTCCTCGGCGCTGCCCATGCGGTACAGGTCGAAATGGATGACGTTGACGCTCTGGCCGTCGAGCCGCACCGTGTACGGTTCGGACAGGGTGTAGGTGGGGCTTTTCACGTGGCCCGCATGGCCGGCCGCGTGCAGCAGGGCGCGCGTGAGGGCCGTCTTGCCGGCGCCCAGGTCGCCGTGCAGGTAGATCGCCAGGCCCGGCGCCAGCGCGCGCGCCAGCGCGGCGCCCAGCGCGGCGGTGCCGGCTTCGTCGTGGAGGTGGGCTTTGAAGTGTTCGGTCATTATCTTCGGTATCGCATAAAATGGAGGCTGCTCTCATTGTAACCGCCCGCGCGCCTCTCGTTTTCCGTAAAGTCCCCTATGTCCGCCACCGTCACCGATCTCGCCGTCCTGGCGCGCACCATCAAGGGATGGGGGCGCGAGCTGGGTTTTGCCGAGGTGCGCATCGCCGACGTCGACCTGTCGCACATGGAGGCGCCCCTGCAAGCCTGGCTAGCTGCAGGGTATCACGGCGAAATGGATTACATGGCCAGCCACGGCATGAAGCGCGCGCGCCCGGCCGAACTGGTGCCGGGCACGGTGCGCGCCATCAGCGCGCGCATGAATTATCTGCCGCCCGCGCTGGGGCCGGACTGGCGCGAACGCGAGGCGGCGCGCGATGCCGACCCTGAAGCGGCCGTGATCTCCGTGTACGCGCGGGGCCGCGATTATCACAAGGTGATGCGTTCGCGCCTGCAGCAGCTGGCCGACCGCATCAAGGGCGAGATCGGTGACTTCGGCTACCGCGTCTTCAGCGATTCGGCGCCCGTGATGGAAGTGGAGCTGGCGCAAAAAGGGGGCTTGGGCTGGCGCGGCAAGCACACCTTGCTCATCAACCGCCAGGGCGGCTCCTTCTTTTTCCTCGGCGAGATCCTCATCGACGTGCCGTTGCCCGTCGATCCGCCGGAAACGCCGCGCTGCGGCCAGTGCTCGGCGTGCATCACGGTGTGCCCGACGCAAGCCATCCTGGGGCCGTACCAGCTCGACGCGCGCCGCTGCATCTCGTATCTGACGATCGAATTGAAGGGCGCCATTCCCGTCGAGATGCGCCCCCTGATCGGCAACAAGGTGTACGGCTGCGACGATTGCCAGACCGTCTGCCCGTGGAACAAGTTCGCCCAGCGCGCCGTCGTGCCGGACTTCGACGAGCGCCACAGCCTGGGCAGCGTTGGCATGGTGGAGCTGTTCGCCTGGACGGAAGAGGAATTCAACCGCCGCATGGAAGGCAGCGCGATCCGCCGCATCGGCCACGAGCGCTGGCTGCGCAACCTGGCCGTCGGCATGGGCAACGCGGCCACGAAGGCGAAGGGCCAGGCCGACATCGTCGCGGCCCTGCTGTCGCGCCGCGAGCATCCATCGGCCATCGTGCGCGAACACGTCGAATGGGCGCTGGCCTTGCACGGCGTCGCCTAGACTTCGCCTACACCTGCTTGAGGCGCAGGGCAGACCAATCCGCGTCGATGGCAACCATCGCCACGCTGTCGAGTCCTATTGTTTGTGCAAAGTCGCGGATATCGTCGCGATGGATGTCGCTGCCCGCCTTGATTCCCCCCTTGCGGTACGCCACCCAGACGGCGCCGCCGGGCGCCAGGCGCGCCTGTGCCACCGGCAGGAACTGCTCCAGTTCCGCGCGGCTGCGCGCGAACAGCAGTATCCAGTCCGCGCGCTCTGCTTCACTCACTCGCCGCTCGGCCGGCAGCTGCGCCAGCAATTCCCCGTGTTCGCCGCCGTCATTGAGCACGGCCAGGGCCTTGGCATTTTTCACATACATTTTTTCAGCAACGGTTTTTTCAGGCATGGCATCGGCGTGTGAATAGGGAAAAGACGAGCATAACAAATTTCTCCTTGACTTATCGATATATCGTTATAAAATGGCGATACCTACTAACGATATATCTTTAAAGAGAAAACATGAGAAACTCACACCACGCAGAACACGGCCACGGCGGCCATCATCATCACGGCCATTGCGGCCAGCATCACCACCACCATGGCGAACACCGCCACGAATACGCCATGCACGGCCGCGGTCCGCGCGGCTTCGACGAGCGCGGTGATGGCATGGGCGGCATGGGCGGTGGTCCTGGCGGGCGCGGTGGGCGCGGCGAACGGGCCGAACGCGTCTTCGGCCGCGGCGACCTGCCGCTGATCGTGCTGGCGCTGATCGAAATCAGCCCCCGCCACGGCTATGAAATCATCAAGGCCATCGAAGAGCGTTGCGGCGGCGCCTACGCCCCCAGCCCGGGCGCCGTGTATCCGACCCTGACCTTGCTGGAAGAGCAGGATCACGTCACGTCTTCCGAAAGCGCCAGCGGCAAGAAGCTCTACACGATCACGGACCTGGGCCGCGCGTATCTGGACGAGAACCGCGCCCAGGTCGACGGCATCCTGGCCCGCCTCGACATGTTTGCCCGCGTCCAGGCGCGCAAGGCCTTGCCAGAGCGCGTGCACCAGGCCATGCACACCCTCAAGCATGCGCTGCTGCTGAACAAGACCAATTGGAGCGACGCGGAAGCCGAGCGCGTCTCCGCCGTGCTGGAACAGGCGGCCAACGCCATCGTCGATGGTCACTGAGCCCACTTTACAAGGACACCCAATGACTACTGTATCAACAACAGCACCACGCCCGCACGCCATCGAGCGCGTG
Organism: Janthinobacterium sp. 67; assembly: GCF_002797895.1. Taxonomy (NCBI): domain Bacteria; kingdom Pseudomonadati; phylum Pseudomonadota; class Betaproteobacteria; order Burkholderiales; family Oxalobacteraceae; genus Janthinobacterium; species Janthinobacterium sp. 67. The sequence goes on along the minus strand of NZ_PGES01000001.1, from coordinate 3,148,797 downwards.
CGGCATGACTTGAAACTGCGCGTGCTCACCGTCGTGCGCACCGAGCAGATCACGCCGCACATGCGCCGCATCACCCTGGCCGGCGACGACCTGGACGGCTTTGTCTCGCCGGCGCACGACGACCACGTGAAACTGTTCTTCCCCGCGCCGGGGCAGGCCGCCCCCGTATTTCCCGTGCTGGGCAATGGCGCCAATCCCATCGAGTATGCCGAGGGCGCGCGCCCCATCGCCCGCAACTACACGCCGCGCCGCTACGACGCCGCGCGGCGCGAGCTGGAAATCGACTTCGTGCTGCATGGCGACGGCCCCGCGGCCAGCTGGGCGGCGCAAGCCGCGCCCGGCCAGACCTTGGGCGTGGGCGGACCGCGCGGCTCCATGCTGGTGCCGCTTGATTTCGACTGGTATGTGCTGGTGGGCGACCAGACGGCCTTGCCGGCCATCGCCCGCCGCCTGGAGCAGTTGCCGGCCACGGCGCGGGCCATTGCCGTGATCGAGATCGTCGAAGACGGCGAGCAGATCGCGCTCGATTGCGCGGCGCAGCTGGACGTGCGCTGGGTGGCGCGCAATGGCCGCAAGGGGCCGCTGCTGCTGGAAGCGCTGCGTCAGGTCACGCTGCCGTCAGACGGCGACGGCTATGTGTGGGTGGCGTGCGAGCATGCGCAGGTGCAGGGCTTGCGCGGGCATTTCATTGAGGCCGGGGTGCCGAAGCAGCATCTGCATGTGGCCAGCTACTGGAAGCATGGGGCGGCCGAGCATCATGAACACCATGATGAGTGATAGGGGGTGGCGTCGGCTTACGCGCTTTGCGCTAACCCGACCTACGCCGGACCTGCATTGCGCAGCATGGCGTAGGTTGGATTAGCGGCGCGTGAGCGCCGCGTAATCCAACATCACCGCTGGCGGCACGGGGGTGAAAGAGCGCCACGGGCATGATGCTGCGTGACGCCGCAGGTGGTGTCGGGTTACGCGCTTTGCGCTAACCCGACCTACGACTGGGGTCGGACCCTCAGGGATTCGGCATCCCCGTCCGACCCCGGCGTCAAGAACTAGGGTTTCAGGTCTACTTCAACAATCCCGCCAGCTCCACCGCCGTCTTGACCTGCATCTTGTCGAAGATATGCGCGCGGTGGACTTCCACGGTGCGCATGCTGATGCCCAGCTTGTCGGCCACCACCTTGTTCATCTTGCCCGCCAAAATCAGGTCCAGCACTTCGCGTTCGCGCGTCGACAGGGTTGCCAGGCGCGCGTGCACGGCGGCCAGTTCGCCTGCCTGGCGCGAGTTGGCCAAGCCTTGCTGTACCCGGTCCATCAGGTCGTTGTCGTTGAACGGTTTTTCAAAGAAATCGAAGGCGCCCCGTTTCAGGCTGTCGACGGCCATCGGCACGTCGCCGTGGCCGGTGAGAAAAATCACGGGCAGGCGCGCCGTCAGGTCGCGCTTGACCAGCTGGTCGAACAGGGCGATGCCGTTCATGTCGGGCATGCGCACGTCGAGCAGCACGCAGTCGCCGGCGGCGTCGAAGCTGCCATCGAGGCTATCGAGAAATTGCTGGGCGCTCGCGTAGTTGCGCGATTCGATGCTGCGCGAGGCGGCCAGCCAGGACAGGGAGTCGCGTACGACCTCTTCGTCGTCGATGATGTGTAGCATGAAGTCTCCGGCTTGTCGTTATGCGTTATTAGTTAGTGCGGCGCGCTTGGCGCGGCCGGCACGCTGAATGTAAAGATGGTACCGCCGGCGGGGTTGGCGCCGAAGGTCAGCGCGCCGCCGTGAAATTCGATGGCGGTGCGGCAGATGTTCAGGCCCATGCCCATGCCTTCGGACTTGGTCGAGAAAAACGGCGAAAACAGCCGCTCGGCCACGTCCTGCGGGATGCCATGGCCATGATCGATCACGTCCACCGTCACCATGCCCTGCTGCGCGTCATGGCTGGCCCGCAGGCGCATGATACGCCGTCCCGGCGCCGCGTCCTGCATGGCCTCGATGGCGTTGCGCGTCAGGTTCAGCAGCACTTGCTCGATCATCACGGGATCGGCGCGCAGCAGCGGCAGGTCCGGCGGCAGCTCTTCCTGGATGGTGACATAGTATTTGCGCGCCTGCAGGTCGATCAGCGCGCGGATGCCGTCGATCAGCGTGCGGATGGCGATATCCTGGCGCTGCGGCTCGCTCTTGCGCACGAAATCGTGCACGCTGCGGATGATCTGGCCGGCCCGCTGCGCCTGCGCGCTGGCCTGTTCCAGCGCCGGCTTCAAAGTGCCCGGATCGACGGGGGCGTCATGCTCGATGGCGCGGCGGATCAAATTCAGGGCGCCCGTCGTGTAGCTGGAAATGGCCGCCAGCGGCTGGTTCAATTCGTGCGCGAGCATCGACGCCAGTTCGCCCATGGTGGCCAGGCGCGAGCTCGTTTGCAGCTTTTCCTGCTGCTGGCGATTCAGTTCCTCGACCCGTTTGCGGTCCGAGATGTCGAGCACGGATCCCATCCAGCCCGTCTGTTGGCCGTTCTTGTCCACCAAGGGCGCTTCGAAGATCAGCACGGGCACGCGCGTGCCATCCGGGCGCTGGAAATAGGTTTCGAACTGCGGCGTGGGATTGCCGGCCAGGGCCTTGACGAAGCGCTGCTGGTATTCCTCCAGCGCCTCGGGCACCCAGTAGGGCATGGGCGGCAAACGGCCCAGGATTTCCTCGGGCGGATAGCCGACGATCTGGCAAAACGCGGGATTGACGTAGGTGACTCTGCCTTCCAGGTCGCGCGCGCGCATGCCCGTCACCAGCGAGTTTTCCATCGCCGTGCGAAACAGCATCTGCTGGCGCAGCGCGCCTTCGGCCACCAGGCGGCGCGAAATATGCCGCCACAAGGCCAGCAAGCTCCACAGCAAGCCCAGCGACAGGGCGATGACGGAGCCGACCAGCAGATTGGGCAGCAGCTTGGGCTGGCTTTTCACGCTGTCGGTAAACAGGGTGATGCTGGCGCCGGGCACGTCGAGCGCGCGCTTGTGCGTGTACACGCCGTGACCGGGGCCGGCGGCGGCACGTCGCGCCAGCACCTTGTCGTCGCGGTCGATCAGCGAAATCTGGTTATCCTGGGCGAACCACCACGGCACCATTTCATCGAGCAGGCTGCTGATCTGGTAGGTGGCCACCAGGCTGCCGACATAGCGCTGGCCATCGAACAGGGGCTGGTGGTAATCCATCAGCATGGCGCCCGGCGGCGCATCGGGAAAGCCCGTCTGCTGCGAAGGCTGGGCGTACTGGCCCCGGTGCAAGCGGCGCGCATTGTCGGCCGCCGTCAGCGAGGCCGGCGCAAACGACAGCGCATGCGGCAGGCTGTTGTCGCTGGTGGCCAGCACCTTGCCGCTGGTGTCGAGCCACAGCACGCGCTGCAGTTCGCGGCCATTGCGCAACATCTGCTGCAGCCGTTCGTGCACTTTTTCCGCCGACAGGGAGCCGCTGGCGATGTCCACGCCCAGGTTGAACAGGCTTTCCTCGTTGCGCGCCAGCTGGAAGCGGATGGTCTGTTCCACCCACAGGGTATCGGCGATCAGCTGCTCCTGGCGCTCGTTGCTTTCCATCTGGCGCGCCTGCCACGGCAGCCAGAACAGGATGGAGAGGAACAGCAGCAGCAGGATGACGGGCAGCAGCCAGCGCATCGGGCTCGATAGCTTGAAGCGGCGCGCAAGGGTGGGGGGAGTCGGCATGGCTGGCAGGGTAGCGGCTTATCGGGAACCGGCTATTGTGGTTAACCACAATAGCCGCGGCAGTTTCTTTGGCACAATATCCAAATAGACAAATAATAAAGTTTTTTTAAAAACCATTCAGGAGACAAAAATGCAACTGCCACCAATGAAAACCCTGTTCGTCGCGCTGTGCGCCGCCATCGGCGCCACCGCCGGCGTCCACGCTTACGCGCAAGCGCCCATCGTCATCAAGTTCAGCCACGTCGTGGCGACCGACACGCCGAAAGGCCAGGCCGCCGAGCGCTTCAAGCAGCTGGCCGAAAAAGCCACGAACGGCAAGGTCAAGGTCGAACTGTACCCGAACAGCCAGCTGTACAAGGACAAGGAAGAACTCGAGGCGCTGCAGCTGGGCGCCGTGCAGATGCTGGCGCCCTCGCTGGCCAAGTTCGGCCCGCTGGGCGTGAAGGAATTCGAAGCCTTCGACCTGCCCTACATCTTCCCCACCAAGACGGCGCTGTACAACGTCACCGAAGGCGAAATCGGCAAGAGCCTGCTAAAGAAACTGGAACCCAAGGGTATCACGGGCCTGGCCTACTGGGACAACGGCTTCAAGGTGATGTCGGCCAACAAGCCGCTGCACATGCCGGCCGACTTCAAGGGCCTGAAAATGCGCATCCAGTCGTCGAAGGTACTCGACGCGCAGATGCGCGCGCTGGGCGCCAATCCGCAGGTGCTGGCCTTCTCGGAAGTGTATCAGGCGCTGCAGACGGGCGTGGTCGACGGCACGGAAAATCCGCCATCGAATATGTACACGCAAAAGATGCATGAAGTGCAAAAGCACGTGACCGTGTCGAACCACGGCTACCTGGGCTATGCCGTCATCGTCAACAAGAAATTCTGGGATGGCTTGCCGCCCGATATCCGCACGCAGCTGGAAAAAGCCATGCGCGAGGCGACCACGTTTGAAAAAGCCATCGCCCAGCGCGACAACGACCAGGCCCTCGACGCCATCAAGAAAGCGGGCAAGACGCAGATCTATACCCTGACGGTGCAGGAACAGGCCGAGTGGCGCAAGGCGCTGGCGCCCGTGCAGAAGGCCATGGAAGGGCGCATCGGCAAGGATCTGATCTCGGCCATCAACAAGGAAAGCGCGAAGTAAGCAGCTGCTGTGGCGCGCCGCCTGGCGCGCCAGGCAGGGCCTCCCTGCCACTGGCTTGAATGACTCCTGCGCGTCCTGCGCCGGAGTCCGTGTACCCGCATTCTTTGAAAGTCCACCATGAAATTTCTGGATCACCTGGAAGAGTGGCTGATCGCGTCCCTGATGGGCGCGGCCACCTTCATCATTTTTGTCGCGGTCGTGCACCGCTACCTGGCGGGCCTGCCGATACCGGGCCTGCAAGACTTCCTGATTCAAATCAATACCAGCTGGGCCCAGGAACTGTGCATCTACATGTTCGTCTGGATGGCCAAGTTCGGCGCCGCGTATGGCGTGCGCACGGGCATCCACGTGGGCGTCGACGTGCTGATCAACCGCATGAACCCGCGCTGGCGCGACCGCTTCATCGTCTTCGGCCTGGCCGCCGGCGCCCTGTTTACGGGCATAGTGGGGACCCTGGGCGCCAGCTTCGTGTGGTCGATCGGCCACACGGACCAGACCTCGGCCGACATGGAAATTCCCATGTGGCTCGTCTACCTGGCCGTGCCGCTCGGCTCCTACCTGATGTGCTTCCGCTTCCTGCAAGTGATGGTGCATTTCATCAGGACGGGCGCCTTGCCCAAGCATGACCACTCGCACGTCGAGGGCCTGGAAGAGGAATTGACGGCGGAAGAAAAAGGAGCCAAGGCATGAACGCGCTGATTATTTTTGTATTGCTGCTGGCGCTGATGCTGACCGGCATGCCGATCTCCATTTCGCTGGGCCTGACGGTACTGACGTTCCTGTTTACCATGACCAGCGTGCCCATCGAATCGGTGGCCCTGAAGATTTTCACGGGCATCGAGAAATTCGAAATCATGGCCATCCCCTTCTTCATTTTGGCCGGTAACTTCCTCACGCATGGCGGGGTGGCGCGGCGCATGATCAACTTCGCCAGCTCGATGGTCGGTCACTGGCATGGCGGCCTGGCGCTGGCCGGCGTGATGGCGTGCGCGCTGTTTGCGGCCGTCTCCGGTTCCAGCCCCGCCACCGTGGTGGCCATCGGCTCCATCATCCTGCCGGCCATGGTCAAGCAGGGCTATCCGCGCGGTTTCGGCGCCGGCGTCATCACCACTTCGGGCGCGCTGGGCATTTTGATACCGCCGTCGATCGTGATGGTGATGTATTCCGTCAGCACGAACACCTCGGTGGGAAAACTGTTCATGGCGGGCGTGATTCCCGGCCTGATGCTGGCCATGCTGCTGGGCCTGACCACGTGGTTTTTGGCGCGCAAGAACAACTATCCGCGCATGCAGAAGGCCAGCTGGAAGGAACGCTTCGTCACGTTCAAGAAAAGCGCCTGGGGCTTGCTGCTGATCGTCATCGTCATGGGCGGCATTTATTCGGGCGCCTTCACCCCGACGGAAGCGGCCGCCATGGCCGCCGTGTACGCCTTTTACATCGCCGTTTTCGTCTACAAGGACTTGAAGATCAAGCAGGTGGGCAAGGTCTTGCTCGATTCGGCCGCCATGTCGGCGATGCTGCTGTACATCATCACCAACGCCGTGCTGTTCTCGTTCTTGATGACCAGTGAAAACATCCCGCAAGCGATGGCCGAATGGATCACGGGCAAGGGTCTGGGCGTGATCAGCTTCCTGCTGGTGGTCAACGTGCTGCTGCTGGTGGCAGGTAACGTCATGGAGCCGTCGTCCATCGTGCTCATCATGGCGCCCATCCTGTTCCCCGTCGCCATGAAGCTGGGTATCGATCCCGTGCACTTCGGCATCCTGATCGTGGTCAATATGGAGGTCGGCATGTGCCATCCACCCGTGGGCCTGAACCTGTACGTGGCGTCCGGGATCACCAAGATGGGCATCTCGGAGCTGACCGTGGCCGTGATGCCATGGCTGCTGACGATGCTGGGCTTCCTGGCCCTGATCACCTACGTACCACAAATCTCGCTGTGGCTGCCAAATTTAATTTACAACTAAAACAGTTGTCCCCGTCATGGTGCAAAAAAAGTCGATACGGCCGAATAAATGCGCTATGATGGGCAGCCTTAAGGGGAAACACGTATATGCATATGCGCCCCGGTAGCAAGGCTGAAATACAGAATTGGCAACAAGGTTAGTGGGGGAGTGGTCTATAAGAACGGTATTGATACCGGGGATATATTGAGGAGACACACGTTTCACAGAAGTTGTTGAGTCATAGCTGTCTGCGGCCACAAGCCGGCACCGGCGGACCCAAACGACCGGGAACGTGAAGCAATATTTGAAGCGCACCGGCTGGTGCGCTTTTTTTTCGTGCGCAGGAAACGTCCGCCGGCACGCCCAAAGTCGGTGCATAATTCCCATGGCGCCGTTTCCGGGGCCGGCAGGTTGTATATTTGCCACACTTGAACAATGATCAGCAGATGAAAAAACAACAGGGCAGCGAGCTGTTCACGGCCATCGTGGCCGCGCCGTTTGGCGCCATGGGCGTGCGCGCGCACGATGGCCAGATATGCGAACTGGTCTACCTGCCGCCGCATTTTGCCGAAAAAGACGCGCTCGATGCCGTCTCCGAGCGGGCCTGCCAGCAACTGGCGCGTTATTTCCGCGATCCCGATCATGTCTTCGACCTGCCGCTGGCCACGCTGGGCAGCGCCTACCAGCAACGGGTGTGGGCGGCGATCAGCGGCATTGCGCGCGGCCAGGTGCGCACCTATGGCGACGTGGCGCGCCTGATCGGCTCGGCGCCGCGCGCCGTGGGCCAGGCCTGCGGCGCCAACTGGTTTCCCGTGGTGATCCCCTGCCACCGGGTCACGGCCGCTGGCGGCCTGGGCGGCTTTGCCCATCACGACGACGCGACGGGATTTCATTTGGGCGTCAAGCGCTGGCTGCTGGCGCATGAGGGCGTGGCGGCTTACCTATGATGAACAGCCTGCTGGCGCCCGACAACGCCACCCTGATCGATGAATTCTGCGACAGCCTGTGGCTGGAAGACGGCTTGTCGAAGAACTCGCTCGACGCCTACCGGCGCGACATGCGGCTGTTTGCGCGCTGGCTGGAAGTGGCGCGGCCCGGGCGCGAAGGCCTGTACGAAGTATCGACGGCCGACATCGAGGCGTATTTCGCCGCCCGCCACGACGAGAGCAAGGCGACGTCGTCGAACCGGCGCCTGTCCGTGCTCAAGCGGTTTTACCAGCTGGCCCTGCGGCACAAGCATATCGCGGCCGACCCGTGCCTGAAGATGGTGTCGGCCAAGCAGCCCGCGCGCTTCGTGCATACCTTGAGCGAAGCGCAGGTGGAAGCGCTGCTGGCGGCGCCCGACGTGAGCACGCCGCTGGGGCTGCGCGAGCGCACCATGCTCGAACTCATGTATGCAAGCGGCTTGCGCGTGTCGGAGCTGGTGGACTTGCAATCCGTGGAATTGAGCCTCAACGATGGCGTGCTGCGCATCACGGGCAAGGGCAGCAAGACGCGGCTGGTGCCGTTCGGCGAGCAGGCGCGGCTGTGGATCGAGCGTTACCTGAAGGAAGCGCGCGGCATCATCCTCGACGGGCAGATGGACGACGCGCTGTTCGTCACGCGGCGCGGCGGCGCCATGACGCGGCAAATGTTCTGGGTCATCATCAAGAAGCACGCGCTGAGCGCCGGCATCACGGCGCCGCTGTCGCCGCACACCCTGCGCCATGCGTTCGCCACCCACTTGCTCAACCATGGCGCCGACTTGCGTGTCGTGCAATTGCTGCTGGGGCACTCCGATATTTCCACCACCCAGATTTACACGCATGTGGCCCGCGAACGGCTGAAACTGCTGCACGCGCAGCATCATCCACGCGGCTAAACATTTGGTGTTTGCTCCAACTGCGTCATAATGTGTCTTATGTGCTTATCTGTAACATTTAAAAACTAAAGAGGTAGTAAATGGCCAAGACAAATTTCCAATACGAAAAACGGCAAAAAGAGCTGGAAAAGAAGAAGAAAGCCGAGGAAAAAGCCAGGCGCAAGCTGGAAGCGAAAAACAATCCGAAGCCGGCCGAAGGCGAAGAGGGTGCCGAGGGTGCGGAAAGTGATGAGCCGGAAGCGGACGATGCCGACGACGCCGGCGACGCGCCTGCCCAGCCCCAGTAATTCCCCGTTCTTGACGACCGGTGCGGCATCCTCGCCGCGCCGGTAACTCCTCGTTCTACTTTCTCCCCGCTACAAGCTCGGCCGCTGGCCGATCGCCAGTTGCAGCTGCGTGCTGGCGATGGCCGCATCGGCGCGCGCCTGCACATAGCCCTGGTAGGCCTCATCGGCCGAACGCTGCGCCGCCAGCCATTCCAGCAGCGACGCATTGCCGCTGAAGTAGGACAGGCGCATGCCATCGACCACCTTTTGCGCATCGACCAGCACGCCGTCGCGGTAGCGCGCCAGCCTGTCCTGCGCCGCACGCAGTTGCCGCTGCGCCGTGCGCACCTGCGTTTCCGCCGTCAGCTCCGCCTGGCGCAGGGCCAGCATCGCCTGCGTGACACTTGCTTCCGCCTGCACGACGTCGCCCTTGTCGCGCCGCGACAGGGGAATGGGGATGGCCAGCGAGATGGACAGTGCGCGCGAGCGGGGCGAACCGTCGACGGGGCTGCCGCTGGCGTCAAAGCCCTCATGGTAGCCGCGCGCGGCGGCCAGGCCCACGGTGACGGTCGGGTCGATGGCGCGGTTGGCACGCACGAGCGCCGCGCCGTCGCGCAGATGGTCGACGGTGGCGCGGGCGATGCGTACGTCGCTGCGGGCCTCGAGCGCCTGCGGCACCAGCGCGCTGGCATCGCTGTTTTCATATGCGGCGAAGTCGCAGGCCAGCTGCGCGTCCGGAAACAGCGCGTCGAACTGGCGCCCCAGCGGCGGCGACAAATTCAACATGGCGCTGTCCGCCTCGCTGCGCGCCTGCGCCAGCTCGGCCTGGAACTGGTCGCGTTCCACGCGCGACTGCAGCAGCTCGATGCCGCCCACGTCGCCCGCCTTGCGCCGCACGGCGTTCGCCTCGACCACTTTTGACAGGGCCGCCATGGTCTGCTCCTTGCGCGCGAGGACGTCGCGCGTGCGGCACGCTTGCGTGAACGCGGCGGCGGCGGTCCCATACAGCTCGCTCCTGAAGCCGGCAACCGTTTCCTCGGCCAGCGCGACATTGCTGTGCGCCGCTTTTAACCGCGCGGCGCGCTTGCCGCCCGTCTCGATGGCCATGCTGATGGCCGGGTTCCACGTGACGGGACGGTGCTCGACGCTGCGCACGGTTTCGCGCGTCGCGCCCAAGGTGAACTCGGGATCGGGACGCAGGCCGGCGATGCCGATGCCGGCCTTGGCCGAGGTGATGTCTTCCTGCTGCGCCTGCAATTCCAGGCTGTGGCTTTCCACGGCGGACAGGTAGGTGTCAAAGCTCAAGGGCGCGGCCACGGCACCGGGCGCGATCAGCCAGGCCGCCAGCAGCAGATTAAAACGTGTCATGGGTCTCTCCTTCGGTATGCGTCTGGCGTTTTTGCAGGTGCGCCTCGATCAGGTAGTACAGGGCCGGCAACAGCAGCAGGGTCAGTGCCGTCGCCGTCACCAGGCCGCCCACGACGACGGTCGCCAGCGGACGCTGCACGTCGCTGCCCAGGCCCGTCGCCAGCATGGCCGGCGTCAAGCCCAGGGCGGCCACGGTGGCCGTCATCAGCACGGGGCGCATGCGGTCGCGCGCGCCTTCGAGCACGGCGTCGCGCAGGCTCTTGCCTTCCTCGCTGCGCAAGCGGTTGATCTGCGCCAGCATCAGCACGGCATTCAGGACGGCCACGCCGAACAGGGCGATGAAGCCGACGGCGCTCGACACGTTCAAGGTCATGCCGCGCAGGTGCAGCGCGGCCAGGCCGCCCAGCATGGCCAGCGGCACTGCCAGCAAGACCAGCGCGGGCTGGCGCAGGTTGCGGAACTGGCCAAACAGCAGCAAAAACATGGCACCCAGGGTCATCGGCAGTATCAGCGCCAAACGGCTTTGCGCGCGCTGCAGGTTCTCGAACTGGCCGCCCCATTCGACGCTGATGCGCTGGTGCTCGCTGGCCACGGCTTGCGCCACCAGCGGACGCGCCTCGGCCAGGAAGCCGGCCAGGTCGCGTCCGCGGGCGTTGAGGCGCACGATGATGTGGCGCCGTCCCATTTCGCGCACGATCACGCTTTCGCCCGAGGTGGTGCTGATGGTGGCCACCTGCGCCAGCGGGATCCTCGCGCCGTTGGCGGCGTTGAGCATCAAATTGGCGATGGCGTCGGGGCTGGAACGCAGGGCCGGCGGGAAGCGCACGGCGATGTCGTAGCTTTTCTCGCCCACGTAGACCTGGCCGACGGGCGCGCCGCCGATGCCGGTGGAAATCAGGTCGGCCACGTCGGCCGCGTTGATGCCGTAGCGGGCCGCCTTGGCGCGGTCCAGTTCCACCTTCAGGTTGGGCAGGGGCGGCTCCACGTCCACGGCCACGTCGGAAGCACCGGGGACGCCTTTCAAGACGCGTGCCACCTTGCCGGCGATGGCGCGCACTTCATCGAGGTCGCTGCCGAAGATTTTCACCGTCAGGTCGCTGTGCGCGCCCGACAATTTATCCTGCACGCCGTCGATCATCGGCTGCATGAAGGCCACGCTGATGCCAGGCATGCGGGCGAAGCGTTCGTGCATCTTGGCGATCAATTGTTGCTTGCTCATGCCCGACTTCCAGCTTTTGTACGGATGCAGTCCCACGCTCGCTTCGATGTGCGATGGCGTCCAGTAATCGGTGCCGTCGTCGTTGCGCCCCGTCTGCGTGACGATGGTCGACACTTCCGGAAATTCCAGCGCGGCGCGGCGCAGTTCGCTGGCCATTTCGGACGCCTTGTCCAGGGTGATCCCGGGCGGCATCTGCACTTGCAGCCACAAGGAACCTTCATCGAGGTACGGTAAAAAATCGCGCCCGATGCTGGCGCCCAGGATGGCAAGCGCCGCGAGCGATCCTGCGCACACCATCGCCACCCAGCGCTTCCTGCCCACCATGCGTTCGAGGAAGCGGCCATACGCGCCCGCCAGAGCGTCCAGCGCGCGGTTGTGCGGCATGCGGCGCGGCTTGCGCAAGGCCAGCCAGGCCAGGCTGGGGATCAGCACGAGCGCCACCACGAGCGCGCCCACGAGCGCCGCGCCGACCGCATACGCCATGGGCGAGAACAGCTTGTATTCGATGCGCTGGAAGGCGAACAGGGGCAGGTAGGCGGCGATGATGACGGCCATGCCGAACATGATGGGTCGCGCCACTTGCAGGGTCGCGTCGACGGCGTCCTGCAGGGTGAGGGGACGTTCCTGCTCCCGTTCGCGGCGGCGCAGCATGTTTTCCAGCACCACGACGGAACCGTCGACGAGGATGCCGAAGTCGATCGCCCCCAAGGACAGCAAATTGGCGGGAATCTTAAAATGGTGCATGAAGATGAAGGCGATCAGCAGGGCCAGCGGGATCGTCAGCGCGACGATGGCGGCCGCGCGCGGGCTGCCCAGATACAGCAGCAGCACGAGGGCGACCAGCAGCATGCCTTCACCCAAGGTAAATCCCACCGTGTGCAGGGTGGCGTCGATCAGCGAGCTGCGGTCCAGGTAGGGCACGACCTTGACGTCCTTCGGCAGCACGTGGGCGTTCAAGTCGTCCACGGCCGCATGGATGCCGGCCAGCGCTTCGGACGGGTTGAAATCCTTGAGCAGCAGGGTGATGCCTTCGATGGTGTCGGGGTTGTCATCCTTGCCGAGGATGCCGCGCCGCTCCACGTTACCGTAGGCGAGCTTGCCCAGGTCTTTTACCAGTACGGGCACGCCGTCCTTGCTGCTGACGACGACGTTGCCCATGTCGGCTAGCGAATGGAGCAAACCCACGCCGCGCACCACGTACGATTGCTGACCGCGGTCGATGACGCTGCCGCCGCCGCTGATGTTGTTGGCGTTGATGGCGTCCTTGACCTGCGCCAGCGAGAAGCCGTAGCTGTCCAGTTTTGCGGGGTCGAGTTCCAGCATGAATTGCGTCGTCAGGCCGCCGAAATTGCTCACGTCGGCCACGCCGCGCACCTGCTGCAGGCGCGGGATCACGGTCCAGAACTGCAGCTCGGACAGTTCGCGCAGGGAGCGCGTTGTCGATTCCAGCGTATAGCGGTAGATCTCGCCCGTGGGCGACGTATAGGGATCGAGTCCCGGCTTGGCGTCGTAGGGCAGGTTCACGCTGGCCAGGCGCTCCTGCAGCCGTTCGCGCGTGAAGTAGCCGTCGCTGCCATCCTCGAACACCACCGTGATCAAGGACAGCGCGAACAGGCTGCGCGTGCGCAGCACGTGCATGCCCGGTGTGCCGAGCAGGGCGCGCTCGAGGGGGATCGTGATCTGCTGCTCGATTTCCTCGGCGCCCAGGCCCGGCACCTGCGTGACGATCTGCGAGGTGACGTCGGCGATATCGGGATAGGCCTCGATGGGCAGCTGCTTCCAGCAATACACGCCATAGGCGGCGACGAACAGCAGCACGAGCCAGACGATGCCGCGCCGCTGGCAGCAGGTGGCGATGACACGGTCAATCATTGAGCAGCACTCCTTCCTTGACGACGATGCGTTCGCCAGCCTTCAGGCCCGAGACGATTTCCACTTGCCCGTCGTGGCTGGCGCCCACTTCCACCGTGCGCGGCGTGAACACCAGCGGGCTGCGCTCGACCATCACGCGCGTCGATGGCCCGCTTTGCAGCACGGCGGCGGCCGGCACGAGGAGGGCGCGGCGGCTGGCGCCGGCGAATCCCGCGTGGGCGAACATGCCCGGCTTGAAGGCGCCGGCGCGGTTGTCGATGGCCACTCTTGCCTTTACCGTGCGCGTCTCGGGATCGAGCACGGCGCCCACGTAGGCGACCTTGCCCTCGAAAGCCTTGCCGGGCCAGGCATCGACCGTGATGCGGGTCGTCTGGCCCACGGCCACCTGGGCCAGGTCCTTTTCGGCGACATTCGCCGACAGCCACACGGTGGACAGATCTGCCACCGTCATGACGGGCGCGTTGATATCGTTCCAGTAGCCGCCCTGGGCGCCTTCCATGGCGATCACGGTGCCCGCGATGGGCGAACGCAGCACGTAATCGCGTCGGGCGCGGCGTGTGCCGCGCGCGTCGGCGCCGTACTGGGCCAGCTTGTCGGCGCTGGCCCGGGCGTCGCTGCCGGCCTGGTCGTAGGCCGCCTGGGCCGCTTCGTACTCCTTGCGCGCGGCGATTTCCGCTTCGAACAGGGTTTTCTGACGCTCGAGTTCCTGGCGCGCCTGCAGCAGGGCGGAGCGCGCCTTGCTGTCGTCCGCGTAGGCGGCGCTCAGTTCCGCCGAATCGAGCGTGAACAGCGGGTCGCCCGCCTTCACGCTGTCGCCCAGTGAACGCTGCAAGCGCGTGATGCGCCCGGCCAGCGGCGGCGTGATTTTCACCAGTTTTTCCGGCATGGCCTCGATGCTGCCGGGCGCCTGCGTCTGCGTGGCGATCTCCTGTTCCTGCACGGCGGCGATCTGCAGGCGCTGGCGCAGCGGCGACATCTTGTCGACGGCGATGCTGCCGTCGTCCAGGTGCATGGCCTGGACGGGCGGCGTGGCCGCCGGCACAGGCTTGGCGCAGCCGGCCAGGGCCGAGCAGGCGAGAGCGAGGGCGCAGCTGGCGCCCAGGGCGTTGCGGGTGGTCGTGTTCATCCCTTGTTTCCTTGTTATTGATGGTGATGGGGCATGCGTGGATGCCGTGCCCAGGCGGGCGGTCAGAGGGGGCGCGGGCAGTATCAGTACAGCGCCGGAAAAGCATAGCAATGTGCTCCTGAAGAAGCGCCCAAGAACGCCTGAATCATTCTTCAGGTTCCGTGTGCGCACGCTGCGGCGCGGTAAAATGCCAGCATGGAAAACAAGGTGCGACGCGAAAGGCAGGCATGAGAATCCTCCTGGTGGAAGACGACCGCAAGGCGGCGCGCCTGCTGGCCCGCGGCTTGCAGGAAGAAGGTTTTGTCGTCGACATGGCGCACAGCGCGGAAGAGGGCGAGGATGAAAGCTACGCCGTCGACTACGATGCGATCGTGCTGGACTGGATGTTGCCGGGCAAGCAGGGCATCGATTTTTGCCGCGACTTGCGCGCGCGCGGCATCCAGACGCCCGTGCTGATGCTCACGGCGCGCGACGCCACGGCCGACCGCGTGGCGGGCCTGAACACGGGCGCCGACGATTACCTTACCAAGCCGTTCGAATTCGAGGAGCTGCTGGCGCGCATCCGGGCCTTGCTGCGCCGCTCCGACATCAGCCGCCCGCTGGTGCTGGCGCTGGCCGATCTGACGCTCGATCCCGTCAGCCACCAGGCCACGCGGGCCGGCATGCCGCTGGTGCTGACGCCGAAGGAATATGCGATTCTGTTGATCCTGCTGCGCCAGGCGGGCGAGGTGGTCAGCCGCGCGCGCCTGGCCGAGCAGATCTGGCAGGCGGACCTGATCGGCATCGATAACCTGATTGACGTCCACGTGCGCAACCTGCGCGGAAAAGTGGATGCGCCGGGCTTGCCGCCCTTGATCCACACGGTGCGCGGACGCGGTTTCCGCCTGGCGGAAAACAACGGTGGCTAGCTTTCGCAAGCGCTTGCTGCTGGTGCACCTGGCCGTCATCCTCGCCATCGTCGCCTGTACGGCGCTGGCCGGCTACTGGGGCTTGTCGCGCGCCGTGCACGGCCAGCTCGATGCGGCCCTGCTGGCGCTGGGCGAGACGGAAATGGCCATGCTGCCGGCCGCGCCGCGCCAGCCCGTGCAAGTGCACGAGGTGGCGCCGGGCGTGGCGCCGCCGTCCTTGACGCGACTCGATCGCCTCGTGCAGATCATCGATGGCGAAGGCCGCGTGCTGGCGCGCAGCCGCAACCTGGAAGCGGCGCAGCTGCCGGCGCCGTCCGCCCTGCTGGCGCGCCTGGCGGCCGGCGAGACCGTCTTCGAGACCCTGCCCAAGTTCGGCGAAGAGCCGCTGCGCATGGTGTCGATCCCCGTGCCTTCGTCCGGCGCGGGTCTTTCCGTGCAGGTGGCCGGTTCGCTCGACGACGCCGACCACGTGCTGGCCGCGGCCACCGTGCTGTTTGGCGCCATGGCGCTGGCCTTGCTGGCGGCCGTGGGACTGGCCGGCGAAATGCTCACGCGTCGCGTGCTGGGCGCCATCGACGACGTGGTGGACCAGGCCCATTCGATCGGCGAGGCCAGCCTGCACCAGCGCCTGCCCCATCCCGGCACGCAGGACGAGATCGGCCGCCTGGTCGATACCCTGAACGCCATGCTGGACCGGCTGGAACATGGCTACGATGCGCAGCGGCGCTTCACGGCAGACGCTTCGCACGAATTGCGCTCGCCCCTGTCGCGCCTGCGCACGGAAATCGAAATCACCCTGCGCCGCCCGCGCGAAGCGCCCGAATATGTCGACGCGCTGGCGTCGTGTCTCGATGAAGTGCAGCGCCTGACGACCCTGGTGGAAGAACTGTTGATGCTCACGCGCCTGGACGTGGGCCAGGAGCGCAATGCCGTGGAAACCATCGCCCTCAATCCCCTCGTGCAGGCGGCCGCGCAGCGCCTGGAAAAGGCGGCCGCGCAGCGCGGCATTCGCATCGTCTTCGATGCCAGCGTGGCCGTGCACGCGCGCGTGGCGGCCGGCCCCGTGGACCTGGTGCTGGCCAACCTGCTCGATAACGCCGTGAAGTTTTCGCCGCCAGACAGCGTCATCACCGTGCACGTGGCGCGCGAGGGCGGACATGCGCTCGTCGGCGTGGCTGACGCGGGCCCCGGCATCGGCGTGGAAGACTTGCCGCATCTGTTCGAGCGTTTTTACCGGGGCGCCAAGGCGCGCGCGGGCGAGGCGCCCGGTTTCGGCCTGGGCCTGGCCCTGTCGCAAGCCATCGTGCACGCGTATGGCGGCAGCATCGAGGCGCAAAACCGCCCGCAAGGCGGTGCGCTGTTTCTCATGCGCCTGCCCGTCTCAGATTGACGGCGCGACGCCTTCCCAGCGCACTTGCCGCACTTGCGGCCAGGCGCCCGCGCGGTTGACGAAGCGCACCAGCACGGCGCGCTGCACGGCCTGGCACAGCACCGTGGCGATCAGCTGCACCACTTGCCGGGCTTCGTCCCAGCTGCGCAGCATCTGCGACGGCGCCAGGCCCGCGCCTTTCAGTTCGGCCAGCAGCAGGCGCGCGACATGGTCCGCTTGCGCCGCAGGGCAGGTAACGGTCAGGCGGTAGGTGGCCACGACGGGAGCGCGCCGGGCAAACCAATGGAAGAATTTTTTCATCATCACACTCCTCGTTCTGCGACAAATTCCGCGTTGTTGACCAGCGCCCAGCGCACGGCCGAGACGCTGCCTTCCAGGCTCACCTGGCTGACGATCTGCTCCAGCAATCCCAGGCTGGACAAGGGCGTGAGCAGGTCGGCCCGCACTTCGATACGCCCCGCGTGCGCCGCATCCTCGCTGTGCAAGGATTGCAGCATCAGTGCCGGCATGCCGCTGATCAGGCGCAGCATCAGCTTGCGCACCTGGACTTCCTGCTCCGCCTCGCACACGGCCGTGACCCGGTAGATGCTTTCCGTC
The DNA here is from genome assembly GCF_002797895.1 of Janthinobacterium sp. 67. NCBI lineage: Bacteria > Pseudomonadati > Pseudomonadota > Betaproteobacteria > Burkholderiales > Oxalobacteraceae > Janthinobacterium > Janthinobacterium sp. 67. Next base: position 3,131,416 of record NZ_PGES01000001.1, on the reverse strand, counting down.
TCGATGCCCGCTTCGCTGCCGTGGGTGTTGATGCGCTGCGCCAGGTGGCGCAGCACGAGGTTGGCCACCAGCACGAAGCCCGTGCCGATGGCCGCTTCCAGCGCAAACCCCAGGCCGCACAGGATGCCGATGGCGGCCGAGCACCACAGGGTGGCGGCCGTGTTCAGGCCGCGCACCGTCATGCCTTCGCGCATGATGACGCCGGCGCCAAGGAATCCAATGCCCGACACGACCTGCGCGGCGATGCGCATGTGGCCCGAGGCATCGCCTTCGAGCACGGAAACCATGACGAACAGCGAGGCGCCGACGGACACCAGCGCATTCGTGCGCAGGCCCGCCATGCGCTGGCGCAGCTGGCGTTCGGCGCCGATCATGGCGCCCAGGGTCAATGCCGCGGCAACGCGCAGCGCAAAGTCAAATACCACCATCAGTTTCTCCCGGCTGGGGAGGAACAGGCGAGTGCAAAGGCGAAAATAATCCGCCCGGATTGGGGGCAGCAGACGACAACGGTGGAACGATGAGGAGGGAAGTGCGGCGAGAGAAGACTGCCGCTGTTGAAACCGCACCTTGCCGAGGGCAGGGCGGCGGAATGCGCGCGTCTTGCCTAAGGCCGATCGCCGATGGTCAATCGACTACTGTCACTGGAACAAGCACCCACGAGTCACTCCATACAATTGATAACGGGGACAGTCTAGCCAGCGTAGCCGCTTTGGTCAACTGAAGCTCTCTTCAGGAAGCCGCCGCGTCGTCCCCGCCAATGCGGGGACGGTGAAGGCGACCGGTGGATCAGTGGGCGTGTGCCTTGGCGTCGTCGGCATCCGCGTGGGCATGCTCGCCGCCGCCAAAGAAGCGCGCGGCGCGCTTGCCCAGGCTATCGAGGTACGTGTAGGCGACGGGCACCACCACCAGCGTCAAGAGGGTCGAGGTGATCACGCCGCCGATGACGGCGCGGCCCATCGGCGCCTGCGATTCGCCGCCGTCGCCCATGCCGATGGCCATCGGCAGCATGCCGAAGACCATCGCCAGGGTCGTCATCAGGATGGGGCGCAAGCGCACTTGCCCCGCTTCCATCAGCGCCTCGAACTGCCCCAGGCCTTCGCGCTGGCGCTGGTTGGTGAAGTCGACCAGCAAAATCGCATTCTTGGTGACGAGGCCCATGAGCATGATGAAGCCGATCACGGAGAAGATGTTCAGGGTGCTGCCCGTGATCAGGAGCGCGGCCAGCACGCCGATCAGGGAGAGCGGCAAGGACACCATGATGGCGATCGGCTGCAAAAAGCTGCCGAACTGCGAGGCCAGCACCAGGTAGATGAAGATCACGGCGATCCCCAGCGCCATCATGGCACCGCCCATGGTTTCGGCCATCTGCTGCGCATTGCCGGCCACGTCGAAGCGCACGCCCGGCGGCAGGTCGATGGACTTGATGGCCTTCTGCACGTCGGCGTCGACGTCGCCGGCGGGACGGCCCTGCACGCCCGCATAGATGGCGACCCTGCGCTGCAAGGCCTGGCGTTTCAGCACTTGCGGGCTCGATGAGGGCACGAAGTCGACCACCTGGCGCAGCGGAATCATGACGGGCTTGCCGTTGGCATCGAGTTTGCTCGAGGCCAGCGACAGGTCGGCCAGGTCGGCCACCTTTTGCCGGCCCGACTTGGGCAGCTGCACGTTGACGTCGTAGTTCTGCCCGTCGGATGCCAGCCAGTGGCTGACCGTGTCGCCCGCAACAAAAGGACGCAGGGCATTGCCGATCTGCTGCACCGACAATCCCAGGTCGCTGGCCAGTTCGTTATTGATCTTCACGGTGGTCGACGGATTGGCGCCTTCCTGGCTGTACTCCATGTCGGCCAGGCCCTTGATGTTGCGCATCTTGTCCATCAAGGTGTGCGCCACGGCATCGAGCTTGCCTTCGTCCGTGCCGAGGATGGCGATGAAGATGGGACGCTGGCCGACGGACAGGGTGATGCCGGCAATCGGCGCCAGGCGTTCGCGGATCAGCTTTTCCAGTTCCTGCTGCGAGCGGCGCTTGTGCGTCTTGATGTCGGTCAGTTTCAGGTTCACTTCGGCCGCGTTGCGGCCATCGGGCGTGCCGATATTGGCCACCAGGCTGTCGATCTCGGGGAATTCCTTCAGGGCCGTTTCGATCTGGCGCACTTTGCTATCCGTGTATTCGAGGCTGGAGCCGACGGGCGTCTTGAAGCGCAGGTTGACCCAGCCCTGGTCCGTCTCGGGGAACATCTCGCCGCCGATCATGGGCACGAGCATCAGGCTGCCCGCGAACAGGGCCACGGCCGTGGCCAGTGTCGTCTTGCGCCAGCGCAGCGCCACTTTCAGCACCTTGCCGTACCAGACGTGCAGGCGGTCGATGCCCGTCTCGATCCAGGCCATGAAACGGCCCAGCCACGGCGCGTACTTGAAGCGGTCCTTGACGGGGTCGCGCCAGACAGACGACAGCATGGGGTCGAGCGTGAAGCTGACGAACAGCGACACGAGCACGGCGACGGCCACGGTGATGCCGAACTGCAGGAAGAAGCGGCCGATGATGCCGTCCATGAAGGCGACGGGGACGAACACGGCGACGATGGCGAACGTGGTGGCCATCACGGCCAGGCCGATTTCATTGGTGCCGTCGTTGGCCGCCTTGTAGTGGTTCTTGCCCATGCCCAGGTGGCGCACGATGTTTTCGCGCACGACGATGGCGTCATCGATCAACAGGCCGATGCACAGGGACAGCGCCATCAGCGTCAGGAAGTTCAGGGTAAAACCAAACGCTTTCATGGCGATGAAGCTGGCCAGCACGGAAATCGGCAGGGTCAGGCCCGTGATGATGGTCGAGCGCCACGAATGCAGGAACAGGAAGACGATCACCATGGTCAGCACGGCGCCTTCGATGATGGTGCGCTTGACGTTATTGAGCTGGCTTTGCACGCGCTCCGATTCGTCATCCAGCACGCGCAGGGAAATATCTGGTGGCAAGGTTTTTTGCAGGTCCGCCGCCACCTTCAGGATGCCGGTGCCCACTTCCACCACGTTGGCGTCCTGCACCTTGGTGATTTCCATGGTCACGGCCTGCTTGCCGTTCATGCGCGAGATCGACAGTTCCTCCTGCTCGCCGTCGACGACGGTGGCCACCTGGTCCAGGTAGACGGGACCGACGGCGCGGCGCGCGACGATGATCTTGCCGAATTCGCGCGCATCCTTGATCTTGCCTTCCACGCGCACCAGTTGTTCGGCCGCGCCATGGCTGATGGAGCCGGCCGGCAGATTGGTATTCGTCGCCTGGATGGCGCGTATCACTTCATCGACGCCGATGCCCTGGGCATTGAGCTCGATCGGCTTCATGCTGATGAGGATCTGGCGCGCGCGCAAGCCGCGCAGCTTGACTTGCCCCACGCCGGCCACGCCCTGGAAGCGCTTGCTGATGATCTGCTCCGTCATGGTCGACAGCGAGCGCAGGTCGTGCCCGGTGGACGTGAGCACGATGGTGGCGATGGGGCGCTCGTTGTCGCCTTCGGCGCGCGCGATGAACGGGTCCTTCGCTTCCTTCGGAAAGCGCGGGCGCACGAGAGCCACCTTGTCGCGCAAGTCCTGCATGGCTTTGTCCATATTCGTCGACAGCTCGAATTCCAGGTAGACGCCGGCGCGTCCTTCCCACGAGTTGGCGCGGATGGTCTTGATGCCGCTGACGGTGTTGACGGCGTCCTCGATGGGGCGCGTAATGTCGTTTTCCACGGCTTCGGGCGAGGCGCCCGGGTAGTTCACTTCAATGGCGGCGAACGGGAACTGCACGCTGGGCATGCTCTCCACGCCCAGGCCCCGGTAGGAGAAGATGCCCAGCACCACCAGCGCCACCATGACCATGGTGGCGAAGACGGGGTTTTGAATACTGACTTTGGTCATCCACATGGCTCAGTCCTTCCGTGCCAGCACGGCAGCCGGCGCGGCCGGCGCGCCTGGCTGTGCGGCGAAGGTCACGCCGTGGCCGGGTTTCACGCCATCGAGCTTGGCGACGATGACTTTCGCGCCCGGCACCAGGCCCGATGTGACTTGCGCATAGCCTTCATCCTCGTTGCGCAAGCCCAGTGTGACGGGCTGGGCGACCACCTTGTTGTTGACCAGCGCATACACGACGGGGCCCTGCTTTTCATTGCGCACGGCCGTCAACGGCACCAGCGGCGCCACGGGCGAGCGCTCGGTGACGATGCTGCCCTTGGCGAACATGCCGCCGCGCAGCGCGCCATCGGCGTTGTCGACGGCGATGTAGACGAGCATGGCGCGCGAGCCGCTCTCGGTGGTGGGATTGATGCGCGTGACCTTGCCGGCGAAGTCGCGCGCGCCGAAGCCATCGACCTTGAAGTGCACATCCTGGCCCAGCTTGATGCGGGGGATGTCCGCGCTGGGCACGGGCGCTTCCAGGGTCAGCTGCGCCAGGTTGACGATGGTGTAGACGGGCATGTCGGGCGAGACTTTTTCGCCGGCCTGCAAATGGCGCTTGCTGACGATGCCAGCCATCGGGGCGCGGATTATCGTGTCGGCCAGCGCGATGCGGGCGATGTCGAGCATGGCGGCGGCGGACTTGACGTTGGCGCGCGCCAGGTCGACGGAGTTTTGCGTCGTGTCGTAGGCCGTTTGCGAAATGTATTTTTGCTTGAGCAGCGCCTGGCTGTTCGCCTCGTTCTTGCTCGCCATTGACAGGCGTGCCTGCGCTTCGTCGAGCATGGCTTGCTGCTGCGTCAGGCGGGCGCGCAGGTCGGCCGCTTCCAGGCGCACGAGGATTTGGCCATTGGTTACCTGCTGGCCTTCCTGCAAGGTCGTTGCCTCGATGACGCCGGAAACCTTGGCCTTGATGGTGGCCTGGGTCACGGGCGCCAGCGAACCGGAAAGGGGCAAGCTGATACTGAGGGCGCGCGCATCGATGGCGGCCACGTCGCCCTGCGCCAGTTCATGCACGGGCGTCTTTTCCTGCTCCTTCTTCTTGCTCGCCTGCTGCTCGGCCGCCTTGGCGGCTTGCTGCTTCGACTGCATCACCGTCCAGCCGCCGCCGGCCAGGCCCAGCACGACGAGGATCAGGACGGGCGTGCGCCAGCGCCGGCGGCGCGTGGCGGCAAGGGGAGAGGCGGGGGGCAGGGTCTCGTTTTTCATAGTTTTTTAGTCAGGAGCGGCGCAGGGCTTCGGCGCCAGGTCTCGGTGCGGCCGGCCTGCGGCAGGCCGGGGGAATTCGGGTAGCGCATCGCCGTGGCGGCCGCAGGCAGCACGCCTGCCGCTGCGGCCGTCCACGGCGATGCGCATGTTGCCACTTTAGGAAGATTCAAGTCCGGCCGCCATCGCCATGCGACAGATTGCACAAAATCGGGGCTGGAATGCAAAAAACGGCGACCGGAGACCAATGCCAGCATGCCCGCCGTGCGCGTCACGATGCTTGCGCATCCTCAAGAAGCCGATTCGCCGGCGCGCAAGAATGGTCAGGATGGTTGCGCCACCGGACAGGCCATACGCCCGCCGGTTGCCGCGCGGCCGCGCCACGAGGGGGCCTGATGTCTGATCGGATTGCCGGAGCCGCCCCGTCGCCGGGCCGTTTGCTGGCCGCGGCCGAACCGCAGGCGGGGGCGGCCGGCAAGGCGCTCGATTTGCTCTCCACCATCGTTGCCGCCGTCGAGCAGGCACCGGGCCTGGCCGTGCGCGGCATCGACCGCGACGGCATCGTGCGTTACTGGAGCTTTGGTGCGGCGCGCCTGTATGGCGTGGCCGCCGAGCTGGCGCTGGGCCAGCCGTGGGCCAGGGTGGCCGCCGCGCTGCCGGGCGCCGCCACCGCAGGCGAGGAAGTTGCCGGCGAACTGGCGGCCGTGTGGGAGAGCGGCAAGGCGCGCGGCACGCGTTTGTGGAAGCTGGGCGCTGACGGCGCCGCGCCGCGCTGCATCTGTTCCACCGCATTTCCTGTCATCCAGTCCGGGCGTGTGCGGCAAGTGGTCTGCATCGATGTCGACGTCACGGCCAGCAGCCAGGATGGAGCTGCGCAGGGCGCCTTGCTGCTGATGGGCGACAATTTCCGCCAGCTGTACGAGAAATCGGCCGACGCCATCCTGCTGCTGCGCGACGAGCATATCGCCGAGGCGAACCCGGCCGCCATTGCCCTGTTCCGATGCGAGGACCGGCAGCGGCTGCTGGGGCGCCGCCTCAGCGACTTTTCGCCCTTGCGCCAGCCCGATGGCGTATTGTCCTCGTTGCGCGGCACGCAGCTGGCGGCGCAGGCCCATGCCGACGGCAACTGCCGCTACGACTGGCGCTATCAGACGTGCACGGGCGAGCTGTTCTGGGGCGAAGTGCTGCTCACGTCCGTCACGCTCGACCACAGCTATCTGTTTTACGCCGTGATCCGCGATATTTCCTCGCGCAAACTGGCCGAACGGGCCCTGTATCTGTCGGCGCAGGTGGTCGAGCATGCGCGCGAAGCCATCGTCGTGCTGGACCCGCAGCAGGCAGTCGTCAGCATGAATCCCGCGTACAGCGAGATCAGCGGCTACAGCCTGGACGACATGCTGGGCAAGCCTTTTGTGTTGCACGGCGTGGAGCCGGACGCGCCCGCGTTTTTCGACCACGTGTGGGACGAGGTCGAGGCGAACGGCTATTGGCAAGGCGACATCCTGGGCCAGCGCAAGGCGGGCGGGCGGTATCCGGCCTGGCTGTCACTGACGGCCATCCGCGACTCGCAGGGGCAGTTGAGCAATTACCTGCTCATCCTCAGCGATATCAGCGAGCGCAAGAAAAACGAGGAACACACGCGCCACCTGGCCGAGCACGATTTCCTCACCGACCTGCCGAACCGCGTGCTGCTGCTGGACCGGCTGTCGCTGGCGCTGGCGGCCGCGCGGCGCAAGCTGAGCATGCTGGCCATTTTGTATCTCGATCTTGACCACTTCAAGCACATCAACGACAGCATGGGCCACCACGTGGGCGACTTGCTGCTCAAGGAAGTGGCGCGGCGCCTCGTGCGCTGCGTGCGCGGCGTCGATACGGTCAGCCGGCATGGCGGCGACGAGTTCGTCATCATCCTGGCCGAGGTGGGCGGCATCGACCAGGTGGCCCACGTGGCGGCCAGCCTGCTGCATGCCGTGACGCAGGTGTACCAGCTGGGCGAATACGAACTGCATGTGTCGACGTCGATCGGCGTGGCCATCTTTCCCAGCGATGGCGACGGCATCGATACCCTCGTGCACAACGCCGACATCGCCATGTACCACGCGAAGGAAAACGGGCGCAACAATTTCCAGTTTTTCAATGCCGAGATGAATGCGCAAATCGTCGAGCGGGCCAGCCTGGAGCAGGGCTTGCGCGAAGCCTTGGGCCGCGACGAATTCGTGCTTGAATTCCAGCCCGCGCTCGACGTTGCCAGCGGGCAAATCCTCGGCGCGGAAGCGCTGTTGCGCTGGCGCCACCCGCAGCTGGGCGAACTGCCGCCCGAGCGCTTCATCGCCGTGGCCGAGGAATGCGGCTTGATGGTGTCGATCGGTAACTGGGTGCTGCGCCACGCCTGCCTGCGCGCGCGCGCCTGGCACGATGCGGGCCATGCCTGGAGAGTGGGCGTGAATCTGTCGCCGGCGCAATGCCTGCACAATAATTTATTGCTCAGCGTGCAAGAGGCGCTGGACGTGTCGGGTTTGCCCGCCGCCAGCCTGGAACTGGAAGTGACGGAATCCTTGCTGATGAAAGGCGGCGCGCGCCTGGCCGGCGTGCTGGCGCAGCTGCGCGCGCTGGGCGCCAGGCTGGCCATCGACGACTTCGGCACCGGCTATTCGCGGCTGGCCAATCTGCGCCATTACCCGGTGGATAAACTCAAGATCGACCCCTCGTTCCTGCCCGCCGTGGCAGACGGCGCGGCCGGCGAGTCCGATACGGCGGTGGCCGCCACCATCATCGCCATGGCGCGCGAGCTGCAATTGACGGTGATCGCCGAAGGCGTGGAAACGGCGCAGCAACTGGCGTATCTGCGGGCACTGGGCTGCCAGCAATACCAGGGGCGCTTTGCCAGCGCGCAAGTCGAGGGCAGCGCGCTGGCGAGACTATTGAACTAATGAATGTTTCCCAGCAGCTTGATACGCGCCAGCACTTGGCCATGGTCGGATGCGTGAGGCAAGCCCAGCAGCAAATGATCGTTGAGATATGTCACTTCCTGCAGCATGCCGATGGCGCGCGGCGAGGCGGGATGAAAATGTTCGGAGACGAGAATGTGGTCGATCGTCATGTAGGCGCTGTCGTGGATATTCGTGTAGCCCACGTGGCGCAGGGCGTCCTGGCGCTGCTGGATGGCGTTGGCGTCGTACAGGCGCGCGCGCATCTCGGTACCCGGTTCGCACGGCGCGCCCGCGCCCATGACGATGGCCGTGGTGACGGCATTGGCGATGTCGTTGAAGTCGCCCAGCACGATGCGGGGCCGGCCGCTGTGGCCCAGTTCGCTTGCCAGCACGCGCAGGGCCACGGCTTCCGCGCCGCGCCGCTGCAGCGAACGCAGGTTGGCCAGCGCGTAGGCGGCCGCATCGTTGCCGTCGCCATGGCGGTAGTCGGGCCGGCGCGATTTCAAGTGCACGACGACCACGTCCGTGAGTTGGCCGCCAGGCAAGATGATTTGCACATGCAGGGGCGCGCGGGCGAAGCGGCAGGCCTTGTCCTCGGCGGAGACGCTCACGCCGGCCGGAAAATCCGCCCAGGCAACACCGGCGCCCACCAGCGGCAGGCGCGACACGAGCGCCACCGTGGGCAGCATGCGTCCGGCAATATCGATCGCATCGTAGCCGGCCAAGGCGGCTTCGCGGTAATGGCGCGTGCGCGACAGCACGTCGCGCAGGGCCGCTTGCGAGAAAATTTCCTGGAAGCCGATCACGTCGGCGTCGAGCAGGTCGATCTGCCGCGCCGTCCATTCCGCCTTGGCTTCGTATTGCGCCGGGCTCAACGGTTCCAGGTTGTCATACAATTTCGCCCCGGCGGGGGCCAGGTTGCAGACATTGAATGTGGCAAAGCGGATTTCTTCCTGCATAATTAGCACTCCTCACTGAACGATCAGCGTATCACGCATGGCTAAAAAAGAGCATATTTCCGAAACCCAGGCGACGCAGTTGCTGCGCAAGCATCAAGTTTCCTTTGAAGAACACCCGTATCCGTACGAAGAGCACGGCGGTACCAGCGTGTCGGCGCGCGAGCTGGGCGTGCCCGAGCACGACGTGATCAAGACCCTGGTGATGCAGGACGAGGCGGCCAAGCCGCTGATCGTGCTCATGCATGGCGATTGCAAGGTGTCGACCAAGAACCTGGCGCGCGGCATCGGCTGCAAGTCCGTCGAGCCGTGCAAGCCCGAGGTGGCGCAGCGCCATTCCGGCTACTTGATAGGCGGCACGTCGCCGTTCGGCACGAAGAAGGCCATGCCCGTGTACGTGGAGCAATCGATCCTGGTCTTGCCGCGCATCTATATCAATGGCGGGCGGCGCGGTTTTCTCGTCTCGCTGGCGCCGCAGGTGCTTGTTGATTTGCTGCAAGCCAAGCCGGTGCAGTGCGCCTTGCAGGATTAAGAAAACCAGTCCCCGCCCTGTCCTTGGATTGGGCGCTGGTGTATATTCTGCTGCGCCAGCCTCGATGCTGGTGTAATAAACACAATAAAGGGAAGAAATGAATCCAGTAATCACAACCGTGGCAATGACAGTGGCCGCTTACTTGCTCGGCTCGATATCGTTTGCCGTGGTGATGAGCAAGGTCTACGGCATTGCCGATCCGCGCACCTATGGCTCGAAAAATCCGGGCGCCACCAACGTGCTGCGCAGCGGCAACAAGGGCGCGGCCATCATGACCCTGCTGGGCGATGGCGCCAAGGGCTGGCTGGCCGTGTTCCTGGCCGACCACTTTGCCGGCGCGCTGGGCGTGGGCGATACGGCCGTGGCCCTGGTGGCCATCGCCGTCTTCCTCGGCCATCTGTGGCCCGTGTTCTTCCGCTTTGTCGGCGGCAAGGGCGTGGCCACGGCCCTTGGCGTGCTACTGGGCATCAATCCATGGCTGGGACTGGCGACCCTGGCTACCTGGCTGATCATTGCCTACGCGTTTCGCTATTCCTCGCTGGCAGCCCTGGTGGCGGCCCTGTTCGCGCCGTTTTACTATGGCTTGCTGTTCGGCGTCGATCCCATCTTGCTGGCCGTCATCGTCATGAGCGTGCTGCTCGCTTACCGCCACAGCCAGAATATCGCGAACTTGCTCTCTGGCAAGGAAAGCAAGATCGGCGGCAAGAAGGATGCGGCCAAGGCGCCCGTCAAGAAAAAGTAAGCGCTTGATTTCCCGCGCGCCGCACGCATATGCTGTGCTTGCGGCGCCGCGCGGTGCGGCCGCCACCGACTCGCGCAAAGGCTGCCCACCATGACTGTTTCAACCTCCTCCGCCACACCCACTCCCGTCCGTATCGATTTCGTTTCCGACGTTTCCTGCCCCTGGTGCGTGGTCGGCCTGAAATCGCTGGAGCAGGCGCTGGCCAAGCTGGACGGCACCGTCCAGGCCGACATCCACTTCCAGCCCTTCGAGCTGAACGCCAATATGCCGCCCGAAGGCGAGGATATCGGCGAACACATCGTCCGCAAATACGGTTCCACGCCCGAACAGATGGCGCAGTCGCGCGAAGCGATCCGCGCGCGCGGCGAGCAACTGGGCTTTACCTTCGCCATGGACAAGCGCGGCCGCATCTACAACACGTTTGACGCCCACCGTCTGCTGCACTGGGCCGCCCTGGAAGGGCGCCAGAAGGAACTCAAGATGGCGCTGTTCGACGCCTATTTCACGCAAGGCCAGGATCCGTCCTCGCATGAAGTGCTGCTGGCCGTGGCCGGCAAGGTGGGACTCGATACCGCCAAAGCGGCCGAAGTGCTGGCATCGAACGCCTATGCGGACGAGGTGCGCGCGCAGGAACAGTTCTACCAGCAGAACGGCATCAACTCGGTGCCCGCCATCATCATCAACGAGCGCCATTTGATTTCCGGCGGCCAGCCGCCCGAAGTGTTCGAGCAAGCCTTGCGCCAGATCATCGCCGGCGCCTGAACCAGGTACCAATGGCGCGCGCCATGGCAGACTTTTTGCGCTACACTCGGCGCAGAAGGAGGATAGCCAAATGCCAACAGCCCGCTGGAATGGCGCCGTCATCGCGCAAGCGACCGATGCGCAGGTGCAAGTCGTTGAAAACAATATATATTTTCCTTTATCAAAGGTGACGCAGGACTACCTGCGTCCCAGCAGCCACACGAGCGTCTGCCCGTGGAAGGGCACGGCCAGCTATTACGACCTCGTCGTCGACGGCCAGGTCAATGCCAACGCGGCCTGGTATTACCCCCAGCCCAAGGATGCCGCCAAGCAAATTGCCGGCCACGTCGCCTTCTGGCGCGGCGTCAGCGTCGAGCGCTGACCTGCCTCCCCCTATTTCCCGACAAAGAAAGCAGACGATGGATTTACGCCTCGCCGTGTACCAACTCGCCTCGACCCATGCGCTCGATGCCCAACAAACCCGGCAGTTGGAGGAAGTGGCCGGTTTCCAGCGCGAACCGGCGCGCCTGGCGCACTGGCTGCCGCGCGGCGTGGCCGTGCTGGGCGCCGCCTTGCTGGGCATGGGATTGATCTGCTGGGTGGCCGCCAACTGGGAAGACTTCGGCCGCATGGGCCGCTTTGCCCTGCTGCAAGGCGTGTTTGCCGCCGCCTGCCTGGGCGCGTTTGCCGTGCCCAAGGCGCGAGTCCCCTTGCTGCTGCTGGCCTTGCTGGCCATCGGCGGCCTGTTCGCGTATTTCGGCCAGACCTACCAGACGGGCGCCGATCCGTGGCAACTGTTCGCCCTGTGGGCCGTGCTGGCCTTGCCCCTGTGCCTGGTCGCGCGCAGCGACGTGCTGTGGACGCCGTGGATGCTGGTACTGTCGACGGCCGCCACCCTGTGGATGCAGGCGCAGGCGCGCCACAGCTGGCGCATCGATTCGGCCGACCTGGGCATTTTCGTCAGCGGCTGGCTGGCCGTGCTGCTGGCCTGTGCCTTTGTCTCGCCCCTGTTGGCGCGCTGGACGGGGGCCGGCAACTGGGCCTTGCGCCTGGGCCTGGTGCTGGCCACCATCCTCATCACGGGCACGGCCGTCAGCGCCCTGTTCGGCAATGAGATCGAATCGCCGTACTGGGCCGGTCTCGGCTTGCTGGCCGTCGCCGGCGTCCTGCTGGCCACGCGCAAGTTTTTTGATGTGTTCGGCCTGAGCGCCGTCGCGCTCGGTATCAACACCTTGCTGGTGGGCGGCCTGACGCACGTGCTGTTCAACGGCCATGGCGATGGCGTCGGCGCGCTGACCGTGCTGGGCTTGCTCGCTGCCGTGCTGCTGGCGCTGACCGTGCAAGGCATACTGTGGCGCACGCGCCGGGAGGCGGCATGAGCAATAACAATATTCAACGAACCGATGCGCTCGCCACCCTGATCGACGACGCCACGCGCGCCGGCCTGTTGCCGCCCGGCGCCAGCCGCCCCGTGCAGGATGTTCGGCCGTGGCCGCTGGTGCTGATGACGGCTTTCGGCGCCTGGCTGGCCGCCATTCCCCTGATGATTGCGCTGGGCGTGGGCCTGGAAAGCATCGTGCGCCAGGGGCCCGGCGCGTATGTCGTGGCCGCCATCGTGCTGGTGGTGGCCGTGCTGCTGATCCGCACGCGCGGCGTGGCGCTGTTCGTCGAACAACTGGCCGTGCCCTGCCTGCTCGTGGGCGGCGGCTTGCTTGGCTATGCCCTGTACCGCGACTATTCCACGCAGACGGCGTCATTGATGCTGTGCCTGGCGTGTTTGGTGGTGGCCGCCGCCTTGCCGCGCGACTGGCTGCGCGTGTTGCTGGGACTGGTCGCCTGCGGCTTGCTGGGGCTGGGGATCATCGACAGCACGCGAGACTGGATTTTCGAAAACGATCCCACGGAACTGTATTTCGCCTGGATGCTGGCCCTGGCACTGTGGCTGGGCGTGCACTGGCTGCAGAAGCAAGCCTTCAACGACGGCCGCGGCGCATCCGTCGCCGCCTTCCTGGAATCGCTGTCGACGGGGTGGGTCCTGGCAATCCTGCTGGGGCTGGTCTTCTGGTCGGGCATGACCTTCATGCTCGGCGGCGCGATGGGCGGTGGCTTTGCCGGCGAAGTGGCGCGCGAAGTGACGCGGCACCAGGGTCTTGCATGGTATGCGCAGGCCTTGAATGGCGTGTCGCTCGTGCTGGCCACGGCCGCCGCCGCCTGGACGGGATGGCGCTGGCCCGCATTGCGCCAGTTGCCCGCCATCGGCGTGGCGCTGGTGCTGGTCGTGCTGGCCTGGTTCATGCCGGCGCTGGGGCCCGTGCTGCTGATCCTTGCGTATTGCGTGACGAGCGGGCGTTCGCGCGTGGCCGTGGCGGCCGCGCTGGCGGCGGCGTGGATCATCGGCAGCTTTTATTACCAGCTGGCCTGGCCACTGGCCAGCAAGGCCGCGCTGCTGGCGATAGCGGGCGCCGTGCTGTGCGCGCTGTCGTGGCTGGCCATGCGCGGCGCCGTGCTGCATCTGGTGGAAAGCAAGCCGGCGGGTGTGGCGGTCGAACGCCGCTTCTTGCGCCTGGGCGTGCTGGGCGGCTTGCTGCTGGTGTTGCTGGTCGCCAATGGCGGCATCTGGCAAAAAGAACAGCTCATTGCCAAGGGTGAGCCTATCTTCGTGGAACTGGCGCCCGTCGATCCCCGTTCGCTGATGCAGGGCGACTACATGCGTCTCAATTTCCAGGGCCTCGGCGTGCTGAGCACCCTGGCCAGCGTGGAGCGTGCGCCCGGCCGGCCCTTTGTCGTGGCCAGGCGCGATGCGCGCGGGGTGGCGGAACTGCTGCGTCCCTACACCAAGGAAGCGCTGGCACCCGGCGAATTCCTGCTCGAACTGACGCCGAAGGATGGCAACTGGGTACTGGTCAGCGATGCCTGGTTCTTCAAGGAAGGCGAAGCGGCGCGCTGGGAAAAAGCCCGCTATGGAGAATTCCGCGTGCTGCCCGACGGCCGCGCCTTGCTGGTCGGCATGCGCGGGGAAGATTTACAGGCGCTTTAGCGGCTTGATTGAACAAACCCAATGGCAGAATCCGGGGGCGTACCCTGAGGGTACGACCCCAGCCTTTGCTCTTGGGGTGGCCGCATCCTGTAAAATTGCCCGATGGATAATATTACGCATTCGGTCATCGGCCTCGGGGTCGGCGAACTGGTACACCGCAGCCTGCCGCCCGAGCCGCAAGCCCCCGCACAGCGCACCCGGCGCGCGCTGTTTTTGTTTACGGCATGGTTTGCCAGCAACGCGCCCGACCTGGACCTGGTGCTGACCCGGTTGTTGCCGCGCCCCTTCGGCTACATGCTGCACCACCGTGGCCACACGCACACCTTGCTGCTGGCCTTGCCCCAGGCGCTGATCTTGCTAGCCTTGCTTTGGCTGCTATGGCCGGGCGCGCGCCGGCTGCTCAAGGAAAGCGTGCCCGCCCGCATCGGCCTGGCCGCTTGTCTGCTGCTGGGATTCTGCTTGCACATGGGCATGGATTTCCTCAATTCCTATGGCTTGCACCCGTTTTATCCGTTCGACAGCCGCTGGCTGTATGGCGACATGGTCTTCATTGTCGAACCCATGTTCTGGGTGCTGCTGGGCGTGCCCGTGATCATGTCCTTGCGCTACGGCATCGTCAAAAGCGTGCTGCTGGCGGGGCTGGCGGCGGCCCTGTGTTTCTTCACCTATAAAACCTATCTGGCGCCCGTCTCGCTGGCCGTGCTGCTGGGGCTGGGCGTGATCCTGGCCGTGCTGCAGGGACGGGCTGGCGAGCGGGGGCGGGGACCGCTGCTGCTGGCTTTCGCGCTGGCCGCCACCTTCATCGGCACCCAGGGCGTGGCTTCCGCCCTCGGCCGTACGCGCATCGAGGCGGCCGTGCAGCGGCTCGATCCCGGCACGCGCGTGTGGGACGTGTCGATGACGGCCTTCCCCAGCAATCCGCTGTGCTGGATCTATGTCTCGCTCGACAGCAAGACGGACGTGTATACCCTGCGGCGCGGCACCCTGAGCCTGCTGCCCGCATCGCTGGCGCCCGCCGCCTGCCCGGCCGGGCTGGCCGAGATGGGCAAGAAGCAGCAGCAACTGGCGCCCGGCATCGCCGTGTCCGCCCGGGCGGCGGGCAGCCTGGCCGCCTTGCGCGCCTTGCAGGAAGACAATTGCTATGTGGACGCCTGGTTCCGCTTTGCCCGCATGCCCAGGTTGAATGCGGACAAGTTGACGGACGTGCGTTTCAATCCCGGCATGCAGCCCAATTTCACGACCGTCGAATTGCAGCAGTTCCGCAGCCGGCCATGTCCTGCCTATGTGCCGGGCTGGGACCGTCCCCGCGCCGACATGCTGGCGCCGCCGAAATAGAGAACGGCTATGTTGCCTTAAAGGAAAATGTCATGTGTGTGCTTACTTCGCCGTGGCTGCACATGCGACACTGCCAATTCAGCAAGAATGATATTTAGTTAGGACTATCTTGGAAGAGCAACACGCCTTACCGTATTTGCGAGAAACCCTGCTGTTTCTCGCCCTGGCCGGGATTTTTATTCCGCTATTGCAACGCCTGAAAGTCAACCAGGTGCTTGGCTTCCTGGCCGTCGGCGCCCTGTTTGGCCCCTTCGGCTTCGGCCTGTGGGCCGGCGAGTTCACGTGGCTCACGTATTTCTCGTTCGTGCGTGCCGAGCAGGTCAGTGGCCTGGCCGAGCTGGGCGTGATGTTCCTGATGTTCATGATTGGCCTGGAACTGTCGACGGAGCGGCTGTGGGCGCTGCGGCGCTGGGTATTCGGCGCGGGCGTGGGACAGGTGGCCGTCAGCGCCTGCCTGATCGGCGGCGTGGCGTATTACTTTGGCCTGTCGCTGGAAGCGTCCATCGTGCTGGGCCTGGTGCTGTCGCTGTCGTCGACGGCTGTCGTGATGCAGTTGCTGACCGACCAGCGTTCGCTGCAGACGCCGGCCGGCCAGGCGGGCTTTTCCATCTTGATGTTCCAGGATTTGATGGTGGTGCCGCTGTTCATCCTGATCGACGTGTTCGCCAGCGGGCGCAGCGACGACCTGGCCTATCTGCTCAGCTTTGCGGCCGTGAAATCGGCCGGCGCCATCCTGCTGATCTATCTGCTGGGACGCCGTGTGATCCGCCCGCTGTTCCAGTTCTTCGTCAAGAAGCACCAGCCCGACGTGTTCATGGCATTGACCCTGCTCAGCACCCTGGGCATCGCGGGCCTGACGTATCTGGCGGGCCTGTCGATGGCGCTGGGCGCTTTGCTGGCCGGCCTGCTGCTGGCGGAAACGGAATTTCGCCACGAAGTGGAAGTGACGATCGAGCCCTTCAAGGGATTGCTGATGGGCCTGTTCTTCATGTCCGTGGGCATGCAGATCGACGTGCGCGAAATCCTCAAGTCGCCCGTGCTGATTCCCTTGGCCGTGCTGAGCCTGTTTGCCTTGAAAACCCTCGTCATCAGCGTGATTTTCCGCATCGGCGGCTTTCACTGGGGGCGCGCCGTGGAAACGGGCGTGCTGCTGGGGCAGGGCGGCGAATTCGCCTTCATCGTCGTCGCGTATGCGCTCGGCACCAAGCTGATCGCTCCGGAAGTGGCGCAGTTCGTCATGCTGGTGGTGGGCCTGAGCCTGTTTGCCACGCCGGCGCTGGCCAAGGCGGCGCGCGCGTTCGGCAACTGGTGGGAACAGCGTCACCACCATCAGCTGGCCGACCTGGCGCACGGCGCGCTGCCGCCGCAGGGCAGCACCGTCATCATCGCCGGTTTCGGCAGGGTAGGGCAGTTGCTGGCCAAGGTGCTGACGGAGCAGGATATCGCGTATGTGGCGATTGAAAACGATGCGCGCCTGGTGACGACCCTGCATCCGCGCGGTTTCCCCGTGTATTTCGGCGATGCGTCGCGCGCGGAATTGTTGCAAAAGGTCAATGCGGACCGGGCTGCCGCCGTCGTGCTGACGATGGACCATGCGGCGTCCGTGCTGCATGCCGTGAAATCGATCCGCCGCGAATATCCGCTGCTGCCCGTGTATGCGCGGGCCCGCGACGAGGCGCATGCCGTGGCCCTGATACAGGCGGGCGCCACCCTGGTCGTGCCCGAGGCGCTGGAGTCGGCGCTGCAGCTGACGGCCACCGTGCTGCACACGGTGGGCCTGTCGGAAGCGCGCACGACGGACATCGTGCAGGCCGAGCGCGACCGGCGCAATGCCGTGCTGCTGGCGAAGAAGCTGTCGTAGTGCTGCCGTAGCGCAACAGTGCGTGTCGCCGTGCTTTGTCAATTATCTATACAATAATAGTATATGAGCATATCAACCACATGAAAGCCGCGACGAAGAGCGGAGCGGCGCCCCTGACGCCGCAGCAGCTGGCGGCGCAGGAAACGCAGCAAAAATTTGGCAAGCCCGAGCGGGGCTGGCGCGAGCGGGTGTACACCGTCATCTTCGAGGCGGAAACGCGCACGGGTCGCGCTTTTGACTTGCTGCTGATCGCCGCCATCCTGATCAGCGTGACGGTGGTCGTGCTCAGCAGTGTCGCCTCCGTGGCCGAGCGCTACGGCACCTGGCTGACGGCGCTCGAATGGTTTTTCACCATTTTATTTACCATCGAATATTTCGCCCGCCTGGCGTGCCTGCAGCATCCGGTGCGCTACGCCAAGAGTTTTTTCGGCATCATCGACTTGCTGGCCATCGTGCCGACCTACATCGGCTTGCTGCTGCCGGGCGCGCACGTGCTGATCGACGTGCGCATTTTGCGCCTGCTGCGCATGTTCCGTATCCTCAAGCTCACCTCGTATGTGCATGAATACACGGTGCTGGGGCGGGCCTTGCTGGCCAGCCGGCGCAAGATCCTCATTTTTCTGTCTTTTGTCATGATGGTGGTCTTTCTGCTGGGTACTGTGATGTATGTCGTGGAAGGGCCGGAGAATGGTTACAGCAGTATTCCCACGTCGATATACTGGGCCATCAGCACCATGACCACCGTGGGCTTCGGCGATATCACGCCGAAGACCGACATCGGGCGCACCATCGCCTCGCTGATGATGTTGCTGGGCTGGGGCATCCTGGCAGTGCCTACCGGCATTATCAGCGCGGAAATGACGGTACAGCGCAGCTCCAAGCTGGTCACCACGCGTACCTGCCCCACGTGCCTGAAAGAAGGGCTCGATGACGATGCCAATTTCTGCAAGAACTGCGGCGTTGCATTGCCGCCATTGGCACGCGATTAGCGCATAAACCCTACATCAATCGTATTTACTTTACTTTTTTAAGGCCAACATGATTCCAGTTCGCCTGATCGCGACGGGCAAAGCCGTGCCCGTCCACAGCGTCACTTCCGACAGCCTGGACCTGAAACTGGGCCACCCGGCCGGCTATACCTTGCGCAAGAGCGGCGTGCTGTCGCGCTTTGTCGCCGCGCCCGATGAATCGCAAAGCCAGCTGGGCGCCGTCGCCCTGCTCGACGCGCTGAAGAATGCCAGCCTGCGTCCGGCCGACATCGACTTGCTGATCTGCGCCTGCGGCGTGCCCGAGCAGGCCTTGCCGAACACGGCCTGCTTCGTGGCCGAACACGCGGGCTTGCCGCCCGGTACGCAAAGCTTCGACGTCAACGCCAGCTGCCTCAGCTTCATGGCCGCTTTCCGCGTGGCCGCGTCCATGCTGGCAGGCGGGGCCTACCGCCGCATCGCCATCGTTTCGTCCGACCTCGCCTCGCGCGGCGTCGACTGGAGCGAGCCGGAAGCGTCGATGATCTTTGGCGACGGCGCCGCCGCCGTCATCGTCGAGCGGGGCGACGGCAGCGCCGGCATCCGGGCCTACAAGATGGGCACGTATCCGGAAGGGCGGCGCTACTGCGAAATTCGCGGCGGCGGCACCGAGCGCAATCCGCGCAACGGCTGCGAACCGGGCGACTACCTGTTCCGCATGGATGGCAAGGCCGTGTTCCGCCTGGCCGTCAAGGTGATGCCGGATTTCCTGACGGAACTGATGGCCGAATCGGGCGCGGGACTGGACAAGGTCGACGTGGTCGTGCCGCACCAGGCCAGCCCATTGGGTCTTGCGCATGCGGCGCGCATCCTCGACGTTCCCGATGCTAAAATCATCAAGATCTTTGAAACGCATGGCAACCAGGTGGCCGCGTCCTTGCCCACCGCCCTGCACGAGGCGGTGATGACGGGGCGGGCCGTGGCAGGCCAGCGTTTGCTGATGATGGGCACGGCCGCTGGCCTGACCATCGGCGGCATGATACTTGACCTGTGAAGGTGGTGTGATGAGGCGGATACTGGTCACGGGAGCGACGGGCGGGCTGGGGCGTAATGCCGTGCGCACCCTGCTGGCGCAGGGCGTGGAAGTGCGCGCCACGGGCCGCAACGCCGCCGTGGGCCGCGAACTCGAACGCATGGGCGCGCAATTCGTCGCGCTCGACCTGGCGCAGGCGACGCCGCGCCAGGTCGACGAACTGGTGCGCGGCATGGACACCGTCTGGCACTGCGCCGCGCTGTCCTCGCCCTGGGGCGCGGAGCGCGACTTCATCGCCGCCAACGTCACGGCCACGGCCCAGTTGCTGCGCGCGGCCGCCAGCCTGCACGTGGCGCGCTTCGTGCACATTTCCACCCCGGCCATCTATTTCGACTACCGCAACCGCTACGAGGTGCCGGAAACCTTCCGTCCCGACGCCTTCGTCAACGCCTATGCGCGCAGCAAGGCGATGGCGGAAAAGCTGGTGCAGGAGTGCGTCGACCGCCAGCGCGGCATGACGTGCGTGATCCTGCGCCCGCGCGCCATCTTCGGGCCGCACGACCAGGTCCTGATTCCGCGCCTGGCGAGGGTGCTGCAGGAGCGCGGCGGCAAGCTGCCGCTGCCCAATGGCGGCGCGGCTACCATCGACGTCACCTATGTGGACAACGTCGTGCATGCGATGTGGCTGGCCACCGTGCACAAGACCATCGCTTCGGGCGCCGCCTTCAACATCACGAATGGCGAGCCGGCGCGCCTGTGCGACATCTTGCGCACCCTGTTCTGCGATCATCTGCAGCAGCCGTTCGAGATCGTCAGCGTGCCATACCGCGTGCTGGCGATGGTCGCGCGCCTGATGCAGTTCGCCTCGCGTTTCACGCGCCGCGAGCCGTCGCTGACGCCCTACAGCATCGGCGCGCTCAGTTTCGACATGACGCTCGATAACGCCAAGGCGCGCAAGGTGCTCGGCTACCGTCCCGTCGTCAGCCTGCAGGACGGCATCGCCCGCACGGCGCAGTGGATGCGCCAGGAAGCGGCGGCGCACAAGGTGGGCAAGGAGCGCAATGGCTAGGATTACCGCGTTTCGCGTCGGCCACTGTACTCATCCTTCGTGCATGGTCTTGAAAGGCAGCGGGCTGGCCAGCCGCTGCTTCCCCTCGCGCGCCTACCTGATCGAGACGCGCGCGGGCCTGTACCTGTGGGACACCGGTTACGCCGAACACTTCCGCGCCGCCACGTCGAAAGGCGTGTACCGCATGTATGCGTGGGTGACGCCGATTTTCTTCGACGAGAACGAGTCGCTACAGGGTCAGTTGCGCGCCCATGGCGTCTCGCCCGGCGATATCCACACCCTGCTGCTGTCGCACTTTCACGCCGACCATATCGCCGGCCTGCGCGACTTTCCCGGCGCGTGCCTGATGGCGTCCAAGACGGGCTGGGATGCCGTGCGCGGCCTGTCCGGCGTGGCCGCCGTGCGCCAGGCCTTCGTGCCCGAGCTGCTGCCGTCCGACATTGCCGACCGCCTGGATTTCGTGGAAAGCGTGCCAGAGACGGCCTTGCCGGCGGCCCTGCTGCCCTTCACGTACGGGCGCGACGTCAGCGGCACGGGAGAAATCTACATCGTCGACTTGCCCGGCCACGCCATCGGTCATCTGGGCGCCTTCGTGCTGCAGGATGGCGGCTGGACCCTGCTGGCGTCGGACGCGGCCTGGGTGCCGGAAAGTTTCCAGCAGCTGCGCGGACCGTCGGAACTGTCGTTCATCATCCAGCACAAGCGCGCGCCGTATTACGCCACCCTGAACCGGCTGCACCAGCTGCACCGCTCGGGCAATGCGCAGATCCGCATCACGCATGAAGATACGCTCGACTACATTGCCGTGGCGGGCCGCCCGTGAAGCGTATCGTCTGGCTGTTGCTGTCGTACTGGCGTACGCGCCGCTTGCGCTTTGCGGACCGCGCGCAGCTGGCCGTCTACCAGCAGCGGCAACTGGCCCGTTTCATCGACACGCTGTGCGCGCGCAGTAGCTACTTCACCCCGTACCGCCACCTGCCGCTGGCGCAGTGGCCGACGATGAACAAGGCGCTGATGCTCGAGCATTTCGACGCCATGAATACCGAAGGAATCACGTTGGCGCAGGCGATGGATGCGGCCATGGCGGCCGAGCATAGCCGCGACTTCACGTCGGCCGTCGGCGACATCACGGTGGGCCTGTCCTCGGGTACCTCGTCGAAGCGCGCCGTGTTTACCGTCAGCCCGCGCGAAAAGGCGCAATGGGCGGGCGTGATGCTGGCCAAGGCGCTGCCCGACGGCCTGTTTTCCGGCGAGCGCGTGGCGCTGTTCCTGCGCGCGAACAGCAATCTGTACACGGCCGTGCGCTCGCCGTGGCTGACCTTTGCGTTTTACGATCTGTTCGAACCGTTCGACGCGCTGTGCGCGCGGCTGGCGCAATACCGGCCCTCCGTCATCGTCGCGCCGGCCCAGGTGCTGCGCCAACTGGCGCTCCGCGTCATCGACGGCAGCCTGGCGCTGGCGCCGAAAAAAGTCATCTCCGTGGCCGAAGTGCTGGAAGCGCAGGACCGCGCGCTGATCGTGCAGGCGTTCGGCGCCGTGCATGAAATCTACCAGGCCACGGAAGGTTTCCTCGCCAGCAGCTGCGAGCACGGCGTGCTGCATCTGAATGAGGAATACGTGCACATCGAGCCGCAGTGGCTCGATCCAGAACAGCGGCGCTTCGTGCCCGTGATTACGGACTTTACGCGCATCACGCAACCCATCGTGCGCTATCGCCTGGACGATATCCTGATCGCGCGCGCCACGCCATGCCCGTGCGGCCGCGCCACGCGCGCCATCGACGGCATCGAAGGGCGCTGCGACGATATGCTGCTCTTGCCATCCTTGCCGTCGGCGAACGGCGGTGAACCGGTTGCCGTGTTTGCCGATGTGCTGACGCGCGCGTTTGCGCAAGCCTTGCCGTTGGACGCCGATTATCGCCTGGCGCAAACGGGCGACGCTGCCCTGCAGCTGCACGCGGCGCTGGACGATGCGGGCCTGGCCGCCCTGCGCGCGCATCTTGAAACGGTGCTGCAAGGCCTGGGCGTGGCCACCGGCGGCCTGGCCTGGACGGCGAGCGGCGAACTGCCTCCCTTTGACCCCACCATGAAACGGCGCCGCATTCGGCGTCTTGCCACCGCATGAAATCTGTAGACACCATGACGCCGTATTCCCGCCTGCTGCACTTGCTGGCCGGCTGGGGCAGCGTCGGCCTCGTGTATTTTTCCAGCGATGTGCTGCAAGGACAGGGGGTACTGCTGCCCGAGACGGCCATCGACCGCGCCATTCCCTACAGCGACTCTGCCATCTGGCTGTACCTGTCTTTCTTCATCCTGATCCCGTACGCCTACCTGGCGGCCGATGCGGCCCGCGTGCGCTGGCTGGCGCGCGCCATGGCGCTTTCCGCCGTCCTGTGCGGCGTGGTGTTCCTGCTGTATCCGACCACGCTCGCCTACCCGCCCGTGGGCGAGGGCGGCGCCTGGAGCACGCAGGCGCTGCGCATGCTGCAGGCGGCGGATTCCACGCAAAACTGCCTGCCGTCGCTGCACGGTGCCCTGACCTTGCTGTGCGTGTGGGCCCTGTGCGACAAACGCCAGCCGCTGCGTTCCGCGCTGGCCCTGGTGCTGGGCGTGGCCATCTGCTACGCCATCATCGCGCTGCGCCGGCACGTGAGCATCGACCTGGCCGCCGGCCTGGCTGTTGGCATCGCCGGCGGCATGCTGGCGAAAATGCAGGTATCCTTGGCTGCCCGCCGCGCCGTTTCCATCAAAACCGCACCATGATGAATCCATTTGCCCTGTCGTTCCTGATCATGCTGGCCTTCGTGCTGGCCGAACTGCTGATACTCAAATGGGTACGCAAGACACCCGTGCCGTGGAAGGACGTGATCTTCAATCTCAATTCCGGCCATATCCTGATGTGGGTATTTCGCGGCGTGGAAGTGGCGGCCTTCGCCCTGCTGCTGCGCCATGTGAACCTGCACGTCGTCGACCAGTGGCCCGTGGTGGCGCAGTGGATATTCGCGTTTTTTGCCTGGGACCTGTGCTTTTACTGGATGCACCGGCTGCACCATAAAATCCCGCTGCTGTGGGCCGTGCACGTGGTGCATCACCAGGGCGAGCATTTCAACCTGTCGCTGGGCGTGCGCAATTCCTGGTATTCGTCGCTGACGAATTTCCCCTTCATCGCCATCCTGGCCGTGCTGGGCGTGCCGCTGGAAATCTTCCTTGTCGTCTCGTCCCTGCATTACACGGTGCAGTTCTACAACCACAATGCGCTGGTAAACAAGTCGGGCATCCTCGATAAATTCATGGTCACGCCCTCGCACCACCGCGTGCACCACGGCACGGATAAACGCTACATCAACCGCAATTTCGGCGGCACCCTGCTGCTGTGGGACAGGCTGTTTGGCAGCTTCCAGCCCGAACTCGAGGGTGTGGAAATGCGCTATGGCGTGAAGGGCATGACACCCACGCACAACCCGCTGCTGGCCAGCAACGGCAAACTATTTACATGGCTGCGCGCGCGCTTTCCCCACTGGCAGTCGCGCTGCACTTTCCACGTGCCCGAGCTGTTCATCGGCATCGGCGGCGTGATCCTGTTCGGCCTCGTGATCTATTACGTCAACCATGAGGCGGTGCTGGCCGGCGCACAGCAGGCGATCCTGTTCGCGCTGATCTTCGGCGGCACCCTGGCGCTGGGCGGCCTGTCCGATGCGCGCCGCTGGGGCGCCATCGCCTGGGTGGCCATCGCGCTGGCCATGCCGGCCCTGTACCTGGGCTGGTATGGCGCGCGCGACATATGGGGCATGGTGTTTCTGGCCGCGCTGCTGGCGCATGGCCTCGATGGCGCGCGCCGCTTGTGGTTGCCTGCCGCAGCGGGGACGCGCGCGTGACGCAGCCTGTACCTTCGTTGCCGCCGCTGCGCTTCCAGCCCGCCCGCGATTCCGCCTTCCGCCGCGAATTGCGCGCCCGCGCCGACGCCTACCTGGCGGACGAAGGAAGGCACCGCTTCGGCGACGCGCGCCTGCATGCGAAAACCATGTTCCTGGCCGCGCTGACGGTGGGCCTGTATGCGCTGGCCTTGAATGCCGACGACACCTGGCCGTTTGTCGCCAGCTACGTCGCTTGCCTGGTCGCGGCCATGGCGCTGGCCATGAATACCCTGCACGATGCGGCCCACAGCGCCATCTTCCGCCGCGGTTTCCTGAACCGCGTGCTGATACGCCTGGTGGGCTTGCCCGTGGGCGTGGACACGGATTTCTGGACCATCCGCCACGTGCACTTTCATCACACGTATGCGAACGTGGAAGGCTATGACCTCGACACGGAACCGAACCCCTTCCTGCGCCAGACGCCGTTCCAAAGCTGGTCGCCCCAGTACCGCTACCAGTACCTGTACTGGCCCGTGGTGGCGGCCCTGTCGCTGCCGTACCTGAACTGGTATGGCGACTGGCTGGACCGCTTCGGCAAGACGCCCGTGGCCGCGCACAGCCGCCTGCAGGGCTGGCGCGGCTGGCTGTCGTTCCTCGGCTGGAAGCTGGGTCACGTGGCGCTGGTGCTGGCGCTGCCCATGTGGGTGCTGCAGCAGCACGGCCTCGCCTGGAACGTGGTGCTGGGCGCGTATTTCCTGGGCCAGATGATCGCCTCGTGCGCGCTGGTGGCGCTGATCCTCGGCACGCACTGGGCCGAAGTGGAATTCTTCCAGCCGGGCCAGGACGGTACCCTGCCGCACGACTGGTACCAGCACACGTTTTATACGGCCTGCGACTGGACGCCGAAACCGCGCGCGCTGCGCTGGCTCGGTTATTGGCTCGGCGGCTTGAACCTGCACCTGACGCACCATCTGTTCCCCACCTGGAATCACCGCCACTACCCGGCGCTGGCGCGCATCCTGGCCGAACTGGCGCCGCGCCACGGCCTCGTCTACCGCGAACTCGGTTACGGCCAGCTGCACGCCTCGCAGCAGCAGTTCCTGCGCGCCATGGGCCTGCCACCCGCAAAGTCTTGACGAATCGGGCTTGACTCGGTTTCTGTTTCGTCTTACATTTCTGTAACGACAGAAATAAGAGAAAGCCATGGAACTGAGCCCGACTACTCAAAAGTACATCCTCCACTGGGGCGAAATGGGCACCCGCTGGGGCGTCAACCGTACGGTGGCGCAAATCCACGCGCTGCTGTTCCTGGCCAATGAACCGTTGACGGCGGAAGACATCGCGGCCAGCCTGAACGTGGCCCGCTCCAACGTCAGCAACAGCCTGAAGGAATTGCAAAGCTGGGGCCTGGCGCGCAGTACGCACGTGATGGGGGACCGGCGCGACCATTTCGTCGCCCTGCAGGATGTGTGGGAAATCTTCCGCGTCATCATGGAGGAGCGCAAGCGGCGCGAGATCGATCCCACGCTGACGGTGCTGCGTGAATGCGCGATCGAGGGCGAGCACGATGCGGCCATTCCACCGGCCACCCTGGAACGCATGGGCGAGGTGCTGGCCTTCCTGGAAATGCTCAGCAGCACCTATAGCGACTACAAGAATTTGCCGCCGGCGACCCTGCAGCGCATGCTGTCGATGGGGGGCAAGGTGGCCAAGTTCCTCAGCCCGGAAGACAAAGCTGGCAAGCGCGCAAAATCATGAACGGCCCCTCGGAAGGAGAACTGTTCAAGAAGGTGATGGGCGCGCAGTGGCTCACGCTGCACCCGGATATCCGCCGCCGCTTCGAGAAAAATCCCGCGCCGGGCCAGCCCCTGTATTACCGGGGTGAGCTCAGTGAACTGACCAGCTCGCGCCTGGGAAAATTCCTCGGCTGGCTCACGCGCCCCTTCATCGATGGCGCTCTGATCCCGCATGACGATCACGACTTCCCCGTCGATATCGAAGTCTATTCGCGCCCCGGCTGCCCGTTCATTTTCAAGCAGCGCACCTACCGCCTGCATGGGCGCGCGCCGATCCGCTTCACGTCCTACATGGCGGAAAGCGCGAAAGGCGAAGTGCTCGAATACGTGGGCATGGGCCTGGGCATGAAGCTGGTGCTGCACGTCGAGGACGGCAATCTGCACTTCACCAGCGACGGCTATTTTCTCGATCTTTTCGGCTGGCGCCTGCCGCTGCCGGGCGTGCTCACGCCCGGCAAGACCTATCTGTGCCACCGCAACGAGACGCCGCAGCAGTTCAACATCCGCATCGAGATCCGCCACGCCCTGTTCGGCACCACGTTCACCCAGGCGGGCGTGTTCCGCGAATCGGCCGCACCGCAAAATCACGAGGAGACACCATGAATACGCATCTGCTGGCCCTGCAACTGATGGCCGCGCAAGGCTGCCTGGGCGCCTTCGACACCATCTACCACCATGAAATCACGGAAGCGCTGCCGCAAAAGGCGTCCGCGCGGCTCGAATTGACGATCCATGCGACGCGCGCCCTGATCTACAGCCTGCTGTTCGTGGGCCTGGCCGCGTGGGAGTGGCATGGCGCCTGGGCCTGGGTGCTGGTCATCGTGTTTGGCGTGGAAATCGTATTGACCCTGTGGGACTTCGTCGTCGAAGACCAGACGCGCCTCCTGCCCGCCACGGAGCGGGTCACGCACACGGTGCTGGCGATTAACGCGGGCGCCTTCATCGCCTTGCTGGCCCTGAACAGCAGCGAATGGGCCACCTTGCCGACGGCCCTCGTGTGGCAGCCGTATGGCTGGCTCAGCGTCTTCCTCGCCCTGTGCGGCGTGGGCGTGGGCTTGTCCGGCCTGCGCGACGCGTATGCCGTGTGGCAGCTGGGACGGCGCAAGGTGCAGGAGACGGCAGAGCAAGAGGAACACCTGCGCTTTGCCAGCACGCCGCAATCCGTGCTGGTGACGGGCGCCACGGGTTTCATCGGCCAGCAGTTGGTGACCGCCTTGCTGGCCGATGGCCATGCCGTGACGGTGCTGACGCGCCAGCCCAAGCAGGCCGCGTGGACCTTCGATGGCCAGGTGCGTTGCATCCAGTCGTTCGACGCATTGTCGGATGCGCAGCGCATCGACATGGTGGTCAACCTGGCCGGTGCGCGCATCGTCGGGCATCGCTGGACGGACGCGCGCAAGGCGGCCCTGCGCCGCAGCAGAGTGGCGCTGACGCAGGACCTGGTGGCGTGGATCGCCCGCGCGCAGCACAAGCCACGGGTGCTGCTGTCGGCATCGGCCATCGGCTACTACGGCGTGCAGCCGCATGGCGACGACACGGAATTGACGGAGGAGAGCGCACCGCAAGCCATCTTCATGTCGCAGCTGTGCCAGGAATGGGAAGCGGCCGCGCGCCAAGCGGAACGCTATGGCGTGCAGGTGGGCTGCATGCGCTTTGGCCTCGTCTTCGGCCACCAGGGTTCGCTGCCGCAGATGCTCTTGCCGGTCCGTTTCGGCGTGGGCGGCCCGCTGGGCAGCGGCAAACAGTGGGTCACGTGGGTGCACGTGCGCGACGTGATCCGCGGCATCGCCCATCTGGCGCGCCGCAGCGAAGAACAGGCCGTGAGCGGCGCATACAACTTCTGCGCGCCGGAAGCCATAGCGCAGCGCCGCTTCGCCCAGGTGGCGGGCGCCGTGCTGCACCGCCCCAGCTTCATGCCCACGCCGGCCTTCGTCATGCAAGCCTTGCTGGGCGAGCAGGCCGACTTGCTGGTGGAAGGCCAAAGGGTCGCGCCGCGCCGCTTGCTGGCCGACGGCTTTGCCTTCCGTCATCCGCAGCTGGAAGGGGCACTGCGCAGCCTGTAGCCTGGCGTAGAATGGGGCATGGGAGGAACCGAACCATGCCCCGCTTCAGCCATACGATAGACAGCCATACCTATGCGTTCGCCAGCCTGAAGGAGCTGCTGGCCAAGGCCACGCCGCTGCGTTCGGGCGACGTGCTGGCCGGCGTGGCGGCAGCCAGCGCGCGCGAGCGGGTGGCGGCGCAGCTGGCGCTGGCCGACGTGCCGCTATCGCTGTTCCTCAACGAGGCGCTGGTGCCGTACGAAGAGGACGAGGTCACGCGCCTGATCATCGACTCGCATGCGCGCGCCGCCTTTGCACCGATTTCCCACCTGTGCGTGGGCGACTTTCGCGACTGGCTGCTCGATGATGCGACGGACACGCAAACGCTGTCCCAGGTCGCCGCCGGCATCACGCCGGAAATGGCGGCCGCCGTCTCGAAAATCATGCGCCTGCAGGACCTGGTGCTGGTGGCCCGCAAGTGCCGGGTCGTGACGGCCTTTCGCAATACCCTGGGGCTGGAAAGCCGCTTGTCCACGCGCTTGCAGCCGAACCACCCGACGGACGACGCCACAGGCATTGCCGCGTCGATGCTCGATGGCCTGTTGCTGGGCAGCGGCGACGCCGTCATCGGCATCAATCCCGCCACCGACAATGTGGCGCAGGTGGTGTCGCTGCTGCACCTGCTCAACGCCGTCATCGAGCAGTATGAAATTCCCACGCAGTCCTGCGTGCTCACGCACATTACCAATACCATCGAGGCGATACGCCGCGGCGCTCCCGTCGACCTGGTGTTCCAGTCGGTGGCGGGCACGCAGGCGGCCAACCGCAGCTTCGGCATCGATTTGTCTCTGCTGGCCGAGGGGCGGGCGGCGGCCCTGTCGCTGGGGCGCGGCACGGTGGGCAACAACGTCATGTATTTCGAGACGGGGCAGGGCAGCGCGCTGTCGGCCGGCGCCCACCATGGCATGGACCAGCAGACGTGCGAAGCGCGCGCCTATGCGGTGGCGCGCGCGTATCAGC
The DNA here is from genome assembly GCF_002797895.1 of Janthinobacterium sp. 67. NCBI lineage: Bacteria > Pseudomonadati > Pseudomonadota > Betaproteobacteria > Burkholderiales > Oxalobacteraceae > Janthinobacterium > Janthinobacterium sp. 67. The sequence goes on along the minus strand of NZ_PGES01000001.1, from coordinate 3,102,368 downwards.
CGCTGCTGGTCAATTCCGTCGTCGGCTTCATCGGCCCCGAATATCTGTACGACGGCAAGCAGATCATGCGTGCGGGGCTGGAAGACCATTTCTGCGCCAAGCTGCTCGGGCTGCCCATGGGTTGTGACGTGTGCTATACCAACCACGCGGAGGCGGACCAGGACGACATGGATGCCTTGCTGACCATGCTGGGCGTGGCCGGCTGCAATTTCATCATGGGCGTGCCGGGCGCGGACGACATCATGCTCGGCTACCAGAGCACCTCGTTCCACGACGCCCTGTATGCGCGCCGGGTGCTGGGCCTGCGCCCTGCGCCGGAATTTGCGGCCTGGCTGGCGCGCATGCGGATCACGGATACGCAGGGCCGCTTGAGCGAAGCGCTGGCGCCGGCCTTCCAGGCGGCCCTGCTGCGCCTGGACGACTAGGAGGATGCATGGACGAAGCCATTCCTTGGCAAGCGCTGCGCGCGCATACGGCGGCGCGCATCGCGTTGGGACGGCGCGGCGTGAGCGTGCCGACCAAGGCGCAGCTGGCGTTCCAGCTGGCCCACGCGCAGGCGCGCGACGCCGTGCACCTGGCGCTCGATGGCGACGTTCTGGCACGCGTCCTGGCCGCGCAAGGGCAAGACTGCGTGCCGCTGCACAGCGCGGCCGCCACGCGCGCCGACTATCTGCAACGGCCCGACCTGGGACGCCGGCTCGACGAGGTTTCACGCGCGCGGCTGGCCGGAGGTGGCAAGGGAGTCGACCTGGCGCTGGTGGCGGCCGACGGCCTGTCGGCGCTGGCCGTGCAGCGCCACGCGGCGCCCTTCCTGGCGGCCCTGCGCGAACGGCTGGCGCTGGAGGCGTGGACCCTGTCGCCGCTGCACATCGTGGCGCAGGGACGGGTGGCCATTGGCGACGAGGTGGGTGAGTTATTGCGGGCACGCGCCGTGCTGGTGCTGATCGGCGAGCGCCCGGGCTTGAGTTCCCCGGACAGCCTGGGCCTGTACCTGACGTGGGCGCCGACAGTGGGTTTACTGGACGAGCGCCGCAACTGCATTTCGAACGTGCGTCCGGAGGGGCTGGCATATGCGCAGGCGGCGTACCGGCTGCATTATTTGCTGTCGCAGGCGTTCAGCCGGCAGTTGTCGGGTGTGGGATTGAAGGATGAAACAGTGGCGGAGGGTAGCGTGGTATTGAGACGGAATTTTTTGCTGGCGGAGTAAAACCCCATAGCAACGACCGGGGTCAGACCCTCAGGGGGAATTTGCCCCAATGGGGTACATTCCGATCCTGAAGGACTGACCCCAGCCCTTCGCTTTAGGGGTTCTAGATTAAATTTCCCGGATCTCGTCCAGCGGCCAGCGCGGGCGCACGTTGAACGAGTAATCGTGCTTGGCGGCGTCGGGATTGATTTGCAGGCGCATGGCGCCGGCAAAGGCGATCATGGCGCCGTTGTCGGTACAGAATTCCAGCTCCGGGTAATACACCTTGAAGCGCTTCTTGGCGGCCGCCGCGTTGAGCGAGGCGCGCAATTGCGCGTTGGCGCCCACGCCGCCGGCGATCACCAGGCGTTTCAAGCCCGTGTGCTTGAGGGCCGACACGCATTTGGCCGTCAGCACGTCGACGATGGCGTCGACGAAGCCGCGCGCGATATTCGCCTTGTCCTGCTCGCAGATATTCGCGATGACTTTTTCGTCATGGTTTTTCACCACGGTCAGCACGGCCGTCTTCAGGCCCGAGAAACTGAAATTGAAATCCTTCGAATGCAGCATGGGGCGCGGCAGTTTATATGCGAGCGGATCGCCGAATTCGGCCAGGCGCGAAATGGCGGGGCCGCCCGGATAGCCGAGGCCCAGCAGCTTGGCCGACTTGTCGAACGCCTCGCCGGCCGCATCATCGAGCGTTTCGCCCAGCATCGTGTATTGTCCCACGCCGTCGACGCGCATCAGCTGCGTATGGCCGCCCGACACCAGCAGGGCGATGAACGGGAATTCCGGCGGCTCGGACGCCAGCAAGGGCGACAGCAGATGGCCTTCCAGATGGTGGATGCCCAGCACCGGCTTGTTGATGGCCAGGCCCAGGCTGCAGGCAACGGAGGAGCCGACCAGCAGCGCGCCAGCCAGGCCAGGACCTTGCGTGTAGGCGATGGCGTCGATCTCTGGCAGGGTGATGCCGGCCTTGGCCAGGGTTTCTTCGAGCAGCGGGATGGCGCGGCGGATATGGTCGCGCGACGCCAGTTCCGGCACCACGCCGCCATATTGCTCGTGCATGGCGACTTGCGAATAGAGGGCGTGCGACAGCAGGCCGCGTTGCGTGTCGTACAAGGCCAGGCCGGTTTCGTCACAGGAGGATTCGACGCCAAGAACAATCATGAAGGTGCTAAATAGGGAGGAGTAATCCGCCATTGTAAAGGAAAGCCGGGCACTCCACCGTGCGGCCGGCGCACCATTTCGGCGGCAGTGTGCACTTGCGCAGTGCGGCGCGGCGCCGTTTTGCTGCGGATTTTGGCCATTCTTCGCTTGTGCCGGCACTGGCACCGCTCTTGCTTAGACTAGCGTGTACCTTTCTCGAGGGAGCTAGCGATGTCGGAACAATGGAAAATGATTTGCCGCCTGAAGGACATGCCGCTGGCGGGCGCGCGCATGGTGCAGCGGGGACTGGCGTGGCAGGATTTACCGGGCGTGGCGCTGTTTCGCGCGGCTGACGATACGGTGTATGCGCTGCTCGACACGGTGCCCTGCCTGGGCGGCCCGCTCGCGCAGGGGGTGCTGATGGAGAAAAACCTGATGGGGCCGAAGAACAGCTGGATCATCGAGCTCGATTCGGGCCGCCTGGTGGCGCCCGTGCAGGGCATGGCGCGTACGTACGCCGTGCGCATCCTGGACGGGCGCATCTACCTGGACTTGAAGGAGCTCAATGTCCCGGCCAGCAAGGCCGAGCAGGCGCTGGCGGGCTCGTTTGCGCTGCTGCCGCATGTGCAGATGGCATGATATGCCTCGTGCTGGTGTCGGCTTGCGCGCTGTGCGCCAAGCCGACCTGCGCGGCTCAATTCGTAGGTCGGATTAGGCGCAAAGCGCCGTAATCCGACAACATCGCCGGCATTATTTTGGGCGATTGACCAGATGCGCATGCGCATCGCGCAGCATGGTCGCCGTCGTGTCCCAGTCGATGCAGCCGTCGGTGACGGAACAGCCGTAGGTCAGTTGCGACAGGTCTTGCGGGATCTTCTGGTTGCCGCCGACGATGTTCGATTCGATCATCACGCCCACCAGCGAGCGGTTGCCCTGGCGGATCTGGTTGACCACGTCGCCCATCACCAGCGGTTGCAGTTCCGGCTTTTTGTAGCTGTTCGCGTGCGAGCAGTCGACCACCAGATTGGCCGGCAGCTTGGCCTTGGCCAGCGCCTGTTCGGCGATGGCGATCGAGACCGAATCGTAGTTCGGACGGCCGTCGCCGCCGCGCAGCACGACGTGGCCGTACGCGTTGCCGCGCGTGCGCACGATGGCGACGTTGCCTTCGCCATTGATGCCCAGGAAGGAGTGCGGGTGCGCCGACGATAAAATCGCGTTGATGGCGATGCTGATGTCGCCATCGGTGCCGTTCTTGAAGCCGACCGGGGTCGACAGGCCCGACGACATTTCGCGGTGCGTCTGCGATTCCGTCGTGCGCGCGCCGATGGCGGTCCAGGCGATCAGGTCGCCCAGGTATTGCGGCGAGATCGGGTCCAGCGCTTCGGTGGCGGTGGGCAGGCCCAGTTCGCACACGTCGAGCAGGAACTGGCGCGCCTTTTCCATGCCTTCGTTGACCTTGAACGAATCGTCCATGTACGGGTCGTTGATATAGCCTTTCCAGCCCGTGGTGGTACGCGGTTTTTCGAAATACACGCGCATCACCAGCAGCATCGTGTCCTTGACTTCCTCTTGCAGCGCTTTCAGGCGGCGCGCGTAATCGAGGCCGGCGACGGGATCGTGGATCGAGCACGGGCCGACGACGACGAACAGGCGCTGGTCCTTGCGGTCGATGATGTTGCGCAGCGCTTCGCGGCCGCGGCTGACGGTGTCGAAGGCGCTCTCCGACAGGGGCAGCTTGGCGTGCAGTTCGGCCGGTGTCGGCATGGGCGCGAAAGAGGTGACGTTGATATTTTCGATGTCTGGCGTATTCATGATTCTGGCTCGGCTTTCGCGATTGCGTTCTTTAAGAGGCAATAGTGTAGCGGAAATGCGGCCTGGCGGCGGGGATGGGGCCAAAACGGCAATGGTTCAGTTGTTTTTATGGCAGGGCCGGCACGCTGCCGGCCCCCATGCGCTCAGTGGCCGCCGGCCAGGCTGGCGCCAACGCTGTAGCGGGCGATGCGCTGGTAGTTGCCGGCCAGCTCGGGCGGCCGGGGCAGGCCTGGGTGGCGCCGCACATGCGCGAGGATGGCGCTTTCGTGCTGGCGTATCTGCGCGTCCAGGCAGGCGATCTGCTGGCGCAGCAGGGCGTGCAGTGCATGCTGGCCGGCTTGCAGATGCGCATTCAGGCGCGCCGATTCCTGCTGGCGCACGCCTTCGATGGCGTGCAGGCGGCGCAGCCACAGGCGCAGTTCCACGTAGGCGGGCGAGGGCGGCGTCCAGCGCGCGGGGCGCCTGTGCGCGCAGTAGTTGGCCAGCACCACGGCGCTGTGCGCCGCGTCATCGGGCAAGCCCTGGCCGCGCAGATAGTCGTCCAGCTGGGCGGGCTGGGCATCGCATACCACCATGCCCATGTCGGCCAGCATGCGGGCGGGCGTCTCGCTGTACGGCATATCGAGGCGCATGCAGACGCGCAAGCCGATGACGGGCACGTCGTTCCTTTGCAGCCAGCTGCGCAGCCAGCGGTAGCCGGCCACGTCGTTTTCCAGCACCTTGCACAGCACTTCGTTGCCCGACAGCAACACGGCTTTCAGCAGCAGCTTGCTTGTTTCGATGCCGACGAAGGCCGTTTCCCGTTTGATCGCGTGTTCCATGATGAGTCCCCCTGTGCAGTCTTATACGCAGCGGTGGCGCGTCTGGATGCAGGCGCGAAGCAAATTCGTAAAAAAATAGCTGGAAAGACTGTTGCATAGTCGTCCATGGCGTCTTCCAGCCCGTCTGCAAGGGGAAAAATCCGTGTAAGCTGGCGCCATGACGACAGTTTCCATACCCCATACCGATGTGGCCGGCGAGCCATTCCCCGCAGCACGTTTCATCAAGGAAATAGGACGCGGCAAGAACGGCGCGCGCAGCATGACGCGGGACGATGCCCGCGCCCTGTACCGCGCCATGCTCGAGGGCCGCGTGTCGGACCTGGAGCTGGGCGGCATTTTGTTGTCCATGCGCATCAAGGGCGAATCCGTGGACGAGATCGCCGGCTTCCTCGACGCTGCCGAAGCCTCATTTGCCCCGCTGGCCGCGCCGGCCGGTGAATTTGCCCCGATCATCATTCCCAGCTACAACGGCGCGCGCAAGATGGCCAACCTGACGGCCTTGCTGGCGCTACTGCTGGCGCGCGCGGGCGCACCCGTGCTCGTGCATGGCGTGAGCAGCGACCCGGGCCGCATCACGACGGCCGAAGTGCTGGCCGCGCTGGGCGTGCCCGCTTCCACGGACCATGCGCAAGCCGAGGTCGCCATGGCGCGGGGGCAAGCCGCCTTCCTGCCCATCGAGGCGCTGGCGCCGCGCCTGGCCCACATGCTGTCCCTGCGGCGCGTGCTGGGCGTGCGCAATTCCACGCATACCCTGGTGAAAATCATGCAGCCGTTCGCCGGCCCGGCCCTGCGCCTGGTGTCGTACACGCACCCTGAATACCTGGAAATGCTCGGTGAATATTTCCTCACTGCATCTGATCCCGCGCGCGGCGACGCTTTCCTCATGCGCGGCACGGAAGGCGAGACGGTGGCCAATGCCAACAAGGCGCAGCAGATCGACTGGTTTCACGGGAGCGAACGCACGGTACTGGTGGAAAAGCAGTTGCTGGTGGAAGAGTTGCCGCATTTGCCGGCCGAGCGCGATGCGGCCACCACGGCGGACTGGATCGCGGCCGTGCTGCGCGGCGAGGTGCCCGTGCCACCGTCGATCGCCGAGCAGGTGGCGCAATGCTTGACGGCATCGCGGCAGATTGCGGCACGGCCGCGCTAGCCGCGTCGCCGCAGTTTACAATGGCGTCTTTGTAATCAGCGGTGACCGGAATTCTTATGGCAAAACAATTTGATGTGGCAGTGATCGGCGCGGGCGCGGCCGGCATGATGTGTGCGGCTGTGGCCGCCCAGCAAGGCAAGCGCGTGGTGTTGATCGATCACGCGGCCAAGCTGGCCGAAAAGATCCGCATCTCCGGTGGTGGACGGTGCAATTTCACCAATATCAACGCCACCCCGCAGAATTTCCTCTCGGAAAACCCGCATTTCTGCAAGAGCGCGCTGTCGCGCTACACGCCGCAGGATTTCCTCGCGCTCGTGAAAAAATACCGGATCGGCTACCACGAGAAGCATAAGGGCCAGCTGTTTTGCAATGAATCGGCCGAGCAGATCATCGACATGCTCAAGGACGAGTGCGCCGCTGGCGGCGTGCACTGGCGCATGCCGTGCAAGATCGACAATGTTGCCCAGCAAGCGGATGGCGGCTTCGTGCTGCAGACGGACAGCGGCGACATCGAGACGGCCAGCATCGTCATCGCCACGGGCGGCCTGTCGATCCCGAAGATCGGCGCCACGGATTTTGCCTACCGCATCGCCAGGCAATTCGACTTGACGATGGTCGAACCGCGTCCGGCCCTGGTGCCGCTGACGTTCGATGCGGCCAGCTGGGCGCCGTTCGCGGAATTGTCCGGCATCGCCCTGGAAGTGGATGTGGAAACGGGCAGCCTGAAAGGCCGCAAGGCGACGGGCGCGCGTTTCCGCGAAGACTTGCTGTTCACGCACCGCGGCCTGTCGGGTCCGGCCATCCTGCAGATTTCCAGCTACTGGCTGCCGGGCGAGCCCATCGTCATCAATCTGCTGCCGGAAGTGGACGTGGCGCAGACCTTGATCGAAGGCAAGGGCACCCTGAAGAAGCAGCTGGGCAATATCGTCGCCCAATGGCTGCCGCAGCGCCTGGCCGACTGCCTGCTGGCCGTCAACGGCCTGGCACCGGACGCGCGCATCGCCGACATGCCCGATGCGCAGCTGCGCAAGCTGGGGCAAGCCATCAATGCCTGGTCCATCGTGCCGAACGGTTCCGAAGGCTACCGCAAGGCCGAAGTGACGCGCGGCGGCATCGATACGCGCGAACTGTCGCAGCAGACCATGATGGCTAATAAAGTGCCGGGTCTGTATTTCATCGGCGAATCGGTCGACGTGACGGGCTGGCTGGGCGGCTACAACTTCCAGTGGGCCTGGGCTTCGGGCGTGGCGGCAGGTATTGCCTTGCAGTAAGCAAGTCTGTAGGATGGGGTTCTGGCGCCCCGTGCGCCCACCCCGGTGCGTGGTTTACGCCACAGCCGGGCGGCAATCTCAGGCTGCATGCCGCACGCAAGTGGGGGAGGGGCTTCCCTTTCCGAATAAAAGCTGCTACTATCTATCTCTTCCTATACACCACCTCAACGGTTTGAATTTTACATGACCACTATTCGCCTTAAAGAAAACGAGCCGTTCGAAGTCGCAATGCGTCGCTTCAAACGCACCATCGAAAAAACGGGTCTGCTGACCGAATTGCGCGCTCGCGAATTCTACGAAAAGCCAACAGCTGAGCGCAAGCGCAAGCTGGCAGCTGCTGTCAAGCGTCATTACAAACGCATCCGCAGCCAACAACTGCCGAAAAAATTATTCTAAGACTGTTCAGTCAGAACCAACCCGGGTAGTACGGCGCCTTGTTCGCCACGGGTTTTGTTTTGATTCGCCTGGAGTGATACTTCAGATGAGTCGCATACCCGCTCCGGTTCGCCGCAGCGGGTTTTCGCTTTTGTGGCCCGCTGATGGTAGCCGCGCACGAGCACCCACCTACTGACCAACGAGGATTGCCATGAGCTTGAAAGAACAAATTACCGAAGACATGAAAAACGCCATGCGCGCCAAGGAAACGGGCAAGCTGGGCACGATTCGCCTGTTGCTGGCGGAAATCAAGCGCAAGGAAGTCGACGAGCGCATCGAACTGACGGATGCCCACGTGACGGCCATCGTGGAAAAGATGATCAAGCAGCGCAAGGATTCGATCACCCAGTTCGAAGCCGGTGGCCGCGCCGACCTGGCCGACATCGAAAAAGCCGAGCTCGTGCACCTGATCGGCTACATGCCTGCCGGCCTGTCGGACGAGGAAGTGGCGGCCGAAGTGGCTGCCGCCGTGGCCGCCTCGGGCGCCGCCGGTCCGCAAGACATGGGCAAGGTCATGGCCATCGTCAAGCCGAAGCTGGCTGGTCGCGCCGACATGACGGTGGTGTCGGCTCTGGTCAAGAAGGCATTGACTCCGGCTGCCTAAGCCGCATATAAAGCAGGAACAAAGGCTGTCAGCCGTCGCGCTGGCAGCCTGTTAACAGCCCACACGTTGACCTGGCTCAACCTCAGGCCACGTGCGGTAGTATAGTCTGACCTATAACAAGACCCGCCCTAGCCAGTGATACCTCAATCCTTCATTTCCGATTTGCTCAACCGCGTCGATATCGTCGATGTCGTGGGGCGCTATGTGCAACTGAAAAAAGGTGGCGCCAATTTCATGGGCTTGTGCCCGTTCCACAGTGAAAAGTCACCCAGCTTTACCGTCAGCCCCACCAAGCAGTTCTATCACTGCTTCGGCTGTGGCGCGCATGGCACCTCGATCGGCTTCCTGATCGAGTATTCGGGCATGGGCTTTGTCGACGCCGTCAAGGACCTGGCGCAGAACGTGGGCATGGTCGTGCCGGAAGCGGATGACAAGATTCCGCCAGCCCAGCGCGCGCAGATCCAGGCGCAAAGCCTGGCCCTGTCCGACGCCATGACGCAGGCCTGCGATTATTACCGCGGGCAATTGCGCCACGCGCCGGAAGCCATCGCCTACCTCAAGAACCGGGGCCTGACGGGCGAAGTGGCCGCTCGCTTCGGCATGGGTTTTGCGCCTGGCGGCTGGGATAATCTGCGCTCCGTCTTCCCCGACTACGACGTGGTGGCCCTGGCCGAGGCCGGTCTCGTGATCGACAAGGTCGATGAAGAAGGCAATAACCGCAAGCGCTATGACCGTTTCCGCGAACGCATCATGTTCCCGATCCGCAATACGAAGGGGCAAGTGATCGCCTTTGGCGGCCGCGTGCTCGACCATGGTGAACCGAAATACCTGAATTCGCCGGAAACCCCCTTGTTTTCCAAGGGTTTCGAACTATATGGGCTGTTCGAGGCGCGCCAGGCCATCCGCGACGCCGGTTACGTGCTGGTGACGGAGGGCTACATGGACGTGGTGGCGCTGGCGCAGATGGGTTTCCCGCAGGCAGTGGCGACCCTGGGCACGGCGTGCACGCCGACCCATGTGCAAAAACTGCTGCGCCAGACCGATAACGTGATTTTCAGCTTCGATGGCGACAAGGCCGGCCGCCGCGCCGCCCGCCGCGCGCTCGAAGCGAGCCTGGCCCACGTGTCGGACAATAAAACCATCAAATTCCTGTTTTTGCCCTCGGAACATGACCCGGACAGCTATATCCGCGAATTCGGCGCCGAAGGTTTCGAGCAGCAGGTGCATGAAGCCATGCCGCTGTCGCAATTTCTGCTGAAAGAAGTGTCGGGCGAGCATGATTTGTCGGAACCGGAAGGGCGCGCCCGCGTGCAGTTCGACGCCAAGCCGCTGCTGCAGCTGATGGCGCCGTCGTCCCTGCGCCTGCAGATCGTGCGCGGCCTGGCCCAGCTGACGCAGTCCACGCCGGCCGAGATCGAAGCCCTGTTCGAGCTGGCCAAGCCCGTTGCCGTGGCGCACCGTGCGCCGCCGAAATCGGGCCGCCCCGTGCCTGTCGGGCTGGAATTGAAGATCATGCGCATGCTGGTGGCGCATCCGCCGCTGACGATGCGCATCGACGAGGCCGCCCTGGCCGCCTTCCAGCACCTGGGGCCCGATGCGGCGCACAGCCTGGGGCAACTGGTGGCCGTGGGGCAGGCGCTGGGCGAGCACGGCAGTTTTGCCGCGCTGGCGCAGCAATTGAAGGAGCTGGGCAGCGAATACGACGAGATCATCGGCGAGATCGCGGCCGGCACGGAGTCCGATTACGACAGTGAATTGTCGTGGTTGGTGAGCACCATCCGCGAGATCAAATTGAATGCCTTGAAGGCGGAATTGCAGCAATTGTTTGCCTCGGGTTTGCCATCCGAGAAAATTGGTGTACGCTACCGCGAAATCATGCAGGAGCAGGGGGCGCTGGAACGCGAGCGCGATGCCGAGTTGGTGAATCGATAACCTTGTCCTGAGGGTATGGCGCGCACTGGAAAAACATTTTTCGCGTGCTATAATTAAATGCTAAGTATTGTGTGCTTTGGCAAGCTAGTTCTGTTTCGTAAATAGTATTTGTTTTCAGTAAGTTAGGCTCTTGATCGGCGCGGTGGATCGTGTCGGCAGCCAGGGCCAACAGGCGCTTTCGGCGTTGCGGGCAAAGCTCGCAGACGCTGGCAAGCCGCGCCAGGCTCTCGCTCCCAACGCGGTCGATGCAGGAATTTTTGCCGAGGCGGCTGGCAACAGCCGGTGGACAGGAATTGCTGCGCTTCCCGCGGATCGTGGCCGATGAGGTGTAAGTAACGTAACAGTGTCGAATTTGCGCAGTCGGCAGGTTCGAAGATGGTGGTTCCCGCAGGTAGACAGGGAACTGGCAGCAAACTTTATCCTAATCCACCGTAAAGCAAGTCGTTGTGTAATCGAAAGCGCCTGTGCCAATCAAGAAACCCGAATCCAAAGCGGCTGCAAAGCCCACTAAAGTTACCACGAAAGCCGAAAAGGCGCTCGACCGGCCAGAAGCGCGCGTCGCCAGCGCGCCGCCTGTGGTCAGCCAGACCACCGACGCCGCCACCCTGGCCGCGATCGATACGTCCGGTTATGTCTTGCCGTCGGTAAAAGTGCCAGGCCGCCGCGGCCGCAAGCCAAAAGAATTCCAGCCAGAAAATGATGAAGTCGCCGCGCTGAACGCCGTCGAACGGGCCGAACTGAAGGCCGTCGACAAGGCCAAGGCCAAGGACCGCAAGGCGAAGGAGCGCGCGCTGCTCAAAGACGCGTTCTCGTCCGACACGGAAGCGAGCGAGGAAGAACTCGAGCGCCGGCGCCAGAAACTCAAGACCCTGATCAAGTTCGGCAAGGAGCGCGGTTTCCTGACCTATGCGGAAATCAACGATCACTTACCCGAAAATATAGTCGATCCGGAAGCCATCGAAGGCATCATCGGTACCTTCAATGACATGGGTATCGCTGTCTACGAGCACGCGCCCGATGCGGAAACGTTGTTGCTGTCCGATAACGTTGCCGTCGTCACCAGCGACGACGAGGCGGAAGCGGCCGCCGAGGCCGCATTGTCGACCGTCGACTCCGACTTCGGCCGCACCACCGACCCCGTGCGCATGTATATGCGCGAGATGGGCTCGGTCGAGCTGCTGACGCGCGAAGGCGAGATCGAGATTGCCAAGCGCATCGAAGATGGCTTGAAAGACATGATCCAGGCCATTTCCGCCTGCCCCGTGACGATCGCCGAGATCATCGCCGCCGCCGACCGCATCGCCAACGAAGAGATCAAGATCGACGAAATCGTCGACGGCCTCGTCGATGAAAACGAGCCGGTCGCCGCCGCCCCTGTCGTAGCCGCCCCCGTCGAAGAAGACGAGGAAGAAGGCGAAGCGGAAGAAGAGGAAGAAGAAGAGGAAGAAGAAGCGAGCGCTTCGGGCGCCGCCGGCTTCTCCGCCGAACAGCTGGAAACCCTGAAACGCACGGCGCTGGAAAAATTCGCCGTCATTTCGCAGCAGTTCGACAAGATGCGCCGCGCCTTCGAAAAAGAAGGCTACAACTCGAAACCGTACGCCAAGGCGCAGGAAGCCATTTCGCAAGAGTTGCTGGGCATCCGCTTCACGGCCAAGGTCGTGGAAAAGCTGTGCGACACCCTGCGCGGCCAGGTCGACGAAGTGCGCCATATCGAGAAACAGATCCTCGACGTGGCCGTGAACCGCTGCGGCATGCCGCGCGCCCACTTCATCAAGGTCTTCCCTGGCAATGAAACCAACCTCGACTGGGTCGATGGCGAAGTCAACGCAGGACACGCGTACAGCGCCATCCTGGGCCGCAACATTCCGACCGTCAAGGAACTGCAGCAGCGCCTGATCGACCTGCAGGCGAGGGTCGTACTGCCGCTGCCGGACTTGCGCAACATCAACCGTCAGATGGCGGCCGGTGAAATGAAGGCGCGCAAGGCCAAGCGCGAAATGACGGAGGCCAACTTGCGCCTGGTGATTTCGATCGCCAAGAAATACACAAACCGCGGCCTGCAATTCCTCGACCTGATCCAGGAAGGCAATATCGGCCTGATGAAGGCGGTCGACAAGTTCGAGTACCGCCGCGGCTACAAGTTCTCGACCTATGCGACCTGGTGGATCCGCCAGGCCATCACGCGCTCGATCGCCGACCAGGCGCGCACGATCCGTATTCCCGTGCACATGATCGAGACGATCAACAAGATGAACCGCATCTCTCGCCAGATCCTGCAGGAAACGGGCGCGGAACCCGATCCGGCCACCCTGGCGATCAAGATGGAAATGCCCGAGGACAAGATTCGCAAGATCATGAAAATCGCCAAGGAACCGATCTCGATGGAAACGCCGATCGGCGACGATGACGATTCCCACCTGGGCGACTTCATCGAGGACAACAACACCCTGGCGCCGGCCGACGCGGCCCTGCACGCGTCCATGCGAGGCGTGGTCAAGGACGTGCTCGATTCCCTGACGCCACGCGAAGCGAAAGTGCTGCGCATGCGTTTCGGCATCGAGATGTCCACCGACCATACCCTGGAAGAAGTGGGCAAGCAATTTGACGTGACGCGCGAGCGCATCCGCCAGATCGAAGCCAAGGCGCTGCGCAAGCTGCGCCATCCATCGCGCTCCGACAAGCTGAAAAGCTTCTTGGAAGGCAACTAGAAGCCAATAGGGCTTGACGTACGCCCCTGATACCCCTATCCTCGCGTGTCCGTTTCCAAAACGGCCGCGCGAGGCGGGCATCAACAGCGCCGCCACGCCGCAGTCCCCGGGCCTCTAGCTCATGCTTGGTTAGAGCAGCGGACTCATAATCCGTTGGTGCCGTGTTCGACTCACGGGAGGCCCACCAGAATTTAGCAAGAATAGAACAAGCCCCGGCGGGTGACTGCCGGGGCTTTTTTCATGCTGCCGTACAATCGCGGCATGACGATAGACGAAGGATGGAATGAGATGACGGCTGAAGTGAAGATTGACGATATCGTGGTGGGTGACGGCAAGGCGGCTGCGCGCGGCGCGCTGGTGACTGCGCACTATCGGGGCTGGCTGGAGGATGGCACGGAGTTTGACTCGTCGCACAAGCGGGGCGAGCCTTTCCGCTGTGTGTTGAGCAATAACAAGGTCATCCAGGGCTGGATTTTGGGTTTGCAAGGCATGCAGGTCGGTGGCAAGCGCAAGCTGTGGGTGCCGGCGGCGCTGGCGTATGGCGAGCGGCAGGTGGGGTTGATACCGCCGCATTCCAATATGATCTTCGAGATTGAATTGCTGGAAGCGCTGACGCGCGATTGATGCCAGACAGCGGCATCAGTTTAATCGTTTCCGTATTCTCCCTGCGTATTTCAGGTGGTGCGCTTGTTGATATCAAGCCTGTTTCAAGTTGACCGTTAGCGCGTCCAGCGCCGGCACGATGTCGTGCAGGCTGGCCACTTCATAGGTGGGGATGGCGGCCGAGGTATTGGCCATGCTGTCCGGGTTGAACCAGCAACTGTCGATGCCGTAGCGGTTGGCGCCGAGGATGTCGGCGTCCAGGCGGTCGCCGACGATGATGGTCGTATCCTTGCTGAATGCGCGCGCCATGTTGGCCGCATATTCGAAGAAGCGCACGTCCGGCTTGGCGTGGCCGCACGCTTCGGAGGTGGCGACGAAGGATATGTAGTCGCTCAGGCCGGAGGCGGCGATGCGGCGGTTCTGGATAGACTCGACGCCGTTGGTGATGATGCCCACTTCGCCGATACGCGACAGCGTCTCGCACACTTCCTTGGCGCCATCGATGAGCACGACCGTGTCCGGCAGGGAGTCCAGATACAGACGGCTGGCCAGTTCCGGATCGATGGCGATGCCGTTCAGCGCAAACGTCTTGCGGAAGCGTTCCACTTTCAGGAAATCCTTGGTCACGTCACCCGTTTCGAAACGTCTCCACAGGTCGACGTTGATCGCCTGGTACTGGGAAAACAGCGCGTCGATGCCATCGCGCAAGCCCAGTTCGTGCATGGTGTGCAGGAATGAACGTTTTTCGGACGCCCGGAAGTCGAGCAGGGTATCGTCGAGGTCGAACAGGAATAGCTTGTATTTCATGGCGTGTCATTGAAAGGAACTTGTCTTGCATCGTAGCACGTAGCGATGAGTTCGGTTGGCCGTGCCCTGTGCGGGCGATCCGCTGCAACCGCTGCCAGACTTGTCACACGCACTCCGTTTTTCCCATGAGCATGCATGAGAAATTCGGTCCAGCGCACTATTTACACTGAAATCTGACCATTTTCGTTCGCTGTTGAATGGCTGCAATGCACTGTTTGATTCCGGGCAAATCCAAGCGCAGGTACCGTTCGGTACCGGCATACAGGCAGTCCACTTGAAACAGATAGCGTGGGGCATCGAAATTGATATCCCAGCGTTGATATAAGGTGCCAGCACTTGTCCACTCCCTGATCGGGGCCAGGATGGGCAAGGCTCCGCCGTCCACCGGCGGCTGATTCGCCGGATAGGACAGCACGCGCACGCTGTCGAGCCTGGCGGTGGGCCGGTTCCAGGTAGAGGGCGCCGCTTGCGGGCAAGAAACGGAGACAACGGGGGCTGCGGCAGCGTACTGCATAGCCATGCCCGCGATGGAAAATGCCAGCAGTGCGAGCGGTTTCATTCGACCACCGAATAGCGCTCGGGGCGATTCGATGCTCCCGCAGCAGAACGGCCAAAGTGGATCACGCGGGCGCTGGGTTTGTGGTTGCGCCACTGGTCGAAAATTTCAATACCGCCAGGCACCTGGCGAATGAAGAGCGCCGCATGGTTGCCATGCCGCAGATTCTGATAGCGACCATTGACGAAGGTGGCAATCAGCGTCCCTTTTGCGATGCTACCTTTTTCCAGCAGATCAGTCACTTTGTCGCCTTCACGCCAAAGCGATGAGGCACGGGCGCCTGTGAGGTTTCTGACCAAGGTGACGCACTCGCCATTTCCCGCGATTTCTTTTTGCTTTGCATAGTCGGCAATCGCAATGTAGGGCATGGCGTTTCTCTCTGTGGCTGACGGTAGAGAGAGCGTACGCAAGATGCGGACAGGCACCTTGATGTGCGCCAGGGCAATACGGAGCATTGACGCGTGTCATGGCCCTGCCTGGCGCACGGGCAACCTTACATATCCACCCACCAGTTGAGCAAGGTCTCATCATCGTCGTCATCGAGGTTGACGTAGATGTTGGCGAAGTACCACTCCACGCCTGTCGCTTCGCGGAAGGCGTCGAAGGGACCGTTGACGCTGTAGATGCCGTGGTGCCCCGGCACGCTGAAGGTGAGGTTGCCCTTGTACTGGCCGTCCAGGGTGCCGCCCAGCTGCTCTTGCACATCGCGTTCGAGCTGGTCCACTGCCTCTTGCGACACGTCGTCGGCATAGATCTGGATGCAGAAGTTACCGCCGCGCTTAAGCACTTCGGCGGGAGCGAGCGGGTCGGCGATGCTGATGATGTCGCCGCGCGCCAAATTCAGGGTCAGGCCTGGCGAGGCCAGCAGTTCGTAGACGTGCTCGTCGATCTGGCGCGCGGGCAGGGTTTCATACACGGGGCCGCTGGAGTTTTCGCCCGCCAGTACGCGGATGTGCGGCAAGCCTTCGCAATTGATGTCTTCCATTGATTCTTTCATGGTGCCGGCGCCATGTGATGTGCTGCGGGGCGCGCCAGGTTGGGGATGGCAATATTGTACCGGCAAGGCGTCTGCTGGCAGGGTATGCAACAGTGCGGATGGGAGACGCAATGAACAGTTGATGCCGGCTGGTGGCTGGTTATGTGGTGCTGTGTGGTTCCAGGCGCGGACCAGGCGCCCCGCCGCAATGCCAGGCCTGCGGCGTTTCAGGAGCCCGGGAGATGCAAAAGGCACGCTGTAGCGTGCCTCGATATCGTGCCAGGCGGGGTTGGCGCCAGCTTAGAAGCGGTAGCTGGCGCTGATGCGCAGCACCGGATACGCCTTGAAATCCTTGACCTTGTCGGCCAATTTGTCGTTTTCAGCGGCAACGTCCGTTTTCAGGGCGGCGCACACCAGCGGGTCGCAGCCGGTATTGCGCAGCGAGGTTTTAGGCGAACCTTGGAGCAATACGCCGATGTCGCTGGAAATACCCCAGCCGGCTTCTTTCACCGAGTTGCCCCAGCCGATGCCGATGTAGGGGGCGACCTTGCGGAAATCGATGGTGCCGTCCAGCTGGCCAGCGCTGGCTGCCGTATAGGTGTGGCCGTTCAGCGTGTAGCTTCCGCTTTTGTTCGGCTTGCCTTTGGCATCGATTTTATTGCCGTTGTACACGACGCCGGCGCTCACGCGGAAGGCGCCATCCATGGGGAAGTAGTCGAGCAGAGCGTCGAAGGTGCGCAGTTTGAGTTTCAGCTTGTAGTCCACATCGTCGGTGCTGGAGTCGTAGGAGTAATTCAGGAAGCCGACGCCAAAACGGGCATTCAGATTCGATTGCAGCGGCACGCTCAGGTGCGCGCCGATGCCGGTCGTGCCCAGGTCGGCGGCGATCGCCATTTCTGCCTGGGCTTGGCTTGCGCAGAACATGCCTGTCAGCAGGGCGGCGATCAGGTGATGCTGTTTCATGCTTGTTGACTCCAGTTGTTGGTCTAATCACGCGATAAATATGCCCAATGGAAACTAAAGTTTCCATTGGGTAATTTCAGCAAGAATAATAGAGGCTGGATTCTTACAAGGCAAGATGAAGTGGCGAATGGTGGTGCAAGGTGTTGCTTTCCTGTCGCACCACCTTGCGATGTGGCTTAATTGTGTGCGCTGATGCCGCTGCGGAATTGTTCGAAACCGGCACGGGCGGCCTTGTAGCAATTGCCGGCGGCCGCTTCCAGTCCTTCGCGGTCCAGCACTTCGACGGTGCCGCGGCGGTACTGGATCAAGCCTTCATCCTGCAACTTGCGGGCCGTCACGGTGATGCTTTCGCGGCGCACGCCCAGCATGTTGGCCATGGTGTCTTGCGTGACCTTCAGCTCGTTCGACAGCGAACGGTCGAGGCGGTCCAGCAGCCAGCGGCACAGTTTCTGTTCGATGCTGCAATGGCGGCCGCCCACCACGTTCTGTGCCATTTGCGCAAACATGGCGCTGGTGTAGCGCATCAGCAATTGTGCCAGCGCGCCGCCTTCATTGAACACTTCGCGCAGGAAGGCCGTTTTCAGGCGGTAGCCGTAGCCGGCCGTTTGCACGATGGCCGTGCAGGTGGCGCGTTCGGCTTCGTACAGCACCACGCCGGCGACGCCTTCGCGGCCGACGACGGCGATCTCGGTGGTGGCGCCGTCTTCCATCACGTACAGCAGGGAAACGATGGCGTTGGTGGGGAAGTACGTGTATTCAATCTTGCCGCC
Source organism: Janthinobacterium sp. 67 (assembly GCF_002797895.1). Taxonomy (NCBI): domain Bacteria; kingdom Pseudomonadati; phylum Pseudomonadota; class Betaproteobacteria; order Burkholderiales; family Oxalobacteraceae; genus Janthinobacterium; species Janthinobacterium sp. 67. The sequence goes on along the minus strand of NZ_PGES01000001.1, from coordinate 3,084,625 downwards.
GCAATCGAACAAGTGCTTGCCGGCAGGAAGAGCGACCAGTTCCAACTGGCAAAACAAACGCTCCAGATCGGTGCGCGACAAGGCGCGCAGCAATTCGTTCTGTTGGGCGCCCGTGATGCTGATCATCGGTGTGGCGGGAGCGGCTTGCCAGTTGTGCTGGGCGACTGCGTGGTTATTCGTTGCTGGGGTCAGGTTGCTATAAGCTTTGTACATGTTAGGGCCTCGTCTTCTGATTTTGTTGGATGGCGCTGCTTTTCTGGCTTGCTAGCGTTGTGCTGAATCTTGTATCCACTATATGACCGGGGGACGCCGGTGGGCATCGGATGAGCCGACGTGCTTATGTAGGCTAGGAACATTGCCTCTTGTCATCCGACTCCTACGCCCGTTGCTGTATTGTCCCTGCGGAAATAACGGTACTTTGGAAAAAATGCCACCTTGCGCGCGACGCGCGAACTTTGGCCGTCTGCAGCAGTCAAACTACTCTGCGTTGCAGTACGACGGTGATAAAATGTTGCTTTGCGGAAATTTAACGTGTGTGTCGGGATGAGCTTGCTCTCCATCACTGCTCACTTTTGTCCCGTTTGTTTAATGAAGGAAAGCAACGCATGAAATGGTTTTTTGATCTGAAAATTGCCACCAGGCTGATCTTGTCGTTTGGCGCCGTGCTGCTGTTGACGGCGGCCTTGGGCGTGTCGGCGATCTTTTCCATGGCGCGTATTAATGAGGCGTCGACCGACCTGTCCGACAACTGGATGCCCAGCGTGCTGACGGCCATGAATATGCGCAGCGATGTCAGCGATTTCCGCCGTTGGGAACTGGCGCACATGCTGGCCGCGCAGGATGCCGACATGGCGCAGAACGAAACGCGCATGACGGAAACGCAGGCCAAGCTGAAGGCCGATAGCGATAAATACCGCGGCTTGATTTCCTCAGCAGGCGAGAAGGAAGTGTTCGAACGCTTCCTGGTGCTCAACGATGAATTCATGCGCCTGCATGCAAGCATGTTGAGCCTGTCGCGCGACATGAAAAAGGAAGAGGCGCGCGCGCTGGCCGTGGGACCGTCCGCCAAGGTCATGACGGACATGATGGCGGCCCTGGATAAACTGGTGTCGATTAATACGGATGGCGGCGTGCGCTCGAGCGCCAGCGCCGATGCAACCTATGCGGCCACGCGCGCCAGCCTGATCGGCTTGCTGGTGGGCATCGTTGTCATCGGCATGCTGCTGGCATTGTGGGTGGCGCGCAGCGTGGCGCGTCCGCTGACCGAGGCCGTCGGTGTGGCGCGCCAGGTGGCGGCCGGCGATCTGACTGCGCATATCGTTGTGCAATCGCAAGACGAAACGGGGCAATTGATGCAGGCCCTGAAAGACATGAACGCCAGTCTGCAGAATCTGGTGGGTCAGGTGCGCAGCGGCACCGATACCATCGCCACGGCGTCGAGCCAGATTGCCGCCGGCAACCAGGATTTGTCGTCGCGCACGGAAGAGCAGGCCAGTTCGCTGGAAGAAACGGCCTCGTCGATGGAAGAGCTGACGTCGACCGTGAAACAGAATGCGGACAATGCGCGCCAGGCCAATACCATGGCGCAGACGTCGTCGAGCATCGCCATCGAAGGCGGCAAGGTCGTCAGCGAAGTGGTGGGCACGATGGCGTCGATCAATGAATCGTCACGCAAGATCGTCGACATCATCGCCGTCATCGATGGCATCGCTTTCCAGACCAATATCCTGGCCCTGAATGCCGCCGTCGAGGCCGCGCGTGCGGGCGAACAGGGTCGCGGCTTTGCCGTCGTGGCCACGGAAGTGCGCAACCTGGCGCAACGCTCGGCCGCGGCGGCCAAGGATATCAAGGTCCTGATCGGCGATTCGGTCGAGAAAGTCGAGGCGGGATCGAAACTGGTGGACCAGGCGGGCCGCACGATGGATGACATCGTTGCCAGCATCACCCGCGTGACGGACATCATGAGCGAGATCACGGCCGCCAGCAGCGAGCAGAGCGCCGGTATCGAGCAAGTCAACCAGGCCATCGCCCAGATGGACCAGGTGACGCAGCAAAATGCGGCCCTGGTGGAGGAGGCGGCCGCAGCGGCCGAATCGATGCAGGAACAAGCCGCCAGCCTGAGCGCCGTGGTCAGCGTCTTCAAGCTCGACGTGGCCAGCGCCGCCGCGAGCCGGCCGCGCGCACCCGTCACCGTCAAGGCGTCGGCAGCCGTGACGCCGGCAGCGGCGCCGCGTCAATTGGCCAGCACGGCGCGTCGCGCGGCGCCAGTGGATGAGTGGGAAAGCTTTTGATGTAATGAAGTCAGGCGCGCTTGCGCGGTTTTCTGACGCCCCGGGTGGCGGGCGCGGCAGCGGCTTGCTGGCGCTGCTGCCATGCCTTCAGGGCCTCTTCGTAGGCGGCCAGGTCTTCCTGGTACATTTCCAGCACGCAAAAGGTGCAACCGCTGTGGCAGCACTCGTCATTGCCCGGTTTGCTGGGTGGTTGCGGTTGCGGATCGTGGGCTAAGGGCGGGGTGGGCATGGTGAGGGCAGGGAGTGGAGCAGCAGGCATCGGAGCAGGAATAGAATCAGGCATCATACGGCATCCTGGCGTGCCATTGCTGGAACGCTTTTTGCTCAAAAATCACGGTTTCCGTGTACAGTTGCGGTGAATTAGGGTATCGTTTACAGCACTGATATTGTATCTTCTGCGCGCGATGTTCCGCCGGCGCGATCTCCGCCGCCATCGCCGCACATCTCTTCGACGCTCCCGCATACGCCTTCCAGCATGTCCCGGAGCACGGAGGTGCCGCAAGAACAATGATCCATGGCTTGCAAGACGGAGCTGCCTGTGCCCCGAAATGTTGTTTATTGAGAAAGCATGGCTTCCGCAGTGCGGAGGCACACCAGAAAATTTATGTCTGAAACCGAATCGACTCCTACGCCCAGCCCGGCGATTGCCGCTGAAGCGGCGCCTGTCGCCGCTGCGCCTGCACCAGCACCTGCCGCATCCGCTGCTCCCAGCCTGACCTTTGCCGACTTCGGCCTCGCGCCTGAAATCCAGCGCGCACTGACCGACCAGGGCTACACCCATCCGACACCGATCCAGGAACAAGCGATTCCCGTCGTGCTGCAAGGCCGCGATGTGATGGGTGCCGCGCAAACGGGCACCGGCAAGACGGCCGGTTTTTCCTTGCCGATCATCCAGTTGCTGATGGCGCATGCCAGCAGCAGCATGTCGCCGGCGCGCCACCCGGTGCGCGCGCTGATCCTCACGCCAACCCGCGAACTGGCGGTGCAGGTGGCTGAAAACGTCAAGGCTTACGCCAAGCACACGCCGCTGCGTTCGACGGTCGTCTTCGGCGGCATGGACATGAAGCCGCAAACCGTCATCCTGCGCGGCGGCGTGGAAATCGTCATCGCCACGCCGGGCCGCTTGCTCGACCATATCGAGCAAAAGAACATCAGCCTGAGCCAGGTACAGATGCTGGTCATGGACGAAGCGGACCGCATGCTGGACATGGGCTTCCTGCCGGACTTGCAACGCATCATCAACTTGCTGCCGAAGCAGCGCCAGAACCTGATGTTCTCGGCCACGTTCTCGCCAGAAATCAAGAAACTGGCCGCCACCTTCCTCAACGATCCGCTGACGATCGAAGTGGCGCGCAGCAACCAGACGGCCGACAAGGTCACGCAAGTGGTCTACAAGGTGACGGAAGACCAGAAGCATGCCCTGGTCGCCCATTTGTTGCGCCAGCGCGACTTGAAGCAGGTCATTGTATTCTCGAACACCAAGATCGGCGCTTCGCGCCTGGCCCGCGTGCTGGAGCAGGAAGGCATGAGCGCCACGGCGATTCACGGCGACAAGAGCCAGCAGGAACGCATGGCGGCGCTGGAAGCGTTCAAGAAGGGCGAGATCGACGTGCTGGTGGCCACCGACGTGGCGGCGCGCGGCCTGGACATTTCCGACCTGCCTTGCGTCATCAACTTCGACTTGCCGTACAACGCGGAAGATTATGTGCACCGCATCGGCCGCACGGGCCGCGCCGGCGCCTCGGGCGACGCCATTTCGATCTATTCCGATAAAGACGAGCGCTTGCTGGCCGATATCGAAAAACTCATCAAGCAAAGCATCAAGCGCGGCGAATTGACGGGCTTCAATCCTGCTCCGTCCCGCAGCAGCGACAGCGAGCGCCGTCCACCGCGCCGCAGCGAAGGTGGCGATGCGCGTCCTGCACGTTCACCTGAGAGTCGCTACGCGGGTGATGCCGACACGCGTTCGGTGAGCCGTCCGGGCGACCGCGCCAGCCGTCCTTCGTTTGGTCCCGGTGCGCGGCGCGACAAGGTCGATCCGTGGTTCCTCAAACCGTATGAACCTACCAAAGCGCTTGCGCAGGCGGTGAGTGACAACCATCCTGCGCCAAAAGCGAAGCAGAAGCTTGCTGCTCTGCTCGGAGGCTTGACGAAGTAATAAAAAATTCATGCGCGCCGTGACGGCGCGCATGCTTTTCTCCCCTGCGCCACTCGCCTGCGCACTCGTGTATTATTTAAAAGCCATTTGCCATTTTTCTAATGGGAATTCCCCATTCGAAATTTTTATTAATTTATACCCATGCCTTCCATATGTATTGGCTGGCAACTTGTGTTGTATTTAATAAATTTGTTTGTTCTCCATTTCAATTTTGTTGCAATTATAGCAAATTAATTTGCCACTATTTATTGATGCTGTTAGAATTCTGAAGGTGTTTGCATTGTTACATGATGTTACAGCCTTTTAAAAAAATTCCGACATCTGTGATACTTCCGTTGGACGGGTGCGCCAAGCGTGGCCCGCATAGGATATCTGGAAGGTCACTGGTGGAGGCGGTAAGTGAATCAAGTCAATAGAATGATCTCAAACGACAGGCATTACATCGTTGACCATCATGAGCAGCACGGCGTGACCGCACCGAATATGGTAGTGAAGAGCGACGTGTTCAAGGGTGCGCCTATAACGGTGAGCGCTGCGCCAAAAATTGCTATTTTGCTGTGTACTTATCATGGGCAGAATTTTCTCGCGGAGCAGCTCGATTCGTTCGAGGCGCAGAGTCATTCCAACTGGGAAGTATGGGCATCTGACGACGGCTCGCGCGATGCCACCCACGATATTCTCGCCAGTTATCAACAGAAGTGGGGTGAAGAGCGTCTGTCGGTGCATTTCGGGCCGGCAGAGGGTTTTTCTGCCAACTTTTTGTCCTTGACTTGTAAAGCTGATATCGAGGCCGATTATTTTGCCTATTCTGATCAGGACGATATTTGGGAAGAGGATAAACTTCAGCGGGCTGTGGACTGGTTGAATTCCGTGCCAGCGGACATACCGGCTTTATATTGTAGCCGTACTCGGCTGGTTAATTCCGAGAACCAAGATATTGGTCTGTCGCCGCTGTTTCAAAAAAAGCCAGGATTTTCGAATGCGCTGATGCAGAATATCGGCGGGGGAAATACCATGGTATTCAACTCCGCAGCGCGCACTTTATTGCGTCAGGCTTGTAGTGAGGTGTCCGTGCTGACGCATGACTGGTGGATCTATATGGTGATCAGCGGATGTGGGGGGCGCGTATTTTATGATGCGTACCCGTCGTTGCGCTATCGCCAGCACGAAGGCAATATCGTCGGCATGAATTCGAACTGGCTGGCTCGTTTTTCACGGATAAGAATGCTGCTCCAGGGGCACTTTCGTGAATGGAATGATCAGCATATCGAAGCATTGCAAAAAATGCGCCATATGTTGACTCCCGAGAATCGTATTATTTTGGACCGTTTGGCTCAATCACGTGATCGATGGTTTTTGCCGCGCCTGATTGGACTCAAGCGTGCAGGTATTTATCGTCAAACTATGCTGGGCAATATGGGTTTAATCGTTGCGGCACTATTTAAAAAGATTTAAAAATGAGCATACTCGTAACAGGCGGAGCAGGTTTTATTGGTAGTAACTTTGTATTGGATTGGCTGGCTCAATCCGATGAGATGGTTATTAATCTTGATAAACTGAGTTATGCCGGTAATATGGAGAATCTTGCCTCTGTGCTAGATAACAAAAACCATGTATTTGTGCAAGGTGATATTGCGGATGGTGAACTCCTGACGCGTTTGCTAAACGAACACCAGCCCCGCGCGATCTTGAATTTTGCGGCGGAAAGCCATGTGGATCGTTCGATTCTTGGTCCTGGTGAATTTGTACAGACCAATATTGTCGGCACATTTAATTTGCTTGAGGCAACTCGTTCCTATTGGAAAGGTTTGTCTGCCGAATTGCAGGCGGCTTTCCGTTTCTTGCATGTGTCGACCGATGAAGTCTACGGTTCCTTGTCCAACGACGCGCCAGCATTCACGGAAACGCATCGTTACGAACCAAACAGCCCATACTCTGCCAGCAAGGCGGCCAGTGATCACTTGGTGCGCGCCTACCATCATACGTATGGCCTGCCGGTCCTGACGACGAATTGTTCGAATAACTATGGTCCGTATCACTTCCCCGAGAAACTGATCCCGTTAATGATCGTCAATGCGCTGGCCGGAAAGCCGTTGCCTATCTATGGTGATGGCCAGCAGATACGCGATTGGCTGTACGTCAAGGACCATTGCAGCGCCATTCGCCGCGTACTTGCGGCAGGCGTGAGCGGCGAAGTCTATAACGTCGGCGGCTGGAATGAAAAGCCGAACCTGGAGATTGTGCACACCGTTTGCGCTTTGCTCGACGAGTTGCGTCCGCGTGCCGACGGCAGCAGCTATCGCGAACAGATCAGTTATGTCACGGACCGTCCGGGCCACGACCGCCGCTATGCCATCGATGCTGGCAAGCTCGAACGTGAATTGAACTGGAAGCCGGCCGAGACGTTTGATACGGGCATCCGCAAGACTGTCCAGTGGTATCTGGAAAATCAGGCATGGGTTGCTAACGTGCAGTCCGGAAACTATCGCGATTGGCTCGACAAGAACTACTCCGGGCGTCAAGCATGAAAATTCTGTTGTTTGGCAAAGGCGGCCAGGTAGGTTGGGAGTTGCAGCGCAGTCTCGCACCGCTCGGTGAAGTTGTTGCTCTGGGCACTGGAAGTACCAATATGTGCGGTAACTTCCTGGATCTGGAGGGCCTTGCCGCCACGGTGCGCGCGGTGCAAGCCGATGTGATCGTCAATGCCGCAGCGTATACGGCTGTCGACAAGGCCGAGAGCGATCAGGGTGCTTGTCATGCAATCAATGCGGCAGCGCCAGGTGTGCTGGCCCGTGAAGCCGCACGTACCAATGCCTTATTGGTTCATTATTCTACTGATTATGTCTTTGACGGCAGTGGTATCCAGCCCTGGTGCGAGTCGGATGCGGTACATCCACTGAGTGTTTATGGCAAGACGAAGCTGGCCGGTGAGCGCGAGATTCAGGCGTCCGGCTGCCGGCACCTGATTTTTCGAACCAGCTGGGTGTATGCTGCCCGCGGCGGCAATTTTGCCAAGACCATGCTGCGTCTCGCTGCCGAGCGCGATGCGCTGGCTGTGGTCAACGATCAGCTTGGTGCGCCGACCGGCGCCGATTTGATTGCCGATGTCACCAGCCATGCGATTCGTGCCGCGCAAACGCAGCCCGCGTTGGGTGGCTTGTATCACTTGGTGGCATCCGGCAGCACCTCCTGGCACGGCTATGCCGATTTTGTCATCTCGTTCGCCCGGCGCAACGGGGTTGCCATCAAGGTAGCACAGGATGCCATCTCGGCTGTCGCCAGCGACGCATTTCCCACGCCAGCGCCGCGCCCCAAGAATTCGCGCCTCGCGATAGACAAGCTGCAAGCCGCATTTGGCTTGACGATGCCGCAGTGGGAAGATGGCGTTACTCGTATGCTAACTGAACTTTTCGAGAAATAATCATGAGTCAACGTAAGGGTATTATTCTGGCAGGCGGATCAGGCACCCGCCTTTATCCAGTCACGCAGGTTGTTTCAAAGCAACTTCTGCCTATCTATGACAAGCCGATGATTTACTATCCCTTGAGCACCTTGATGCTCGCCGGGATAAGGGAAATTCTGATCATCTCGACGCCGCAGGATACGCCGCGTTTTCAGCAATTGCTGGGTGATGGCAGTAGCTGGGGTCTCAACCTCAGTTATGCCGTGCAGGCCAGCCCTGACGGCCTGGCACAGGCTTTCATCATCGGCAAGGAGTTCCTTGGTGGATCGCCCAGCGCGTTGGTCTTGGGTGATAACATTTTTTATGGACATGATTTGCAGGGCCAGCTCGAACATGCTTCTGCGCGCACTTCCGGCGCGACGGTGTTTGCCTACCATGTCCAGGATCCCGAGCGCTACGGCGTCGTTGATTTTGATGCTGCAGGGCGGGCAACCAGTCTGGAGGAAAAACCGCTTGTGCCAAAAAGCAATTATGCGGTGACGGGCCTGTATTTCTATGATGCGCAAGTCATTGACATCGCCACCAGCCTGAAGCCATCACCGCGCGGCGAGTTGGAAATTACCGACGTCAATCGCATCTATCTGGAGCGTGGTGAACTCGATGTCGAGATCATGGGCCGTGGCTATGCCTGGCTTGACACGGGCACGCATGAGAGCCTGATCGAAGCGAGCAACTTCATTCAAACCATCGAGCACCGTCAGGGCCTGAAGGTTGCCTGCCCGGAAGAAATTGCATTCCGGCGCCAATGGATTGATGGTGAGCAGTTGGAGAAATTGGCCCAGCCGCTGGCAAAAAATAATTATGGCAAGTACCTGCAGCGCATATTGAAAGAAACGGTTTACTAATGAACGCCACGCACTTAGCAATCCCCGAGGTTGTCCTGTTCGAACCCAAGGTCTTTGGCGACGACAGGGGATTTTTTTTTGAAAGCTTCAATCAAGCCCAGTTTGATGCTGCGGTAGGGCGTCCTGTCACGTTTGTGCAGGATAACCACAGCCGTTCGGTCAAGCATGTCTTGCGTGGCCTCCATTACCAGATCCAGCAGCCGCAAGGCAAGCTGGTACGGGTGGTCAGTGGCTCCGTATTCGACGTCGCTGTCGATCTGCGTCAAAGCTCGCCTACCTTTGGTAAATGGGTGGGGGAAGTGTTGAGTGCCGAAAATAAAAGGCAGTTGTGGGTGCCAGAAGGCTTCGGCCATGGTTTTGTAGTGTTGAGCGATACGGCAGAATTTCTGTACAAGACAACCGATTACTGGGCGCCCGCGCATGAGCGTTGTATCGCGTGGAATGATCCGACGCTGCAGATCGACTGGACAATCGGCGATGCCGTGCCATCGCTGTCTGCCAAGGATGCGCAAGGCAGCTTGTTCACCCAGGCGCAGGTTTTTGCCTGATGCAGAATTTCTCGACGTCGCCCATCCATCTGGTGGGAAGCGCATGGAAAAACCGTGCGTTGATTTCGGCACTGGTGCGCAGAGAAGTGGTCGGACGCTACCGTGGTTCCATGATGGGCATCCTGTGGTCTTTCTTTAATCCGATTCTGATGCTGGCCGTATATACGTTTGTCTTCAGCGTCGTGTTCAAGTCGCGCTGGGCCGGGGGCAGCGATTCAAAAACCGAATTTGCCCTGGTGCTTTTTTCCGGACTGATCGTTTTTAATCTTTTCGCGGAATGCATCAACCGTGCCCCGGGTTTGATTTTGAATAATGTCAACTATGTCAAGAAGGTGGTGTTTCCTTTGGAAGTGCTGCCTTTAGTCGCGTTGGGTTCGGCACTGTTTCATACCATTATCAGCCTGATAGTATGGATGGTGGCCTATCTGCTCCTTTTCGGCATGCCGCATGCCACGGTATTGTTATTGCCGTTGGTGATACTGCCGCTGATTTTGTTTGTGCTGGGGTTGAGCTGGGCGCTTGCATCGTTGGGTGTGTATTTGCGTGATGTTTCTCAGGTAATCGGCATTGTCACGACCGTGCTGATGTTCCTTTCGCCTATCTTTTACAGCACCAGCAGCTTGCCCGAGCAATACCGTCCCTTGTTGCAACTGAATCCGATGACACCGGTGATAGAGCAGGTACGCGAAGTGCTGTTCTGGGGGCGTTTGCCGGACATGGGATTCTTGATGATGTACCTGGCCGCTTCCGCGATAATCGCCATGCTGGGTTTTGCATGGTTCCAAAAGACACGGAAAGGATTTGCCGATGTCTTGTGATGATATTGCAATTTCAGTCAAGAATCTGAGCAAGTGTTTCCAGATTTACGACAAGCCGCGCGACCGCCTGATGCAAATGTTCATGCGCAGCCGCAAGAAGTATTATCGCGAATTCTGGGCCTTGAAAGACGTCTCGTTTGATATTCGGCGCGGCGAGACCGTGGGTATTGTGGGCCGCAACGGCAGTGGCAAGTCGACCTTGCTACAGATCATATGCGGCACCCTCAATCCGACGGGCGGCAGCGTGACCACGCGAGGCCGCATCGCGGCATTGCTGGAACTGGGATCCGGTTTTAACCCCGAGTTCACAGGCAAGGAAAACGTTTACCTGAACGCTACCGTGCTTGGATTGACTGAGGCCGAGATTGATGCCAGATTTGATGAAATCGTGGCGTTTGCCGATATCGGTGACTTCATTTCACAGCCAGTCAAGACTTATTCCAGCGGCATGATGGTGCGCCTGGCCTTTGCCGTGGCCATCAACGTCGACCCTGAAATCCTGATCGTCGACGAAGCGCTGTCCGTTGGCGACGAGCTGTTTCAGCGCAAGTGTTTTGCGCGTATCGAAGCGATCCGCGCAAAGGGGGCGACAATTCTCTTTGTGTCCCATTCGGGCAGCACGATCGTTGACCTGTGCGATACCGCTATCCTGATGGATGCGGGTGACAAGTTACTGGAAGGGGCGCCCAAGCAGATCGTCGGGCGTTACCAGAAGTTATTATATGCGCCGGCCGACAAGCAAGACCTCATCCGCGAACAAATCCGGCGGGCAGAGGAAGTCCGTTCCAATTCGGCTACGGATGCTGCGCCCAATGAACATGCCATGGTGCTGGAGCAGCAGGCGGAAGAACAGGAAAGCTTTGATAGTGGACTGAAGCCGACCAGCACGATCGAATATGAATCGCGCGGCGCCTATATTGAAAAGGTGGAGATCAGGACGCTTGGCGACAAGCAGGTGAATAACCTGATCCGTGGCAGGACATATCGTTATGTCTATTTTGTCCGCGTCGAGGAAGAGATTCGCAACATGCGTTTTGGCATGCTGATCAAAACCTTGAATGGAATCGAACTCGGTGGTGCCGCATCCGCCCGCTCTTTCGATGGCGCGCTGGCGAAGGTGGCAGCAGGCGCCGTGTATAAAGTGGAATTCCGATTTACTTGCTCTCTGAATCCTGGCGTCTATTTCCTCAATGCCGGTGTCACGGGAGAGCTGGGTGGGGACGATACCTATTTGCATCGCTTGATTGATATTGCCATGTTCCGGGTGCAATCAAATGCTGCTGATCTGGCTACGGGAATTGTGGATTTTGGTTGCTATCCAGAAATAGAACTGCAATAAATAAACAGTATAAAGAAAGCAGAAATGGTAGAAGTTAAAAAAAACAGGCTGTTTATTGTCCTGGGTATGCATCGTAGCGGTACGAGCACGATCACTCGTGGCTTGCGCGTTATGGGTATCGACCTAGGAACACGATTAATTCCCGCGATCGAAGGGAATAACGCCAAGGGATTTTGGGAAGATATCGACCTCAATACCTTTGACAATGAAGTGCTCGCGGAATTGGGCGGGGCCTGGAGTAGCCTGGCAGCCATTAATGCCGCCGATGTCGATACCTTGAAAAAGCAGGGTTATTTTTTGCGTGCCGTTGAACTCTTGCGCAGCAAGCTGGCCGATGCGCCATTATTTGGTTTTAAAGACCCGCGCATTGCCAAATTGCTGCCATTCTGGCGCGAGGTTTTTGCCTATTGCGGTATCGATGTCTCCTATATTATTGCGTTGCGGCACCCCCTGAGTGTCGCGCAGTCACTCGCCAAGCGCGACGCCATGGAACTCGAACAGAGCTATCTGCTATGGCTGGGTCATGTCATTCCAAGCTTGACATACAGCGCAGGCAAACCGAGGGTCGTGATCGACTATGACCAGGTCATGCAGTCTCCTGATACGGAGCTGATGCGCCTGGCAAGTTCCTTCAATTTGCAGATGGATGCCGGGGCGCTTGAAGACTACCTCAATGAGTTCCTCGATCAGGAACTGCGCCATACCGTTTATGCGCCGGAAGACCTGTTGCTTGATGGTCGTTGCCCGCCATTGGTGTATGAAATTTATTCCATGCTCAGGGACTTGGCCATGGGCAAGCGAGCGTTCGGCGAGCCAGAGGTGGAGGCGGAGATTGTTCGCTGGGGTCAGGAGTTTGATCGTATGCTGGTTGCCCTGCGCCTGGCTGACCGCCTGTCCCAGCGTGAGCATGCCGCCGCGTTCCTGGCGAAAGACCGCGAGGGCGAGATCGGTGCCTTGCATCAGAAAGTGGAACAGCGCGATCGTCATCTGGCGGAATTGCAGCAGCTCATGAGCGAGCATGATAATCAGCTTCGAAGCAGGGAGCACCAGTTGGACGTGCACATCCAGCGGGTAATGGAGCTTGGCCACGAATTGCAGGAACGTGACGGGATACTGGTCGAGCGGCAAATGTTGGTCGAAGAATTTGAAAAGAAGAATGCGCAATTGCAAATGGATGCAACGACTTTGAGTGAAACTTTACATGAACGCGAAAATATCCTGGCGACGCTGCGCGAGGAATTGCGGTATCACGAGGCCGAATTAGCTGCCATACAGCGCGAACGCGCGTCCATGGTCGAGGCCGAGCTGGCAGAGGCCGCGGCGCATCACCATACCGTGACCACGCAGGAGCAACTGGCACAGCAGCACCGCATGCTGGAGCTCGAGCAGGCCGTCGATGCGTTGAAGCATCAGGTATTCTGTCATCAGTGCCATATCCAGGAGCTGGAACTGGCCGTCGGCAGCGCCGATCACCGCGTCGCTACCCTGTCTGGAGAGCATGATGCGATCGCGTCGCACCATCATTCCCTGAAGTCTGACTACGATCACTTACGCAACGTTAATTTGTCGCTGCAGCAACAAATTGAGCAAACCCATGCTTCGCGTAGCTGGCGTATCACTGCGCCCCTGCGCAAGGTCTCGGCAGCTCCGCGCAAAGCGCGCCGGGCATTGTTCGGCATGGCCGTTGCATCGTATCGTGCATTGCCTTTGACGCCAATGAACAAGCAGCGCTTGAAGAACGGCGTTTTCCGTCACTTCGGCTTTGCCTTGAAGCGTTCGGAGGCCTATCAGCGCTGGCTGGAGTTCCAGCAGATCCAGCGCAACTGGGCCGCGCCGGCCGTACCTGCACAGCCAGCGGCGCCAGTGCAGCACGGCGATCAGAAAAGCGCCGTAAGCAACCCTGCGCTGCCGGTTGCCGACGGCGTATGGGAATGGCAGGACTATGCTGCCGTGAAGGCCAATATTGCGCAAGTCAAGGCTAACCGTCTTGGAAATGTTGCTCCGACACCATTCGACATGATCGACATCAAGCATGCCGATTTGCGCCGCACCGCCAAGTCCCTCGCATTGCCTGCCGTGGTATCGATGCCGGATGTCTCGATCATTATTCCAGTTTTTAATAATGTCAAACTGACCCTGGAATGTCTGGCGTCGATTGCGCAGCATGTGGAAAACGATGTGACATTCGAAGTGCTTCTGGCCGATGATGCGTCGACGGACGAGACCGAGGAGCTGATGTCTTTGGTGGCGAATATCCGCTACAGCCGCAGCGACAGCAATCTGGGTTTCTTGCGTAATTGCAATCGCGTGTTGGGCGATGTCAAAGGACGTTACGTACTGTATCTGAATAATGACGTGCAAGTGACGGCTGGCTGGCTCGCTACCTTGCTGGCAACTTTCAAGAACAAACCGAACGTGGGGGCAGTAGGCCCACGTTTCGTCTATCCAAGTGGCCATTTGCAAGAGGCTGGCGTGGCATTTACGCCCGATGGTGCAGCGACGATGATCGGGCTGAATGACGATCCGCAACTGCCGCGCTACTCTTACCTGCGTCGTGTCGACTACGTGTCCGGCGCCTGCCTGCTGCTGCCGACCGAGTTGGCGCGCAAGATCGGCGGTTTCTCCGATGAGTTCCTGCCCTGCTATTGTGAAGACGCGGACATGTGCCTGAGCGTGCGCGATGCCGGCTATGATATTTACTACAATCCGGCTGCCACCATTATTCATCATCTGTCGAAAACGACGGCCGATGGCGATAATGCCTTCAAGATGCGCTGCATCAACAAAAATCTGTCGACGCTGAAGCAGAAATGGTCCGCGCCACTCGATAGCGCCATGATTCCTCGTCTGATCGCCTTCTTCTTGCCGCAATATCACCCGATTGTGGAAAATGATCAATGGTGGGGCAAGGGCTTCACGGAGTGGACCAATGTCAGCAAGGCGCAGCCCAATTTCGTCGGCCATTACCAGCCGCGCGTTCCCGCCGATCTGGGCTATTACGATTTGCGCCTGATCGAGGTCATGCAGCAACAGGCCGAGCTTGCTCAGCGTTATGGCGTGCACGGCTTCTGCTACTACTATTACTGGTTCGATGGTCATCGCCTGCTCGAGCGTCCGGTCGAGCAGTTGCTTTTATCCGATGAGCCGAAGCTGCCTTTCTGCCTGTGCTGGGCGAACGAGAACTGGACACGCCGCTGGGATGGCCAGGAACATGAAGTGTTGATGGCGCAGTCGCACACGGTCGACGATGACAAGGCGGTCATTAATGACCTGATCCGTTTCTTCAAGGATGCGCGCTATATCAAGATCGATGGCCGGCCTTTATTGCTGATCTATCGCGTAACGCTGTTCCCTAACTTTGCTGAAACGGCGGCGCGCTGGCGTACCATTTGCCGCGAGCAGGGCATCGGCGAGATTTATATCGCGATGGTAGAGTCCTTCGACTTGGTGCATTCGAATACGCATCCATCGACCTTTGGCTGCGATGCAGCGGTCGAGTTCCCACCGCAAGGGCTGGCGGAGCAAAAGGCGCCGAGCGGAGAGATTCTCAATCCGAACTTTGCCGGCAGCGTGGCCGATTATCGCGACCTGGCCGTTCGTTATGCCACCCGTGAAGCGCCTGCCTATACCCGTTTCAAAGGGGTGATGCCGGGCTGGGACAATACGGCTCGCCGTCAAGGCAACAGTTTCTGCTTTGAACATGCGACACCGGGCGCGTTCCAGGGCTGGCTGGAGGAAACGATCGACGAGACGCGCAAGCAGCACTTTGGTGATGAACGCCTGGTCTTCGTCAATGCATGGAACGAATGGGCCGAGGGTGCTTATCTGGAGCCGGACCGCCGCTTCGGACATACGTATCTGGAAGCTGTGCGCAATGCCCGCGAGGCGGGGCGTCTGCTGGGCAAAAACAACGATGGTAAATAAGTAATGAGCATGCATAAGAAAAACGACAACGACGTCTGCCTGGTAGGCCACCCCTACGCCCCGATTGGCATGGGCGAACACGTGCGCGCGACATTCCGTTCGTTGCGCAAGGTTGGACAGGCGCCGCAATTACTCGATATCTACAAGCTGGAACAGCCCAATGCGGACGATCAGGCCGAATTGGCGCCGTCGTTCCGCGATGGCGCCGCGAAGATCAATGTGTTCCATATCAATGGCAACGAGGTCGAGCAGGTGTGGAAGCAGCTGAACTATCACGAGCCATGGTCCGGCTATAACATCATTTATCCCTTGTGGGAACTGCCGCGCTATCCCAAGGAGTGGGCAGCGCAACTGGACCGCTTTGACGAAATATGGGCACCATCGGAATTTATCCTGGAGGGCCTGAAAAAGGTCTGCCGCAAGCCGATTTACCACATGCCGCTGTCGTGTGAAGTGTCCCTGAGCGCTTATCTTGGACGCCGCTATTTCTCCATTCCGGAGACCGACTATACGTTCCTCTTCTTTTATGATCTGCGCTCCTACTCGTCGCGCAAGAACCCTGAGGGAGTGTTGCGTGCCTTCCGCGCCTTGCTCGCCAAGCGTCCATATTCGAAGGCGCATCTGGTCATCAAGGTCAACGGCGTGGAAACCAATCCTGCCGCCTTCACGGCGCTGCAGCAAAACGTCCTTGACCTGCATGCCAATGTCACCTTGATCCAGCAAGTGATGTCGAGCAACGAGGTGAAGAATCTCGTGCGTTGCTGCGACTGTTTCCTGTCGTTGCATCGATCGGAAGGCTATGGTTTCGGCATTGCCGAAGCGATGGTGCTGGGTCGTCCCGTCATCGCCACGGCGTATTCGGGCAATATGGACTTCATGTTGCCGGAAGTATCGTTCAGCGTGGATTACAAGCTCATTCCCGTACAAAAAGATGAGTATCCACACCACGAGGACCAAGTTTGGGCCGACCCGAACTACGACCAGGCGGTGGCGTTGATGACTGAATTGGTTGATTCGCCCGCAAAAGGCCGTGCCATGGGTAACCTGGCGCGTCTACATATGCAAAACCGATTCGCTTACCGACCAATAGGATTGAATTACATTGACCGTTTGGATACTATTCGTAGTGCCTTGAGGTAATAGCTGATGTAATGAAAGGGAGGCTGTCTCCCTTTCTGTCTGTTGACCGATACAAGAAAACTCCCGCCTGGATTCAGGCCCTAACTTTATTTGAGAATCTCATGAAATCTTTGCTTTTAACTACTGCAGTTGTTCTGGCCTTGTCTGCTTGCTCTGAAAAAACAGAGCCGGCCGCGCCGGCTGCGGGTGCTCCTGCGGCACCTGCCGCTGTCGCGCCAGTCTTTACCAAGGCTGACGTAACCCGTCCCGCATCGCTGCCAGCTGAATTGGCTGCGGTGACAACATGTTCGTTTGATCGCCTGAATGGTAACGAACACGGCCTGTCGAATAAAATCGCAGACAAGACCAAAGTTTCCTTGAACGGCTGGGCGGCCGACGTCAAGGCCACGGTAGCCCCGGGTCCGGTGTTTATTGAACTGGATGGTCCAGTGAAACTGTACGCCGCTGCCCAGCGTGGCCTGAAACGTCCAGATGTTGCCGGTGCACATAACAATCCTGTGCTGCAAGATGCTGGTTGGGAAGCGAATATCGATATGTCTGCTGCCGTACCAGGCGAATATAAAGTCAATGTCCTGGAAGTCAATGGTACTGCCGCCACCACCTGCAATCCGAATAGCATCCTCGTTATTGCTGGCTAAACAGCTGTGCCGACGGCCGATGGTGGCTGTCGGCAGCTAAGCACGTCCAGTTACCAGCGATCGCCAGACTGCTGAAAAGAATAACATCCTGCCCTGGTCGACCGCGGCGGACCAGAAAATGAAATCAGAATGATCAGTAACAATCGATTGAGACTATCGATACCCGCCGTCTTGCTCTTCGCTTTTGCCTGCTACGTGATTTTTTCCGTCAGCGTGGGGGGGCCGATTTTTGCCTCCGATGAATACGCCTTTTACATCAGCGGTAAGTTCAACAATCAATTAGCCGCGCTGTACAGCCTTGACCCAGGCTTGCAACGGGTTTCCAATTTTGTGTATTTTTCCTTGGTGCATATCAGCACACGCCTGTTTGGCGAGCATTTTCTTGCTGCCTATCGCGTGTTGCATGCCATCGAGTACCTGGCCGCCGTCTGGCTGATCGCGCGCACGGTGCTGCCCGTGGCTGGCGCACAGCGCATGTTGCCGGGCATTATTGCCTGCCTGTTGTTTCCGGCGCATATCTATCTGTACGCCGTGATGCCGGAAGTCGACCTGATGCTGCTGGCTGCCATTCTCGGCTTTGCATTGGCGCGGGTTTATCCGCAGCACTGCCTGCGTGGCAGCGTGTTGGCTGGCGGGGCATTGGGCACCGCGATATTAATCAAACCGCATGCGGTGGCCATGCTCCTGGCGGCCCTGGCCACCTTGCCATTGCTGTGGGCAGCGGGTGCCGGTCCGCGCCGCCTGGCCAAGGTGCTGCGTAATGGCGTACTGATGCTGTTTACCGCTTATGTCGTGTTGATCTCACTGGCCTTCGCGAGCACCGGGAACTGGTCTTTCGATCCTACCGTTGCGCTCGGTTTGAAGTTTTATGGCCGGTATCTGGATAACCCGGTCGCCCAGGTCTCTGTGTTCAGTCGGCTTTTCAGTGCCTTGTATTATCTGTTGGGAAATGCGACTGTCATTGCCCTGATTTTTTCCCCGGTGCTGGTCTGGAGCGCCAGTCATCTGGTCATCTGTTTACGGCGACGCAGCAGCAGCACGCCCGAGAAGACCGCGCTGGCCATTTTTGTCATCACCATGGTCGCTTCGCACCTGGCCATGACGGCGTGGTTTACGGCCGGCGCAGCGGCACTGAGCGAGGGCGAGGCCATGCGTCTGCACGGCCGCTACTTGAGCGCTGCCTTGATCTGGTTGCCGGCCTTGTATTTTTTTGCCCTTGCCGAGCTGTCCGAGCGGGCGAAGAAGGCCACCTTGCTGCTGCTGGGGGCCGCGCTCTTGTTGGGCATGTTTGTCGTTATTCCAAAATTTAAGATCTTCCCTTGGGATAATCCGCTGTTTTTCGCGTTCTTCAATCCTCAAAACTGGTTCCAATGGTCGTTTGGGGGGGCGCTTCCCTACATCGGCATGCTGCTGTTTGTCGTGCTGATCGGCGGCCTGGGCGCCTCCATCTATCGGCGTCAATGGCTGCCACGGATATTGGCTGTGCAGCTGTTTCTGATCCTGGGCGTCGGATGTTTACAGAGCTACGCATGGCTCGCTTCCCATTTGCATGGCACTGCCGAGATCAGCCGCAGTGGACGTGCGCTGGGCCTGCTGTTGGGCGATAAGCAGATAGGCAGGGGCGTTGTCGTCTCGGAAGAGCGTTATGGCCGCGCATCGTATCTGCTCTTTGGCCTGGGCAACGCGCCCAAGGTGATCACGCAGGCGGCTGGAGCGCGTATCTCGGCACAGGATATCGCTGGTGCCGACTGGGTGGTGCTCGATGGTGAGTATCAACTGGACTTTGACTATGCCGCATCGCTGACAGTGGGCAAGATGCGCCTGATTCCGCTGCAGTCCGGAAGTGCTGCCATCGCCATTGCAAATCGCGTTGCCAGTGCGCCAGTGGCGGCAGCTGTACCGGCCGTCCAGCGCCAGGCCGGGCCTAAAACCGTGTTGAGTGTCGGTGAAGTTTCACCATGGGCCTTGGCGCAGGCGCCGGGCAATGGCCTGCTGCTGACGGGCTTTAATGCGCCGGAAGAGTGGGGTGCCTGGAGCAGCGAAACTGTCGCCGAAGTCCTGTTGCCGCGCTTGCTGCAAGGCCACTTGCGCATCAAGCTGTTTGGCTGGAGCCTGGATGAAAACCTGAAGGCGCCGCTGCGGCTGAAAATTGGCGATCAGGTCCAGGTATTGTCGTTTTCCAATGCCGGCAAGGAAATTGAACTGGTGGTGAATGTATCCAAACCGACAGACCGATTGGTCTTCGAGTCTGGCGTTTTCAAGCCTGCCGATTCCGCCCGCATTCTCGGTGTTGCGATTTCCAGGATCAGCGTCGAGCGTTTGCCGAAGTGATTTGCAACCTTCGGTATCGCCTGCCTGTAGTGTAAGTTTTTTCGGATAATTTTATGAAATATATGTTTAGCGATTCCCGTCATATTGCCGTGGTCATTCCCTGCTACCGCGTCACCAATCACGTACTGGGAGTCATCGCGGCGATCGGGCCAGAAGTGTGGCGCATTTACGCCATCGATGACAAATGTCCCGATGGTTCCGGCGACTTCATCGAAAAGCATAATGTGGATCCACGCGTAGTGGTGCTACGCAATGAAGTGAACCAAGGTGTCGGTGGCGCGGTGATGGCCGGTTATCGCGCGGCGATTGCCGATGGCGCTGGCGTCATCGTCAAGATCGACGGCGATGGCCAGATGGACCCGGCCCTGGTGCCGGATTTTGCCGGCCCTGTTTTGCGCGGCGAAGCCGACTATACCAAGGGAAACAGGTTCTATGATCTTGAAGAAATCCGCTCGATGCCAGCGATCCGCCTGTTCGGCAACGCCGTGCTGTCCTTCATGACGAAAATTTCTTCCGGCTACTGGGATCTGTTCGATCCCACCAATGGCTATACGGCTATCCATGTCGACGTGGCGAAACGTTTGCCCTTCGATAAAATCAGCAAGCGCTACTTTTTTGAAACCGATATCTTGTTCCGATTGAACACCCTGCGCGCGGTCGTGCAGGACGTGCCCATGGACGCCAGCTATGGCGACGAGGTGAGCAACCTGAAGATCTCGAAGATTGTCGGCGAGTTTATCATCAAGCATTGTCGTAATTTCACGAAGCGAATTTTTTACAATTATTATTTGCGCGACCTTTCGATTGCCTCGGTCGAATTGCCACTAGGCTTGTTGCTGACGGGATTTGGCACGGTGTATGGCCTGAGCCATTGGCTGTCCGCCGCCCGCGAAGGCACCGCAACGCCCGCCGGTACCGTCATGCTGTCGGCCCTGCCGATACTGATGGGACTGCAGCTGATTCTGGCCTTCCTTGCCTTTGATATCAACTCCGTACCCAAAACGCCATGGCATCGCCGCGGCCGCCGTGCCGCAGCAGTAATCGGCGAGGAAAAATGAGTATTTCGCTAGCGCGGCTGCGTCATTTTTCTATTTTCGTCGGCGGCGGGGTGCTGTCCGCCGTGGTGGATATCGGTATCCTGAAAGCCTTGCTGGTGGCGGGTCTCACGCCGCCGCTGGCCGTTGCTGGTGGCTTCCTGGCCGGCTTGATTGTGAATTATCTGTTTCATCAGAATCTGACGTTCAAATCCAGGGCATCGGTGCAGAAAGCCTGCCGTTTTCTCGTCGTCGTCGGCATTAATTATGTGATTACGCTGGGGTTTGTCTATCTGTCGGATAATGTCATGGGGTTGGGCGTTATTCTCGGCAAGATTTGTTCGCTACCGTTCGTTGCTGCGAACGGTTTTCTTCTTAGTAAATATTGGGTCTTTAAATGATCACCTTCGCCCCCGTTCAGCACGATACTGCCGCCATCGAAAAATATGTATCGCTGTTCAATGCCTGTTTTCCTGGTGTGGACAAATTCAGCAATGCCTATCTTACTTGGCTCTATCACGATAATCCGGATGGTTCCGTCATTGGCTTCGATGCCTGGGATGGCGATGTGCTTGCTGCCCATTATGTGACCATCCCCGCGATGGCCAGCGTTGGTGGCCAGCTTGTGCGGGTAGCGCTGTCGCTGAATACCGCGACGCATCCTACCTACCAAGGCAAGGGCCTGTTTACCAAGCTCGCGGAGATGACCTACGAAGCGGCGCAAAGCCAGGGCATCGATGCCATCTATGGCGTTGCCAATGCCAACAGTACCCCGGGCTTCATTCGCAAGCTGGGCTTCCAGCTGGTGGAACCCTTGCAGGCGCAGGTCGGCATCGGCGCCGTGCGGCGTGCGGTGGCAGGCCAGGCCCTGGGCCAGTTCGAGCGCGTGCACTCGGCGGCCAGCCTGAACTGGCGTTGCGCCAATCCGCAGAACCGCGTCCACGCGCGCCGCTCGCATGGCATGCTGGAGTTCTTTGCCCCGTCGGTCAAGCCCTGGCTGCCCGCTTATGCGGAACTGCCGCCTGTCGATGGCAGCGAGTTGATACTGAGTCCGCCGCCGATGATGTCGCCATTGCGCCTGTTTGTCGGCCTGGTTCCGGCGGCCATCTCCCGCAGCGCTACCTATGTCGCCATTCCTGATCGTTTCAAACCGTCACCGCTGAATTTCATTTACCGCTCTCTGAGCGGCCGGATGGACAAGCTCGAAGCTGGTAGCGTCGGTTTTTCTTTCCTGGATTTTGATGCCTACTGACCACCAGAAGCCATCAACGGCGCTCTTCCTGTTCGCCCATCAAGACGATGAGTTTGGCGTCTTCCAGCAGATACTGAACGAGCGGCTGGCAGGGCGACAGGTACTGTGTGCCTATCTAACGGACGGTGCGAGCGCGACTGTGCCTGCGAGTACGCGTAACGAAGAATCGTTACGTGTGCTCGGATCGCTGGGTATCCCCCCTGACGGTGTGATTTTTGCTGGGGAATTCCTCGGTATCGGTGACGCGAAGCTGCCGTACCATATGCTTAGCGTAGCCAACTGGCTGCAAGACACTTTGCTAGCCTACCCGGGTATTGATGTCATTTATTTCCCAGCATGGGAGGGGGGGCATCATGATCATGACGCATTGCATGCGGTCGCCGCCCATGTGAGTCATAAAAATGGCCTTGGAGCCTCGCTGCGCCAATTCTCCCTGTATAACGGCAAGAATTGTCCTGGGCCTTTTTTCTCGGTTTTAAAGCCGCTACCTGCGAATGGTCCAAGCACGAAGTCGGTTATTTCGATGCGGAACCGTTTGCGTTTTCTGCGTTACTGCCTTGCATATCCGTCACAGCGAGTGACCTGGATTGGACTTTTGCCATTTGTACTCACGCATTATTTGTTCAATGGTTTGCAAGAGTTGCAGGCGGTCAGCCTGCAGCGTTTGGACGAGCGGCCGCATGCCGGCCCCTTGTACTACGAGAAGCGTAAATTTTTTACTTGGGAACAAATGCAGGCGGAACTTGCCAGATTCCGTCCATGAGGGACAAGGAAGACATTTTCGTCTTCCAGGCTACAGATGCAATTGAAAATGGCCGAGTAATCGGCCATTTTCTTATAGTGCTTGATTAATATCTTTTCCTATTAGTCCAGCGGCATAGTCAGATATGTGGTCACTGTAACTGTACAGCAGACGGCCATCCTTGAAGGGTTGGCATTTTCCGCTGGCAACATCGCACAGATACGGATAGGTGTCGAAGATAGCAACCTTCTCCGGGTACTTTGCCTGAACCGCCTTCAGTAGCTGGCGATAGTTTTGCGCCAGCTCCGTCTGACGGGCTAACTGGATTTCACAGCGAGGGTTGACTTGTTTGATTAGACCCTTATTCAACAGGCTGACGCTAGTTGCCCGGCCGATACATTCTCGTGGATCGGGCAGCGTCGGATTATCGATGACTAACATCACTTTTTTCCCCGCATGAATAATTTGTTCTGTCGTGGCTTGCAGGCCAGCCAGAGCGGCGGCGTAATTTTTACTGTCAGGTAAGTCCTCAATCGAATAATCATTTTTCAGCTGGAATAGGGCACGCGCTGCCGCAACGATCACTACTGTTTCAATTTTTTCATTGCTGTTGATTGCATTTAGAGCAATCTTTAACAGCCTCTGATGTCCTTCGTACATAGGGTTGCTGGACAGAACAGGTACTGGTGCACCGTTCGGACCATTGCCGCCAATAAACATCCAACGGCCTTTCTCATCGGAAGTGCGTACCAGGCCGCCATACAGCGCCGCCGCCTTGCTGTCGCCGAGCAGGGCATATTTGGCGACACCGCGGACGTCGCGTCTGCAGTCTCCAAACAAGGCCTTTTCGGTATTGTCACTGATGCCGCACTCGATGACGGATTGTCCCAGGTCGCCGCCGTTGACCCCTGAGTTTTTGTCAGGATTCACTTTAACGACGTTGCGACTTGGTAAACCTTTGCTTTGCTTGGTATAGAAACCCAGTGCGCCAACGCAAATCATGATGCCGATTAAGGCCACGAGTTTTGTATTTCCGTTTTTTCCGAAGCGGATAGGTTTCTCGATAAGCGTATAAGTTAGCCAGGCCAGCAATATTGCCAGCAACACGGCTGCAAGGCGCATCTCAAATGATGGCGGTTGGCTTTGGACAATGCGCATGAATGCGAGTAACGGCCAATGCCACAAATACAAGGGGAAGCTGATCAGTCCGAACCATTTGAGGAGCGGATGCGAAAGAAGAAATTTGTTCAGCCAGGAATGCGGACCTGCGGCGATGATTAAAAAAGTTCCCAAAGTTGGGAGTATGGCCCACCAGCCGGGAAACTGTTTTCCCTTGTCCATGATCAATAGCCCAACGACAATTAGTCCCATGCCTAAGATGGCTGGAAGCTGCAGTATCACACGGTGTTTTTTTTGCGCAGACGTTTTCTGGTCAGGGCGTGGGCCAAGATAATTCAGCAGATTGTTTTTATATAATGCAATATAAGCAAGTATCGCGCCCACGAGTAATTCCCAGAAACGGGTCTGTGGCGAGTAAAACGTCAGGACCGGATCACTGCCTATCTTCCAGATGTTCAGTATGAACGATGCTGCCAGGAAGAGTAGTGTGATTGCCAGCAGGTTGATCCGTCGTTTCCAGGCAAACCATAGGAACAAGGGCCAGACGATATAGAACTGTTCTTCCACGCCGAGGGACCAAAGATGCAGTAGTGGTTTCGTGTCTGCGGAATTGTCAAAATATCCACTTTCTTTCCAGTACAGAAAATTGGATATGAAGCCGCTACCACCGGCGATGTGTTTGCCCAATTGTTCAAATTCATCTGGTAATAGCGAGACCCAGCCGAATGCGTAGCAGAAGATAAGGACAATTAATAAGGTAGGAAATATGCGTTTTATGCGACGGCTATAAAAATCGATAAAACTGAAGCGCCCTTGGTCAAGGCTGGAAAATAAGATGGTGGATATCAAGAATCCGGAAATGACGAAGAAAATATCAACGCCGACAAAACCTCCTTTTATGAAGGAAGGAAATGCGTGAAAAAGGACGACAGCAAGTACAGCAATGGCACGTAATCCATCTATGTCAGCCCGATATTTTGGATGGATTGCTGGCAATGAAGGCGAGGAGGAAGATAAATGGTTGGTTTCAATTTTCATTTTTTGACGTCGTTACTAATTTCGGCGCAGATTAATATATCCATGATTTAAATAAATTACCAAAAAAATGCTTTTGCTGCTCTGGTGTCAGTGCGGACGGGCGCTACTTTGACTCTTCGAAGAGCAGCACTTTAACATACACTTTGGCAAGTGAAAAATGAGAAAAGATGCTCATATATAAATGTTTTTATAAAGGTAATTGCATCCATGTTTTGCCCTCTAGGCACGACGTCAGACTGCAATTTTATTGTCATTAGTGCACTTATTTCTTCAGGATGTGGATGCGTAAGAATAGTCTGTATGCACAACGATGTTGCCATAAATGAAAGTTGGTGTTCGGGAGTATGAGGAATTGCAAGGCATTTGTTATATACTGTGCAGCGTTCTTCATGGATGAATGCCAATGGAAATAAGCTGGTTCTTCGTTATTTTATACTGTTGGAATGTTTCACATTTGAAATAATTGTTGTTTTAGATACTAATTTGGGTTGAGCGAAAATATTAATGAATACTACATACCATACCAAAAAAGCCCTAATCACCGGTATCACTGGCCAGGATGGCGCCTATCTTGCGCAACTTCTGCTGGAGAAGGGGTATGCGGTAACCGGTACGTATCGTCGTACCAGTTCGGTCAATTTTTGGCGCATCGAGGAACTGGGCATTCAAAATCATCCGAAGCTGTCGCTGGTCGAATATGACTTGACTGACCTCGGTTCGAGCATCCGCCTGTTGCAAGCCGGCGATTTCGACGAAATCTATAATCTGGCGGCGCAGAGCTTTGTCGGCGTGTCGTTCGACCAGCCAGTGACAACGGCAGGTATCACGGGCATCGGTCCGGTTTTCCTGCTCGAAGCGATCCGCATCGTGAATCCGAAGATCCGTTTCTACCAGGCGTCGACATCGGAGATGTTTGGCAAGGTGCAAGCGATACCGCAAGTGGAAGACACGCCGTTTTATCCGCGTAGCCCATACGGCGTTGCCAAGCTGTACGCGCACTGGATGACGGTCAATTACCGTGAATCGTATGGTATTTTCGGCGCCAGCGGCATTCTCTTCAATCATGAGTCGCCTCTGCGCGGACGTGAATTTGTCACGCGCAAGATCACCGATTCCGTGGCGAAGATCAAGCTGGGCCAGCTTGATGTGCTGGAACTGGGCAATATGGATGCCAAGCGCGACTGGGGTTATGCCAAGGAGTATGTGGAAGGCATGTGGCGCATCCTGCAGGCGGACCAGCCTGATACTTTCGTCTTGGCTACCAACCGGACAGAGACCGTACGTGATTTTGTCACGATGGCTTTCAAGGCGGTCGGTGTACAGATCGAATGGCAGGGTACGGCCGAGAATGAAACCGGACGTTGCAGCAGCAGCGGCAAGACGCTGGTGCGCGTGAGTCCGAAATTCTATCGTCCTGCCGAGGTGGAACTGCTCATTGGCGATCCGGCCAAGGCAACCCGCGAACTTGGCTGGGCACCCAAGACCACGCTCGAAGAGCTGTGCCAGATGATGGTCGATGCCGACCTGCGCCGTAATACAGCTGGTTTTTCTTTCTAAGGTGAATGCCATGAGCGGGAAGACTACCGCGCTGCCCGCCGATGGGGCAGAAAAAAGCGCGTTGATTACGGGCATACATGGCTTTACCGGACGCTATATGGCGCAGGTACTTGCCGATGCGGGCTACCGTGTTTTCGGCACGGTACTGTCGGCCAAGGACAGCGGCGGCGACCTTGTCGCTGTTGACCTGGCCGACCTCGACGCGGTGGCGCGCATGGTCGAGGCGGTGCAGCCCGATGTGGTCGTGCACCTGGCTGCTATCGCCTTTGTCGCCCATGCGGACGTCGAGGCGATTTATCGCGTGAATATTGTCGGTACGCGCAATCTGCTCACTGCGCTGGCCAGCCTTGACAAAAAGCCGTCTGCCGTATTGCTCGCTTCCAGCGCGAATATTTATGGCAATACGGACGTCGAGCCGATTACCGAGGATGTCATGCCGGCGCCAGCCAATGATTACGCGGTAAGCAAGCTGGCGATGGAATACATGGCCCGCCTGTGGATGGACCGCCTGCCTGTCATGCTGGTGCGGCCATTCAACTATACGGGGCTGGGGCAGCACGAGAATTTCCTGCTGCCTAAGATTGTGTCGCATTTCCGCAGCGGCGCGCGCGACATTGAACTGGGCAACCTGAATGTGGCACGCGATTTCTCGGATGTGCGCATGGTTACCGACAGCTACGGCAAGTTGGTGGCGCTCGGTGATGCGGCGGCGGGACATACTTTCAACATCTGTTCTGGCGTGGCATATACGTTGCAACAGGTGCTCGATCTGATGGCAGATATTGCCGGCTATCGCATCAATGTCCACGTGAATCCTGCCTTTGTGCGTGGCAACGAGGTGGCGCGGCTGGTGGGCAGCAATGCGAAGTTGCAGGTCCATACGGGGCCACTGGCCTTGCGGCCATTAGAGGAAACACTGCGCTGGATGTATGCGGGGTAGTTTCCGTAGGGAAGTAAAGCGTTGCTCAAGTCGCGGGAGCATTCCCGCGACTTGTCAGTGACGGCGTGTTGTTTACATCATTGCTGCTACGGGCAAGAGCAAGATCCTCCGGACTGTGACAGTATCAGTCAAAGCACTCTTTCAGTAATGTCTCTACGCAGAGCTCGATCGGCATAGTGTCTGTATTGATGGTGACCTGCGGCGTCCCCGGTGTTTCGTACGGGCTGCCGATGCCCGACATATTGGGTAGTTTTCCGGCCCTTGCCTTTTTGTACAGGCCCTTGGGGTCGCGGCGTTCGCACACCTCCAGCGACGCATCGACATAGACTTCCACGAAATTGTCGGGACCGATCAATTCACGCGCCATTTCACGCTCGCGGCGGAAGGGCGAGATGAATGCCGTGAGCACGATCAAGCCCGCATCGAGCATCAGCTTGGCCACTTCGGCGATGCGGCGTATGTTTTCCACCCTGTCGGCATCGGTAAAGCCGAGATCCTTGTTCAGGCCTTGGCGCACATTGTCCCCGTCGAGCAGGTAGGTGCGTTTGCCTTCGGCATGCAGCGCCACTTCCAGCGCATTGGCGATGGTGGACTTGCCTGAGCCCGACAGGCCGGTGAACCAGATGACCTTGCCTTTATGTCCATTCAGCTTTTCCCGCGCCGGGCGCTGGATCGAGAGTGCCTGCCGGTGGACGTTCTGGGCGCGGCGCAGATTGTGGCGCACCATGCCGATGGCGACGGTGGCATGGGTAAAACGGTCGGTCAGGATGAAGCTGCCCAATGTTTTTGACTGCTCGTAATTGTCGAACACCATGGGCTTGCTGAGAGCGATGTTGCACACCGAGATGCAGTTCAGCTTGAGTTGTTTGGCAGCATGATGTGTCAGCGTATTGACGTCGATTTCATACTTGATGTTGGTGATGGATGCCGCCGCGCTCTGCGTGGCCAGCTTGATGTTGTAGTTGCGTCCCATCAGGCCGGCATCCTGGTCGGTCCAGATCAGCGTTGCTTCCATCTGGTCCGTCATTTCCAGCGGGGAGGCTGCAAGCGACAGGATATCGCCGCGCGACACGTCGATTTCCGTTGCCAGGCGCAGCGTGACCGCGTCGCCCTGGCTGGCTTGCGCTAACGCCCCATCCATGGTGACGATTTCCGCGATGTGGCTGGTTTGTCCGGAGGCCGCCACGCGGATTTCGTCGCCGACGCATATCGCGCCTTGCGCTACCGTGCCGCTGAAGCCGCGGAACGAGGAGTCGGGGCGGTTGACCCATTGCACGGGGAAGACCCAGGACTTGCCTGCAGATGGCTCGGGCTTGACCGTTTCCAGATAGCCGAGCAGCGTAGGGCCCGCATACCATGGCGTGTGCGGTGAACGCTGGCTGAGGTTGTCGCCCTTGAGCGCACTGAGCGGAATGGCCGTCACGCTGGCAAACTTGAACGAAGCGGCAAATGCCGCGAACGCTTCGTTTATTTGCGTATATATTTCCTGCGAGAACTGTACCAAGTCCATTTTATTGATCGCCAGCACAATATGGCGTATGCCCATCAGCGACGCCAGAAAAGCATGGCGGCGGGTCTGGGTCTGGATGCCTTTTTGCGCGTCGATGAGCAGGATGGCGACATCGGCCGTCGACGCTGCGGTCACCATATTGCGCGTGTATTGCTGATGCCCAGGCGTATCGGCGACGATAAAGCGGCGTTGGCTGGTGCCAAAGAAGCGATAGGCGATATCGATCGTGATGCCTTGTTCCCGCTCCGCGGCCAGGCCATCGACCAACAAGGCAAAGTCGATCTCGTCCCCCTGCGTGCCAAACTTCTTTGACTCTTTTTGCAGCGAGCTGAATTGATCGTCAAGCAATTGCTGGGACTCCCACAGCAGGCGCCCGATCAAGGTGCTTTTGCCATCGTCGACATTGCCGCATGTGATGAAGCGCAGCAGTTCCTGGTTATCTTGCTGCTTCTGCAGTGCTTCGAGCGTATCGAGATGTGTCTGCGGTCGCAGATTGGCTGCAGGTGCTGGCGTTATTTTTTTTGGGCGAGACATTAAAAGTATCCTTCTTGTTTCTTTTTTTCCATGCTTGCAGATGCATCGTTATCGATGGCGCGCCCCTGGCGCTCCGAATTCCTGGCATGTACCAGCTCCATAATGATTTCGGGCAAAGACGCGGCCGTCGACTCGATTGCCCCGGTCAAAGGGTAGCAGCCGAGAGTACGGAATCGAACCATTTTTTTGTAAAAGAGTTCGTCAGGAAGCAGGGGCATGCGTGCGTCGTCGACGAGGACCCACATGCCGTCGCGTTGTACGACAGCGCGCTCCTTGGCAAAGTACAGCGGCACCACGGGTATGCCTTCCTGGTGGATGTACTGCCAAATATCCAGCTCGGTCCAGTTCGACAAGGGGAATACGCGGACGCTCTCGCCTTTGTTCTTGCTGGTGTTGTACAGGTTCCAGGGTTCGGGGCGCTGGTTCTTTGGATCCCAGCCGTGGCTTGCCGAGCGAAACGAGAAGATGCGCTCCTTGGCGCGTGATTTTTCCTCGTCGCGGCGCGCGCCGCCGAAGATCACGTCGAATTGATATTTATCCAGTGCCTGTTTCAGGCCCGCCGTCTTGGTGATGTCCGTATGCAGCGTCGCGCCGTGGTCGAAAGGATTGATGTTTTTTTCAATCGCTTCAGGATTGGTGTGCACGAGTATTTCCATGCCGTTCGCGCGTACCATGGCATCGCGGAATTGATACATTTCCTGAAATTTCCAGCGGGTATCGACATGCAATAGCGGGAAGGGCGGCAGGGAGGGGTAAAAGGCCTTGCGCGCCAGATGCAGCATGACGGAACTATCCTTGCCCAGCGAGTACAGCATGCATGGATTGCCACCCGCCGCGACGGCTTCACGCAGGATGTCGATGCTCTCTGCCTCCAGCCGCTTCAAATGGCGCGAGGTCGGCAGGACCGGGCCGCGATTGACATTCGGCGTGGTGGTGGGATAGCTGAGCAGGCATATGCCGATGCCGGGGCTGAGCGGCATATCGCGGCACAGCTTGGTAAGTTGACCGTGCGGGAAGAGGGCGAGCGGCTTGCCGAGATGCTCTTGCAGGCGTGCAAACGCGGTGGCGATGCTGTTTTGGCTCGGGATGGCGTCCCCGAGTGGCAGCCAATAGCGGGCACCGCGCGCATCATTGAAGTGCAGGCACTCCTGGCCGCCAGGCAACTTCGCCAATTGGGCAAAGACCGGCAAGATGCGCTTGCTGCGCGCCTGTGCGATTTCCCACTCCAGCACGGCCGGGATCGGGGCTGCGCCGTTTTCATCGCGAATGGCACTGGTGCCAAGTGCCGCAGGAAGCATTTCCAGCTTGTGCAGCAGGCGCTCCGCGGTGCGCTTGGTGTCGGCGGCCCCCAAGGCCTGCAGTTGCAGGAAGGCGCTTTCAGTATCCCAGATGCGGTCGGTATCCAGGTTGAACAGAGGTGTGTGTGGCCGTGTCATGCAATCCTCGCTTGTCGCAATTTGCTATTAAATATTTAAATTCGCGTTTTTCAGATTTGATGATAGCATATGCATGTAAAAATTATGGAAAAATACGTAATGCGACAAATCCTCAGCAGTGAAATGATGCAATCCGTTGTCGCACTGGCCCAACAGGCCGGGGTGGCCATCATGGATATTTATCGCTCCGCCGACCTGGGCGTGCGTTTCAAGGCCGATGCCAGCCCTCTAACGCAGGCGGACTTGCTGGCGCATGCCGTGCTGATACGTGGCTTGGCCGAGCTGACGCCGGATGTGCCAGTGATTTCCGAGGAAGATACCGACGCTGCTGCGCATGCGCCAGCGAAGAAGGGGGATTTCTGGCTGATCGATCCGCTCGACGGTACCAAGGAGTTCCTGGCGCGCAATGATGAGTTTACGGTCAATGTAGCGCTGGTCTCGGATGGCTGCCCGGTTTTCGGTGTCGTGGTGGCGCCAGCGCTGGAGCAAACATACTGGGGCGCAAAAGACCTGGGCGCGTTTCGCGTGGATACGGCCGGCAGCACGGCGATTTGCGCGGCGCTGCCTGCGCATGGCATGCCGCTGCGTATCGTCGCCAGCAAAAGTCATATGAATGCAGCAACCCACGCCTTTATTGCCGCGCTGGGGCCGTGCGAAGTAGTGCAGGCAGGCAGTTCCCTCAAGTTGTGCCGCATCGCCGAAGGCGCTGCACACCTCTATCCGCGCCTGGGGCCAACTTGCGAATGGGATACAGCGGCTGCGCATGCGATTGTCGAGGCCGCTGGTGGCCAGGTGACCACGCTGACCGGTGAACCTTTGCGCTACGGCAAAGCCGATGTGCTCAATCCACATTTTATCGCTGCCTGTGCGGCAGCCACCGGCCATGATTGACGCTGGTTATGCGCTGGCCGGCGCCCTGACCGGTTTGCTCGTTGGCTTGACCGGCGTGGGAGGCGGTGCCGTCATGACGCCGCTGCTGCTCCTGTTTTTTAATGTGCCGCCGGTCACGGCGATTGCCACGGACCTGTGGTTTGCCGCCATCACCAAAGTGTTTGGCGCCGCCGTGCATCAGGGCGGCGGGAATGTCGATTGGCGCGTTGCGCGCCGCTTGTGGATCGGCAGTCTGCCGCTGGCGCTGGTGGTCGTGCTACTGGTGTCCGCTGGCGTGAAAGTGCACAAACTGGACTGGCTGACGCACCTGGTGGGCGCGCTGGTGTTGCTGACGGCCGGCGGCTTGCTGCTGGCCCCCCGTTTATTGACGATGGCTGCTGCGCGCGCCCGCACGGCGCGGCCTGCCGCTGCACGCCGCCAGGCAGCGTTGACGATCGCCGCCGGGGCCGGGCTCGGCATTTGCGTGGCGCTGACCTCGGTGGGCGCCGGGGCGCTGGGCAGCGTGTTGCTGCTGTGCCTGTATCCGGGCCAGATGCCGCCGCACCGGCTCGTCGCCACGGACATCGTCCATGCGATTCCGCTGGCCGTGATCGCCGGCTGCGGCTATCTGTGGGCCGGTCTGGTGGATGGACACATGTTGCTGAGCTTGCTGGCAGGCTCGGTGCCCGCCGTTCTCGCAGGAAGTTTTTTATCGCGCTATTTTTCAGCGCGGGGATTGCAGGTGGCGCTGGCAGGCGTGTTGCTGCTGGCTGGCATCAAAACGCTGGGCTGAGGGCCGGACCGCGCAGTCGTTGCCTTTGGTCCTGCATAACTGATTTTATCAAGGAGAAAGAAAATGTCAAAAAAACACATCTACATCCGTTTTAATAACCGCAATGACAATGATAATCCCTTGCCATGGCGCGTGCTGACGCAGCAGGGCGAACATGACGGCGTGCTGGAGCTGACGCAGGAATTTGCCTCGGAAGTGCGCTTCAGCGCGCCAGTCGTCACCTCGGAAGACCAGATCGCCGCAGGCGTCTTCAAGTGGCACATCAAATCATCGGGCTATGTGTCCTGGCAGGGCGATATCTGCCTGGTCAGCGAAGAGCAGCCGGCCTGATACGTTGCGGCGCATGCGGCCGCAACGTGGCCGGGCCCGCTTATTTGCGGGACAGGTAAAACGTCTCGCGCCAGCCTTTGTGGTAATCGTTCATCGTCGCGCTGTGTTCGGGATGGTCCGCGAAGTAGGCTGCCCAGTCATAATTCTGCGATGTGTAGCCGAAATGATTGGCCAGATACTCGACGGCGGCGCGCGACGGGCGGCCCACCAGAGTATGGCCATTGCGGGTCAGGGAGTCGCTGCACGCCATCTGCTGGTCATCGACCGGTTCGCGCAGCAGCTGTATGCTGTTGGGGTTATTGAACACCAAGCGGCTATCGTCGCTAGCGGCCGAGCCTGCATTGCCTTCGGGCGGGATGACTTCCGTATCGATAATGACAAAGGTGGCGCCCGTGCGCTCGATGCGGTCGAGCAATTCCGCGTGGCGGACCGTATGGTAATAAAAGCCCAGGCACAGGACCACGTCGTAAGTCTGTGCCTGCAGGTGTTCGAACACGTCGCCGCAGTGGAAGGTGTAGCGCGACCGATCGATGCCATACTGATCGAAGGTGGCGATGGCATTGTCAATCAATTCCTGACGCGGTTCGATTCCCGTCACATGCGCCGCTCCGGCCTGCAGGGCGGCGAAAGTCCAGCGCCCGTCATGGCTGGCGATATCGAGGATCCGCTTGCCCGCCAGTTGATCGCTATTGCGGGCAATAATCGCAGCGTGACGTCCGTTGAGGCGGTCTGGAAACGGGCTGGTAACACTGGTCGTATAAAACCGGTCGAACTTGTTAAAAAATTGCATTTTTAGCTTTCCTTCGTCAAGAGTCCACTCTGCGCGCGATGCGCCGTACCGGCGCCTACGCCTGTTTTTTGTCAAAGCAATGCGGGCAAGACACCTCATACACATATTCCGGCGCCAGCTGCTGGCGCGGCGTGACGACGGCGCGGCAGACGAAACACTGCACGGTTTCCGTCGGTTCCAGTTTCGGGTTCAGCGCCGTGCGGTAGTCGAACACGAAGCAGTCGCCCGTGTAGTGCTCGCCGCCCACTTCTTCAAAATACTTGAGGATGCCGCCGTCGAGCTGGTACACGCTGTCGTAGCCGATTTCCTTCATGTGGATGGCAGCCTTTTCGCAGCGGATGCCGCCCGTGCAGAAGGTGACGACGGTCTTGCCTTCCAGTTCGTCCTTGTGCGCGGCGGCGACGGCCGGGAATTCCGTGAACTTGTCGATACGGTAGTCGAGCGTGTTGTTGAACGTGCCCACGTCCACTTCAAAGGCGTTGCGCGTTTCCATCATGACCACGGGTTTGCCCGCATCGTCGACGCCGGCGTCGAGCCAGCGCTTGAGCGTGTGCGCATCGACGGACGGGGCGCGGCCCAGTTCCGGCTTGATCAGCGGCATGCGCATGGTGATGATTTCCTTTTTCAGCTTGACCAGCATGCGCTTGTGCGATTGCTCGTTCGACAAGCTTTCCTTCCATTCCAGATCGGCCAGGCGCGCGTCGCTGCGCACCCAGGCGAGGAAGTTGTCGATATGCTCGCGCGTGCCCGACAGGAACATATTGATGCCTTCCGGCGTCAGCAGGATCGTGCCCTTCAGTTCCAGCGCCAGGCATTGCTCCTGATACAAGGGACGCATGGTTTCCGTATCGTCGAGCGTGATGAATTTATACGCGGCGATATTGACAAACGTGGCGGCCAGCGGGCTGGCGGCGGCGGAAACGGCGGGTGTTGCTGGGTTGATGGCTTGCATGATGGCGATCGGCTTAGACTGAACAGCCGATATTATAAGCCCGACAGGCCGGACGGGATACCCGGTCCGCACCCGCGACGCGGTAGAATAGACCCCATTGAATTTTGCACGAAACGGTACACAGGATGGAAATGGTAATGCAAGAGGCCGGCACTCCGGCAGGTTCACAGCAAGCGATGCAGCCCGGTCCTGCTTTCGTCCATTTGCGCGTGCACTCGGAGTACTCGATCGTCGATGGCCTGGTGCGCATCGACGACGTGGTCAAGGCGGCCGCGAAGGACAAGCAGGTGGCGCTGGCCGTCACCGACCTGTCGAACCTGTTTGGCATGGTCAAGTTCTACAAGGAAGCGCGCGGCAAGGGCATCAAGCCCATCGTCGGCGTCGACGTGTGGATCACGAATGACGACAACCGCGAAAAACCGTCGCGGCTGCTGCTGCTGGCGAAAAACCGCATGGGTTATCTGCAACTGTGCGAACTGCTGTCGACGGCCTGGCTGACGAACCAGTACAAGGGCCGCGCCGAGCTGCGCATCGAGTGGCTGCAGGCGCTGGCGACGAATACCTACGACTTGTACCCGGGCGAAAGCGCGGCCGACGGCTTGATCGTACTGTCCGGCGCGCACTTCGGCGACGTCGGTATCGCCATCGAGAATGGCAACCTGGCCCTGGCCGAACGCAACGCCCAGCGCTGGGCCGAGATTTTCCCCGGCCATTTCTACATTGAAATCCAGCGCGGCGGCCAGGCCAACCAGGAAGCGCAGGTGCGCCACGCGGTGGCGCTGGCGGCCAAGCTGGGCTTACCCGTGGTGGCCACGCATCCCGTGCAATTCATTTCTCCAGAAGAATTTATTGCCCACGAAGCCCGCACCTGTATCGCCGAAGGCGAAATGCTGGCCAACGCCAAGCGCGTGAAACGCTTCAATGACAGCCAGCGCTTCCTGTCGCAGGCCGATATGGCCGAACTGTTCGCCGACTTGCCGGCCGCGCTGGCCAATTCCGTGGAAATCGCCAAGCGCTGCAATTTGACCTTGACCCTGGGCAAGCCGCAGCTGCCGAACTTTCCCACGCCGCCCGGCATGACGATCGACCAGTTCCTCGTCGCCGAATCGCAGGCGGGCCTGGAAAAACGCTTGTTGCAGCTGTATCCCGATCCCGAGCGCCGCGAGAAGGAGCGTCCGCGCTACGAGTCGCGCTTGAAGTTCGAGACGGACACGATTTGCAACATGAAGTTCCCCGGCTACTTCCTGATCGTGGCCGAGTTTATCCAGTGGGCCAAGGAAAACGGCGTGCCCGTCGGCCCGGGCCGCGGCTCGGGCGCGGGTTCCCTGGTCGCGTATTCGCTGCTCATTACCGACCTCGACCCATTGCAGTACAACCTGCTGTTCGAGCGCTTTTTGAATCCCGAACGCGTCTCGATGCCCGACTTCGATATTGACTTTTGCCAGGAAGGGCGCGACCGGGTCATCCAGCACGTCAAGGATTTGTATGGCAAGGAGGCCGTCTCGCAGATCGCCACCTTCGGTACCATGGCGGCCAAGGGCGCGATCCGCGACGTGGGCCGCGTGATGGACTTCGGCTACAACTTCTGCGACGGCATCTCCAAGCTGATCCCGTTCAAGCCGGGCAAGCCCGTGTCGATCGCCGACGCCATCGAAGAAGAGCCGCTGCTCAAGGAGCGCCTGGAAAACGAGGAAGAGGTCAAGCAGCTGCTGGACCTGGCGCAGCAAGTCGAAGGCATCACGCGCAATATCGGCATGCACGCGGGGGGCGTCTTGATTGCTCCCGGCAAGCTGACGGATTTCTGCCCGCTGTACACGCAGGGCGGCGACTCGGGCGTCGTGTCGCAGTACGACAAGGATGACGTGGAGGCCGTCGGCCTTGTGAAGTTCGACTTCTTGGGTCTGACGACCCTGACGATTCTTGACCGCGCCGTGCGCTATATCAAGCAGCTCGATCCCGCGCAGGCGAACTTCGACCTGGCGACCTTGCCGCTGAACGACAAGCCGTCCTACGACCTGCTGACCAAGGCCAAGACCGTGGCCGTGTTCCAGCTCGAGTCGCGCGGCATGCAGGGCATGCTGAAAGACGCGCGTCCCGACCGCTTCGAGGACATTATCGCGCTCGTGGCTTTGTACCGTCCGGGCCCGATGGACCTGATTCCAGATTTTTGCAAGCGCAAGCACGGTGAACGCTTCGACTATCCCGATCCGCGCACGGAATCGATTCTGTCCGAAACCTACGGCATCATGGTGTATCAGGAGCAGGTGATGCAGATGGCGCAGATCGTCGGCGGCTACTCGCTGGGCGGCGCCGACATGCTGCGCCGCGCCATGGGTAAAAAGAAAGCCGAAGAGATGGCCGAGCATCGCGAGATCTTCCGCGCCGGTGCGGCGAAAGATGGCTTGACGGCGGAAAAGGCCGACGAGATCTTCGACTTGATGGAAAAGTTCGCCGGCTACGGTTTTAACAAATCGCACGCCGCCGCCTACGCCTTGCTGTCGTACCACACGGCGTATCTGAAAGCGCACCACACGGCCGCCTTCATGGCAGCCAACTTGTCGCTGGCCATGGACGACACGGACAAGATCAAGATCCTGGTGGAAGACTCGCTGGAGATCTGCAAGCTGACCTTGTTGCCGCCGGATATCAACGAATCCGATTACCGTTTCACGCCGAGCGGCGCGCCGCCGTCCGTGAGCGGCAAGAAAGTCACGCAGATCCGCTATGGCCTGGGCGCCGTGAAAGGTTCCGGGCAGAACGCCATCGAAGCCATCATCGCCGCGCGCGAGGCGGGCGGTCCCTTTACGAGCCTGTTCGATTTCTGCAAGCGCGTGGATAAAAAACAGATCAACCGCCGCACCATCGAGTCGCTGATCCGCAGCGGCGCCTTCGATTGCCTGAAGGTCGACCGCGCCATCCTGCTCGCGTCCGTGGCGTTCGCGATGGAATGCGCGGACCAGGCCGCCAAGGCGGCCAACCAGGTGAGCCTGTTCGGCGGCGACGACAGCGACATGGTGGCGCCGCCCGAGTACGTCAAGGTGCCCGTGTGGAGCGATAAACAGCGGCTGACGGAAGAAAAGATCGCGCTGGGCTTTTATTTGTCCGGCCACCTGTTCGATTCGTATGCGCCCGAGGCGCGCCGCTTCGCGCGCACGAAATTGTCGGAACTGTCGCCGTCGCGCGAACCGCGCATGATGGCCGGCGTCATCACGGGCTTGCGCACGCAGATGACGCAACGGGGCAAGATACTCATCGTCACCCTGGACGACAAGAGCGGCACGGTGGAAGTGACGGTGTACGGCGAATTGTTCGACGCCAACCGGAAAATCTTCAAGGAAGATGAATTCCTGGCCGTGGTCGGCAAGGTGTCGGAAGACCGTTTTTCGGGCGGTTTGCGCATCACGGCCGAGAGCGCCTTCGACATCATCGCCGCGCGCGTGCAGTATGGCCGCCAGCTGGGCCTGACCTTGCCGGCCACCCTGGATGCCAAGCGCATCCGCGACGTGATCCTGCCGCACCGTGCCGAGACGGGCTTGCCGATCGCCGCGCGGGTCAGCCCGCAGGGCGTCAGTTGCGTGCTGCAGTTTGGGGACGAGTGGAAAGTGGCGCCATCGGATGAATTGCAGATGGCACTCGAGCAAATGCTGGGCGCGCAAGAGGTGGCGGTCGAATACTGACCGGCACCACCGGGCGCATATGACAACGCCAAAAACAAAGCCAAACCGCAGACATGCTGGTTTGGCTTTTTTCGTTTACATGTCTTTCAGGCCCGTGATCGCATAGCCTTTGGCGGCGATCTGCTGGTGCGGCTGTTCGATATGGTAGTTGGGCAAGATCTCGGCATCGTCGGCCACTTCGCTGGCGCGTACTTCGAGTTGCCAGTCGGTATTGGTCACTTCTTCCGGAATAAGCTTTCCTTCCGGCACGGCGAGGTAGGAAAAAATGCCGTCGTGCTCGGCCCGGCGGTAAATATCTACGCGCATGAATGCCTCCTAGTAAGCGTTGGGGGAACCGGCGCACCGTAATGCATACCGATAGCGCTAGCGTAACAGGATTGTGCCGTGCACGGGTTGTAGCGTGTGCCGCAAGAGGGAAGGCGCTCAGGCGATGGCGGAAGCGTAGTCCTCGTCCTCGTCGAGCATGGCCGCTTGCCGTACCTCGCCGGCGGCGGCCGCCGCGCCTGCCGTGGCGGCCTGCACCTGGCTGCGGTGGGCGTCGAGGCCGCTGCGCAGGCTGGCGATCATGGCCAGTGTCAGTTCATGGCGCTTGCGCGCTTCCGAGCGTTTTTTGGAAGGAATGTCTTCCAGCGCCGGCAAAGGCAGGTTTTCGCACGCCAACTCGAAATCCCCGTCCTGACGCACTTGCGCGCCTAGTTCTTGCCATAGCGCATTGTAGTCGGCAAACAAACGGCCTTTCTTGGCGGAATGGTGCACGGCGCGGTTGATATTGCCGACAAGAAGTATCTTGCGGCAGCCGTGTTCGTATCCCAGCTGGCGCACCAGGCGCACCATCAGGGCTTTGGGCCGCATGCCATGCAGGTCGCGCGTTGCTTCGCGCACGCGGTGCGCGCTGTCTTCGCCCTTCGGGCCCTGCAGGCAGCCGATGCGCATGCCCAGGGTGGCGCGCAGCTGGCTGCCGAAGAAGGAAAAGGCGATCGAATACAGCACGTCGTCGTCGGCCATCAGTTGCAGCACCATCTCGCCTTCGCGGTCCATCGGGTGCAGCGAACACAGTTGCAAATGGTAGGGCGCGCCCGACTTGCCCGCCACCGTGCCCAGGCGCACGGGGCCGTGGGCCGCTTGGCCCATCAGCTTGCCCCAGCCTTGCTGCAAGATGAAGTGGTAGTGCTCGGCCAGCAATTCCACGCGCTGCTGGCAATTCAGGGTCAGGCTCAGGTAAGGACGGTAGACCTTGTGGATCATGTGCGGATACGCTTGTACCAAGTCATGAAAAGCCGGATGCGAGTTCAGCAGTTGTAGCCAGAGGCGGGTCTCGCGCTGCTGCACGCGGGCGCGCAGGTGCAGCTTGAGCATTTCGCGCCAGCGGCGCATGCCGTTCGGCATCGCCATCAAGCCGTCAGACAGGGTAATAGTTGGCATCATCGTGCGCATGTCCATGATAAAGGGAGAACGTCGAAGCCGTTTCGGCTCAGACGGGTACCGGGCTGCTGACGCCCTCGTGGTTTGCCAGCAGGATGGTGGTGC
Source organism: Janthinobacterium sp. 67 (assembly GCF_002797895.1). Classification (NCBI taxonomy): domain Bacteria; kingdom Pseudomonadati; phylum Pseudomonadota; class Betaproteobacteria; order Burkholderiales; family Oxalobacteraceae; genus Janthinobacterium; species Janthinobacterium sp. 67. The sequence continues at coordinate 3,045,029 of NZ_PGES01000001.1, read as the reverse complement.
CGCGGCTGCCACGCGCCAGCTTGCCGGCCAGTCCACCTGAAAAACGGCGCGGCCAGCCGCTGCGCCGGTGCGCCGGCAAGACCACTTCGTGGCAACCCAGCAGCTCGGCCGTATCGAGTATCGTAAACAGCAGCTCGCCGGCGAAAATGTGGGTGCTGAAGGCGATATGGGAACGGCTCAGGTAGAGTCCCGCCTCGTGCATCATGTGCTGCGTGGCCAGGTCAATCGCCTGGCACTCGCCGGCGCTGTGCCGGGGCAGCTCATCGGCCTGGCGCCGCGGCGCCGCTGTTACGTGCAACAGGCTGACGCGGACTTTGATGCCCCATTCCTGCAGGCGCCTGGCATAGCGCGCGCCGTAGACGATGTCGCTGGCGCGCTTGACGGGCAGGAGCAGCTGCAAGGTATCCTGGCCCGGCTTGCCGCAGGCACCCGCGGCGCTGTCCGGGGCGCGGTGGCGTTGCGTGGCAAGGCACGATGCATGCATGAAAGAGAAGGCCGTGGTGGAAAAACCATGCCATCTTATCCAGGCCCCCGTCCCGTGTAAATTGGCGAAACAGCGTACGGGCTTCCCTTATGCGGCGCCGATTTTAATAGCGGTAGGTGACGTACACGGCGCCGATCGGCGATGTCTTGCGTTGCACGATGGGGCTCTTGGCCGCGTCGCCCAGGCGGCTCTCGACGCCGATCAGCGTATTGACGCCCCAGCGCGCATCGATGCGGTGCTCCCAGTTGACCGTGGCTTGCGCTTCATAGAAACCGCCTTTTGGCGTGTATTGCTTGAACGAGGTATTTGCTGCCTGGGTCGCCGTCACGCCGTACATGGTCTGCACGTATTTGCGCTCGCCCCAGGCGAGCTGGCCGGCGATGGTCACGCTGTCCTTCTGCACGCCCTGGGCGTCGGACCTGCCGTAAACCTGGCCGCTGGCGCCGAAATGCACGTTCGCGCCGTTTTCGCGGTTCGACAGGGGAATGTCGCTCGAGACGGTCAGCGACAGGCCCGGCAAGGGGGAATAGCCGGCGCTCAGCAGGGCGCTGGCATTGCCTTTGACTTCGCCCATGCCCTTCAGGTAATCGCTGCCGCCCCAGCCATTGGCGCCTTTGCGCTTGTGGTCTTCGCGGTTGCCGCGGTAGCCCAATGCAGCGCTGTAGCTGAAGGCGCCGACCTCGCCGCCATAGCCGATGCCGCGCGAGGTGCTGAAGAACAGGCCATTGGCCATCGCATAATCGAGAATGATCAGGGGCGAGGCCGACAGCTTGTCGGCGCCGGAATAGCTGGACACGGCGGCGACGCCGCCGCCGATGGTGAAGACATTTTCCGCCGCCGGTTCGGCCGCCGCGGCGGCCAGGGGATTCAAGCTCAGGCCACAGGCCAGTGCCAGCGAGGTCAACAAGGTTGTAGATGCGTGCATGGAGTTTTCCGTCAGGTGGAGAACCGAGTCCGGAGTGGCTCGATTGACTGGCGACAGTATCTGTCCTTGCCATGAAGGAAAAATGAGCCTTTTATTAAGATTGCATGAAGGCGGGTTCTTTACCCATTCTTCAGCTTGCGGTGGTTTAATACTCACCATGAAAATACTGCTGATTGAAGACGATATGGACCTGGGCAATGGCGTGCGGATCGCCTTGCGCGACCAGGGCATGCAGGTGGTCTGGGTGCGCAGCCTCGAGGATGCGGCGCGCAGCATCGAGCACGACAGTTGCGAACTGGTGCTGCTGGACCTGGGCTTGCCCGATGGCGATGGCCTCGATTTGCTGGCGCGGCTGCGCGCAGCCCGTTTGCCCGTGCTCATCCTCAGCGCCCGCGATACGGTGGAACAGCGCTTGCGGGGCCTCGATGGCGGCGCCGACGATTACCTGGTCAAGCCCTTCGTGCTGGCCGAACTGCTGTCGCGCGTGCGCGCGCTGGCGCGCCGCAGTTATGGCTTCGACGGCGACACCATCGAATTGCGCGGCCTGCTGCTGCAGGTGCCCACGCGCCGTGTCAGCGTGCACGGCCGTTCCGTGGAACTGACGGCCAGTGAATATGCCTTGCTCAAGACCTTGCTGATGCGCGCCAACCGGGTCATCACGCGCCGCGTGCTGGAAGAACACATCCTGCCCGGCGGGCTGGCCAATGCCAGCAACACCCTTGATGTGCATATGGGTAACCTGCGCCGCAAGATAGGCGAAGGCTATATCCGTACCGTGCGCGGCGTCGGCTATGTCATCGACCAGCAGGGCGAGACGTCCACCGCGCCGGGTGCCGGCGCATGATGGGGCGTTTCTGGGCCATGCTGCGCCGGCCCACCCTGGTGCGCCGCCTGATGATCGCGCAAATGCTGATGCTGACCATGGTGTGGAGCCTGGCCGTGGCGTATGTGATGGTCGAGGGGGCGGACGAAGCGAGCAATGTGAGCCGCGGCGTCCTGCACGCCATTATCAGCGTGGCCGACAACCTGGCCGAGCAGCCGCAGCGCCAGGAACAAAGCTTGCGCGCCATCGACGAAGCCTTGCGCGAGGAGTTTGAAACGGGGCGGGTGCCGGAACTGGCGCCGCGCATCCTCGTCTGGCGCGAAGGCAAGCTGGTCTACAAGTCGCCCGATGCGCCCAGCGGTATCCGCAGCGCCGGTCCGGAGCAGATGGAGGTGGTGTACATCAAGGGCCAGGCCTGGCGCAGCCGCAGCCTGGACGAGGGCAGCACGCGCGTGACGGTGCTGGAAGCGGGAGGCGCATGGCAATTGTTTATCACGATTAATTCACGCGGCTACTATCTGCTGCCGCTGCTGATCAGTCTGCCATTCCTGCTGGTGCCGGCCTGGCTGTCGATCCGCCTTGCCATGCGGCCGTGGCGCAAGCTGGCGCAGGAGGTGGCGGCGCGCGGGCCGCAGGATTTGCGGCCGCTGGCGTTCAAGCCGCCGCATGGCGAACTGGCGGCGCTGGTCGACAATATCAATGCGCTGCTGCAGCGGGTCGATGCCAGCGCCGCGCGCGAACGCAGCTTCATCGCCGATGCCACGCATGAGCTGCGCACGCCGCTGGCGGCCATGCGCGTGAATGTCGAGGCCTTGCAGAGCCAGGTACATGATGCGCGCCAGCAAGAACTGCTGGACGGTATCTTAAACAGCGGCAACCGGGCCGCGCGCCTGGTGGGGCAGTTGCTGCAGCTGACGCGCAGCGAGGTGCAGGCGGGCGCGGGCGAGTTGCCGCGGCGGCAGGCGCTCGATAGCTTGCTGCAAGACCGTCTGGCGGCCCTGTCCGGCCTGGCCCAGGCGGGCGATATCGAACTCGAATTGCAGGCCAGCGTCTCGCTCAGCGTGCCCGGACAGCGCGAGAGCCTCGTTTCGCTGATCGACAACCTGGTGGAAAACGCCATCAAGTACAGCCCGCGCGGCAGCAGCGTGACGGTGTCGCTGCATGCGGAGCGGGGGCAGGCCGTGTTGCATGTGGCCGATCAGGGACCGGGTATCGCGCCTGCGCTGTATGACCGCGTGTTCGACCGCTTTTTCCGCGCGCCGCAGCAGGCGCAGCCAGGCAGCGGCCTGGGCTTGTCCATCGTCGCTTCCGTCGTACGCCAGCATGGCGGCACGATTCAGCTGCACAGCGGTAATGGCGGCCTGGGCTTGCTGGTGGAGGTGCGCTTGCCCTTGGCCGTAGCGTGACCGCGCTGGCGCGCCTTGCGATGTTGCACGGAAATTATTTCATGTGCCTATAACGCAAGATGGCATGGCGTGGCGCACGCTTGCGATGCATAATGCTGTACAGTTAAAAAACACCGTTATGCGCCCATTCCTGTCCCGCTACCTGCCGTATCCCGCCTTTGTCGGCCTGTATCTGCTGTTTGACTGGGCCACGTACATCGACCCGATGTACGGGCTGAACATCACCCCCTGGAATCCCGATCCCGCGCTGGGCCTGGTATTCTGGCTGATCCACGGCCGCAAGGCGGCGCTGCCCTGGTTTATTGCCCTGGTGGCCGGCGAGGTGCTGGTGCGCGGCATGCCGGCAGGGCTGCCCCTGACCTTGCTCTGTTCGGCGTGGCTGGTGCTCGGCTATGGCGGTATCGGCGCCGTCCTGCGCCGCAGTTTCACCAGCAGCGACATCTTCGACAACCGGCGCCGCCTGAGCGCCTGGGTCCTCATCGTGCTGTTGGGCACTACGCTCAATGCGCTCGGCTATATTTCCTTGCTGTCGCTCACGGGGCGCATACCGTCCGGTGAGTGGAGCACTGCCGTCTGGCGTTTCGGCATCGGCGACACGGTCGGCATGCTGGTATCGATGCCGCTGATCTGGGTGCTGTTCAGCGAGCGCGGGCGGGCGCGCCTGCATGCCGCTGTCTGGCGCTGGGAAACCCCGGCCTACCTGGCCCTGGCCAGCTTCGTGCTGTGGAGCGTCTTCGGTTCCATCGTGCGTTCCGAATACAAGCATTTCTATTTCCTGTTTCTTCCCGTCATCTGGGCCGCCTCGCGCCAGGGCTTGCATGGTGCCATGCTGGCCGTGTTTGTATTGCAGTTATGCATCATCACCCTGGTGAAATGGACGCATGCGGTCGATATCCAGTTTTATGAATTGCAATTGCTCGACGCCGTGCTGGCGCTGGTGGGCTTTTTTATCGGCATCGTCGTCGATGAAATGCGGCAGGTGGCTGACGAACTGAAACACACGATGCGCCTGGCGGCCGCCGGCGAAATGGCAGCCGCTCTCGCGCATGAGCTGAACCAGCCGCTGACGGCCTTGTCGACCTATGGCAAGGCCTGCGAATACCTCGTGGAACGGGGCGAGAATGGCGCCTTGCTGCAAAGCGCCATCGGGCACATGATCGTGGAATCGGGACGCGCCGCGGACGTGGTGCGTCGCCTGCGCGACTTTTTCCGTACCGGCGCGATGCAGCTCGAGGCCGTCGAGGCTAGCGGCCTGATCGATGGCCTGGCGCGCCAGTTCACGCCGCTGTTCCATGAACATGGCATCGAGCTAGTGCTGGCACCGCCGTCGCCGCTGGCCGTCAACGCGGACCGCCTGCAAATCGAGCTGGTCCTGCGTAACTTGCTGGCCAATGCACAGGATGCGGTGATGGGCCAGCCGCGCGGCCAGCGCCGCATCACGGTGTCGGCCGAGCCGCTCGAAGGGAGCCGGCTGCGCCTGTCCGTGGAAGATAGCGGGCCGGGCATTTCCAACAGCCTGGCCGCGCGCCTGTTCGAACCTTTCGTCTCGACCAAGGCCAGCGGCCTGGGGTTGGGCCTGGTGCTCAGCCGCAGCATCGTCGAAGCGCATGGCGGCCAGCTGTGGGCCGAAGTGGGCAAGCATGGTATTTTTCGTTTTATCCTGCCCCTGGCGCACGCCAGTGCGGCCGCCAAGGGAGAGTATGGTGACAAGTAATTTGACGGTGTTTATCGTGGACGACGATCCCGCCGTGCGCGATGCGCTGGGTTTGCTGTTGGGCATACGCGGTTACCGCACGGCCCTGTTTTCCTGCGGCGAGGATTTCCTGCACAGCTGGCGGCCCGAATGGGCCGGCTGTCTGCTGATCGATATCCGCATGTCGGGCATGGATGGCTTGAGCCTGCAGCGCTGCTTGCTGGAGCTCAAATGCATGCTGCCCATCATTATCATCACGGGGCACGGCGACGTGGCGCTGGCACGCCAGGCATTCAAGGCGCAGGCCAGCGATTTCCTGGAAAAACCGTTTGACCACGACAAGCTGATGGCCGCCATCGATGAAGCGTTTTCGCGTGAGGCCCATGCGCGCGGCCAGTTGCAGCGTCAGGTGGAGGGACTCGCCTTGCTGCGCGCCCTGACGCCGCGCGAGCGTGAAGTGATGCAGCTGGTGGTGACGGGCCAGCACAACCGCGATATCGCCCCGGCGCTGGGCATTTCCGTGCGCACCGTGGAAGTGCACAAGGCGCGGCTGATGGACAAGCTCGGTGTCGATAATGTGGCCGACCTGGTGCGCATCAGCATGCTGGGCACCGGCTAGCCACTGAAGCGTTCTCTAGGCGATGGTCTTCAATACCTGATCGCTTGAAATCGCCTTGACCCAGTCGCTGCGGCGCGCCACCGTGATGACGGTGCTGTTGGCGCTGTCGAAGGGCGCCCATTCCGGATTCTTCTTGCGCATCAATGCCACGACGGGCACATGCACGGCGTTCGCCAGGTGCATGATCGACGTTTCCACCGAAATGATCAGGTCGCATTGCGCCAGCATGGCCGGCAGCTGGAAAAAGTTGTCGACGGCGCTGAAGGCTTGCGTGCGCGGCAAGTTGTGCGCCTGTACGACGGCATTCACCTTGGCCAGTTCCTGCGGCATGGCATTGATCAGGAAGCAGGCATGCTGCCATTTCGGCATCGCTTGCATGCGTGAAATCAGTTCGGCAATGCGTTCCAGGGGCCAGCCGCGCTTGTGCGACTTGGCAAACGGATTCAAGAGCACGAGCGGGCCCTGGCGCGGCGCAAAGCCCCAGGCGGCCAGTTGCTCCTGCGCCTGCTGCAATGCGTGCTCGGGTATGTGCACGAAGGGATAGCGTTCGGCCACGGGAATGTCGAGTCCCGTCAACTGATGGAACCAGTCCGCATACACGCTGCTGATATGGTGCTCGCCGGCATCTTGCCCCGCATACGAGGCCAGTACGGCGTCGATCTTGCGGTAGGCCAGGTAATGCCAGGGGCGAAGCGGGCTGAACGGTTTGCGCGTGCCGATCACCAGTCCGTGCGGGCTGATCGCGCGGGCAAGGTCCGCATATTGCTGTGGCCGTACGTGGGCCAGCGACACGACGACAGGATACTGCTCCGCCTGGGCTTCGCGCAGTGATTCTTCGTATAGCGCAGGGCTGTAGGTCTTGCGGTACACCTTGGCGAACAGGCCCGACTGTTCTACCCAGTCGTACAGCGAATAGGTACGCAAGCTTTCCCATTGTTTGGCGTCGGACGTGCGCCGTACTTCGTCGACCCACAGGTGGATCTGGATGTGGGGGTAGGCCGCGGCAAAGGCGCGGAAACCATTTTGCAGGTAGGTAAAGTCTCCCAGCGCCAGATGGGCGATGAACAGAATTTTTTCCGACTTTTGTAGAAGTTCGGCGGGAATCAAAGGCGTCATGTATCAGTACGATTTCAGGTATTCATTCGATGGTGTCATACCACTTGCTGGGAAAATTGCAGGCGATGCAGATTGGCATACGCGCCGTTGGCATCCAATAATTGCTGGTGACTGCCGGTTTCCATTATTTTCCCATGTGACAATACCACGATACGGTCCGCGCGTTCAATTGTTGATAGCCGATGAGCAATAACTAAGGTGGTTTTTCCTTGCATCAGGTGCTCCAGGGCCGCTTGCACGGCCCGTTCCGCCTCCGTATCCAGTGCCGAGGTGGCTTCATCGAGGATCAGGATGGGCGCATCCTTGTAGATTGCGCGGGCGATGGCCACGCGCTGGCGCTGGCCGCCGGACAGGCGCGAGCCGTTGTCGCCCAGGCGCGTTTCCAGACCGTCGGGCAAACCGTCGATGACGTCCGACAGGAAGGCGGCCGCAGCGGCCGCTTCGACGCGCTGGCGGTCCGGTGCCGCATCCCCATACGCGATGTTGGCGGCCAGCGTATCGTCGAACAGCACCACTTGCTGGCTGACCATGGCGATCTGGCTGCGCAGGCTGCTCAGGGCGATGGCATCGATATTTTGTCCGTCGAGCAAGATTTCACCGCTGCTGGCCGAGTAAAAGCCGGGCAGCAGGCTGACCAGGGTCGATTTGCCGCCGCCGGACATGCCGACGAAGGCGACCGTTTGTCCTGGCGCGATGTTCAGGTCGATGTGCTGCAGGGCCGGCTCCGGATGTCCGGGGTAGGCAAAGCTCACGTCCTTGAACTCGATGTGGCCTTTGCTGCGGCCAGCGAGCGGCTTGCCGCCCGTGCGTTCCGGTGTCTTGTCGATCAGCAGGAAGACTTCCTCGGCGGCGGCCATGCCGCGCTGCAGGGGGCCGTTGACTTCGGCCAGCTGTTTCAACGGTGTCAGCAGCATCAGCATGGCCGTGATGAAGGAAACAAAGCCGCCGACCGTGATTTGCCCCTGCTCGGACTGGAACAGGGCCATGACGATGACCAGGGCCACGGCCGCGGCCGTGATCACTTGCGTGATGGGCACGGTGGCGGAAAAGGTCGTCGTCATGCGCATGCTGTAGCGGCGCAATTGCTCGGCGCGCTCTTCAAAGCGGGCTTTCTCGTAGGCCTGGCCGCCGAAGATTTTGATCACTTGCTGGGCGCGCGTGGTTTCCTCGATGACCTGGGTCAGCTCGGCATTGACGGCCAGCGAATCGCGGTTGAGTTTTTTCAGGCGCTTGCCCGTGGTGCGCACGACGATGGTCAGTACGGGAAGCAGCACCAGGGTGACGAGGGTCAGTGCCCAGTTCAGGTACAGCAGCCACGCCAGCAGGCCCAGCACGGTCAGCGAGGAGCGCACGATCGAAGTAAACACCTTGGTCACCATCTCGATGATCTGCTGCACTTCAAACATGATGGAGTTGATGACTTTGCCCACCGTGTGCGTGTTGTAGAAGTCGATGGGCAAGTTGAGCATGCTGGCAAACATCCTGCGCCGCAATTCGTTGAGGATGCGCGTGGAGACATAGCTCATCAGGTAGCTGCTGGCAAACGTCGATGCGCCGCGCATGGCAAAGATGCCGATGACGATCAGCGGCACCAGCCAGAAGGAAAAACTCACCTTGCCGCCAAAGCCATTGTCGAGCAGCAGTTTGAGCGCATACGGCAGCAGCGGTTCCGTGCCCGCCGTGACGACCATCGCCAGCAGGGCCATGCCCAGGTGTTTCTTGTAGGGCGCGTGCAGCGCGGTGAGGCGCTTCAGGTCGGGCGTGAGCATCGGTATGGTTCCTTGCAGGGGGCGGCAAAAACGGTCAGGCGGAAAACGAACTCAGGCAGTGCGCTCTTGCTGGCGCAACAGAGCCCACAGTATCACCATCGGGAAGACGAGCATGATGATGCCGATATTTAGGGTTAACGAGCTCGTCGTTAATCCAAAAATCGGGTAGCAGGTACAAAGGATGACACCACCCAACGCATACGGACGGGCTGCGGGCGGACTGTGACGCAATGCGCGCGCAAATAGCGTCAGCGGTATAAAGAATAGTGCGAGCAGCGTTAGCAGGCCGAAAGTGCCGCGCTTGACCAGGGCATCGAAGTAGTCATTGTGCGCATTGGTATGGTCGAGCACCGTCTTGCTCATGCTTCCCTCTGCCACCAGTTGCTGTTTCGCGGCCAGGTAGCCATTGCGCCCCATGCCGAACCATATATTTTTATCTGACAAGGCTATTGCCGTCCGCCACATCTCTATCCGTTGCCCGATTGATGTGCTGACATTGCCGTTGTACTCAAATTTTTTCAAGTCATCAATGGCAATGATTGCACGTTCACGCACAGGCGAATTTGGAAGCGAGTATGCGAGCGCGGCTACCGCTATGAATAATGTCAGCAGGCCGGCCATATAGTGCTTGCCTCGGCCTTTCGAATACTGGGCGGCAAATATGCATCCGCACACGGGCAATGCCAGCCAACCGCCGCGACTGCCACTGACGATGGAGCCGAGGATGCCAGCCAAGGCACCGGTGAGCAATAGTGTCGTCCAAACTCTGCGATGGCGCTGTTCACGAGCCCAGCTCAGCCCGCATAGGGCCAGCATGCCCAGCAGCATGCTGGCATTGCCAAAGTGAATGGCGTTGCTGGTTGCCGCCTGCGGACGTTCCATGTGCAGTACGGTCAATTGCCAAAACGCAAGTGCCGCTCCTGCGATGGCACCGATGGCCACGCCACCCCACCAGGCAGCCGCGCGAGGCGGATAGGCGAGCAGTAACAGCAATACAGGAGTGGCCAGCAGCGCGCGCAGCGGGATGTCGAGTTCGCGTGCCGGGTCGGCGTGGTACAGCATATTGGCTGTGAAAATGGAGAAATACAACAGCAGGGTGCCGAGCAACAGGTAATCGCGACGTTGCAGATTCAGGCGTGGACGTTTCCAGAGCAGATAGGTACTGGCTAGCAGAAGAACCAAGGCGCCGAGTGAATATCCGCTGTTGAAGGCCAGCGCCAACGCTGAGAAAAGAAAGACACAAACAGAAGTCAGGCCGAGCATGAATATCCTTGGGAACACATCATCGCCGTTATGGCAACTGTAACAACATAAAGTAGACGTCATTGTAATCGAAGGTTCATGCAAAAACGCCGACGTGCAAATTGCTTTTTTAGAACTATCTGGCCAAACCCAAGGATATAAACGAAAAAACCATGGTTTTGGCCATGGTTTTTTTTGTAAGCAATGGTAACTTAATGTAACTTTGCTAACTATGGCGAATCTTTTTTGTGCCGATCAGGCAACCGCTGGCACGCGCGTCGCGACGCCCGTGGCAATCGCCGCCTGCGACACGGCAGGCGCGACCCAGCTGCGCAGGCGCTCGTCGAATGGCGACGGGATCAGTTGCAATGGCGTCAGGGCGCTGCTCTCGTGGCCCGGCAGCGGCTCCTTGGCCAACGCGGCGATGGCGCGCACGCAGGCCAGCTTCATTTCTTCGTTGATCGTGGTGGCGCCCACGTCGAGCGCGCCGCGGAAGATGTAGGGGAAGCACAGCACGTTGTTGATCTGGTTCGGGTAGTCCGAGCGGCCCGTGGCCACGATGGCGTCGTCGCGCACGGCGTGCACTTTTTCCGGGGCGATTTCCGGGTGCGGATTGGCCAGCGCGAAGATCAGCGGCTTGGCGGCCATCGATTCGACCATCTGCGCGCTCACCACGCCGCCCTTCGAGACACCGATGAAGATGTCGGCGCCGACCATGGCATCGGCCAGGTCGCGGTCGCTCGTGTCATTCGCGTAGCGCGCCTTGTTCTCTTCCATGTTGGCATCGCGGCCCGGGTAGATCACGCCCTGGCTGTCGCATACTTTCAGCAGCGACTTGTTCAGGCCCAGCGAGACGAGCAGGTCCAGGCAGGCGATCGAGGCGGCGCCCGCGCCCGAGACGGCCACCTTGACGTTGCCGATGTCCTTGCCCACCAGTTCCAGGCCGTTCAGGATGCCGGCCGCGACGATGATGGCCGTGCCGTGCTGGTCGTCGTGGAAGACGGGAATGTTCATGCGCTTGCGCAATTGCTGCTCGATATAGAAGCAGTCGGGCGCCTTGATGTCTTCCAGGTTGATGCCGCCGAAGGTCGGCTCCATGCGCACGACGGTGTCGATGAACAGGTCGGGATCGTTCTCGGCCAGTTCGATGTCGAACACGTCGACGTCGGCGAACTGCTTGAACAGGCAAGCCTTGCCTTCCATTACCGGTTTGCTGGCCAGCGGGCCGATATCGCCCAGGCCCAGCACGGCCGTACCATTCGTGATCACGGCCACCAGGTTGCTGCGCGAGGTGTAGGTGCCGGCCGTGCGCGGATCTTCCACGATGGCTTCGCAGGCAAACGCCACGCCCGGCGAGTACGCCAGGGTCAGGGCGCGCGCGTCGCCCAGCGGTTTGGTTGGCGTGACGGAAATCTTGCCTGCGCGGGGTTCCGCGTGATAGGCGAGGGCGGCTTCTTTCAGGTTGAAGGTCTCGCCGTTCTGTTCGGCGTGCTTGCTGTGCGAAGTAGACATAGGAATTCTGGGAAGGGCAACCAGGCCCGAGTGGTAAGTCCGAGCCATGGTATGCAAGCGTTTGCACGATGTCAAGGCTGGATTGTACTTAAGCACAACAAAACCGCTTTGGGCAGTGGCATTAATTCAATGCAAGCGTTTGCTCGGTTTTTGACGGAATGGGCATTTTTTGCGATAAAATCACGCTATTGCTATCCGGGAAGCCCATGACAAACAAGAACCCCACCTTAAGCGACGTTGCGCGGGCCAGCGGCGTGCACTTTTCCACCGTGTCGCGCGTGATGAACCCGGCAACGCGGCAAATGGTCAGCGCCGAGGTGGCCACGCGCGTGCTGGCCGAAGCGGGCCGGCTCGGCTACCGGCCCAACCGCGCCGCCTCCACCCTGGTGACGCGCAAGTCGCGCATCATCGGCGTGGTCTTGCCCGACATTACCAACGCTGTTTTCCCGCCGATCCTGCTGGGCATCGAAGAAGGCTTGCGCAAGCATGGCTACCTGGCCATCGTCACCAACGTGGGCGCCGACGAGGAAGAGCAGCTGTTCGTCATCAACCGCCTGCTGGGGCAGCAGGTCGATGGCCTGATCCTGGCCACGGCGCGCCGCGACGATCCCGTCATCAAGATGTGCATCGACCAGAACGTACCCGTCGTCACAGTCAACCGCAGCGATGAAAACGGCGTCGCCTCCTGCGTCGTCAGCGACGACGTGGTCGGCATGCGCCTGGCCGTCGAACACTTGCTGGCGCTGGGCCACCGCCATATCGCGCACATCGCCGGCCCGGAAAATTTGTCCACGGGCCACGTGCGCCGCCTCGGTTTCCTGGCCGCCATCCAGGCCAGCGAACTCGATCCCTCGCAAGCGTTCGTCTTTGAAAGCAGCGGCTATTCGCGCGAATGCGGCAAGGAGGCATTGCTGGAACTGTTGCGCCATTCGCCGCGAACGACGGCCGTGGTGACGGGTAGCGACCTGGTGGCCCTCGGCTGCTACGACGCCATCCGCGAGCTGGGCTTGAGTTGTCCCGAAGATATTTCCGTCGTGGGGCACAACGACATGCCCTACATGGACATGATCCGTCCCCCTCTCACCACCATCCGCATCCGCCACCACGGCATTGGCACGGAAGCGGCCCGCCTGATCCTGCAAACCATAGACTCGCCCGATTCGCCGGTGCTCGACGTGCGCCTGAAACCCGAACTGGTGGTGCGCGAATCGACGGCCGCGCCGCGCGCCTGAGTCTGCCACTTGTTGTGCTTCTTTTGCTGGAGTATGTTTAAATCTTGATATTGATAATTATCAAGACAACGCCATGCAACCGACAGCAACGCAAGCCCGGCAGGGAGGCCGCTGATGCCGAAGAACTTCGGCATGCCCGGCAACGCCTGGCGCTATGCGCTGGACAGCGACTATGGCTATTGTTCGCCCTTGCTTGACGGCATAGAGTTTGAAAACGAGTGGGTCACCATCCGCGAATCGGCGATCCGCATCCGCACCGGCTATGCCTGGGATGGCTGTTCGCCCTGTATCAGCGTGCTCGGCCTGTTTTATGTGGGCACGCCCGATGGCGCGCAACACCTGGGCTTGCCGGCGACCTATCACGCCAGCCTCGTGCATGACGTGCTGTGCCAGTGGCGCGCCGACATTCCCGTCACCCGCGCGCAGTCGATCGCCATTTTCCACCAGTTGCTCAGGGAAGTGCGCTTTCCCCTGGCGGGACTGTATGCGGGCGCCGTCCTCCTGTTCGGGCCGCGGCGCGGCTTCATGCGCCCTGGCGCGCGCGCCACCGTGGCCGCCCCGCACCCGCCGGGCGCAACATTAAAGCGGCGCTGACGCCGCCGCCGGCGCGCCATGATGTTAAACTGGCGCCCCTCATCGTTTCTCTTGCCCTCTACCGCCATGACCAAAACCAATACGCCTTCCCCCAAACGCCGCGAAGAGGGCGTCGCCAAGCTGACCGTCAATCCCTTCCTGGACGCCGACTTCTACGCGCGCATGCGCGACTATACGGAGCGCGATGCGGCCATCATCAAGGAACTGAAGGCGATCGCCGAGATTCGCGCCGGCAACAAGCAGCCCGACCCGCGCCTGGCGCCATCGCTGCAAGCACTGCGCGATACCGTCAAAAAAGGTTTGACGTTCGGCGAGATGCTCGAGCGCATCGCGGCCGGCAAGGAAAAGGGCTTGTGGGAACCGTGGATGACGACCTTCGGCATCGAGATCCGCGCCGTCAACTATGGCGCCGGCCCGCGCAACGCCTGCCTGGTGCTGGACCTGGCCGCGAATGCTCCCGCGCACGCCATGTTCGCCAAGGCCGGCATCCAGAACTGGCGCAGCCTGGCCGCCGACGATTGCTCCGTCGTGCGCTCGGAAAAGGCGACGGAAACGACGCCCTTGAAGGTGTATGCCGTGTTTTACCTCGATCCTGCCTGAGCTGGGCCGATATACGGATGAACCTCCTCAAAAAACGCGACCGGAGCAATTGAGTGTATCGGTCTCGCACGTAGATAACTTTTGCAACTGTTCGCTGCCGCGCGGATGCTGCTATCGATATTCGAGTCAAATGGGATACTAATCCCGGCGGCAGCCGGACTAGCGGCAGCGTCCGTGGGCGAATTGACGGAAGGTTGATATATTGGTTTTTATGCGTCGTCGCTTCGGCCGGTTAGCGCTTGGCTAAGTACGCCGGCCTGCCCAGATTGTCCCTGCACTTGCTGGTGCATATAGCGGCAGGTAGAGGGTATGACCTTCTTGCAGATGCACATCGGTGTCGATAACGGCCGTTACCGCTGCATGAACGGAGCATAAGCGCGGCAGATGCGGTAGACGATCTTTGCATTGATGTGATCGCCCGCCGCTGATAAGAGTCAGCGTTGTAGCTGGTGAAACTCCTTAGACGCGTCCATAAGTATCCTGGAAGCGCACGATATCGTCCTCCCCAAGGTATTCGCCGCTTTGTACTTCGATCATCACAAGACTTAGCATACCCGGATTCTCCAGCCTGTGTTTGTGGCCCGCAGGAATATAAGTGGATTCATTAGTTCTGACGAACAGTTCAGTATCACCATTGACCACTTTCGCCATGCCACTGACTACGATCCAGTGCTCGCTGCGATGATGGTGCATTTGCAGCGATAAAGAGGCACCGGGTTTTACCTCGATGCGCTTGATCTTGAAGCTGGCATCTTCTTCAAGCACGGTGTAAGTGCCCCATGGACGGTGCGCCGTGAGATGGTGTTTGTGTGCATCGTGCCCTTGCGATTTCAGTTTTGCATAGAGATGCCTGACATCTTGCGTGCGAGATTTATCGGCCACGAGCAAGGCATCGGGAGTATCGACGATGATGAGATTATCGATGCCGACCGCACCAATGACTCGTTTGTCGCTGTGGATATAGCAATTAGTAACATCATGCAAGAATGCCTGAGCATCGATGCGATTGCCGTTCGCATCTGGCGCGGAAAGGTCGGCCAGTGCGCTCCAAGAGCCAATATCGCTCCAGCCAATGTTACACGGAACCACTGCAACTTTGCTTGATTTTTCCATGACGGTATAGTCGATGGAGTTGTCAGGAACTTTTGCAAAGCTGCCGGAATCAAGTTCGATTTCCTTCACGCCCTTGCCTTCGACACTACGGGCCTGCGCCATACATGTGCGCGTCGTCAAGAGAATGTCTGGACAGTACTGCTCCATTGCTTCCAACATGCTGCCGGCAGTAAAGCAAAACATACCGGAGTTCCACAAAAATCGCCCGGACTGGAGATACTCTACAGCTTTCTCATGCGATGGCTTTTCTACGAAGCGCAACACCTTGCTGCCCTCTGCCTCAATGTAGCCGTAGCCGGTTTCAGGCGCATCTGGCTGGATGCCAAACGTGACCAGATTACCCTGCTGCGCAAGTACGGCTGCGTCAGCGACGGCGTCGACGAACGCTGCTTGATCAGCGATCAGATGATCTGCGGCCAGAACCAACAAGACGGCATCAGCACCATACGTCTCGGATACATGGAGTGATGCAGCTGCAATGGCTGCTGAGGTATTGCGGCCAAAGGGTTCGAGGATAAATGAAGTCGGTAGCTGTGTCTGATTGACTTCACCGAATTCGTCTTTGGTCTTGAAGAATAGTTCACGATTGGTGACGGTCAGAATTTCCTCGACATCTGGTAACACTGCGCCACGCAGGAAGGCTTTTTGCAAAAGGCTTTGTCCATCCGCCAGGCGAATGAAAGGTTTTGGATGCAGATCACGGGAGACAGGCCAAAGGCGCGAGCCCACACCACCGCATAAAATTGTTGGAACTAAACGCATAACTCTCTCTTATTTTCTTCAGTTAATTTCTCTTTGACGCTGCAGCAACACCAGCAATATGCTTGCCGTTGGGATATGGGTAGTTGCCTTGCGTAAATTCTCTCAGTCGATATCGCATTCATGACGTACAGCGACAACTCAAGACTGAGGGCGCTTAAGGTCGATATCACTTGATGAAAATCGATCTTGTATTAATTTTTTGCACTTTAATCGAGTACCAAGAAATGATTGTAAAAGATTAAAAAGTCAACAGTCTTGGATGCAAAAACAGTTGCCTCTGCTTAGGGCTTTACGTAATAGCCTTGATGACTGCCGGATACACAAACACATGGCGTAATTATAATTCACAACACATGTCGCGACACACACCTCTGGCTTGCCCAGACAGAGCATGAGATGCCCATATACACTCATGCGCTAGCGACGAAGGTAAACATTGCGGACACGGTATTTGCTACCGAGATTAGATGAAGCGTTAGCTGCCGTTGAACCGTGACGTTGTGACGGCGCCAGTTCCTCCACGACGGCGAGCTTGCCCAGATCGCCACCAGCGCGATGCCGGCCTATCCCATCCGATTTTTGGTGGCAATGCCCGCACCGTTGCACTCGCTGATTATTCGCGAATCTTGATCGATATGTCAAATTTATGTGGTTAATTCAATTACTTATAAGAAGTCACATCAAAATCACGTCGTACTGCTCCTGATGGTAGGCATTCTCCACCTGCAGCGAGATTTTCTTGCCGATGAAGTCGCCCAGCATGGCCAGGTGCTGCGATTCTTCTTCGAGGAACAGATCCACGACTTCCTGCGAGGCGAGGATGCGGAATTCGCGCGGGTTGAACTGCTTGGCTTCGCGCAGCAGTTCGCGCAGGATTTCATAGCAGATCGTGCGCGAGGTTTTTACCTGGCCCTTGCCGGCGCAGGCGGGGCACGGTTCGCACAGAATGTGGGCCAGCGATTCGCGCGTGCGCTTGCGCGTCATTTCCACCAGACCCAGCGGCGAAAAGTTGCTCACCGAAACCTTGGTGCGGTCGCGCGACAAGGTGCGTTTCAGTTCGGCCAGCACGGCGTTG
The DNA here is from genome assembly GCF_002797895.1 of Janthinobacterium sp. 67. NCBI lineage: Bacteria > Pseudomonadati > Pseudomonadota > Betaproteobacteria > Burkholderiales > Oxalobacteraceae > Janthinobacterium > Janthinobacterium sp. 67. The sequence goes on along the minus strand of NZ_PGES01000001.1, from coordinate 3,028,064 downwards.
CGGTGCTCGGCGTTGTCCATGTCGATGAAGTCGAGGATGATGATGCCGCCCAGGTTGCGCAGGCGCAGCTGGCGCGCGATGGCGTGCGCCGCTTCCAGGTTGGTCTTGAAAATCGTGTCGGCGAAATTGCGCCCGCCGACGAAGCCGCCCGTGTTGACGTCGATGGTAGTCATCGCTTCCGTCTGGTCGACGATCAGGTAGCCGCCCGACTTCAGGTCGACCCGGCGGCCCAGCGCGCGCAGGATCTCTTCTTCCACGCCATATAAATCGAACAGCGGGCGCTCGCCCGTGTAGTGCTGCAGGCGCGTCAGTTCGCTGGGCGTGTAGATTTCCGCGAATTCGCGCAGTTTCACATAGTTTTCGCGCGAATCGACCTGGATGGTGGCCGTTTCATCGCCGACGAAGTCGCGCAGCACGCGCTGCGCCAGGCTCAAGTCCTGGTGCAGCAGGCTCGTGGCGGGCCGCGTGCGCGCACCGTGCGTGATCGTGCTCCAGGTCTTGCGCAGGTAGTCGACGTCCGCCTTCAGGTCCGCGTCGGACGCGTCCTCGGCCATGGTGCGCACGATGTAGCCGCCCTTTTCATCGGGCGGCAGCAGGCTTTGCAGGCGCACGCGCAATTGCTCGCGCTCCGCTTCCTTCTCGATCTTCTGCGAAATGCCGATATGTTTATCCTGCGGCAGGTACACCAGCATGCGCCCGGCGATGGAAATCTGCGTCGACAGGCGCGCACCCTTGGTGCCGATCGGGTCCTTGATCACCTGCACCGTCAGCACCTGGCCGTCGAAGAGGATTTTTTCGATCGGCGCCGGCGTGGCGTTCTGGCCGTCGTGGCCGCGCGCTTCCCAGATGTCGGCCACGTGCAGGAAGGCGGCGCGCTCCAGGCCGATGTCGATGAAGGCCGATTGCATGCCCGGCAATACCCGCACCACCTTGCCGGAATACACATTGCCGGCCAGGCCGCGCGTGAGCGTGCGCTCGATGTGCAATTCCTGCACGGCGCCCTGCAGGATGAGGGCGACGCGCGTTTCTTGCGGCGTGATATTGATCAGGATGTCTTCGTTCATGGGGGCGCGGGAGTGGAGGCAACGAATGACATCATACCCGGGATCAGGGCAGGGGCAAACCCGCTTCACGCAGCAATTGCGCGGTCTCGTACAGGGGCAGGCCCATGATGCCGGAATGGCTGCCTTCGATGTGCTCGACGAACAGCGCGGCGCTGCCCTGGATGCCGTAGGCGCCGGCCTTGTCGTACGGTTCCGGCGTGGCGCAGTAGGCGGCGATCGAGGCGGGCGAGAGCACGCCGAAGCGCACTTGCGACACCTGCGTGCGCTGCTCGGCGAAATCCTTGTAGTGCACGGCGATCGAGGTCAGCACCTCGTGCGTGCGGCCCGACAGCTGCTGCAGCATCGCCACCGCTTCCGCGCGGTCGGCCGGTTTGCCGAGGATGACGCCGTCGATGGTGACGGTGGTGTCGGCCGCCAGCACGGGACGCGGGGTCAGGTGGCGGCGGCGCACCAGGTCCCACGCGAAGGCGGCTTTTTCATTCGACACGCGGGCGACATAGTCGAGCGCCGATTCGCCGGGGAAGACTTCCTCGGTGACGTCGGCGCCGCGCGGGCCGTCGCTGCGCAGCAGCAGCAATTCGAAATCGACGCCGATCTGGCGCAGCAGTTCGCGCCGGCGCGGACTTTTGGAAGCGAGGTAGATCTTGTGATCAGCCGTTTTCATGGGGGAGTTCAGACGCGGTGATAGGGGTGGTTTTGCGTGATCGACCAGGCCCGATAGAGCTGCTCGGCGAGGATCACGCGCACCACGCCGTGCGGCAGGGTCATGCTGGAAATGCGCAGCATGCCTTCGGCACGTGCCTTGAGTTGCGGATCGAGGCCGTCGGCGCCGCCGATCAGGAAGGCGGTGTCGCGGCCATCCTGCTGCCACGCCATCAACTGCTGCGACAGGCCGACGCTGGTCAGGTCCTTGCCGCGTTCGTCGAGGGCGATGATGCGCACGCCCTTGGGCAAGACGGCTTCGATGCGCTCGCGTTCGAGCGCCATCGCCGTGGCGGCGGTCTTGCTGCCGGAACGCTCCACCGGCTTGATTTCTTTCAGCACGATGCGCAATTCCGGTGGCATGCGCTTCGCGTATTCCGCGAAGCCCGTCTCTATCCAGGCCGGCATTTTATGGCCGACCGCAGCGATGATGAGCTGCATCGAGGCTTACGCTTCGACTTTTTTGATACGCTTGATCACGGTTTTTGCCGGTGCAGCATCGGCTGCCGGCTTGGCCGCGCGTGGGGCGCGTACTTTTTTCTCCGGCAGCGCTTTCAGCGCTTTCACGGCGGCCGCTTCGGTCTTGGTCGGCGCGACTTTCACGGTCTTGCCGACGGCTTTGGAAGCGGCGGCTTTCTTGGCCGGGGCTTTCTTGGCGGCGGTGGCGGCCGTGGCTTTCTTGGCCGGCGCCTTTTTCTCGATCACGGGCGTCGCTTCCACATTGGCCTTGCTTGCCGCCAGATGGCCGCTGACCTTTTTCGGCTCGTCGCCGGCCGCTTTTTTCGGCGCGCGCTTGGCGGCGCCCAGCTTGACCGGGGTGTCGCCCCAGATTTCTTCCAGACGGTAGTAGGCGCGGATAGGCGCTTGCATGATGTGGACGATCATGTCGCCCAGATCGACCAGCACCCATTCACCGGTGTCCTCGCCTTCCATGCCGATGATCTGGCCGCCGGCGTCCTTGACCTTGTCGCGCACCGAGGCGGCCAGCGCCTTGGTTTGACGGTTCGAGGTACCGGAGACGATCGCGATGCGGTCGAACAGGCTGGTCAGGTGGCTCGTTTCGAAGACGGCGATGTCTTGGCCTTTGACGTCTTCAAGGGCGTCGACGACGAGGGTTTGCAGTTTTTTGATGTCCATTTAGCTTTTGTATAAATTATGTTGTTCAATATAGTCTAGCACTAGCGGGGAAACAAGCGAGTTCGCCCGATTCCCCCGTTGTAATGCCGCACGTATTTCGGTGGCGGAGATATCCACCGCGAAGTCCTGTGCCAGATAAGTCAGACCGTGCGGCGTGTTGCGGATGCTTTCCAGAGACCCCAGGCGGCGCGAAAATGCGTCGGCGACCACTTGCGGTACTGCTGTGTCATTCAGCGCGAAGCCGGGGCGGGCCGCGACGCAGATATGCGCGTATTCAAATAATTGCTGCCATTCGCGCCATGTCGCGAGCCGCTGCAGCTGGTCGGCGCCCATCAGGAAAACGATGGAAGCGCGCTGTCCCAGCTCGGCGCGTACCTGGCGCAAGGTATCGATGGTGTAGCTGGCCTGGCCATGTTCGCTGCGCTCGATTTCCTGGCGGTCGATCACCACGGGCAGGGGCAGGCCGGCAAAGGCAAGGCCGGCCATTTCGGCGCGCTGCTGGCCGGTGGCGCCCAGTTTATCCTTTTGCCAGGGCGCGCCTGCCGGAATCACGCGCAGTTCATCGGCGTGCAGCAGGCTGGAAAAATGCGCGCCCAGCGCGACATGGCCCATGTGCACCGGATCGTAGCTGCCGCCGAGCAGCGCCACGCACGCCGTACCGCTTTCCTTCACGCCTGCAGCCAGTCGCGATGCACGAGGAAGTCAGTATACAACGCCGCTTCGGGACTGCCCGCTTCCGGGTGCCAGTCGTAGCGCCACTTGACGACGGGCGGCATCGACATCAGGATCGCCTCGGTGCGTCCGCCCGACTGCAGCCCGAACAGGGTGCCGCGGTCGAAGACCAGGTTGAACTCGACGTAGCGTCCGCGCCGGTAGCACTGGAAATCGCGTTCGCGTTCGCCGTAGGGCGTGTCCTTGCGGCGCGCCAGGATCGGCACATAGGCGTCGATGAAGGCGTCGCCGGCGCTGCGCATCATGGCAAAGCTGTCGTCAAAGCCCAGGGCGTTGAAGTCGTCGAAGAAGATGCCGCCTGCGCCGCGCGCTTCGCGCCGGTGCTTCAGGTAGAAATAATCGTCGCACCACTGCTTGAACTTCGGATGCAGCTCGTCGCCAAACGGCGCCAGCGCGTCATGGCACACCTGGTGAAAATGCTTGACGTCGCCCGTGTCGCCATAATACGGCGTCAAATCCATGCCGCCGCCGAACCACCATACGGGTGCGCCATCGGCATTCACGGTGGTGAAAAAGCGCACGTTCATGTGCACCGTGGGCGCGTAGGGATTACGCGGATGCAGCACCAGCGACACGCCCATCGCTTCCCACGCCTTGCCGCCCAATTCAGGGCGCGCGGCCGCTGCCGATGGCGGCAATGCGGCGCCTGTGACGTGCGAAAAATTCACGCCGCCACGCTCGAACACATTGCCTTCCTCGATCAGCCGCGAAATGCCGCCGCCGCCCTCGGGGCGCTGCCAGGCATCGGTCAGGAAGGGCTTGCCGTCCTGCGCTTCGAGCGCCTGCACGATACGGCTTTGCAAATCGAGCAGATAAGCCTTGACGGCCGAAGGGGAGGGAGTTGACGACATCGCGTGGGCCGACGAGGCCGAAATAAAAAAGTAAGGACGGATTGTACCCTGTTACGCGTTTTTGTGATAGGCCGGCGCTGGCGCTGTGGTTTTGCGGCTGGCGCCCCTTACAACATGCGCAACTGCTGCAGCACGGGCAGTTTCTCACGCAGGAACTCGTCGATGGCGGCGTTGAGCAGCTGCTGGTGCGCCGCCTCGTCGTCGCATGCCGCGCCGTCCTTGAGCAGGCGGCGCCCGCAGCGCGCCATGGCGCTGGCCGCCTGCGCCTGCAAGCTGGCCAGGTCCGGTTGCTCGCCTTCCTGGGTCAGCAGAGAAAACAGCAGCCGGTCGATGAATTCCATGTTGATACCGCTGCCAGCCAATGACGAGCACAGGATGCGGTAGTCGTCGCCATAGCGCAACTGTGCGCCGATGGCCCGGTTCAGGCGGTGCGCGGCGGCGTCGTCGCTGCCGCTTTGCGCCACATCCGGGAAATACATCACGACCTGGCCGCCGGTGACCAGCATGGCTGCCACCTCCGCCAGGCTTTGCATGCTTTGTCCGGGCAATGAGGGCAGTGCGGCCAATTCGGCCAGGCTATGCGGGCCGGTTGCCAGCGCGTCGCAGACGGCGCCGTAGACCTGCTCGTTTCCCGTCACTACGCCAACCTTGGTCTGGAAGCTAAAGGTCATTTTTGCGCGCGGCACCAGCATGACCAGGTGCACATCGGCCAGGCATTCCGCCTGGCGCGCGGCGCCCATGCGGCGCGCGCCCCGCACCAGCACGTCCTTGCGGAAACTGGTATCGAGAAAATAATCCTTCATCGTTTCACGCATGGCCGCATCGGGCAGCAAGTCGATGGTGGCTTGCCGGTCGGCGTTCAGGTACAGCTCGGGAAAGGCAAAAGGCAGGTCGGCGGAGCCGGCAAAATCGAGCTTGGCGCGCGCCACATCGCGCATCACGTCGGTGTGGTACAGCGGTTCCCAGTCCTGGTTCAGGTATTCATGCACGCTGTAATGGGGATCGCTGTTGATGAGCGCATTGAGGCGCGGTGCGAGTGCGGGATTGTCCGTGATGTAGCCCGCCTGCAGGTTCTGCAACTGCTGCACATAGGCGATGCCAGCCTGGATCTGCAGGTCGCTGCGTCCGGGAAAGCTGTTGGAAAACTCCAGCAGCAGGCGTTGCAGGGGCAGGGCGGAACTCCATCCAGGCATGGCGTTGTAGCTGAGCGAAACGATGCCGCCCGGTTTCAGGTAGCGGGCGATGAAGTCGACGATGTGCTGGCGGTTTTCGCGGTTGACCCAGGTGTAGATGCCGTGCAGGGTAATGAAGTCGAACTGCGGCAGACCGGGCACGCGGCCCTGACCCAATTCTTCGAAGCTGTTTTCCAGCAGGGTCAGATTGTCCAGCTGTGCTTTTGCCGCCAGGGCGCGTGCGCCGGCGACATGCGCGGGATTGAAATCGTTGCCGTAGAACTGGCCGTTGGGATTGGCGGCCGCCAGGACGTTGAGCGTCTGGCCGCGGCCGAAGCCCAGTTCAAAATAGGTGTAGGGCTGATCCAGGGGCACCGGCTCGACGCCGTGCAGGATGCAGCTGAAATTGAGGTGATGCGGACTCAGGTCGCTGTAAAAACCGTTGGTGTACTCGATATCCGACACATATCCTTCATTCCAGGCCATGGTTTCCCCGCATTGGTGGCAAAACGGCAGTATGCCATCATGGCTGCCTGCGCGGGAAGTGCGTTGTGGCTCAGGGCGCCGGTGGCGGGGCGTCGTCCTGCACCACGGTGATGGAGAGCTCCGGCCCGGCGCCGGGCGGACGTGTGCTTTCGACGGCGTGCGCGGCGTTCTGTTGCAGGTCAGGCCGCGCTATGCCGTGCCCGGCGATGGCGGCGGGAGAGGGCGCCTGCTTGCTGATAATGGCGCTGGCCGCCAATGCCAGCAGCAGCACCAGCAGCGCGGCTTTCACCCACGTTCCCGGGCGCGCATGCGCGGGGCGCTCGCGGCGGGCCTGGCGCGCGGCGGCGTCGACGATGATGCGGGCCAGCTCGGAGCCGCGCTGGCGGGTGCGCAGGCGCAGGGCCTCGAATTGGGCTGCGGACAAGGTGCCTCGCCGGAGCATGTCGCGCAAGGCGGCGACTGGCGAGGCGAGCAGGCGGTCCGTCGGCAGGCTGGCGTGCGCGGCGTCGCGCTGCCACTGGTCGATCACGTCTTCGTCGTACAGGGCGTCGATGGCGTGGCGGTTCACCTGCCGCAGCGCATCGGCGGCCAGTTGCTGGCGTTCGAGCAGTGCCGCGCCGTCATGCTGGCGCGGCAGCTCGCGCACCCGCTGCAGGAAGGCGTCCTGTGGCAGCAGGTCCGTGCGCAGCAGCCATGCCAGGGTGTCGACGGGCCCCGCACCGGCGGCCAGTTCCGGCACGTCGATATCCTCTTCTTCGTTGTGCTTGCGCTGCAGTTCGATGATGTCGAGTTCGGCGATGGCGTCGTCGAGTTCCTCGGCCGTGATCAGGCCGAGCCGGCGCACCTGGGCGAGGGAAGGATGGATGTGGCTGGGCATGGGCCGCATCTTAGCGCAAGGCCCGTTTTTTCGGCGCGCCCATGCAAACGGGGCCGGGGCGGATGACTTCCGCGCCGGCCCCGCCGTTTGCCGCAAGCGGCCTGCTTAGTGCTTCAGGCCGCGCCAGCCGATGTCGCGGCGGTACTGCGCGCCGTCGAAATGGATTTTTTCCACGGTTTCATACGCCTGCTTCTGCGCCATCTTGATGCTGTCGCCCAAGCCCACCACGCACAGCACGCGGCCGCCGTTGGTGACCAGGCGTTCGCCGTCGATGCGGGTGCCCGCATGGAAGGTGACGGAGTCCGGCGTTTCGGCCGGGATGTCGCCGATCGCCGTGCCCTTGACGGGATCGTCCGGGTAACCGGCGGCGGCCATCACGACGCCAACGGCCGTGCGGCGGTCCCATTCCAGTTCCACGGCGTCCAAGGTGCCGTTGACGGCGTGTTCCATGACGGTGACCAGGTCCGTTTTCAGGCGCGCCATGATCGGCTGCGTTTCCGGGTCGCCCATGCGGCAGTTGAATTCCAGCGTCTTCGGCGTGCCCTTGTCGTCGATCATCAGGCCCGCGTACAGGAAGCCCGTGAACGTGATGCCATCCTTGGCCATGCCCTGGATGGTCGGCACGATGATTTCGCGCATGACGCGCGCATGCATGGCCGGCGTGACGATCGGCGCCGGCGAATACGCGCCCATGCCGCCCGTGTTCGGGCCCTGGTCGTGGTCCTTCAGGCGTTTATGATCCTGGCTGGTGGCCAGCGGCAGGATGTTCTTGCCGTCGCACATGACGATGAAGCTCGCTTCTTCGCCGGCGAGGAATTCCTCGATGACGATGCGCGCGCCGGCGTCGCCGAACTGGTTATCGGACAGCATCATGTCGACCGCCTGGTGCGCTTCTTCCAGGGTCATGGCAACGACGACGCCCTTGCCGGCGGCCAGGCCGTCGGCCTTGATGACGATGGGCGCGCCCATGGCGTCGATGTAGGCGTGCGCCGGAGCGACGTCGGAGAACGTCTGGTAGGCGGCCGTCGGGATGCCGTGGCGCTGCATGAAGGCCTTGGCGAAGTCCTTCGACGATTCCAGCTGCGCCGCTTCTTTCGTCGGGCCGAAGATTTTCAGGCCGCGCGAGCGGAACAGGTTGACGATGCCGGCCGCCAGCGGCACTTCCGGGCCGACGACCGTCAGGCCGATGTGTTCCTGCTGAACGAAGTCGGCCAGCAATTGCGGATCGCTGATGTCGAGATTGACCAGGCGCGCATCGCGCGCGGTGCCGCCGTTGCCCGGCGCGACATACACCATCTGTATGCGTTCGGACTGGGCCAGTTTCCAGGCCAGGGCGTGTTCGCGGCCGCCAGAGCCGACTACCAGAATTTTCATAGGGACCGTTCGTTCAATGTGGGTTGCAGGGCGGCGGTGCCGCCCTTGAGTACAGAGTGATTAATTCTCTATTAACGCGTTGGTAAACACTTCCTGCACGTCGTCCAGCAGTTCCAGCGCATCGATCAGCTTTTGCATCTTGATGGCGTCGTCGCCCGCGTACACGGTTTCCGTCGCCGGTTTCATGATGACTTCGGCCACTTCGGCCTTGAAGCCGGCCGCTTCCAGCGCTTCCTTGACGGCGGCGAAATCGTGCACGGGCGTCACCACTTCAAAGCCGCCTTCTTCATCGGCGATGACGTCGTCGGCGCCCGCTTCCAGGGCCGCTTCCATCAGCTTGTCCTCGTCGGTACCCGGCGCGAACAGCAGCTGGCCGCAGTGCTGGAACATGAAGGCGACGGAGCCTTCGTTGCCCATGTTGCCGCCGTTCTTGTTGAAGGCGTTGCGGACTTCGGCCACCGTGCGCACCTTGTTGTCGGTCATGCATTCGACGATGACGGCCGCGCCGCCCACGCCGTAGCCTTCGTAGCGCACTTCTTCGTAGTTGGCGCCATCGACGCCGCCGCTGCCGCGGTTGATCGCGCGCTGGACGTTGTCTTTCGGCATATTGGCATCAGCCGCCTTGTCGACGGCCAGGCGCAGGCGCGGATTGGTGATGGCGTCGGCACCGCCCATGCGGGCCGCAACCGTGATTTCCTTGATCAGGCGCGTCCAGATTTTGCCGCGCTTGGCATCGGTGGCAGCCTTTTTATGCTTGATATTGGCCCATTTGCTATGTCCTGCCATGTCGAATCTTCCTTAGACGGGTGTTCAATTGTGGCCGATATTTTAGCATATCGGCCCCTTGCGAAGCGGCATGGCCCCGTCATCAGGATGACACAATCTGTTGCTAAAGTGACGCGCTTTCACCATATCGAGGGCGCGACATCATGGCAAGTCAAATGGACAGACGGCAATTTCTGAAATTGGGCGGCTTCATTACCGTCTCCGTGGCCACCGTCGGCCTGGCCGCCTGCGGCAGCACCGACTACAGCGATCCCGGCGTGCCGCTGGCCTCGGGCGGCGACTGGAAATTCCCGCAAAGCGTGGCCTCGGGCGACCCGCGCGCCGACAGCGCCATGCTGTGGACGCGCGTCGTGCCCGCCAGTTTCGACGCCGTCGCGCCCGCCGTGGCCGGCAAGGCCGACGTGGCCGTGCGCCTGATCGTCAGCGCCGCCGACAATACGGCCGCCCTGGGCGGCAACACGGTCCTGGCCGGCACGCCCATCGTCGACGCGAAACTGCCCCTGAAAGCCGATTTCGACAATACCCTGCGCCACAAGGTGACGGGCCTGCAGCCGGGCCAGGTGTATTTTTACCAGTTCATCGCCGGCGACGTGCGCTCGAACGTGGGCCGCTTCAAGACGGCGCCCGCCGCCACTAGCGACGTGGCGCAGCTGCAGTTCGCCTACCTGACGTGCCAGGACTGGAGCATCAACCACTGGGGCGCGCTGTCGCACATCGCGGCCAATGAAAACCTCGATTTCATCGTCCACCTGGGCGACTACATCTATGAAACGGTGGGCGAGGGCTTCCAGAGCGGGGCCGTGGAAAGCCGCCACGACCAGCTGAAACTGCCGGACGGCACGTTCAAGAGCGGCACGTCCGGCGCGAAATACGCGACCACCGTGGCCGATTACCGCTACCTGTACAAGAAATACCGCACCGATGCGCGCCTGCAAGCCGTGCACGAGCGCTTTGCCTTCATCGCCATCTGGGATGACCATGAATTCACGGACGACGCCTGGCAGGATGCGTCCACCTACGAAGGCATCGTGGCGCTTGACGGCAGCGATCTGCACCAGCCGGTCCGCCGCCGCAGCGCCAACCAGGCCTGGTTCGAATACATGCCGGCCGACGTCACGTTCGATGGCGCCGCGACCACGTTCCAGAACATCCAGATCTATCGCGATTTCCAGTTCGGCAAACTGATGCAGCTGGTGATGACGGACGAGCGCCTGTACCGCGCCGACCATGCGATCGCCGAGTCGACCATCAACCCGGCCACGGGCAAGCCGCTGGGCAGCATCGGCAGCCGCTACCTGGTGCCGCAAGCGCTGTTCGACAGCGTGGAAGGGCAGAAAATGGCGGCCGCCACCAAGGCCGGCGCCGACCCGCTGGCCGCTGTCGGCATGCTGGGCAGCACGCAGCGCGACTGGTGGAAAAGCAAGATGAAGGCGGCGACCTCCACCTGGAAACTGTGGGGCAATGAAGTGTCCCTGCTGCGCATGGGCTTGAATGGCACGGATGCGATCGCCACCTTGCTGGCGCTGAGCGCCATGAGCAAGGTGGGCCAGGCCATCGCCAGCACCCTGCCTTTGGTGGGCGGCAGCGTGCCGCTGGCGTCCGCCATCGTGGCAGCTTCCACGGCGGGCGCGGCGCAAAACGTGGCGCAAGCGGCGGCCATGGCCATTGCCGGCGCGGCAGCGAACGCCAGCGCCCAGGGCGCCGCTGCCGTGGGCGCCGGCTTGAGCGCGGCCCAGGCCGGCATCACGGTGGCCGCCTACAACAGCGCCTCGCCGGCCGCCGCCGCGCAAGTGATCGCCTTCGGCTGGATCAAGCCCGACGTGCAGGCCAAGGGCGCGGCCTCGAGCTTTGTCGCCGCATCGGGCCAGCAAGCGGCGCTGGCGCCATTCTTCACGCGCTTCCTGCTCAATTGCGACCAGTGGGACGGCTACAACAGCGAGCGCAAGAACCTGATGGCGCATCTGAAAACGAACGCCATCGGCAACGTGGTGGCGCTGACCGGCGATATCCACTCGTTCTTTGCCGGCACCGTCAGCGACGATTTCGACGCGGCAGGCGGCGGCACGCCCGTCATGGTGGACCTGGTGTCGGCCGGCGTCAGCTCGGACTCTTTCTTCAGCTACCTGAAGTCGGCGGCCGGCAGCATGGGCGATATCGGCACCCTCGTCAGCTATCCGCTGGCCATTCCCGTCACGGGCCTGGGCACGGTCAATCTCGACATCAACCTGCTCGACTACACCATGGGCAAGGCGGCGCCCACCGTCGACAGCCTGCTGGAGCAATTGCGTGTGCAGCTGCGCGGCGCCTTGGCCGCCAAGGGCGTACCGGAAGCGCAACTGGACGCGACGGTCGCCGCCGTGCAGGCCGGCTTGAAAGCGAGCACTGACTTCAGCACGACCCTGCTGGGCCTGGCGCAGCAATTGTCCGGCCTGGGCAACAACCCGTGGATCAAGCATCTGAACACGGATGCGCAGGGCTACACGGTGGTCACTGTAACGCCGGGCAAGCTGGTGGCGCAGTTCAAGCAGGTGAATAAGCTGATCGGTACGGCGGCACCGTCGAACGTGATTGCCCGCGTGACGACGGCGACGGTGACGGCGGGCGCGGCGGCGGTGGTTGTCTCCTAAATGCTGCACTGGGATGTTGTCGGGTTACGCCCTTTGGGCTAACCCGACCTACGCCTGACCTGTGCGCTTTTGGGGGGGGCAAGCGTAGGTCGGATTAGCGCGGCAAAGCCGCGCGTAAACCGACAACATGGTTGGCGCGGCTGGTGGTGTTGGCTTGCCATGTGGTTGTTGTCGGATTACGCCCTTTGGGCTAACCCGATCTACCCCGACCTGCGCCACCGGCATGGGCGTTGCAGCCGTCTTTGGCTTTTGCCTTACAATCTGGACATGAGCTCCAGTTCCCCGCAAGCAACCCCGTCTTCGCTTCCCCGTTCCGTCTACCTCGGTGGCCTGGCCATCGCCGTGGGCGGGGCGGTGCTGTTTTCCACCAAGGCCATCGTCGCCAAGCTGCTGTACCGCTACCAGATCGACGCCGTTACCCTGATCGCCTTCAGGATGATCTTTTCGCTGCCCGTGTTCGCCGTCATCGCGTACTGGAAGATGCGCACGGAGCCGCCGTTATCAAACCGCGACCGCCTGCGCCTCGTCGGGCTGGGTCTCGTCGGCTATTACCTGTCCAGCTATCTGGATTTCCTGGGCCTGCAATACATTTCCGTGGGGCTCGAGCGCCTGATCCTGTTCCTCACGCCCACCTTCGTGCTCCTGATTACCACCGTGTACTTCAAGCAGAGCATCAGCCGCCTGCAGTGGCTGGCCTTGCTCACCTCCTACTGCGGCATCGTGCTCGTGTTCGTGCACGACTTGCAGGGCGGGGCCAGCAATGTGGCGCTGGGTTCGACCCTGGTGCTGGGCTCGGCCTGTTCGTATGCCGTGTATCTGCTGGGCTCGGGTGAACTGGTGAAACGCATCGGTTCGATGCGTCTGGTCAGCTACGCGATGTGCGTGGCCAGCTTTGCCTGCATCGCCCAGTTTTTCATTTTGCGCCCTGTCGAACTGCTGATACAGCCCATGCCCGTGTATGGTTTGTCATTGCTCAATGGCATCTTTTGCACGGTGATGCCCGTCTTCATGACAATGATCGCCGTCGAGCGCATCGGCGCGCCCGTCGCTTCGCAGGCGGGCATGATCGGCCCCGTGTCGACCCTGTTCCTGGGCGCCATGATCCTCGACGAACCGATCACCAACTGGCAACTGGCTGGCACCAGCCTGGTATTGGCCGGTATTTACTTGCTGTCGAAAAAGAAATAATTCCTCCACCCACTGAAAAGTCCTCACCATGAAAACACGCATCGCCCTGATTGCCCACGACAAGAAAAAAGATGACATGATTACCCTGGCGGGCGAATACCTGGATTTCTTGAAGGGTTGCGAACTGTCGGCCACGGGCACCACGGGCGGGCGCCTGATCAATGAACTGGGGCTGGCGGTCGAGCGCAAGCATTCGGGTCCGTTCGGCGGCGACTTGCAGATCGGCTCGCTGCTGGTGGAAGGCTTGATCGATTGCGTGATCTTCCTGCGCGACCCGATGACGCCGCAGCCGCACGAGCCGGACATCAACGCCCTGGTGCGCGCCTGCGACGTGCACAACGTGGCGTGCGCAACGAATCTGTCGTCGGCGCACCTGGTGCTGTCGCAGCTGCAGGCGCGCGCCAGCGCGGCCGCCTGATCCACCTATACGAGGAGATAGCATGAGCGCAACGATTACCACCAAGGCCATCCGCGTGCAGCGCACGGGCGGCCCGGAAGTGATGGAATACGTGGACGTGGAACTGCCGCCGCCCGGTCCCGGTGAGGCGCGCGTGAAACACGAGGCCATCGGCCTCAACTTCATCGACGTGTATTTCCGCACGGGCCTGTACCCGCAGCCGCTGCCCAATGGTCTCGGCGTCGAGGGCGCGGGCATCGTCGAGGCGGTGGGCGAGGGCGTCACGGAAGTGAAGGTCGGCGACCGGGTGGCGTATGCGGCGCGCATCAATGGCGCGTATGCGCAGCAGCGCAACCTGCCGGCGGCTCTGCTGCTGGTACTGCCCGAGCGCATCGCTTTCGATACGGCGGCCGCCATGATGCTGCAAGGCTTGACGGTGCAATACCTGTTCCACCGCACGGTGGCCCTGAAGGCGGGCGACACCATCCTGTTCCACGCGGCCGCGGGCGGCGTGGGCCTGATCGCCTGCCAGTGGGCGAAAGTGCTGGGCGTGAACCTGATCGGCACGGCCGGTTCCGATGACAAGGTGGCGCTGGCCAAGGCGCATGGCGCGGCACACGTCATCAACTACAACACGGAAAACTTCGTCGAGCGCGTGCGCGAGATCACGGGCGGCAAGGGTGTCTCCGTCGTCTACGATTCCATCGGCAAGGATACGTTCATCGGCTCGCTCGACTGCCTGGCGCCGCTGGGCATGATGGTCAGCTTCGGCAACGCGTCTGGCCCCGTGCCGGCGTTTACGCTGAGCGAGCTGGCCTCGCGCGGTTCGCTGTTCCTCACGCGTCCGGCCCTGTTCAGCTATGCCTCGAACCGCGCCAACCTGGAAGAGATGGCCACCTCGCTGTTCGGCGTCGTCAGCAGCGGCGAAGTGCAGATCGAGATCAACCAGCGCTACAGCCTGGCCCATATCGCCCAGGCGCACACGGACCTGGAAGCGCGCAAGACGACCGGTTCGACCGTCATCGTGCCATGAGCGGCGGCAGTGACGGCACACCGAAGTTCGGCCGCCTGCTGATCGTGCTGTTGTTGGCCGTGGCCCTGATCGGCGCACTGACTTTTGCCGCCGAGGCGTATTATTCTTAGGTGAAAAAAAACCGGCTGGTGCATTGCTGCGCCAGCCGGTTTTTTGTATTGCCGCGTCATTACTCTATCTTGACTTCGACTTTACGGGGCACGCCGCTCTGGCCGGGGAAATCGGCAAAGGCGCTGGCCACCATGGCCGGCATCACTTGCGACGTGGCGCGCTTGTTGCTGGTCGATTGCACGGTCACGTCGTACAGTTTCTTGCCGTTGCGGTCGTTGATCGTGATGCGCAATTCGCGTTCGTATTTGTGGCGCACGCTTTCTTCCACGTCCAGCGGGCCATACCAGTAGGGGTTGTAGCCGAAGCGGCCATAGCCTGGCCATGCGCCGTAGCGGTAGCCATAGCGGCCAGGCCAGTAGCCGGGGCCATACCAGAATGGGTCCGTGGTCTGCAGCACGCGCTCAGGATAATCGACGGTGGAGAAATCCATTGCTACGCGCAAATTGGCTGCCGCAGGGCCGGAAGCTTCGCCGAAGCCGTGTTTTGCCAGTTCCGCGCGCACCAGGTTCTGGTAGCTGCGGTATTCCAGCGTATCGTTTTCCGCCACTGGCGCTTCGAATACATATGATTTGTCCTGCAATTGCGCAGGCCATTCATGGAAGACGGTCACATCGCTGCGTATGGTGGTGGCGCATCCGGTCAGCAACACGGTCAATGCGGCCATCATGATGGTGAGATAACGTTTCATTGCATGACCTCCTGATAGTAGACACAATTCATCGCTTAGTATTATAAGAATAGTTCTATTTGTTTCTATTCATTATTACAGAATGTTACGGAGCATGTCGGCCTGTAAGGGAATCCAACATTCCTGAGCCGAATCGCGACTATCGGGGGCTGGTGTTGGTAAAATAGGCTTTTGCCTCCGCTCCCACCCAAATCCCTATGCGCACAGACAGCCCTCAGACGATTTACCGCAAAGATTACACGCCGCCCAGCTTCCTGGTCGACAGCGTCGAACTTGGTTTCGATCTTGATCCCGCCCGCACAGTGGTGGCGAGCCGGATCCGCATGCGCCACAACCGGGCCAGTACCAGCCGCAGCATCGAATTGCACGGCGAACACATCGAACTGGTGATGGTGCGCCTGAATGGCAAGGTGCTGAAACCGTCGCAGTACAAGCTGACGGCCGGCATGCTGA
Source organism: Janthinobacterium sp. 67 (assembly GCF_002797895.1). Taxonomy (NCBI): domain Bacteria; kingdom Pseudomonadati; phylum Pseudomonadota; class Betaproteobacteria; order Burkholderiales; family Oxalobacteraceae; genus Janthinobacterium; species Janthinobacterium sp. 67. Next base: position 3,012,386 of record NZ_PGES01000001.1, on the reverse strand, counting down.
CCATCCCCAAGGCACCGGACGAGGTGCTGCTCGATATCGAGACCGTGCTGGCGCCGCAGGACAATACCTCGCTGTCGGGCCTGTACGTATCGAACCATAATTTCTTCACGCAGTGCGAAGCGGAAGGCTTCCGCCGCATCACCTTCTTCCCGGACCGCCCGGACGTGATGGCCAAGTACACGGTCATGCTGCGCGCCGACAAGGAACAATATCCGGTGCTGCTATCGAACGGCAACCTGATCGAAGAGGGCGACCTGGGCGACGGCCGCCATTACGCCAAGTGGGAAGACCCGTTCAAGAAGCCATCGTACCTGTTCGCGCTCGTCGCCGCGCGCCTGGTGTGCCAGGAAGAGCGCTACACCTTGAAGTCGGGCCGCGAAGTGCTGCTGCAAGTGTGGGTGGAAGAGGGCAACCTCGATAAGACCGACTACGCCATGCAGTCGCTGAAAAATTCGATCCGCTGGGACGAGGAACGCTTCGGCCTGGAACTGGACCTGGACCGCTTCATGATCGTCGCCGTGGGCGACTTCAACATGGGCGCCATGGAAAACAAGGGCTTGAACATCTTCAACACCAAGTACGTGCTGGCCAATTCGCGCGTGGCGACCGACGTCGATTACGCGGGCATCGAAGCGGTGGTGGGCCATGAATACTTCCACAACTGGACCGGTAATCGCGTGACGTGCCGCGACTGGTTCCAGCTGTCGCTGAAGGAAGGCTTGACGGTCTTCCGCGACCAGGAATTCTCGGCCGACATGATCGGCACGGACACGGGCCGCGCCGTCACGCGCATCGACCAGGTGCGCACCCTGCGCCAGGCGCAGTTCCCTGAAGACGCGGGTCCGATGGCCCATCCCGTGCGTCCCGACTCCTTTGTCGAGATCAATAACTTTTATACCGTTACTATCTATGAAAAAGGCGCCGAAGTGGTGCGCATGTACCAGACCCTCGTGGGCCGCGATGGCTTCCGCAAGGGCATGGACCTGTATTTTGAACGCCACGATGGCCAGGCCGTCCAGTGCGACGACTTCCGCGCCGCCATGGCCGACGCGAATGGCCGCGACTTCACGCAATTCGAACGCTGGTATAGCCAGGCCGGCACGCCCATCGTCAGCGCTTCCACGCGCTACGATGCGGCCAGCCGGACGTTCGAGCTGACCCTGGCGCAAAGCTGCCCCGCCACGCCGGGCCAGCCGAAAAAACTGCCGTTCCACATTCCCGTCACCGTCGGCTTGCTGGCTGCCGATGGCCGCGATATGCCGCTGCACGTCGATGGCGTGGCAGCCCATGGCGCCACCAGCGTCGTGCTGGAATTGACGCAGGCGTCGCAGACTTTCCGCTTCACGGACGTGATGGAAGTGCCCGTGCCGTCGCTGCTGCGCGACTTTTCCGCGCCCGTGGTGCTCGAATACGGCTATACGGACGCCGAGTTGCTGCACTTGTTCCGCCACGACAGCGACCCCGTGAACCGCTGGGAAGCGGGCCAACGCCTGGCCATGGAGCGCCTGCTGAAACTGACGGCCGCCGTTGCCGCCGGCGAGACCCTGGCGCTGGACGACACCTTCATCGCAGCGCAGCGCGCCTTGCTGGCCGACGACACGCTCGATCCCGCCTTCCGCGAGCTGGCCCTGATCCTGCCGTCGGAAACCATCATCGCCGAGCGCATGGCGCAAGTCGACCCGCAAGCGATCCACGCGGCGCGCCAGTTCATGCGCCGCACGATTGCCGCGGCCCTGAAGCCGGAACTGCTGGCGCAGTACCACGCCAACCAGACGCCGGGCGAGTACAGCCCCGACGCCCTGTCGGCCGGCAAGCGCGCGCTGAAGAACCTGGCCCTGTCGTATCTGCTGATCGCGCCAGGCGCGCAAGAGCTGGACCTGGCGCGTCTGCAGTTCGACAATGCCGGCAACATGACGGACCGCGCCGCGGCGCTGGCGGCGCTGATTCATTCCGGCTCGCAGCCGCATGCGCAGGCGGCCCTGACCAGTTTCTATACCGACTTCGAGAACGAGGCGCTGGTGGTCGACAAGTGGTTCGCCATGCAGGCCGCCGCGCCCACGACCGACGTGCAAGCCGTGCGCCAGCTGATGACGCATCCGGCCTTCACCCTGAAAAATCCGAACCGCGCGCGCAGCCTGATCTTCAATTTCACCAACGGCAATCCATCGCAGTTCCATGCGCAAGACGGCAGCGGCTACGCCTTCTGGGCCGAGCAGGTCATCGCCCTCGACGCCCTGAACCCGCAAGTGGCGGCCCGCCTGGCGCGCTCGATGGACCGCTGGCGCCGTTACGTGCCCGCGCTGCAAAGCCCCATGCGCGACGCGCTGGAAAAAGTCGCCGGCCAGGCCAGCTTGTCGAACGACGTGATGGAAGTGGTCAGCAAGGCGCTGGCCAATTGATTGCACGTCGGATGACGCCCTGCGGGCTAATCCGACCTACGTATGCAACGGGATTCATTATTTGTAGGTCGGCTTAGCGCCAGCGGCGCGTAAGCCGACAGGCACCGAACGAGACATATTTAAAACTAACTAAGGGAATTCATGAAACGCATCAGTCTTACGCAATACCTGGTTGAAGAGCAGCGCTCGAACAACAGCATTCCGGCCGAACTGCGCCTGCTGATCGAAGTCGTCGCGCGCGCCTGCAAGACCATCAGCCATGCCGTCAGCAAGGGCGCGCTCGGTGAAGTGCTGGGCACGGCCGACACGGAAAACGTGCAGGGCGAAGTGCAGAAAAAGCTCGACATCATCTCCAACGAGATCCTGCTGGAAGCGAATGAATGGGGCGGCCACCTGGCGGCCATGGCGTCGGAAGAGATGGAGTCGATCCACCCGATCCCGAACCGCTATCCGAAGGGCGAATACATGCTGCTGTTCGACCCGTTGGATGGCTCGTCGAACATCGACGTCAACGTCTCCATCGGCACCATCTTCTCCGTGCTGAAAGCGCCGGAAGGCATGGGCGAGCCGACGGAAAAGGATTTCATGCAGGCAGGCGCCAAGCAAGTGGCGGCCGGCTACGCCGTGTACGGCCCGCAAACCATGCTGGTGCTGACCTTCGGCAATGGCGTGAATTGCTTCACCCTGGACCGCGAGATGGGTTCGTGGGTCCTCACGCAAAGCAATATGCAGATTCCGCCGACGACGAAGGAATTCGCCATCAATATGTCGAACGCGCGCCACTGGCATCCGCCCGTGAAGCGCTATGTCGACGAACTGCTGGCCGGTGACACGGGCCCGCGCGGCACCAACTTCAACATGCGCTGGATCGCCTCGATGGTGGCCGACGTGCACCGCATCCTGAACCGCGGCGGCATCTTCATGTACCCGGCCGACCTGCGCGACACGTCGATGCCGGGCAAGCTGCGCCTGATGTACGAAGCGAACCCGATGGCCTTCATCGTCGAACAGGCTGGCGGCGCCGCCACCGACGGCCAGCAGCGCATCATGGACATCGTCCCGCACAAGCTGCACCAGCGCGTGCCCGTCTTCCTCGGCTCGAAGGACGAAGTGGCCCGCGTCACGGCCTACCACGCTGAGTAAAAAAACGGCACTTTCCCACGATTTTCAGCGGCCCGCAGCCGGGCCGCTAAAAAAATGCAAAAAAGTTCGCGTTGACACTAGCAAATTTTGTGCATTGTTTGTAGAATGTGGGTCTTCGCCGTTGTAGCTCAGTTGGTAGAGCAGCACATTCGTAATGTGAAGGTCGCCAGTTCGATTCCGGCCAACGGCACCAAGTTTCATCAGAAAACCCGCTCACTTGCAAAAGTCAGCGGGTTTTTTGTTTTTGTCATCCTTCCGGCGTCATATCCACTGATCGTTCTCCACCGTGCGCTCGCCCGCGCCGCCGTCGCCCGTGTTGACCACGCCGCGCGGCTCGATCAGCAGCAGCCTCGTTTCGGCAAGGGCGCACGGCTTGTGTTCCACGCCCTTGGGCACCACCGCCATCTGGCCGGCAGTCAGCACGATGGCGTGTCCTTGCGCATAGCCAGGGCCGCGCAGGGCGATGCGCAATTCGCCGTCCAGCACGATGAAGGTTTCATCCGTATCGGCATGCCGGTGCCACTGGAATTGACCGAATACCTTGACGACCTTGAACTGGTAGTCATTCATTTCGGCGATGACGCGCGGCTGCCAATGCCCGTCGATCAGGTCGATCTTGCCTGCCAGGTCGATGGACTGGCCCTGGCCGCGCGTGGTGGTGGTGTCTGGCATGCTGTACTCCGTTCAAGTGGCGATGCAGCCAGAATACGCAGGCGCTTGCCAGCCGTATTGAACGATCGTGGGTGTTTTCAGCGTGTGCTGGCGCCGCCAGCGTAACGCAGCCAGCGGCCGGGCGTGAGTCCATGGGTTTTCAGGAAATGCCGCGTCATGTGGCTCTGGTCGGCAAAGCCTGCCGCCATGGCGGCCGAGGCGAGCGTGGCGCCACCCAAGGGCAGGCGCCGCACCATTTCCAGGCGCCGCATCGTCAGATAGCGGTATGGGCTGGTGCCATGGAAAACGCGAAAGTCATGCGACAGGCTCCAGCGGTCGCGTCCCGTCGCCGCTTCGAGTTCCTCCAGGGTGACGGCGCGCGTGCAGTGCGCCTGCAGGTAGTCGCGCGCGCGCCGCGCCGCCAGGTAGTCGCCTTTTGGACGCTGCGCCGGCGTGCCGGCCGCCGCCGCCAGCGCATGCGCCAGTTCGGCCAGCGCCTCGCTTTGTTCCAGCGCTTCGAGCGGATGGCCGTCGTGCGGCAGCAGGGCGCAGGTGGCCGCCGCCAGGCGGGGATCGGTCGACACGCCGCCTTCGATGAAGGGCAAGGCGCGTCCGCCCAGCACGTCCTGGAACAGCGCCGGTTCGATATACAGCATGCGGTAACGGAAGCCGGCCTCGGTACCGGCCTGGCCATCGTGGGCCTCGTCGGGATGCAGGATCATGGTATTGCCGGGCAGGCTGTCGCGCTGACCCCTGCGATAGCTGAAACGCTGCACGCCGGCCAGCGTGCGGCCGATGGCGTAGGTGTCGTGGCGGTGCATGGCATAGGCCTTGCCCTGGAACCACGCCTCGATGCGTTCGATTCCGTGTACCGGTTCGGCGCACTTGACCCAGTCGCCAAGCGCCGGTGCTGATGCTTGCTTCATGGTGTCTGTTCGCAGATGCCTGCCCTGGTTGTGGAACGCAGACTGTACGCGCCGCGCGCAGGGCTGTCCACGAAAACCGTGCCTCAGAAGTTGTGCCTGATCCCCAGCACCAGGCCCGACAGGGTGGCGCCCTGCGTTTCCCCATCGCGTCCCAGGCCGTTGATGGCAAAGCCGGCGATGCCGTTGCGGCCATTGGCCAGCCGCGTGTAGTAGGCATACAGGCTGCTGCGTTTCGACAGCTGGTAGTCGTAGCCGATGGTGGCGTGGGTGGCGCCCGTGCCGTCTCCCGCGCGCACGGTGCCGATGGTTTCCAGCGCGCTGCCGCTGGCGCTTTGCGCGTGGGCCAGGCCGACACGCAGGCCATGGCGGCCGAACTGGCGCGTGGCCGAGATATACGCCGTGCGCCGGCGCAGCTCTCCCGTCGCCGTGGCATAGCGCAGGCTTTCCACTGCCACCGCCAGCTGCGTGGCGCTGTCAACGCGCCACGCGATGGCCAGCTTGCTGCCACGGTCGGACAGTGCGCGTCCCTGGTAGTCGCGGTGCTCTTCATGCGCCACGGTGGCGTACAGGGCGCCGCCGTCGTAGAGCAGGGCGGCCGACGTCAGTGACGGATGCGCGCCGCTGGCCGGCCGTTCTTCCGCCATGCCGCGCGCCACGCGCAGCGACCAGCCCTGCCACTGCGGCGTCCAGTAATGCACGCTGTTCTGCTGGCGCCGGTCGAACGAGTACGCGTTGCTGGTATTGTTTTCGGTGGCGCCCGCACCGTTGCCCATCAGGCTCATGTAGCCGGCCGTGGTGGGGTAGAACGGGTCGAGCGCGGAGGTGGCGCTGTTGTAGGGCAGGGTCCAGTTGCCGGCAAACAGCGTGCCCCACGGCCCGGCGATGCCGACGCGCGTGTCGCGCGCGGCGATGGACCCGGCGCCCGTGTCGGGCGACAAGGTGCCCTCGACCTGGAACAGCGCCTGCCAGCCGCCGCCCAGGTCTTCGCTGCCGCGAACACCGAGTACCGAACGGTTGTTGGAGACGCGCTGCACGCCGTCGCCGCCGCCGGACGCATGCAGCGCTTCGAGCGCCACGTTCAGGCGGCCGTACAACTGCACATTTTCCTGTGCCGCGGCGGGCAGTGCCGCCGCCAGTGCCAGGGCACCGGCAGCGCATGAAAACACGCGCGTCATACGCACCTCAGAACGCAAAGCAGCTGCATCCCAGCGCGCCCCAGAAGCCGGAGTGGCTGGAGACGGGCACGGAACTCTTGCGCGCCACGTCGTGGGCGTGAGCGTGCACGCCGCAGGCGCCCTGGCACTGGTGCTGCTGCATGACGCCGGTTTTTTGCGGTGGCGCGGCGCGGTAGTGGCCGGCCACGTTTTTCACGGGCGACCAATCGGGCAGCACGGGAATCGGAGGTGGCGCCAGTGGCGTAAATTCCGCCTGGCCGTAGACGATCTTGCCGCCGACGATGGTGAGCACGGATTCGATGGACTTGATCGCCTCTTCATCGATGCTGAAAAAGTCCGCGCTCAGCACGGCCAGGTCGGCCAGCATGCCTTCCTGGATGCGGCCCTTCTTGCCCTGCTCGCTGGAGAACCAGGCGCTGCCCGCCGTCCACAGTTCCAGCGCCGTATCGCGCGACAAACGGCTGCCCGCGTCGTACAGGCGCAAGCCGCCCACGGTGCGGCCCGATACGAGCCAGTACAGCGCCGTCCACGGGTTGTAGCTGGCGACCCGGGTCGCGTCCGTGCCGCCGCCGACGGGCACGCCCGTTTGCAGCATGCGCGCGATGGGCGGCGTGGCCTTGGCCGCTTCCGCGCCGTAGCGGTCGACAAAGTATTCGCCCTGGAAGGCCATGCGGTGCTGGATGGCGATGCCGCCGCCCAGCGCCTTGACCCGGTCGATGTTTTTCGGCGTGATGGTTTCGCAGTGGTCGAACATCCAGTGCAGGCCGTCGAACGGGATATCGCGGTTGACCTTTTCAAACACCGTCAGCATGCGGGCTATCGATTCGTCATAGGTGGCGTGCAGGCGGAACGGCCAGCGTTTGGAGACCAGGTGGCGCACGACCTTTTCCAGTTCGTCGTCCATGCCGGGCGCCAGGTCAGGGCGCGGCTCGAGGAAATCCTCGAAGTCGGCGGCCGAAAAGACCAGCATTTCGCCGGCGCCGTTGTGGCGGTAGTAATCGTCGCCCTGGCCAGGCGTGACCATCTCCGTCCATTTCTCGAAATCTTCCAGTTCGCGGCCCTTGTTTTGCGTGAACAGGTTGTAGGCGATGCGTATCGTCAGCTGCTCTTTTTGCGCCAGTTCCTCGACCACCGCGTAGTCTTCCGGATAATTCTGGAAGCCGCCGCCCGCGTCAATGGCGCTGGTCAGGCCAAGCCGGTTCAGTTCGCGCATGAACTGGCGCGTGGAATTGACTTGCAATTCGCGCGGCAGGGTTGGACCCTTGGCCAGGGTCGCATATAAAATCATGGCGTTTGGGCGGGCGATCAGCATGCCGGTCGGATTGCCGGCCGCGTCGCGCACGATTTCGCCGCCGGGCGGGTTCGGCGTATTCTTGTCGTAGCCGACCACGCGCAGGGCGGCGCGGTTGAGCAGGGCGCGGTCGTACAGGTGCAGGATGAAGACGGGGGTGTCGGGCGCGGCCGCATTGATTTCATCAAGGGTCGGCATGCGTTTTTCCGCGAACTGGAATTCGTTCCAGCCGCCCACGACGCGCACCCACTGCGGGTTCGGCGTGCGCAGCGCCTGTTCCTTCAGCATGCGCAGGGCGTCGGCCAGCGAGGGCACGCCTTCCCAGCGCAATTCCAGGTTGTAGTTCAAGCCGCCGCGGATCAGGTGCAGGTGCGAGTCGTTCAGGCCGGGAATCACCGTGCGGCCACCGAGGTCGACCACGCGGCTGTGGGGCGTGCGATGGCGCATGACGTCATCGGCATCGCCCACGGCGAGGAATTTGCCGTCGGCGATGGCCACCGCGCTCGCTTGCGGGCAGCTTTTATCGACGGTATGGAAACAGCCGTTGAGCAGTATCAAGGGGGCGGCGGCGGGGAGGGTATGTTCTGGCATGGTGCAGCTCCATGGTTGCGGTGCGGGGAGGCCGGCGTGCGCGGCGCGAAAGTCACTTCGGCCAGTGTAGCGGACGTTCCAGGCTTGAACACGGGCCAAAAGATCAGGTGAAGCGTGGCGCACTGGCCGAATGGCGGGGGCGGCCGCCGGCCGCATGGCTTACCATGCAGGCAGTGGCGCCGGGGCGCTTCCCTGGCGCGTTTTTTGTTTTTTTTAGTGCATTGCACGGTATCGGGAGTCATTCGATGGATCAGCCACCACACAGCCGCTTGTTCGGCACCAGCCTGGGATTTTTAGCCGGGTATGTCGATACCCTGGGTTTTATTGCCCTCTTTGGCCTGTTTACGGCCCATGTCACGGGCAACTTCGTGCTGATCGGCGCCGCCCTGGCGGACGCATCGCGCGTGTCCATCCTGTTGAAGTTTCTCGCTTTTCCCGCCTTTATCGCCGGCGTGGCCGTCACGCGCCTGATGGTGCTGGCCGTCGAGCGCCGCGCCGGCCCGTCGCTGACCCTGGCCATGCTGCTGCAGTGGGCCTTGCTGGCCGGCTTCATGGTGTTTGGCATCCTGGCCGAACCGATCGGCAAGGACGTCAGTTCCATGGCCATGGTGGCCGGTTTGCTGGGCACGGCCGCCATGGGCGTGCACAGCGCCACCAGCCGGTTGCTGCTGGCGCACCTGGCACCCACCTCCATGATGACGGGAAACGTGACGCAGATCGTCATCGACACCGTCGACGTGTTGCGCGGCGCGGCCGATGCCGCCACCCATGCGCGCTGTGGCAAGTTCTTCTGGCCGCTGGCAGCGTTCGCCCTGGGCGCCATCGCCGCCGCCTTTGCCTACCTGGCTGTCGGCTTCGTGGCGCTGGCCGTGCCCTTGCTGCTGCTCGCCGGCCTGATCATCGTGCAGCACCGCAGCGGCCGCGCGGCCGTGCCTGCCGCCTGACCGGCCGTGCGCCTGCCCGTCCTGGCTGCGCTGTGCTGGCTGCTGCTGTTGTTCAGTCCTCCCGGACTGGCCATCGACGCGGCGCGCGGCATCCACCAGCTGCAGCACACCAGCTGGACGTCCAGGGATGGCGCGCCGGACGATATCAGCGTCATCGCCCAAGGCGGCGATGGCTTCCTGTGGCTGGGCACCCATTCGGGCCTGGTGCGTTTTGACGGCCTGCGTTTCGAGCCCTTGCGCGCGCGCCAGGGCGCGTTTCCCGATACGGTGACCCTGGCCCTCAAGCGCGCGGCCGACGGCGGCATGTGGGTGGGGTGGCAAGTGGGCGGCATCAGCCATGTCAAGGATGGCGTGGTGCGCAATTACGGCGAGGCGCAGGGCGTGCGGCCCGGTTCCGTCTGGGGTTTCGCCATCGACGCCACGGGCGCCGTGTGGGCCGCCGGCGTGGCCGGGGTGTCGCGCTTCGACGGCCGGCGCTGGCAGGCGATGGGTCCGGCGCAGGGCTACACGGCGCAAAAAGCCTCCGCCGTGTTCGCGGACCGGGACGGCAGGCTGGGCGTGTTCAGCGAACGGGGCCTGTTTATCTGGCAGCCGGGCCAGGCGCGCTTCGCGCCGCCCGTGGGCCGCCTCGACTTGCGCGCGCCGCCGCAGCAGGGACCGGACGGCCGCCTGTATCTGCTGGAGCTGCGCGGCATCCGCATCATCGACTCGCTCGAGCGCTACGACCGGCTCGACCACCGCTGGATCTACCGCGATACGAGCGGCACCAGCGGCAGCATGCTGGTCGACCGTCAGGGCACCTTGTGGTTCGACAGCCAGTTCGGCTTGCACCGCACGCGCAGCGCCGGCGCGCTGGGGCCGCAGCAGCTGGGCATCAGCGGCGACACGGAATCGTTCCTGCCCCGCGACGGCTTGAGCAATGTGCTGATCGGTTCCCTGTGCGACGACAACGAAGGCAATGTCTGGGTCGCCACGTATGCTGGCCTGGACCGCTTCCGCCAGGCCGCGCCCGTGATCCTCAGCGCGCGCGCGGGACCCGAGGCGCCCGAAGCCTTCCGTGCGCAGCAGCTGTCGCCCGGCACCGGCGGGCGCATGTGGCTGTCGAAGGAGGGCGATACGCCGCTGATGCTGGCGGCGCACGACGGCAAGGTCTTGCGCGCGCCCGCGCTGGGACCGATCACGGCCATCATGGCGGCGCCGCGCGGCATCCGCGTCGGCGCCCGTGCCGGCTTGCTGCGGCTCGATGGCGACGATGGCCGCGTGCTCGAGACGATTGCCTATCCGCCGGAAGCGGCCGCCTTGAAACGGGTGCGCATGGCGGTGAACGCGCCCGACGGCAGCCTGTGGGCGATTTTCAGCGGCGCCGGCGTATTCCAGTACGCGGACGGCGCATGGCGGCGCGAACCGGCCTTGCCCGAGGGCGGGCGCAAGGTGCCGCTGGCGTTGCTGGCCGATGCGGCCGGCCGTTTGTGGCTGTCCTATCCGGACGGCAGCGTGGCGGTGCTGGACGGCGGGCGCCTGGCCAGCTACGGCCCCGCACAGGGCATGGACCTGGGCAAGGTACCGGCGCTGCTCGAGACGGGCGGCCAGCTGCTGGCGGGCGGCCAGCAGGGGCTGGCGCTGTGGCGCGACGGGCGCTTCGTATCGCTGCGCGCGGCGTCGGCCGGCGTTTTCGATGGCGTGGTCGGCATGCTGCGCGCGCGCGACGGCAGCCTGTGGCTCAATACGGGCAATGGCGCCGTGCGCGCGGCCGCCGCCGAGGTGGCGCAGGCCCTGCGCGACCCGTCGCATTCCATGCAGGCGCAGTTGTACGATGGCGCCGATGGCTTGAACGGCAAAATGAGCTTGCTGCATAACGGTTCGATCGCCGAAGCGGACGATGGCAAAATCTGGTTTTCGCGCCAGAGCGCGACGTTCTGGATCGACCCGCGCCAGCCGGCGCCGCCGCTGCCGGCGCCGCAGACGGAGATCGGGGCATTGATGGTCGATGGCCAGCGCGTCGCCGTCGCCGATTATGCGCGCCTGCCGGGCGGCACGCGCGGCGTGCAGTTCGCCTACAACGCCAGCAGCCTGGGCGCACCGGCCCGCCTGCGCTTCCGCTACCGGCTCGAAGGCTACGACAGGGACTGGCAGAATGCGGACGAGCGGCGCCAGGCGCAATACACGGGCCTGGGGCCGGGCGCCTACCGCTTCCAGGTGATGGCCATCAATGGCGACGGCGTGGCCAGCGCGGTGGCGCAACTGCCGTTCCGCGTGCTGCCTGCCTTTTATCAGACCTGGTGGTTCCGCAGCCTGTGCGCGGCGGCGTTGCTGGCGGCCGCGTATGGCGCCTACCGCTGGCGGCTGCGCGAGCACGCCGCGCGCCTGCAGACGCGGATGGAGGCGCAGCAGGCCGAGCGCGAACGCATCGCGCGCGAACTGCACGATACCCTGCTGCAGGGCACGCAGGCGATGATCCTGCACTTTCACAATGCCAGCATGGCCATCGCCGAGGATGATCCCGCGCGCGCCGCCATGCTGCGCGCGCTCGACGACGCCGACCGCATGCTGGGCGAGGGGCGCGACCACGTGCACGACCTGCGCGCCGGCGACGATGCCGGCGCGCGCTGGAGCGCCATCCTGCAGCGCGAAGGCGAACGGCTGGCGGCGCAGCACGGCATCGTGTTCCGCTACGCGGAGGACGGCGAGGCGCGCATGCTGCATGCGCGCGCCGCGCACGAGATCTACCGCATCGCCAGCGAGGCGCTGCGCAATGCCTTCCGGCATGCGCGCGCGCAGGTGGTCGAGGTGACGGTGCGCTATGCGTGCGGAGGCATCGAACTGCTCGTGCGCGACGATGGCCAGGGCTTGCCGCCCGTGGTGGCGGCGAACGGACAGATTCCCGGACACTGGGGCATGCCCGGCATGCGCGAGCGCGCCGCGAAACTCGGTGCGCGCCTGTCCGTGGGCGGGCGCGACGGGGGCGGCACGCAATGGCGCCTGCGGGTGCCGGCGCGCCGCGCCTGGCCGCTGGCGCAAGGCCCGCTGCGCCGCTGGTGGCGGCGCTGGCGCCGCTCAGGCGTCGAGGATGCCGCGCCGTAGCGCGATGGTGACGGCGTGGGTGCGGTCCCTGGCGCCCAGCTTGGCCAGGATGGTGCTCATGTGCGCCTTGACGGTTTCTTCCTTGATCTGCAGCAGGGCGCCCGTTTCGCGGTTGGAATTGCCTTGCGCGACCTGCTTGAGCACGTCCAGTTCGCGGTTCGACAGCACGTCGCTGCACGCATACAGGGCCAGCTCCGCCTCGATCTCGGGCGTGATGTGGCGCCGCCCCGCGTGCACGTTCTGTATCGCCGCCAGCAATTCGTGGCGCAGCGCGCTTTTCAGCACATAGCCGCACGCGCCCGCACGGATGGCGCGCAGCACCTGCGTGTCGCCCTTGTAGGTGGTCAGCACGATGATGCGCGCCTGCGGATGGCGCGCGCGGATGGCGCCAATCGCGTCAAGGCCGCTCATGACCGGCATCTGCAAATCCATCAGCGTGACATCGGGCAGCAGCGCGTCAAATTGCCGCACCGCCTGCTGGCCGTCGGTGGCCTGGCCCACCAGCACCACGCCGGGAAAGGCGCGCAGCAGGGCCGCGATACCGTCGAGCAGCAACTGGTGGTCGTCGGCGATGAGGACGCGTATCGGTGCCGTATCGCTGCGCATGGTGTTGTCTGGCAAAGAGGAGTTAGCGATCAAGAGTCGTCGGAGCATGGTGAGCAAAAGGTATTTTACCGCAGCGCCCGCCCTGCTGCAGGGGGTATTTCCCATAGGCAATCACCATGCCAGCCTATATTTAGATAGTGGTGCGGGCGCGGCGCCAGGCATACGATGCACGGCAGTACCCACTCAACCCTTTTTTTCATGGATGACATCATGACCAATCCGAAACTGGAAGTCCTTACCCCCGACAATTGCCAGATCATTTTCATCGACCAGCAGCCGCAAATGGCGTTCGGCGTGCAGTCGATGGACCGCCAGGCGCTGAAAAACAATACCGTGGGCCTGGCCAAGGCCGCCAAGGTGTTCAACATCCCCACCATCATCACCACGGTGGAAACGGAAAGCTTCTCCGGCCACACCTATCCGGAACTGCTCGACGTCTTCCCGGGCAAGGATATCCTCGAGCGCAGCTCGATGAATTCGTGGGATGACCAGAAGGTGCGCGATGCGCTGGCCGCCAACGGCAAGAAGAAAGTCGTCGTGTCGGGCCTGTGGACGGAAGTGTGCAACAACAGCTTCGCCCTGTGCGCGATGCTCGAAGGCGACTACGAAATCTACATGGTGGCCGATGCATCGGGCGGCACCTCGAAGGAAGCGCACGACTACGCCATGCAGCGCATGATCCAGGCCGGCGTGGTGCCGGTGACGTGGCAGCAGGTGCTGCTGGAATGGCAGCGCGACTGGGCGCACAAGGCAACCTACGACGCCGTCATGGCCATCGTGCGCGAACATTCGGGCGCCTACGGCATGGGCGTCGACTACGCCTACACGATGGTGCACAAGGCGCCGCAGCGCATCCACGGCGAACACGCCACCCTGGCGCCGGTGCCGGCCAAGTAATCGCCGCGCGGCTGTGCCATGCGCCGCGCGCCTGACCGCGCGCGGCGTTTTTTTTTCATCGAAAGGAATGCGCCATGAAGTTATATGTGATTTCGCTGGCCGTGGGTTTGCTCGTTGGCATCATCTACGCCGTCTTGCAGGTACGCTCGCCGGCGCCGCCAGCCATTGCCCTGATCGGCCTGCTGGGCATGCTGATCGGCGAACAGATCGTCCCCAGCGTCAAGCGCCTGATGGCGGGCGAAGCCGTGACGGTGTCGTGGCTGCGCAGTGAATGCGTGCCGAAAATCAGCGGCGTGGAAGCGAAGCCAACGCTGGCCAAGGCCGCGGCAAAGTTGGATGATGATGCGGCGTAAATGCCGGGGTCAGACCCGGCGGGCCTGACCCCGGTTCCCGGCAGCTAGAATGCGCCCAGCAAGCCGCGCCGGGCGGCCACCGTGGCCGCCTCGGTGCGGCTTGATACGTTGAGCTTGGTCAAAATATTATTCACGTGGAATTTGACGGTGCCCACCTCGATGCCGGCGCTGCGCGCGATCATCTTGTTGCTCATGCCCGCGGACAGGTGCAGCAGGATGTCGTGCTCGCGTTTCGACAGGCGGTTCGCCTCGATGCGGCCGGCCTGCTGCGCCGCCAGTTCGGGCGGCAGGTATTGCCTGCCGCCGGCCACCTGGCCGATGCATTGCGTCAGTTGCAGGAAGCCGGAGTCCTTCAGCAGGTAGCCGCGCGCGCCGGCGCGCAAGGCCCGGTGCACGCTGTCCTCACCCTGGTAGGTGGTGAGGATGACGATCTTCGCTTGCGGGTCGTCCGCGCAGATGCGCTCGATCGCCTCGACGCCATGCATCTCCGGCATGTTCAAATCCATCAGCACCACGTCGGGCCGCAATTGCCGGTACAGCTCCACGGCGGCGAGGCCCGTGCCGGCCTGGCCCAGCAGGCGCAGTCCAGGCAGTGATGCGATCAGCGAGGCCAGGCCGGCCAGGATCAGCGGGTGGTCGTCGGCGATCAGGAGGGTAATCGGCGCATCGGCCGGGGGAATGGTCGTGTCCATGGTTGTCTTCATTGAGCTGGCAGGGTGAAGTGGAAGACGCTGCCGTGGGGTGCGCCGGGCGCATGCCACAGGCGGCCGCCATGCGCGTCGACGATGCGGCGGCAGATGGCCAGGCCCATGCCCATGCCGTCCGGCTTGCTGGAATACAGGGCATCGTACAGGCGGCCTGCCGCCTGCGGCGCGATGCCGGTGCCATTGTCGGCGATGCTGAAATGCTGCACGCCCCCATCCAGTTGCGAAGACAGCAGCACCGTGCGCGGGCGGCCGCTCGTATCGCGAAGGGCTTCGATGGCGTTCATCAGCAGGTTCAGGAGGACTTGCCGGAATTGCACCGGGTCGGCGTGCAGCAGCGGGCGGCCAGGTGCCAGCTGGGTTTCCAGGTGGATGGCGTGGCGCTGCAATGGCGCGCGCAGCAGCGGCAGCAGGTCCTGCACGGCGTCGTCGGCCACAAAATGATCGTGGCTGCCCGGCGCCTTGCAGGCCAGCCCATGCACGCTGCGCAGCACGGCGCTGGCGTGGCTGCCGGCGCTGGCTACGAGGGCCAGCGCCGCGCGTGCCTCGTCGAGGCGCGGAGGATCGTGATCGAGCCAGCGCAAGGCGGCATCGGCATTGAGCGCGATGGCCGCCAGCGGCTGGCGCACCTCGTGCGCGACCGATGCGGCAAATTCGCCCATGCCGTCCATGCCGCCCAGGCGTTGCGCCTGTGCCAGGCCGGCGTCGTGCTTCTGATGGGAATAATACATGCTGGCCATCGCCGTGCTCCTGTCGCTGTCGCGGCGTATGCCGCATTGCAACAAGTATGCACGCGCCGTCAGGCAAGGCAGTTATACGAATGGGGGAGGCGGGCGGTTTTTTTAGGCGGCGGGGACGATAAACACCGCCGGGCGGGCCGGCGGTGCGGGAAGCGAAGAACGGATCAGGACTTGATAAAGGCCAGCAAGTCTTCGTTCAGGCGGTCCTTGTGGGTGGCCGGCAAGCCGTGCGGCGCGCCTTCATAGATGACCAGCTTGGCGTTCTTGATGAGCTTGGCCGCGGCCTTGCCGGACGCGTCGATCGGCACGATCTGGTCGTCGCCGCCGTGTACCACCAGGGTCGGCACGGAGATTTTCTTCAGGTCGGCCGTGAAGTCGGTCTCGGAAAACTGCTTGATGCAATCGTAGGCGTTCTTGATGCCGCACTGCATGCCCTGCAGCCAGAAGGTGTCGCGCATGCCTTGCGAGACCTTGTTGCCGGGACGGTTGGCGCCGAAGAACGGCACGGTCAGGTCCTTGAAGAATTGCGAACGGTCGGCCAGCACGCCGGCGCGGATGCCGTCAAACACCGACATCGGCAGACCGCCCGGATTGGTATCCGACTTGACCATCTGCGGCGGCACGGCGCCCACCAGCACGGCCTTGGCCACGCGCTTTTCGCCATGGCGGCCGATATAACGCGCCACTTCGCCGCCGCCCGTCGAATGGCCGACCAGGGTCGCGCCCTTGATGTCGAGCGCGTCGAGCAGGGTGGCCAGGTCGTCGGCGTAGGTATCCATGTCATTGCCCTGCCATGGCTGGCTCGACAGGCCGTGGCCGCGTCGGTCGTGCGCGATCACGCGGTAGCCGTGGCTGGCCAGGAACATCATCTGGTCTTCCCAGGCGTCGCCCTGCAGCGGCCAGCCGTGGCTGAAGACGACGGGCGTGCCCGTGCCCCAGTCCTTGAAGTGGATGACGGTGCCGTCCTTGACGGTGACGCTGTTGACGGTGAGCTTGCCCGGCGCGGTGGCGGCGGCAGCGGCAGGCTTGGCGGCGGCGCTGGCGCCACCGGCGGCCAGCAGGCCCGCACCGGCGGCCACGCCGGCGACGCTGACGAGCAGCTTGCGGCGGGAAGTGACTTCTTCGGCTTCGATTTTCTTCGACATGATGCATTTCCTTCGGGGATGGGGGAGGGAGGCCGGTTACGGCCTGGACCAGTGATGGCATCGGCCAGTCTAGGCCTTCGCGCGCGCCGGCGCCTCTGCCAAAAGACCAGTCGCGTCCAGGCGCCCGCCTGCCTATGATGGCTGGCAGCGGCGCGCCGCGCCGACTGGCTTTCCCACTGGAGCGATCATGAAGAAAAACTGGATGGCGGCGCTGGCCGGCCCCTTTTTGCCCGATGCGGGTATGCTGTTTGCGCGCCTGACGGGCGCGCTGCTGGTGCTGCACGTGCACGGTCTGCCCAAGCTGCTGCATTTTTCCGATGAGCTGGCGCACATCGACGACCCGCTGCACCTGGGCCGCGCCGTCACCCTGTACTGCGCCCTGTTCGCGGAAATCGTCTGCCCGCTGCTGGTCGCCGCCGGCTTGCTGACGCGCCTGGCCTGTCTGCCATTGCTGTTCCTGCTGGGCGTGTCGATGCTGCTCGTGCACCCGGACTGGAGCATCGCCGATGGCCAGTTCGGCTGGCTGCTGATCATCGTCTTCGGCACGCTCGCCATCAGCGGCGCGGGACGCTATTCGCTCGATGCGCGGTTGCGGGCGTAAGCGGTGATGTCAACGATGTGTCGGGCTACGCTCCGCTAACCCGACCTGCGCCTAAATAACTCCGTCTCACCCCGATCCCCGTCCACCCCACCAGGCTGGCGGGGATTGTTATTTCCAACAGGCATTTAAGTCTGCGCCTCAAGGTGTGGCAGCGCACGGTGGCGCATGGCGGGGGCAGTTAAGGTAGTGCCAACAGCTTGCCGCTGATCCTGTGTTTGATATGGCTCAGCCCGGCAGCGTTTAGCCGCTTCTTTTTCCCCGAAGCGAGGAGAATCATGATTCGGTCACGGCATCGAGCATGGTTGAAATTATTCACTGTTAAAGGAAACCATCATGAACGCGATTGAAAAAACCAGCTCCGATATGAATGGCAATGCCCAGGATGCGCGCCAGGACTTGCACCGCACCATCGACAAGGTGGCAAGCCAGGCCCAGCCCCTGGCCGACAAGGTGGCCACGCGCGCCCACGACGGCGTGGACCAGGTGGGTGAGCGCATCAGCCAGGTCAGCGACAGCGTGAACAAGGCTTCCGAACGCCTGATGGCGCGCGGCAAACAGCTGGGCGCCGCCTGCCAGCGCGCCGGCGAAACGGGCCGCGACTATGTGCGCGAGCGCCCGGCCGTGTCCCTGCTGATTGCCGCTGCGGCCGGTTATGGCCTGTCCAAACTGCTGGGTTCGCGTAAATAAGTTCCGCGCCTTCCTGGAAAGGATTTGTCGTGGGCGCCGTTCCCTTCGCCGTCATGGCGCGGCGGGCCGACGCCCACGCGCACAAGGTAGTAACAAGCAGTAAAGGAGAGTGATGATGCGCTCCATTTTGTTGTGGTTGATCGGCATACCTATTCCCATCATTATTTTGATTGCCCTGTTCGTGCGCTGAATGAGGGAGTTGTAGCGTTCTCCCGGGGCAAACTACTCACAGGAGACGTAATGGCTACCAACAAGAAAACGCCGTCCACGGACGGTGCTGGCTCCGTCATGAGCAGCATGTCCGGCCCATCCGACAGCAATGCGCCGCACAGCCTGGGCGCGGACAATGACGTGACCCGCGCCCTGCTGCAAAAGACGGCCGCCGGCCAGCAGTTGTCCGCCGCCATGGCCGTCAATCCCAAGGAAGAAGGCCAGTATGGCGAGGCCGCGCGCACGCCGGCCGAAGGCGTGCATGTGGCGGCGGGCGAACCGCTGGCCACGGCCAGCACCACGGGCGAAACGACAGCGTCGCCGAAGACGGGCGATGGCCAGCCCGCGCTGGGCGAAAATGCGCGCAACGCCTCGCTCGACGGCGCGCGCAGCGACGACAGCGGCTGCGTGCTGACGACGAACCAGGGCGTGCCCGTGGGCGACAACCAGAATTCCTTGAAGGCGGGCTTGCGCGGCCCCACCCTGATGGAAGATTTCATTCTGCGTGAAAAGCTCACGCATTTCGACCATGAGCGCATCCCCGAACGGGTCGTGCATGCGCGCGGTTCGGCCGCCCATGGCTACTTCGAATGCTACAAGGAACAAAGCAAGCTGACGCGCGCCGCGCCGTTCGCCAGGGCGGGCAAGCGCACGCCCGTCTTCGTGCGCTTTTCCACGGTGGCCGGCGAACGCGGTTCCACCGATACGGCGCGCGACGTGCGCGGCTTCGCCGTGAAGTTTTATACGGACGAGGGCAACTGGGATTTGGTCGGCAATAACATCCCCGTCTTCTTCATCCAGGATGCGATGAAGTTCCCCGACGTGGTCCATGCCGTCAAGCCCGAGCCGCACCATGGCATGCCGCAGGCGGCCAGCGCGCACGACACCTTCTGGGATTTCGCCTCGCTGTCGCCGGAAATCACGCACATGCTGATGTGGGTCATGTCGGACCGCGCCATCCCGCGCAGCTATCGCATGATGCAGGGCTTTGGCGTGCATACCTTCCGGCTCGTCAATGCCAAGGGCCAGTCCGTGTTCTGCAAATTCCACTGGTCGCCGATGGCCGGCACGCATTCGCTCGTGTGGGACGAAGCCGTCAAGATCAGCGGCGCCGATTCCGACTTCCACCGGCGCGACCTGTGGGAAGCCATCGAGTGCGGCGAGTATCCCGAATACGAGCTGTCCTTCCAGGTCTTCACGGAAGCGCAGGCGGAAGCGTTTCCCTTCGACGTGCTCGACCCGACCAAGCTGATTCCCGAAGAAGTCGTCCCGCTCATCCCCGTCGGGAAAATGGTCTTGAACCGCAATCCCGACAATTTTTTTGCCGAGACGGAGCAGGTGGCGTTCTGCACGGCGCACATCGTGCCCGGCATCGATTTCAGTAACGATCCGCTGCTGCAGGGCCGCATCCATTCCTATGTCGATACCCAGCTGACGCGCCTGGGCGGCCCCAACTTCCACGAAATTCCCATCAATGCGCCGCTGGCGCCCGTGCACAACAACCAGCGCGACGGCATGCACCGCCAGGCCATCAACCGGGGCCGGGTCGCGTACGAACCGAACTCGCTGGCGGGCGGCTGTCCGTTCCAGGCGGGCGCGAAAGGTTTCAACAGTTTTCCCGCGTCCGCCGAAGGCGACAAGGTGCGCGGCAAGCCCGAGAAATTCGCCGAGCATTATGCCCAGGCGCGCCTGTTCTGGATCAGCCAGACGCCTGTCGAACAAGAGCACATTGTGCACGCGTTCCGTTTTGAGCTGAGCAAGGTGCAGACGGTGGCCATCCGCCAGCGCATCGTCGCCATGCTGCGCAACGTCGACGAGACCCTGGCGCAGCGCCTGGCCGATGGCCTGGGCCTGGCCCTGCCGCCGGCCATGCCGCGCGCCTCGCTGGAACCGCTGCCCGCGTATCCGCCGTCGCCCGCCCTGTCGCTCTTTTTCCGCCCCGGCAAGACGGGCATCCATACCCTGCGCGTGGCCATTCTCGTGGGGGCGGGCAGCGACGGCGCGCAGGTGCGCAATATCTATGCCGCGCTGCTGGCCGACGGCGCCGTGCCGCGCCTGGCGGGCAGCCACCTGGGAACTGTCGACACGAGCGGCGGCGCGCCGCTGGCCGTGGAAATCTCGCTCGAAGCGGGTCCTGGCGTGCTGTTCGACGCCGTCGTGGTGCCGGATGGCCAGGGCGCCGTGCAGCAACTGGGCAGCGACGCCCACGCGCTCGACTTCCTGCGCCTGCAATACCGCCACTGCAAGCCGATGCTGGCCATCGGCGCCGGCAAGGACTTGCTGGACAAGGCGGGCATACCAGTGACTCTGCCCGATGGCAAGCCGGACCCCGCCATCATCGTCGCGCCTTCCGCCGACGTGGTGAAAGCCGTGGCGGCGTTCAAGAAGGTGCTCGCCGCGCACCGGGCGTTTGCGCGCGAGACGGATCCGCCGCGGGTGTGAGGCGCGCCTGAGCGGAGCACAGGGCGGGCCTGGCTTGCCCTGTCTCCGCAAGGCGCGCAACAGTGCGCAAGAATGTAAACAATGAAAACGTCCCGCGGTGATATGCTGCTGACTAGAACTGTTCATTTGCCACTATCTGCATAACAGCAGCAAGGAACGGCTTCAGCAAACCGGATCGCGATTACCGCATGGACAAGTACACACCGCGCACCTGGGGGCCGGGCGAACGCCCGACCTTGCCCGGGTCGCCATCGATGCCCGAACATTCGACGCCCAAGCGTGTCGCGTATTTCATCGTCGGCCTGATCGTCGCGCTGACGGGGGGACTGGGCAACGGCCTGGTGACGGCCAACATCTTGAACCTGCAAGGTTCGCTGGGCGCCTATGCCTACCAGATGCAGTGGCTGCCGGCCGCCTACGTGATGACCATCGTTTCCATGAATCTGCTGCTGGTGAAGTTCCGCCAGCAGTTCGGCCTGCGCCTGTTTACGGAAGCGTTCCTCGTGCTGTACGCGGTGGTGACGTTTGCCCACCTGTATGCGAATACCCTGTCGTCGGCGATCGCCGTGCGGGCCGCGCATGGCATGGTGGGCGGCGCGCTGGGGGTGCTGGGGCTGTACTACACCTTGCAGGCGTTTCCCGCGCGGCACCGCCTGAAGGGTGTGGTGCTGGGCCTGGGCTTTGCCCAATTGGCCTTGCCGCTGGCGCGCATCTTTACGTCCGAACTGCTGCAGATCGGCGAATGGCACGGCCTGTACCTGTTCGAACTGGGACTGGCCCTGCTGGCGCTGGGCTGCGTGCTGGCCCTGAAGCTGCCGCCCGGCGACCGCGTGCAGACGTTCGAGCCGCTCGACTTCCTTACTTTCATCCTGTTCGCGCCCGGCGTGGCCCTGTTGTGCGCCGTGCTGGCGCAGGGGCGCACGGCGTGGTGGATGGAGTCCGAATGGGTGGGCGTGTGCCTGGCGTGCTCCATCGTGCTGATCGCCGCCTCGCTGGCCATCGAGCATAACCGCGCGCGTCCGCTGCTCAACACGCGCTGGCTCACGACGGGCAAGATCGCCAAGCTGTTTTTATCGGTGCTGCTGTTTCGCATCGTGCTGTCCGAATCGACGGGCGCCGTGGGCTTTTTGCAGGCGCTGGGCCTGAACACGGACCAGATGCAGAACCTGTTCATCGTGGTGCTGCTCGGCAGCGTGGCGGGCCTCGTCGTGAGCGCCCTGACGATCAATCCGGCGACCCTGAACCGCTCGCTGATGTTCGCGCTGCTGCTGATCGCCTTTGGTGCCCTGATCGACGCGCACGCCACCAGCCAGACGCGCCCCGTCAACATGTATGTGAGCCAGTTCCTGCTGGCCTTCGGCGGCACGTATTTCCTCGGCCCCACCATGGTGGCCGGCATGGGCGCCGTGATCGCCGAACCGCGCAACCTCGTGAGTTTTTCCGTGATGTTTACCATGACGCAGAACCTGGGCGGCCTGCTCGGCGCGGCCATCGTCGGCACCATCCAGACGGCGCGCGAAAAGTACCATTCCAGCTACCTGGTCGAGCATCTCACCATGCTCGACCCGCAGGTGGCCGCGCGCGTGCAGTCGGGCGCGTCAAGCTATGGCGGCGTGCTGATGGACCCCGCCTTGCGCAGCGCCCAGGGCGTGGCGCGGCTGGGCGCCGTCGCCACGCGCGAAGCCAATGTGCTGGCCTATAACGACGTTTTTTTGATGATCGCCGGCGTTGCCATCGCCACCCTGATCTGGATGCTGGTCAGCCAGTCCTGGACCCGCATCACCACCGGCGCGCGCCGCCTGGTCGGCCCCGTGCGCGATGCGCAGACGGCCATGGCCATCGTCCCCATTACCAATTCGGAACCGAGCAATGACAGAAAATAATACGCCGCCACCAGCACCGACAACGCCTGCCGCCGTGCCCACGCCAGCGCCGGCACCCGCCGCCTCCACGGCGCAGCCGGACCGCCGCCACCAGTGGCTGTCGGCGCTGGCCTTTGCCGCCGTGGCCCTGGTGGGCGTGCTGATCGTGCTGTACGCGTGGCGTCTGCCGCCGTTCACCAGTCCCATCGTGACGACGGAAAACGCCACCGTGCGGGGGCAGGTGACCATCATCGGCACGCAGCTGTCCGGCTATGTGGTGGAAGTGACGGTGCAGGATTTCATGGACGTCAAGGAGGGCCAGCTGCTCGTGCGCATCGACGACCGCATCTACCAGCAACGCTACGAACAGGCGCAGGCCCAGCTGGCCGCGCAACAGGCGGCGCTGTCGAACTGGACGCAGCAAAAGGCCAGCGCGCAGGCGGGCATTTCCGTCAGCGAGGCGGCGCTGGCGAATGCGGAAGCGCAGGCGCGCAAGGCCAGCGCCGACCTCAATCGCGTGGAGCAGCTGGTGGCCGACGGTTCGCTGTCGCAGCGCGAACACGACCAGTCGCGCGCCACGCAGGCGCAGATGGCGGCGGCGCTGGCGCAGGCGCGCGCCAATCTCGACATCGCCCAGCAAAGCGTGCATAGCGTGGTGGTCAACAAGCAGGCGCTGGAAGCGGCCGTGGCCAACGCGCAGGCGGCCGTCAAGGCGGCCAAGATCGACCTCGATAACACGCGCATCGTGGCGCCGTCCGACGGCCAGCTGGGTCAGGTGACGGTGCGCCAGGGCGCCTACGTGAATTCGGGCGCGCAGCTGATGGCGCTGGTGCCGCGCCAGATGTGGGTGATCGCCAATTTCAAGGAAACGCAGATGAACGGCGTGCAGGAAGGGCAGAGCGCCACCTTCCACGTCGACGCGCTCGACGGCGCCGTGCTGACGGGACAGGTGGAACGCATTTCGCCGGCCACGGGTTCCGAGTTTTCCGTGCTGCCGGCCGATAATGCGACGGGCAACTACCTCAAGATCGCCCAGCGCATTCCCGTGCGCATCCGTATCGACCCGGGCCAGGCGAATGCGCGCCGGCTCGTGCCGGGCATGTCGGTGGTGGTCAGCGTCGACACGTCCGCCGTGCTGAACGACTCGGCGGAGAATCCGGCGCCGCCGCCTGCACCGAAGAAGGCCAAGCCATGAAGCGCCGTTTGGTGCTGATGGCCGCCGCGCTGGCGCTGGCCGGCTGCGCCGCCCACGCCCCGCCGCAGCCCGCATCGGCATTGCAGCTGCCGTCCGGCTGGCGCGCGCCTGCTGCCGATGGCGCTTCTGGCGGCGCGCATGTCGAGCAGCTGTGGTGGCAAGCCTTTGGCGATCCGGTCTTGAGCGACCTGGTAGGCGAGGCGCTGGCGCGCAATGGCGACTTGCGCGTGGCGCGCGCCCGCGTGCAGGAATACCGGGCGCGCCTGGCGCAGGCCGATGCGAACCGGGCACCGAACCTGGCCTTCGACGGCTCGCCCACGCGCACGCGCACCCTGGCGTCCAGCGGCAAGCCGTATGTGACGAACGTCTTCCAGACCGAACTGCAGGCCAGCTATGAAATCGACGTGTGGGGCCGGCTGGCCAGCCTGAGCGATGCGGCCGGCGAGAGCTACCGCGCCGAGCAGGCCAGCCTCGATGCGGCGGCCCTGTCGATCGCCGCCAGCGTGGCGACGAGTTACCTGAACCTGCGCGGACTCGACGCGCAGCTGGCGCTGGCGCAATCGACCCTGCAGCTGCGGGAACAGTCGCGCGAGCTGGCGCGCAAGCAGTTCGAGGTGGGCTACAGCTCGCGTCTGGAATGGCTGCAGGCGCAATCGGAATACCATGCGGCGGCCGAGCAGGTGCCGCAGCTGCAGCGGCAGATATTTGAACAGGAAAACGCGCTGGCCGTCCTCGTCGGCGGCAATCCCGGCCCCATCGCGCGCGGCTTGCCGCTGGCCGAGCTGGCGGCGCCCGGCGTGCCGGCCGGCCTGCCGTCGGAATTGCTGCGCCGGCGGCCCGACATCGCGCGCGCGGAACACAACCTGGCGGCCGCCAACGCCAGCCTGGCCGCCACGCGCGACCAGCTGCTGCCCTCGTTCAAGCTGACGGCCGTCGGCGGCGGGCAAGCGACGACTTTGACCGATTTCCTGCATGCGCCGACTGCCCTGTGGCGCCTGACGGCGCTGGCGGCCGGCCCCCTGTTCGATGGCGGCCGGGTGCAGGCGCAGACGGATGCGGCCGGCGCGCAGCGCGACCAGCTCGTGTATGCGTATGAAAACGTGGTGCGCAATGCCTTCGCCGAAACGGAAAACAGCCTGGGCGCCATCTACCGGCTGCAGCAGCAAGCCGTGGAAAACGACGCGCGCCGCGCCGCTGCCGCCGACACCTTGCGCATCGCGCACAACCGCTACCGCAATGGCTATGCCTCGTACCTGGAGGAGCTCGACGCCCAGCGCACCCTGTACAGCGCGGACGTGGGACTGCTGCAACTGAAGACGCGCATCCTCGTCGCCTCGGTCGACCTGTACCGGGCCATGGGCGGCGGCTGGTCGGCTGGCGGCGGACAATAGCTGCAGCGCCGGTGTACTATCTGGCCTGGAAAAGCGGCGGCATGGTGCCAGCCGCTTCCATCACGAACGAGGTCGCAGCATGACGATTTTTGGCATAGGCATCCATATCCTGATCGCGGTATTTTTTGCGATCCACGTGGTGCGCAACGGGCAGCAGCTGTACTGGCTGCTCATTTTATTCATGTTCCCGCTGCTGGGCAGCGTGGTGTATTTCTTCGCCATCTACCTGCCCAATTCGCGCCTGCCGCAAGGCGCGCGCAAGGTCGCGTCGGTAGCCGTGCAGGTGCTCGATCCGAACCGCGAATTGCGCGAGGCGAAAGCGGCCTTCGAGTACACGCCGACGGCGCAAAATCAGATGCGTCTTGCCAGCGCACAGCTGGAAGCGGGCAATGCGCGCGAAGCGGCATCGACGTACGAAGCCTGCCTGCAGGGAGCGTTTTCATCGGACCTGGAAATTCGCCTGGGCGCGGCACGCGCCTACCTGGAGTGCGAACGGGGCGCCGACGCGCTGACGCACCTGGAATTCATCCGCCGCACGGATATGCATTTTCGTCCCGAGATGGTGTCCCTGCTGACGGCGCGCGCGCTGGCGCAAAGCGGGCGACAAGTGGAAGCAAAGGCGGAATTCGACGACGCGCTGACGCGCTACAACAGCTTCGAATGCCGCGCCGAGTGCGCGATCTGGGCGCTGCAGCAGGGCGACAAGGTGTTGTCGGAGCGTTTGCTGCTCGATATCGACAGCGCCATGGCGCGCTGGAGCAGCCATACGCGTTCCATGTATGCGCCGCTGCTGGCGCGCCTGGAGGCGGCGCGCAAGTAGCTGGCTTACGTGGGATCAGACCCGGCGGGTCTGATCCCATTAGACGCCGGGCACCGGGTTCTTGCCCTCGACCAGTTTGTATCCCTTGCCATCGAAACCATAGCGCGCGTGGCCGTTCAGGGGCGTGGCGATGCGCGGCGGGTCTTCGTCCGGCTTGACCGCGACGCCGGGCTTGATCTTCTCGGTGGCACCCTTGAAATCGATCAGCAAGTCGTCATAGGCGCCGCCATTGCGCGCCGGCGCGAAGCGCCAGTTTCCCTTGACCATCCAGCACTCGTCCGTATCCGGTCCGCAGGCGCCCATATTGTCCGAATACAGGTCGATGCCGCCATCGAGCGAGGTGACCTTGTCGTCGCCGATTTCAAACAGGGCCAGTTGCGTGATGGTGTAACCCTGGCCCGTATAGCCATGGCGGATCGCCAGTCCCGGCTTGTTCGCGCCCAGCATGACCCAGTGGACCTCGCCGAGCTGCCCCGACGATCCCAGGCCGGCGATGTTTTCCAGGCGTTTCACGACTTGCCACTGGCCGTCTTCCGGCTGACCCTTGGGCGCCAGGAAAAAGACGTTCAACAGTCCCGGCGAGGCATGCGCCGATTCGGCCGTGCCTTCCGTGTTGGCCGTTTCCGCATTCGCCACCAGGATGGCGCGGCCATCGGGCAGCAGCTTGTGGCTGACGGCGCTGACCACGTAACTGAGCTTGTCGACGTGGTTGTCGGGATCGGACAGGTCGGCCAGCGCATCTTCGCTGTCGCTGCGGTAGTCCTTGCCGAAGACGGCGCGCATCATGCCCACTTCGCGTTCGCGCGCCTGGGGCGTGTTCATCGCTTCCGTCCGAGGGGCGGTGGCGGCCGGCGGCGGCACGTGTTCGGCCGATGCCGTGTCTGCCGCGGCAGCGGCGGCGGGAACGTCGGTGACCACGTCAGCTGCCAGGCCGGCGCTGGCGGGGGCGGTCTTGTCCGAGCAGGCGCCGAGCAGCGCGGAAACCATCAGCAGGACGAGCGGGGTGCGGTAATTCATAGGCAGGGCAGATTGCGTTCATGGAGAATGGGCGCAGTATGCCAGATAGATGAAAGCGAGGGAGCGCGGCCTGCCGGCCGGTCCCTCGCTTCCTTGCCCGCAGGGGGCGATTTTGCAAATAATGGCGGCGCTTATTTTTCCAGCGCCACCTTGTCGTCGCGCCGCAGCGGCGCCTTCTGGCGGCGCAGTTTCGCCATGCCGCGCTTGAGCAGGTGCTCGAGGTCGTCGATGTAGGTGAACACGGCCGGCACCACCAGCAGGCTCAACAGGGTCGACGTGATCAGGCCGCCGATGACGGTAATGGCCATCGGCGAACGGAAGCTGGGGTCGGCGCCCCAGCCCAGCGCCAGCGGCATCATGCCGGCGCCCATGGCGATCGTCGTCATCAAAATCGGCCTGCTGCGCTTGTGGCAGGCGTCGACCAGCGCGTCGAAGCGGTTCATGCCCGCCTGGCGCGCCAGGATCGCATAGTCGACCAGCAGGATGGAGTTCTTGGTGACGATCCCCATCAGCATGATCAGGCCGATCATCGACGGCATCGACAGGGCGCTGCCCGTGATCAAGAGGGCGACGAAGGCGCCGCCGATCGACAGCGGCAGCGCCGCCAGGATGGTCACCGGCTGCATGAAGTCCTTGAACAGCAGCACCAGCACGCAATAGATGCACAGCACGCCGATCAGCATGGCCAGGCCGAAGCTGGCGAACAGCGACGCCATTTCCTGCGCGTCGCCCAGTTCGGCGATCTTCACGGACGGCGGCAGATTCTTCATCGACGGCAGCGCGCGCGCCTCTTCATTCAGTTCGCCCAGGGTGCGCGAACCGAGTTCCACGTCGAGGGTCACGTTGCGGCTGCGGTTCAAGCGGTCGATCTGCGCCGGGCCGCTTTCCATCGTCACCGTGGCCACGTTCGCCAGGCGCACGGGACCATTCTTGCCGGGCACGGTCAGGCGCTCGATGGCGGCCAAGTCGGCGCGCACGCTGTTGGGCAGCTTGACGCGGATCGGCACCTGTCGCTCGGGCAGGTTCATTTTCGTCAGGTCCGTGTCGTAGTCGCCCGCCGTGGCCACGCGCACGGTTTCGCCGATGGCCGCCGCCGTCACGCCCAGGTCGGCCGCTTTCGCAAAGTCGGGGCGCACGATGATTTCCGGGCGCACCAGCGAGGCGCTGGAATTGACGTTGCCGATGCCTTTCAAGCCGCGCAATTCGCGCTCGACCTTTTGCGCCGCTGCCATCAGCGCCACCGGGTCTTCCGAGCGCAGCACCAGCTGCATCTTGACGCCCGTGTCGGGCGGTCCCACCGTGAAGCGGGCGCCGGGAATGGTATCGAGCTTGTGGCGCAGCTGCGTTTCCAGGTCCGCCATCGATTCCTTGCGCTCCGTGCGGTGCACGGTGGTCAGGGTCAGCACGGCGCGGCGCGCCTCGGCCGCCGCGCCGGGGGCGAAAGCGTCGCCGCTGGAGCCGCCGCCGATGGAACTGAAGACGCCCTGGATGCCTGGCGTGCGCATGGCCGCGTCGCGCGCCAGGGCCGCCACGGCCTGCGTTTCAGCCAGGGTGGAGCCGGGCGGCAGTTCCAGGTTGATCTGCGTCTGTGCGCGGTCGGCGGCAGGCACGAAGCCGGTCGGCAGCAGCGGCACGAGCGCGATGGCGCCGACGAAGAACAGGGCCGCGGCGATGGCCGTGGTGCCGCGGTGGTTCAGGCACCAGCGCATGACACGCAAGTAGCGCGTCATCAGCCAGCCATCCTGCTCTTCCTTGTGCGGCAGCGGTTGCAGGATATAGGCCGCCATCATCGGCGTGAGCAGCCGCGCCACCACCAAGGACGCCAGCACGGCCAGCACGGCCGTCCAGCCGAACTGCTTGAAGAACAGGCCGGGAATGCCGCTCATGAAGGCCGTCGGCAGGAACACGGCCACCAGCGCGAATGTGGTGGCGATCACCGCCATGCCGATTTCGTCGGCAGCTTCCATGGCCGCTTCCATCGGTGACTTGCCCATGCGCAGATGGCGCTCGATGTTTTCGATTTCCACGATGGCGTCGTCGACCAGCACGCCGACGACGAGGGCCAGCGACAGCAGGGTGACGGTGTTGAGCGTGTAGCCGAACCAGTAGATGCCGAGGAAGGCCGGCATCACGGACAGGGGCAGGGCGGCCGCGGCCACCAGGGTGGCGCGCCAGTCGCGCAGGAACCACCACACCACCAGCACGGCCAGCAGCGCGCCTTCGTACAGCAGCTCCATCGAGCCTTCGAAGTTTTCCTCGACGGGGAAGGCATTGTCGATCGACTGCTGCAGCACCACGCTGGGGTTTTCCTTCTGCAGGTCGGCGATGGCGGCGCGCGCCCCGCTGGCGACGGCCACTTCGCTGGCGCCTTTGGTGCGGAATACTTCAAAGGCGACGACGGTCTTGCCATCCTGCTCGGCCAGCGCGCGCGGTTCGGCGATGGTGTCGCGCACGGTCGCCACCTGGTCCAGGCGCACGTGGCGGCCGTCCGGCAGCGGCACTTCCACGCGCGACAGTTCATCGGCCGTCTTGACGGTGGCGATGGTGCGCACCGACTGTTCGGCGCCGCTGATGTCGCCCCGGCCGCCGGGCGCTTCGCGCTGCACCAGGCGCAGCTGGCGCGACACGTCGAGTGCCGACACCTTCAATGCGGCCATGCGGGCCTCGTCGAGTTCCACCTGGATTTCTCGGTAGACGCCACCGACTCTGGTGACGGCGCCCACGCCGGGCACGGTCAAGAGGCGCTTGGCCACCGTATTGTCGACGAACCACGACAGGTCGGGCGCATCGAGCGGATTGTCCACGCCGGGCTTCGCCGTGGCGATAAAGGTCAGCACGACCCTGCCGGCCGTGGAAGCCTTGGTGACGGTGGGGTCGCGCAGCTCGGCCGGCATGTCCGCTTTCACGCGGGCGACGGCGTCGCGCACGTCGTTGACGGCTTCGGCGATCTGCTTTTCCAGGATGAATTCGACGGTCACCGTGACGACGCCATCGAGCACCTTGGTGTAGATGTTCTTCACGCCTTGCAAGGTGGCGACGGAGTCTTCGATCTTGCGCGCCACTTCCGTTTCCAGCTGGGCCGGCGCGGCACCGGGCAGCACGGCGCTGACGGTGACGATGGGCAGTTCGATGTCGGGGAAATCCTGCACCGGATTGGCCTTGTAGGCCAGCAGACCGGCCAGGGTCAGCAGCGCGAACAGCATGATGGCCGGGATCGGATTCTTGATCGAGAGGGAGGAAAAATTCATGGCCTCTCCTTACTTTTTTGCCGTGGCCGGCTTGGCAGCTGCCGCCACCGGGGTTTGCACGTTGCGTACCAGGTCGCCGTCATTGAGGAAGCCGGCGCCGCTGACGACAATCGTCGTGTCGGCCGTGATGCCGCCAAGGATTTCAATGCGGTCGCTCAGGCGCCGTCCGGCCTGCACCTTGATCTGGCTGACCCGCTGGTCGGGATTGAGGCGGAAGACATAGCTGAAACCATCGCGCACGGCGATCGCCTGCTGCGGCACGGTCAGGGCGCCCGAGGTGCCCAGTTCGAATTCGCCGCTGGCGTACATGCCGGCCTTGAATGGCGCATTGCTGCCCGTGCTGGCGGGCAGGTCCACGTAGACGAGGGCCGAGCGCGTCTGCGGATCGACGGTAGGGGCGATCATGCGCACCTTGCCTGTCAAGACGCTGCCGTTGGCCGCCTTCACCTGCGCCAGGGTGCCGGGCTTGAGGTTCAGCAGTTCGGTGGCCGTCACTTCGGCGCGCCATTCGAGGCGGCCCTGGCGGATCATGCGGAACAGTTCCGTGCCGGCGCCCACCACCGACCCCACGGTGGCCGAGCGCGACGAGATGATGCCGCTGTCGGGCGCCACCACCTGCGTGTATTTCAGGCGCAGCTGCTGCGAGGCCAGCTGCGCCTTGGCCGACGCGATGCGCGCATTGGCCGTCTGTTCGGCCGTCAGGTATTGGCTGATCTGCTGCGCGCTGATGGCGCCCGTGCTTTGCAGCGAGCGGGCGCGCTGCGCGTTGGCGGCCGCTTCCGCGGCATTGGCTTGCGCTTCCTGCACGGCGGCCTTCGCCTGCGCCACGTCGGCGTTCACCGTGTCGCTCGAGAACACGGCCAGCACCTGGCCGGCGCGCACGACGTCGCCCACGTTCACGCGCACGTCGGTCAGGCGCAGGCCGTTCGATTCGCTGCCGATGACGGCTTCCTGCCAGGCGGCCACGTTGCCGTTGGCGTTCAGCTTGATGGGCAGGCTGGCCGTCTGCGGCTTGGCCGTGGTGACGGTCAGCGCCGGTTTTTGCGCCGCGTTCTTATCCTTGGCGTCGTCCGCCGCCGTGGAGGAGGGGGAGTACAGGGACACGCCGGCGCCCAGCATCACGCAAAGGGCGGCCAGCGCGAACGCCATCGGTTTCAAGGTCAGTTTTTTCATGTTGTGTATCCGTCAGGGGGTATTGTTGGCGATGGCGCTGCTGCTCCAGCCGCCGCCGGCGGCGCGGTACAGCGCCACCCAGGCGGCGCTGCGCTCGCGCTCGAGGTTGACCACCGTGTTTTCGGCGGCCAGGCGCGTGTGGCGCGCGTCTTCCAGTTCGATCAGGCTGGCCAGGCCATTCTTGTAGCGGTCCTCGGTGGCGGCGAACGACACGCGGTAGCCTTCCAGGGCCGTCTTTGCATGGCTGCTGCGCTCGTCCGTGCTGGCCAGGTTGACCAGCGCTTCTTCCACTTCGCGCACGGCCTGGCGCACGCCGGCGCGGTATTTCACCACGGCTTCGTCGTAGCGCGCCGTGGCCGCATCGATCTGCGCGCGGCGCGTGCCGCCGTCGAAGATGGGCAGGCTGACGGCCAGCGGGCCGATGCTCCAGGTGCTGGCCGTGATGCTGGTGCCGCCGGCGCGGATATTGCCCTTGCCGATGGAACCGGCCAGGCTCAGGCGGGGATAGCGCTGCGCCTGCGCGCCGCGCACTTCAAAGCTGGCGGCCGCCACTTCGCGTTCGGCGCTGTAGACGTCGGGACGCTGGCCCAGGGTTTGCGCCGGCAGTTCCGCAATCGCCACGGGCGAGGGTGCAACAAAGGGGCTGGCGGCCAGTTTCTGGCGCAGCGCGTCTTCCGGCATGGCCGACAGGGCCACCAGCGCCTTGACATTCACGTCGCAGGCAGCCCGCTGTTCGATGGCGCGGCTGGCGCCTTCGGCCGCGCTGGCGCGGGCCAGGGCGGCGTTGGCGGGCGGCTGGAAGCCGGCGCCTGCGCTCAGTTCCGTCAGGCGCGCCGAGTCGCGGCGCGAGACGGCATCCTGTTCGGACACGGCCTGCAATTGCCGGCAGGTGCGCAAGGCGTAGTACTGGTTCGCCACTTCGGCGGCCACCGAGACGCGGGCCTCATGCCATCCCGCGCGGGCGCTGTCGTAGCGCTCCTGCGCCGCGCCGCGCGTGGCGCGGTTGGCCCCGAACACGTCGATTTCCCACGACGCCTGCAGCGCCGCCTGCGAGGTGGTGCCGCTGGGCTGGGCCGATTGCTGGCTGGTACGCACCACGCTGCCTGTCGCATCGAGCGTGGGCGCCAGCGCGGCGCCGCTGGCGATGCTGTCGGCGCGCGCCTGCACGATGCGCGTGCGGGCGGCGGCGATGGTGGGGCTGACCTGCTGCGCGTCGCTGATCAATTCCACCAGCAGGCTGTCGCCCTGGCCCTGCCACCAGCTGGCCAGGTCCGTCAGCTTGCCGTTGTGCGGCAGCGGTGCCTGCCATTGCTCGGGCACGCCGGCGGCCACCACCGCGGGCGGCCCCTGCAGGGCGCAGCCGCCCAGCGCCAGCACGATGCTGGCGGCCAGGGCGCGTTGAACGGTACGTCGAATAGTCGTCATGCTGGTCCTTCTGCTTGTCGTTGAGCGGTATCGGGTGAAGAGGGTTGGGCCAGGCGCCGGCGCTCCACCTCGGCCATGGCCAGCGCGTAGTCGGTCATGCGCGCCAGCCAGGTGTCGAGAGCGTACGGCGTTGCCAGCAATTGCGGACGCAAGGTTTGCAGCACGTCGGCGCCCACCATGTGCTGCAGGGCCAGCGAGGCGATGGAAAACGCCAGGCGGTGCATGTCGTCGCTGCTGTCGGGGACGCCCAAATGGCGCGCCAGCACGCGCGTGAGCGCTTCGTGTTCGGGGCGGATGTTCTCGTCGATCTCGCGCGCCCACAGGCCCGTCGGTTCGAGCATCTCGCGGCACCACAGGCGCATGCAGTCGCGCGCGATCTCGCCCTGCTGCATGGGGGCGAGCAATTGCGCATAAAAGCCTTCCAGGCTTTGGCGCAGGGTGAAGTGCGGCTGGTCGTACAGCGCGATATTGTCTTGCGGGTTCGCTGACTGCTGGGCGAAGGCGGCGCGGTACAGGCCCGCCTTGTCGCCAAAATAGTAGCTGATGGCGGCCGCGTTGGTGCCGGCCGCCTGCGCCAGTTCGCGCGTGGACGTCCTGGCGTAGCCCTGTTCGGCAAACAGGCGGATGGCGCTATGGAGCAGCCGCTCGCGCGACTGTTCGCCATCGGAGCGGGGTTTGCGCCCATCGTCGGCGGCTGGTGCTGGGGAAATGTGTTTTTCAATCATGCCGGAGATTTAAGCATATATCTCAAACGATTGATATAACTAAGCCGGTTGATTTAGTTAAGGAATGATGAAGAGAATGAAAAACGCAGGCAAAAAAAAGCCCGCGGTTGTATTCGCGGGCTGAATCCAATGTTCGGAGAACGAATTGGAGGAGACGGTTCTACTATAGCGCTGAAAATGGTGCAGTGCAATACCGTAGAACTACTGTATCGGTCTCGCTTTGATGTCAAAAAGTCAGTATTTCATGTTGCGGCGCACAGAAAGCTCAGGCCTTGCTGCGCAATGCCAGCGTAAACGTGCTGCCATGGCCGTAGTCGCTGTTGAAGAACAGGGCGCCGCCGATGGCGTTGGCCAGGTTCTGGCACAGGTACAGGCCCAGTCCCGCGCCTTCCACGTGGCGCGTGGAGGTGGAATCGAGCTGCGAGAAGGCCTGGAACAGCTTGGCCTGGTCTTCTTCCTTGATGCCGGCGCCGCTGTCGGCGATGCTCATTTCCGTCACCAGCACGCCGTCTTCGTCGCGCTGGGCCAGGCTGATGCGCACCGTGCCCTGTTCCGTGAACTTGATGGCGTTGTTGAGCAGGTTGATGAGGATTTGCGTCAGCGCGCGGCGGTCCGTGTCGATGATGGCGGGCGGCTGGCCTGGCTCGCCCAGTTCGAGTTCCAGCGCCAGGCCCTTTTGCTGGGCCAGGGGGCGCAGGGTGTCGGCCACGTCGCCCATCAGTTCCTGGCAGTGCACGGGTTCGATCGACAGGGTCAGCTTGCCCGCCTCGATCTTGGCCACGTCGAGGATGTCGTTGATCAGCGAGAGCAAATGGCGCGCGCTGGCGCGGATGGTGTTCAGTTGCTTGTCCTGGTCGGGCGTCAGGGGGCCGGGCAGTTTCATCAGCAGCGCGCCGGTGAAGCCGATGATGGCGTTGAGCGGCGTGCGCAATTCATGCGACATATTGGCGATGAAGGCCGACTTCATGCGGCTCGCTTCGGCCAGTTCCAGGTTTTTCAGGGCGATTTCGCGGTTGATGGTTTCCAGCTCGGCCGCATGGTGCGCGAGGCGCATGTTCAGTTCGATCACCTGGCGTTCGCGCGCCTGCAGTTCGCCATTGACCTGCACCGCCTGTTCATAGGTGGAGATCAGCAGGTCGAGGATTTGCTGGCGTTCCGCATTGATGAAATGCTTCTGGTCGCCCAGGTACAGGGCGATGCCGATTTCCACGTTCTGGTTCTTGCGCAGCTTCTGGTTCATCAGCATGTGGCTGATGCGGTTGAGCAGGTAGTCTTCCGCGTAGGGCTTGCGGATGAAATTGTCGGCGCCGCACTCGATGCCGCGGATGATGTCCTTCGGGTCGTTGAGCGAGGTGACGAGGATGACGGGGATGTCGCGCAGGGTCGGGTCGGACTTGATGGCGCGGCACAGGTCGTAGCCATTCATTTCAGGCATGACGATATCGGACAGCACCAGGTGCGGCTTGCGCTCGCGGATGGCAGCCAGGGCCAGCTGGCCATTCGCCGCCACGCGCGCGTTGTAGTGCAGCGACTGGATCAGGCGGCGCAAGCGCTCCGCCTGGGTCGGGCTGTCCTCGACGATCAGGATCTCGATTTCGTCAGGCTTGATTTGGTTGTTGGAGTCCACAGACCTCTCCTAGGATTTCAGTGTGGTGATGCTGGGCGCCGTGAGCGCGCAATATCGACATCGTATGACTATATCGGATTTAGGTCTGCAAAAGTAACTTCCAAGTAACTATTTTGGCCACAGGGAATGCTGTGGCCGCCTGTCAGTTTTCGCCCTGGAACTGGCCTGCGCGATAGGTCAGCACGAGCGTGTCGCGGTGGCCATGTTCGCCCAGGGGCTGGATCGGCGTCGATTCGTGGATGACGGCCGCGTCGTCGAGCAGCAGCAGCGACCACGGTTCGGTCAGGGTAAAGCGTTTGCCGTTGGGGCCGTCCGCTTCGAAGATGCGCGTCTCGCCGCCCTTGATCTGTTCGCGCCCGACCAGCAGCACGGCGACGAAATCGACGCCGTCGCGGTGCGCGCCTTCCGGCGTGGGGCGGCCGATGCCGTCCGTCGTATCGATGCGGAACTGGTGCGCCTCGATGAACCAGGGCTGGCTGCCCTTGACCTGCGAGCAGGCGTCGCCCAGCGCGCGGATCAGCTGCTGCCAGGCCGCTTGCGCGACGATAGCCGCTTCGACCGGTTCGAACAGGCGGTGCATGCCGCCGTGCAGGGCGTTGTATTCCACCGGCTGCCAGTGCGGACGGTGCGCCGTCTGGGCCAGGCGTTCGCCATCCTGCACGAAGCACGAGTGGCGCCGGCGGCGATAGCGGCCGCCATCCTTCAGGTAATTGTCCAGCGCCAGGGTATTCCAGCTCGGTTCCAGCGCGCGCAATGCGTCCAGCGGACAGCCGGCCAGCGCGGCCACGTCCTGCGGGCGCAGGACGGCATAGCCGTCGTCGCGCAAGGCGTCCTTGAGGCGGGACGGGTCGGTAAAGATCGGTGCGGCAGTGCTCATGGCGGTGCGGGCCGGAACGGGCCTGTATCAGTTTATCTAGCCTGGCATTCTACGACTTCGCGGCGCTTCCTGTGCAGTCCGATAAGAATTATTCTTGTTTACTTAAAAATTCTTTACCAGGGTCAGGCGCAGCGAGCGCGATTCCACCGGATGGAAGTGGATATCGTCGACGGCTTGCGCCTCGCCGGGCAGGCGCGAAGCATAGTAGTAATCGATGGCCGAGTCGCGCCGGTTGGCCAGGTTGTAGCCTTCCAGCTCCACGCGCAAGGTCTTGCCGATCTGGTAGGCGATGCGCCCGTTCAAGCCCACGCTGGCCGACGAGCGCACGCTGTTGTCTTCCATCAGCGGGCGCGGACCGAAATAGCGCAGGCGCAGGGAGCCCGACCACGGACCTCGCGGCGTCACCGTCATGGCCAGCTGGGCTACGCCTTCGATGGCGCCGGGGATGAAGTCGCCGGCCGGATCGCTGCCGCGCGAGCGTGCCCGCGCATACGCCAGATCCAGGTCCAGCGACAGCCAGCCGGCCGCCTTGTAGTAGCCGGAAAACTCGATGCCGTAGCGGCGGCTGGGGCGGCCCGCCTCGGTGGCGCCCGCGTCGCCGATGAACAGCAGCTCGGAATCGAAGTCCAGCCGGTACAGCGACAGCGACGTTTGCAGGCCGGCGATGGCGGCGCTGCGCAAGCCCAGTTCCAGTCCGCGCGAGCGCACGAGCGGCGTGACCTTGTCGGCCGCTTCGCCCGTTTTCGGGTCGACCGTGATCGTCGTGCCGCGCGCGTCGTTGCTGTGAAAACCATTACCGATGTTGAGATACGCTTCCGTATCGCGCCACGGCCCGGCGATCACGCTCAGGCTGGGGCTGAACAAATGGTCGCTGGCCTTGCCCGAATTGGCGGCGCGGTCGCTGCGCACGTCGAAGCGGTAGGCATCCGCGCGCAGGCCGGCCACGGTGCGCAGCCAGCGCGACCAGCGCGTGCTGTTTTCGCCATACACGCCGATGCTCGATTCGACGATATGGTCTTGCCGCGTGGTCGACACGATCTGCCGCTGCCGCGTGTGGTACAGGCCATTATGGATATTGTCGTTCTGTAGCTGCACGCCGATGGTGGTGTCGCTGCTGCCGCCGTCCGTGTGGCGGTGCCAGGT
Organism: Janthinobacterium sp. 67; assembly: GCF_002797895.1. Lineage (NCBI taxonomy): Bacteria > Pseudomonadati > Pseudomonadota > Betaproteobacteria > Burkholderiales > Oxalobacteraceae > Janthinobacterium > Janthinobacterium sp. 67. The sequence continues at coordinate 2,975,297 of NZ_PGES01000001.1, read as the reverse complement.
GCGGCTGGCGTCGAGGCCGGCCGTCACGCGCCGGTCGGGCTGGGCGAACTGGTCGCCGTTATCGGGGTCGTCCATCGCATACGTAAAATTCGAGAACAGGGCCAGGCGGTTGGCGATCACATACGCGCTGACTTTGGACGATACGTCGTCCGTCGTCTGGCGCCAGGTGCCCGACAGGCTGTAGCGTTGCGCCTTGCCGCCGTCGCTGGCATCGATGGCGTCGAAGCGGCCCAGGGTGCCGTCCTGCACGGCGCGCAACGGAATCTGGTCGGTGGCGTTCCAGTTGGCGTCATACGCCATGGCCGTGACGTTGAAGCCGTTGTTGGCATAGCCTTCGCTGTAGCGCAGCACGCCATTGAGCTTGCGGTAGCGGTCCGGCTGCGTGAACGGGCCGTCGTTGCGCTGCGCTTCGAGCGCGTACAGCAGGCTGCCGTCGCCCGCATCGTTGGAGTCGGCCAGCAGGGCGCGGCGAAAGCCGTTTTGTCCGACGCCCACGCTGGCGACGCCCTGCGTCAGGCGGTTCGCGTAGACGACGGATGCCGCGCCCGCCGAGGAAAAATCGCCTTGCGCCGCCGAATACGGCCCCTTTTTGTAATCGAGGCGCATGGCCAGTTCGGGGATCAAAAAGTTCAGGTCCGTCCAGCCCTGCCCGTGGCCATGGCTGCGCTGGTTGACGGGCATCTCGTCGACGGTGGTGCGCAAGTCCGTGCCGTGATCAAGGTTGAAGCCGCGCAGGTAGAACTGGTTGGCCTTGCCTTCGCCGCTATGCTGGCTGACGATCAGTCCCGGCACGGCTTCGAGCAATTCGCCGGGCCGGTAGCTGGTGCGCGCATCGAGCTGCCGTTGCGTGACGCTGCCCGCGTTGGCCGAATCGGCCACGCCCAGCTGGTTCAGGCGCGAACCGTCGACGAGCACGCGCTGGAAGATGTCGTCGGCGTGGGCGGCGGTGGCTGAAAACAGGGTGGCGAGGAGGAGGGGAAGGTAGCGTGGCGTCATGGACTTAGCGGATCGGCAGTTCCGTGTTCTGGCGGTCGAAAACCAGCGTCTGGATGGCGCCGCTGTCCTGCACGTTGAGGGTATTGCGCTGGCTGGGCAGGAAGTCGGTCAGCAGCTGGTTGTGGATGCGCGTGGCGGGGGCCAGGCGCGTGCGTTCGATCTCCTGGAAGATCACCACGTTGTCGGCATTGACCTTCATGCCGACCCAGTTCAGGCGCAATCGCTTGCCGTCCGGTCCCACCAGGTAAAACTGTTTTTCGACATAGCGGCGCAGGGCCGCTTCGCTGTCTTCCTGGCCCAGGTCGAACTGGCGCTGGTACAGATTCGTCAGCAGCGCCTCGACGTCGTGGCCCGTGTAGGTGTGCACCACTTCCGTGCTGCCGCTGGCCGCGTTGTAGCTGATGTCGGCAATACCCATGTGGAAGTTGTGGGCGCCGGCCGCCATGCTGGCGCAGGCCAGCAAGGCGGCGCCCATCGCGCGCCAGCGCTTCATGCCTCGTCGCCCTTGGACGAGCCGCCGTTCTGGCCTTTCAGCGGCGTATGGAAATCGCGCATCAGGTTATCCTTGGGCGACTTCTCGCTCTTGAACAGTTCCAGGCGCGATGGCGTAATTTTGCGCGGCCAGCTGTTGTTGCTCGTGTCGATGTCGGCCGTTTCCCAGTACGGGTCCTGCACCAGGCCCACCATCGGCTCATCGGTGATGACGACCTTGGTGATTTTCTTCGGCGAGTAGCGCCATACTTCGGCCGGCACGCGCTCGATGTACTTCCTGCCGCTTTTCAGTTCGATCTCGAGGATCAGCGGCATGACCATGCCGCCCACGTTCGACAGGTCGACCAGGTACAGGTGCTTGCCCTGTTTCAGCAAGTCCTTTTCCCACGGTTCCAGGGCGGCCAGCGCTTCGGCGTAGGCGTTGCGCTCCTTGTTGGTCACCGTGAAGTCGTCGTGCTGGTTGTAGAAATCCTTGAGCTCCGGATGCGCATCGACGCGGCGCGGCATGCCCTTGTTGGCGCGGCTCGTGACGGATTCCGGCTGGGCGTCTTTTTGCGCCTTTTTCCACGCTTTTTCCGTGGCCGGATCTTTCGAGCTCACGCCGTATTCGCTGATGCCGTCGATGCTGATGTCGACCGGGTCGGTCGTATAAAACCAGCCGCGCCAGAACCAGTCGAGGTCCGTGCCGGAAGCGTCTTCCATGGTGCGGAAAAAGTCGGCGGGCGTGGGGCGCTTGAACTTCCAGCGCTGCGCATATTCCTTGAAAGCGTAGTCGAACAGCTCGCGCCCGAGGATGGTTTCGCGCAGGATGTTCAGGCCCGCCGCCGGCTTGGCGTAGGCGTTGTTACCGAACTGCAGCAAGGATTCGGAATTGGTCATGATGGGGACCTGGTCGCGGCTACGCATGTAATCGACGATCTCGCGCGGCTCGCCCCGCGAAGCCGGATAGTTTTCTTCCCACGCCTGCTGCGCCAGGTATTGCACGAAGGTGTTGAGGCCCTCGTCCATCCACGTCCACTGGCGCTCGTCCGAGTTGATGATCATCGGGTAGTAGTTGTGGCCCACTTCATGGATGATCACGCCGATCAGGCCATACTTGGTGCGCTTCGAATACGTCAGCTCGCCCGTCTTCTTGTCTTTCACCGGACGGGGGCCGTTGAACGAGATCATCGGATACTCCATGCCGCCCACGGGACCGTTGACGGAAATGGCCGTCGGGTACGGGTAGGCTATGCTGTACTTGTTGTACTGCTCGATCGTGTGCACGATGGCTTGCGTGCTGTATTTTTCCCACAGCGGATTGCCCTCCTTCGGATAGTAGGACATGGCCATCACGTCGCTGCCGCCTTTCTTGTAGCCCTGCGCATCCCAGATGAACTTGCGGCTCGAGGCCCAGGCGAAGTCGCGCACGTTGGACGCCTTGAAGTGCCACGTCTTTTGCGCGCGACTCACGGATTTTTCGGCCGCTTCCGCTTCCTTTTGCGTGACGATGACGACGGGCTTGTCGCTGCCGCGGGCCTTGTCCAGGCGCTCGCGCTGCGTGGCAGACAGCACGTCCTGCGGGTTTTGCAGCTCGCCCGTGGAGGCGACGATATGGTCGGCGGGCACCGTCAGCCGCACGTCGTAGTCGCCGAACTCCAGGGTGAATTCGCCCGAGCCGAGGAACTGCTTGTGCTGCCAGCCGGCCGCGTCGTAATAGGCGGCCATGCGGGGGAACCACTGCGCCACTTCGAACAGGGCGTTCTTGTCGTCGAAGACTTCATAGCCGGCGCGCCCGCCCAGCACCTTCTGTTCGTTGATGCGATAGTCCCAGTCGATCTGGAAGACGAAATCCTGGCCCGGTTTCAAGGGCTGCGGCAAGTCGATGCGCATCATCGTGCGGTTGATCACGTGCTTCAAAGGCTGGCCATCGGCGCCCGTCAAGCGGCGGATATGGACGCCGCCCTGGAAGTCGCCGCGCGCGAGGATGCCGCGCAAGCCTTCGAATTTCATCGTGTCTTCGCCCGTCGTCCTGGCCCACGCCTGGCGCGAGGGCGCCGTGGCCATGCGGCGCGCATCGGAGTCGGGCTTGTAGATATTCTGGTCCAGCTGCACCCACAGGTAGCCGAGCGTGTCGGGCGACTGGTTGTGATAAGTGATGGTGCCGCTGCCGGTGATTTCGCGCCTGGCTTCATCGAGCGTGGCGCGGATCGTGTAGTCGGCGCGCTGCTGCCAGTAGGCGTGGCCCGGCGCGCCGGAGGCGGTGCGGTAGGTATTCGGGGTGGGCAGCACTTCTTCGAGCTGGCGGAACTTGTCGTCGAATGGTTCGGCGGCGAAGGCCGACATGGTAAAGCACAGAGCCAGCGAAGCGACGGAGCCGAAAGGTATGCGCATGATCACCCTGATGTTGTTGTAAGGAAATAGTGGCAACTATTCTATACGCAGGGTGGGGCCATCCATGTATCGATTTGTAATAAAGAAAGGCGGATTTCGCGCCAGCTTTTGCCTGGCGCTGTCAGGGGAATGCTTTGCCTGATTTTGCTCGGAAAAGCGGCGCTTTTACTCACTTTTCATCAGGCTGTCGCGCAACTGGTTCAGTTGTTGTTTCATGTCCACAACCTGCTCCACGCTGCAGTGGCTGGCCGCCAGGATGGCTTCGGGCAGCAGGGCCGCCTCGTGGCGCAGCTGGTCGCCCTGCGGCGTCAAGGAAATGATGACCTGGCGCTCGTCGCTGGCGGCCCGCGTGCGCGTCAGCAGGCCCGATTGCTCCATGCGCTTGAGCAAGGGCGTCAGGGTGGCCGAGTCGAGGAACAGCCGCTCGCCCACTTCCGACACCGTCAAGCCGTCGCGCTCCCACAACACCATCATCACCAGGTATTGCGAATAGGTCAGACCGAGCTTGCGCAGGAGCTTGCGGTACAGCTTGTTCATGGCAAGCGAGGTCGAGTACAGCGCAAAGCACAACTGGCCGTCCAGGCGCGGCACCTGGTGCAAGGGGTTGGGGGTGGTAGTGGTATCCATGGGCACAGTATATATAGTGCGCTACTTAGTTGCAAGCGACCTCAATGCTTCCAGCGCCTGTGCGTCCAGCGTGAGCGCGCCGGCCGCGACGTTTTCGCGCAGATGCGCCACCGACGAGGTGCCGGGAATGACCAGCATGTTCGGCGCGCGCTGCAGCAGCCAGGCCAGCGCCACCTGCATTGGCGTGGCTTGCAGGGCGGCCGCCACCTGGTTCAAGGTATCGGACTGCAGCGGCGAAAAGCCGCCCAGGGGGAAGAACGGCACATAGGCGATGCCTTGCGCGGCCAGGGAGTCGATCAGCGCATCGTCCGCGCGGTGCGCCAGGTTGTAGTGGTTCTGCACGCAGACGATGGGGCTGATGCGCTGTGCCTTGGCCACCTGGGCCGCATCGACATTGGACAGGCCGATATGGCGCACCAGGCCTTCGCGCTGCAGCTGCACCAAGGTGTCCAGCGGCCCGGCAAGCGACGAGCCGTCCGCGCCGTCCATGCCCGGCGCGCGCAGGTTGACCACGTCGAGCACGTCCAGGCCCAGGTTGCGCAGGTTGTCGTGCACGGCGTCGCGCAGCTGCTGTGGCGATGCGGCCGGCAGCCAGGACTGGTCGGCGCCGCGCACGAAGCCGATCTTGGTGACGATGGTCAAACCGTCGCGGTAGGGATGCAGCGCTTCGCGGATGATCTGGTTGGTGACGTGCGGGCCGTAAAAGTCCGACGTGTCGATATGGTTGACGCCCAGTTCGATGGCTTCGCGCAGCACGGCGACGGCGGCGGCGCGGTCTTTCGGCGGACCCCAGACGTGCGGGCCGGCCAGTTGCATGGCGCCGTAGCCGAGGCGGTTGAATCGGATGTCGCAATGGGCGGGCGTGAATTGGTCGCGGGCGGGGGAATACGTGTGCATGGCAGCTCCTGTGTGGTGGTCGAGTAAGGGAGCAGCCATCGTAAGGCCGATTGCGCTGTATGATAATCGGGTCAATCCGGTACAGGCTGTACTCATTTACGCACAATGAAAGCGCTACTCATGCATGCAGACAACCCGTCCATGGCCGATTTGTCCGCCTTTGCCCTGGTGGCCCGGCATCACGGTTTTCGCCAGGCCGCGCGCGCCAGCGGGCAATCCGCGTCCGCCATGAGCGAAGCGCTGCGGCGGCTGGAGCAGCAGCTGGGTATCCGCCTGCTGGAACGCACGACGCGCAGCGTGACGCCGACGGCGGCCGGTGCGCTGCTGCTGACGCGCCTGCGCCCGGCGCTCGATGAGGTGAGCAGCGCACTCGACGTGCTGAATGACTTGCGCGACAGCCCGCGCGGCATCTTGCGCCTGAACGTGCCGGTCAACGCGGCGCGCTTCTTCCTGCAGCCCATGGTTGACGGGTTCCTGCGCGCCCATCCGCAGATCAGGGTCGAGCTGGTGGTCGATAATAATTTTGTCGATGTCGTCGCCAGCGGTTGCGACGCGGGCATCCGCTATGGCGAACGGCTGGAGCAGGACATGATCGCCATCCCCATCGGCCCGCGCACGCAGCGCTTCGCGGTGGCGGGCGCGCCCTCCTACCTGGCGCAGCGCGGCGTGCCCGTGCATCCGCGCGACCTGCTGCGGCATGCCTGCCTGCTGGGGAAATTCCTCAGCGGCGCGATTCCACCGTGGGAGTTCGAGCGCGACGGGCAAAAAGTGAGCGTGGAGCCGGACGGCCCCGTGATCGTCACGCCGACGGCGGCCGATTTTGCGGTCAGCATGGCCATCGCCGGCCATGGCCTCGTCTATCTGTTTGAAGAGTGGCTGCAGCCGTATATCGATGCGGGCCAGCTGCAGCCAGTGCTGGAAGACTGGGCGATGCCCTTTCCCGGCCCGTTTTTATACTATGCGGGCCGGCGCCATCTGCCCGCGCCGCTCCGTACCTTCATCGATTTCGTGCAGGCCAATTTTGCGCAGCCTCCTCAGTCTGTCGGATAGCGTGCGCGCAGCAGCTTGAGCATGGCGACGTTCTGTTCCCACGCGTCGCTCACGGGCTGCTGCGTCCAGGGCAAGGTTTGCGTGTAGGGCGCGGGGCCGAATTCCGGCGTGAACGTCATGCGCTCGGCGCCGGCCGCGCGGCGCAGGGCGACGATGGCGTCCCACCAGGCCAGGTGGGCGTCGAGCGCAGGTTTCGCTTCCGGTGCGCGGAAGTCGGCTACTTGCGGCCCCTGCGCATGGCCCACGCGCGCATGCACGTGGCGCACCAGCGGCAGCACTTGCGCCAGGGTCTGCGGCTGGTCTTCCAGCAGCGATTCGCAGGCGCAGCACCAGTGCGACAAGTCGGCCGTCAATGGCAGCTCGGGATACTGCCGCAGATACGGCAGCAGCAGCATCGGGTGGCCGGAAAAGCGGCTGCGGTGGATTTCATGCACGATGGGCACGCCGTGCCTGGCCGAGATGGCGGCGGCCAGGTCGAGCAGTTCTGCGTTCTGTGCCTGCGTATAAAAATCCTTGCCCGTGTGCGTGTTGACCAGCACGGGGCGCGCCAGGCAGGCGTTTTCCAGCAGCTCGGTCAGAGCCGCGCGGTGCAGCGCGAAGTCGCTGTGGAACACGGTTTCCCACTGCGCGGCGATCAGTTCCAGGCCTGCATCCGCGATGCGCTTGGTCCATTCTTCGCGCAGGGCGGTGTCCAGCGGCAGCGACATCTCGATGCCGTCGAAACCGGCTGCCGCTACCCTGTCGATGAAGACATCGGGCGGCAGCTCGTTATTGCCCCAGTGGGCGGCGAAGACGTCGATGCGCATCAGACGAAGCCCCGAACGGGGAAGGAGTCGTCGCGCTGTATCCAGTTGTGGGCCGCATATTGCGTCTGGCCGTCGGTGGCGTGCAAGGTGTAGGCGTGGCGCGACACGGGCGAGCGGTTCGGCGCGCTGTAGTGGGGCAGCAAGCCGTGGAAGCAGACGAGTGCGCCCGCCTTCACTTCGAGTGGCACGGCCGTGCTGTCATCGGGCCATGGCGTGGCGTCGAGTTTTTCCACTCTTACCTGGTCGCCGTTGCGGATGAAGCGTTCGCGCAGGGGGCCGCGGTGTCCGCCCGGTTCCGCCCACAGGCAGCCGTTTTCCAGGGTGGCATCTTCCAGCGCGAACCAGAAGGTGGTCACGCTGATGGGCGTGGTCTCGAAATACGTGGCGTCCTGGTGCCAGCGCACTTCGCCGCCGATGCCGGGCTGCTTGAAGATGTACATCGATTGCCACACCTGCGCGTCCGCCAGGCCCAGGTCGCGCGCCACTTCGGCCAGTTTCGGATCGGCCGAAAAAGCGCGGAAGACGGGGTCCAGGTCGTGCATGGCATGGCCGATCTTGTTGATCGACAGCGATTTCGCCTGCTTCAACTGACCGTCCGTGTCGAACGCCTCTTCCTCGAAGAAGCAGCGGATGGTGTTGTCGGACGCGAGAAAGTAATCGTTGGTGTTCTTTGCCTGGTCGCGCGTGGTGAAGATGGACTGGCTGACGCTGGGGTCGAATTCGTTGACAATCTGCTCGGCGCGCGCGCGCAGGGCGGCGATGTCGTCCGCGCCCTTGAAGCCGGGCAGGATGATGTAGCCGTCGCGTTGGTATTGTTCTTGTTGTTCAGTAGTCAGCATGGCGGCGGCTCCGGAGGTCAGTGGAAAGCGCCATTGTAGGATGGGCGAGGGCGGCAAACAATCGCCCAGCGGTTGACAGATTGTCGTCAAAGCGCAGACAATCTTTGACATGGATCAACTAAAAGCGATGGAAATCTTTGTCGAGGTGGCGCGCCAGCGCAGCTTCACGCTGGCGGGGCAGCGCCTAGGCCTGACGCGGGCCATGGTCAGCAAGACCATCATGCAGCTGGAGGAACGCCTGCATGCGCGGCTGCTGCACCGCTCCACGCGCGAAGTGAGTTTGACGGACGCGGGCCGCGCCTACCTGGCGCCGTGCATGGCCACCGTCAGCCAGGCGCAGGAAGCGGCGCGCATGGTGGCGCACGTGGCGCAGGCGGGAGCGGGGGCGGAGCTGGCCGGGCCGCTGCGCATCCAGGCGCCATCGAGTTTCGGCAGCGCGTGGCTGGCCGACGCCGTCGCCCGTTTCAGCCTGCTGCACCCGCAGGTGCGGGCCGAGTTGTTTGTCGATGATGCGCTGCTCGACCCGATACGCCACGGATTTGACTTGACGATACGCGTGGGCGGCATCCCGGACAGCAGCGCGCTGGCCATGCGCCCGCTGGCGCCGTGCCGCGCCGTGCTGTGCGCCAGCCCCGCCTACCTGGCGCAATGGGGCGTGCCGCAGACGCCGCAAGAGCTATTGCGGCATCAGTGCCTGCATTTCAGCCACCTGACCGATGGCACGAACTGGCATTTCCAGCGTGGAGAAGGGAAAGAACGGGAAGACGTGAGCGTACGCGTACAGGCGGGTTTTACAGCGAATAACGGCCTGGTGCTGCACCAGGCGGCGCAGCGGGGTCTCGGCATCGTCTACAGCACCACCTTCCTCGCCTGGCGCAATCTGCTCGATGGCAGTCTGGTGCCCGTGCTGACGGACTGGGAACTGCCTCTGAATCACCTGAGCGCCCTGTATCCGGCCAGCCGGCAGCCGTCGCCCAAGGTGCGCGCGCTGATCGATTTCCTCGTGGCCGAATACCAGCCCGTGCCGCCGTGGGACCGCGAGCTGGAAGCTGCGGGATTTTTCAGCTGAAGGCGACGGGTTCCACCGTCCACGCGCCATCGGCGTACACGCGCTCGTCGTCCAGATAAACTGCTTCGGTGACGGCGAAGATGTCGACGTGGTAGCGCGCATCCTTGCGCTTGAATTGCGGTTTCGTGTAGACGCCGTGCTTGGCGCCCAGCGACAGATGGATGCCGCACATGCGTTCATACGTGCCGATGTCGTTGACCAGCTGTTCGCGCGAAAAGGCGCGGTTCATGCCGAAGCCCAGTTCGCGCACCCACACTTCGCCTTCATGTGCGCGGATGATGTCCAGCATGGCCAAAAATTCCGGCGTGGCGTTTTCCGTGCCCGTCACCCGGCCCTTGTCGATGATCAGGGTGATCGGCGTATCGGGGCGGTTGACCATGAAGTGCGTGTCGCCGAAAACAAAGATGCGCACGCGCCCGTTCACGGCTTCCAGGTCCTGCGCTTCCGTAAACACCTCGCCCAGCGGGAACTGGCCGCCGATATTGTGCATGCCGCTGTAGTCGCCGATATTGAGCTTGGCGCCCTCGAATGGCGAGGCGAACACGAGCTGCTCGCCGCCGCTGTCGACCATGCCGTGGCGGGCCGTGTCGATGCGCGCTTTCAAGGCGTGGCCCACGCCGCGATAGTAGGCGGGGTCGTAGGCCAGCGAGGCGATGTAATGCAGTCCCTGCACGCCGGGCATGCGCGACAGGTGCACGTGCTCGATCACTTTCAGGCCACGCTTGAACAGCTCGATGCGGATGCGGAACGCTTCCAGGCGGAAGCTTGTCGACTGTATCAGCACGACGAGGCTGCCGGCCGGCAGTTCGGCAAACGCGGCCAGCACGGCGTCGGGCGTGACTTCGTCGAAATCGATAAAGGCCGCATCCGGCAAGGCCAGTCGATACGCTTCCGTCAACACGACGTTGAGCCAGCTGCGCTTGTCGCAGACGATCAGGGACTGTTCGTCCGGGCGATGGCAGATGGCCATGGCCAGCAGGTCGGCCACGTTTTGCGCGGCCACTTCGGTGGCGGCGGCGCTGATGGCGTCGAGCCGGCTGGTGTCGTTTTCGGGAAGCGTCATGGTGCGGAGGTATTGGGCGTGAAGTAAACACGGCATTATAAGGCGATTGCCGCAGGCGCCACCATTCGCCATCGGGCGTAGGAGCGCCGCCCGTGGCGCGGTGATCTTGTGTAGTGCCACACGGCAATGTATTATTGATAAACCGCTTGACGGCGGGCCTGGACGGGGCGCGGGCCGCGGTAGAGCCCGCCTACGCCAGGCACAGCTCCACAGAGCCATATCAATACAACAGGCTGACAAGCCAGGACTAAGAGCGTGATGCGATGAGCATAATCGGACAAGATATCCCCATGGAGCGGCCGGATGCGGATGGGCGCGCCGCCGTCTTCGTTCCCGTCACAGGCGTCAAGGAAGATGTCCTGTTGACCATACGCAAGGGAGCTGCCATTGTCGGCTTCGCCAACCACGACCGCACCATCACCGTGTATTTTGAAAGCAATCGCTTTGACGACCCCGTGCTGGCCAAGTGGGAGCACAAGGCGCGCAAGGCCTACGACCGGTTGATCGACAATGCGCCCACCGTGTCGAAACTGACCACCAGTCCTGCCAATTTCGAGCAGATCGGCTACATCAATGGCAAGGGCATCACCATCCGCCGCATGGAAAGCCTGCAGCGCTGGCTCGCGTATTCGGATGCGATGGATACTTGTCCGGCAACGGATATCATTCCGCGCACGGTCATTGCCAAGGCTGAAAGCGTCAAAGTTTAAGAGCGGCTGATACAAGGCCGGGGAGATGTTGCCTGCCCCGCTTTTACCTCACTGTACTGAAGTACTGTCTTCGGGGCGGCGCCTAGCCCTGAGCATTTTCTCAGTCGCTCGTGGTGTGCAGACGGGAGCCAACAATGTTGTCGGATTACGCGTGGCTTTGCCACGCTAATCCGACCTACCCGACCTACGCATGACCTCGCTTATCACTACACCACGATGATATTTGCCCGCGCCTTGAGCGGGCAGGGCAGGGTGTCGTCGAAGGTGATTTCGATGGCGCTGGCGACGAACATGCCGCCGATGTGCTGGGCGGCGATTTCGGGCGGCGTGCCGGGCTTGGTCAGGTTGACATCCTGTGCAAAGACAAACACGCGCCAGGTGCCGTAGACTTCCTGCTCGAATTGCAGCAGGGTCCGGTATGCCCGCTTCAGGTCCAGGCTGGCCGCGTACACGCCGTCGTTGGCGCCCGGATCGAAACCGAGGCCATCATCGGTCAGCGGTTCCACGAAGAACAGGCCCTGCGGCGCCTGGAACAGCACGAATGCATACAGTTCCGTGCCGCGGAAGACGTTGCCATTGTCGCGCCTGAAACTGGCGCGCAGCCACAATGGCTCGAACGCCTGGACCACGGGCGGGCTATCCGTTTCCACCGGGCCCGCCACGTGCACGTTGACTTGCGTCTCGTTCACGGCATGCTCGTAGGTGGCGCCCGTCGTAAAACGTTCGTATTGCCAGCTGATGTCGGCCTGATAGGGCTGGCCCGCATTCGGCGCTTCCGGCAAGACCCACTTCGCCACCACGCGCTCGGCCAGGGTCAGTTCGCCGGCGGCCGGCGGTGTTGCTTCCTGGCCACGCCAGAAGGGATCGGCCACATCCGAGCAGGCGGCAACGATGGCGCCCGAGGCGATGGCCGACGCCACGCCCGCCACCGTGAATTCCGGCTTGCCCGAGGCGGCGCCCTTGGGCGTGCAGCAATGCACGCTGGGGTCCGTTTCCTCGAACGTGCCGCCCACGCTGAAGCTGGCCTTGCCAGCGCCGAGCGCGGCGGCAATGATGGCCACCAGCGCGGCGATGACGGCGATGATGATGGCGAGTATCTTCCACCACGGGTCGGAAAACGGCAGCTCGCCATGCGTGCCGGCGTAGGCGGGGTTCGGCGTCCAGACGAGCGTCATGCCGGTCGGCACGATGGGCCCCAGGCCTGGCGGGCAGCGGCACTCTTTTCCATCCGTGCCCGTGCTGCCCCAGCGCTTGCCGGGCAGGTGGCCTTGCGGCTTGGACAGTTCCAGCGTGCCTTCCTCGACCGTGCACGTGTAGGTGTTGGTGGCGCTGTCGAAGCGCGTTTGCGACACAAAAATCTGCTGGATCGAGCGGTGCGGCGTGTAGCCGTCCGCCTTGGCGACAAAGCTGACCAGGCGCTTGCCGGGCGCCGCATGCTGGAAGTCGGCATCCCACATCACCAGCATGGCCGCGCCGGCCGGGATGCTGGCAAAGAAGAAGGTACGTGCCACGGGCACGATGCCGGGGTCGCCCACGCTTTCCAGGTACACGGTGACATTCGTCAGCGCGCTGCCCGACGTGTTGGTGACGTGGGCGGCGATGCGCAAGCCATAGATGGCATTGTCGAAGATGCCATCGGGCAGCATGATATTGGTGACGGGCTCGATCGCGAACGGCCGCGTCAGCACCTGCAGGGGGGTGTCGCTCATGATGCTTGCTCCTCGGGGCTGTGCTGTTCTTGCGCCTGCTCTTGCGCTTGCTCTTTCTCCTGATCGGTGACGATGTACGTGATGCCACCCATGAGCTTGCCCTGCTGGCTTTCCAGCACGCGCAGCAGCGCATACTGGCGTGGCGGCAACGCTTGGGCGCGCACGCTCAGGTACACGGCCAGTGCCTTGCCGCGCGGCACATCCAGCGCCAGCTTTTGCTCGCCGGGCGTATCGCCATTGCAATGGGGCGTGCGCGCCAGTCCCGCGATCAGGTGCGCTTCCCTGGCGGGTTGCCACCGTTCAAGTCCCAGGGTGGCCAGCAGGCGTTCCGGCAGCTCGCCGCCATACTCCAGCTGCAGTTCCACTTTTTTTGTTTCGCGGGGCAGGGCTCCCACCGCGATGGTCAGCAGCTGCGCGTGCCTTGCCGCCAGCACGACGGTGACATTGCGCTGGGCGATCTGCTCGTGCAAGGTGGGCTGGAAGAGGAAACCGCTGGGCAGGGGATCGGGCAGCGGGTTGATGTCGCCCGGGCCGTGGGCCACGGCCAGCAGGCATTCGTGGCCGCCATTGACGATGACGGGAACCCACGGCACCAGGCACAGCACTTCCTGCGTGGCACCGGGCGGCAAGTCGGCAAAGGCGGAACCGATCTGCGTGGCGGCGCCGACGGCGATCTGGCCGGATGGATCGGCCCAGTAAAAGTCCACGCGCACGCCGTTCGAGGCGCTGTCGCCCGTGTTGTGCACGCGGCCCCACAGGTAGTTGGCGGTGCCGGCAACGGGCGCGCCGGGCGGGCCATTCGGATCATTGCCCGGCACGACCCAGATATCGGCGCTGTCCCACCAGGGCTGGCCGTCTTCGATGATCAGGTGGGCTGACATGGCGTTCTCCTTGTCCTTGGCCGATGCTTTTAGCTTAGGCCGCGGCGGCGGATGCTTTTTGATCGGCGTCAAGGCCCTGGAACACGGTGCGGGTGCGCCGTTGCCGCGCTTGCGTAAGGTAATATTGCGGCAGAACGCAGTGGAATGACTCCAGGAAAAGGTTGGAATGTGTCTGAAAAAGTAAACGAAGTTTGCATCAACGCCGCTTGCGGCCGTACCTTGCCCCTGCGCGTGGCGCATTGCCCGTTTTGCGGCGCGCGCCAGGTGGCGCAAGCGCCTGTTCTGGAGAAAGCGGTGGTGCCGCCCCCGGCGCCTCCGCGCATGCAGTCACCCGTGCCCGTGGCGCAGCCCGCTCCTGCGCCGCAGCCCGTGCCGACCGTCTCCGCTCCCCAGGCCGTCCCTCCAGCACCCGTCCCGCCAGCGCCCGCCGCGCCGGCCAAGGCGCCGCCCGCCAAGCTTGCCGGCAAAGGCTCGGTGCCGCCGCCGCGCCCGCCCGTGCGCCTGCGCACGTGGATCGCGGCAGTGGTGGTGCTGACCGGTATCTGGTTTTATAACAAGCCGGCCGACAAGCCGGCCAGCGTGGCGGAACAGGTCGAGGCCGCCACTGCGCTGGCGGCGCAGTGCGACCTGGACGGGGCGCGCAGCGCGCTGGCCGTGCTGAAAAGCGCGAAGGCGCCCGCCGCACAGATCAAGCGCTTGCAGGCGAGCATCACCAAGTCCGCCGCGACTTGCGAGAAGCAACAGCAGCGGGCGCAGGCGTGGCTGGCGCTGCAGGGCAGCGTCAACCAGGCGCTCGACGCGGGCAAGCCGGAGCTGGCCGCGACGCGCCTGGCCACCTATGTAAAACGCTGGGGCGACGATCCCGACACCCTGGAGCTCGACGCCAAGGTCAAAGTGGCGCAGGCGAGCGCCCAGCTCGATGCGGCCGACGCCTGCCTGGCCAGGGGCGACCGCGTCTGCCTGGAAAACAGCCTGATCGCGGCCGAGCGCTACAAGCGGCCGGAACTGGCGGCGCGCACGCAGGCGCTGCGCACGGCCTTGTCGCAATTGCTCGAACGCTCGCTGCTCGATACGGCCCCTGGCCAGTAGCGCCAGCATGTAAAACGCCCGCCGCGGCCAGGCCCGGCGGGCGTTGCGTTGTCGCGTGAATCGACGCTTACTCTTGCGGCACCAGCGCCAGCGCCGCGCTGAAGTCGCCCATGGGCTTGCCGCCATTGGCCACCAGCGCCTTGTCGCGCGTGTTCAAGCCATCGAGCACGGGCAGCGAGAAGCGGTGCGTGATGGCGCGCAGGATGGAGGCCGAATCGTATTGCGTGTGGTCAACGAGACCCTTTTTTACGTACGGCGAGACGAGGATGGCCGGCACGCGGGTGCCCGGGCCCCAGCGGTCGCCCTTCGGCGGCGTGGCGTGGTCATAAAAGCCGCCGTTTTCATCGTAGGTGACGATGACCAGCATGTTCTTCCATTGCGGACTTTTCTTCAGCTGGGCGATGACGCTGGCGATGTGCGCGTCGCCATCGGCCACGCTGGCATAGCCCGCGTGCTGGTTCAAATTGCCCTGCGGCTTGTAGAAGGCCACGGGCGGCAGCTTGCCGGCGCCCGCGTCGGCCAGGAACTGGCTGTCGAAGTCGCGCAGGTGGGCGGCGCGGTAGGCGGGCGCCTTCACGGGGTCCATGTTGGCAAAATAGTTAAACGGCTGGTGATGGAACTGGAAGTTGGGCGGATTCGGGAAGCTGCCGGCGCGCGCGCTGGCCGTGGCCAGGGCCGTCGTGTCCTTCCAGGCGCCCGCATACCAGGCCCAGTCGATGTTCTTGCCAGAGAGCAGGTCGCCGATATTCGTCTGCGTTTGCGGCGGCAGGGTGTTGGCCTTGCCCGTGTCCGCAAACAGCTTGCTGCTGTCGCCCGAGGCGGGCGCGTTGCTGCTGGGCTGGAACGGCGGCTGCATGGTATTGACGGCGTAGAACATGCCCGTGCTGTCGGCCGGCGTCAGCGCGCCGTCGTTGGCATACGCGGGCGCGCCGTTCAGGACCGTGGTCGGGGCCGTGGCGGATGGCGTCAGGCGCACGAAGTTGCCGTTGGCGTCGACGTCGATCTTGGCGATCGAGCCTTTCGCCACCGAAGTATCGGCGTTCGGGTAGGTCGGCGCGCAGGCGCAGATCAGGTACTGGTGCGTGAGGAAGGAGCCGCCGAACGCGCCGATGAACAGGTTGTCGGCCAGCGCATATTGTTTCGCGATGTCCCACAGCTGCATCTTGCTGCCGTCGTAATAGCCCATCGACAGGCCGCCCGCATCGGAATACGCGGCGAACTTGTCGTTGGCGCCGCCGTTGATCTGCATCTGGTTGTTGTAGAAACGGTGGACGAGGTCGCGCGTGATCACCGATTGCGGCAGGTACAGGGCGCTATTGGCGTCGTCGATCTGGAACGGTTTGTTCGGCAGGTTGGCCGATTGCGCCTGCGTGATGACGGTGCTCTGGCCGGCGGCCGTCATGCCGCCCCAGGTGGGCGGCAGCACGGGCAGGGTGCTGCCGTCGATGTCTTTCTGCGGCACGTACGAGGACGTCGATGTGGGATTGACGCCCGGTACGCCGTTCGCGCCCGGGAACAGGCCGTACAGATTGTCGAAGCCGCGGTTTTCCGCATAGATGACGACGATGGTCTGGATATTGTTCAGCGCCAGCGCGCCGTTCAGGGCGGCCAGCGCGTCGGCGGGCGCCGCCTGTGCGCTGGCGCTGGCGATCAAGGCCGTCACGCTGGCGTTTTCCGCCTTCAGTTTCGCCAGTTCGTCGCCGCTGGCCTTGTTGAAGTCGGACGCCAGGCCCGCTTCGGACACGCCCAGGCGCGCGGCCAGCTTGCCGCTGGCGGAGGCGAAGTCGCCGCCATTGCCATCCATGACTTGCGCCAGCTCTGTCGACAGGGCGCTGACGAAGGCGCTGTGCCCGGCGGGTGCGCGCAGAAGCAGTTTTTGCGTGACCTTGGTGCCCGCGTCGCCGACGACTTCATGGCGAATGGCGTCCGTGCCGACGGTCACCAGCACGGCGCCCTTGCCGTCCAAGGTGTAGCTGCCGTCGGCCGCCGTGCGCACGGCGGCGGAAGCGCCGTCGCACGTGAGCTTGGCCGTGGCGCTTTCCAGGCACACCTGGGCGTTTTCATAGTAGCTGCCGATCACCTGGCCCGTGGTGCTGGGCGTGATCGCATAGTTGCTGCCGCAGGCGGCCAGGCCCAGCGACAGCAGGATAGGCAGGGGACGTAAGACGGGGCGGGAGTGCGGTTTCATGTGCATGCCTTTTGGGTGGAAAACGTCGCATGCTAGGCAGGCAATATGTCAGCTCCATGACATGTCGGCGCCTGTTACATGACGTAATGTACGGACTTGATACATTAGGTTTCGCAGGGTTTTGTCACGCAGCCGTCACATGCCGTTGCTACGCTGCCAGCCCATGATGAAAACGAATTCCACATTGCTGCTTGCCTTTGTAGCCGCCTGCCTGCTGGCCGCCTGCCATCCGGCGGCGCAGAAAGAAGCGGCAGCCAAGCCCGCCTATCTGTCGGGCGCCTACGCGCCCGCCCTGAAACATCAGCCTTCCGTGGCCCAGATGACGGCCATGGGCCGCGCCATGTTTTTCGAGCCCAGCCTGTCTGTCTCAGGCAAAATGTCGTGCGCCAGCTGCCACAGCCCCGATCACGCGTACGGCCCGCCGAACGGGCTGGCGGTGCAGTTGGGCGGGCCGGAATTGAAGGATGCGGGCACGCGCGCGGCGCCCTCGCTGCGCTACCTGCAGACGGCGCCCGCGTTCACCGAGCACTATCACGACGACGATGGCGACGACAGCGTCGACGCCGGTCCCACGGGCGGGCGCAACTGGGACGGGCGCGCCCAGTCCGGCCATGAGCAGGCGCTGGCGCCCTTGTTGTCCAGGCGCGAGATGGGCAACCGCGATGCGGCCGACGTCGTCGCCAAGCTGCGGGCCGGCCCCCTGGCGGCGCAGTTTCGCCAGACGTATGGCGCGGATATCTTCGAGCAGCCTGGCCAGGCCTTGCGCTGGGCGCTGATGTCGCTGGAAGTGTTCCAGGAAAGCCCGTCGGACTTCTATCCGTACTCTAGCAATTACGACGCCGTGCTGCGCAAGCAGGCCGTGTTGAGCCCGCAGGAAGCGCGCGGCCTGGCCCTGTTCAACGATGAACGCAAGGGCAATTGCGCGTCCTGTCACATCAGCCAGCTCACTTCGGGCGGCGCCTTTCCTCAATTTACGGATTACGGCTTGATCAATATCGGCGTGCCGCGCAATGGCAAGCTGCCGGCCAACGCGGACCCGGCGTATTTCGACATGGGACTGTGCGGCCCGGACCGTACCGACCTGATGGAGCACAAGGAGTACTGCGGCAGCTTCAAGACGCCGTCCCTGCGCAACGTCGCCCTGCGCAAGGTGTTTTTTCACAACGGCAGCTTTGACAGCCTGGAGCAGGTGCTGCGCTTTTACGTGCAGCGCGATACGGCGCCGCAAAAATGGTATCCGACGGATAAACACGGCAAGGTGCGCAAATACGACGACCTGCCGCCCGGCTTGGCGGCGAACGTGAACGTGGAGGCGCCGTTCGACCGCCAGCCGGGCCAGGCGCCGGCGCTGAACGAAGCGGAAATCGCCGACGTGATCGCCTTCCTGCACACCCTGACGGATGGCTATCCGGCTCCCCCTTCGGCACAGGGAAAACATGGCTGAAAGATATCAAGATACCATTGCTTACAACTACGCCACAAAAGCCTGTTTTTATGTGCGTTAGCGCACGCTAGAAAATTTTAGGCAGGTGTATATTGCGAACTGATCTGTGTCTTTTGATAACAATGAAAGGGAATATCATGAAAGTAAGCAAAAATTGGATGACCGTATGTGCCGCCGGCATGATGGTCGTTGCTCTGGCTGCCTGCCAGAAGAAGAGCGATGTCGCCGCAGGTCCTGCGGAACAGGCTGGCCAAAAGATCGATGCGGCCGCTGCCAAGGCTGAAGCCGACATCAAGGCCGCCGCCAGCAAGGCCGATGCTGCCGTGAGCCAGGCCGCTTCCGATACGGGCGCCAAGATGGACCAGGTCGCCGCTGACGCCGACAAGAAAATGAGCGAAGCGGCCGATGCCGTGGGCAAGAAAGTGGAAAAAGCCGGTGAAAAGATGCAGGACGCCGCGCACAAGTAATCGTCGTCTTCAGCGCCCCCCGCAGCTGCCGTCAGGTAATGGCGGCTGCGGCGACGCCTTCGCTGGCCTGGCCGTCTGGCCCGGCCGTCTCTGTCTTTGCCACCCCGTCCGTTCCCCCCAGCACCACGCTCAAATCGACAAAGCCGTCGCGCCACGCGCGTTCCAGGTCTTGCTCCACCGCTTCCAGCGTCGTTTTTTCCACGTTCTGAAAACCGCGCAAGCCATACGCCCGGTTGCGTCCGTGCGCCTTGGCCAGGTACAGCGCCATGTCGATCAGGTTGACGCTGCGTTCCCACGTGAGCGGCCGCCCCAGCGGCGCCAGCGGATAGGGCGCAAATCCCACGGACACGTGCACCTGGATGGCCTGCCCCTGGTAATGGATGACCTGCGCCGCCATGCCATTGAGGATGCGCCGGGCGATATCGTCGAGCCCGTCACGGGCGACGGCCGGCAGGAAGGCGAGGAATTCCTCGCCGCCCCAGCGCACGATCATGTCCGTTTCGCGCAACACGTCGTGCAGGGTTTCGGCGATCGTCGTTAGCACGAGGTCGCCCGCCGCATGGCCGTAGCCGTCGTTGATGTGCTTGAAATGATCGACGTCGAGCAGGAACAGCGCGCCCACGACGTCGGCGCCGGCATAGGATGGCTGCGGCTTGCCCGCATGGCTGCGCATGAATTCCTGAAAATGGCGGCGGTTGTACAGGGCCGTCAGCGGATCACGCGAGCTCTGGCGCTTGAGTTCCTGGTTTTTTACCTTCAGCTGCACGTTGGCGTGGCGCACCTTGCGGTACAGCAAGCCGACGATGGCCGACGCCATGGCCAGCACCAGCGCCAGCAGCCACCATACGCGCTGCTGCAGGCGGCGGTTGTCGATTTCCGTGCTCTTCAGCTGATTCTCCCTGCTCAGCAGCTCGATCTGGCGCTGTTTCTTTTCCGCCTCATATTTTTCCTGCAATTCATACACGGCCTTTTGCCGCTGCTGCTCGAACAGCTGGTTCGAGATGCCCCGCTCGCGGTGATACGCCGTGACGGCGCCGCGCATGTCGCCCGCCTTTTCCAGCGCCATGCCGTATTCCAGCAGCACGGCCTGCATTTCCGGCTGGTTGGCCGTGCGTTCGTAATAGGCCAGGCCCGTGGCCACGCTTTGCTTGCCTTCCTGCAGCCGCCCCTGGCCGATCAATGCCTGGCCGATATTGAGCCGCGCCGTCGCCTCCACCTGTTCATCGTTGACGAGGCGCGCCGCCGTGATGGCTTCATTCGCAAAGCGCAGGGCACGCGCGTAGTCGCCTTCCTTCAGGTAGCTGTCCGACAGATTGACGAGGGTAACGGCGACCATGCCGCGCGCGCCCAGCTGGCGTTCCAGCGCCAGGGCCGCCAGCAGGGCGCGCTGGCCCCGCTGCGGCTGCTGCGCGTCGAGCGCCAGCCCGTACTCCGTATTCTTCGCCTGCGCCATGCGGCCCGGCGATGCCAGGGTGCCGGAGACGGCCAGCAATTCGTCGAGCACCTCGAAGCCCTTGTCGTATTCGCGCATCTGCGTGTACAACAGGGTGAGGGCGTTCAGGGCGGCGGCCAGGCTGGACGGGGATTTGCTCTGGCGCGCCAGGTCGACGGCCGCCTGCAGCTTGGCCAGCGCAAATGGGAAATTGCCTTCCTCGGCCCACGACTGGCCCGCGCTGATGGTGGCCTGCACGCGCACGGGCAGGTCGTCCGTGCCATTGGCGATGCGTTCCGCTTCAAAAGCCAGCAGGTGCGAGGCGCGGCGCTCGTTCCGGGCAAACGTGATGTAGGCCTTGTTGAGCATGCCCTTCGCCAGCGCCACGTCGCTCTTGTTCATGCGGGCGTAGGCGATCAGCTCCTCGGCCAGCTGCATGGCGACGTCGTTCTGGCCCAGGCGCATGCGGGCGTTGCTCAATTGGGTAAGGAATTCCGCGCGCAAGGGCAAGGGAGCGCTGCGCGCCTGCGTTTCCACCTCTTGCAGGCGTTCCAGGGCACGCGCGGGCACGAAGCGGCCATCGTCGCGCACGGCGGCAAGATACTGCTCGAGGTTGCCGACCTGGGCGTGCGCGGCAGGCGGCAGCAGGCAGGCCAATACCAGCAGCCAATGCGCCTTTCGCCATGATGCCCGTCTCTGTCTGCCTGCCAACGTCCCGCTCCCGCAATGACCACCTGTCTGGAGCAGATTATATTCTGTTGCAATCAAGAAATATCATACGGTGCGCGGAAATTTGTGAAAGTGCACACGGCAGGCATTGACAAAACATTATTACTGCGCCAGCTGCTGCAGCAGGTACAGGCGCTGGTACAAGCCCCCTTCGATCTGCATCAAGGCGTCGTGCGGCCCCGCTTCCGTGATGCGGCCGTGATTGAGCACGATGATACGGTCCGCTTCGCGGATGGTCGACAGGCGGTGGGCGATGGCGATGATGGTGACCTTGCCGCGCAATTCATTGAGGGCCAGCTGCACGATCTGCTCCGTCTGGCTATCGATGCGCGACGTCGCTTCGTCGAGCAGCAAGATGCGCGGCTGGCCGGCCAGCGCGCGGGCAATCGCGATCAGCTGCTTCTGCCCCGACGACAGGCGCGAGCCGCCTTCGCCCAGCGGCGTGTCGTAGCCGTGTTCCAGCGCCGCGATGAAGTCGTGCGCATGCGCGGCGCGCGCAGCCGTCTCGATCTGCTGCTGCGTGTAGCCGCGGCCCATGTCGATGTTTTCGCGCGCCGAGGCGGCCAGCAGGAAGGGGTCTTGCGGCACCAGGCCCACGTCGGCGCGGAACTGCTCGTTGTCGATGCTGTCGAGGGCGACGCCGTTGATGGCGATACTGCCCTGCGTGACGGGGTAGAAGCGCAGCAGCAGGGAGAGCAGGGTCGACTTGCCGCTGCCCGTGTGGCCGACGATGCCGAAGAAGGCGCCCTGCGGGATGGTCAGCGACAGGTCGTGCAGCACGGGCTGGTTTTCCACGTAGGCGAAGGTCAGGCGCGCGATGTCGACGGCGGGCGTCCTGCCATCGTTGACGGCATGGCGCGCGGCCGGAGCGGTTTTGCCCGGCGCGTGTTCCAGCGCCTGCGCTTCGTCCAGCAGGGCCGAGACGCGCGCCGTGGCCACCACCGACTGCTGCAGCTGGCTGAATTGCATGGTGATCTGAATCAGCGGTTCGATCACGCGCGCGATGTAGCTGATGAACGCATACAGCACGCCCACTTCCACGGCGCCCATTTCGCGCTGGCCGAAGCTGAAGATGACGACGGCCAGCAGCACGATGTTGAGCATGTCGAGCGCGGGGCGCAGCAGCCAGGCGTTGGCGCGCAATTCCTGCATGCGCGCGGTGTAGTGGTCCTGGTTGATGCCCGTGAAGCGCGCGCCGAAGCGCTTTTCCGCGTTATTCGCCTGCAGCACGCTCATGCCGCCGATCGATTCGGCGATCTGGCCATTGATCTCGCTGCGCAGGGCGCGCGCGCGCGTGACGGCCGGCGCGCTCCAGCGCTGGTACAGGAAGACGATGAGCAGCACGGCCGGCAATAGCGCCAGCACGATCAGCATCAATCGCCAGTCGAGGAAGGCCATGGCGGCCATGGTGCCGACCAGCACGATGGAGCTGTCGAGGATGACGAACAGCACCTGCACGTACAGCGATTTCACCGCTTCCGTGTCGTTGGTGACGCGGCTGACCAGCTGGCCCGTGATGGCGCGGTCGAAAAAACTCATCGGCAGGCGCAGCACGTGCTGGTAGACGGTTTCGCGCAGGCGCTGCACCGAGCGCATGGCCAGGCCGGACAGGCGCACCAGCTGCAAATAGCGCAGGCCGGAAGCGACCCAGCCCGTCAGCAGGCAGCCGCCCAGCAGCAGCGACATGCGCGTCCAGTCCAGGTGGCGCGGCAGCAGGTGCTGGTCGATCAGGGCCTTGCCCAGGATCGGGCCCGTCACTTCGAGGGCGGCGGCGAGGATCAGCCAGAACGTGGCCCAGTATAAATGGCGCAGGTCGGGCGCGGCGGCGCGGCGCAGCAGGCCGATCGCCTGCACGGCCTGGCGGCGCACGGATTGCGTGGCGGTGGTGGCTTGGTCGTTCTTAGATGGCATCGAGGCTGGCCTCCAGTTGTTGATAGCGCCACTGGCTGGCGTACCAGCCGTCGCGCTGCATCAGCGCGTCGTGGTTGCCCGTTTCCGTGACGTGGCCATCGCGCAGCACGAGGATCAGGTCCGCATTGACGACGGCGCTCAGGCGGTGGCTGGCGATGATGGCGCTGCGCTCGGGGCGCTTGCGGCGCAATTCTTCCAGGTGCTGCAGGATGCGCGTTTCCGTGCCCGTGTCGACGGCGGACAGCGCATCGTCGAGCAGCAGCAAGCCGTTGTCGGCCAGGAGGGCGCGGGCAATCGCCACGCGCTGGCGCTGGCCGCCGGACAGGGTGATGCCCTTTTCGCCCACATGCGTTTGATAACCGTCCGGGAACTGCAAGATATCGGCATGGATGTCGGCCAGCTGCGCCGCCCGTTCCACTTCCTCGCGCGTGGCGCCGGGGCGGGCCAGCGCGATATTGTCGGCGATGGTGGCGGAGAATAAAAAGGACTCCTGCGGCACCCAGCTGATGGCCGCGCGCAGCGCATGCAGGGTGTAGGCGGCCAGCGGCTGGCCGCTCCACGTGGCCGTGCCCGATTGCGGCGTGACCTGGCGCAGCAGCACGCGCAGCAGGGTCGATTTGCCGCTGCCCGTGGGACCGACCAGGCCCAGGGTCTGGCCCGGCTGCAACAGCAGCGAAATGCCGGACAGGGCCGGCGCCGTCTGGCCCGCATAGGCAAAGCCGATGTCCTGCAATTGCAGGGGGCCGGGCGTCAGCGTGGCGATGCTGCCATGGTCGTCGATGGCCAGCGGCGCGTCGAGCATCGGCTGCAGGCGTTGCCAGGCGGCGCGGCCCCGTTCGATCAATGAGAGTACCCAGCCGGCGGCGAACATGGGCCAGATCAGCTGGCCCAGGTACATGGAAAAGCTCGTCAGCGCGCCGATGGTCAGCTGGTCTTGCCACACGAGGTAGCCGCCCAGGCCCAGGGTCAGCGCCGTGGCCGCCGTCAGGGTCAGGCCCACGGCCGGTTCATACGCCGCTTCCCAGCGCTGCGCCGTCAGGCTGGCGTTGGCCGCGTGGCCGGCCAGCGTGGAGAACTGCTTGCTGCTGCGCTCTTCCAGGCCCAGCGCGCGCAAGGTGCGCACGCCCGACAGCGATTCCTGCACATGGTCGTTCAGCGCGGAAAAACGTTTCAGCGAATCCGTCGACGCCGTGTGGATATGGCTGGAAATGCGCCAGAAGGCCAGTCCCATCAGGGGGAAGGGCAAGAGGGCGATGCAGGCCAGGCGCCAGTCTACGCCCAGCAGCATGATGCCGAGCACCATCAGCAGGGTCAAAGTGCCGTCGAAGCCGGCCAGCATGGCTTCGCCGGCGGCCATTTCGATGGCGTCGATATCGTTCGTCGCCAGCGCCATCAGGTCGCCCGTGCGCTGGTTCTGGTAGAACGACGCGCCTTGCTGCGACATGCGCGTGTAGAAGCGCGTACGCAGCATCACGCCCAGCTGGTAGGCGGCCTTGAACAGGGTGATGCGCCAGCCCACGCGCAGGAAATAGATGACGACGCCGACGGCGAGCAGGGTCAGCAGCTCAAGCCACAGTTCGGCGGCCGTCATGCGGTGCGCGGCCAGCGCGTCGATGATGGCGCCCACGCGGCGCGGGATCCAGACGGTCAGTGTTGCCACGCCTGTCAGCATGACGGCGGCGGCGGCATACGCCGGCCAATGCTGACGCACGAAGCCGGCGATGAGCCTCGATAAACTCATGGTTACCTTTTGTTTTGAGTAATGGGGTGTCGCGGGGCGGAAGGGCGGGCACGCGGACGGAAAGTACGCGTAGGATACAACAAGGCGGAAAAGCGCGCTGTGGACGAGCACGCAAAAAACGGGCCGTAGCCCGTTGTTTTGCTGCGTCAGTGCCGTGCGCGCGGCTTACTTGCGGCCGCTGCCTTTGCCGCCGCCCAGCATGTCGAGCTGTTTCGATGGCGTGCCCTTGGGCGCTGCCTTGGCTGCCGGCTTGGCGGCCGGCGCAGCGGCGTGCTTCACGGCGGCCTTGGCCACGGTCTTGCCGGCGGTGCTGGCCGGCTTGGCGGCCGGTTTGCTCGAAGAAAATGGTTTCGCGGCTGGCTTGGCCGGTGCTGGCGCGGCGGCTTTCGCTGGTGCCGCGGCGGGGGCAGGTGCGTGCTTGGCCGCTTCAGGCTTGGCTGCCGGTTTCGCTTCGACGGCTTTCACGGCGGGCTTGTCGGCGGCCTTCTCGGCAACCTTGGCCGGTGCTGCCGCCGGCTTGGCTGCCGGGGCGGCAACAGCGGCTGGCGCTGGCGTGGCCTTGGCTACTTCGGCAGGTTTGGCCACTTCGGCCGGCTTGGCGGCAACTGGGGCGGGCGCCGCTGCCGGCGCTGGTGCTGGCGCTGGAGCAGGTGCGACGACGGCCAGCGCGGGCTTGGCTGCGGCAGGAGCAGGAGCAGGAGCGGTTGCGGCGGCAGGGGCCGCCGCATCGAGGCGAGCCTTGGCCGAGGCCAGCAATTCCGCCTGGGTGCCCGAGGCGATGCCGAACAGCTGGCGGCTGTAGGCCAGCACGCTCTCGATGCTTGGCTGCGCCTGGCTGGTGCTGTAGCTGAAGAAGTCGCGCGGGTCCTGCGTTTCCAGCAGATGCTGTGCCGTCTCCGCCGTCTGCGAGATGGCGGCCTTGCCGGCGTTCAGGTTCAGCGCGATGATTTTCTCGGCGCTTTCAAAGACTTTGCTGGTGAGGGTGCTGAAGATTTGCAGCTGGCTTTCCAGTTGCGACTTGGCGGCGCTGGAAAATTGTTCAGGAAGCGGAAACATATTTACTCCTTTGTACGGATTAAAATGCTGGCAAAACGCTCTGCAAAATCCCGAAAACCAGAGTTGGCCGCGTTTTGTAAAGTAGGTAGCGTGCTAAACAGCTGATCATAGACTTTTTATGATGCAACGCAATATGAATATTCTAGCGGTGATTCGAGTTAGTTGAAAGCTATTTTCTCAAGGGCGTGTGCCCCGTGCATGCTGGTATTCATGCGCCTGGCAGCATTTGCCAAAAGTTTGCGCGTGCGCAAAGCGTTGTCAGGGAATCTATGGCTACGCTTTTGATAGTGACGATATTCGTGCACCGCAGCATCCTTGAGCAAGCCAAGAGGACAATCTACTCGAAGCGCCAGGTACCGTAGTCAACCGAAGGAGTGTCCGCATGGACCTTGTCATCCGCAATGTCAGCCTGCCCGACGGGCGCCGCGCCATCGATATCGCCATCGAGGGCGGCCGCATCGCCGCCGTCGGCCCCGCCTTGCCCGTGCGGGGCGCGCAAGAGATCGACGCCGCCGGCGACCTCGTCACGCCGCCGTTCGTCGACGCCCACTTCCACATGGACGCCACGCTCAGCTATGGCTTGCCGCGCGTGAACGCGTCCGGCACCCTGCTCGAAGGCATCGCGTTGTGGGGCGAACTGAAACCGCAGCTGACGCAGGATGCGCTGATCGAACGGGCCTTGCAGTATTGCGACTGGGCCGTGGCGCGCGGCTTGCTGGCCATCCGCTCGCACGTGGATATCTGCGATCCGCGCCTGCTGGCCGTGGAAGCGCTGCTCGACGTCAAGCGGCAAGTGGCGCCGTATCTCGATTTGCAGCTGGTGGCCTTTCCGCAGGACGGCATCCTGCGCAGCGCCGGCGCCTTCGACAATCTGAAACGCGCGATCGCCATGGGCGTCGATGTGGTGGGCGGCATCCCGCATTTCGAGCGCACCATGGCCGACGGCGCGGAATCCGTGCGCCTGTTGTGCGAATTCGCCTGCGAGCGGGGCCTGATGGTCGACATGCATTGCGACGAGTCGGACGACCCGCTGTCGCGCCACATCGAAACCCTGGCCTTCCACAGCCAGCGCCTTGGCATGCAGGGCAGGGTGACGGGTTCGCACCTGACGTCCATGCATTCGATGGACAATTATTATGTGAGCAAGCTGCTGCCGCTGATCCGCGAGGCGGGCGTGGCGGCCATCGCCAATCCCCTCATCAACATCACCCTGCAGGCGCGCCACGATACGTATCCGAAGCGGCGCGGCATGACGCGCGTGCCCGAAATGCTGGCCGCCGGCATCCCCGTCGCGTTTGGCCACGACTGTGTGATGGACCCGTGGTACAGCCTCGGTTCGGGCGACATGCTGGAAGTGGCGCACATGGGGCTGCACGTGGCGCAGATGACGGGCCAGCAAGCGATGCACGACTGCTTCCTGGCCGTCACCGAGACGCCGGCGACCATCCTGGGTCTCGACGGCTACGGCATCGCGCCGGGCTGCCATGCGGATTTGCTGATCCTCGATTGCGGCAGCACCGTGGAAGCGCTGCGTCTGCGCGCGGCGCGGCGCCTGGTGCTGCGCCGCGGGAAAATCGTCAGCGAGGCGCCGCGCGCGCAATCGCGCCTGCACTTGCCGGGGCGTCCGGACAGCGTGAACTTCCGCCTGGGCCGCTGATACAATCAGCCATCACTTGTTATCGGGAGCACCGCCTTGAAAGAAATTGATATCCGCCCGGCCTGCGAAGCCGACTTCGACGCCATGTGGCCGATCTTCCAGACCTTGGTGGCCGGCGGCGACACCTATCCCTTCCCCGCCGACACGACGCGCGAAGCATGCCACGCCTACTGGTTCGGTCCCGGCGTGCAAAGCTTTGTCGCCGTGATGGGCAGCGAGCGCCTGCTGGGCATGTACAAGCTGGTGGCGAACCAGCCTGGCCATGGTTCGCACGTGGCCAATGCCTCGTTCATGGTCGACCCGGCCGCGCAGGGCGTCGGCGTGGGCCGCCTGCTGGGCGTGCACTGCATGGAAGAAGCGCGCCGCGCGGGCTACCTGGCGATGCAGTTCAATTTCGTCGTCAGCACCAACCTGGCCGCCGTCACCCTGTGGAAAAAACTGGGCTTCACGGTTGTCGCCACCTTGCCGCTGGCCTACCGCCACGCGCAGCTCGGCTATGTCGACGCCTACGTGATGTACCAGCTGCTGACCGACCCGATGCAGTGGCCGGCATGAGCGGCGCTGTCACTGTGATCGAGACGTCCCGTCTGCGTCTGCGTACCGCCAGCGTCGATGATGGGGCGTTTTTCCTCGGGCTGGTGAACGAGCCGACCTGGCTGGCCACCATCGGCGACCGCCACATCCACACCGTGGACGCGGCGCGCGCGGCGCTGGAAACGGGCCCGATCGCGCAGCAGCAGGAACTCGGCTACTCTTTCTATATCGTCGAGCACCGTGGCGATGGCGTGGCGATCGGCATGTGCGGCCTGATCAAGCGCGCCACCATGCCGGGTCCCGATATCGGCTACGCGCTGCTGCCCGCGTACTGCGGCCAGGGCCTGGCCTGGGAGGCGGCAGCTAGCGTGCTGCGCCATGCGCGCGACGTGCTGTGCCTGCCGGCGGTGTATGGCCTTGTGTCGCCGCAGAACCAGCCTTCGATCAACCTGATCAACAAGCTCGGTTTGCGCTTCGAACGCTTTTCGCGCCAGCCCATCGTTGGCAAGGACATCAATATCTATCGCAAGAGTTTTCCTTAATCTCTCTAGAAAATAGCGCGACAGGACCTTTACTTGAGGAACAGGTCGCGGTCTGGCGCGAAATGCGCGTACAGGGGCAGGAAGGCGCCGCCCACGGCGCGCGCGTCGGAGCCGACGGTGCCGCCGAGCACCTGCGGCCGGGCGATGCCCTCCCAGCTATAGCATTCCAGCGCGCGCTCGACCTGGACCAGCAACTGTTCGAGCAGGCCGCGGTCGAAGGAGCCGTCGATAATCACCCCCTCCAGGTCGAGCAGGCAGGTGGCGCTGGTGATGCTCAGTGCGATGGCCCGCGCCGCGTCGTCGAGCCATGCCACGGTGTGCGTGATGAACGGTTCCTGCAGCGCGCGCCCGTCGTGGGCGGCGGCCGGGTCCAGCCCGGCCAGGGTGTACAACTGCTCGAGGTTGAACAGGGAAGCGTCGCCCAGCAACTGGCCCGGCGGATGCCTGGCGCCGGCCGTGGCCATGCCGAGCGGCAAGGAGCCGACCGCGCCGGCGTTGCCGTGCAGGCCGCTGTGCAAATGGCTGTTGATGACCAGGCCGCCGCCGATGAAGATGTCGACGAAGATGTACAGGAAGTTCTTGATGCTGCGCCCGCGCCCCAGCACCAGTTCGGCGACGCAGGCGGCGGCCGTATCCTTGGCGAACTCGACCGGCAACGCCGTCATCGTTTGCACGCGCTGGCCGATGTCGATGCTGTCCCACGCGTTGGCCTGCTCCGGCGCCATCTCGAGCAGATTCTGCCAGCCGCCCAAGCCCAGCGGCGCGGCGATGCCGACGCCGCACAGGCGCGGCAGCAACTTCGGTCCCAGCAGCACGGCCATGCTTGTGAGCGCCGACTCGATCTGGCCGAACACGGTGTCGGGGACGGGAAAGGAATAGGGAAACGACAGGCGCTCGCGCGTCTTGCCGACGAAATCGACCAGCAACACGTCGAGGCTGCGCCGGCCGATCTTGATGCCGATCGAGAAGGCGCCGTCCGGATTGAGCATGATGGGCACCGACGGCTGGCCGACCTTGCCGCGCACGGGCGCGCGCTTGCTGACCAGGCCGTCGTCCAGCAGGCGGTTGATGATCAGGGAAACCGTTTGCGTGCTCAGGTTGGTCAGCCGGGCCAGGTCGGCCTTCGGCATGCTGCCGTGCAAGCGCACGGCCTGCAGCACCACCCGCTCGTTGAACTGGCTCATGCCCATCTGGTTCGAGCCGCGCGGCTGCAGCCATGGCACATCATTGATGGCTGCTTGCGGCGCGGGCGCCTCTTCGGTAAAGCTGTCTGGCATGGCGGGGCGGGTCCGGTTTCTACAGGCGTAAAAGAAGGACATTTTATTACATCTGCGCCGCCCCGCCAGTGGAGCTCCGGATGCTGGAGCTTCCGTGCAGCGTTAGCGCCTGGCCCAGATCGACTTCAAAGGCCATATCGTCAGATCTTTCAGCGTTGCCGCGCCGCCCACGGCGAACAGCGCGACGCCGTTGCTGGATGGTTGCGGAAAGATCTGGTCGGTCAACACCACCTCGTTGCCCGCAAATACCATTACCGACGAGGTATCGACCACGATGCGCAGGTCCACCGTGCCGGTGCGCAGGGGCAGCGGGGCGGTATGGCGGGCGGCAAAGCTGGCCTTGAAGCTGGCGTCGCCCGATTTGCTGCGGTCGATGTAGACCTCGCCGGCCACCGCGTCATAGCCGATGACGGTTTCTTCGCCATTCGCGCCGGTGCGCACCTTCAGGCCAAAACCGGTGGCGCTGCCCGGCTGGAACCTGGCCACGATGTCCAGGGCCTGGCCCGGGGCGGGAGAGATAGCCAGCGCTTGCACGCCGGCGGCCACGGAACGGTCCTGGGCGCTGTACAGCGCTTTGCTGCGCAGTGTGCTGAAGTTGTCCACCGGCTGCTGCACCAGCCGCGCCTGGCCGGCTATGGTGCGCAGCGTGAATTCCCGGGCGAAGGTCTGGGCGCTGCGCCATGGGGTGGTGGGCGTGTTGCCAGCGTAGTCCCAGTTGCTCATCCAGCCCAGGCCGATGCGCTTGCCATCGGGTATGCCGTTCCAGGTCACGGCGGCATAGAAGTCGGCGCCGTAGTCGAGCCAGTTGGCTTCTTCCTTGGCGCTGTCCGAAAAGACGATATGGTCGACCAGGATATGGCCCCAGCCGCCCGTGTTGTTGTCCACCACCTGGATCTGCGCGCTCTTGCCCCGGTAGGCGTCCACGTTCCAGCTGCGCCAGTTCAGGGTTTCCGAATTGGCGCCGGTTGCGCTTTTGACCACCTGGCCGTTGACCAGCAGGTTGACCGTCGTTTCATCGCTGACGGGCTTGGCCGGCTGGTCCGAGGCCTCGAACACGTCGGCAAGCAGGTGTCCCCAGGCCCCGTCGTTGTCGTCGATGATGACGATCTGGGCCTGCTGTCCGGCGAACTCGCGCACGTCCCAGTTTGTCCAGTTCAGTTCGGATTCCGCCCCGGTGGCGCTGCGCACGACCTTGCCGTTGACCTTGAGCACCACCGCCGTCGGATTGGGGCTGTCATAGGGATGGTTGCCGCCGCCGATGAGGAAGTTGATATAGGCCCTGGAGATGGTGAAGGTGGGCGACGTCAGGCTGCCCTTGGGCGTGTCGCCAGCCCCGAAGAAGGAATTGAACACACCCGCGCCCAGCTTGCCGGCTGCCGCTTGCCGGTCGGCGTCGCTTCCGGCGGCAACCTTTTGCCCCACCAGGTCGCCGGCGGGCGTCCAGCCCAGGTCGGCGTAGGTGGCATTGGCCGGGCCTTCAAAACCGGCGCCCGGGAACAGCAGGGTTCCCGCAGGCACCGTGCCGTCGCCCGCACCGGCCAGTCGCGGATGGCGCCCGCCGCCGACCATCAGATTGATGT
This sequence comes from Janthinobacterium sp. 67, assembly GCF_002797895.1. NCBI lineage: Bacteria > Pseudomonadati > Pseudomonadota > Betaproteobacteria > Burkholderiales > Oxalobacteraceae > Janthinobacterium > Janthinobacterium sp. 67. Next base: position 2,944,138 of record NZ_PGES01000001.1, on the reverse strand, counting down.
ACTTGCTGGTGACGGTAAAGGCGGGCGAGGTGAGCGTGCCCGTGGCGCCGTCATCCTTGCCCAGCCGGTAGGTGTCGAGCAACTGGCTGCCCTGGTTGTCGGCCACGCCATGCGAGGGGACCACGGGCGTCTTGCCCGCAAAGTCGCCCGTCGAGGTCCAGCCGGTGGCATCGAAGCTGGCCGCTTCAAAGTCCTGGTAGACGGTGCCCGTGGGGGGCTTCTTGTCGATCACGCTGCTGGCGTCGGCCACAAAGCGCGTACCGTCGAATTTCCCCACAAAATAATGCGCCCCGGAACCACCGGCCACCGAGCCGGGGTTGATGTTGATGTTCATTACCCATTTGCGTTTGCTGGCGTCGCCATCGACGGGCAGCTCGAACAGGTCAGGACATTCCCAGATGCCGCCGACCGCGTTGGCCGGGCCAAAGGCGCTCATGTAGGTCCAGTCGCGCAGGTTCTTGGATGAGAACAGCAGCGCCTGGTGCTTCTCCGAGGCCACCGCAACCATGACCCATTTTTGCTCCGGCGCATACCAGAAGACTTTGGGATCGCGGAAATTCTGCCCTTCGGTTTCAAACGGGGCCGGTGGCGCGGCAATCACCGGGTTGGCGGCGTACTGCGTCCACGTGCGGCCACGGTCCAGGCTGTAGGCGATGGACTGGGCCTGGGTATTGGGGGCGAGCACCTGGCCGTTGGCCAGCGTTTTTCCTTGCGGGTACACGCTGGTGTAGACGGCCACCATGGCAGGATTGCCGGCGCTGCCAAGGCCGCTGATATTGTTGGTGTCCACCACCACGCTGCCGGAGAAGAACATTTGCGTGAGCTTGCCGCCGGCGTCTTTTTCGGCCGTCAGGGCGACGGGCAGCTCGTTCCAGTGCAGCAGGTCGGTGCTGACGGCGTGGCCCCAGGACATGTCGCCCCAGGTATTGCCGTTCGGGTTGTACTGGTAGAACAGGTGGTATTCGCCGTCGTGATAGACCAGTCCGTTCGGATCGTTCAGCCAGTTTTTGGCGGCGGTGTACGAGAGCTGGGGACGGTAGGTTTCCAGGTGGCTGGACTGCGGCGGTCCGCTGTCGCTGTCGTTGCCGCCGCTGCAGCCCACCAGCAGGGTGGTAAGGCAAGAGGCGAGAACAGGGAAGTGCTTTGACATGCTGTCTCCTTATATTTTATGTTTTATTCCGGCTGCACGTTCCTCAGCCCGCCAGCGGATCGCTGATCACACCCTTCTTGAACAGGAAATTGGCGTACGGTTGCATTTCGCCGGTCTGCACGATGGCGTAGGCGCCCTTGACGCGTTCGTAGAAGGCGAAGCGCTCGACCGCCTCGCATTGCTCGGGCGTGGCGGCGCCGCTGGCGGCGATCTGCTCGAGCATGGTGCGCTGCAGCGCCGACAGATAGCCGTCGGCGGTGTGGCATACCTTCATGAAGGCGACCGGCTGGTCCACCATGGCGTCGAGCGGAAACACCGACAGCAGCGCCGCGCTGGCGCGCTGCAGGCCGATGCCGGGCAGGCGCACCAGCGGCTTGCCCTGGCCCAGGGTCTGGCTGGTGAAGTTGGCATCGACCAGCACGATTTCCTCGCCATGGCCCATTTCGCACAGGATCTTCAGCAATTCCGGGCTGAGCAGCGGATCGATTCCCTTAAGCATGGGCTTCCTCCGGAAAGTCTTCGGCGCTCTTGGCGCCCGTCATCACCGCCACGGTGTCGGACATGCTGATGTGCTTCGGGTTCAGCACGGCGACGCGCTTGCCCAGGCGTTGCACGTGGATGCGGTCGGCGATTTCGAACACGTGCGGCATGTTGTGGCTGATCAAAATCACCGGCAGGCCGCGCTCGCGCACGTTGCGTATCAGTTCCAGTACCATATTGCCCTCCTTTACGCCGAGTGCGGCGGTTGGTTCATCAAGTATCACGACATGCCTGGCAAACGCCGTGCTGCGCGCCACGGCCACGCCCTGGCGCTGGCCGCCCGACAGGGTGCCGACGGCTTGCTTCATCGAACGGATGCCGATTTTCAAATCGCGCATATGGGCTTCCGCCTCGGCCAGCATGCTCTTCTTGTCGATCAGGCGCAAAAACCGCGACAGCATGCCCTTGCGCAGCAGTTCGCGGCCGAGGAACAGGTTCTCGGCGATCGTCATGGCCGGCGCCACCGCCAGGTCCTGGTACACCGTCTCGATGCCGTAGCGGCGGGCGTCGATCGGCGACTTGAGGTGGAGTGGCTTGCCGTCGAGCAGCATCTCGCCTTCGTCCGGGACGAGGGCGCCTGACAGGGCCTTGATCAGCGAGGATTTGCCGGCGCCGTTGTCGCCGATCACGGCGAGTATCTCGCCCGGCAACAAATCAAAATCGGTGCCGTCGAGCGCGGTCACGCTGCCGTAGCGCTTGACCAGGCCGCGGGCCTGGAATACGGCTTGCACATGCGTTTTCATGTTCATCAACCTTTCTTGTGTGTCAGTTGATCGGTGGCCACGGCCAGGATGACCAGGATGCCCGTCACCAGGATCTGGTACACCGAGGACACGCCCATCAAAGTCAGGCCGTTGCGGAACACGCCGACGATCAGCACGCCGACCAGGGTGCCCATGATCGAGCCGCGCCCGCCGAACAGGCTGGTGCCGCCGAGCACGACGGCGGTGATGCTGTCGAGGTTGTCGGTCTGGCCGCCCTGCGGGTCACCCACGCCCATGCGCGCCACGGACATCAGCGCGGCGATGCCGTAGCACATCCCGGCGATCATGTAGACGCCCAGCAAAACTTTATTCGTGGCGATGCCGGTCAGGCGGGCCGCTTCCGGATTGTTGCCGACGGCGTAGAGGTGGCGGCCGGGCGCGGTCTCGCGCAGGTACAGCCAGGTCAGCACGTACATGCCCAGCATCAGCACGGTGCCGTAGGTAAAGGTGGCCTGGCCGAGCTGGAAGGTGTTGCCGAAAAATCCCATCGCTTCCGGCAGGCCGGTGACGGTCTGGGCCTGCGAGTACAGCTGCGTGACGGCGAAGGCAATGTTCATCGTGCCCAGCGTGACGATAAACGCCGGCAGCTTGATCGAGGTGACCAGCGCGCCGTTGATGAAGCCGATCAGCACGGTGACGGCGATGCCGCACCCGATCGCGAGATAGGGGTTCATGCCGAGGTCGACGGCGAATTTGGTCATGATGACCGAGCCCAGGGCCATGGCCATGCCGCAGGACAGGTCGATGCCGGCGGTCAGGATGATCAGGGTCTGGCCGATGGCGATGATGCCGACGACCATGACTTGCTGCAAGATCAGGGAAAAATTCTGGCTGCTGAGGAAGCGGTCGCTTTGCGACGCAAAGAACACGCAGGCGGCGAGCAGGGCAATGACCGGACCCAGTTTAGAGAGCGGCGGCATAAATGTCGGAACGGTGGAACGCATCTGTTATCCATATTCAAGAGGGGAAAAGGCGACGCGCAGGCGGCCGCGCGCCGGCAAGGCAGGCAGCCTTGCCGAACGCGGCTGCTTGCGTGGATTTATTTACCCCAGCAGGAGTTCAGGCCGAACGTCGTGTCGCGGCTCTCGACGCCCGCTTGCTGCTTGTCGCTGATCAGGGTGACGCCGGTGTCGACGTAGCCGCTGGCCTTCTTCCCGTTCTTGGCGTACTCGACGCCGGCTTCGACGCCCAGGCCTGCCATGTTCAGCGGATACTGCTGCGCCGTCGCCGCGATGACGCCGGCCTTGACGTCGCGCACGCCGGCGCAGCCGCCGTCGACCGAAACGATCATCACGTTCTTTTCCTTGCCCAGGGCCTTGAGCGCCTTGTAGGCGCCGGCGGCGGCCGGTTCGTTGATGGTGTACACGAGATTGATGTCGGGATTTTTCTGCAGGCAGTTTTCCATCGCCGTCTGGCCCTTGCCCTGGTCGCCGAAGCTGTCCGCCATGCACACCACGTCGGCGGTTTTCGCCGGCCCGACCGTCTTGGCGCTGATGCCCGGCGCGCCGTAGCCGGCCAGGAAACCGTTGTGGCGGGCTATCCCCACCGGATGGCCGGGGAACAAGTCCAGCATGGCGATCTTGACGGGCTTGCCGGCGAAGGCGGCCTTGGCGTATTGGCCGATCAGCAAGCCGGCCTTGTAGTTGTCGGTGGCGAACAGCGCATCGGTGGCGTCATGCGGCTCGGTCGGGCTGTCGAGGGCGATCACCAGCACGCCGGCCGCGCGCGCCTTCTTGATGGCCGGCACGATGGCTTTCGAATCGCTCGGCGTGATCATGATCGCCTTGGCGCCGGCGGCCACCATGTTCTCGATCGCCGTGACCTGGCCGGCGTTGTCGCCGTCGGCGCGCCCGGCCGCCGTCAACAGCTTGGCGCCCTTCAGCTTTGCGCGTTGCTGCGCGCCTTCTTTCATCTTCACGAAGAAGGGGTTGGTATCGGTCTTGGTGATCAGGCCGACGATTGCTTCCTCGGCCATGGCGGCGCCGCCGGCTGCCGTCAGGATAGCCAGTGCGATGCATTGTTTGACGTTCATTGTGTTGTCTCCAGAATCTATTTATTTTTTACCGGGAGGCGATTGCCTCGGCCTGGGGGCGGCCGTCAATGCGGTGCCCGAGCCAAATATACGCTCGGGTAATTAATAAATCAAGCGGCTTTATATATTGTGTGTGGTAAAAAAGATCAGCCCATCGCGGCCGGCATGGAGGCCGTTTTGCTGAAAAATAGTATTTGAAAACTCGCCGCTTTTGCAGTGGTGGCGGATGGGCTTTGTTTTTATAGTTGGCATACCGGTGGAAAACCGCCGGACTATAAAAATGGAGACGTGTTATGAAAATCATGACTGCTGTTGCATGGGGCACCCTCATGTCCGCCGGGTTTGCAGACGCCTCGGCGCAAAGCTGCTCGGTGCCCGTGATCAAGGTGCTGGCGCAAAAAAGCCTGGGCCTGACGGTGATGGAAAAGACCCTCGCCGAGTACGAAAAGAAAAGCGGCACCAAGGTACAAATCAGCTATTTCGGCGAAAACGACCGCCGCTCCAAGGCCAGGCTCGACGCTTCCACCAAGGCCGGCTCCTACCAGGTCTATTACATCGACGAAGCCAACGTGGCCGAATTCGCCACGGCCGGCTGGGTCGTCCCCCTGCTCAAATACCTGCCCAAGGACGCCGACTACGAGGACTTCCTGCCGGGCCGCCGCGCCGTCGCCTCGTACAAGGGCGTGGCGTATTTCGCGCCCCTGATCGGCGGCAGCGATTTCCTGTTCTACCGCCGCGACCTGCTGGAAAAGGCCGGCATCGCCGTGCCGAAAACACTCGATGAACTGGTCGCCGCCGTGAAGAAAATGAACAGCCCGCCGAACGTGTATGGCTGGGCGGCGCGGGGCCAGCGCGGCTCGGGCATGAATGTGTGGCGCTGGGCGCCGTTCATGCTGGCCGCCGGCGGCAAGTGGGAAAACAATGGCGTGCCGGTCTTCAATTCGCCGCAGGCCGTGAAAGCCACCACCCTGTACCGCGAACTGTTCAAGTATTCGCCGCCCGGTGGCGCCACCTACGACTGGAGCAATGCGCTCGAAGCGTTCAGGTCGGGCAAGGTGGCTTTCATGATCGAGTCGACGCCGTTTGCCGACTGGATGGAAGACCCGAAAAAATCCTCGGTGGTCGACAAGGTCGGCTACGTGCGTCCGCCATCGCCGCTGGCGTCGGCCGCGTATGGCCACGGCCTGGCCATCTCCGCCACCGGCGCGAAAGATGAATGCACGCGCCAGGCGGCGGGCAAGTTCATCGCCTTCGCCACGGGCAAGGAGCAGGAGCAGGCGCGCCTGAAGGACAACGTCTTCAGCGACTACAACCGCAGCAGCACCATCAACAGCGACTACTTCCGCAAGCACGTCAAGCCGCAGATCCAGGCGGGCCTGACGGACACCACGCCCGTCTCGCGCGTCACCATCTGGCCCAGCCCCGAGTGGCCGGACATCGGCGACAACCTGGGTGTCGTTTTGGAGGAAGTGTTTACGGGCACGCGTGGCGACGTGCAAAGCGCGTTGGATGAGGCGAATGAGTATGCGACCGAGGTGATGCAGCGGGCCAGTAAACGCAAATAAGGCGGTAGTACGGTTCCAAGCCCCAACGGCGAAACGCTGGGGTCGGACCCTCAGGGGCCGACCCCGGTCCTAGCCTTTTGGGTGAAAAAATGAAGCTCGAAAGCCATCCTATGCCACACTCCATCCGCAAGAAACGCCACACCTGGCTGCCGGCCGTCTTCCTGACCCTGCCGCTGCTGGTCCTGCTGGTACTGGGCCTGGTGCCCAGCATCGCTGCCATCAACCTGGCCCTGCAAAACCGCGTGCTGCGCTACAGCGACAGCGATTACGTCGGCTTTGCCAATTTTCTCCGCCTGTTCGGCGACCGCCGCTTCCTCAATGCCGTGCAAGTGTCGGCCATCTGGGAAGTGGTGACCGTGGCCGGCTCGCTGATCGTCGGCGTGCTGCTGGCCGTGTTCCTGTTCGAGAAAGTCAAGGGCCGCACGCGTGACATCATCGCGCTGCTCTTGATCGTGCCCGTGCTGCTGCCGCGCGTGTCGGCCGCCTTCATCTGGAAGTTCATGTATTCGCCGCTGATGGGCATTTTGAACTGGCTGCTCGAATGCGTGGGCCTGGGCGGCACGGCCCTGCTGGCCGATCCCGCCACGGCCCTGTACGCGGTGGCGCTGGTCGACATCTGGCAATGGGGCCTGTTCTTCGGCGCCGTCATCCTGAAGCTGCTGGAAACCCTGCCCGGCGAACCGCTGGAAGCGGCGCGCCTCGATTACGCCAGCACGCTCCAGGTGTATGCCTACATCGCGCTGCCCATGCTGAAGGTGCCCATCATGAGCCTCGTGTTCATCAAGATGGTCGAGTCGCTGCGCTCGTTCGACCTGATCTACGTGATGACCAAGGGCGGCCCCGGCATCTCCACGGAAACCCTGGACATGTACGCGTATGCGCAGGGCATCGGCCTGATGGGCAAGGTGTCGTACGCGTCCAGCATGGCCGTGCTGATGATGCTGGCCACGACTGTCATCTTCACTTTACTCTGGAAGCGGGTCGCCAAATGGGAAAACTGACTAAGAACACCCTAACCAAACCTACTGCGCAGCGCGATTTGCGGCCTCCGATGCTCACTGTGCATGCGCACAGTTCCGCTTCTCAGCCACAACTCACATCTGCTCGCAACGGTTTTGTCAGGTGTCTTAGGGTGCTGCGCACCCCGGGCGGCATTGGTGCCATCACCACCACCGCCATTACCACCGTCATCGTGTTGGTGGCGCTGTTCCCCATCCTGTGGGCCGTGCTCAATTCCTTCAAGGAGCTGATGGACATCGTCACGCCCGTGCCGCGCTTTTTCTTCAGCCCGACACTGGCCAATTACAAGCAGGTGCTGGCCAGCCCCGAAGTGCTGACGGGACTGGGCAACAGCGTGGCCATCGTCGGCGTGGCCGTGCTGCTGGGGGCCGTGCTGGGCGTGCCGGCCGCGTATGCGATCGCCCGCTATCCGATCCCGGCCAAGAAGGATATCCAGTTCTTCCTGTTGTCGCTGCGCTTTTTGCCGCCCGTCGCCGTCGCCATTCCCTTGATCTCGATCTGGATCGACCTGGGCCTGTACGACTCGCGTTTGTCGATGGTGGTGACGTATCTGCTGGTGACCCTGTCGACCATCATCTGGCTGTCGATTCCCGCGTTTGCCCGCATCCCGAAAGAGATCGAGGAAGCGGCCGCGCTCGACGGCTACGGCCCCTACCAGGTGTTCTGGCACGTGGCCCTGCCGGTGGCGTCGAAGACCCTGATGGGCGGCATCGTCTTCAGCTTCGTGCTGGTCTGGAATGAACTGATGATCGCGCTGGCGCTCACCTCGTCGAAGAGCATGACCCTGCCCGTGGTGGCGTCGGCCTTTACCTCGATGGGCCAGGAAGTGCCGTGGGGCGTGGTGAACGCTTCGACCGTGCTGCTGGCGCTGCCGCCGCTGCTATTCGTCGGCATCCTGGGACGGCTGCTCAACTCCATGCTCAAACATAAATAAGGAATTCCATCATGCAAGCACTCGTACTGGAACAAGCGCATTCCATCACCCTGCGCGACATCGACCTGCCGCTGGCCGTCGGCCCGCGCGACGTGAAAATCAGGATACACACCGTGGGCATCTGCGGCAGCGACGTGCACTATTTCAAGCACGGCAAGATCGGCCCCTTCGCCGTCGAAGCGCCGATGGTGCTCGGCCACGAAGCGTCCGGCGTGGTGGCCGAAGTGGGCGCGGAAGTCACGCACCTGAAGGTAGGGGACCGGGTCTGCATGGAGCCGGGCGTGCCGCAGTTCGATTCGCCGGCCACCATGCGCGGCCTGTACAACCTCGATCCCGCCGTGCGCTTCTGGGCCACGCCGCCCATCCACGGCTGCCTCACGCCGTACGTCGTGCATCCGGCCGCCTTTACCTTCAAGCTGCCCGACAACGTCAGCTTCGGCGAAGGCGCCATCGTCGAACCGCTGGCCATCGGCCTGCAGGCGGCGAAAAAGGCGGCCATCAAGCCGGGCGACGTGGCCGTCGTGATCGGTGCCGGCACCATCGGCGCCATGAATGCGCTGGCCGCGCTGGCGGGCGGCTGCTCGCGCGTGATCCTGGCCGACCTGGTGCCGGAAAAGCTGGCCCTGTTCGCCGACAATCCCGCCGTGACCACGGTCGACGTGCGCCAGGCCAGCCTGTTTGATACGGTGCGCGAACTGACGGACGGCTGGGGCGCCGACATCGTCTTTGAAGCCAGCGGCAGCATGCGTGCCTACGACAACATCGTCGACCTGCTGTGCCCGAACGGCTGCCTGGTGCTGGTCGGCATGCCGCCCGAAAATGTCCCCTTCGATATCGTCGCCATCCAGGCCAGGGAAGTGCGCATCGAATCCGTCTTCCGCTACGCGAACATCTTCCCGCGCGCCATCGCCTTGCTGGCTTCGGGCAAGATCGACGTGAAGCCCTTCATTTCGCGCACCTTCGGTTTTGCCGACGGCGTGCAGGCGTTCGAGGAAGCGGCCCAGGGCCATCCGCGCGACGTCAAGATCCAGATCGAACTGGCAGGAGACTAACCATGGCAAACATCGCTTGCAGGCAGTTGCACAAGACTTATGACGAGAAGACGGCCGTGCTGCAGCCGTTCGACCTGGAGATAGCTGACGGCGAATTCATCGTCCTGCTGGGGCCATCGGGCTGCGGCAAGTCGACCTTGCTGCGCATGATCGCGGGCCTGGAAGACATCAGCGGCGGCGAGCTGCACATCGGCGGCGCCATCGTCAACGACTTGCCGCCCCGCGCGCGCAACGTGGCGATGGTGTTCCAGAACTACGCGCTGTATCCGCACATGACGGTGTACGACAATATCGCCTTCGGCCTGCGCCGCCTGAAGGTGCCGCACGACGAGATCGAGCGCCGCGTGCGCGAGGTGGCGGCCATCCTCAGCCTGGACAGCCTGCTGGAGCGCAAGCCGCGCGCCATGTCGGGCGGCCAGCAGCAGCGCACGGCCATTGCGCGCGCCATGATCAAGACGCCGCAAGTGTTCCTGTTCGACGAACCGCTGTCGAACCTGGACGCCAAGCTGCGCGCGCAGCTGCGCGCCGACATCAAGCGCCTGCACCGCCGCCTGCGCACCACCACCCTGTACGTCACGCACGACCAGCTCGAAGCCATGACGCTGGCCGACCGGGTGGTGCTGATGAAGGGCGGGCACATCGAGCAGATCGGCACGCCGGCGCAGCTGTACAACCATCCGCGCACCCTGTTTGCGGCGGGGTTCATCGGCACGCCTGCCATGAACTTCATCGATGGCGTCGTCGAAAAAGACGGCGGGAAAACGGTGCTCGTCTGCGCCGGCTATCGCTGGTCCTTGATTTCCCCCCGCTTCGCCGCGCTGGCGGCAGGCAGCCGCGTGGTGTTCGGTTTGCGGCCGAATCACTTGCGCGCGGCGCTGCCGCAGGAGCAGGCAGGCACGCATGGCCTGGCGTGCGCGATCGACTTGGTCGAGTTGCTGGGCGCCGAAGCGCTGATCAGCTTCCAGTGCGGCGCCCTGAGCCTGTCCGCGCTGCTGCCGGCGAACGTGGCCAGCAGCACGGCGCAGGTGGGCCAGACCCTGGCGCTGGCCTTCGATGAAGAGCACATGCATCTGTTCGACGCCGACAGCGGACTTGCTTTGGCGCTCAGTGCTCAGCTAAGTGGTTAGAATAGCTGGCAACGAGACCGCGCAAGGAAACTGCCGTGACGCCTGACCTGGAACTGATACACAAACCGATCCACGAATCGTTTCGCGCGTGGGCGCACGGCTTTCCGCACACGGTGGCGAAATGGCATTTCCATCCCGAGTACGAACTCCACTTCATCATCACGTCAAACGGCAAATTTTTCATCGGCGACCATATCGGCAGCTACGGGGCGGGCAATCTGATCCTGACGGGGCCGAACCTGCCGCACAACTGGGTCAGCGAACTGCCGGAAGGCGTGGTCCTGCCCGAGCGCGACCTGGTGCTGCAGTTTTCCGGCGACTTCATCGAACGCTGCGCGCTGCTGTTTCCGGAAATGGCGCCCCTGAAAGCCCTGCTGGGCGAGGCGGCCAGGGGCTTGCAATTTCCCGACGCGCTGGGCCTGCGCCTGGTGCCGCTGATGAAGGAATTGACGACGGCGCAGGGCTTGCGCCGGGTCGAACTGTTTACGCGCCTGTTCGGCGAACTGTGCGACTGCCGCGAACGGCGAGCGCTGGCCAGCGTGGCTTACCTGGCGCAGGCGGGCCGCTACATGTCGTCGACCATCAACCTGGTGCTGGCCTATATCAAGCAGAACATCACGCTCGACTTTTGCGAGCAGGACGTGGCCGACGTGGCGGAAATGAACACTTTGAAATTCACGCGTTTCTTCCGCAAGCATACGGGCACTTCGTTCATCCAGTACGTGAACCAGGAGCGCATCGCGCTCGCTTGCGAGCTGCTGATGAACACGGACATGAAGGTCACCGACATCTGCTACCGCACGGGCTTCAACAACCTTTCCAATTTCAACCGCCAGTTTTTGGCCCACAAGCAGATGTCGCCGTCGAAGTTCCGCTCCTGCCTGCTGATGAACATGCCCGAGCCGTCCGTCGACGGCCATTCTTAACTTTCTTCTGGAATCAAATGACATATCTCGGTATCGATATCGGCACCTCCGAAGTCAAGGCCATCCTCACCGATGATGCGCAGACCATCCTCGCCAGCGCCGGCGTGACCTTGCGCGTCTCCAGCCCCCATCCGGGATGGTCGGAACAGAATCCCGAAGACTGGTGGCACGCCACCCTGGACGTCATCGCCGCCATCCGCGCCGCGCAGCCGGTGGCGTTTTCCGGCTTGCGCGGCATCGCCCTGTCGGGCCAGATGCATGGCGCCACCTTGCTCGACAAGCAGCAGCACGTGCTGCGCGCGGCCATGTTATGGAACGACACGCGCGCGTTTGCCGAATGCGTGGAGCTCGAGGCGCTGGTGCCCGAGTCGCGCGCCATCACGGGCAACCAGGCCATGCCCGGCTTCACGGCGCCCAAGCTGCTGTGGCTGCAGAAGTACGAGCCATCGCTGTTCCGCGCCACGGCCAAGGTCTTGCTGCCCAAGGATTACGTGGCGCTGCGCCTGACGGGCGAGTACGTGTCCGACATGTCCGATGCCTCCGGCACCCTGTGGCTGGACGTGGCCAGACGCGACTGGTCCGAACGCATGCTGGCCGCCACCGGTTTGACGCGTGAGCACATGCCGCGCCTGGTCGAAGGCAACGCCGCCGCGGCGCAGGTGCGGCCGTCCCTGTGCCAGGAGTTGGGCATTGCGCATCCGGTGCTGCTGGCCGGCGGCGCGGGCGACAATGCGGCGGCCGCCGTCGGCCTGGGCGTGGTGGAGCCGGGCGCCGGCCTGCTGTCGCTGGGCACGTCCGGCGTGCTGTTCGCGGGCAGTGATGGCTTTGCGCCCAATCCTGGCCAGGGCGTGCACGCGTTCTGCCACTGCCTGCCCGAGCGCTGGCACCAGATGAGCGTGATCCTCAGCGCCGCGTCCAGCCTCAGCTGGGTGGCGCGATTGACGCAGTCGTCCGACATCGGCGAATTGGTGAAGCTGGCGGAACACGTCGAGGCGGGCGCCGCACCGGTCTTTTTGCCCTACCTGAGCGGCGAGCGCACGCCGCACAACGACGCTTGCGCGCGCGGCGTATTCTTCGGCCTGTCGACGGAACACGGACGGGCGGACCTGGCCTACAGCGTGATGGAAGGCGTGGCCTTTGCCATGGCCGACGGCAATGCGGCCCTGCGCAGCGCCGGCACGCAGCTGGAAGAAGCGTCGTTCGTGGGCGGCGGTTCGCGCAGCCGCTTCTGGGCCCAGCTGTGCGCGAATGCCTCGGGCTTGAACGTGCTGCGCCACGACCACGGCGCGGCTGGCGGCACCATGGGCGCGGCGCGCCTGGCGCAGATGGCCGTGACGGGCTTGCCGCCCGCGCAAGTGTGCACGCGGCCACCCGTGCAGGAGACCATCGCGCCGCAGGCCTCCGCCGTGCTGGACGAACGGCTGGCGCGCTACCGGCGTTTGTATCCGCTGCTGCGCGAGGAGTTCGCGGGAGCGGCCGCCGTGTCGCGCTGAAGCGACCGGCAAGATTGCCGGCCTGACCATGCTGCGAACACGTCACCATGGTCAGGCAGTCAACCTTCCCTTGTAATTTGTTGTTTCTATGTTGAAAGTGTTTCTGTAGCGAAAGCGCCGCTTGGTTTTTCACCGGGGGCGCTGCATGATTCGGCCATCGGGTGAGAATTGGATAGTTTTCGGCAGCCTTTTGTTGCCATCCTGTTCTTGCCGCTGGGAGAAACACATGCAACTCGCGAATCTGAAAATCTCCGTCCGCCTCGGTCTGTTGGGCGCCTTCTTCTTTCTTGCGCTGGTCTTCGTCGGTGCGCGCGGCTGGAGCGCGCTCGACGCGGCCAGCGCGCGCAGCGCGGACGCCATGCAGCGCTCCGTCGCCCTGACGGAAGCCGTCGATGCGGCGCGCAGCGCGCAGGTGGAATTCAAGATCCAGGTGCAGGAGTGGAAAAACATCCTGCTGCGCGGCGGTGATGCGGCCGCCTTCCAGCGTTACCGCGAAGCGTTCGTCGCCAGCGGCGCGCAGACGCGCAAGGAATTGAAAGGCCTGCAATCGATGATGGCGGCGCTGGGGCTCGACACGGCGTCCGTGGAGCAGGCGCTGCAGGCGCACGACGCGCTGGGCGTGAGCTACCTGGCGGCCCTGCAAAAATTCGATGGCGCGCGTGCCGACAGCGCCCACGTGGTCGATGCGCTGGTCAAGGGCATGGACCGCGAACCGACGCGCCAGATCGACGCCATCGTGGCCGCCATCGGCAAGCAGTCGCACAGCCTGATGGCGCAGATGAAGGAACAGGACGCGGCCGCGCACCGCAGCGCCAGCATCGCCATGCTGGCCACCGTACTGGTGACTCTGGTCGTCGGCAGCGTCACCGTGTGGTGGCTGATCCGCAGCATCACGGTACCGCTGGGTGCGGCCGTGGGCATTGCCCAGCAGGTGGCGGCCGGCGACTTGCGCGCCGTGGTGGCCGATGGCAGCCGCGATGAAATCGGCGACTTGCTGCGCGCACTGAAAGCCATGAGCGGCAACCTGGCCGCCATCGTGGGACGGGTGCGTACCGGCACGGACGCCATCGCCACGGCCTCGGCGGAAATCGCCAGCGGCAATATGGACCTGTCCTCGCGCACGGAAGAACAAGCCAGTTCGCTGGAAGAAACGGCTGCCTCGATGATCGAGCTGACGTCCACCGTGCGGCAGAATAACGACAACGCGGACCAGGCGCGCCAGCTGGCCGGCGGCGCGTCCGACGTGGCGCTGCGCGGCGGCGCAGCCGTGGCGCAAGTGGTGCAGACCATGAGCCATATCAATGCTTCATCGAAGCGCATCGTCGACATCATCGCCGTCATCGACGGCATCGCCTTCCAGACGAATATCCTGGCCCTGAATGCGGCCGTGGAAGCGGCGCGCGCGGGCGAGCAGGGGCGCGGCTTCGCCGTCGTGGCCACCGAGGTGCGCAGCCTGGCGCACCGCTCGGCCGCGGCGGCCATGGAAATCAAGCAGCTGATCGGCGAATCCGTGCGCACGGTGGAAGAGGGCAGCGTGCTGGCCGGCCAGGCGGGGCGCACGATGGATGACGTGGTGAGCAGCGTGCAGCGCGTGAACGCCATCATCGGCGAGATCGCCGTGGCCAGCGTGGAGCAGCGCGACGGCATCGAGCAGATCAGCATCGCCATCAGCCAGATGGATGGCGTGACGCAGCAGAACGCGGCCCTGGTGGAGCAGGCCGCCGCCGCCGCGGACGCGCTGCAGCAGCAGGCGGCCAGCCTGGCCGACGCCGTCAGCATCTTCAAGCTGCACGGCACGCCCGGCATGGCCGTACCGGCGGGCGCCGCCCCGGCCAGGAAGCTGTCGCTGGCCTGAAGCACACGCGCCACGCGCCGCTTGATGCCAGTCAAGCGGCGCCCCATCAGGCAAATATCGCGCCGAAATTCTTATATTATTTCCTTTCAGCATGTATTTGCGCCCGGCCGCACGGCGCGCGTTGCAAAGGAAAAGCATGTCTTCCATCTCTTGCCTGCCGGGTGACGCATGACGGCGCTGCTGCTGGCGCTGTGCTTGGCCCTGGCCATGGTGCTCGCCGTGCTGCTGGCCTGCCAGTGGCGGGCGGCGCGCATGTGGCGCATGCGCCATGCGACGGGCGCGGTGCTGCAGGCGGCGCAGGCGCGGCGCATGGCCGATGCGCTGGCGCTGCTGCATGCCTTGCCGGCGGCCGTCATCGGCACCGACCATGACGGCGTGGTGCAGTACCTGAATCCCCGCGCCAGCGCCATGGGCGGGCTGCTGGGCGACGATGGCCCGGGCCAGCCCGTGACGCAACTGCTGCCGCTGTTCCATGACGGCTCGCCCATCGATGCGGCGCGCCAGGTGCGCGACTGCGTGGCGCGGCAGGAAGTGCTGGAAGTGGCGCGCGGCGCCGTGCTGCTGCGCCATCTCGACGGCAAGCGCATCGACGTGCAGTACAGCTGCGCGCCGCTGGCGCAGGGCGGCGCGGTGCTGCTGCTGCACGACGTGTCGGCCCGCCGGCGCGCCGAGCAGCAGCTGGAATTCATCGCCCACCACGACGGCTTGACGGGCTTGCCGAACCGTTTGCATTTCCAGATCCGCTTCGAGCACGGCATCGCCTACGCGCGCCGCCACCAGGGGCTGCTGGCCGTGCTGTTCGTCGACATCGACCGCTTCAAATCCATCAACGACAGCCTGGGACACGACGTGGGCGACCAGGTGCTGACGGAGTTCGCGCGCCGGGTGCAGCAGTGCGTGCGCAAGGTCGACACGGTGGCGCGCCAGGGCGGCGACGAATTCATCATCCTGCTGACGGAACTGCGCGCGGCGCACGATGCCGAGCGGGTGGCCGAGAAAATCGTCCGCGCCATCGCCGCGCCTTTCGTTATCGGCGAATACAGCCTGTCGGTGGCGGCCAGCGTGGGCGTGGCCCTGTACCCGGATGACGACGACGACGTCAATGCGCTGATCGAAAAGGCCGACCTGGCCATGTATGCGGCCAAGCGCCACGCGCCCGGTACCTGCCAGCGCTATGCGCCGCGCATGCAGACGCAGTCGTATTCGCGCACCATCCTCGAGACGGCCCTGCGCCACGCGCTCGAACGCAATGAATTCGTGCTGTACTACCAGCCGCGCATGGACTTGAAGACGCGCCGGATCACGGGCGTGAAGGCGCTGCTGCGCTGGAGGCACCCGGAACTGGGCCTGATGATGCCGCTCGATTTTTTGCCGGTGCTCGAGGAAAGCGCCTTGATCCTGCCCGTGGGCGCCTGGGTGCTGGCCACGGCCGTGGAGCAGGCGCGCAGCTGGATCGCGCAGGGGCAGATGCTGACGGTGTCCGTCAGCCTGTCGGCGCGCCAGTTCTACCAGCGCGATATCGCGCGCAATTTCGCCGCCGCGCTGGAGGCGGCCGGCGTGCCTGGTCATTGCATCGAACTGGAAATCGCCGCCGGCATCCTGATCGACAGCAGCCAGAACTGCGAACTGATACTGCGCCAGTTCCGCCAGCTGGGCATGGCGATCGCTATCAGCGATTTCGGCACGGGCGACGCTTCGCTCACTTACCTGAAACGCTTTCCCACGGATGCCGTGAAGATCGAAAAATGCTTCGTCGACGACCTGGGCAAGCCGGGCGGCGATAGCGCCGTGGTGCGCGCCATCGTGGCCATGGCGCGCACGCTCGGATTGCGCACCATCGCCGGCGGCGTGGAAAGCGGCGAGCAGCTGGAACTGCTGGCCGAGATGGGCTGCGACGAAGCGTTCGGCTATTTTCTTGGCCGCGCCGTGGCGCCCGAGGACATCGAGGCGCGGCTCAAGTCGCCTAGCCCGGCGTGACGGACAGCGCCGCGAGCATCACGGCGGCCAGCACGGCCGCGCTGCCGGCGATACGCGCCAGGCGCATGGCTTGGTGGGGCGCGTACGGCAGCAGCCAGATCAGCAGCAAGCCGCAGCTTGTCAGGCTGCCGACCCAGTAGACGAGGCCATAGCCGCCGCCCGCGATGTGCATGGCCCAGGCCAGGCCGGCGACCAGCGCCAGCCAGCCGGTCCACTGCAGGCGGCGGCGCAGCGGCGCGGGCGGTTCGGCGCCGCGTCCGTGCAGGTCGGCGTAGTGGCGGTCCATCGCCAGGCACAGCGAGGACAGGCCCGCATAGCACAGCGCTAAAACGAGAAAATTCGCGAGGAAGTTCGACAGCGGCTCCATCACGCGGCCTCCATCGTCTGCGCCGGTTTTACCGGCGCGGCCTTGACCGCCTTCACGGGCAGCGGCTTCAACTTGAACGCCGCATACGCGAGGCCCAGGCCCAGCACCAGCACCACCAGGTCGAAGGCGGCCACCGCCACGGGGCCGCGGCCCAGGAACAGGGTCACGCCCAGATGCGAATCGGTGGTAAAGACGTTCAGCACGGGCAGCGACGCCAGCAGGAAGGCGCCGGCGGCCAGCTGCATGCGCCACATGGCGCGCGACGGGCGCAGCTGGGCGATGATGGCGGCCAGGGCCCAGGCGCCGAAGAAGCAGGCAATTTCCTCTTGCGGCCGCTCTTCCATCGCCACAGGCAGCAGGCGGTTGGCCCAGAAGTAGACGCCGAAGGCGATCGGGATGCCGGCGATGGCGCCGATGTTGAGTGCCTCGACCAGGCGCAGGCCGAAGCTGGCGCGCTTGCCGGCGGCCAGCGCCTTGGCCTGCTTCTGGCGCGTCTTGACGGCCCACAGCAGGGCGCCCGTGGCGACCATGGCGCAGCCGGCCAGGCCGGACAGGAAGAACAGGGCGCGCAGCAGCGGGCCGCCGAAATGCGCGACGTGCAGTCCGACCATCACGCCTTGCGTGGCGGCGGCGCCGGGCTGCGCCTCGCCGTCGGTCGACAGCAGCTTGCCGGACACGCCATCGAATTCCATCGACGGCTGCTTCGACGACATGTCGCGTCCGCCCGCGCGCGTCAACGTCACGGTGGCGTTGGCGTCGCCCGGATGGCTGATGGAGATGCGTTCGACCTTGCCGCCGCCCCAGTGCTGTTCCGCCTGGCGCACGAGGGGGGCCAATGCCGTCAGCGGTGCGGCCACGCCGGCCGGCTTGCTGTCGCCCGAGCGGCCCGGGAAGGCTTCGGCGAAGAAGGCGTCCTGGTCGCCCTTGTAGGCGGCCGTGGCGCCCGATGGCATGTACAGGAACATCAGGGTGACGAGGCCCGTGTAGGTGATCATGATGTGGTAGGGCAGGGCCAGCACGGCCGTCACGTTGTGCGCGTCGAGCCACGAGCGCTGGCCCTTTTTCGGCCGGAAGGTAAACAGGTCCTTGAAGATGCGCTTGTGCGTGACGATGCCGCTGATGATGGAGACGAACATGAACATGGCGCAGAAACCCACGATCCAGCGGGCCCAGATGGCCGGCATGTAGTGCAGGTCGAAGTGCAGGCGGTAGAGGAATTCGCCGCCCCGCGTTTCGCGCGGCTTGGACAGCACCTCGCCCGTGGCCGGGTCGGCTTTTTCGCTATGAAAATTGCCGCGCCGTCCGCGTTTCTTTTCGCCCGGTTGCGATGGCTTGCTCCAGCCCAGCTGCGTGGCGGCGCTGCGCTCGCCGGGCAGGCTGATGAACCAGCGCGTGGCGCCCGTGGCCCGCTCTTCCATCGCCTGCTGCGCGACCTTGGCCGCTTCCTCGGTGCTCACTTCGCTGGCGGCGGCGCCATGCAGTTCGGGCTGCATCCACAAGGTGATTTCATTGCGGTAGTAGCTGGCCGTGCCGGCGCAAAACACCAGCAATAGAATCCAGCAGACGAGCAGGCCGGACCAGGTGTGCAGCCATGCCATCGACTGGCGGAAACCTTCTTTCATGCGAGACTCCAGGATAGTGCGTCCATCCACTGCAGGATGGCGGCGATGACGGCGGCGGGAATCGCGAGGCCCAGCCAGGCGCGCAGGGCGCTGCGCGTGGCGAAGGCCCACAGTACGGCGCAGGTGTAGATGGCAAACGACAGCAGGGTGGCTGTCATGACGGCTTCGGAACGGGCCATGGGCAGGCTCACCGACAGCAGCATGGTGACCAGCGCGGCCAGCACGTAGCCGCCGACGATGGCCGCCACGCTGCGCGAGGCCACGCCGAGCCGGTACACGGCGCCGGCGGACAGCCGCAGGCGCGGCATTTTAGTGATGGCTGGCGCTTGCATGGTCAGTCGTGATCCTTGCTGGGCGGCAGGGCCGGACCGGCCGGCAGCGGCGTCACGCCTTGCGGCTGCACCAGGCTCAGGGTGGTCACGAACATGGCCTTGTCATGGGCTTGCGCGCCGCGCTGGCCGGCCGTCTTGTCCGTGTGCTGCACTTCCAGCACATAGGTGCCCTTCCATGGCAGCGGGAAGCTGACCAGGCCTTGCGCATCGCTCCACGCTTCCTTGCTCCAGCCCGACTGCACCACGGCGTTGACCTTGGCCTGCGCCAGCGGCTTGCCCTGGTAGCTGACCTGGAACTGGCCCGGTTTGCCGGTCGGCACCAGGTCCAGGGTCAGCGCGGGTGTCTGCGCCTTGCCGTCGGCGATCAGGCGCGCGGCGGGAATCCACACGGTGCGCGTGGCCTTGCCATCCTTTTTCTCTTCCCACGACGGGTAGTTGTCTTCCTCGACGATGATGCTTTCGCCGGCCGCCACCTTGCCGTTCAGGACAAAGGCGCCGGCCGTCTTGCTGGCCTGCAGGGACTTGTTGCCGGCCGCCGAAATCCACGTCACGTTCCTGATGCTGAACTTGTCGAGCAGGCCGGGCGACGCTTCGCGCAGGTTGTCGCCGAACTCGCCGAAGTACACGCTGGCCGCCTTGCCGTCCTGCTGCAGCCAGATCTGGTGTGCGCTGGCCGTGCCGGAAACGAGGGCCGCGCCCAGCAGGGCGGTGGCGAGGGCGCCGAGGCGCGCGATGGAAGTGAGGTGCATGGTGTATCCCTTCGTTCGTGATGAGAAACATGGTTATCGCAGCGGTGCGAAGTATCGGGACGTCGCGGCGGCAGTGCCGGCCAGCGAACGTGCTCGCGCCATGAAACTTCTACTTTCGTTATTGATATGGGAAGGCTTGCTTGGCGGAGATGCCTGGCTGGCGCAGCGTGTCATTCAACTGCGCACTGGCGTAGCGGCTGCGTGCACACTCTGTTGAGAGTCTAAATGTGAATGAGAACTATTCTTATTATAATGTGGGGTTGTGAGACATGCAAGAGTGAGGTGCCGCATGGTGCCGCCAGCTTAAGCGTATTACCGCACCATCGCTGACGTACAACGCTTTGCCGCTTGCCCCACTTGCGTTAACATGGGAAGTTAATATGGAGGCAACATGGCTATTCAAATCATCAACACGGCGCCGATTGCCGGCCAGCGGCCCGGCACGTCGGGCCTGCGCAAGAAGGTGGCTATGTTCAGCGCACCGCAATACCTGGAAAACTTCGTGCAGAGCGTTTTCGACACGCTCGGCGACTGCCGTGGCCAGACCCTGGTGCTGGGTGGCGACGGACGCTACTACAACCGCGCGGCTATCCAGACGGTGCTGCGCATGGCGGCCGCGCACGGCTATGCGCGCGTGCTGCTGGGGCAGGGCGGCATCCTGTCGACGCCGGCCGTCAGCTGCGTGATCCGCAAGCATGGCGCCAGCGGCGGCATCATCCTGTCGGCCAGCCATAACCCGGGCGGCCCGGATGGCGATTTCGGCATCAAGTACAACATCGCCAATGGCGGCCCGGCGCCCGAAAAGGTCACGGAAGCCATGTTTGCGCGCACGCAAGCCATCACCGAATACCGCATCAGCGACGCTGCCGATATCGACCTCGACACCCTGGGCACCGTGCGCATCGAGCAGATGACCGTCGAAGTGATCGATTCCGTCGCGGACTACGCGGAACTGATGCAGCAGCTGTTCGATTTCGATGCCATCCGCGCCCTGTTCGCGGGCGGCTTGCGCCTCTGCTACGACGGCATGCACGCCGTGTCCGGGCCGTATGCGACGGCCATCCTGGAAGGCATGCTGGGCGCACCCAAGGGCAGCGTCATCAACGGCGTGCCCCTGGAAGACTTCGGCGGCGGCCATCCGGACCCGAACCCCGTCAACGCGCAGGAATTGATTACGCGCATGGCCAGCGACGATGCCCCGGACTTCGGCGCCGCGTCAGATGGCGACGGCGACCGCAACATGATCGTCGGGCGCCGTTTCGACGTCACGCCCTCGGACAGCCTGGCCATCCTGGCCGCCAACGCCACCGTGGCGCCCGGCTACCGCGACGGTTTGAAAGGCATCGCCCGCTCCATGCCCACGTCGGGCGCGGCCGACCGGGTCGCTAGCGCGCTGGGCATCCCCTGCCACGAGACGCCGACGGGCTGGAAATTCTTCGGCACCCTGCTCGACGCCGGCATGGCCACCCTGTGCGGCGAAGAGAGTTATGGCACGGGCTCGAACCATGTGCGCGAAAAGGATGGCCTGTGGGCCGTGCTGTTCTGGCTCAACCTGCTGGCAGAGAAGAAGCAATCGGTGGAAGACATCGTGCGCGCGCACTGGGCCACGTATGGCCGCAACTATTATTCGCGCCACGATTACGAAGACATCGACAGCGCTTGCGCGGCGCAGCTGATGGAGGCCGTGCGCGGCCAGCTGGCCGCCTTGCCGGGACAGACACTGGGCGGCTACACGGTGGCGCTGGCCGACGACTTCAGCTACACGGACCCCGTCGACGGTTCCGTCGCCACGCAGCAGGGCATCCGCATCATCATGACGGACGGCGCGCGCATCGTGCTGCGCCTGTCCGGCACGGGCACCGAAGGCGCCACACTGCGCCTGTACCTGGAGCGCTACGAAGCCGATCCGGCCCGCCACGATATTCCCACCCAGGAAGCGCTGGCAGGGCTGATCGCCGTGGCGCAGCAGCTCGCGCAGATCCGCCAGCGCACGGGGCGCGATGGGCCGACGGTGACGACGTAAAAAAGAAGGACGCGTGGGTCGGATTAGCGTGGCATCGCCATGCGTAATCCGACGATATTGTCAGCGGCGTTGTCGGATTACGCCCTTCGGGCTAATCCGACCTACTTGCATGATTACGCTTTGCCCGGCACCACCGTCTTGCGGTAGTTGTCGACCATCTTGTAGCGCTTCGCATACAGGCCGAAGGCCAGCATGGCCACGGCGGCGAAGGCGGCGAAGAAGAACATCTGGAAGGCCGTCACGCTGATGCCGCTTTCGGCGATCTTGCCGATCACGCCTTCGTTCATGACGCTGCGGTTGACGATCAGCACCCACAGGTTGCCCACCGTCGTCGACAGATTCCAGAAGCTCATGATGGCGCCCTTCATCGAGACGGGCGCCTGGCTGTACGCAAACTCCAGGCCCGTCGCCGAGACCAGCACTTCGCCGAACGTCAGCAGGGCGTACGGCAGGATCTGCCACATGATGGAGACGGCGCTGCCGCTGTCGAGGGCCAGCTGCAGCAAGCCGATGACGATCCACGCCAGCGAGGAAAAGCCGATACCGGCCGTCATGCGGCGCAGGGCCGTCGCTTCCCAGCCGAAGCGGTTGAGCATCGGGTACAGCACCAGGTTGTTGAACGGGATCAGCAGCATCACCAGCATCGGGTTCAGCGCCTGCATCTGCGCCGGCAGGAACCAGCTTGGTTTTTCCATGGTGTTCGCTTGCACGATCCACGTCGAGGCCTTCTGGTCGAACAGCGAGAAGAAAGGCGTGACGAGGGCGAAGATGACGAGGATGCGCAGCACGGCGCGCACGCCTTCGACGGCTTCGTCAGGATGGATGCCGCGTGCGCGTTCCAGCTGCATGGCCGTGCCGATGCTGCCGAAGGCCAGCAGCAAGACCAGCGCGGTACACGCGGAAATCACGAAGCCCCATTCGGGAATGCTGTAGAACGCATACAGGGCGCCGATCACGCCGACGTAGGCCACGTACAGGCCGGGACGCGAACCGCCATCGACGCGGGCCAGCAGGGCCGTGCGGGCCACGCGGGTAAACGAATCGGGATTCGGCGGCGCTGGCGGCACGTGCACGTATTTCTTGGCGCCCATCCAGAAGACGATGGTGGCGGCCAGCATCATCAGGCCAGGGATGCCGAAGGCGATCGACGGACCGAAGTCGCGCAGGAACATAGGCATCAGCAAGGACGCGAAGAAGGAGCCGAAGTTGATGATCCAGTAGAACAGGTCGAAGACCAGCTTGGCCTTGTGCTTGTTGGTCTGGTCGAACTGGTCGCCGACAAACGAGGCCACGAGCGGCTTGATGCCGCCGGAACCGAAGGCGATCAGGAACAGGCCGAAATAGAAGCCGTTGACGCTGTTTTCAAACAGGGCCAGGCAGGCATGGCCGGCGCAATACACGAGGCTGAGCCAGAAGATGGTGTTGTACTTGCCGAAGAAGCGGTCGGCCAGCCAGCCGCCCAGCAGCGGGAAGAAATACACGCCGATGACGAAGGTGTGGAACACGTGCTTGGCTTCGCCCGTGCGCTGGTCGATCGGGATCATCAGCAGCAAGGTGCTGATGAGGAATGGCGTCAGGATGTTGCGCATGCCGTAAAAGCTGAAGCGTTCGCAGCCTTCGTTGGCGATGATGTACGGTATTTGCCGGGGCATTTTGCCCGTGGCGGTTTGTGTCTCGGCCGATGACATTGGCTCTCCCCAAGTTTTTTTTGTAAGCCGCGATGCTAAGGCCTGCCGCGTTTGCTTGCAACAGAAAAAACGGCCTGTCCGCTATTTCGCAGGGATTTGTAAGGTATTGATTTTCATAAAGACATTACTTTCGGCACTTGCACGGGCAGGGCGGGGCAGCAGCAGTTGCATTTGCAGCATGCCATCCGATGCGGGACTGTCCGCCAGGCTAAAACCGCAGCCCAGGTAGAGGTTCAGCGCCGCGTGATTGTCCTGGGCCACGGCCAGGCGCACGCGGCCCAGCTCGGGCACGCTGCAGGCGTGCGCGATGGCCGCCTGCACCAGTTGCCGTCCCGCGCCGAGTCCACGCGCCTGCGGTGCCACGTACACGCCCCACAGGCTGGCCTTGTCATGCACGACGGCGATCGGTTCGCGGCGCAGGCCGGCAATGGCGATCAATTGTTCCTGGTCGAAAGCGCCAAATATTATTTGGTGGGAAGTGGCGCGCAGGCGCTCGGCTAGCCGTGCCAGCGGCAAGCCGCTTTCCGCCGCGTGCGTGGTGCAGAAGGCGGCGGGCAATTCGGCGATGCCGGCCAGGCGCAGCGCGCGGTAGGCGCTGGCGTCGTCTGGCGCGAGGGGGCGGACAGTGATGGCGGGCATGTGGCCGAGTATCGCGCTTCGATGTCGGAAAGTAAAGCTTGCGCTGCAACGCAAGCGTCCCGCGGCAAGGGGGCCGGCGCAGGAATTACTGCGTGGCGATGCGCTGCATGGGCGCGTTGTCCTTGCGCCATTGTTCCAGGCTGATCAGCTCACCGCTGACGACGTCGTCGACGAGGATGCGCTTGCCATCCTGGGAGACGACGAAACTCTCCCAGCGGTGCGCCGCGTCCGGCGTGTTTTCCACAAAGTTCAGGTCATAGTAGGGCTGGCCATCGATGAGGCGTGCTTCCGGCGACGTTTCCATCACGGCGCCGTGGGCGCGGCCGCCCGAGGCCTTTTCGATATGCGCCGACCAGGCCTTGATTTCCGGTAAGGCCATCAAGGCATCGACGGCGCGCGCGTTCTTCTCCGGTGCCGCCGTGCCGGCGCTGGCGCCAGGGGCATGCTCATCGCGCGGCGCCGATTGCTCGTGCACGTAGAAAGCGCCGAGCCCGGCGGCCAGCAAGCCGGCCAGGATGCCGGCGATGATGGTGGTTCTGGAAGTGGAGGCGCGTGGCGGCATGGTGGCGGGTGTGCGAAAGAGGAAAGATGGCGGCCATGCTAAAGCAAAACAGTCAGGCGGGCAATCATTGGAATTGCTAGGGAAAGACGAAAAAAAGCCACCTTCCGTAGAAGGTGGCTTTCGGGGCCGCCGGGCAGGTACTGGCAGCTTTTGGTCTGCCAGCCTTGTCCCGGCGTATGCGGCCGGTCGCGCCGTCGCCTGCGCGACTGGCCGCCGGACATTACATCATGCCGTCCATGCCGCCCATGCCGCCCATGCCGCCGCCCATGCCGCCGCCTGCTTTGTCGTCAGCGATTTCGCAGACCATGCAGTCGGTCGTCAGCATCAGCGAAGCGATCGAAGCGGCGTTTTGCAGCGCCGAACGGGTCACTTTGGCTGGGTCCAGAACGCCCATTTCCACCATGTCGCCATACGTGCCGTTGGCAGCGTTGTAGCCGTAGTTGCCCGTGCCAGCCAGTACGGCTGCCACGACGACCGAAGCTTCTTCGCCTGCGTTTTGCACGATCATGCGCAGTGGCTCTTCCATTGCGCGCAGGACGATCTTGATACCGGCGTCTTGATCAGGATTGTCGCCCTTGACCGTGATGTTGGCGCGTGCGCGCAGCAGGGCTACGCCGCCGCCTGGCACGATGCCTTCTTCCACGGCAGCGCGGGTCGCGTGCAGTGCATCTTCAACGCGGGCTTTTTTCTCTTTCATTTCGACTTCGGTGGCTGCGCCAACCTTGATCACGGCAACGCCGCCAGCCAGTTTGGCGACGCGCTCTTGCAGTTTTTCACGGTCGTAGTCCGAGGTCGCTTCTTCGATCTGTACACGCACTTGTTTTACGCGTGCTTCGATCGAGGCAGCTTCGCCGGCGCCATCGATGACGATGGTGTTTTCCTTGCCCACTTCGATGCGTTTCGCTTGGCCCAGTTCGGCCAGGGTCACTTTTTCCAGGGTCAGGCCGACTTCTTCAGCGATCACTTGGCCGCCGGTCAGGACAGCGATGTCTTCCAGCATGGCTTTGCGGCGGTCGCCGAAGCCAGGTGCTTTCACTGCGCAGGTTTTCAGGATGCCGCGGATGTTGTTCACAACCAGCGTGGCCAGCGCTTCGCCTTCGATGTCTTCCGCGATGATCAGCAGTGGACGGCCAGCTTTTGCGACTTGTTCCAGTACCGGCAGCAGGTCACGGATGTTCGAGATTTTCTTGTCGCACAACAGGACGAATGGGCTGTCCAGTACGGCAACTTGTTTCTCCGGGTTGTTGATGAAGTATGGCGACAGGTAGCCGCGGTCGAACTGCATGCCTTCAACGATGTCCAGCTCGTCGTTCAGCGACTTGCCGTCTTCTACGGTGATGACGCCTTCCTTGCCGACTTTTTCCATCGCTTCAGCGATACGCTCGCCGATCGAGTAGTCCGAGTTCGCCGAGATC
Organism: Janthinobacterium sp. 67; assembly: GCF_002797895.1. Taxonomy (NCBI): domain Bacteria; kingdom Pseudomonadati; phylum Pseudomonadota; class Betaproteobacteria; order Burkholderiales; family Oxalobacteraceae; genus Janthinobacterium; species Janthinobacterium sp. 67. Next base: position 2,918,306 of record NZ_PGES01000001.1, on the reverse strand, counting down.
GCGCCAACCTGGGCGATTTCCTTGGTCGTGGTGCAAGGACGGGCGATTTTCGCCAGTTCTTCGACGGTCGCAGCAACAGCCTTGTCGATACCGCGCTTCAGGTCCATCGGGTTCATGCCGGCGGCAACGAACTTCATGCCTTCGCGCACGATGGCTTGTGCCAGCACGGTGGCGGTGGTGGTGCCGTCGCCGGCGTTGTCGCTGGTGCGGGAAGCAACTTCCTTGACCATTTGCGCGCCCATGTTCATGAGCTTGTCTTTGAGTTCAACTTCTTTCGCTACCGACACACCATCCTTGGTGACGGTAGGGGCGCCGAACGAGCGCTCCAGGACCACGTTGCGGCCTTTCGGGCCCAAGGTGACTTTGACTGCGTTGGCGAGGATATTGACGCCTTCGACCATCTTGGCGCGCGCTGCGTCGCCGAATACTACTTCTTTAGCTGCCATGTTCAATTCTCCAGAAATTTCGGAATGAGTTATCTAAAACGTGGAAACAATTACTTGACGACGATCGCCATGATGTCTTCTTCGCGCATGACCAGCAGCTCATCGCCGTCAACTTTGACGGTTTGGCCGGCGTACTTGCCGAACAGGACGCGGTCGCCCACTTTGACATCCAGAGGACGGACTTTGCCGTCGTCGAGAATCTTGCCATTGCCTACGGCAAGGACTTCGCCTTGATCCGGTTTTTCAGCAGCTGCATCAGGAATGATGAGGCCGGACGCAGTCTTGGTTTCCTGGTCGAGGCGTTTGACGATGACGCGATCGTTCAATGGGCGCAGATTCATACAAAACTCCTTAAAGTTCAATGGATAAGTGTTGCTGAATGAATACATGCCTGGCACAGCGCCAGGCGTGCTTTCAGTGACCGCCGTTGAAAGCAGCCCGCAACGGTCAAGCAAACCCCATGGCATCGTTGCGTGCCGGCTTGAGCAGTGGTGCATCGCGGCGTCGCCCACCGCGTAGCGTTCCCTGCTGTTGTCCGGCATGCACCATCATGTCCTGAGGATTGCTACGAAAGAGTTTGTTAGCACTCTCTACTAACGAGTGCTAATTATAGGGACGGTAGGGGGCTTATTCAAGGGGAACATATTGATACTTGTTCCGCGCAGCCTGCATTTACACAGGGTTTGCGCAAACGCAAGCCTCGTTCCCGGGCGTCAGCAACAGGCGCGACTCTAGCATGCCCGTCGGGCGGACGGCGTTCCTGTACGCAAAGGAAACAGAGTTTTGCTATGGATTTTGATAAGATGATTAGAATTGCATATCAATATCGCCATTCGCACCTGAAAGCTCACTCATCATGCCATCGACTCTTTCCCGTCCCGCCCTGCGCCTGCTGGGCGCCGCCGTCCTCGGTTTCGCCTGCCTGGGCAATGCCGCCGCGCAAACGCCCACCATCGCCGACGAGATCACGGTGGCCACCCTGACGCCGCAGCAAAAGGAAATGCTGCTTAACGAGCTGTTCAAGGACTTGAACAAGGATGACGACGACCAGGAAGCGCACGTGTGGGACAACGGCGGCGAGCGCGGCGTGATGGTCAAAGTCAGCTATAACTTCAGCAACTCGGGCATGACGGAGCACAGCCTGAAGGCGCACGTGTGCCGCGACCTGACATTCGTCGTCACGGCGGCTGGTAAAACGCAGGACTTGAGCCGGCGCACCTGTTCGCAGAGCAGCGGCCGCTGGGACGTGCAGGGCAAGGACCCGGCGCCCGTCGTGTATCCGCCTTTCCTGTCCGACGTGACGGTGGCCAAGCTGAATGCCAAAGAGCAGGCAGCGCTGCTGAAGGCGGCCGTGCGCACCCTGAAGGATGAAGAGGATGGCAAGAGCCGCCAGTGGAGCAACAAGGGCTTGGGCAATGCGCAGCCGCTGGCAGTGCGCCTGACGCCCTCGGGCACGGACGCCAAACCCGGCAGCTACAGCCGTACTTGCCGCGATTTGACGATGGTGCTTGACGGCAAGGGCGGACAACAGACCTTGACGCGCCGCTCTTGCGAAAACCGCTATGGCGGACTCGATATCGAAGCCGATTACGTCGACGAGTAAAACGCTGCCATCGCGGCGCCCGCAGATGCGCGCAGTTGGCGAAAAGCGCCGGAAAAAGTGTGTATTGTCCGCCAACTGCCCTGCATTGATGTAAATATGTGTGACAGCGGCGTGATTCGATTGACGCCCATGGAGCGTCCGCCCTATAGTGGCGGAATGATTTCCGAATTCAACGAATTATCCGACAAAATAGGCCTGCTGGCCGAAATGACCCATGCGCTGCGCCGTGAAAACGCGCAACTGCGCAAGGATAACGCCGCCCTGTCCGCCGAAAACGCCCTGTACGTGCAACGCATGCGCGAGGCGCAGGAGCGGGTGGAAGCCTTGCTGGAAAAAATTCCCGAACTGGTGCAAGCGGGCCTGGAGCAAGCCGCTTCGGAAGCGGGCGCCTATATTGCCGAGAACGAGAAGGAAGCGTAATGCCGCGTGTCGATGTCAATATCATGGGCCAGTCCTACAGCATGGTGTGCCGCGACGGCGAAGAGCGCGCGCTGCGCGAAGCGGCGATCTATCTCGATAGCAAAATGAAAGCCATCCGCGACGCGGGCAAGGTCAAGGGCAACGACCGCATCGCCGTGCTGGCCGCCCTGGGCGTGGCCGCGGAGTTCCTCTCCGTGAAGTCGCCGCAAGGTCCGCTGTCCGAATTGACGATCCTGGAAGTGAAGCAGAAAATCTCGGCCATGCACACGGTATTGGATAGCGCTTTGACGCCCCAGGAAAACCTTTTTTAAGCGTGCACGCGACGATTTGTCTTTGCGATGCGCGATCAAAGGAGTAAACTTGGGTCTACCCTGCGGTGTTCGCGATTGCCATATATTCCTTGAACCATTTATGCGCATCGGTTGCGAATTTTGTTTGATGGGAGTGAGCGTCGCTCGTTCGACGAACCCGAAATTGAACTAACGTGACCACCTTGAACCGTTTGGTTCGGGATGCCGGCATAGCGGCACAGGCGGGGCCCAATTTGAAAGAAAACGAAAAACGGTTGCAGCATCGATGCGCAACCGTTTTTTTACGTCTGTCGCTTTGATACGGAGTCTGCATGAAACAATATTGGCTGATGAAATCCGAACCCGATGAAGTGAGCATCGACGACCTGATGGCCGCGCCCCGGCACACCATGCCGTGGTTCGGCGTGCGCAACTACCAGGCGCGCAACTTCATGCGCGATGGCATGCAGCCGGGCGATGGCGTGCTGTTCTATCACTCGAGCTGCCCGCAGCCGGGCGTGGCGGGCGTGGCCGAAGTGGCCAGCGGCGCCTATCCCGATCACAGCCAGTTTGAAGCGGGCGGCAAATACTTCGACCCGAAGGCCACGCAGGAACAGCCGCGCTGGATCAGCGTCGACGTGCGGGGCCTGAAGAAGACGGCGCTGCTGCCCCTGTCCGAAATGCGCCAGATGCCGGAACTGGAAGACATGCTGCTGTTGAAGAAGGGCAGCCGGCTGTCGATCACGCCCGTGACGCCGGCGCAATGGAAAGTGATTACCAATAAGCTGAAAGTTTAGCCCTCGACCCGGTTGCGGCCATTCTGCTTGGCCCGGTACAGGGCCTGGTCGGCGGCGGCCAGCAATTGTTCCGGCGTCTGTCCTCCATCATTCAAGGCCAGGCCGATGCTGGCCGTCACGAGGCCGCCGCGCGACGGCGCGTGGACGATGGCGGCGGCGGCGATCGCTTCCTGCATCTTGTGCGCCACGGCCAGCGCGCCCGCGTGGTCGGTGGCGGGCAGGATGGCGGCAAATTCCTCGCCGCCGAAGCGGGCAGCCAGGTCGCTGGCGCGCGGCAGCGCCGAGTGCAGGGCGGCCGCGATCCGCACCAGGCAGGCGTCGCCATACGGGTGGCCGAAGGTGTCGTTGAGGCTTTTGAAGAAATCGATATCGATGATCAGCAGCGCCAGCCCTTGATGGTTGCGCGCGGCGCGCTGCCATTCCAGCTGCAGGGTCTGGTCGAAGCAGCGCCGGTTGGCGATGCCCGTCAAGCCGTCCGTCAGCGACAGCTTTTCCAGTTTGTCATGCGCGGCGCGCAAGGCCAGTTCGCTTTGCATGTAGCGGCTTTGCAGGGTGGCCGAGCGCAATGCGTGGACCAGCAGCGCGACGAACAGCGACGCCGCCGCCAGGTAGAAATGCGCGCGCATGACGGCAAAGCCCAGGCCCAGCAGGGCGGCCGTAAAGAAGATGGGGCTGAAATTGTCGATCAGCAGGGTCAGCTTTTGCGGGGCTTGCTGCGCCCGGGCGCTTTCCGGCCCGGACCGCGCCGCCGGGCCGCCCTTGGACAGCAGCACCAGCAGCAGGAACGGCAGGCTCGGCAGTACTTCGCTCCACGCTTGCGTCACGCCATGCAAGGTCAGATAGTTATACGCGGCAGCGCAGCCCGCATAGCACCACAAGAACACCGTCAGCAGCAGGTAAAAGCGGCCTTGCCCGCCATCGCGGCGGTGCGCCAGCAGGCGCAGCGAAGCGCAACAGGCCAGGGCCAGGTTTTCCACGTTGTAGGTCAGCACCAGCAGGCTGGCGGGAATCGGCGCGATCGAGCGCTGGTCGAAGGGCGACACGGAAAAGATGGCCGTATAGGCCAGGTAAGTCGCCAGCAGCACCTGCACGGCGTCCAGCCATTGCAGCGTGCGCGAGGGATGCTCGTGCGTCACGGACGACATGGCCAGCAGCAGGGGCGCGCCATACATGAAATAGGCGAAATCGGAAAATACGTGGCGTCGGACGCCACCTGTCCGCTCAGATCCTGCCAGGCCGACAATATCATGCCCGTGCTCCAGAACAGCATGGCCACGGCGAACAGGGCCCAGCCCGTCCTGGCGGCGCCCGCCGCGCTCATATAGGCGCAGCGGCAACAGGCGGCCAGCGCCAGCAGGGGAGCCACAATGTTGAACGCATAGCTGACCCAGGGGGCACGCGTTCCTGCCCAGGCCGTCAAGGCCAGCTGCGCCAGCACATAGCAGGCGCCCAGCGCAATCGAGTACGTCAGTTTTTGTCCGACAGGCAGCATGGCAAGGCATTTCCCGGTGGCGGCATGAAAACGATGATACCGAGATGTCAACAGCAAGTCTATTCCACTAGGAAATTTTATTGCGTTGAAGGAAATGTTGCGGAAGGAGGTAGTGGCGCACCTGTCTGGCGCGCCACCGGGGGAACAGCGGTGTTACGTGTTGGCCGGGCGGGCCTTGGTGGGCGGCGTGCCCATCACCTGGCTTTTGTACGCCCACACCAGCAGGGCGATGGCGCCGACGATCATCGGCAGGGACAGCATCTGGCCCGACGTGATCGGCACGCCCAGCCACACGACTTCCCAGTCCGGCGTGCGGAAGTATTCGGTGAAGAAGCGCGCGCAGCCGTACAGCAGGGTAAACATGGCGCCCACGGCCATGCGCGGGCGCTGCTTGCGCGCAAACAGCCACAGGATGATGAACACCAAAATGCCGTCGACCAGCATCTGGTAGATCGGCGACGGGTGCACGGGATACGGAATGCCGGGCCACTGCATGGCCCACGGCAGGGTTTCCGGCGCGATGCGGCCCGGCAGTTCGGCATTGATGAAGTTGCCCAGGCGGCCGGCCGCGTAGCCGAGCGGCACCAGCGGCGCGATGAAGTCGAGCACGTCGAACAGGTTGCGGCCCGCCTTGCGGCTCCACAGGTACATGGCCAGGATGACGCCGAGGAAGCCGCCATGGAAGGACATGCCGCCATGCCAGACCATGAAGATCTCGAGCGGATTGTGCATGAAGTATTCGGGACGGTAGAACAGTACTTCGCCCAGGCGCCCGCCGATCACCACGCCCAGCATGCCGTAGAACAGCATGTCATCGAGGTCTTCCTTCTTCCAGCCCAGTACGGCGATGTGCGGCTGCTTGATGCGCACTCTGCCCAGGATAATGAACAGGGCAAAGGCCAGCACGTACATCAGGCCGTACCAGTGCACGGCGAGCGGGCCGATCTGGATGGCTATCGGGTCGGGCATCGGGTGTATCAGCATGGGGTTTCTTTCTTTGTTTAAAGCCAAGGTTGCGTAGTATGGGGGCGGCTGCGGTTTTTTGTCTTAGCGGCCACTTAATTTATTGCGCTGGGTGGCCTATCTGCTTGCGCAGCAGCGCCAAAAAACCTTGCAGCACGGCGGACGGATTGTCGCGGCGCCAGGCCAGGCCCGTTTCCACCAGCGGCGTGGCGTCCTGCAGCGGCCTGTATTCTACGCCCGGGCGCATCAGATTCGATACCGATTGTGGCACAAGCGCGATGCCCATGCCAGCCGAGACGAGGCTGACGATGGTCTGCATCTGTATCGCTTCCTGGCCGATCTGCGGCGTGATGCCGGCCGCGCGGAACACGCCGAGGATGGCGTCGTGCAGGGCGGGAGAAATGGCGCGCGGAAAAATGATCAAGGGCAGGGGCGGCACGTCGCGCAGGCGCACGGGGCCCGGCGCGGTCAATATGTCGAGGCCTGAGGGCGCGGCCAGCACCAGCGGTTCGGCCAGCACGGGCAGGTAGTCGAGTTCCCCTTTCGCCTTCTCGGGCAGGGGCGGGATCAGCAGGCCCGCATCCGTGCGCCCGGCCTGCAGTTCGTCGAGCTGCAGGTCGGACGTGGCTTCCTGCAGGGCGATCTGCACTTGCGGATAGGCCGCCTGGTAAGCGCGCAGCAGGGGCGGCAGCACGCTGTAGTCGGCCGAGGAAACGAAGGCCAGGCTCAGACGCCCCGCCTCGCCCTGCGCGGCCCGCCGCACCAGCGCGGGTAAATCCAGTGCCTGCGCCAGCAGCCGGCGCGCCTCGGGCAGCAGGGCCGTGCCGGCCGGCGTCAGCTGCACCTCGCGGCGCGTGCGCACGAACAGGGGCGCGCCCAGCAGTTCTTCCAGGGCCATGATGGTTTGCGACAGGGGCGGCTGCGTCATGTGCAGGCGCGCGGCGGCGCGGCCGAAGTGCAGCTCTTCGGCGACGGTGACGAAATAGCGCAGCTGGCGCAGTTCCAGATTCATATGCATTTCCATGAGGAATAACTGCTGTGATATCCAAATCGAATCACAGACACGTGCATCATATATTTGACAGTGGGGCGCGCGCAAGGCAATCTGGCGTACCCCCATGCAGGGTTTTGTTGAAAACCCGCACAGTCAGGCACCAACACTTTTGGAAGGTCCATCATGCCGCAATACCGCTCCCGCACCACCACCCACGGCCGCAACATGGCTGGCGCCCGCGCCCTGTGGCGCGCCACCGGCATGAAGGACGGCGACTTCGACAAGCCGATCATCGCCGTCGTCAACTCGTTCACCCAGTTCGTGCCCGGCCACGTGCACCTGAAGGACCTGGGCCAGATGGTGGCGCGCGAAATCGAAAAGGCCGGCGGCGTGGCCAAGGAATTCAACACCATCGCCGTCGATGACGGCATCGCCATGGGCCACGGCGGCATGCTGTATTCGCTGCCCTCGCGCGACCTGATCGCCGACTCCGTCGAATACATGGTCAACGCCCACTGCGCCGACGCCATGGTCTGCATCTCGAACTGCGACAAGATCACGCCGGGCATGCTGATGGCCGCCATGCGCATCAATATCCCCGTCGTCTTCATCTCGGGCGGCCCGATGGAAGCGGGCAAGGTCGTCAAGGTCGTCAACGGCAGCCAGAAGATCATCAAGCTGGACCTGGTCGACGCCATGATCAAGGCGGGCGACAGCAGCGTGTCCGACGCCGACGTGGCGGAAATCGAACGCTCGGCCTGTCCTACCTGCGGTTCCTGCTCCGGCATGTTTACGGCCAACTCGATGAACTGCCTGACCGAAGCGCTGGGCCTGGCCCTGCCCGGCAACGGCACCATCCTGGCCACGCACTCGGACCGCCAGCAGCTGTTCCTGCGCGCGGGCCGTTTGATCGTGGAACTGGCCAAGCGCCACTACGAGCAGGATGATTATTCGGTGCTGCCACGCTCGATCGCCACCAAGGCGGCGTTTGAAAACGCGATGGCGCTCGACGTCTCCATGGGCGGCTCGACCAACACCGTGCTGCACTTGCTGGCCGCCGCGCACGAGGCGGAAGTGGAATTCACGATGGCCGACATCGACCGCATCTCGCGCAAGGTACCGTGCCTGTGCAAGGTGGCGCCGATGACGGACAAATACCATATCGAAGACGTGCACCGCGCGGGCGGCATCGTGGGCATCCTGGGCGAACTGGCGCGCGCCGGCCTGCTCAACACCACTCTGCCGACCATCCATGCGCCGACCCTGGCCGACGCCATCGCGCAAAACGACATCAAGTGCACGGACGACCCTGCCGTGCACGAACTGTTCCGCGCCGCCCCGGGCGGCGTGCCGACGCAGACGGCGTTCTCGCAGTCGGAGCGTTTCGCGGCCGTCGACACGGACCGCAGCACGGGCTGCATCCGCGACAAGGCCCACGCCTACTCGCAGGATGGCGGCCTGGCTGTCTTGTACGGCAACCTGGCCGAAAAGGGCTGCATCGTCAAGACGGCCGGCGTCGATGAAAGCATCTTGAAATTCTCGGGCAAGGCACGCGTGTTCGAAAGCCAGGATTCCGCTGTGGAAGCGATTCTGGCCGATACCGTGCACGAAGGCGACGTCGTCATCATCCGCTACGAAGGCCCGAAAGGCGGCCCCGGCATGCAGGAAATGCTGTACCCGACTTCGTACATCAAGTCGAAGGGCCTGGGCAAGGCGTGCGCGCTGTTCACGGACGGGCGCTTCTCGGGCGGTTCCTCGGGCCTGGTGATCGGCCATGCTTCGCCGGAAGCGGCCGAAGGCGGCGCCATTGGCCTGGTGGAAGAGGGCGATTTCATCGACATCGATATCCCCGAGCGCCGTATCAACCTGCGCGTGACGGATGCGGAACTGGCCGCGCGCCGCGCCGCCATGGAAGCGAAGGGCGACGCGGCCTGGTTGCCCGTCAACCGCGACCGTTATGTCTCGCAGGCGCTGCAGGCGTATGCGGCCCTGACGACGTCGGCCGACCGGGGCGCCGTGCGCGACTTGTCGCAATTGAAGAAGCGCTGATCTGTTGCGCAAGTAAGACAGCCGGCTCCGTTTGACTATGCGGGGCCGCCTGTCGTTACATCGCCTTACAAACAACATGGTCATGGACGCGCAGATGGGGCAGAATATGAATGCCTAATCGTTACTACATTGCGTTACTACATTGAAACGCTTGATCTGGGCTCGTGGTGCATCTGCGGAAACACAGTAAAATGCCGCAGGAAGTAACTTTGGAGAAAAGACAATGAAACGTTTTATGTTGGTGAGTGTATTGACCGTATCGGCTCTGGCATCGCAAGCAGCGTTGGCCAATCCGGACCTGGCGAAGGCAAAAAACTGCATGGCTTGCCACGCGGTGAGCACGAAACTGGTGGGTCCTGCGTATAAAGACGTGGCGGCCAAGTATGCCGGTCAAAAGGATGCGGAAGCCAAGCTCGTGGCGAAAGTCATGAAGGGCGGTTCCGGCACCTGGGGTGCGATCCCGATGCCAGCGAACCCGCAAGTGAGCGAGGCGGAAGCCCACACCCTGGTTAAATGGGTACTGGCACAGAAATAATCTGTGCCGCAGCACCTGCAATTAGCGCGCCGGCAATCCCGGCGCGTTTTTTTTGCCCGCTGCCTTATGCAGGTTGCCCATGCCCTGCAACGTCGCCCGCACCGCTTCGTCCAGCGGCGTATGCGGTTCCTGGCCCAGCACGGCCAGCAGCCGTGTATTGTCCATGGACAGGGGCGTTTTCCACAGATAGCGCATCTCGCGCATTTCGCGCAGGGTCGCCACGAACGGCGACGCCAGCGTCACCAGCCACCACGGGAAACGCCGGATGGCGGGCGCAGCTCCTGTTGCCTGCTCCACCACGCGGGCAATCGCGCCCGTCATTTGCCGGCCATCGTCGTCCCAGTGCCCTGCCATGTGAAAGCGCGCAAACGCGGGCAAGCTGGCGCGTACGGCCAGCAATTGCACCATCGTGCGCGCCACGTCGGGCAGGTAGGACCACTGGTGGCCCACGCCGGGCGCGCCCGGATACAGCACGCTGCGCACGCGCTGGCCCGGTTTCACGAGGCCCTGCGCAAACCAGTTATTGCCGGCGCGGGGGCCGAAGAAGTCGCCCGCGCGCACGATGATGACCCTGGCGCCCTGCGTGGCGGCCGATTCCAGCCGCGCTTCCAGTTCCACGCGGATGGCGCCCTTGCGCGTTTGCGGGCGCTGCGGCGCGTCTTCCGCCAGTACGGGAAAGGCGTCGGGACCGAAGTTGTACACGGTACCGGGCAGCACGATGGTGGCGTTTTCGGCAATCGCCGCGGCGATGGTGTTGTCGAGCATGGGCAGCACCAGCTGGCCCCAGTTCCGGTAGCCGGGAGGGTTGACGGCGTGCACGATGACGGCGCAGCCCTTGGCTGCCGCCTGCACGTCCGCGCGCGACAGGGCGTCGCCGCGCAGCCACTCGACGTTATCGCCGCGTGGCGATGGCATCTCTCCCCGCGTCAAGGCGCGCACCTGCCAGCCTGCCGCCAAGAGCTGGCGCACCATCTCGCCGCCGATGCCGCCCGTGGCGCCCAGTACCAATGCTGTTTTGTCCATTATGACCTCCGTGTGGTTGATTGAGCCAGTATCTGCCGCGCAGGGCTAATTGGGAATTGACTAGCATCGTCCACAGGCTATACATTTATGTATGACTACCTCGATTGCCTGGGAATACTACCGTTCGCTGCTGGCCGTGCTCAAGCACGGTTCACTGTCCGGCGCGGCACGCGCGCTGGCCATCACGCAACCGACCGTCGGCCGGCATATCGCCGCGCTCGAGCAGGCGCTGGGCGCGACCCTGTTCACGCGCTCCCAGCTGGGCTTGCTACCGACGGAAGTGGCCCTGGCGCTGCGGCCCCATGCGGAAACCATGGAACATACGGCCGCCCTGATGGAACGCGCCGCCAGCGGCCAGGGGCAGGGCGTTGCCGGTGTCGTGCGCATCGCGGCAAGCGAGGTGGTGGGCGTGGAGGTGCTGCCGCCCATACTGGCGCGCCTGCGCGCACGCCATCCGGGCCTGGTCATTGAATTGGTGCTGAGCAACAAGGTGCAGGATTTGCTGCGCCGGGAAGCGGACATCGCCGTGCGCATGCTGCGTCCGCGCCAGGAGCAGCTGGTGGCGCGCAAGGTGGGCGAGATCGAGCTGGGCCTGCATGCGCACGCGGATTACCTGGCGCGCCATGGCGCGCCTTTGGCATTGGGCGATCTGGCGCAGCATGCCGTCATCGGCTACGATGAGGCGAGTCCCTTCGTGCGCAATGCGGGCGCCGCTTTCAACGGATTTACGCGGGAAAATTTTGCCTGGCGCTGCGACAGCGACCTGGCGCAACTGGCCCTGATACGGGCAGGCGCCGGCATCGGCGTATGCCAGGCGGGGCTGGCGGCGCGCGATCCGGCCCTGCGGCGCGTATTGCCGCAAGCGTTTTCGCTGCCGATGGAAACCTGGGTCACCATGCATGAAGACTTGCGCGGCAGCCTGCGCTGCCGCGCCACCTTCGACGCGCTGGCCGAAGGTTTGCAGGCTTACGTGGCAGGACAGCAAGAACCGTAGCGAGCGGATGTGAGTTGTGGCTGAGAAGCGGAGCTGTGCGAATGCACAGTGAGCATCGCAGGCCGCAAATCGCGCCGCGCAGTAGGTTCTATTATTTGACCACTTCCATCTTGGTTTTCTTGCCGTCCCGATAGGTGAACAAGGTCAGCGCGCCATCCTTGATGTCACCGTTGGCGTCGAACGAGATCGGGCCCGTCACGCCCTGGTAGTGCACCTTGGCCAGGAACGGCAGGTAGACGGACGGTTTCGACGACTTCGCATCCTGCATGGCGGTGGCCATGGTCATCACGGCATCGTAGACGTATGGCGCGTACAGCTGCACGTCCATATTGTATTTCTGCTTGTAGCGGGCGCGGAAATCGTCCATGCCTTTTTGCTGCGCGCCCGTCACGCCGCCCGCTTCCGCGCAGGTGACCATGTTTTCGCCCACGGCGTCGCCGGCCAGCTTGCCCAGCGGCTCCGTGCACAGGCCGTCGCCGCCCATGAACTTGGCCTTGATGCCCAGCGCCTTCATCTGGCGCAGCATGGGGCCGCCCACGGAATCCATGCCGCCAAAGAAGATCAGGTCGGGATTTTTCGACTTGATGCTGGTCAGGATGGCGTTGAAGTCCGTCGCGTTAGCATTGGTAAATTCCTTGCCGACGATTTGCACGCCAGGCGCCGCCTTCTTGGCGCCCTTGACGAACTGTTCGGCCACGCCCTGGCCGTAGGCCGTACGGTCATCGATGACGGCGATTTTCTTCGCCTGCAGCTTGCCCACGGCATACGCGCCCAAAGTTCCCCCCAGCTTGTTGTCATTGGCCACGACGCGGAAGGCCGTGTTGAATTTTTGCTGGGTATAGGTCGGGTTGGTGGCGGCCGGCGAAATCTGCGGAATGCCGGCATTGAAGTAAATGCGCGAGGCGGGAATCGTCGTGCCCGAGTTCAGGTGGCCGATGACACCGTTGACCTTGGCGTCGACCAGCTTCTGCGCCACGGCCGTGCCCTGCTTGGGGTCGGCTGCGTCATCTTCGGGCACCAGCACGAATTTCACGGCCTTGCCGTCGATCTTGAAGCCTTTGGCGTTCAAATCCTCGATGGCCATATTGGCCGCGTTCTCGTTATCCTTGCCCAGGTGGGAGCTGGCGCCAGAGACCGGGGCGACGTGGCCTATCTTGATGATTTCCTGTGCGCCCGCATGGCCGGCAAAGGCGAGGGCGATGGCGAGTGGAAGGACTTTGGTCTTGAGCAGCATAAACATTCTCCAATGGATAAAGATACGGCGGCGTCTCGTGAAAACCGCTTCGACAGGCGGTACGTGTGAAGAACGGTACAACAAAAAACAGGCGGCGCAAAGCCGCTTTTGGGGCTTTTTGCATTTTGTCGCAACAATCACCAAAGTGAGGCGCGATGCACCGATTTCGCAGGCGCGAGCGCACCAAAGAATGGCGTTGGAGGGAAGAATAGGGTAGGTCGGGTAGGTCGGAAATGCTGGGGTCAGACCCGTCGGGTCTGACCCCGGATTTTTGCCGGTGGGTGCAATGGTGCCAACGGCAGACGTGCAGTTACTGCGCGGGTGGGTGCAAATGTCCCAGTTCATGACTGACCGCATGCGCCACGATCTGCTCCAGCGACTGCTGCAAGTCTTCGCGCAAGGCGCCGCGCATGCCGATCAGGGCGTTTTGCAGGGCCGTTTGCAGGACATGGGCGATGCGCTCTTCCAGCAGATGGTCGATCTTGCCCTGCACCTGATGCAGGATGCGCTGCGTCAGTCGCTGTTCGATGGCGTCCCAGTCGGGCTGCGCCACCGCAGGCGGCAACGCCGGCGCTTCCTCGACGGCAGGCTCAGCCGCAGTTGGCACCGCTTCCGCCACTTCCGGCCCCAGCAACACCTCCGTCAGCAGGGGGATGCCCTGGTCGAATGGCTGCTGGCTCATGTCTTGCCTGCCACGAAGTGGGTCGGCTGCACGTTCTGCTGGCGGTAGTGCAGGAAGCGCTGGCGGCCCGCCTGCGCATCTTGCTCATCCATGGAAACGATCTCGAAGACGCGCTGGAATTGCGCGTAGTTGGCGGGCGGCAACTGCGACAGGTTGACGAGGATGTCGTGGTGCGGCAGCTCGGCCGTTTCGTCATCGGTCAGGATGATGGGCGTTTGCGCCGCCAGCGGATCGCCGGCCAGCACGTGCGGCAGGAAATCCGTGGCGGAAATGGTCCACATGGCGCTGTTCAAGGCGTCGAGCTGGGCGCTGTCGGCCACCAGCACGACAACCTTGTTGCCAGCCATATAGGCCTTGCGTGCCAGGCGGCAGGCATAGGCCAGCTTGTCCGGCACGTTGCTGTGAAAATCGACGCGGCTCATGGCGATCAAGCGGCCATGCCGCTGTGGCGCAGCAGGGCGTCGATGCTCGGCTCGCGGCCGCGGAAGGCCGTGAACGATTCCAGCGCGGGGCGCGAGCCGCCGACGGACAGAATTTCTTCCAGGTAACGCTTGCCCGCCGCCGTGATGGCGGACGGTCCCAGCGCCTTGGCTTCCTCGAAAGCTGCATAGGCGTCGGCGGACAGCACCTCGGCCCACTTGTAGCTGTAGTAGCCGGCCGCGTAGCCGCCGGCGAAGATGTGCCCGAAGGCATTCTGGAAGCGGTTGAACGGGGGCGGGATGAGCAGCGAAAACTTGGCGCGCACGCCGTCGATCAACTGCTGCACGCTCTGGCCCGTGGCCGCGTCGTAGTCATAGTGCAGATGCATGTCGAGCAGGGAGAACTCCACCTGGCGCAGGGTTTGCAAGCCGGACTGGAAATTCTTGGCCGCCAGCATCTTGTCGTACAGCGCGCGCGGCAGCGGTTCGCCCGTGACGGCATGCGCCGTCATGTGTTCGAGCACTTCCCATTCCCAGCAGAAGTTTTCCATGAATTGCGACGGCAGTTCGACGGCATCCCATTCGACGCCGGCGATGCCCGACACGCCCAGTTCGTCGACGACGGTCAGCATATGGTGCAGGCCGTGGCCGAATTCGTGGAACAGGGTGATCACTTCATCGTGCGTGAACAGGGCAGGCTGGACTTGGCCAGCCACCACGGCCGGTTCCGTGAAATTGCAGGTCAGGTAGGCGATCGGCGTTTGCACGTGTTGCGCGTCGGCGCGGCGGCCGCGCGCGTCGTCCATCCAGGCGCCGCCGCTTTTGCCCGCGCGCGCATACAGGTCCAGGTAAAACTGGCCGACCAGCTTGCCGTCGCGCTCGATGCGGTAAAAACGCACGTCCTTGTGCCAGACGGGCGCCGCATCGGGCTTGATGTCGACGTTGAACAGGTTCTGGATCTGGCGGAACAGGCCGTCGATCACCTTGTGCTCAGGGAAATACTGTTTGACTTCCTGGGCCGAGAACGCATAGCGGCGCTCCTGCAGCTTTTCGGAGGCGTAAGGCACGTCCCACGCCTGCAGCTCGGCGATACCCAGTTCTTCGCGGGCGAATTGTTTCAGTTCGGCCAGGTCCTTTTCGGCGAACGGACGCGCGCGCTTGGCCAGGTCTTCCAGGAAAGCGATGACTTGCGCGGGCGAAGTGGCCATCTTGGAGACGAGCGACACTTCGGCGAAATTGGCGTAGCCCAGCAGTTGTGCCTCTTCGTTGCGCAGCCGCAACAAGGTGACGATGTTTTGCGTATTGTCCCAGTCCTCTTTCTTGCTGAAGACCTCGCCCTGGTCCGACGCCTTGGTGGCGTTGGCGCGGTAGATGGTTTCGCGCAGCGCGCGATTGTCGGCAAATTGCAGGATCGGGTAGTAGGACGGGAAGTGCAGCGAGAATTCATAGCCCTGCTTGCCCGCTTTTTCGGCGGCGGCGCGCGCGGCGGCCTTCACGTCGTCGGGCAGGCCGGCCAGCTCAAGCTCGTTCTCGACCAGCAACTTGTAGTCATTGGTGGCGTCGAGCACGTTTTCGGAAAACCGCGTGGCGACGGCCGCGTGTTCTTCCTGGATGGCGCCGAAGCGCTCTTTCTTATCTTCTGGCAACTCGGCGCCACCGAGGCGGAAGTCGCGCACGGCATTGTCGACGATGCGCCGGCGGGCCGGCGACAGGCTGGCGAAAGCGGGGCTGGCCTGCAATTGCTTGTATTTGCCAAACAGGATTTCGTTCTGGCCCAGCTCGGTCCAGAATTCCGTCACCTTGGGCAGGTTGGCATTGTAGGCGGCGCGCAGCTCCGGCGTATCGATCACGCTATTCAAATGGTTGACGATGCTCCAGGCGCGGCCCAGGGTTTCGGCGATCTGGTCCTGGGGCGCGACGAAGTTTTCCCAGCTCACTACTTCCACGGGCGCTTCCAGCTGCGCCACCGTGGCGCGCGCCTGGGCCAAAAGGGTATCGATGGCAGGCGTGACATGCTCGTGCGTGATCGCGTCGAAGCGTGGCAGGCCGGAAAAATCAAGCAGGGGATTGGTATTCATCGTCGGTTCCATATATAAAAGGGCGGTCATGCCGCCCCGGTGATTCTTAAATCCGCTCGGCGGCCTCGACCGTGTTCATCAGGAGCATCGTAATCGTCATCGGACCCACGCCACCCGGTACGGGGGTGATGTGGGAGGCGACTTCCTTCACGCCGGCAAAATCCACGTCGCCGCACAGCTTGCCTTCATCGTCGCGGTTCATGCCCACGTCGATGACGATGGCGCCCGGCTTGACCATGCCGGCCGTCAGGGTGTTGCGGCGGCCGACGGCGGCCACGACCACGTCCGCCTGGCGCGTGTACAGGCCCAGGTCCGGGGTCGCACTATGGCAGATGGTGACGGTAGCGTTCGCTTGCAAGAGCAGCAGGGCCATCGGCTTGCCGACGGTGTTGCTGCGGCCGATGACGACGGCGTGCTTGCCGCGCAAGTCCACGCCCGTGCTTTCGATCAGTTTCATGCAGCCGTATGGCGTGCACGGGCGGAAGCCGGGCAAGCCCGTCATCAGTTCGCCGGCGCTCAGGACCGAATAGCCATCCACGTCTTTCGTCGTGGCGATCGCTTCGATGACCTTGTGCGGGTTGATGTGCTTGGGCAAGGGCATTTGCACGAGGATGCCGTGGATGGCCGGGTCGGTATTCAGGCTGGCGATACGCGCCAGCAAGTCCGCTTCGGACAGGTCTGCTTCATATTTTTCCAGCACCGAGTGGAAACCCACGTCGCCGCACGCCTTGACCTTGTTGCGGACGTACACCTGGCTGGCCGGGTCTTCGCCGACGAGTATCACGGCCAGGCCGGGCTGGGTGCCCTTGGCCGTGAGGGCGGCGGCGCGCGTGGCGATCTCGCTGCGCAGTTTTTGGGAGAGGGCGATTCCGTCGATCAGTTGTGCTGGCATGGTAGGAGGCTGTGTGGGAGGGAAAAGACAGATTATAAAGCCGGGCGGTGCAAAGGGGCGGTTTTGGCGCCAATGCCGCAACGTTAAAAAGCGGGCCAGAGACGCGGGCCTGAGAAAATGCCGATGGCGGCGTTGCAGCTCCTTGCCGTACTGGCGTACTGTCTGCGTCGCTGCGCCTTGCCCTCGACATTTTTCAGGCCCGCTTGGCCCGGCATGCCTGTGCGGACGACCGGGGTTTTAATTCGGTTTGCTGGTGTGCTTGTGGAGCAGGGGCAGCCAAGGCATGCAAGTTTTCCGGTTTCGGCGCTATTTGCCACTCTGCTCATCCTAATTTCCGGGCGGAATTTGCGGCAGTGCAGCATAAATTTCATAGGTAAATTTCACAATACGAAATGCCATATCGTAATTTGAAAAATAGTAAATACGCTGTTAGAATCCCCACACTAAACCGACTTAATAGTAA
Source organism: Janthinobacterium sp. 67 (assembly GCF_002797895.1). Taxonomy (NCBI): domain Bacteria; kingdom Pseudomonadati; phylum Pseudomonadota; class Betaproteobacteria; order Burkholderiales; family Oxalobacteraceae; genus Janthinobacterium; species Janthinobacterium sp. 67. The sequence goes on along the minus strand of NZ_PGES01000001.1, from coordinate 2,900,932 downwards.
ATAATCAGCGAAATACCGTCCGACAGCGATCCGGAAAATCGGGGTGGGGCGTTCACAAAGGAGACTCAACAGATGTCAGCTCAACTGAACCAGGTAACGACACAGATCGGCACCGACCCGGATATGCAGGAAACCAAGGAGTGGCTGGACGCACTCGAAGCCGTTCTGGAAAATGAAGGTCCGGAACGCGCGCATTACCTGATGGAGCGCATGGTTGACCTGGCCCGCCGCCGCGGCGCCCAGATCCCGTTCTCCAGCACCACCGCCTACGTCAACACCATCCCCACCAAGCAAGAAGCACACTGTCCCGGCAACCTGGAATACGAAGAGCGCCTGCGTTCGTGGATGCGCTGGAATGCCATGGCCATGGTCGTCAAGGCCAACCGCGCCGACGGCGATCTGGGCGGCCACTTGTCCTCGTTCGCTTCGCTGGCGAACATGCTGGGCATCGGTTTCAACCATTTCTGGCACGCGCCGACGGCCGACCACGGCGGCGACCTGCTGTACATCCAGGGCCACTCCTCGCCCGGCGTCTACGCGCGCGCCTTCCTCGAAGGCCGTTTGAGCGAAGAGCAAATGCTGAACTTCCGCAAGGAAGTCGACGGCAAGGGCCTGTCCTCGTACCCGCATCCTAAATTGATGCCTGACTTCTGGCAGTTCCCGACCGTGTCGATGGGCCTGGGCCCGCACATGGCGATCTACCAGGCGCGCTTCCTGAAATACCTGCACGCACGCGGCATCGCGAAAACCGACAACCGCAAGATCTGGGCCTTCTGCGGCGACGGCGAGATGGACGAGCCGGAATCCCTGGGCGCAATCGGCCTGGCCGCACGCGACATGCTCGACAACCTGGTCATCGTGGTCAACTGCAACCTGCAGCGCCTGGACGGCCCGGTACGCGGCAACACCAAGATCATCCAGGAGCTGGAAGGCGAATTCCGCGGCGCCGGCTGGAACGTCGTCAAGGTCATCTGGGGCCCGGGCTGGGACGCCCTGCTGGCACAAGACAAGGAAGGCATTCTGCAGCGCGTGATGATGGAAACCGTCGACGGCGAATACCAGAACTACAAGGCCAAAGACGGCGCCTACGTGCGCAAGCACTTCTTCGGCAAGCATCCGAAGCTGCTGGAAATGGTTGCCAACATGACGGACGACGACATCTGGCGCCTGACCCGTGGCGGCCACGATCCGCACAAGATCTACGCGGCCTTCAAGATCGCCCAGGAACACAAGGGCCAGCCGACCGTCCTGCTGGTGAAAACCATCAAGGGCTACGGCATGGGCAAGTCCGGCGAAGCGCGCAACACGGCGCACCAGACGAAAAAACTGGACGACGAAGCCATCCGCGAAATGCGCGACCGCTTCTCGCTGCCTATTCCTGACGACAAGCTGGCCGACATCCCGTTCTTCAAGCCAGCCGACGACGCGCCGGAAATGGTCTACCTGCACGAGCGCCGCAAGGCCTTGGGTGGCTACCTGCCGCAGCGCCGCCGGAAAGCGGAAGAAACCCTGCCGGTGCCTGGCCTGGACGCGTTCAAGAACGTGCTCGAAGCCACGCCTGAAGGCCGTGAAATCTCGACCACGCAAGCGTTCGTGCGCGTCATTTCGACCCTGCTGAAAGACCCGAACCTGGGCCAGCGCGTCGTGCCTATCCTGGTCGATGAATCGCGTACCTTCGGCATGGAAGGCCTGTTCCGCCAGATCGGCATCTACAACCCGAAAGGCCAGTTGTACGAGCCGGTCGACAAGGACCAGGTCATGTACTACCGCGAAGACAAGGCCGGCCAGATCCTGCAAGAGGGCATCAACGAAGCGGGTGGCATGAGCTCGTGGATCGCCGCGGCGACGTCGTATTCGACCAACGACCGCATCATGATCCCGTTCTACACCTTCTACTCGATGTTCGGCTTCCAGCGCATCGGCGACCAGGTATGGGCTTCGGCCGACATGCGTGCCCGCGGCTTCCTGATGGGCGGCACGGCTGGCCGTACGACCCTGAACGGCGAAGGCTTGCAGCACGAAGATGGCCACAGCCATATCTTCGCCGCGACCATCCCGACCTGCATGCCGTACGATCCGACCTTCAGCCATGAAGTCGCCGTCATCATCCAGGACGGCCTGCGCCGCATGATCGCCAACCAGGAAGATGTGTTCTACTACATCACGATCATGAACGAGAACTACGCCCAGCCAGGCATCAAGCCAGGCCAGGAAGAAGGTATCCTGAAAGGCATGTACAAGCTGCAGGAAGGTCCGGCGGACGCCAAGCTGCGCGTACAGCTGATCGGTTGCGGCACCATCCTGCGCGAATCGATCTTCGCCGCCGAATTGCTTGCCAACGACTGGGGCGTGGCTGCGGACGTGTGGTCGGCGCCGTCGCTGACCCTGGTGGCCCGCGATGGTCAGGATGCGGAACGCTGGAACATGGTCAACCCGTCGAAAGAGCAGCGCGTGCCTTACGTGACGTCGCTGATGCAGGACACGGATGGCCCGATCGTCGCCACGACCGACTACATGCGCGCGTTTGCAGAACAGATCCGCGCCTTCATGCCGAAGGGCCGCACTTATAAAGTGCTCGGTACCGATGGCTTTGGCCGCTCGGACAGCCGCGCCAAGCTGCGCGAGTTCTTCGAAGTGAACCGTTATTATGTCACCGTGGCCGCGCTCAAATCGCTGGCTGACGAAGGCAAGATCGACGTGTCGGTGGTGGAGCAGGCGATTGCCAAGTACGGCATCGACGCGAACAAACCGAATCCGGTGACCCAGTAATCGTTGTGCGGACCCGATGATGCCAGGGCGGTGCGAAAGTGCCGCCCTGGCGTGTGTGCGGGTCCATCTGACAAATAAAATAACGGAGCAAGCTATGAGCATTGTGGAAGTCAAAGTCCCGGATATCGGCGATTTCAAGGAAGTCGAGATCATTGAACTGATGGTCAAGCCAGGCGATACGGTCAAGGTCGACCAGTCCCTGATCACGGTCGAATCGGACAAGGCCAGCATGGAAATTCCATCGAGCCACGCCGGTGTCGTCAAGGAATTGAAAGTCAACGTGGGCGACAAGATCGCCGAAGGTTCGCTGGTCCTGCTGCTGGAAGTGGCGGACGACGCCTCGGCGCCTGCGCCTGCCGCTGCCGCCCCTGCACCGGCTGCTGAAGCTGCACCTGCCGCCGCTCCTGCGGCCGCGCCAGCACCTGCCGCCCCTGCCGGCGCGCCGGCCCTGGTCGAAGTGACCGTGCCCGATATCGGCGACTTCAAGGAAGTCGAAGTCATCGAACTGATGGTCAAGGTCGGCGACAGCATCAAGGTCGACCAGTCGCTGCTGACGGTTGAATCGGACAAGGCCAGCATGGAAATCCCGTCGAGCCACGCCGGTATCGTCAAGGAATTGAAAGTCAAGGTCGGCGACAAGGTTGCCAAGGGTTCGCTGGTGCTGGTCGTGGAAACGACGGGCGCCGCTGCTCCTGCCGCACCTGCAGCTGCCGCACCGGCACCCGCCGCGCAAGCTGCCGCCGCGCCAGCCGCCGCCGTCGCTTCGGCGCCGGTCGCTGCCCCGGCACCGGCTCCTGCCGCCGCGCCTGCCGTCAACGGCAAGCTGGCGCACGCGTCGCCATCGATCCGCAAGTTCGCGCGCGAACTGGGCGTGGACCTGGCCCGCGTGGGCGGTTCCGGTCCGAAGGGCCGCATCACCCAGGAAGACGTGCAGAACTTCGTCAAGGGCGTGATGTCGGGCGCCGTCGCCGCGCCAAATGCGCCCGTCGCCGCCAAAGGCGGTTCGGGCGTGGGCCTGGATCTGCTGCCATGGCCGTCGCTGGACTTCAGCAAGTTCGGCACGACCGAATTGCTGCCGCTGTCGCGCATCAAGAAGATCTCGGGTCCGAATTTGCACCGCAACTGGGTCATGATCCCGCACGTCACGCAGTTCGACGAAGCGGACGTGACGGACCTGGAAGCGTTCCGCGTCGACACCAACGCGGCCAATGCGAAGAACAAGGATGCGGCCAAGCTGACCATGCTGGCCTTCGTCATCAAGGCTTCCGTCGCCGCGCTGAAGAAATTCCCCGCGTTTAACGCTTCGCTCGACGCCAAGGGCGAAAACCTGATCCTCAAGCAGTACTACAACATCGGCTTCGCTGCCGACACGCCGAACGGCCTGGTGGTCCCCGTGATCAAGGGCGCGGACCAGAAGTCGGTCTCGCAGATCGCCCGCGAAATGACGGAACTGTCGCTGCAGGCGCGCGAAGGCAAGCTGAAACCGGCCGACATGCAGGGTGCCAGCTTCACGATCTCGTCCCTGGGCGGCATCGGCGGCACGCATTTCACGCCTATCGTCAATGCGCCGGAAGTGGCGATCCTGGGTCTGTCGAAAGCCTCGATCAAGCCGGTATGGGATGGCAAGGCCTTCCAACCACGTTTGATGATGGGCACCTCGCTGTCCTACGACCACCGCGTGGTCGATGGCGCGATGGGCGCGCGATTCTCCGTGTACCTCGGCGAAGTCCTGGCCGACATGCGCAAAATTCTGCTGTAAGGAGCGATTGATGAGCACAGTAGAGGTAAAAGTACCGAATATCGGCGACTTCAAGGAAGTCGAAGTCATCGAGCTGATGGTCAAGGTCGGCGACACCATCAAGGTGGACCAGTCCCTGGTCACGGTCGAATCGGACAAGGCCAGCATGGAGATTCCATCGACCCACGCCGGCGTCGTCAAGGAAGTCAAGGTCAAGGTCGGCGACAAGATCGCCGAAGGCAGCGCGCTGCTGGTGGTGGAAGCACTTGACGGCGCTGCCGCTCCCGCAGCCGCACCGGCGGCCGCTGCTGCACCTGCGGCGGCACCGGCTCCTGCCGCGGCGGCACCAGCTGCAGCCGTTGCCGCCATCCCGGCCGGCAATTACAGCGGCCAGGTCGACATCGACGTCGACATGATGGTGCTGGGCGGCGGTCCTGGCGGTTATTCGGCGGCGTTCCGCGCGGCCGACCTGGGCATGTCGACGGTCATCGTCGAGCGCTACGCCACCCTGGGCGGCGTGTGCCTGAACGTGGGCTGCATCCCGTCGAAGGCGCTGCTGCACGTCGCTTCCGTCATCGATGAAACGGCGCACATGTCCAACACGGGCGTGACGTTTGCCAAGCCGACGATCGACATCGACCAGGTACGCAAGTACAAGGAAGGCGTGATCTCGAACATGACGGGCGGTCTGGCCGGCATGGCCAAGGCGCGCAAGACGCAAGTCGTCACGGGCGTGGGCCAGTTCCTGTCCGCGAACCACATCGAAGTGACGGCAGGCGACGGCTCGAAAAAAATCGTGCAGTTCAAGCAAGCCATCATCGCGGCCGGTTCGTCCGTGGTGAAACTGCCCTTCGTGCCGGAAGACCCGCGCATCGTCGATTCGACGGGCGCGCTGGAATTGCGCCAGATCCCGAAACGCATGCTGGTCATCGGCGGCGGCATCATCGGCCTGGAAATGGCGACCGTCTATTCCACGTTCGGCGCGCGCATCGACGTGGTCGAAATGATGGATGGCCTGATGCAGGGCGCGGACCGCGACGCCGTCAAGGTGTGGCAGAAGTTCAACGAGAAGCGCTTCGACAACATCATGACCAAGACCAAGACTGTCGCGGTGGAAGCGCTGCCGGAAGGCATCAAGGTCACGTTTGAAGCTGCCGAAGCAGGTGCCACGGCCCCGGCGCCGCAAGTCTACGACCTGGTATTGGTGGCCGTGGGCCGCAGCCCGAATGGCAGGAAGCTGGCCGCCGACAAGGCCGGCGTGCAAGTGACGGATCGCGGCTTCATCAACGTCGACAGCCAGATGCGCACCAACGTGCCGAACATCTTCGCCATCGGCGATCTGGTGGGCCAGCCGATGCTGGCGCACAAGGCCGTGCATGAAGCCCACGTGGCGGCGGAAGCTGCCGCCGGCCAGAAGTCGCACTTCGACGTCAAGGTGATTCCATCGGTCGCCTACACGGATCCGGAAGTGGCATGGGCCGGCATCACGGAAGACGAAGCGAAAGCCAAGGGCATCAAGGTCGAGAAGGGCCACTTCCCTTGGGCAGCTTCGGGCCGCGCCGTGGCCAACGGTCGCGCCGAGGGCTTCACCAAGCTGCTGTTCGACGCTGAGACGCACCGCATCATCGGCGGCACCATCGTCGGCACGCATGCGGGCGACATGATCGGCGAAATCGCCCTGGCCATCGAAATGGGCTGCGACGGCACCGACATCGGCAAGACCATCCATCCGCATCCGACCCTGGGCGAATCGATCGGTATGGCCGCCGAAGTGTACGAAGGCGTGTGCACGGACTTGCCGCCACCGCGCAAGCGCTGATGTCGTAGCGCTGTGCCGTAACACTAAAAACCCCGCAAGCGATTGCGGGGTTTTTTATTATTCAACTACGATGAAACACCTCACCGGCGACATCATCGTCGGCACGCACGCGGGCGACAGGTGAACGATGAAGCGGCGAAATCGCGCTGGCCATCGAAATGGGCTGCGACGGCACCGGCATCGGCAAGACCATCCATCCGCATCCGGCCCCGGGCGAATCGATCGGCAGGTTGGCAAAAGCGCGCCGAAGTGTACGAAGGCGTGTGCACGGACTTGCCGCCACCGCGCAAGCGCTGATGAAACGTTAACTTTCAGTACAAAAAACCGGGACATGTTCCCGGTTTTTTTTATTTCCCTTGACCTGAAGCATGGTAAAACGTGGCGGATCCGCCCCATGTGAAAATTCGTGAGTATTGCCGTATGGAAAAAGTGGCAGAATGGAGGCCTGTAATCATGTTTTGCTTTTGCTTCAACGGAAGCGTGTGATTTTTCCAGGAATGTTGCCAGCGTGGGATACGGTCAAATTCCGCTGTACTGAGAGAGCTTTGCAACGATGAAAAAATTTACCGCCCTTCATATCGCCGATGTCCGTTTGCGCCGGGCCGACGAACAAGAACAGGCCGTGATGCTGCACGCCTTGTACCAGGACGTGGCCGCTATCCTGGCCACGGGCAAGAGGATCGATGCGATTTTCTTCACGGGCCAGCTGGTGGCGCCCGACGCCTGTGCCGGCACGACGCCCGTGTACGTCTACGAATACTTCCTGCGCCCCTTGCTGCAGGCGGCCAGCCTGCCTGGCGCGCGTTTCTACCTGGTGCCGGGCAGCCGCGCGCAGGGTGTCGCCGCTGCGGCGCTGGGCAGTGCCGGCTTCAGCTTTTTCTCCGCCGACGAGCACGCCAGCGCCGAGCAGCGCGCGCACTACAAGAATATCCACGCCGTGTTCCATGGCCACCAGCACACGGGCGATGCCAGTTCACTGATGAAGTCGCTGGGCATTTTGTACAAGAGCAATCCCGGCAGCCTGTACGGTGCGAATGGCCAGATGGCGGCGTTTTCCGTGCTCGAGTTCGGCACGGGCGAGGCTGATGGCGGCAGGGCAGGCACGCAGTGGACGGTGTCCCTGCGCGAATTCGATGACGTAAGCAGGAACTTCGCCCTGTCGGTACTGTACACGCCGAATGGCCAGGAAACGGGGCAGATGGATGCCGAGTATGTGTTTGCCACCCTGCTGCCGCAGCTGGCGGGCGAGCGTGCCTACCTCGACGGCTTGCTGGGCAAGGCGGGTGCGCAGCAGCGCGTGAACGCCGGCGTGGCTGGCGATGCGCGCGAATTCCTCATCGAGCTGGCGTTCGTGATGTTCGAAGCGAAGACCGTCTTCCTCAACGAGGCGGAGCTGGAGCGCTTTGCCAGCGACTATTGCGGCGTGAAGGGCTGGAACATGGCGGCCGGGGATTGGCTGGCGCCGCTGTATGCGCATGGCTTGCTGCTGCGGGAAGATAGCCAGGTGGCGTTTTCCTTCGATTACTTCCGCACGTATTTCCTGGCGCAGCGCTTTGAAACCTCGTTCGACCTGATGCGCTATGGCCCGGACCGCTACGATGGAAGCGAGTCTTCACTCACCGTCGATGGCGCGTCGGCAGCCCAGCCTTTCCTGCGTGCGCTGGGCTTGAACGATGCACCTGCCGACGTGGCGGCGCCGGAAGACTGCAGCCGCCCCGGCTGAGCCGCGCGTCAGGCCGCCAGCGGCTGGCGCAAGGTGCCGTGCAGGAACAGGTCGAGACTGACGGCCACCTTGGCACGCAATTGCGCCACGTCCGGTTGTGCCGGCGGTGGAAACAGCAGGCGCGACATCTGGTCGCCCAGCAGGCAATTGAGCAGGTGCAGCGACAGCGTAGCCGGCGTCAGTTCCGCGCGGAACAGGGGCGCGATATCGGGGCGGCTGAAGAATTTGGTCAGCATTTCGCGCGTCTGTCCCGGTCCCACTTTGTAAAACGTTTCCGCCAGTTCCGGGTGCGTGGCCGCTTCGGCCACGACCATGCGATTGAGGCGGATGGCTGCCGGCATGGTGACCAGTTGCACGAACAGCAGGCCGAATTCGCCCAGGATGGTGGGCAGGGGCCGCATATCCGTTTCCAGCGCCGGCATGGTTGAAAAATAGGCGGCGCGGCGCAATTCCACCACGGCGTTGAACAAGCCGGACTTGCCGCCAAATTTCACGTAAATCGTGCGCACGGCCACGTGGGCTTCGCGGGCGATCATCTCCAGGCTCACCTTTCCATATCCTTTTTCCAGAAACAGGCAGCCGGCCGTGTGCAGCAGGTTGTCCATGCGCGCTTCCATGTCGGCCGCGCGCGGCCGGCCGGCTGGCTTGCCGCAGCAGGAAAGCTCCTGCGCGTCGTCGGATTCTGTATTGGTAGGCAAGGTGTCGCGGAGGCCGGGATCGGACATGGTCTGGGTCTCTTTACAAGTGGGAAGGTAAGTGATGGCTCACACTGTAGTGCAAATTAAAATGAAATGCAATCGTTTCATTTCTTGACTTTGGCTTTTCTTTGCCCAATAATGAACCTATATCATTTCATTTCCGGAGCGAGTATGTCCAACCAGCCAGGCCAAGCAGAGCACAAAGTGCTGAGCGCCGTCCCACCCGCGGCCCCGGCCGCCCCTTCCGCGCCCGCCGCTTCCGCCAGCTCCGCACCCCCTAACAACCGCGTGAAAATCATCGCCGGCCTGATCGTCCTCGTGGCGCTGGGCGCCGGCGCACGCATGTGGTACCGCAGCCACTATTTCGTGGAAACGGAAAACGCCTACGTGGCTGGCCACGTGCATCCCGTCTCGGCGCGCATTTCCGGCGTCGTCACCAAGGTCTTCATCGACGACAACCAGATCGTGAAAGAGGGCGACGTGATCGCCGAACTCGACCCGTTCGACCAGCGCGTGAAAACCGAGCAGATCGCCGCGCAAATCGCCAGCGCCGAGCAGCAAGTGCTGCAAGCGGACGCGCAGATCGCGCAGGTGCAGGCGCAAGCGAGTGCCGCCCAGGCGCAAGTGGCGCAAGCGGACGCGCAATTGCTGCGCGCAAAACAGGACGCCGAGCGTTTCGGCCAGCTGTACACGAGCCAGATGAAAGCCGTGTCGAAAGCGGAACTGGACGCGGCCAACGCGGCCCGTTCGAGCGCCGTGGCCGACCTGGCCGCCCGCCGCGACAGCGCTTCGGCCGCCAAGGCACAGATCGGTGCGGCGCAAGCTGCGCGCGACGTGGCCAAGGCACAAGTGGCCGTGCTGCGCGTGCAATTGAAGGACGCGGAACAACAGCTGCAATACAACCGCATCCTGGCGCCCGTCGCCGGCCGCATCGGCAAGCGCAACGTGGAAACGGGCATGCGCGTGCAGCCTGGCCAGCAATTGACGGCCATCGTGCAGGACAACGTCTGGGTCACCGCCAACTTCAAGGAAACCCAATTGGCCGACCTGCACCGCGGCCAGAGCGTGCACGTGACCGTCGACGCCATGCCGGGCAAGAAACTGGTGGGCACCGTGGACAGCTTCGCTCCCGCCTCGGGCGCGCAATTCGCCCTGCTGCCGGCCGATAACGCCACCGGCAATTTCACCAAGATCGTCCAGCGCGTGCCGGTGAAAATCGTCTTCCAGCCGGAAGACATCAAGGCCATGAATGGCCGTCTGGTGCCGGGCATGTCGGTGATCGCCGAAGTGGAAGTGAATCAGCCCAATGCGGCCCAGGACAAGGCCGCGCGCCACGCCGCCGCTCCCGTCGCCCAGTCCACCACGCGCTAAGCTTCCATGAGCAGCCCCTCCACCACGCTGGCGAAGCCGCCAGCGTTTCCCGTGATCGACGAGAAAGTCTCCGGGCGCACCTGGCTGGCGGTCGCCGCCGGCATGCTGGGCGCCTTCATGGCGGTGCTCGACATCCAGATCACCAATTCATCGCTCAAGGATATCCTTGGCTCGCTGTCGGCCACCCAGGAAGAGGGTTCGTGGATTTCCACGGCCTACCTGGTGGCGGAAATTATCGTCATTCCCCTCACGGCGCTGCTGGCGCGCGTGTTCGGTCTGCGAGCCTACATGATAGGCACCACCTCCTTCTTCCTGCTGTTCTCCACCCTGTGCGGGGCGGCCTGGAACCTGGAAAGCATGATCGTCTTCCGCATGCTGCAGGGATTCACGGGCGGCGCCCTGATCCCGATGGCGTTCACCCTGGTGATGCTCAAGCTGCCGCCATCGAAGCGCGCCGTCGGCATGGCCATCTTCGGCCTGACGGCCACCCTGGCGCCTGCCATGGGTCCGACCCTGGGCGGTTATCTCTCCGAGCTGTATGGCTGGCCCTCGATCTTCTACATCAACTGGGTGCCGGGCGTGCTGCTGATCGCCGGCATGATCTATGGCCTGGACAAGGAGCCGATGCAGCTCAAATTGTTCTGGAAAGCCGACTGGCTGGGCATCTTCTTCATGGCCCTGGGCCTCGGTTGCCTGACCATCTTCCTGGAAGAGGGCAACTCGAAGGACTGGTTCGACTCGGGTTTCATCATCGCGTTCGCCGCGCTGGCCCTGACGGGCATCCTGGGCTGGGTCGTCACCAGCGCCACGCGCGCCGAGCCGTTCGTCAATCTGGCCCTGTACGGCCAGCGCAATTTTCTCGTTGCCACCGTGCTGTCGGCCGTGACGGGCATGGGCCTGTACGGCTCGGCCTTTTTACTGCCTTTGTTCCTGGGCCAGATCGCCGGCTATTCGCCGATGCAGATCGGTGAAGTCATCATGTGGGTGGGCTTGCCGCAGCTGTTCATCATGCCGTTCGTCGCCAAGCTGTCGTCCGTGGTGGACAACCGCATCCTGTGCTCGTTCGGCCTGTTGCTGTTCGGCGGCTCGTGCATGATGAATGCCTACATGGACGCCTCCACCGGCTACGACCAGCTGCTGTGGTCGCAGGTGGTGCGCGCGCTGGGCCAGCCCTTCGTCATGCTGACGCTGTCGAACTTTGCCATGAAGGGCATCGCGCCGAAAGACATGGCGTCCGCTTCGAGCCTGTTCAACATGACGCGCAACCTGGGCGGCTCCATCGGCATCGCCCTGCTGGCCACGGCCCTGAGCACCCGCGAGCATTTCCATTCGCAGCGCCTGGGCGAAGCGATCAATGCGTATTCCAGCGCCACGCAGCTGCGCATCGACCAACTGACGTCGTCGTTCATGGCCAAGGGCTATGACGCCGTCACGGCCGGCAACCAGGCCTTGCAGGCGATCGACGGCATCGTGCGCCGCGAAGCGTACGTGATGGCCTACAACGACGGCTTCTTCCTCGTCGGCGCCATCCTGCTGGCCTGCATCGTGCCCCTGTGGCTGGCCGACAAACTCAAAGCTCCCGGTGGTGGTGGCGGCGGTCATTGACCGCCCACTGCCCGCACGTGCAGCACCTCAAGAACAAGAAGGTAATCATCATGCAAACAGTATTGACGAAAATCGCGCTGGCCGCTTCCCTCGCCGTGGCGTTGTCCGCCTGCGGCACCGTGGGCCAGGATTTCAAGGCGCCAGCCAACGTCGCCGGCGCGGACACCTTCCGCCATGGCGCGGCCGCGGCCGATGCCGCTCAACTGCCCAAAGAATGGTGGAGCATCTACGGCGATGCCACCCTGGACCGCCTCGAGCAGAGCGCGCTGCTGGACAACCCGAGCGTGAAGGCGGCCGGCGAGCGCTTGCTGCAGGCGCTGGCGCAAAGCGGCACGGCGCGCGCCAACCAGGGCCCGAGCGTGAACGTCAGCACGGGGATCTCGAACTCGCGCACGTCGGCCAACACTTCGCAGGGCCTGGCCCTGGGCAACCGCTCCATCAGCGGCAATAATTTTTCCGTGGGCGGCACGCTGTCGTATGAAGTCGACTTGCTGGGCCGTGTCAAGCGCATGGTCGAAGCGGCCGATTCTCAGGCGCTGGCGGCGCAGGCCGACCGCGACGGCGTGCTGCTGATGCTGTCGTCGCAAGTGGCCAGCAATTACTGGCAGCTGCGCGGCCTGGACGCGGAAATGGCGATCCTGAACGGCGCGCTGGACACGCGCCGCGAATCGGCCGACCTGGTCGAGGCGCGCTTTAACGCGGGCTTGACGAATGAGCTGGACCTGGCGCGCGCGAAAGTGGAACTGTCGAACGCGCAGGCTGACCTGCACGAAGTCAAGCGCCAGCGCAACCAGCTGGAAAACAGCCTGGCCACCCTGACGGGCAAGCCGCCGTCGGCGCTGCAATTGCCGGTGGCCGCCGATCCGTCCGTCTTGCCGCTGCCGCCCGCCATCCCTGTCGGCTTGCCGGCCAGCCTGCTGGCGCACCGTCCTGATCTCGTGTCCAGCGTGGCGGGCCTGCGCGCGGCGAACGCGCAAGTGGGCGTGGCCGAAGGCGCGTTTTACCCGTCGCTGCAATTGACGGGCAATTTCGGCTACGCGTCCGAAAAGCTGCGCGACCTGGCGCAGGGCGGTTCGCGCCAGTTCAGCTTTGGTCCGCTGGCCCTGTCCCTGCCCATCTTTGACGGTGGCCGCAACCAGGCCAACCTGGATTTGAGCAAGGCGCGCTATGCGGAAGCCGTGGCGAACCATGAAACGAAGCTCTTGACGGCCTTGCGTGAAGTGGAAGATGCGCTGTCCGACGTGGAGCAGCGCCAGTTGCAGGGCGATGCGCAAGCGCTGTCGCAGGCTGCGGCGGCGCGCGCCTACCTGGTGGCGCGCACGCGCTACGAGCGCGGCATCTCGACCTACCTGGACGTGACGGACGCGCAGCGCAGCTCGCTGGCGGCGGACCGCGCCGCCGCGCAGATCAAGACCCAGCGCCTGCTGGCCACCGTGGCCGTGGCCCGTTCCCTGGGTGCCGGCTGGCAGCCGGATGGCGAGCTGGCCAAGCTGGCATCGGCGCCCGCCGCGAAGGTGAACTAGGTACGACGATTACGTGAGCGTGGCCGGTGGCGGTGTCGCCGCCGGCCCGTAGCGTTCCAGCAGAAAATCGATGAAGGTCGTCAGCTTCGGCGTGGGCTGGCGGTCGCGCGCATACACGAGGTGCATGGGGCGAGGCGCGGGCACGTAGTCGGCCAGCAGCGGCACCAGCCTGCCGGCGGCGATATCGCCGGCCATCAGGATTTCCGCCTGCATGACGATGCCGAAGCCGTGCAGGGCCGCCACGCGCAGCGCCTGCCCATTGTTCGAGCGGAAGCGGCTCTCGCGCACGGGGCTGCCGTCGTCGTCGCCGCTCCTGGCCAGGCGCCAGCGCACGTGGCGCGTCCACTGCATGAAGTCCAGGCATTCGTGGCGCGCCAGGTCGGCTGGCGTGCGCGGCGTGCCGTGTCTGGCCAGGTAGGCGGGCGCGGCGCAGATCACCATCGCATACGGCCGCAAGGCGCGTGCCACCATGGCGGAATCTTCCAGCTTGCCGATGCGGATGGCCGCATCGAACCCTTCCTCCACCAGATCGACCGTCCTGTCATTCAAATTGAGTTCCAGGCTCACTTCCGGATACGCTTCGAGATAGTCGGCCATCAGCGGCGCGATGCACTCGCTGCCGAAGGACACGGGCGCCGTGATCTTCAGCTTGCCGCGCGGCGCCGTGCGCATGGCTTCCGCACCCCGTTCGGCCGCATGGATGCTGGCCAGGATCTGGCGGCACTGTTCCACGTATTGCTGGCCGATTTCCGTCAGGCTTTGCCGCCGCGTGGTGCGCGCCAGCAGCCGCGCGCCCAGCCGCTCTTCCAGGTATTTGATGTGCTTGCCCACCATCACGGGCGACATCTGGAAAGCTTCGGCGGCGGCCGTGAAACTGCCCGCATCGGCGACGGCGACAAAAATCTCCATGCTGCGCAATTTATCCATGCGGTCCCAATTCCAAACTGTGGGTTAGTAATCTTGTAAATTCTAGCGTATTTATTCCTTTTTATAAGCGGCGCATACTGGCTGCATCGTTCAACCCACACAAGGAAGCAGCATGAAAATCGTCATCATCGGCGCCAGCGGCACCATCGGCAAGGCCGTCACCGCCCAACTGGCGCAACGCCATGAAATCATCGAAGTGGGCAGCCGCACGGGCACGCACCAGGCCGACATGGGCGACATCGCGCAAGTGCGCGCCCTGTTCAAGCGCATCGGCAAGGTCGACGCCGTCGTCGTCACGGCCGGCAAGCTGCATTTCGGCCCGCTGGCCGAATTCACGCCCGAGCAATTCCAGCTGGGCCTGAACAGCAAGCTGATGGGCCAGGTCAACGTGGCCCTCGTGGCGCAGGAATACTTGAACGACGGCGGTTCGATTACCTTGACCAGCGGCATCGTGGCCGAGCAGCCGATCCGCTTCGGCGCGGCCGCCAGCATGACGAATGCGGCCGTGGAAGGTTTTGTGCGCGGTGCCGCCATCGAACTGGCGCACGGCGTGCGCATCAATGTGGTCAGCCCCACGGTGCTGGAAGAATCGCTGGAAGCGTATGGCCCGTTCTTCTACGGCTTCGAGCCGGCCGCCGCCAGCAGAGTGGCCCTGGCCTACAGCCGCAGCGTGGAAGGGGCGCAGACGGGACAGGTGTACAAGGTCTGGTAAGCCGCTTGCCATGCCATGGGGCAGGTGGGACAATCGCAGGCTGTTTGAAAAGACGCTGCCTCAATTTGGGGTCAGACCCGCCGGGTCTGACCCCAGCACTATCCAAAGGTTCCCATGAAAAACATCCTGATTCCCCTGCTGATGGCCGCCGCCGTCGGCAGTGCCTGCGCCGCAACGCCAAGCTCCCCCGCGACAGCGCAACAACTGACCACCATGAGCGCCCGCTATGCGCCCGTCGCGCTGACGGCCGACGTCACGCACCTGTCCTTTGGTGACCGTCAGGCCATCGCCAAGCTGGTCGAGGCGGCCAAGCTGGTCGACGTGCTGCAGCTGCGCCAGCGCTGGTCCGGCAACGAAGCGCTGTGGGCGGCATTGAAGAAGGACAAGTCGGCCCTGGGCCAGGCCCGCCTGAACTATTTCTGGATCAACAAGGGACCATGGTCGGTGCTCGACGCCCACGCCTCGTTCATGCCGGCCAGCTATGCCGGTATCGCGATTCCCGCGCACAAGCCGGAAGCGGGCAATTTCTATCCGCAGGGTGCCACCAAGGCCAGCCTGGAAACGTGGATGAATGGCTTGTCGCCAGAGGACAAGCAGCAGGCGCAATGGTTCTTCACGACGATACGTGCGGGCAAGGATGGCAAATACCAGACCGTCAAGTATTCGGATGAATACAAGGTGGAACTCAAGCAGCTGGCCAAGCTGCTCGACGAGGCGGCCGCCGCCACGGATAACGCGTCGCTGAAGAAATTCCTCACCCTGCGCGCCAAGGCTTTCCTCGACAACGACTATCTGCCGTCCGATTTCGCCTGGATGGACCTCGATTCGCCCGTCGACATCACCATCGGCCCGTACGAAACGTACAACGACGAGCTGTTCGGCTACAAGGCCGCGTTCGAAGCCTACGTGAACATCCGCGACCAGGCGGAAACGCAGAAGCTGAACTTCTTCGCCAAGCACATGCAGGAGCTGGAAGACAACCTGCCGCTCGACGCCCAGTACCGCAACCCGAAAGTGGGCGCGCTGGCGCCGATGGTGGTGGTCAACCAGGTGTATGGCGCGGGCGACGGCAACATGGCCGTGCAGACGGCTGCCTACAACTTGCCCAACGACGAGCGCATCATCAGCGCGCGCGGCTCCAAGCGCGTGATGCTGAAAAACGTGCAGGAAGCCAAGTTCAAGGCCACCCTGACGCCGATCTCGAAACTGGTGCTCACGCCCGAAGCGCAGCAGGACGTCGATTTCAATTCCTTCTTCACGCACATCCTCGCGCATGAAATCATGCACGGCCTGGGCCCGCACGCCACCACCATCGACGGCAAGCCTTCGACGCCGCGCCAGGACTTGAAGGAAGCGTATTCGACCATCGAAGAAGCCAAGGCCGATATCACGGGTCTGTTCGCGCTGCGCTACATGATGGACAAGGGGCAGCTCAAGGACACCCTGGGCCAGGGCGACGTTGCCGAGCGCAAGCTGTACAACACTTTCCTCGCCTCCGGTTTCCGCACCCTGCATTTCGGCCTGACGGATTCGCATGCGCGCGGCATGGCCATCCAGATGAATTACATCCTCGACAAGGGTGGTTTTGTGTCGCTGGGCGACGGCAAGTTCGGCGTCGATTTCGGCAAGATCAAGCAGGCCGTGATCGACCTCGACCGTGAGTTCTTGACCATCGAGGCGACGGGCGACTATGCGCGCGCGAAAGACCTGATGAGCAAATACGTGGTCATCCGTCCGGAAGTGCAAGTGGCGCTCGACAAGATGAAGGCCGTGCCCAACGATATCCGCCCGGAATTCGTCACGGCCCGCGCGCTCGATAAAGTCACGAAGAAATAAACCCCAGCCTGACTATTGTCAGTCTGAAAAGCCGGTGCACAGCGCCGGTTTTTTTTCGTCTTTATTTAGGAAAAGTTGCCAGTTTTTCCTTGTGGAAATATTTTCACCGCTTACTCTGCAGTAGTAAATCCTTCTTTCTCCTGTTGATCCCATGTTGAAATTGTTCTCGCTGTTGAGTGCGTCCCTTGCCTTGCCCGCCGTCGCCGCCGCCCAGCTTACCGATCTGGAAACCCGCTGGCTGCAGGCGGGCAAGCCCGTCATCGAGTACGCGCGCACGCAGGGCTTGCCCATCGATATCATCGTGCAGCCGCAGGATGCGCCCGGCGCCGTGCCGCTGGCGCTGGGCTACGAGGCAGGGCGCTGCAAGCTGGTGCTGTCCTTGCGCGGCAATGCGCAGGCGGACAGTGTCTTGCAGGGCGTGCCAGCCGCGCGCCACGGCTTGCTGATGGAAGCGATGACGGCGCACGAGATCGGCCACTGCCAGCGCTACGCCCAGGGCGACTGGCATGCCTTGCCGCGCGGCTTTGTCGAGCCGCCCAGCCGACAGCGCGGCAAGTTGACGCCGCTGGCGCAGGAGTTGCGCGAGACGCGCCGCGAAGAAGGTTATGCGGACCTGGTGGCTCTGGCCTGGGTGCATGCGCGCCATCCGGGACAGTACGGCGATGTGCTGGCCTGGATGCGCGGCGTGCGCGCGGCGGGAGAGGTGGCAGGCGGTTCCCACGCCACGCAGGCATGGCTGGCGCTGGCCGATGGCGCAGGTGCATTTGATGGGGCCGCTTCGCCATTTGAACAGGCGCAAGTTTTATGGCGAAAAGGTTTGAGCGGGGAAAAATAAACGCTGATTTTTATGTGAATGGACTGTCAGCGTGTGCTGTCGCACGGAGCTTTGTGCGCGGCAGGGGTCTAATCTGGGCATCAACTAACCAGAGAGGAACCATCATGAACAAAATGATCGCACTCATGCTGGCCGCCAGTGCCAGCGCCCTGCTTGCCGCCGCGCCCGCGTATGCGCAGGATGCCTCGTACAAGAGTTTGACGGACAAGGCATCGGCCGACTACAAGCAGGCCAAGGCCGCCTGTGACGCACAGAGCGGCAACGCGAAAAAAGTCTGCGTGGAAGAGGCCCGGGTGGCGCGCGCCAAGGCCGACTCGGACGCCGTGGCCCAGTACCGCAACACGCCGCGCGAACTGGGCAAGGCCCGCAAGGACGTCGCCAATGCCGAGTATGACCTGGCCAAGGCCAAGTGCGGCGACCGCACGGGCGCCGAAAAAAACACGTGCATGAACGATGCCAAGGCGGCAAAAAATGCGGCACTGGCCGATGCCAACACGGGCGCCAGGGCCGGTACCAACGTGGCGCAAAATCCGCCTGCCACGACGAAGGAAAACTGCGACGCCATGGATGCGACGGCCAAGGCCGCCTGCGTGACGCGCAATGCGGCCGGCAGCACCAAGACGGCGGTGGAAGACTCCGTCATCACCACCAAGATCAAGGCTGACCTCGTCAAGGACAATGACTTGAAAGCGCTCGACGTGCACGTGGAAACGGTCAACGGCGTCGTCATGCTCAGCGGCTTCGTGCCGTCGCAGGCGCAAGTGAAAAAAGCTGCCGACCTGGCCCGCAGCGTGGAAGGCGTGACGGATGTGAAGAATGGCTTGAAGGTAAAGTAAGCCCCATTCTGCACAACGTTAAAGCGAGGACTGGAGCCGCACGCGGCAGTGTGGCTTCAGTTTTTTTTTGATTGTATAAATTACGACCATAATATAACATGGGGAAAAGCCCGCCAGCAGGCGGCGCTGGGCTAACTCTTTTCTCATGAGGACTGCATGCTTTCCTATCCCTTTTCGCAATGGCTGGAGCGGCGCGGCGTGCACTTTGCCTGGGTCATCGTCGCCATCACTTTCCTGACGGCATTAACCTCGTCCGCCGCGCTGGGCTTGCCAGGGGCGCTGATGCAGCCCTTGAGCCGCGAATTCGGCTGGGATGCCGAGCAGATTTCCTCGGCCCTGGCCGTGCGCTTCGTGCTGTTTGGCCTGATGGGGCCGTTTGCCGCCATCCTGATGGAGCGCTTCGGCTTGCGCAACGTCATCTGCGTGGCGCTGGGCCTGCTCGCCACCGGCATGCTGCTGGCCACGCGCATGACGCAATTCTGGCACCTCGTCGCCCTG
The DNA here is from genome assembly GCF_002797895.1 of Janthinobacterium sp. 67. Classification (NCBI taxonomy): domain Bacteria; kingdom Pseudomonadati; phylum Pseudomonadota; class Betaproteobacteria; order Burkholderiales; family Oxalobacteraceae; genus Janthinobacterium; species Janthinobacterium sp. 67. Next base: position 2,882,042 of record NZ_PGES01000001.1, on the reverse strand, counting down.
TGGGGCATCTTGCTGGGGCTGGGTTCGGGCATGACTGCGCTGGTCTTGAGCGCCGTGGTGGCGAACCGCTGGTTCGAGACGCACCGGGGCCTCGTGGTGGGCGTGCTGACGGCCAGTTCGGCCACGGGCCAGTTGTTGTTCCTGCCCGTGGGCGCCTGGCTGATCGAGCACTACGGCTGGCGCACGGCCGTCATGCCCGTGTTTGCCGCGTGCGCCATCGTCGCCGTGCTCGCTTTCCTGTGCATGCGCAACCGCCCGCAGGACGTGGCCTTGCGTCCGTATGGCGCCGACCCGGCCACGCCCCTGGTGGTGGCGCCGGCAGTAAAAATGACGTTTGCCACGCCATTCCTGATACTGCGCAGCGTGGCGGCGAACCGCACTTTCTGGATACTGTTCGGCACGTTTTTCATCTGCGGCCTCAGCACCAACGGCTTGATTCAGACGCACTTCATTTCCCTGTGCGGCGACTCGGGCCTGTCGGCCGTGCCGGCCGCGTCCGTGCTGGCCATGATGGGCGCGTTCGACCTGTTCGGCACGATCTTGTCCGGCTGGCTGTCGGACCGCTATGACAACCGCAAACTGCTGTTCTGGTGCTACGGCTTGCGTGGCTTGTCGCTGTTCTGGCTGCCGTATTCGGAATTCACCTTGTACGGCCTGTCGCTGTTCGCCATGTTCTACGGCCTCGACTGGATCGCCACCGTGCCGCCGACCGTGAAACTGGTGGGCGCCACATTCGGCCGGGAGCGGGCGGGCATGGTGTTTGGCTGGATATTCGCCGGCCACCAGCTGGGCGCCGCCGTGGCCGCCTATGGCGCGGGCCGCATCCGCACCCTGATGCTGACCTACAACCCGGCCCTGTTCGCGGCCGGCGCCGCCTGTCTCGTGGCCGCGCTGATGGTGCTGGCCATCCAGCGGCAGAAGGCGGCCGCGGCCGCCGCCCAGCCCGCATGAAAAAAGCCAGGCCCGCGCGTGCGGAGCCTGGCTTTTCAAGTAGCATGCGGCGTGATTATTTCAAGTACTTGGCCAGCCAGCCTTCGACTTCGCTATAGAAGAAACGGCTGTTCTCGCCCTTTAAGATCCAGTGGTTTTCGTCCGGGAACACGAGCAGTTTTGCCGGCACGTTCAGACGCTGTTGCACGGCAAAATTCATCAAGGCATTGTTGGCCGGCACGCGGTAATCGAGCTCGCCCACGGTGATCAGGATCGGCGTCGTGAAACCCGTGCCTTTTTCGTGGTTGCCCGCTTGCATGATGGGGCTTTGCTCGCGCCACACGGGCAGGTTCGACCACACAGGGCCGCCTGCATTCGTTTCACGGCCGAAACCGCCGTCGCTGGTGCCCCATTGCATGATCAAGTCCATTTCGCCCGCGTGCGAGACGATGGCCTTGTAGCGCGTGGTGGTCGCTTGCAGCCAATTGGCCAGGTGGCCGCCATAGCTGGCACCGCCGGCGGCCAGTTTCGTGCCATCAATGAAGGGATATTTCTTGATGGCTTCATCGACGCCCTGGTTGACTTCATCGCCCGGACCCTTCAAGGGATCGAACTGGATCGAGCGCGAAAATTCCTCGCCATAGCCGGTGGAACCCTTGTAGTCGGTCAGCAGCACGACATAACCTGGCTTGGCCAGCAAATGATAGTTCCAGCGCAGCACGAACTGGTCGCGCCACATGCTGGCCGCGCCGCCATGGATGACGGTAAACAGCGGGTATTTCTTGTTCGGGTCGAAGTTGGCCGGCTTGACGAGCATGTTGTGGATCCGGCGGCCGTCAGCCGTCGTGAACCAGAAGTGCTCGGGCGCCTGCCAGTCGATTTTATCCGCCTTGTCCGTGTTGAAGGCCGTCAGCCGCTTCGGCTGCTTGCCGTTGAAGACATAGATTTCCGGCGGGTTGATGGACGACTCCCACACGCCCACGATGGCCTTGCCGCCGCTGCTCAGCGAGTTGATGGTGCCCGTCGGCAAGGATGGCTCTTCGCGCACGTCGCCGCCCTTGGCATCGATCGAGTACAGCTTTTCCAGGCCCGCATGTTCATAGCTGAAGACGACGCGCTTGCCGCCTTCGGGCAGCACGTAGCGCGAAATCGAACGGTCCAGCTTGGCCGTCAATATCGTCGGTGCCGGATCGCTCATCGGCCAGGCGAAACTGGCCAGGCGCTTCACGTCATACACCTTGCCTGGCGTTTCCGCGTCGCTCAGGGCGAACAGGGTCTTGCCATCGGCGGCGAATTTCAGGCTGCCATAGCTGTGCTTGTCCTGCGTCAAACGCTGCGCTTCGCCACCGGCCACGGGCAGCAGATACAGCTGCGAAACGACGGCTTCGCGCTGGGCCGCGTCGTGGTTGGTGGCCGCGCTGAAGACGATGGCCTTGCCGTCCGGCGTCCAGATGGCGTCCAGCGATTGCCCTTCGTCGCCCTGGCCGCCGCCAAAGCCCGGCAGGGCCGCCAGTTGCGTGCCCGACAGGATGTCGCGCGGCTTGGCGTCCGCTTGCGCATCCATGACGAACAGGCGCACCTGCTTGTCGGTCAGCCATTTGTCGAAATAGCGGGGCGCCGTCGTTTCATACGAGCGGGCGCTGTACTTGCGGTCCTTGCGTTCTTTCGCGCTTTGCTTGACGTCGGCTTCCGTCTTGTTGCCTGGATAGATATCGCTGATGAACAGCAATTGCTTGCCATCCGGACTCCATTTCGGCATGCGCGCGCCCAGGGTGAGCGAGGTCAGCCGTTGCGCTTCGCCGCCGGCTGCCACGTCGAGGCGGTAAATCTGGCCCGCTTCATCGCCGTCACGCTTGGCAACGAAGACCAGCTGGCGGCTGTCCGGCGACCAGGCCACGGCGCTTTCGCCACCCTTGGAATAGCTCAGGCGGCGCGCGGGGCTGTCATCCAGCAGCGACTTGATCCACAGGTCCGACCATTGCTCCTTGCTATCGTAGGCGCTGTCGACCACGGAAAACACGGCCCATCGCCCGTCGGGGCTGGCGACGGGCGCGCCCACCCGTTTCATCAGCCACACATCTTCATGCGTGATGGCGTGTTTGGCTTGCGTTTGCGCGGCGGCAACTGGGGTGGTGGCTTTGTTGTCGGCGGCATGGGCAAGCGAGGCGCAGGCCGCTGCGATCAGCAGCGAGCCGAGGGAACGGCGAAGACGGGGTGAGGTCATGGGCGTGGTCCGGAGTAGTGAAAAAAGTACAGCGGGCAATATTATTGCCCATGCTTTCCCCCACTGCCAAGGCTGTGTACCGTTACTTACCAGGCGGGATGGCAACATATCGCGCGGGCGCGCCATGGCTGATCAGTTAAACTTGTTCTTTTACTGACGCGACCTTGGGCCGACCATGAAAATTAGTCTACCTTTATTGAAAACGATATTGCTGGGCGCGAGCTGCCTGCTGACTGCCCCGGTTTTTGCCGCTGCGCCCGCTCCCTACCCGAACACGAGCGCCATGGGCGTCGGTCACGCGGAAAGCACGGCCTGGTATGCGGGTTGCCTGAAGGTCAAGGATGCGGCGCCGCCGCCGGCCGACTTGCCGGCGCCGTCCGCCGCGGCATCCTTGCAGCAATGCCAGGCAACGGACCTGTATTACGATACCAAGAGTATGTCCTCGCCCAAGCCGGCTGACTGGCGTCCCGCGCGCCATTGCGCCATGGCTACGCAAAACAGCGCCGTCCTGATGATGTTGTACCAGAATGGACAGGGCGTGCAAAAAGACCCGTTGCTGGCGCTCAAGTATGCATGCAGCATCGATGCGGCCCCGGCCGAGATGCAGGGCCGCATCGAACACTTGCAGCAGATTAATGCCAGCGGTCGCGGCATGATCGACCTGTGCGACGACATCACGAGCGGCTACATGATGGGCGTGTGCAGCACCATCGATGCGCGCCAGAAACAAAGAGTGCGCACGCAGGCGACAGGCAAGGTCAGCGAAGCAATGCCTGCCGCGGCGCAAGCGTCGCTGCAAAAACTGCAGGCGGCGGCAAGCAAGTTTGCCGATGCGCGCGCGGCCAATGAAACGGACTTGAGCGGCACGGCGCGCGCCGCCCTGAGCATCGCCGCCCGCACGGCCGAGCTCGATTTGCTGGCCCACGATTTGCGCGAATATGAAGCGGGCAAGCTGCCGGCCGGCGTGTCCAAGGAGCAGGCGGCGGCGCTGGACAAGGAGCTCAACGCCATCTACGGCAAGCTGATGAAAAAGCCGGCGCAAACCCATGCGGGCGCCGTGGGCAAGGATGGCATCCGCGCCACCCAGCGCCTGTGGCTCGCCTACCGCGATGCCTGGATGAACTTTGGCGCCGTGCGCTATCCATCCGTGACGAGCGAGACCTGGGCGGCCATGCTGACGTCGCGGCGCAATGTACAACTGCAAGATTTGCTGGAGAATTGAAGCATGCGGGAAGCGTACTACCACGAAGACGATTTTTGCATGATCGAACTGCTGCCGCTCGATAATTTGCAGCACTGTCTGACGCAGATGGGCGAGCAAGAGGCGTTTGCCGACGCGCACCGCAGCGGCGCCGGCTGGACGCAAATGTACGTGCCCGAGGCGCCGCCGTCGCAGATGGGCGCGCTGGGTCTCACGGCTGAACAGCTGCGGCTGGCGCTGGCCGATGTCTTGCCGCCCTATGACGCCGTGTACACGGGCTACAGCACGTACCGGGTGGAATGCAGGAACGTGCTGGCCTTTGGCGGCGAGAACACGGAGACCCTGTTTGCCGGCCTGGACGACAAGGGCATCGTGTGCGACCTGTGGTGCAGCGACGCCATGCCCGAGCTGTTGCTGCTGCCCTTGAAAGAGCGTTTGCTGCTGGCCGACTGGGGCGCGGGGTTTGCGTGTCCGTTGTCCGATGGGGAACTGTTTGCCCGCTATCTGCAGGAGTACGAACTCGACTGACCGAGCTAAACTGATTATTCGCAGGCGATGGCGTTCGGCTGCGCCACCTTCACCACCGAGGCCAGGCGCGCCATGTCGTTGCCGTCGCCTTGCTCGACATACGGTTGATAGGTATCGATGATGATGCGGGCACGCGCCTGCCAGCCGCAATTGTCGGCCTGGTGCGCGGGCACGCGCAGCAGCCGGCGCGCCTCGCCATCGTTGGAAAAACAAAACCACGCATCATGCGTGGCGGCAGGGCGGGGTAAACGGCCCCACTGCGCCTTGTCGGGTGCGAAGCAGACGCGGTTGCCGATGATCTGCAAACTCATCTCGTCCGTGCGCGCGCTGTACTGGCCATCGAGGACGATGGGCGGCTGCGCCTGGGCGGACAGGCAGGCGGTGGCAAGTAGCAGGGTGGCGGCAAGTTTCATGCGTTTCTTTCAGGGCTGGCAAGACGAAGAACCAGTATAACCGCGAGGGCCGGAAACGAAAAAAGCCCATCCGTGAGGATGGGCTTTTTAGTACTGCGCATTCGTGGTAGGCCGTGCGGGATTCGAACCTGCGACCAACGGATTAAAAGTCCGCTGCTCTACCAGCTGAGCTAACGACCCGAAAGAGGCCGCATTATATATCAGTTGAAAAAGAATGCAAAGCATTCCTGCGAGAAAGTGATGGCCTGTTAATGCAGGGCAGCCGTGAGCTTTTGCACTTCGTCGATGCTGGTCGTGCCATCGATGATTTTGCGGGCGCCGGCGATGCGCAGCGGCGTCATGCCGTCGAGCAGGCTCTGGCGCCGCAGCGCGTGCAGGTCGGCGCCGGCCTTGACCAGCTGGCCGAATGTTTCCGTCACGCTCAGCAGTTCATAGATGCCGGCGCGCCCCAGGTAACCGCTGTGCCGGCATAGGGCGCAGCCGACGGGGCGGTACGCGGTGGCCGGCCGCTCCAGCTGGCCGCCCGTCAGGCGCTGCCAGGCAGCGGCGTCGGGGGCGGCGTCCAGCTGTTTGCAGTCCGGACACAGGCAGCGCAGCAATCGCTGCGCCAGCACGCCGATCAGGCACGCTTCCAGCAGATAGGCGGGCACGCCCAGTTCCAGCAGGCGCATGACGGCGGACGGGGCGTCATTGGTGTGCAGGGTCGACAGCACCAAATGGCCCGTCAGCGCGGCCTGGATGGCCATCTCGGCCGTGGCCAGGTCGCGGATTTCGCCCACCATGATGATGTCGGGATCTTGCCGCATCAGCGCCCGCACGCCATCGGCAAACGACAGTTCGGCCTGCACCTGCATCTGGTTGAAGGCCGGTTCGACCATTTCGATGGGGTCTTCCACCGTGCACACATTGACTTCGCTGCTGGCCAGCGCCTTCAGGGTGCTGTACAGGGTGCTGGTCTTGCCCGAACCGGTGGGCCCCGTCACCAGCACGATGCCGTGCGTGCGCGCCGTCAGCTGGCGCCAGCGCTCGGCATCCGCGGGCGGAAAGCCCAGTTCTGCCAGGCTCTTGACGGCCACTTCCGGGTCGAAGATGCGCATGACGAGTTTTTCTCCGAAGGCCGTGGGCAAGGTCGACAGGCGCAGTTCGACTTCCTGGCCCTGCGCATTGCGCGTCTTGATGCGGCCATCTTGCGGACGGCGCTTTTCCACCACGTCCATGCGTCCGAGTAACTTGATGCGCGCCGTCATGGCCAGCAGCACGACGGGCGGCAATTGATAGGCCTGGTGCAGGCGGCCGTCGATGCGCAGGCGCACGAGGCCCGCGTCGCGCTTCGGTTCCAGATGGATGTCGGAAGCGCGCTGGGCAAACGCGTATTGCCACAGCCAGTCGACGATGCGCACGACGTGCTGGTCGTTGGCGTCGACGCTGGTCTTGTTGCGCCCCAGTTCCACCAGCTGCTCGACATTCTGGCGCAGCGCCAGGTCTTGCGTGGACGCTTGCCGGGCCACCTTGACGGAACTGGCCAGGCTGAAAAATTGCGCGATGGCGTCGGCGATGTGCAGCGGGTTGGCGATGACGAGGCTCAGCTTGCGCGGCGCCAGGTTTCCCAATTGCGCCTGCCAGGCGAGCGCATACGGCTGGGCCGTGGCGATGACGATGCGGTCAAGCGTGCTTTCCACGGGCAGGATGTTGAAACGGGCCGCATAGCTGGCCGTCATGACGTCGGCCACCTGGCTGAAATCGATGTGCAGGGGATCGATGCGCACATAGGGCAAGCTGGAGCGTTGCGCCAGCCAGGCGCACAGGGTGTCGAGCGTCAGCGCGCCGTGGGCAATGCTGCACAGCGGATGCAAGGGCGGCGCGGGCAACAGCGCGGCCTGGGCGTCGATGGCGGCCGCTTGCGCCGCGTCGAGCAAGCCGTCTTCCTGCAGCCAGGCCAGCAGTTGCGGCAGTTGCAGAGGCGTGTTGACAAGGGGAGGAGGAGGGGTAGCGGGCATGGCCGGCGCCTTTCCGGGCTGCCGGCCTTGCCTGGATAAACCGGCGCTTACAGGGTGCTGACGATGCCCTTGACCCAGGATTTGGCGGGCAGCTTGGTCTCGGCGACGATCTGCTTTGCGCGCTCGAGCAGGGCGGCTTGCGCTTCGGTATCGAGTGCCACTTTGGTCTTGAACGCGATCGCCACCACGTTCCCATCATGGACTTCCGGCAGGCAGATCACCTGTTCAAACGCAAACTTCATCGCCTTGATGTTTTTCGCGTAGCTGGGATGGTCGCCGAACAGGTTGACCGTCATGATGCCGTGCGGCGTCAGGCAGGCGCAGCAGGCGGAATAGAAGTCGGCGCTGTCGAGCACGGGACCGCGCGCCGTGGCGTCGTACAGGTCCACCTGCAGGGCGTCCAGGGTGCCGTGGTGGGCGTCATCGTTGACGTAGTCGAGCGCGTCCATCTCGCGCACGTGCAGGCGCTCGTCGTTGGGCGGCAGCTTGAACATCGATTCGCAGATGGTGATGACGGACGGGTTCAGTTCGATGGCCTCGACCTGCGCCTGCGGAAACTGGCGGTAGCAGAACTTGGTCAGCGCGGCCGTGCCCAGGCCCAGCTGGGCGAGGCGCTGCGGCTGTTCGATCCACAGCATCCACGCCATCATCTGCTGCGCGTATTCGAGTTCCGGCCAGTCCGGCTTGCGGATGCGCATGGCGCCCTGCACCCATTCCGTGCCGAAATGCAGATAGCGCACGCCATCCATTTCCGACAGGGTGACAGGGGCATAGCGGGGCTTGCGCGCCGGGCGCGAGGATTCGACTTGTTCGATGGATTTTCGTTTGATAAGCATAAGGCGGCCTGAAAGTGTGCCGCATTATAGCGTGCCATAAAAAATGCCGACCCTTAGGGATCGGCATTTTAATAATGAGTAACAACGCCTGACAGAAGCGTCGCGAGCGGAAGGAAGAGGTGGCCGAGAAGCGCAACCGTACTTAGTACGGGGGCGCCGAGCCGGTGAGCATCGCAGGCCGCCTATGCCGACGCGCAGCAGCTTATGTCAGGTGTTACTGCTGAGCGGGTTCGATCGATACGCGCAAGCGGATGCGCTCGCCCGGATCGTAGGACATGATGCTCGTGTAGTTGCGGCCGCGGTAGTCGTAGGTGACCTGGTAGCCATTGTTGCGCGATTCCCAGTGGTCGACCTGGCGGCATTGCTTGACGGCTTGTTCCTGCACGCCGCCCTGGTAGTTGTTCTGGTTGTCGACGCGGTCGCCGACGACGGCGCCGGCAATCGCGCCCGCAGCGGCCGCGGCCGTGCGGCCATTCCCGCCACCGACCTGGCTACCGAGCAGGGCGCCGGCGATACCGCCGACGATGGAGCCGCCAGCGCTGCGCTGTTGCGGCGGGGCCTGGACTTGCACGTATTCCGTACGGCATTCCTGGCGTGGACGGTTGATCTGTTCCACTTGCGGCACGACGCGTACGACCTTGCCGAAATCTTCAAAGTCGGCGGCCTGGGCGAGTGGCAATGCACCGATACAAAGGGCTGACATCATCAATTTGGCTTGCAAGTTCATTTGTAACCTCGTTATCTAGAGAATCTTTCAGGGTATTTTTTACAACTTGGGACTATAGTAATCCCGCCAGGCCGGGGCAAGTGTTTCGCATGGCAACAAAATGTAACAGCCCAAGCCCCTTGCCCCACAGTCTGTAACATGCACTTTCAATCGATACAAGATGTTGAAATGACTTGAAACCAGCGGTTTGTAACAAATCTTGCGTTTGACATCATATTCGGGTTGATTCATGCAGGACAACACGTTACCCTAATACGCGTATGGCTTATATAAAATCGCACTGAATCGCATAAAAGTTGATACAGATCGAATCACCGCGTGCGCATTGACCCGCGTGCGGGGATGCAATAAGAAGAGCAGCTAGAAGAGATCCATACATAACAGGTCGATTTGAGGGAAAAATGAGTTTGTTACTAACCGTGCCGCCCAACCTTGTCCAGTCCATCCGTGCCTTCCGCGTGACCGAATTACAAGACGAGGCGATCCGTCTCGGGCAGCACTTTTTATATGCGCATTGCAACGCTGGACAGACCAAACAACAAGTCATCGGCATTATTGCAGAAGCATTCCTGTTTCCGAAAAACCTGGCGAAGAATTTCGATGCGCTGCGCCTGTGCCTGACGGACACCATGTTCAAGGCAGGCACGCAGACGGGTTTCCTGGTCGTGCTCGAGCAATTGCCAAATACGCAAAAATTCGACAAGGAGGCGCGCGAGATCCTGCTCGACGTGTTCCGCGACGCGGCCGACTACTGGGCCGAGAAGAAAGTCCCGTTCCGCGTCTTCTATTCCTTCGAGTAAATACTTACTCTCGTTGTAGTAGCGTAAAGTCAGCCTTTTTCCGGCCTGAAAGGCAGCCTCGTCCGGTGGAAGCGCTTGTTGCGCGAGCATGTTGCGGCGCAACAATATCGTCGGCCTTTCTTGGTTCGCATCGCCATAGCGGGTACAATGCGCGCTATGAAAAATATCGTTATCCTCATTTCCGGACGCGGCAGCAACATGGAAGCGGTCGTGCGCGCGGCGCAAGCCGAGCAATGGCCCGCCCGTATTGCCGCCGTCATCAGTAACCGGGCCGACGCCCAGGGATTGGTTTTTGCCGCGGAACATGGGATAGCGACCGCAGTCGTTGCCAACAAGGATTATGCCAGCCGAGAACAGTTCGATGCGGCGCTGCAAGCCGTGATCGACGGCTTCGCCCCCGACCTGGTCGTGCTGGCCGGTTTCATGCGCATCCTGACGCCGCCCTTCGTCGAGCATTACGCCGGGCGCATGCTCAACATCCACCCGTCGCTGCTGCCGCTGTTCCCGGGCATGGCGACACACCGCCAGGCGCTCGAGGCGGGTGTCACGGAACACGGCGCGACCGTGCATTTCGTGACTGCCGAGCTCGATCATGGCCCGGCCGTGGCGAGTGCGACAGTCCCCGTCTTGCCAGGCGACACAGAAGAGAGCTTATCGGCGCGCGTGCTGGTACAGGAACATCTGCTTTACCCGCGCGCCATCCGCCTGTTCATTGACGATAAACTGTCAGTCGAGCATGGCCAGGTCCGCGTGGACCCTCAATAAAATATTTTAGAAAGAATAACAATGAGATTGCCACCAGCGATACTTGCCAATGCTGAAGAAGTATTGCGCGAAATTTTACGTTTCACGGCCCCGGCCGACACCACCCTGTCGCGCTATTTCCGCGACCATCCGCGCCTCGGTTCGCGCGAACGCGGCGCCATCGCCGAAGGCATTTATGCCGTCTTGCGCAACAAATCGTTCTTCACGGACTTCGCCGAAGCGGGCAGTGGCCCGACCATGCGCCGCCTGACCATCCTCGGCCTGGCCGAAGCGGTGGGCGCCGATTCGCTGGGCGGCCTGACGGAAGAAGAAGTGGAATGGCTGGAACGCATCACGCAGATCGACCGCAGCCTGATGCCGGCGAACATGCGCGCCAACATGCCGACCTGGCTGTTCGACAAGCTGATCGCCCAGTTCGGCGAAGCGGAAACCATGAAGCTGGCCGATGCGCTGAACGCGCCGGCGCCGCTGGACTTGCGCGTGAACTCGCTCAAGGCCACGCGCGACGACGTGATGCTGGCCTTGGCCGAAGCGCCTATCCTCAGCACGCCGACGCCATATGCGCCGCTGGGCTTGCGCGTCATCAAAAAACCATCATTGCAAAACCTGCCCCTGTTCCAGAGCGGCGCCATCGAAGTGCAAGATGAGGGCAGCCAGATCCTGTCGCAGATCGTCGGCGCCAAGCGCGGCGAGATGGTCGTCGATTTCTGTGCCGGCGCAGGCGGCAAGACCCTTGCGCTGGGCGCGCTGATGCGCAACACGGGCCGTTTGTATGCATTCGACGTGTCGGAAAAGCGTCTGGCCAAGCTGAAGCCACGCATGGCCCGCAGCGGCCTGTCGAACGTGCATCCGGTACAGATCGCGCATGAGCGCGATGCCAAGATCAAGCGCCTGGCCGGCAAGATCGACCGCGTGCTGGTCGATGCCCCCTGCAGCGGCCTGGGCACCCTGCGCCGTAATCCGGACGTGAAATGGCGCCAGCAGCCGAACTCGATCGTCGAGCTGCAAGCCAAGCAGGCAGCCATCCTGGCCGGCGCGGCGCGCCTGGTCAAGGGCGGCGGCCGCCTGGTGTACGCCACCTGCAGCTTCCTGAACGAAGAAAACGATTTTATCGCCGAGCAATTCCTGGCAGCCCATCCGGACTTCACCCTGGTGCCGATGAACAAGGTGCTGGCCGAACAGAAGATCGACCTGGAAATGGGCGACTACCTGAAATTGTTGCCGCACCTGCACCAGACCGACGGCTTCTTCGCCGCCGTGTTCGAGCGCAAGGTCATGCCGAAAAAAGTCTACGCCGATGAAAAACCGGCCGACGACGTTGACGCTGAAGCAGCCGAGTAAGTTTTCACGCGCCACCGCCGCAGCATCGCAGCGGTGGCCATGCACTTGCGCCAGCCTGTCTGGCACAGGCTGTGGGCGCCCCGCCCCTTGATCTCCCCGCACCATCTTCCAGATTCCGACCGCCATGAATGAAACCCCGCTGCTCAACCTGATCACCGACTTTGTCGACGATTTCCGTCAACCTGCCATCCTGTGGCAGGCGCTGGTCATCGTCGCTTGCCTGGCCTTGAGCTGGTTGCTGGTGCGGCAGTTGCGCGAGTTCCTGCACAAGCGGGCGGAAGCGGCCGCCACGCCGGCCACGCCGGAAACCTTGCAGCGCACGGACAGCTTCATCCGTATCCTGACGCCCGTGCTGGCGGCCATGCTGCTGGGTATTGCACAGCATTTCCTGGCCAAGTTCCAGTCGGTGAATCTGCTCAGCATTGCGATTCCCCTGTGCACGTCGATGGCGCTCGTGCGCTTCGGTTTTTACGTGTTGCGCCGCATTTTTGCCCGCCATGGCGAGATCAGTCCCACCATGTTGTTGTTGGAAAAGATCTTCACGGTCGTGGTGTGGGCCGGCATGGCCCTGTACATCACGGGCCTGTGGCCGGACCTGCATGCCTTCCTGGAAGGTATCGTCGTGCCGCTGGGCCGCAACAAAGTATCCGTGGCTGCCATCTTGCAAGCCGCTATTTCCGTGGCCGTGCTGCTGGTGCTGGCCATGTGGGCCGGCACGTCGCTCGACGAGCGCCTGATGAAAATGCAGGGCCTGCACACGTCCTTGCGCGTGGTGCTGTCGCGCATGGGCCGCGCCGTGCTGATCCTCGTTTCCGTGCTGGTCAGCCTGTCGCTCGTGGGCATCGACCTGACGGTGCTGTCCGTGTTCGGCGGCGCCTTCGGCGTGGCGCTGGGCTTTGGCTTGCAAAAGATCGCCGCCAACTTCGTGTCCGGTTTCATCATCCTGCTCGACCGCAGCCTGACCATCGGCGACATGATCACGGTGGGCCAATTCACGGGCAAGGTCACGCAGATCAATACGCGCTATACTGTGTTACTGGGGGGCGATGGCGTCGAATCCATCGTGCCCAATGAAATGCTGATTTCCGGCGGCGTGCAGAACATGTCGCTGAGCAACCGCATGGTCTGGCTGTCGACGGCCGTGTCGGTGGGTTACGAAACGGACCTGGACGTCATCTTCCCCTTGCTGGAAGCGGCGACGGCCAAGGTGCCGCGTGTGTCGCAAAGTAATCCGCCATCGGCTACCCTCGTGCGTTTCGGCGCCGACGGCCTCGATGTGCAGATCGGCTTCTGGATCGCGGATCCGGAAAACGGCACGGGCGGCGTGAAGTCGAACGTGAACCGCGCCATCTGGCGCACCTTGCAGGAACATAAGGTTACTGTACCGTTTCCGCAACGCGAATTGCGTATTGTTGGTACGCCTCCTGCCCCGCTCGCCAGCGCGGCAGACGGTGAGTCCGCCCCATCCGGCACCCAGCCTTAACCTCGCTGCCTGCCTCCGATTTTGCCTGATAGCACCCATTAGGGCGTACAATCACGCCTAAAATTAACTCTGCCGGACCTCCAGAGTCACTGGAGCGACCGTGCGTTCGCCCTGTCCACTTGGAGTAGTAGTAATGACATTGAGTTCCGTTTTACACGACGTTTTGCAGTTCATGGCAACTGGCATTACTGATCTGTCCGCATGGCAAGTTTTCCTGTACACCATGGTGGTCACGCATATCACGATCGCCAGCGTCACGATTTACCTGCACCGCCACCAGGCCCACCGCGCGCTGGAATTGCATGCGATTCCCAGCCATTTCTTCCGTTTCTGGCTGTGGCTGACGACGGGCCAGGTCACCAAGGAGTGGGCGGCTATCCACCGCAAGCACCATGCCAAGTGCGATACGGAAGAAGATCCGCACAGCCCCGTGACGCGCGGCATCAAGAAAGTGTTCTGGGAAGGCGCCGAGCTGTACCGTGCTGAATCGAAGAACATGGAAACCATGGCCAAGTACGGTCACGGCACGCCGACGGACTGGATCGAACGCAATCTGTATACCAAATACAGCTGGCTGGGCGTGGTCATCCTGTTCTTCGTGAACTTCGTCCTGTTCGGCGTGATCGGCATTTCCGTGTGGGCCGTGCAAATGGTGTGGATCCCGATCACGGCGGCCGGCATCATCAATGGCATCGGCCACTATTGGGGCTACCGCAACTACGATTGCGCCGACGCGGCCACCAACATCATTCCTTTCGGCATTTTGATCGGCGGCGAAGAGTTGCACAACAATCACCATACGTATGCGACGTCGGCCAAGCTGTCGTCGAAATGGTATGAAATCGATATCGGCTGGGCGTATATCCGCGCGCTGGAAATGCTGGGCCTGGCCAAGGTGAAAAAACTGGCGCCGGAACCGAAGTTTTCCCATGGCAAGCTGGAAGCGGACTTCGAGACCTTGCAGTCCGTCATCGCCAACCGCTATGACGTGATGGCCAAGTATGCAAAATCGATCAAGCATGCCTGGAAAGAAGAACTGGAACACCTGAAGCACAAGGCCGAGCTGGAAAAGCGCTTCCTGAAGTCGTCGCGCAAGCTGATGCAGCGCGAACCGGGCAAGCTGGCCGATGCGCACCACGAGCAACTGTCCGAATTGTTCCAGCACAGCAAGGCGCTGGAAACCATGCACCACATGCGCGTGGAACTGGGTGCCATCTGGGAGCGTTCGCACTTTACGCGTGAACAGTTGCTGCAAAAGCTGCAAGACTGGTGCGCGCGTGCCGAAGCGTCGGGCATCAAGTCGCTGCAGGATTTTTCCTTGCGCCTGCGCAGCTATGCCTGAGTAAGCTGCTGCCGCACATGAAAGCCCTGGTTTCCAGGGCTTTTTTTTCGTTCAGGCAAAAGGGAAAGGGAAGGGCGTAAAAAGCAGGGCGAAAAAAAACCGCTCATCGGAGCGGCTCTTTTTACAGAACACAATATCAATTACTTGATTTTGGTTTCTTTGTACGTGACGTGCTTGCGTGCTTTAGGATCGAATTTCATGATCTCCATTTTCGCAGGCGTCGTACGCTTGTTTTTGGTGGTCGTGTAGAAGTGACCCGTACCGGCGGTCGATTCTAACTTGATTTTGTCGCGGCCTGATTTTGCCATGATAGCTCCCTTATTCTGCTAATTAGACTTTTTCGCCACGAGCGCGCATATCGACCAATACGGCGTCGATGCCGACTTTATCGATGACGCGCAGACCGGCGTTGGACAAACGCAGGGAGACCCAGCGGTTTTCAGATTCAACAAAAATACGACGATTCTGCAAGTTAGGCAAAAAACGACGTTTGGTTTTGTTGTTTGCATGGGAAACATTGTTGCCGACCATCGGCTTCTTCCCAGTGACTTGGCAAACACGTGCCATGGCGCACTCCTTAAAGATATTCCAAATTGGAAAAACGAGAGTATATCCAAAATAAGCAGATTTATCAATGACTTGCGAAAAACAATTGTGTCATGTTGTGTTGATATAATTTAACAATTTGGCTTTTACCTTTCCTCATGGGGAAAAGCACTTGTAAACAGCGTTGTTTACTGCTAGGCAAGCCTGCTGCCCTTGTCACGTATGTCCTTGTTTACACATGGTTAACTGCGCTGTAGCGGGCTCTGGCCTAGATTTGTCCATGTTCCGCGAACGAATGTACTTGCCGTCCGGCCACGATGAAATGGTCGAGGATGCGCACGTCGACCAGCGACAACGCTTGCATCAGCGCGCGCGTCAGTAACAGATCCGATTCGCTGGGCTCGGGGGTGCCGGACGGATGGTTGTGCGCCAGCATGACGCTGGCCGCGTTGTGCAGCAGCGCCTGCTTGACCACTTCGCGCGGATACACGCTGGTGTGGGTGAGGGTGCCGCGAAACATTTCCTGGGTGGTGATCAAGCGGTTCTTGACGTCCAAAAACAACACGTGAAACGCTTCATGCGCCAGGTTGCCCAGCGTCAGGCGCAAATAGTCTTTGACGGCGTGCGGCGAATTGAGGGCCTGGCCGGCCTGCAAGTCCTCGATGATGGCGCGCCGCGCCAGTTCCAGCACGGCTTGCAGTTGGGCAAACTTGGCGCTGCCCATGCCATGCACGGCGGAAAAACTCACGAGGCTGGCGCCAAACAGGCCCCGCAAGGAGCCGAAGTGCTCGACCGTGTCGCGCGCCAGTTCCACGGCGCTCTTGCCGCGCACGCCCGTGCGCAGGAAGACGGCCAGCAATTCCGCGTCCGACAGCGATTGCGCGCCATCCTCGATCAGGCGTTCGCGCGGCCGTTCGCCGACCGGCCAGTCCTTGATGCCCATGCTGTTCTCCTGTTTGTCATCGGCGCGTGCCCCAGCATGGCCTTCTTTGACGAAGCCATGGGGCAGGCGCGGCCAGTGTGGCTTACAATATCGTTTTGCACCAGTTACCTGAAAACTACTATGTCCAACGAGCAACCAGCAGTCGTCACCGAAGCGGCTTACCTCACCCTGCATTATCGTCTTGCTACTGTTGACGGTACTGATATTGTCACGACCTTCAGCGGAAATCCCGCGACCTTGATGCTGGGTCAGGGCCAGCTGGCGCCATTCCTCGAGCAGCGTCTGCTGGGCTTGTCAGAAGGCACGCACCAGACCTTCGAGCTGGCCGCTGGCGAAGGCTTTGGCGAGCGCAATCCCGAGCTGGTGCAGTCCGTCTCGCGCGCGACGCTGGACGAGAACTCGGTGCCGGGCGCCGACTACAAGATCGGCGACCTGGTCGACTTCGCCGCGCCGGGCGGCGGCCGCTTTGCCGGCGTGCTGCGCGAAATGCGCGACGATTCGGCCCTGTTCGACTTCAACCATCCGCTGGCCGGCCAGCCGCTGCGTTTTGAAGTCCAGCTCATTTCGGTCCTGTAAGGAGTAGCGATGGATAAAGAACTGTTACTGGCCCAGCCCCGCGGTTTCTGCGCTGGCGTCGACCGGGCGATCGAAATCGTCGAGCGCGCCTTGCAGCAATTTGGCGCGCCGATCTACGTGCGCCATGAAATCGTCCACAACGCCTATGTGGTGGCCGACTTGCGCAACAAGGGCGCCATCTTCATCGACGACCTCGATGACGTGCCTGCTGGCAATACGCTCGTGTTCTCCGCCCATGGCGTGTCGAAAGCCGTGCGTGCCGAGGCGGAATCGCGCGGCCTGAGCATTTTTGACGCGACTTGCCCGCTCGTCACCAAGGTGCACATGGAAGTGGGCAAGATGCGCCGCGAAGGCCGCGAGATCATCATGATCGGCCACGATGGCCATCCCGAGGTCGAAGGCACGATGGGCCAGGCCGATATGGGCATGCATCTGGTGGAAACGCTCGACGATGTGGCGAACTTGCAGGTTGCCAATCCGGACAGCCTGGCCTATGTTTCGCAAACAACGTTGTCAGTTGACGACACCAGCGACATTATTGCGGCCTTGAAAGCGAAATATCCGAATATCGCCGAGCCGAAAAAAGGCGACATTTGCTACGCCACCACGAACCGTCAGGAAGCCGTGAAATTCATGGCGCCGCAAGTGGAAGTGGTGATCGTCGTCGGCAGCCCGAACAGCTCGAATTCGAACCGTCTGCGCGAAGTGGCCGAGAAGATGGGCACGCCTGCCTACATGGTCGACAATGCTTCGCAGATCGACCCGGCCTGGCTGGAAGGCAAGCTGCGCGTGGGTGTGACGGCTGGCGCCTCGGCGCCCGAGGTGCTGGTGCAGGCCGTTATCGACCGCTTGAAAGAGTGCGGCGTGAAGAGCGTGCGTCCGCTCGACGGGGTGCAGGAAGCCGTCACGTTCCCGATGCCGAAAGGCCTCGACGGCATCAAGCGCGACGTCGCCTGAGTCTGTTCTGCGACTGACTATCGATGAAATAGTCGCCTCAAAACCGAATTTAATTCGGAAATGATCGTTTTATTCCAAGTTTAGTTTTCGCAAAAGATCGTTATGATTGTTCCAAGCTTGAATGTGTTGTCGTTATAGCCAAGCACGGTCACGCCCGTTTTGAGTGCGTGCACCATGCTGGTGAGAACGGTCAGGGATGGCACTGCAGGAATTCTTCCTCCGGTGCCGTTTTTGTATCAGCGGCCCATGTTCTGGCGGAAGTTGTTCCCGAAAATGCATATTTGATAGGGCAATCATGGATACATTCATCCAGCAGATCATTAACGGCTTGGTGTTGGGCAGCATGTATGCCTTAGTCGCCCTCGGTTACACCATGGTGTACGGCGTTTTGAACCTGATCAACTTCGCCCACGGCGACGTGCTCATGATCGGTGCCATGGTGGGCTTGACCATCCTCAAGCTGCTGGGTATTTATGTGCCGGACTGGCCCGGCTACCTGAAACTGGCCACCGCCATCCTCGGCGCCATTCCCATCTGTATCCTGGTCAATATTCTCATCGAGCGGGTCGCCTACCGCCGCCTGCGCAACGCCCCCCGCCTCGCCCCCCTGATTACCGCCATCGGCGTCTCCATCCTGCTGCAAACCTTCGCCATGATGATCTGGACGCGCAATCCCTTGCCCTTCCCGCAATTGCTGTCGACCGACCCCATCAACATAGGCGGCGCCGTGATTTCGCAAACGCAAGTGCTGCTGCTGGCCCTGGCCGCGCTGTCGATGGGCGGCCTGGTGCTGCTGGTGGAAAAAACGAAGATGGGCCGCGCCATGCGCGCCACGGCGGAAAACCCCCGCGTGGCAGGGCTGATGGGCGTCGATTCCGACAAGGTCATCGTGGCTACCTTTGCCATCGGCGCCGCGCTGGCGGCCGTGGCGGGCGTGATGTGGGGCGCCAACTATGCCTCCATTCAATTTTCCATGGGCGCCATTCCCGGCCTGAAAGCCTTTTGCGCGGCTGTGCTGGGCGGTATCGGCAATATCTATGGCGCCATGCTGGGCGGTATCTTGCTGGGCATTATCGAGAGCCTCGGCGCCGGCTATATCGGCGACATCACGGGTGGCTTCCTGGGCAGCCACTACCAGGACATCTTTGCCTTCGTCGTGCTGATCATCGTGCTGACCCTGCGCCCGTCCGGCATCATGGGCGAACGTGTGGCCGACCGTGCCTGATGTAAAACTGGGAGATTAAATCATGGCACTACTCGACTTTGACGCTAAGAAAAATCCGACCAAAGCCTACGCCGGCATGCTGGGCCTGGCCGCGCTGCTGATGGTGTTCCCGTTTTTTGCCGCCCAGTTCGGCAACTCGTGGGTGCGCATCATCGACATGGCCTTGCTGTACATCATGCTGGCCCTGGGCTTGAACATCGTCGTCGGCTTTGCCGGCCTGCTCGACCTCGGCTACATCGCCTTCTATGCCGTGGGCGCCTATCTGACGGCCTTGCTGGCGTCGCCCCAGTTCGCCATCCTGCTCGAATCGGTGGTCAATCAATATCCGGTGCTGGGCGAAACCCTGGTGCAGCTGATGGGGCCGGAAATCCGCGAAAACGGCATTCATTTGTCGATCTGGATCATCGTGCCCTTGGCCGCAGCCGTGGCCGGCCTGTTCGGCGCCCTGCTGGGCGCGCCGACGCTCAAGTTGCGCGGCGACTACCTGGCCATCGTCACCCTGGGCTTTGGCGAGATCATCCGCATCTTCATGAACAATTTGAATGACCCGATCAATTTCACGAATGGGCCGCAAGGCATCAATCTGATCGACCCCATCCGCATCTTCGGCGTCAACCTGGCGGGCGAGGCAGGCACCAACAGCACCGTCACGGTGGCCGGCTTTTCCATGCCGTCCGTGAACGCCTATTACTTTTTGTTCCTGTTCCTGTGCATCGCCGTCGTGTTCGTCACCAAGCGCCTGCAGCATTCGCGCCTGGGCCGTGCCTGGGTGGCCATCCGCGAAGACGAGATCGCCGCCAAGGCCATGGGCATCAACACGCGCAACGTCAAGCTGCTGGCCTTTTCCATGGGCGCCTCGTTTGGCGGCGTGGCCGGTGCCATGTTTGCCTCGTTCCAGGGTTTTGTCTCGCCGGAATCGTTTTCGCTGACGGAATCGATCGCCGTGCTGGCCATGGTGGTGCTGGGCGGCATCGGCCACATCCCCGGCGTGATCCTCGGCGGCGTGATCCTCGCCTCGATACCGGAAGTGCTGCGCCACGTGGTGGAACCGGCCCAACAGGCGCTGTTCGGCCGCGTGGTGATCGAGGCGGAAGTGCTGCGTCAGTTGCTGTACGGCCTGGCCATGGTCTTGATCATGCTCAACCGTCCTGCCGGCCTGTGGCCATCGCCGAAGCACGAAGACCGGCCCGACCACGACGTCGACCAGCCGAACAAATCCACCGGCGTCGTGTCCGCTTAAGGGAGGGATAGCATGAGCGAACAGATCATTCTCAATATTGCCGGCGTGAATAAACGTTTTGGCGGCTTGCAGGCGCTCACCGACGTGGGCATCACCATCCGGCAAGGGCAGATCTATGGCTTGATCGGCCCGAACGGCGCCGGCAAGACGACGTTTTTCAACGTCATCACCGGCCTGTACCAGCCCGACACGGGCACTTTCGAGCTGGCCGGCAAGCCGTATTCGCCATCCGCGCCGCACAAGGTGGCCAAGGCGGGCATTGCGCGCACCTTCCAGAACATCCGTTTGTTTGGCGACATGACGGCGCTGGAAAACGTCATGGTGGGGCGCCACGTGCGTTCGCACCAGGGCGTGTTCGGCGCCATCTTCCGCCACAAGGCGGCGCGCGAGGAAGAGGCATCGATCCGCAAGCGGGCGATGGAGCTGCTCGACTTCGTCGGCATCGCCCAGTTCGCCAGCCGCACGGCGCGCTTTTTGTCGTATGGCGACCAGCGGCGCCTGGAAATCGCCCGCGCGCTGGCCACCGATCCCACCCTGCTGGCGCTCGACGAACCGGCGGCCGGCATGAACGCGACGGAAAAGCTGGCCCTGCGCGAGTTGCTGGTGAAAATCAAGGCCGAAGGCAAGACCGTGCTGTTGATCGAGCACGACGTGAAACTGATGATGGGACTGTGCGACCGCATCACGGTGCTCGAATACGGCAAGCGCATCGCGGAAGGCTTGCCGGCCGAAATACAACAAAATCCTGCCGTCATCGAGGCTTACCTGGGAGGATCGCACGCATGAGTAACGATGGCTTGAACAAGAATGTATTGAAGGTATCTGGTTTGCACGTGGCCTACGGCGGCATCAAGGCGGTGAAAGGCATCGACCTGGAAGTGAACCAGGGCGAGCTGATCGCGCTGATCGGCGCGAACGGCGCCGGCAAGACGACGACCTTGAAAGCCATCACTGGGACTTTGCCTGCCTGCAAGGTCGAGGGCACGATCAGCTACCTGGGCGAAACGCTCAAGGGCACGAAATCGTTCCATCTGGTGGAAAGGAAACTGGCCATGGTGCCGGAAGGGCGCGGCGTATTCACCCGCATGTCGATCCGCGAAAACCTCATGATGGGCGCCTACACGCGCACGGACAAGGCCGGTGTCGAGGACGATATCGCCAAGTGGTTCGACGTGTTTCCTCGCCTCAAGGAAAGGGCGGCGCAGATGGCCGGCACCCTGTCGGGCGGCGAGCAGCAGATGCTGGCCATGGCGCGCGCACTGATGAGCCATCCGAAGCTGCTGCTGCTCGACGAGCCATCGATGGGCCTGTCGCCCATCATGGTCGAGAAAATCTTCGAGGTGATCCGCAAGGTGTCGTCCGAAGGCATCACGATCTTGCTGGTCGAACAGAATGCCCGCTTGGCCCTGCAGGCGGCGCACCGCGGCTATGTGATGGATTCCGGCCTCGTCACCATGGGCGGCAACGCGGCCGCCATGCTCGATGACCCGCGCGTGAAGGCGGCATATCTGGGGGAATAAGAACGATCAGACATAAAAAATGCCCCAGCTGGGCTGGGGCATAATGGCATCCGTCGGGGAAGTGCGGGATGGATGCCTGGAGGAGCCAGTGCAGCGGACCGCCGGAGCGGTCACGCAAGAATTACTTGGCGGCAGCGCGTGGCACGACTTTTTCAGCTGCTTGCGTGAACTGGTTCACGGCCGACGTCAGGTTCGCTTCGATGGCTTCGACGGCTTGCTTGCTGGTTTTCGAGAATTGCTCGTAGCCTGCATTGGCGTTGCCGATGGCGCTTTTCAGGATGGCGACGGCGTTTTCCGAACCGGCTGGCGCGTTCTTGGTGACTTCTTCCACCAGCGAAATCACTTTGCGGTTGGTTTCAGCGATTTGCGATTCGGCTGCTTTGCTGAACTCGGCTTGGGTGCCGGACGTGATGGCAGCCAGGTGACGACCGTAAGCGATGGCTTTTTCGGCGCTAGGCTGGGCTTGAGCAGCGCTCAGCGAGAAGAATTCTTGTGGATCTTTTGCCGACAGCAATTGCTTGGCGGCGGCGGTCGATTCTTCCAGGGTCGCCTTGGCGGCCGTCAGGTTCAGTTCGACGATCTTTTCGATGCCTTCGAAGGCCTTGCCCGTCAGCGACGAGAACAGGGCGAATTGGGCTTCCAGGTTGGCTTTGGTAGCGGACGAAAATTGCTCAGGAATTGAAAACATATAAATCTCCAAAAAATCGAAATCTGGTTAATTTGATGCTGCGTGTACCGTTTGGGAAAGCAGGTGAATCTAAATTTTTCAAGCTGAACAAGAATTGTGCAACGCAACAAACTCTATTCTACGGTGAAAAAAAACGAAGTCAAGCGTTTCTTGTGCGATGCAACAATTGAATAGATTTGGATCAAAAGTCGTTGTTTCTAAAGAGAAATATTTGATTTCTGCGTGTCAATGGTTTATGTCTAAACTATTGTTTCCAGCGGCTACGGGGACGATTGCGGCGCAGCATGCTAGACTTTGGCTCCCGCACTGGCGCAGCGCCCCTGTGCCGATCCTGTTTCCCGAGTTGATACCATGTCCAATCTTCCCGCCGCGGCTGGCGCCAGCGGCAAAGCCTCTCTTCTGACCACTCTGACGCCGATGGCCTTGCCCGGTTTCTTCGTGTTGTTATGGAGCACAGGTTTTATCGTGGCCAAGTTTGGCCTGCCGTACGCCCCCCCGCTGACCTTTTTGCTGCTGCGTTTCCTGGGCGTGCTGGTGATTCTGCTGCCGCTGGTGCTGCTGTTGCGCGCGCCGTGGCCCGTGGGACAGTTCCGCCAGATCGCCGTGGCCGGCATCTTGATGCAGGCCGGTTACCTGGCCGGTGTCTGGTGTGCCATCAAGCTGGGCATGCCGGCCGGCCTGTCCGCGCTGATCGTGGGCATGCAGCCCGTGCTGACGGCCTGCGCCGCACCGCTGATCGGCGAATCCGTGCGCCCGCGCCAGTGGCTGGGCCTGTTCTTTGGCTTGCTGGGCGTGGCCCTCGTCGTGTATGCGAAGATCAACCTCGTGGGCCTGACCGTGGAAAGCGTGCTGCTGTGCGTATTCGCCTTGCTGTCGATGACGGCCGGCACCATGTACCAAAAACGCCACTGTCCGCAATTCGACTTGCGCACCGGCACGGTGGTGCAGTTTGCCGCTTCCATCGTCGTGGTCTTGCCATTCGTCCTGTATTTCGAAGGGCTGGACCTGCATTTCAGCAATGTGCAATGGACGGCGAACTTCATCGGCGCCTTGCTGTGGTCGGTACTCGTGCTGTCCATCGGCGCCATCTTCCTGCTGTTCGCCCTGATCCGCCGCAGCGACGCGACGAAAGTGACGGGCTTGCTGTACCTGACGCCGCCCACGACGGCCGTGATGGCCTGGCTGATGTTTGGCGAAGCATTCAATATGCTGGGCATCGCCGGCATGCTGGTGGCCGTGATCGGCGTCGTGTTTGTGGTCAAGAAATAGATAAGCTATAGCAGGAGAGCAGGGCAGTGAACAAGCAAGCATCTGAAACCCGGGCGGCGCAGCAAGCCGTCGACGCCGTCATTCTGTCGCGCCGTTCTATCCGCGCCTTTTTGCCCACGCCGGTGGCGCAGGACGATATCGCGCGCATCCTGGAGGTGGCGGCGCGCGCGCCCTCGGGTGCCAACATGCAGCCGTGGAAAGTGTATGTGCTGTCGGGCGAGGCGCGCGCGCGCCTGTCGCGCCGCATCCTGGAAGCGTATGCGGCGCCGAAAGTGCCCGATGCGCCCGCCCGCACGGCGTCGTACACCTATTACCCGCGCCAGTGGACGGCGCCGTTCATCGAGCGCCGGCGCAAGATCGGCCTGGACCTGTACCAGCTGCTGGGCCTGGAGCGGGGCGATACGGCCGGCATGGCGGCCCAGCATGGGCGCAATTTCCAGTTTTTCGATGCGCCCGTCGGCCTGATCTTTACCATCGAGCGGGTGCTGGAGCAGGGTTCCTGGCTCGACTATGGCATGTTCTTGCAAAACATCATGCTGGCGGCGCGCGCGCGTGGGCTCGACACGTGCCCGCAGGCAGCCTTCATCCATTACCATGACATCATCCGCGACGAGCTGGACGTGCCGGCCAGCGAAATGGTGGTGTGCGGCATGGCCCTCGGCTATGCCGATCCGGACAAGATCGAAAACCGCCTGAGCACGGAACGCGAGCCGCTGGCCGGCTTTGTTAAATTCATGGACAAATAGACATGCCAGCGATGAGCACAAGCAAACAGCCGATTAAGGATGAGCTTGTTTGCTGATCGCCAACGATTTGTCTTTCAGTACTGCAATAAATACTGTCCTAACTGTTAAATGGGCTTGCGATTACTCTGCATTTCGCTACACTGCAATTAGGCAACAGCTTCACGGGGAATTATCGAATGGCTAAGTTTAAACTTGCGCTGGGTGTCCTGGCTTCCCTGCTGTTTGCACTGGCGCCGGCTGCGGCCGTGCACGCCAAGGAAGCGAACGGCAAATCCTCAGCCTCCAAGAAACACAACACCAAGAAAGTCAAAGTCGTGCTGCGCAAGGGCGCGACGGCCGCACCGCGCGAAAAGACCGTGCGCCGGGTCGTCATGGTGCGCGGCAAACGCAAGGTCATCTATCAAAAGGTCAGCAGCGTGGCCGTTCCCATGGCCGCGCCGATGCCCACCATGGGCGACCTGGCCGGCCTGAACCTCACGCGCGATCCGCTCGACCTCAAATCGAGCGTGGCGCTGGTGCTGGACCAGAACAATTCGGAAGTGCTGTTTGAAAAGAATTCAAATGTTGCCCTGCCCATCGCCTCCATCACCAAGATGATGACGGGCCTGGTGGTGGTCGAAGCGCACCAGGACATGGATGAATTGCTGACGATCACGGACGAGGACGTCGACCGGGCCAAGTTCAGCAGCTCGCGCCTGAAAGTGGGCTCGCAATTGACGCGCGCGAATATGCTGCACATCGCCCTGATGAGCTCGGAAAACCGCGCCGCCTCGGCGTTGGGTCGCAATTATCCGGGCGGCTTGCCGGCCTTTGTCGACGCCATGAACAGCAAGGCGCGCCAGCTGGGCATGATGGATACGCATTATGTCGATTCCAGCGGCTTGTCGAAGATGAACGTGGCCAGCGCGCGCGACCTGGGCAAGCTGGCCATGGCCGCCTTCCGCCATCCGTTGCTGCGCGAGTACTCGACGGACCCGAAAGCCATCGTCGAAGCCAGCGGCCAGCCCATGCAGTTCGGCAATACGAATCACCTGGTGGCCAACCCGGGCTGGGAGATCGGCCTGCAAAAGACGGGCTTCATCAATGAGGCTGGACGTTGCTTGATGATGCAGGCCGTCATCGAAGGACGGGCCGTGATCATGGTTTTCCTTGATTCCAAGGGTAAACAGTCGCGTACGGCCGATGCGGGACGCATGCGCAAGTGGCTGGAAGCATTGAAACCTGCCAACATGAGCTTGCCCGGCGGCTAAAAATGTCCATGGCGGCGTTGACCGGGGTCTGACCCGTCGGGTCAGACCCCAGCTTTAGTCCTGAGGAATAAACCCCAAAGTCACTGAAATCTGGTTCGCCGTTTCCACCAGGTCCACCAGCCACTCATCCTGCAGACGGTCGGCCGGGGCCGAGATCGACAGGCCGGCGATCAGCTTGCCCGAATCGTCGCGGATGCCGGCGGCCATGCAGCGCACGCCCAGTTCCAGCTCTTCATTGTCGCGCGCATAGCCGCGTTCGCGCACCAGGCTCAGTTCGCGTTCGAGCTTTTGCAGATCCGTGATGGAATTCTTGTTGTGCCCAGCCAGTCCCGTGCGCGTGGCATACGCGCGGATGGCTTTCGGTTCGTCGACGGAGAGGAACAATTTGCCCGTCGAGGTCAGGTGCAATGGCCCGCGGCCGCCGATGGCGCGCACGACCTGCATGCCCGAGCGTTCGGAAAAGGCGCGGTCGATATAGACGATCTCGTCGCCCTGGCGCACGGACAGGTTGATGGTTTGCTGGGTTTTCTTGTGCAGCTGGCGCATGAAGTCCAGCGCCGCTTCGCGCACGCTGAGGCGGCTTTTCACCACATTGCCCAGTTCCAGCAGGCGCATGCCCAGCCGGTACGTGCCCGGTTCGATGCGGTCGACAAAGCGCGTCAGCACCATGTCGTTGAGGATGCGGTGCGCCGTCGAGGGGTGCAGACCGGAAACTTTTGACAATTCCTTCAGGCTGACCGGGTCGGAATATTTGGCCAGGGCGTCGAGCAGGGCGACCATGCGCTCGATCACCTGGATCGTCGTCTTCGGGGCAGCGACCGGTTCAATTTTCATGATGGATTTGGTGCAATGCAGTATTCATCCTTCTTTATACCATGATGTGAAAAAATAGTGAAATGTTCCGAGATGGATAGCGAAAAAATTGTCACAATCCCTATGCCGGCCATCATAATGTGACCACGTGTGTAACTTTGGAAAACCATGCAACCTGTGAATGAATTCAAGAGCAAAAGCGGCTTGAAACGGATTTTCTCCGCCTTTTCCTACTCGCTCGACGGTTTGAAGGCGGCCTGGCGTCATGAACATGCGTTCCGCCAGGAGCTGGGCCTGTTCCTCGTCGGCACGGTGATCGCTTTGCTGCTGCGCATTTCCGCGTTTGAAAAGCTGGTGCTGATCGGCGTGCTGCTGCTGGTGCTGATCGTCGAACTGATCAATTCGGCAATCGAAGCCGTGGTCGACCGTATTTCGCTCGAACGCCATCCGCTGTCGAAAAACGCCAAGGACTTCGGCAGCGCGGCCGTGCTGCTGACCTGCATCCTGGCCTTCGCCACCTGGTCCGTCATCCTGTTCAACCGTTTTTATTAAGCACTAAATCCCCGCTGCGCGCCGTCCATATGTGAAAAACGCATATCAAACGGCGAAACGCTTCGTTCTCTTTGCGGCCATGGCGCCGTAATCTGGTGGCTCTGCAAGTTCAACCACACGGGGATCTTAGATGCTGTCGAAAAAAATCATCATTGCCGCCGCCATCAGCGCGTTTGCCATTCTGCAAACGGCGCAGGCTGCCGATATCACCCTGCTCAACGTGTCGTACGACCCGACGCGCGAGCTGTACCAGGATGTGAATACGGCATTTGCCAAGGAGTGGAAAGGCAAGACGGGCGACAACGTCAAGATCAAGCAATCGCACGGCGGTTCCGGCAAGCAGGCGCGCGCCGTCATCGACGGCCTGGAAGCGGACGTCGTCACCTTGGCCCTGGCCTATGACATCGATGCGCTGGCCGAGCACAAGCTGCTGGCCGCCGACTGGCAAAAGCGCTTGACGCACAACAGCTCGCCTTACACCTCGACCATCGTCTTCCTGGTGCGCAAGGGCAACCCGAAAGGCATCAAGGATTGGAACGACCTGATCAAGCCTGGTGTCTCCGTCATCACGCCGAACCCGAAAACCTCGGGCGGCGCCCGCTGGAACCACTTGGCCGCGTGGGGCTACGCGCTGCGCCAGCCGGGCGGCAACGAAGCGAAGGCCAAGGATTTCCTCGGCAAACTGTATAAAAACGTGCCCGTGCTCGATTCCGGCGCGCGCGGCGCCACCACCACCTTCGTCGAACGCGGCATCGGCGACGTGCTGATCGCCTGGGAAAACGAGGCTTACCTGGCCGTCAAGGAACTGGGCCCGACCAAGTTCGACATCATCACGCCATCCGTCAGCATCCTGGCCGAGCCGCCCGTGGCCGTCGTCGACAAGTTTGCCGACAAGCACGGCACGCGCAAGGTGGCCGAGGCTTACCTGAACTATCTGTACACGGATGAAGCACAAGACATCATCGCGAAAAATTACTACCGTCCGGCAACGGACAAAGCGGCGAAGAAATACGCGTCGCAGTTCGCCAAGGTCAACCTGTTCACTATCGAGCAAGTGGCGGGCGGCTGGACGGCCGCGCAAAAGGCGCACTTTGCCGACGGCGGCTTCTTCGACCAGATCTACCAGCCCAAGTAATACCGGATGGCACGATTGCCAGACCGTTACTAAAAGGACACATCATGGCGCTGCGCAGCTTTTCCGATTACCGGGTACTGATCGTGCCGGGCTTGCATAACAGCGGTCCCGAGCACTGGCAGAGCCGCTGGCAGCGCCTGTATCCGCAATTCGAGCGGGTCGAGCAGGACGACTGGAACGCGCCCGACCTGGCCACCTGGTCGGCGCGCCTGGACCAGGTGCGGCGGCAGGATGCGCGCCCGACCCTGATCGTCGCCCACAGCTTCGGCTGCCTGACGACGGCGCACAGCCTGGCCCGCGACCCGCAGGGCGTGGCCGGCGTGCTGCTGGTGGGGCCGGCCGACCCGGACAAGTTTGGCGTGGCGAAGGCATTGCCGCAAAAGCGGCTGCCTTGCCCCGGCATCCTGATCGCCAGCCAGACCGATCCGTGGATGACGGCCGAACATGCGGCGCAGTGGGCACGGCGCTGGAATTGCAAGTATATTGATGGCGGTGCGCTGGGCCATATCAACGCCGAGTCGCGCCTTGGCGACTGGGTCTACGGCCAGGCGCAATTACAAACGCTGTTTGATCTGGCGCAAAGCGACAAGCGCCACCGTCAGGCAGCCTGATTCGACAATTCGATTGCCACATAACCTCACAGGAGATCACGATGACTTTACGCCTGGGCGATGTCGCCCCTGATTTTGAACAAGACAGCTCGATCGGCCCGCTCAAGTTCCACGAGTGGGCGGGCAATTCCTGGGTGGTGCTGTTTTCCCACCCGGCCGACTTTACCCCCGTGTGCACGACGGAACTGGGCCTGACGGCCAAGCTCAAGCCGGAATTCGACAAGCGCAACGTGAAGGCCATCGCCTTGTCCGTGGACGCGGCCGAGTCGCACAAGAGCTGGATCAAGGATATCGAAGAGACGCAAAACACGGTGGTGGGCTTCCCCATCATCGCCGACGTCGACAAGAAAGTGTCGGTGCTGTACGACATGATCCACCCGGAACAGTCCGTCACGGCCACCGTGCGCTCCGTCTTCATCATCGACCCGAACAAGAAAGTGCGGCTGATCCTCACGTATCCGCTGAGCACGGGCCGCAACTTCAACGAAATCCTGCGCGTCATCGACGCCCTGCAGCTGACGGATGGCTATACGGTTGCCACGCCCGGCAACTGGAAGGATGGCGACGACGTCATCATTCCATTGACCGTGCAAGACCCGGACGTGATCAAGCAGAAGTATCCGAAGGGCTTTACGGCCGCCAAGCCGTATTTACGCCTCACGCCGCAGCCGAACAAGTAAGAACGGGGTCAGACCCCAGCCGTCAAGGTGTTGGGTTAAGTGTGTGCCCACCCCAACCCCACCCCAAAAGCCGGGGTCGGACCCACAGGGTCCGACCCCTTTTTTTCGCCCATAGATTCCGCCAGCAAGTATGCAAAATCCATCTAAGCAAATGAGAAATGGTTAGTTCTTTTTATAACGCTTGCATGTGATTATTGCGCCCTATAACTCAAAAATGTAATAAGAAGGGGTTTCTATGTCTGCAGCATCAGCAACACCGTTCAAGGCGCGGGGAGCGCCGTTTCGGGTCATGCCGGGGTTTAAGCTGTCACTGGGCTTCACGCTCTTTTACCTGGCTCTGATCGTCCTCATTCCGCTGTCGTCGGTGTTCCTGAAGACCTTCACCATGACGTGGGACGCCTTCTTCAGCGCCGTCACGTCCGATCGCGTGATGGCGTCCTACCGCCTGACGTTCGGCGCCTCGCTGATCGCCGCGCTGCTGAACGTGGTGTTTGGCGGCATCCTGGCCTGGGTGCTGGTGCGCTATAAATTTCCCGGCAAGCGCATCATCGACGCCCTCGTCGATTTGCCGTTCGCCCTGCCAACGGCCGTGGCCGGCATCACCCTGACGGCCCTGTATTCGTCGAACGGCTGGTTCGGCCAGTTCATCGAAGGCGTGCTGGGCATCAAGGTGGCGTTCACGCCGCTGGGCGTGGTGGTGGCGCTGACCTTTATCGGCTTGCCCTTCGTCGTGCGCACCGTGCAACCGGTGCTGGAAGACGCGGAGCGTGAACTGGAAGAGGCAGCCGCCAGCCTGGGCGCCTCGTCGCTGCAAACGTTTATCCGCGTGATCTTCCCCACGATTTTGCCCTCCCTGCTGACGGGCTTTGCGCTGGCCTTTGCCCGTGCCACGGGCGAGTACGGTTCCGTGATCTTTATCGCCGGCAATATGCCCATGGTGTCGGAAATCACGCCGCTGTTCATTATTACCAAGCTGGAGCAATACGATTACGCAGGTGCCACGGCCATCGCCGTGGTGATGCTGGTGGTCTCCTTTTTGCTGTTGTTGACGATTAACCTGCTGCAAGCATGGACGCGCGGAAAGGCGAAGAAATCATGAGTACGAATACGACTGCCGCCGCTGGCGTGGACAAGGCGCTGCCGACGGCGCGCCGCTTCGAGCCGAACGTCGGCCCCGTCGTGCTGGAACCCTTGTGGGTGCGCACGGTCCTGATCGCCGTCGCCCTGCTGTTCCTGACGGCCTTCCTCATCGTGCCCCTGGTGGCCGTGTTTGCGGAAGCGTTCAAGAAGGGCTGGGAAGCGTACATCGCCGCCATCATCGATCCGGACGCCATTTCCGCCATCAAGCTGACCCTGATCACGGCCGCCATCGCCGTGCCGCTGAACCTGGTATTCGGCGTGGCCGCCTCCTGGTGCATCGCCAAGTTCGAGTTCCGCGGCAAGAGCATCCTGCTGACCCTGATCGACTTGCCGTTTTCCGTTTCCCCGGTGATTTCCGGCCTGATCTATGTGCTGATGTTTGGCGCCCAGGGCTGGTTCGGCCCGTGGCTGCAGGCGCACGACATCAAGATCCTGTTCGCCGTACCCGGCATCGTGCTGGCCACCATCTTCATCACCTTCCCGTTTGTGGCGCGCGAACTGATCCCGCTGATGCAGTCGCAGGGCAGCGAAGAGGAAGAGGCCGCCATCGTGCTGGGCGCGTCGGGCTGGAACACTTTTCGCCGGGTCACCTTGCCGAACATCAAGTGGGGTCTGCTGTATGGCGTGATCCTGTGTAATGCCCGCGCCATGGGCGAGTTCGGCGCCGTGTCCGTCGTGTCCGGCCATATCCGCGGCGAAACCAACACCATGCCGCTGCAAGTCGAAATTTTGTACAACGAGTACAACTTCGCCGCCGCATTTGCCGTCGCCTCCCTGCTGGCCTTGCTGGCCCTGGTGACCCTGGCCCTGAAAGCTTTCATTGAGTGGCGTTTGAACGAGAGCGACGCCGACGATTCCGCCTTACGTTCTACGGAGCACTGACATGACCATCGCAGTTAAAAACATCCACAAGCGCTTCGGCGATTTCGTCGCCCTCGACAATATCTCGCTGGACTTTCCCGCCGGCGAACTGACGGCCCTGCTGGGCCCGTCCGGCTGCGGCAAGACCACCTTGCTGCGCATCATTGCCGGCCTCGAACATCCGGACAGCGGCCAGGTGCTGCTGGACGCGGAAGATGCATCGAACCGCCATGTGCGCGAGCGGCAAGTCGGTTTCGTGTTCCAGCACTATGCGCTGTTCAAGCACATGACCGTGTTTGAAAACGTGGCCTTCGGCTTGCGCGTGAAGTCGCGCAGCGAGCGTCCTTCGGAAGACCAGATCCGCCGCAAAGTGAAAGATTTGCTGGAACTGGTGCAGCTGGACTGGCTGGCCGACCGCTATCCTCCGCAACTGTCGGGCGGGCAACGCCAGCGTATCGCCCTGGCGCGCGCCCTGGCCGTCGAGCCGCGCGTGCTGCTGCTCGACGAACCATTCGGTGCGCTTGACGCCAAGGTGCGCAAGGAATTGCGCCGCTGGCTGCGCCGCCTGCATGACGACTTGCACGTGACCAGCATTTTCGTCACGCATGACCAGGAAGAAGCGCTGGAAGTGGCCGACCAGGTCGTGCTGATGAACAAGGGCACGGTCGAGCAACTCGGTTCCCCTGAGCAAGTCTATAACCACCCGGCGTCGCCCTTCGTGTATGGCTTCCTGGGCAACGTCAACCTGTTCCACGGCCGCGTGCATGACGGCGTGATGGCGACGGGCGACGCCAGCTTCGAAGTGCCCGATTATGCGGGCGTGAGCGACAGTAAGGGCACGGCCTATGTGCGTCCGCACGACCTGGAAATCGACCGCTACACGCAGGGCGCTGAAGGCATCGTCGTGAAATTGAGCCGCGCGCATGCGATCGGTCCGCTGGCCCAGCTGGACTTGCAGCGCGTCGACAACAGCGAGCTGATCGAAGCGGTGATGTCGAACGAGCGTTTTACGCATTTGCAACTGAAGGAAGGCGAGACCCTGGTCGTGCGCCCGAAACGTCTGCACGTGTTCGTTGAACCGACAAGAACCTGAGAGGCTGGAACACCATGAATTTTCAACAACTGCGCTCCATCCGCGAAGCGGCCCGCCGCGGCTATAACCTGACGGAAGTGGCCAATGCCCTGTTCACGTCGCAGCCGGGCGTGAGCCGGCAAATCCGCGAACTCGAGGACGAGCTGGGCGTCGTGATTTTCGAGCGCAACGGCAAGCGACTGACGGGCTTGACGGAGCCGGGCAAGGGCATTTTGAAGATCGTCGACCGCCTCTTGATCGAGGCGGAAAACCTGCAGCAGGCCAGCCTCGAATACAGCGGCCAGACCAGCGGGACGCTATCCGTGGCGGCCACGCACACGCAGGCGCGCTATGCGCTGCCGAAAGTGGTGCAAAGCTTCCGCGCCGCCTTCCCCGACGTGCGCATCGCGCTGCAGCAAAGCGCGCCCGAGCACATCGCGGAATGGGTGCTGTCGGGCAAGACCGACATCGGCATCGCCACGGAAGGCTTGAGCCAGTTCCCCGACCTCGTGTCGTTCCCGTGCTACCGCTGGAGCCATCTGATCGTCGTGCCGGACGGCCACCCGCTGCTCGATCACTCGCCGATCCGCCTGGAAGACCTGGCCAAGTATCCCTTGATTACCTACGACAAGGGTTTCACGGGGCGCGGCCATATCGACGACGCGTTTGCCAAGGCGGGCGTGGCGACCGACATCATTTTGACGGCCATGGATTCCGACGTCATCAAGCAGTACGTGGCGCTGGGCCTGGGCGTGGGCATCGTCGCTTCGATGGCCTTCGATCATGGCCGCGACAAGGGCTTGCGGGCCGTGGAAGCGTCGCATCTGTTCGCCACCAACACGACGCGCCTGGCCGTGCGCCGCGGCGCCTACCTGCGCGCCTACGCCTACGAGTTCATCCTGCAACTGGCGCCGGACCTGACGCGCGCAGACATCGACCGCGCCATGGCGGGAGAGGAAGCGCTCTAGGCCGCTGCGAGCTCGGCCCTTTGCGCGCGCGTCAGGCTGGCCAAGGCGCGCGCGTAGCTATCGCGCACCAGTTCCGTCAGGTAATCGGCGGGGAAGCGCGCCACGTCGACGATGGTCACCCAGTGGAAGCGGCCCATGTAGCGGGCCGGTTTGACGCCCGGCATGTCCGTCAGTTCGACGAAGCGTTCGGCGCTGACGCGCAGGCTGAAGCGCCACTGCTCGGGCGCGCTGGTCTTGAAATAGGCAAACTTCTTGCCGCCCACTTCAAACACGAGGATGTTCGACGGCGCTCCGTACAGCACGGCTTGCGCGCCGGGCCGGGCCGCGCAAAAATCCTTCAGTTCATCTGTCGTCATTCGTCCACCGCCATGAATTGTTGCGTGCTGTGGTGGAAGGCATAGGCCGATCCGGCAGGCGCATCCAGTAGCGCAATAAAACGGTCGTCCACGCTGAGTACGGCGCCCAGCGACACGAGGGCCACGTTGGCGCTGTCGTTCATGTAGTCGTCGCTTTCGTCGTTGGCCGTGAAGCGCCAGCCGCTGTCGCCGTCGTTGTCCGGTTCCTCGCGGTACAGATAGCCGACGGGCGCACCGTCTTCCAGCACTT
This sequence comes from Janthinobacterium sp. 67, assembly GCF_002797895.1. NCBI lineage: Bacteria > Pseudomonadati > Pseudomonadota > Betaproteobacteria > Burkholderiales > Oxalobacteraceae > Janthinobacterium > Janthinobacterium sp. 67. The sequence goes on along the minus strand of NZ_PGES01000001.1, from coordinate 2,848,057 downwards.
TTTTCGTCACGAAGCACAGGCCCGCGTAGCGGTTGACGAGGTTGTCGTCATCGTCGTGCTGCGTATTGATGATGTGGCGCGCATCGAAGGCGATGGGGTCTTTGGCATGCAAATCGGCGATGTAGCCGGGCATGTTGTCGAGCTTGCCGGTGAAGTGCCCATTTGGCTCGACCGTATCGACCAGCACCCACATGCGCTCGGCGCCCGGCGCCTGCGGGTCGTCGCTGTGGAAGGCGAAGATCAGCTTGACTACCTCGCCCGGTCGCACCTGGGCAATGGCCTCGGGCGGCGATTTATAGAAAGTATAGGGGTGGCGCGCCGCCAGTTCGGCGGCGTCGGCCAAGTGCCAGCTGGGCATGGTGGTCCGTCATCGGAGTCGAAGAACTCCCATGGTAGCCGATTGCCCGCCGGCCTGGCTACTCGCCTGGCCAGTTCAGGCCGTCTTGCGGGAAAACAGCCGGGCCGCCAGCAGCACGCCGGCCGCCCCCATGACCCAGGCGGCGGTGCTGCCGGAAAAACCGATCAGTGTATTGGCGGCGATCTTGCCCGCTTGCGGCTTGACGAGGGCCATGCGCCGCTTGCTCATCTGCGCGCCCAGCTCGCTCAAGCGCCTTGCTGTCAGCTGCGCTTCCGCTTCCGGCAGCAGCACGGTTTCCTCATCGGCCACATGGTGCAGCACGTCGCGCATCAGTTCCAGCAGCAAGGCGTCATGGCGCGTGGCGGCGGCATCCGTCGCGCGCAATTGCGCGATCAGGCGGCGCATTTCCTGGTGCTCGGGCACGCTTTTCTGGCGTACGGCCGCATCGCCGTCGAGCAGGCGCATCTGCGGATAGAAAATTTCTTCTTCCAGGTTCGCATGGATTTCCAGCGCGCTGCAGATGGTGTCGGCCAGGGCTTTTTTGACGGCGGGCTTTTTGCTGGTGGTGTACTGATGGAAGGCCAGCAGCACGTGGCTATGGTCGAAGCGGATCATGTCGGTGATGGAGGGACTCAATTTGCTTAAAGTCAGCATGGCGTGCTCCGTGATGGATGTCGGCAGGAGCATGCATGATAGGGCGCGGCGACGGGCCGTCCGGCAGGAAGGATGGCGTTTGTCTGCGCTGGCGCAAGACGGCGTGCGATAACGCAGGCCGGGCTTGCCTGAACGGCGCCTGCGCCAGTGTGAATTAACAACACTTCAGTCCAGCCCGCCAATGTCACGGCCGGGCTTGCACGAAGCATGACGCCGCGCAAAGCGGGCTGATGCAATCAATGCATGAGAGCGATTGAAATTTTCAATGACTGAAGATGTTTCTTTTATTGCATTTTGATTTCCTGAATGATATCTTTTGTCCAATCGCAAAGAAGTGTAATAAAAATATAAACAACATTGTAATTTTTGAAATTTATTAACAGGGGAAACTATGAACATGACTAAACGTGCTGTACTGGGTCTCTGCCTCGCTGTCTCGGCTTGCCTCGCACCATTGGCCCAAGCGGCGAGCTGGGTGGAAATCACCGATCCTGCCATGAGCGGCTTTGCGGTGGGCGGCAAGACCGTCACCTACGGCAGCGTGGCTGCGGACTCGGTTTGGGTCTATGACGGCGCCAACCCGTCCGGCCCGCAAAGTGCGGCCGCCATCCAGAGCCTGGTCAGCAGCAAGTTTGGTCTGCCATCGAGCGGCACCGGCTCGCTGGTCTTTGCCGCCCAGGGCGACCTGGCCAGCAGCAAGTCCGGTTCCTTCACCGTCAACTCCAGCTTCGACTACCTGGCCGTGCATTATGGCCGTGGCGAACTGTTGTTCCACTGGGATACGCCGCTGGCCGCCAATACGGTTTTCAGCATTGCCAACTTGCCGCGTGGCCTGAGCAATTTCCGCGCGTTCAACTCGGTCTCGGCCGTGCCTGAGCCAGCGACCTACGGCATGCTGATGCTGGGCCTGGGCCTGGTCGGTTTTGCCGCGCGCCGCCGCCGCGCCTGAGCCTGAGCCTGATGCGCCTGCGGGCGCAAGACATGAAAAAGCCCGGAAACGCGCAATGCGTTCCGGGCTTTTTGCATGGCAGAGCGTTATTTACCAGCTATAGCCAGCCTTGGCGTAGTAATAGCGGCCGTTGAAACCGTTCGGCGCGAAGATGCTGTAGGGCTGGGTGCCGTTGACGTTCAGGTTGCCGGCGCTCGTCACTTGCGCCGGGTAGCGGTTGGTGACGTTGTCGATGCCGGCCACGAGGCGCCAGTTTTTGCCCAGTTTCACGGAACCGGACACGTCCAGCACCCATTGCGGGTCATACGTCTGGTCCAGCTTGACGTCGTTTTGCGGCACGGTGAAGCTGCCGTAGCGCGTCACGACGCCGTGCGCATTCCAGATGCCGAAGCCGTAGTCGGCGGCCAGGCTGAACTTGTCCTTCGGCGAGGCCACCGTGATGCGGTCGATGCTCTGGCGGTCGATCAGTTTCAGGTTGTTGGCCGTCAGGATGGCGGGATTGTCGGCGATTTTCTGAACCTTGCTCTTGTTGTGGTTGTACGCCACGGTGAGGTCCAGGCGGTTCTTGTCCTGCAGGTCGATGCGGTAGGTGCTGACGATGTCCACGCCTTCCGTGCGCGTATCGACGGCATTGGTGAAGTAGCGTCCCGAGCCCACAGGCGTGCCTTGCGCGGCCAGGACGCTTTTCAATGCATTGTTGAGCACCAGATTGGCCGAGAACAGGATACGGTTGTCGATGTCGATGCGGTAGGCGTCTATGCTGGTGGTGAAGTTGCGGCTGGGCTGGAACTGCAGGCCCAGGCTGTAGTTGCGGGCCTTTTCCGGTTTCAGATCCTGTGCGCCCAGAGCGCGCGCCTGCGGCGTGTTGACGGCAAAGGTGCCCGTCTCGATCGGCGTGTTGACGCCGTTGACGACCTGGAAGTTGGTGGTGGTGATGGTGTAGTACTGCTGCGCCAGCGATGGCGCGCGGAAGCCGCTCGACACGGTGCCGCGCAGCGACAGGGCGTCCGTGAACGCATAGCGGGCCGAACCCTTGGCCGAGGTGGTGCTGCCGAAATCGCTGTAGCGCTCATGGCGCAGGGCCACGCCGCCGGACAGGTTTTTCGTCGCTTCCGCTTCCAGGTTCACATAGATCGACTCGTTGTGGCGCGAGTGGCTGCCCGCATTGGCGGGACGGAAGCCGGCAAAGCCTTGCGAACCGCCGCCCGTGTACGACGCTGCGTCGCCGGCGCCGATGCTGTACTTTTCATGGCGCGCTTCGGCGCCCACGGCCACCGTCAGCGGACCCGTAAAGTAAGACACGGGAAACTCGCGCGCCGCATCGAGGTTGAAGACGGTCTGTTCGTTTTTCAGCGAGCCGGCATAGAAATGCGTGGGGCTGGCTGCGCCCAGCGACTGGTTGACCGTGTTGTCCAGGTCCAGTTCGAACTTGTTGCTGCCGTAATTGAGGCTGGCATCCCAGCGCCAGCCGGCCGCTTCGCCGCGCAAGCCCGTGACGATGGACTGGTCTGTCAGGGTACTGTTTTGCAGCGGCAGGAAGCCTTCCGGAAACAGCGGCGTGCGCTGGACGAACTGCTTCGAATTATTCGGGTCCGCGATCAGCGCCGTGCGCCAGGTGGCGGCGGCCGACGTGTCGCGCTTGCCATAGTTGCCGAAGGCGTACCAGTCGATGTTGTCATTGATGCGGTATTCGCTGTTGAGGAAAATCGTCGCCGGCTTGCTTTCCGGATCGCCATAGCGCTGGTTGACCTTGCCGTAGCGCGGCTCCAGCGGATTGCGGAAGTCGGCGCCGGCGCGGTTGGTCGGATCGCGTTCCGCCACTTCCGCCGAGACGCGCACCCAGCCGTCGTCACCGAGCGCGAAGCCGGCCGAGCCCTTGATGGATTTCTGCTTGCCGTCGCGTTCCTGCGTCTGGCCATAGCTCACTTCGACGTCGCCGCCGGCCGCGCCTTTTTTCAGGATGATGTTGATCACGCCGGCAATCGCGTCGGAACCGTACTGGGCCGCCGCGCCATCGCGCAGCACTTCCACGTGGTCGATGGCGGCCAGCGGGATGGCGTTCAGGTCGACGGGCGCCGAGCCGCGGCCCAGCGAACCGTTGACGTTGACGACGGCCGACGTGTAGCGGCGCTTGCCGTTCACCAGCACCAGGGTCTGGTCTGGCGACAGGCCGCGCAGCTGGGCCGGACGCACGGCGTCGCTGGCGTCGGCGCCCGTGGCGCGGGCAAAGTTCAGCGATGGCAGCAGGCGCGCCAGCACGGTGGCCAGTTCGCCCGAACCCGTGCTTTGCAGGTCGCGCGACGTGAGGATGTCGATCGGCGACTCGGAATCGATGGTGCGGCGGTTCTTGGCGAAGGTGCCGGTGACCACGACCGACTGCAATTCGCCTTCGGCCGGCAGTTCTTGCTGCGCTTGCGCCTGCATCGGCAGGCTGAAGCAGGCGACCAGGCTGGCGGCGATAACGGTTTTCACGGGGAGGGCGGGAAGCTGGGAGCGGGCGGTGCTTGAACTCATCGACGATATCTCTTCGGTTGGTGGTTGCGCGGACCATGGCGGTCCGGTGATGCAATCAGATTAACAGTGGGCACGCGGCGTGCTTACGAATCGTTCTGTCTATCGATATGCAATAAATATCTGAAAGACGTCAACATGGCGCGAGTAGCGCATATGGCCTCGTTTCCAGCATACGACCGCGCAGGGCAAGGCCGCAATGCTGCACAGCAGTAAATTGCCAGCTGTTGTATAAATACGACTAGTTGCGATGAGAGGGGGGGGAGCCTGGCGGCGGCCTGCGCCGCCAGGCGGAGCGCGCTTACTGGCCCGGATTGGGCAGACTGGCGTGGATGGCGTCGACGGCCGCCACGAGGTCCGGCGACAGGCTGACTTGATGGGCATCGATATTTTGCTGCAACTGCGCCACGCTGGTGGCGCCGATGATGGTCGAGGCCACGAACCAGCGCGAGTAGCACCAGGCCAGGGCCAGCTGCGCCGGCGTCAAGCCGTGCGCGCGGGCCAGCGCCGCATACTGGGCGGCGGCTGCTATGGTAGCGGGGCGCACGTAGCGGGGACTCCAGCCGGGCGGGAAAATCGTCAGGCGGCCCCTGGCTTGCGGATCGTCGAGGTATTTCGCCGTCAGCTGGCCGAACGCCAGCGGGCTGTAGGCCAGCAAGCTGACGTTTTCCCGGTGGCAGGTTTCGTCGAGCAAGCTTGTCTCGAAATGGCGCGCCGTCAGGTTGTACAGGTTCTGGATCGAGGCGATGCGCGGCAAGCCTTTCAGCTCGGCCTGCTTGATGTATTCGCACACGCCCCACGACGATTCGTTCGACACGCCGATGTGGCCGATCTTGCCCTCGTCGACCAGCTTGCCCAGCACGGCCAGGGTGTCTTCGATGGCGACCGAGGCGTGCTCCTTGCGCGGGTTGTACACGCTGGCGCCGAAGATGGGCAGGTTGCGGCTGGGCCAGTGCAACTGGTACAGGTCGATATGCTCCGTCTGCAGCCGGCGCAGGCTGTCCTCGACGGCGGCGCGGATGTTGACGGCGTCGTGGTCCGTCTTGCCCTTGCGTATCCAGTGCATGCGCGAGTTCGGTCCGGCTACCTTGCTGGCCAGGACGATCTGGTCGCGCTTGCCGCTTTTCTTCAGCCAGCTGCCGATGTAGCGCTCGGTGCTGCCCTGCGTTTGCGCGCTGGCCATCACCGGATACATCTCGGCCGTGTCGATGAAGTTGATACCGCGTTCGAGCGCGTAATCGAGCTGGCTGTGCGCTTCGGCTTCGCTATTCTGCTCGCCGAAGGTCATCGTGCCCAGGCAGATCGTGCTCACTTCCAGGCTGCTGGAACCCAGCTTGACCTTGGCGATCATTTTGCCTGCTTGCCGCGCAGCGCGCGGGCGCAATCCTTGATCAGGGCGGGGCCTGCGTAAATCAGGCCGCTGTACAGCTGCACCAGCTGCGCGCCCGCTTCGAACTTGGCCACGGCGTCGCTGCCCTGCATGATGCCGCCCACGCCGATGATGGGCAGCGCGTCGCCCAGTTCCGCCTTCAGCAGACGGATGACATTGTTCGACAGCTCGAACACGGGCGCGCCGGACAGGCCGCCCGCTTCCGCGCCGTGCGGCATGCCTTCGACGGCGCTGCGTGACAGGGTCGTGTTGGTGGCGATGACGCCGTCGATCTTGTGGCGCGTGAGCGACTCGGCGATGCTTTTCACCTGTTCACCATCCATGTCAGGCGCGATTTTCAGGGCCAGCGGCACGTAGCGCTTGTGTTTGTCCGCCAGGCGCGCCTGGGCTTCCTTGAGCTGCGACAGCAGGGCGTCGAGTTCGGACGCGCCCTGCAGCTGGCGCAGGTTTTTCGTGTTCGGCGACGAGATGTTCACCGTCACATAGCTGGCATACGGGTAGACTTTTTCCAGGCACAGCAGATAGTCGTCGGCCGCGCGCTCGATGGGCGTGTCGGCATTCTTGCCGATGTTCAGTCCCAGCACGCCGGCGCGGTTCTGGTAGAACTTCGACGCCTGCACGTTGGCGACAAAGGCGTCGACGCCGCCATTATTGAAACCCATGCGGTTGATGATGCCCTGCGCCTGCGGCAGGCGGAACATGCGCGGTTTCGGATTGCCCGCCTGCGCGCGCGGCGTGACGGTGCCCACTTCGATGGAACCGAAACCCAGGTCGGCCAGCGCGTCGATGTAGGCGCCATCCTTGTCCAGGCCCGCGGCCAGGCCGACCGGGTTGGGGAAGGTGATGCCCATCACCGTGCGCGGATCCGCCGCCGGTTTGCCGGCCAGCTTCGTCAGGCCCAGCGCACTGGCGCGTTTCAGGGCGGGCAGGGTGAGATGATGGGCCGCTTCGGCATCCATCGAGAACAGCAGCGGGCGGGCGAGGGAGTACAGGAATTTTTCAGACATGGGGCGCTTTGAGTAGGTGTGCGGGCCGCCGGGAAGGGCTGGCGGCGCGCGAAATAAGTGCCGTATTTTACCGTGTTCCGCGTGGCTGCCGGGTGTATAGTTCTCTTTTGTCTAATGCAACATTAATTCATTCATAATTCGCATCGGGCCGCGGACCTTCCTGTTTTTTCTCTGTTCTGTTGACTTCATAAGCGAGACATCGATTGAAAAAGACACGCATCTTGACGGCCATCGCGGCCGCCAGCGCACTGCTGCTGAGCCACCCGGCCCTGGCCCTGCCCAATACGCAAGACACCCGCATGCTGAGCGAACCGGCCGTTTCCAGCCGCCACATCGCCTTCATCTATGCGGGCGATTTGTGGCTGTCGAACCTCGATGGCGGCGGCGCGCGGCGCCTGACCTCCGACCTGGGCGACAAGTCGCATCCCGTGTTCTCGCCCGACGGCAGCCTGATCGCGTATAGCGCGAATATCGACGGCAATATCGACGTGTACGTGATTGCGGCGGCCGGTGGCGTGCCGCGCCGCCTGACCTTCCACCCGGGCGTGGACCTGGCGCAGTCGTTCACGCCCGATGGCCAGTCCGTGATGTTTACCTCGCCCCGCGCCGCCTTCAACAACCGCTTCCAGAAGCTGTTTACGGTGCCGGTAGCGGGCGGCGTGGAAACGCAGCTGGAGATTCCGAATGCCTCGCGCGCCACGTATTCGCCCGATGGCAAGCGCATCGCCTACAACCCGCTGGCGCCCGCCTTCAAGCAGTGGAAGCGCTACCGGGGCGGCACCAATTCCTGGCTGTGGCTGTTTTCGTCCAGCGACAAGTCGATTGAAAAAATCCCCCAGCCGACGACGCGCTCGAACGACGTCGCCCCGATCTGGATCAAGGACACCGTCTACTTCCGCTCCGACCGCAACGGCGAATTCAACCTGTTCGCGTATGACGTCAAGAGCAAGGCCGTGCGCCAGCTGACGCGGCACACGGATTTCCCCGTGCTGAACGCATCGGCCGCGAACGGCACCATCGTCTACGAGCAGGCGGGCTACCTGCACGCGTTCGACATCGCCAGCGGCCAGGCGCACAAACTGACCATCGGCGTGGCCAGCGACCTGGGACAGACGCGCCCCCGCTGGGTCAAGAATGCGAAATATATCCGCGACGCGTCGATCTCGCCGTCGGGCGCGCGCATCGCCTTCGAGTATCGGGGCGAGATCGTCACCATTCCCGCGGACAAGGGCGACGTGCGCAACCTGACGCAGACGGCCGGCGCCCACGAGCGCACGCCGATCTGGTCGCCCGATGGCCGCTCGGTCGCGTATTTCTCGGACGAGTCGGGCGAATATGAACTGCACGTGCGGGCGCAGGATGGCAAGGGCGCCGTGCGCAAGTTCAAGCTCAATGGCAGCGGCTTCTATGACAATGCCGTCTGGTCGCCCGACAGCAGGAAGATCGCGTTTGCCGACAATGGCTGGAGCATGTACGTGATCGACGTCGGCACGGGCAAAGTGCAGAAGGTCGCCACGGAGCCGATGTATGGCGTCGACAAGAGCATGCGCGCCTCGTGGGCGCCCGATTCGCGCTGGCTGGCCTACACGCTCAATTCGCCCACCTACACGCGCAGCGCCTACATCTATTCCGTCGAGCAGAACAAGTCGATGCCGGTGACCGATGGCCTGTCCGACGTGGCCCAACCCGTGTTCGACAAGAGCGGCAAGTACCTGTACTTCTTCGCGTCCACGAATGCCGGCCCCAGCAACAACTGGTTTTCGCAGCAGAACGAAGACAATCTGGTGACGCGCACCGTATGGATGGCCGTGCTGCGGCGCGACTTGCCGTCGCCCCTGATCAAGGAGAGCGACGAGGAAAAGGCCGCCGGTACGGACGCGAAAAAAGACACGGCGAAGGCGGAAGCGGAGTCGAAGACTGAACCGAAGATCGATCCGAAGACGGGCCGCGACGATCCGAAAGTGGTCGTGGCGCCGGTGGCGCCGATCAGCATCGACTTCGACGGCATCGCCACGCGCATCGTCGACCTGCCGCTGCCGGCCGCGCAGTTTTCCAGCCTGGCCGCCGGCGCCGCGGGGCAGATATTTTTGCTGCGCGAAAGCGATGGCAAGAAGGCCGTGCAGCGCTTCGACCTGAAGGAGCGCAAGGCGGAAACCGTGGTGGCCGACGCCGACGACTTCGACGTTTCCGCCGACGGCAAGAAGCTGTTGTACCGCCAGAAGGACAACTGGGCCATGGGCTCCGCCACGGGCAAGCTGCTGATGCCGGGCGAAGGCAAGATCAAGGTCGACGCCATCGAAGTGAAAGCGGACCCGCGCGCCGAATGGACGCAGATTTTCAACGAGGTATGGCGCATCAACCGCGATTATTTTTATGACCCGGGCATGCATGGCGTGGACTGGAAGGCCATGCGCGACAAGTACGCCGTCTTCCTGCCCGAGCTGTCGAGCCGCGCGGACCTGAACCGCCTGATCCAGTGGATGTGCAGTGAACTGGCCGTGGGCCACCACCGCGGCGGTGGCGGCGACGATTTCATCGAGGCGAAGAAGGTGCCGGGTGGACTCCTGGGTGCCGATTACGAAGTGAGCGATGGCCATTACCGCTTCAGGAAGGTGTATGGCGGCTTGAACTGGAATCCGGCCCTGCGCGCGCCGCTGACGGAACCGGGCCTGAACGTCAAGGCGGGCGAATACCTGCTGGCCGTCGACAGCCGCCCGCTGGCGCCGCCCACCAATTTGTACAGCGCCTTCGAGAACACGGCCGGCAAGGCCATCGACCTGACCGTGGGGCCATCGGCCGACGGCAAGGGTGCGCGCACGATCACCGTGGTGCCCGTGCCGACCGAGGATGCCTTGCGCAACCGCGACTGGATCGAAGGCAATATGCGCAAGGTGAATGCGGCAACCGGCGGCAAGGTGGCCTACGTGTACGTGCCCAATACGGCGGGCCTGGGCCACACCTACTTCAAGCGCTATTTCTTCCCGCAGGCGGACAGGCAGGCCATCATCGTCGACGAGCGTTTCAATGGCGGCGGCAGCGTGGCCGATTACTACATCGAGATCCTGCAGAAGAAGGAAATCGCCTGGTGGACGATGCGCTACGGCGCCGACATGAAGACGCCGTCCGCGTCGATCCAGGGTCCGCGCGCCATGCTGATCGACGAGACGGCCGGCTCGGGCGGCGACCTGCTGCCGTGGATGTTCCGCAAAAATAACATGGGTCCGCTGATCGGCAAGGCGACTTGGGGCGGCCTGGTGGGCATCCTCGGCTTCCCCGTGCTGATGGATGGCGGCACCATCACGGCGCCGAATCTGGCGTTCTGGACCCGCGAAAACGGCTGGGGCGTGGAGAACGAGGGCGTGCCGCCCGATATCGAAGTCGAGCAAACGCCGGCCGACGTCATTGCGGGCCGCGATCCGCAGCTGGAAAAGGCGATTGAAGTGATCCAGGCCGAGCTGGCGAAAAATCCGCCCGTGCGGCCTGCACGTCCTGCGTTTCCGGACAAGAGCAAATAAAACGGAAACCCCCGATGCAAAGACTGGGGTCGGACCCTGAGGGTCCGACCCCGGCCCTTCGCCGTTGGGTTTAATTTACAGGATCACCCACTGCCCCTTGATCCGTGCTTCCAGCGGCTTGAAGTTGATTTTATAGGCCATCTTCGGACTCTGTTCGATCCAGTAGCCCAGGTAGATGTAGGGCAGGCCCAGTTCCTGCGCCTGGGCGATTTGCCACAGCACGTTGTAGGTGCCGTACGAGGCGCCCGGCACGTCCGGATCGAAGAACGTGTAGACGGACGACAGGCCGTCGGCCAGCACGTCGATGATGCTGACCATGCGCAGGGTGCCGTCGGCGTCGCGAAATTCCACCAGGCGGGTATTGACCCGGCTTTGCAGCAGGAATTGCGCGTACTGGTCGCGGCTGTCCTGGTCCATGCCGCCGCCCGCGTGGCGCGTGCTCTGGTAGCGCAGATACAGCTCGTAGTGTTCGTCGAGGAAGGACAGGGTGGCCACGCCCGCCTGCAGGCCGGCGTGCCGGCTCCAGGCGCGGCGCTGGTTGCGGTTGGGCGTGAAATCGCCCGTCACCACGCGCACGGGGATGCAGGCCTGGCAGCCGTCGCAATACGGGCGGTAGGTAAAAATGCCGCTGCGGCGAAAGCCGTTGCGCACCAGTTCCGAATACACGTCGCTGTTGATCAGGTGCGAAGGCGTGGCCACCTGCGAGCGGGCCTGGCGGTCGTCCAGGTAGCTGCACGGGTACGGTGCCGTCGTGTAGAACTGCAGGGTGGCAAACGGTAGTTCGTTCAGGTGCGTCATGCTGGTCCTGTCTGGTCTGTCCGCGGCGGTGTGCCTGTCGGTGTGCCTGGAGCTATCATAGCTTTTTTACGCCGGTGGCGCAGCATGCCAATCCGTGATTTGCGCTGCTTCAATGGCGATCCGCACATGGGCCAGGAAGCGCGCGCGCGAAATGGGCGCCGCGCCCAGCGAGGCCAGGTGTCTGGTTTCTTGCTGGCAGTCAATCATGGTCACGCCGCGCGCTTGCAAAAACCGTACGAGGTGCGCCAATGCGATCTTCGAGCCATCCGAGACGCGGGCGAACATCGATTCGCCATAGAACATGCGTCCGATCGACACGCCATACGCGCCGCCCACCAGTTCACCGTCCAGCCACAGTTCCGACGAGTGCGCGTAGCCCAGCTTGTGCAAGCCCGTGTAGCCGGCGATGATCTCGTCCGAAATCCAGGTGCCCGGGCCATCCTTGCGCGGCGCCGCGCAGGCGCGCATGACGGCCTCGAAATCGCCGTCGAAGCGCAGCTGCCAGCGCCCGTCCGTGGCGGCGCTGCGCTCGACCTTGCGGATCGCCTTGGCCAGGCTGTCGGACACCTTGAAGTTTTCCGTCATCAGCACCATGCGCGGATCGGTGCTCCACCACAGGATGGGCTGGCCTTCGGAAAACCAGGGGAAGATGCCGCGCCGGTAGGCGTCGAGCAGGCGCGCGGGCGACAGGTCGGCGCCGGCCGCCAGCAGGCCGGGTGCCTCGTCGGTCAGGGCGCGCGCGACGTCGGGGAACGGGGTGTGGATATCGAGCCAGGGAATCATGCGGCGTGGTGGCTTACTCTGCGTCCGCGCGGGCCATCGGGCGCGTGATGTCGCCCGTATGGACGCCGTAGCTGCCGCCTTCGCGGATTTTCACGCGGTCGGCAAAGAACAGTTCCAGGGTGGCGCGGATGGTGGGGAAGGCCAGGTCGTCCCAGGGTATCTGCGCTTCCGTAAACAGCTGCACGTCGAGGCTTTCGATGCCGGGCGCGAAATTGAGGTCGCGCAAACGCGCCAGGTAGAACAGGTGCACCTGGTGCACGCGCTGCACGTTCAGCAGCGAAAACAGGGGCCCCAGTTCGATATTCGCGCCCGCTTCCTCCACCGTTTCGCGCTCGGCCGCGTCGGACGTGGTTTCATCGTTTTCCATGAAGCCGGCCGGCAGGGTCCAGTAGCCGAGGCGCGGCTCGATGGCCCGCTTGCACAGCAAGACCTGCAACTGGCCATCCTCTTCCCAGACGGGAATCGAGCCGACCACCATTTTCGGGTTCTGGTAATGGATGGCGTCGCAGTTGGCGCACACATAGCGGGGACGGTTGTCGCCTTCCGGAATGGACAGGCTGACAGGATGGGCGCATTCGGAACAGAATTTCATGGGCAGGCTTAGGATAAGAGATGTCTAGTGTAACGCTTACTGTACACCGATTGCGTGCCGCGTGGCGAGCTGTGCAGGCACGATTGGCTGCCGCTCATATCGCCCGCGCATTCATTAGATTGGTCTATTGCGGTTGAATTTGAGATAGCTATTGCCTAAGCCACCCGTTTGCCCTTATAATTCTTGTGCGGGGTGGAGCAGTCTGGCAGCTCGTCGGGCTCATAACCCGAAGGTCACAGGTTCAAATCCTGTCCCCGCAACCAATACCGGAAAGCCGCTGATTCTTGCAAAGGATCAGCGGCTTTTTCCATTTCCGGGCCGCCCATGCAGCTTGTCCAGCCGCCTGCCGCGATTAGCTCCCCGCAGTGCAGCAAACTGGTATATAATTCGCCTGCGGGGTGGAGCAGTCTGGCAGCTCGTCGGGCTCATAACCCGAAGGTCACAGGTTCAAATCCTGTCCCCGCAACCAATTCGAAGCCGCTGGTTCCTCGCAAGAGGGCCAGCGGTTTTTTCGTTGCGCGCCCCGTTGTGCGTCCCGTTTACTCCGGCGCCTGGCGCGCATACACGACCAGCCGCAGATGGCGGTCCGCATCGATGGTCAGCGAGGTGTGCTCATAGGCGACCTGCTCGCCGTCGATTGTCAGCTGGCGCACGCCTGCACACGGCGCATGCACGTCGTGGCGGCGCCACCATCGCTTGAATTCGGGCGACACTTTTTCCAGCTCCTCCACCAGCGCGTGGATATCGGCTTCCTGCGTGGCGCGCGCGTAGTCGCGGCGAAAGCTCGACAGCATCAGCGGCGCCTGCTCTTCCCAGGCCGTGAAGCGCGAGCGCAGCAGCGGGTCGGTAAACAAGAGCCACAGCAGATTGCGGCGCGATGGCCCATGCGCGCCGAAGCCGAACAGGGTGTCGGCGCCCGCATTGAACGCCAGCACGTCCCAGCGCAGGTTGAGCACATAGGCCGGATGCGCCAGCTCGTGCATCAATCGGCGCACCGGCGGCGGCACCACGCAAAAGGTCTTGCCCTCTTCGGCGGGCGGGCGCGCATGCGCGAGCAGGAACAGGTGACGGCGTTCTGCCGCGTCCAGTTTGAGCACTTCGGCCAGCTTGTCGAGAAAGGCGCTCGAGACGCCGATGTCGCGCCCTTGCTCCAGCCACGTGTACCAGGTCAGGCCCACGCCGGCCAGCGCCGCCACTTCTTCGCGGCGCAAGCCCGGTGTCCTGCGCCGTCCGCCGCCGGGTAAACCCACGTCTTCCGGCGACAGCCGCGCGCGCCGCGCCTGCAGGTAGGCGGCCAGTTCGTGGCGGGTGCGGGCCAAAGTGCGCATGGTGAGCTTGTTCCTGTGAGTCTGTTGCTGCCAGTAATAGCATAAACAGTTAAATTGTAATTGTTTATATTGTATTCCAGAATGCCTGCTTTCTTCCTGAGGGCTGGCCCATGTCTGACTATTCATCTTCCCGCACGCCTGTATCTGCTGTTGCCGCGCTGCCCGCCACCGTCTACCTGATTGCCATCGGTGCGTTCGCGCTGGGCATGGCGTCGTATGTGACGGCGGGCTTGATGCCGATGATCGCCGGCGCGTTTTCCGTTTCCCTGGCGATGGCTGCGCAACTGGTGACGGCGTTCACCCTGGCCTATGGCCTCGGTTCGCCGCTGGCCGTGGCCTTGCTGCCGGCGCGCGCGCAGCGCTCGGGCCTTTTGACCGCGCTGGCCATGTTCGTGCTGGCGAACGGGGCCAGCGCGCTGGCGCCCGGTTTCAGCAGTTTGCTCGCGTGGCGGGCCATTGCCGGCATCGGTGCGGGCGTCTATCTGGCGCTCGGTATCGCCGCGGCGGCGGGCGTGTCGGCGCCGCGGCAGCGGGGCAAGGCCATCGCCTTGATCATGGGCGGCATGGCGGGCGGCACGGTGCTGGGCGTGCCATTGAGCTTGCTGCTGGCGCAGCAGCTGGGCTGGACGGCGGCCCTGTGGCTGGTCGCCATCCTGGGCGGGCTGGCGCTGGCGGGCTTGCTGTGGCAGCTGCCCGCGCTGCCGGCGGCACCGGCCATCTCGCTGCGCCGCAAGCTGGCCTTGCTGGCCGATGGGCAGGTGCTGGCCATCCTGCTCGTGTCCTTGCTGGCGGCCATCGCCAGCCTGGGCATGTACACGTTTATCGCGCCGCTGCTGGCGTGGTCCGCGCAGGGCGCGGCGATGTCCGTCACGCCCTTTCTGTGGGCGTGGGGCGTTGGGGGGATCGTGGGCAGCGTGCTGGTCGGGCCATGGGCGGACAAGGTGGCGGCGCCGAAGCTGACCTGCGTCATCTTGCTGCTGCTGGCGCTGGCCTTGTGCGCGCTGCCGCTGGCGGCCCGCTGGTCGGCCTGGCTGATGCTGGCGCCGATTGCGCTGTGGGGCGCGGCTGGCTGGGCCCTGCAAGTGCCGCAAAACCAGCAGCTGCTGGCCGTGCGCGCGCGGCAGGGTGACGGCAACCTGGCCATCGCCCTCAACGAATCGGCGCTCTACCTGGGCAGCGCCATCGGCGCCGCCATGGGCGCAGTACTGCTACTGCTCAACTGGCCCATGTGGCTGCTGGCGGCCGGCGCCGCAGCCGTGGCAGCTGCGGCGCTGTTGCTGCAGTTGCCAGTGGCGCGGCGCTCCTAGCCTTTCTTCGCCAGCTGCATGCCCACGGGCAGGGCGCGGATGCGCTTGCCCGTGGCGGCGAAAATGGCGTTGCACAGGGCCGGGGCGATGGGCGGCGTGGCCGGCTCGCCCACGCCGCCGAGCTCCATGTCCAGGGTGCCAGGCACCAGATGCGTGTGGATCACGCGCGGCGCGTCGGCGGCGCGCAGCACGCTATAGTCGTGGAAATTGCTTTGCTCGACCCGGCCATTTTTAAAGCTGATCTCGCCGCTCATGGCCAAGGACAGGCCCATGATGCAGGCGCCCTCGATCTGCGAGCGCACGCGGTCCGGGTTGATCTGCGGGCCGCAATCCATGGCGATGTCGACCCTGGGCACGATGACTTCGCCGGCCGCGTTGATCTCCACTTCGATCACGGCCGCCACATAGGTGACGAAACTGTAGGACACGGCCAGGCCCAGCCCCCGTCCCTTGGGCAGCTTGCGGCCCCAGCCCGCCTTGGCCGTCGCCAGCTCGATCACGTGACGCATGCGGCCGATATCGACCGGATACTTCGCCGGGTCTTCGCCATAGTTCCAGCCGTCGGACAGGTCGGCCGGGTTGATCTTGCGCGCGGGGCCCAAGAGCGCCAGCAGGTAGTCGCGGTGGTCCTTCTTTGCCGCGTGGGCCAGTTCGGCCGTGAACGACTGGATGGCAAACGCGTGCGGGATGTTCGACACGGAACGGAACCAGCCGATGCGCGTATGCGCCGGCACTTCGGGCACCTCGACGCGGATGTTCGCAATAGCGAACGGCACGTTGATGGCCGACATGCCCAGCTCGAACGGCGCCTGCTTGTTCGCGCCGGCCGCAAAGGTCGAGGTGATCGTGGGCGCGGCCGTGCGGTGCAGCCAGGCCGTCGGCATGCCTTTCGCGTCCAGCGACGCTTCCAGCCGCTCGACGGACACCGTGTGCAGGTAATCGTGCTGCAGGTCGTCGTCGCGCGTCCACGTCAGCTTGACGGGCGCGCCATCCATGGCTTTCGACAGCAGCGCCGCCTCGACGGCGAAATCGGGCTTCGATTTGCGCCCGAAGCCGCCGCCCAGCAGGGTCACGTGCACAGTGACGTCGTCGTACGACAAGCCCAGCGCCGTGGCCACGTTGCTGCGCGTCGCTTGCGGCGCCTGCACGCAGGCCCATACTTCGGCCTTGCCGCCGGCGATGCGCACGGTGGCGGCGGGCGGCTCCATGGTGGCGTGGGCAAGGTGGGGCAGATAGTATTCGGCACTCAGTTTGCGCGCGGCGGGAGCGGCGGCCAGGGTGGCCACCGTCTTGCCCTGGTCGCGCGCGGGGCTGGCCGGCTGGCGTACGGCCGCTTCCAGCGTCTTGCGGAAGGCCTTCGAGTCGTAATCGCCGTTCGGGCCATCTTCCCATTCCAGCACCAGCGCTTCGCGGCCCTTGATGGCGGCCCAGGTGTTACGCGCGATGACGGCCACGCCGCCCAGCGGATTGAACATGGCCGGCGGCGGACTGCCCGCCAGTTCGACGATGCGCAGCACGCCCGGCACCTTCAGGGCCGCCGTCTTGTCCACGCTTTTCAGCTTGCCGCCGAAGACGGGCGGACGGGCGATGACGGCATATGCCATGCCGTCGAGGCGCGTGTCGATGCCGAAGTGGGTGTTGCCCGTGACGATGTCGCGCAGGTCGATGCCGCGCGTGCTGGTCTGGCCGATGTAGCGCAGCTCGTCCGCCGTTTTCAGGCTGATGCGCGCGCGCGGCGGCACCGGCAATTTGGCCGCTTCCTCGGCCAGTGCGCCAAACGACAGCGAGCGTCCGCTGGCCCCATGCACGACGGCATGATTGACGGCTTTGACCTCGGTGACGGGCACGTCCCAGCGCACGGCGGCCGCCGTTTCCAGCATCAGGCGCGCCGTGGCGCCCACGTGGCGCATGGCGCGGAACGAATGGCGCATGCTGCGCGAGCCGTCCGTATCCTGGCTGCCGTAGCGCGCCTCGTCGGCGGGCGCCTGCTGTACGCGCACCTGTGCCCAGTCGGCGCCCAGTTCGTCGGCCGCCACCATGGGCAGGCTGGTGCGGATGCCCTGGCCCATTTCGGAGCGGTGCACCACGATGGTGACGATGCCGTCGGCGGCCACCGACAGGAAGACGAGGGTGTCGTCGACCACGCCGCCGGCCATCTTGTCGCCGCCGTATTTGACGGCATCGGCCGCCATCACGAGGCCGGAAGGGCCGGCCACCAAAGTCAGGCCGGCCAGCGCGCCGGCGGCCTTGAGCCAGTTGCGCCGCGCGGGAGAATGGACGGCGGGAGTGTCATGGATGCTCATTTGGCCGCTCCTTTTGCGTTGATGCTGGTGGCGGCCTGCTTGATGGCCGCGTGGATGCGCGTGTAGGTGCCGCAGCGGCAGATATTGCCGCTCATCGCTTCGCGGATTTGCTGGTCGTTCGGTGCCGGCGTCTTGTGCAGCAGGGCCGTGGCCGACATGATCTGCCCGGCCTGACAGTAGCCGCATTGGGGCACGCCGTGTTCCTGCCACGCTTGCTGCAGGGCCAGGCCGACCTTGTCTTCGCCCACGGCTTCGATGGTGGTGATCTTCTTGCCGGCGGCGGCCGACACCGGCGTCACGCAGGAGCGGATGGCTACACCATCGAGGTGCACGGTGCAGGCGCCGCACAGGGCCATGCCGCAGCCGAACTTGGTGCCGGTCATGCCCAGTTCGTCGCGCAGGGCCCACAGCAGGGGCGTGTCTTCAGGCAGTGCAAGGTCGTGCTGCTTGCCATTGATGGTCAGGGTCGTCATGTGTATTCCTCTGTGGGGGATGGTGCGGGAAAGCGCGACGGCCATCCTCCGGACGGATTAGCGCATCAGTAGGGGATGGTAGCACCAGCCGCCGCGCTCTGCAGGCCGTGGGGCCAGGTGGCATACTGCGGCTTCTGATATTGGAGTTCTCCATGACATACATCGCAGCGGCGCATGGCTTGCCGGACATCCTCGCGCCCGGCTTGCAGGTGGTTTTTTGTGGCCTCAATCCCGGCGTGGACGCGGCCGTCGCGGGCCACCATTTTCTCGGCCGCGGCAACCGCTTCTGGCCTGTGCTGCACCTGGCCGGTTTCACGCCGCATCTGCTGGCGCCGCAGGACGATGCCAGCGTGCTCGCTTTCGGACTGGGGCTGACGGCGGCCGTCGGGCGCCCGACCAGCCGCGCGGACCAGGTGGGGGCGGACGAATTCGCGCAAGCGGCGGCGGGCCTGCGGGACAAACTGGCCGTGACGCAGCCGCGGTGGATCGCCTTCCTGGGCAAGGCCGCCTACGCGGCGATGACGGGCAAGCGCCAGCTGGAATGGGGCGAACAGGCGGAGCGCTTCGGCGGCGTGCGCGTGTGGATACTGCCCAATCCCAGCGGCCTCAATCGCGGCTATTCGAAGGAGCGGCTGGTCGACGCGTATGCGGAGCTCAAACGCGCGCTGGGCTGACGCCCAGTTTCACCGCGCGTCATGTCAAGGGTAGCGATGCTTGTCCCTTGTCCGACCTGCTTCAGCGCGGCTGCTCCAGCTGCGCGTACACGGCGTCGGCGATCTTGCCCAGTGCCTGCTTGGGCAGGTTCGCCGAGAGGGCATAACCGAGCTGGCCGTCGATCCAGTAAAACACGCTCAGGTCCTTTTCCTGCGTGTAGCGGAAGGCTGTTTCCTGCCTGCCGGCCCGCTCTTTCGCCACGTACAGGGTCAGGCGCTTGCCGCCGGCATCCTCGTACATGAATTGCGCCACGGGGCCGTCGCCATCGCCGGGCAGCAGGCGTCCGCCGATCAGGCGATAACCGAGCGGCGACAGCGCGGGGGGCTGCAATTTCGTGCCCAGGCGTTTCGACAGCCATTGCACCAGGTGCGCCTCCTGTTCCGCCCCCACTTCCACGGGGTGGCGCACTTCGGGCGTGTAGACGGCGTGGGCGATGGCGGCGCTGCGCGCCAGGGAGATCGGGCTGGCGCTGGCGATCGGCATGTCGCCACCGTCGCCGCGCAGCAGCCAGCCGCCCGCGCCGCCGGCGATCACCAG
Source organism: Janthinobacterium sp. 67 (assembly GCF_002797895.1). Taxonomy (NCBI): domain Bacteria; kingdom Pseudomonadati; phylum Pseudomonadota; class Betaproteobacteria; order Burkholderiales; family Oxalobacteraceae; genus Janthinobacterium; species Janthinobacterium sp. 67. The sequence continues at coordinate 2,828,838 of NZ_PGES01000001.1, read as the reverse complement.
CACGACGGCCGCTGCCGTCTGCATGGCGTGGCGGCGCCAGGCGCCGTTTGTCGCCGGTGGCGATACCGATTGCAGCAGCGCCGGAGGCACGGCTTCGTCCAGCACGGGATCGAACAGGGCGCGCAGTTGCCGGTTCTGTTCGCGCCAGGCGTCGACCCTGGCGGCATCCTCGGGATGCGCGCGCAGGTGGGCGTCGATGGCCGCCTGCTGCTCCTCGGGCAGGACGCCGTCGGCCAGGGCGTGCAATTGCGCTTCGCTGATGGCTTGCGTTGTCATTTCACGACTTTCAGGGTGGGGGCGCCATGGCTGCCAACGGGGCGGCCGTCGAGCAGTTCGCGCAGCCGCTCGCGCCCGCGTGATAAACGCGACATCACGGTGCCGACGGGGATGGCCAAGGTGGCCGCCACCTGTTCGTAGGGCATCTGTTCCAGCGCGACGAGCAGGATCACTTCGCGCTGCCCCAGCGGCAAGCGGGCCAGCGCCGCATCCATTTCGCCGATGGCGATCAACTGCCCCGGCGCGCGCTCGGGCGCGGGCAGCAGGGCGTCATCGTCGAGTTCCTGCAGCGCCAGGCCGGGGCGGCGCAACTGGTCCACGTGCAGGTTGTGCATGATGGAAAACAGCCAGGGCCGCATCTCGCCGCTGCGCTGGTCGAGCTTGCGCCATGCCCGCTCCACCGTGTCCTGCACCAGGTCGTCCGCGTGCAGGGCGCCCGCCAGCGCGCGCGCATAGCGGCGCAGGCCGGGCAGGCACGCTTGCAGCTGGCGGTTGTCATCGAACGCGGTCATGGCGGCGCAGCTTTGTTATGGCTTGACGACGTGCCACACGTTCTTGAAATTGTCGCCGGCCACGTCGCCCGGTTTCTTGTCTTCCTTGTACAGGTACAGGGGCTTGCCCTTGTAGGTCAGCTGCATGGCGCCATTGTCTTCGCGCTTGATGCTGCCGTACGGGGCGGTGGGCGCCGCATCGGTGGCGATGACGGCGGGCCAGGCCACCAGGCAGCCGCCGCTGCAGGCGCTCTTGCCGCTGTCGGCGACGTCCTTGTCGAACACGTAGACGGTCATGCCGCTGGAGTTGACCAGCATGCCGTTGGCGGGCATGACGTCAGCGGCGAAAGCCAGCGGGGCGGACAAGGCGGTGAACAGGGCGGTGGCGGCAAAAGTGGTAAAGCGCATGATGGTCTCCTTGAGGTTTTGAGGGCTTGCAAGGGATAGACGCATGCCGCCCGCCGTTTATTCCGCCGCCGTCGGATTATTTTTTGCATGCAGGCTGGCCCACAGGTGGGCGGCCGCCATGGTGCGGTGCGGCGCGTACTGGCGCAGCCACTGTTCCGTGCGCGCCATGTCCGGCTTGCTCTCTTCGCCGAGCAGCTTTTGCAGGGCGGCGCGGATGGCCACGTCGCCGTGCAGCGAGCAGTCGGCATAGCCGTAGCCGCGCAGCAGCGCGTAGTTGACGGTCCACGGGCCGATGCCCTTCACGGCCAGCAGCGCCTGCGATATGGCGGCCACGTCGCCGGAAGGGGGCAGTTCCAGCGACAGTTCTCCCTCATCGACGAGGCGTGCCAGGCGCAGCACGGTTTCCGCCTTGGCGCGCGAGAATTTGCGGCTGGTCAGCTCTTCCACCGCCAGTCGGGCCACGTCGCGCGCCTCGGGATAGCACCACAAGCCGCTGTCGTGCCGGCGTCCCGCCTGCAGAATGAAGGTGCGGCGCAGGGAAATGGCGAACGGCAGGTTGATCTGCTGGCCGATGATGGCCCAGGTCAGCGCCTCGAACGGGCTGGCCGACTGCACGATGCGCAGGCCCGGGTTGGCGCGCACCAGGGGCGCCAGCAGCGGGTCGCCGGCGGCCAGTTGCGCGAACGGCTGCGGGTCGATGCGCAGGCCGAGGATGTTGAGCAAGGCGCCGTGCAGCGGTGTTTGAAGGTCCGCATCGCCATCGACCTCGGCGCGGCAGACGGCGGCAGCATCCGTGAAAGCGACGTCCAGCACGACCGGCACGCCGTGCAGCAGGATGCCCTTGCGCAGGCCAGTCGGCGTGACTTGTTCCGCCACGGCTTCGCCATCGCGGCTGTGGAAGGCGATGACGTCGTCGCGGCGGTAGCCGGCGGGCAGGGGGAGGGTCCAGTGCAGCAGGGTCATGGTGGGCGGGAAATCAGGGAGCGTATCAGGGAAGCGCTGCGGGCGCACCGCGTTTCTTGCTTTTTGCCTTAGCGGGCGCAGATGTCGGTGGTGGGCGGGCTCAGGGCCGCCGCATGCTGGATCTGCAGGGCGTCGGGCACGCCATTTTTCACGGCCGTCAGTTCGGCCAGGATGGAAATGGCGATTTCGGCCGGCGTCTTGCTGCCGATGTAGAGGCCAATGGGGCCATGCAGGCGCGCCAGCTGTTCCGCGCTGACGTCGAACTGCAGCAGCCGCTCGCGCCGTTTGGCATTGTTGGCGCGCGAGCCGATGGCGCCCACGTAGAACGCGGGCGATTTCAACGCTTCCATCAGGGCCAGGTCGTCGAGCTTGGGGTCATGCGTGAGGGCGACGACGGCGCTGCGGCTGTCGAGTTTCAATTCCAGCACGAGGTCGTCGGGCATGGCGTGCAGCAGCGGCACGCCGGGCACGTTCCAGCCGCCCCGGTATTCCTCGCGCGGGTCGCAGACGATGACGTGGTAGTCCATGGCTGTGGCGATTTGCGCGACGAAGCGCGACAGCTGGCTGGCGCCGATGATCAGCAAGCGCCAGCGGGGGCCGTGCTGCGTGGTGAGCACGCCATCTTCCAGGGCCAGCACCGCGCCCGGCGTGGCGCGCCGCAGGGTGACGGCGCCGCTTTCGAGATCCAGGCGGCGTTCGACCAGTTCATGCGCTTCCAGGCGCGCCAGCAGTTCGGCCACGCCGCTGCCCGCATGCAGCGGTTCGATGGCCAGTTCGATGGTGCCGCCGCAGGGCAGGCCGAAGCGGTGCGCTTCGTCGGCGCTGATGCCGTAGCTGACGATTTCAGGCTGCGTGCGCACGATGCCGTGCACGCGCACGGTGTCGATCAGATCATCCTCGATGCAGCCGCCGGAGACGGAACCGACCACCGTGCCATCGTCGCAGATGGCCAGAGTGGCGCCCACGGGGCGGGGGCTGGAGCCCCAGGTCTTGATGACGGTGACGAGTTCGCAGCGGTGTCCTGCGGCGAGCCAGGCGGCGCTGGTTTTCAGAACTTCAAGGTCGATGCTGTCCATGGGGCGCGGAAGGAAAGCCGCAAGTACGCGGCAAAGTATGGAATATTCTTCAATATTGTGGCTATACTACGCTCTCCAACAGCCTGCGGAGAGTTTTCATGTCGAACGACCAAAAAACGCAAGACGACGGCATCCCCAAGTTTGGCAAACTGCTCATCGCCCTGTTCCTGGCGGTGGTGTTTTGCGGCGCCCTGACCTGGATCATGGGAACGTATTTCCCGAATTTCCCGGGCGCCTGAACTAAACTGTCGCGTTAAGGCTTCAACGGCTTCTTCGCCGCCTGCTTGGCGCGCACGTCGATGACGGCGCGGTTGATGGCCGCCATGCGCGAGTTGGTGCCCGGATGCAGGGCCGTGTAGCCGTTGGCGACCGTGGCCGGCACTTGCGTGGCCAGGCGCTGCCAGAAGCGGGCGGCATTGTCGACGTTGTAGCCGGCGCGCGCCAGCAGGTAGATGGCCAGGGTGTCGGCCTGCACGTCGAGTTCCTGCGGCATGGCCTTGATGCCGGCGGTGCCCGTCAGCATCGACACGTCGGGCTGCACGGCGCCCAGGCTGTCGATGATGGTGGCGGCCGTACCTGCCGTGCGTTGGCTGCGCGCGTGGTCGAGGATGTTGTGGGCCATTTCGCGGGCGATGACGAAGGCGATGCCTTCGTCGTTTTGCGCCGCGTTGATCATGCCGCGCGTGAGCATGATGCGCGAACCATCCGAATACGCGTTGATATTGTCCGCATTGCCCAGGGCGACGCGGAAGGCGCAGGCGCGCGTGACGGGAATCTTGATGTCCTGCTGCTGGCCGTCGCGGGCGATGGTCATGTTCAGGCTCGCGCTTTTCGAGGCCAGCGGGCCGACGATGGCGCCGAACGGGCCTTCCGCTTTCGGGCCGGCCGGCAGCGGCTTGCCTTCGGCGGCCAGCAAGCCGTCGCCCTTGCGCAAGCCGGCGCGCGCGGCGCCGCTGCCCGGCAAGACGCCGGACACCTGCATCTGTTCACCGTAGCCGAGCGCTGCCTGCGCCGCGTCGGCATAGATGCCAGGGTAGGAATACTTGTTCTGCGCCGTGAAGCCCAGCAGGTTGCGCGCATACGTCTTGCACAGGTCCGCATTGTTGATCAGCAGGGGCGCCGAGACTTTCGACAGGCGGTCCTGCAGCGCCACCATCTTCACCAGTTCTTCCTGCGCCGCCTTTTGCTGCGCCGTCGGCGCGGGCGCATCGGGCGCCGGCACGATGTTGAACGGGCCGCTGACATTCGTCGCCGGCGTGGTGCAGCCGGCAAGGATGGCCGCAGTGGCCAACAGGAGAGGAGTGGCCAATCGGCGCAGCGAGGTTGGGGCTGGGATCAGATGGCGGAAACCTGGCATAAAAAAGTCCTTAATGTTTGCCGGTGCTGCCGAAACCGCCAACACCGCGTTCGCTGTCGCCGAATTCCTCGACGACGTTAAAGCCCACTTGCAGCACCGGCACGATAATCAGCTGCGCCAGGCGTTCCATGGGGTTGAGCGTGAAAGCGCTCTGGCCCCGGTTCCAGGTCGATACCATCAGCTGGCCCTGATAATCGGAGTCGATCAAGCCTACCAGATTCCCCAGGACGATGCCGTTCTTGTGGCCCATGCCGCTGCGCGGCAAAATCATGGCCGCATACGACGGGTCGCCGATGTGGATGGCCAGGCCGGTGGGTATGAGCACCGTCTGGCCGGCTTCGATAGTGATGGCTTCATCGATGCAGGCGCGCAGGTCCAGGCCGGCGCTGCCTGGCGTGGCGTAGGCCGGCAGCAGTTCTTTCATGCGGGCGTCGAGGATCTTGATGTCGATATTTTTCATGAATCTAACTAACTAAGCTAAGTCGTTTAAAAGGATTATTTGAGCAGCGAATTCTTGGCAATGCGCTTCGAGATTTCCGAAATCAGCTGGCGCGCCAGGTTCAGTTTCGAGGCGCGCGGCAGCACGGTATGGCCTTCCTCGTCGAACAGGATGATGGTGTTGTCGTCCTGGCCAAACGTGTTCTGGCCGATATTGCCGACAAGGAGGGGAATGCCCTTTTTCTCGCGCTTGGTCGAGCCGAATTCCACGAGGTTTTCCGATTCGGCGGCAAAGCCCACGCAATACGGGTAGCCGGCCAGGTTCGTGCGTGCCGCCACGGTGGCCAGGATGTCGGGGTTTTGCACGAACTGCAGTTCGGGCACGGAGCCGTCGGCCTGCTTTTTCATCTTCTGGTCGCTGGCGTTGGCCACGCGCCAGTCGGCCACGGCGGCCACGGCGACGAAGACGTGCTGGCCGTCGACGTGGGCCAGCACGGCGTCATGCATCTGCTGCGCGCTTTGCACGTCGATGCGGCGCACGCCGAATGGCGCGTCCAGGGCCGTGGGGCCGGAAATGAGCAGCACCTCGGCGCCCGCTTCGCGCGCCGCGCGCGCCACCGCATAGCCCATCTTGCCCGAAGACAGATTGGTGATGCCGCGCACGGGGTCGATGGCCTCGAACGTGGGTCCTGCCGTGACCAGCACGCGCTTGCCCGCCAGGACTTTCGGCTGGAAGGCGGCGATCAGCTCCGTCAGCAATTGCTCCGGTTCCAGCATGCGGCCCAGGCCAACTTCGCCGCATGCCTGTTCGCCGGCGGCCGGGCCGAACAGCTTGATGCCGTCGTCGCGCAACTGCTGCACATTGCGTTGCGTGGCGGGGTTCTGCCACATTTCCACGTTCATGGCCGGCGCCACCAGCAGGGGCAGGTGGGCGGGACGGGCCAGGCACAGGGTTGACAGCAGGTCGTCGCACACGCCGTGCGCGAGCTTGCGCATGAAGTCTGCCGAACACGGCGCGATCAGGATGGCGTCCGCATGGCGCGTCAGATCGATATGCGCCATGTTGTTGGCTATGCGCGCATCCCACTGGCTCGTGTGCACGGGGTGGCCGGACAGCGCCTGCATCGTGACGGCCGTGATGAAGTGGCTGGCGGCATCCGTCATCACCACTTGCACCGAGGCGCCGGCCTTGGTCAGCGCGCGGCACAGTTCCGCCGCCTTGTAGCAGGCGACGCCGCCTGACAGTCCCAGGACGATTTTTTTGCCGGACAATTCCATGCCGTTCTCCCGCGTGTTTATTTGTTTACCCGGCGCAGTTCATCGATGATGAACAGGGCCGCGCCGATGCAGATGGCGCTGTCGGCGATATTGAAAGCGGGGAAGTGGCCCCAGCTTTTCCAGTGGAAGTCGAGGAAATCGACCACGTGGCCATACATCAGGCGGTCGATGGCGTTGCCCAGCGCGCCGCCGAGTATCAGCGCCAGGGCCCAGCAGAACATGCGCTGGCCCGCGTGCTTTTTCAGCAGATAGATGATGTAGATGGCGGCCGCCAGGGCGATGCCGGTGAAGAAATAGCGCTGCCAGCCGCCCTGGTCGGACAGGAAACTGAACGCGGCGCCCTTGTTATATGCGAGCACCAGGTTGAAATACGAGGTGATGACCATCTCTTGCGCGTAGCGGAAGGTCTTCAGGATCGTGATCTTGGTGATCTGGTCGAACAGGATGACGATGGCGGCAATGCCCAGCCAGGGCACGAGCGACGCCGAGGATGACGATTTCGATGAAAAACGGTTTTTAGTGGCCATATTTTTCCAGGGAAGATAAAGCCGCCGCTACTCTTGCGGGCAGCGGCGGTGGGAGCGGGGCGGGAGTCATCCCGTCCCGGTTTGCTGCTTTAGGCGAAGCGGCGCGATTCGCCTTTTCCAAACAGATTGCTGACGCAGCGGCCGCACAGGGTAGCATGCGCGGCGTCCGTGCCCACGTCCGCACGGTAGTGCCAGCAGCGCTCGCACTTCGGCGCCGTCGACGCGGCCACGACCACCTCTTCTGCCGCTTCCTCAAGCACTTCGACCACGCTTGCCTGCGAGGTGATGAAGACGAACTTCAGGTCCTCGCCCAGGGTGGTGAGCAGCTTGTATTTCATCGGCGCGGCCTTGATTGTCAGTTCCGCTTGCAGCGACGAACCGATGGCGCCCGAGGTGCGCAAGTCTTCCAGCTGTTTCGTGACATCCGTGCGCACGGCGCGCAGGGCCGTGTATTTTTCCAGCAGCTCGGCCGCATCCGCCACCGCCGGCAGCTGCCACCAGGTTTGCGTGAAGATGGTTTCATCGCTGGCGGCATACGCTTCGCTGCCGGCGAAGACGGCCCATGCTTCTTCGGCCGTGAACGACAGGGCAGGAGCCATCAGGCGCAGCAGGCTTTGCGTGATGTGCCACAGGGCCGTCTGCGCGGAACGGCGCGCGTGCGAGCTCAAGCCAGAGGTGTACAACCGGTCCTTCAGGATGTCCAGGTAGAAGCCGCCCAGGTCTTCCGAGCAGTACGTCTGCAGCTTCGACACGACCGGGTGGAATTCGTAGCGCGCGTAGTTGTTTTCGATCTGCGTTTGCAGCGATGCCATGTTGGCCAGCGCATAGCGGTCGATCTCGAACATTTCCGCCACCGGCACGGCGTCCGTGGCCGGATTGAAGTCCGACGTATTGGCCAGCAGGAAGCGCAGGGTGTTGCGGATGCGGCGGTACGATTCCGTCACGCGCTTCAGGATCTCGTCGGAGATCGACAGCTCGCCCGTGTAGTCGGTCGAGGCGATCCACAGGCGCAGGATGTCCGCGCCCAGGGTGTCCGAGATCTTTTGCGGCGCCAGCGTATTGCCCAGCGACTTCGACATCTTCTTGCCTTCGCCATCGACCGTGAAGCCGTGCGTCAGCAGGGCCTTGTACGGCGGACGGCCGTTGAGCATCGACGACACGAGCAGCGACGAGTGGAACCAGCCGCGATGCTGGTCCGAGCCTTCCAGGTACAGGTCGGCCGGGAATTGCAGCTGCGTCGAGTGCGAACCGTGGCCTTGCGGGCCGCCCAGCACCGTCTGGTGCGTGGCGCCGGAATCGAACCACACGTCCAAGGTGTCCTTGTTCTTCGCGTAGATGGCCGCTTCGTCGCCGATCAGGTCTTGCAGGTCCAGCGCCTGCCATGCCTCGATGCCGTCTTTTTCGATCAGTTTGGCCACTTGCTCCAGCAATTCCGGCGTGCGTGGATGCAGGTCGCCCGTTTCCTTGTGCACGATGAAGGCCATCGGCACGCCCCACTGGCGCTGGCGCGACAGGGTCCAGTCGGGACGGTTGGCGATCATGCCGTGCAGGCGCGCCTGGCCCCAGTCCGGGAAGAACTCGGTCTCTGCGATGCCTTTCAGGGCCGTTTCGCGCAGGGTCGCGCCGCCGTCTTTTGGTGTCACGTCCATGCCGGCGAACCACTGCGAGGTGGCGCGGTAGATGATCGGCGTCTTGTGGCGCCAGCAATGCATGTAGCTGTGGTCGAACATCTTGACTTCGAACAGCGCGCCCGCTTCGCGCAGGGCGTTGCAGATCGGCTTCGACGCTTCCCAGATGGTCATGCCGCCGAACAGGGGCAGGGTCGAGGCGAACTTGCCGTCGCCCATGACGGGCTTGATGATGTCGTCGTCCTTCATGCCGTGCGCCTTGCACGAGATGAAGTCGTCCAGGCCGTAGGCTGGCGCCGAGTGCACCACGCCGGTGCCGCTTTCCGTGGTCACGTATTCGGCCAGGTACAGGGGCGACAAACGGTCGTAGAACGCGTCCGATGCATGCAGCGGGTGGCGGAAGCTGATGCCGGCCAGGGCCGCGCCGTCGCAGGTGGCGATCGTCGTGCCCTCGAGCTTGAAGCGGGCCAGGCTGGCCACGACCAGGTCTTGCGCCAGGATCAGCAGCAGTGGCTGGCCATCGCGCTCGGTCTTCACCAGCGCATATTTGACTTCCGGGTGCACGTTCAGCGCCTGGTTCGACGGGATGGTCCACGGCGTCGTGGTCCAGATGACGATGTAGCCGTTATCGGTCGGCAGCGATGGCAGGCCGAAGGCGGCCGCCAGTTTGGCCGGCTCGGCGAACTTGAACCCGACATCGATGGCGGGATCGCGTTTTTCCGCGTATTCCACTTCCGCCTCGGCCAGGGCCGACTGGCAGTCGAAGCACCAGTTGACGGGTTTCAGGCCGCGGTAGACATAGCCTTTTTCCAGCAGCTTGCCCAGCGCGCGCAATTCGTCCGCTTCATTGCCGTGCGCCATCGTCAGGTAAGGGTTGTCCCACTCGCCCAGTACGCCCAGGCGGATGAAATCCTTCTTCTGGCGCTCGACCTGCACGTTGGCGTAGGCGCGCGCTTTTTCCAGCACGTCGGCCGTCGGCAGGTTCTTGCCGTGCAGTTTTTCGATCTGGATCTCGATCGGCATGCCGTGGCAATCCCAGCCCGGTACATACGGCGCGTCGAAGCCGGCCAGCGAGCGCGATTTGACGACCATGTCCTTGAGGATCTTATTGACGGCGTGGCCCAGGTGGATATCGCCATTCGCGTACGGCGGGCCGTCATGCAGGATGAATTTCGGACGGCCGGCGGCGGCCTTGCGCACGCGCTCGTAGACTTTCTTGTCTTGCCATTGCTGTACCCATTGCGGCTCGCGCTTGGCCATGTCGCCGCGCATCGGGAACGGGGTTTCCGTCATGTTGACCGGGTATTTGCTTTCTGGCTTCTTGTTCTGCTTGGGCGTGGCTGGCTTGTTTTGATCGGACATAATCTTCTTTAATGATATTGAATGGTTTGCGGCGGCGGGTGCCGCCAGGCGGCGGAGTTGGCCGGCGTCAAATTCGGTCGGTGGCGGTAATGGCGCCGCTGCGCTGCTCGAAGTAGGCGCGCGCCTGGTTCGAGTCGCGCTCGATGGCGGCCGTCAGGGTGGGCAAGTCGTCGTACTTTTCTTCGTCGCGCAGCTTTTCCAGGAATTCCACGCGTACCAGCTTGCCGTAGCAGGACTGGGCGAAATCGAACAGATGCACTTCCAGCAAGACGCGGCCGCTGTCGTCGACGGTAGGGCGCACGCCGAGGCTGGCCACGGCCGGCAGCGGCGCCGGCCCCAGGCCGTGCACCTGCACGATGAAGATGCCGGACAGGGCGGGGCGGTGCGCCACGCGCAGGTTCAGGGTGGGGAAACCGAGGGTGCGGCCCAGTTTCTGGCCGTGGATCACATGGCCGGAAATGGCGTAGGGATGGCCGAGCAATTGCGTGGCCAGCGGGAAATCGCCGGCGGCCAGCGCCAGGCGCACGGCCGACGAGGAAATGCGCGTGCTGCCATTCATCACCGTCGGCAGAGTTTCTACGTGGAAACCGTATTGGCGGCCCGCTTCCTGCAGCATGGCCACGTCGCCGGCGCGCCGGGCGCCATAGCAGAAGTCGTCGCCGACCATCAGCCATTTCACGTGCAAGCCGTCGACGAGGACTTTTTCCGTGAATTCCTGCGGCGTCAGGGCGGCGAACTGGGCGCTGAAGTGCTCGACGACGACACGGTCGATGCCGGCGTCGTCCAGCGATTGCAGCTTGTCGCGCAGGTTGGCGATGCGCTGCGGCGCCTTCGACAGGTCGCCCGCGCGCTGCGCAAAGAACTCGCGCGGGTGCGGTTCGAACGTCATCACGGCCGCTTCGATGCCGAGTTCGGTGGCAGCTTCGCGCACGCGCGCCAGCAAGGCCTGATGGCCGATGTGGACACCGTCAAAATTGCCGATGGTCAGAGCGCAAGGCGCTCGTGCCTGGGCATTGGGAAGTCCGCGGAATACCTTCATAGGAATCTGATGAAAAACTGTGCCAAAAGGGGGATTATACGGACTGTTTCAGGGATGCACACCCGGCAGGGCGGGCGCAGGGGTAATTTCCCTGCTGAAATGATAAAAAGCGTTGCCGGCGGGTGTGCTGGCAACGCTTTTCGCGGCGGGCACTCGACTAGCTGCCCGACAATATCTTGGCGATATTGTCTTACTTGTTCATTAATGCCCAGTAGCGGGCCAGGTCCGCAGCACCATCCGTGCCCTTGACGGCTTTCAGCGCGGTCGATGCGTTGGATTTCTTGCCGGCGTGGATGTAGGCGATGCCCAGGTGCAGCTTGGCTTCTTCCGGATACTTGGCGGTGCCCATTTTCACGGCGTCATTCATCAAGCCCAGGCCTTTTTCTGCCTGGCCATCGTAGACCAGGGCGAAGCCCAGCTTGCTCAAGCTGTCGGCGTCCTTGTTCTTGACGTATTCCGCTTCCGACTTGGCGGCATTGGCCTTCAGGTCGGCCTGGGTCTTCAGGGCCAGGTCTTTCAGGCGCTGGTGACGGGCGGCATCGGCGCCGGTGCCCAGCACGCCTTTTTTGTAGCCCTGCTCGATGATGCTCAGCGCTTCGCCAGGATTGCCTGCTTGCAAGGCCAACTGGCTGATTTCCATGTATTCGGATGGCTTGCTGAACAGGCCGTTAGCCAGGCGCAGGCGCTGGACGTCCAGGCCCAGGCGCTGCGAGAAACCAGGCTTGCCCGACACGCGGTTCAGCAGGTCGGCCCAGTAGCTGGTCTTCGGATAGCTGCCGGCCAGTTTTTCCAGGGTGGCCACGTAGCCGGCCTTGTCGTTCTGTTTCAACTGGATGTTGGCCAGCATTTGCAGGCTCGCTTCCGAGTTGCCGCCGCGCGACTGCAGTTCTTTCGCCGCTTCGGCGTAGTTGCCGCTGACGTAGTAGGTCTGGATCAGCAGTTCGCGCATCTGTGGATCTTCGCGGTCTTTCAGCGAACGTTTGATCCAGGTGATGGTATTCGGCCAGTCCTTGGCGCGGTAGTACATGCCTGCCAGCGCTTGGGTAAATTTGGGGGCTTCGGCGGCGCTCAGGCGGCCGGAATTGATGACGGCTTCGAAAGCCTTGATGGCGGTGCCGTTGTCGCCGGCGGCGGCAGCGGCCGAGGCGCGCACGCGCTCGATCTGGTAGCTTTCAAAGGCGGTCTTGCCGCCGACGCTGTCAGCTTCGCGCAGCTTGGCCAGCGCTTCCTTGTTTTTGCCGCTGCTAGCGAGTTTTTGCGCTTCTTGCAGTGGCTTGCCCACTTCGGCACGCACGGTGTCCGCGGCGTATGCCAGCGAGCCCAGGCCGATTACGGGAGTTGCTGCGGTAAAACCGATAGCGGCCATGACGAGGCCGAGATGAGCGAGACGAAACTTGGACATAAGAAAGTCTTTCAGTAAAAAGCGAATAGGCAGGAAGTCCTGCCTATTCGGATGTAAAGAGAACCTGATTGCTGCAGCTTACTGGAATTGCTCGTTGCCGACCAGACCGATTTTGGTCACGCCCAGACGCTGCGCCGACGCCATCACACCGGCGACGACTTTGTATTCCACCAGCTTGTTCGGACGCAGATGCACTTCCGGCTGGTCTGCTTGCGCAGCAACGTTGCTCAGCTTGGCTTCCAGCGAAGCGCGGTCAGGAACGACCTGATTGTCCCACAAGATCGTACCGTCAAAATCGACATCGATCGTGACGACCACTGGTTCGGTTGTCGGTGGCGGCGGGGTGCCGACCGGCATGTTCAAGTTCACCGAGTGGTTTTGCTTAGGAATCGTGATGATCAACATGATAATCAGCACCAGCATCACGTCGATGAGGGGCGTCATGTTCAGTTCCATCATTGGTTCCGGATCCGCGCCTGGAGCGCTTCCCGAACCGACATTCATACTCATAGTGTTTCCTTTAAGAAGTCCAACGAAGCACCGGGCGAAACTGCCGCCCGGTCAGCTTCCGGCAGTGGCGCGCCCTTGTTGCCGGGGCGCCGCCGCCAGTTGCTATCAGCCCTTGTCAGGTGGTTCGGTGATGAAGCCGACCTTCTGGATCCCGGCACGTTGGGTCGTGTAAATAACCCGGCCGATCGATTCGTAGCGTGTTTCTTGGTCGCCACGAACGTGTACTTCCGGCTGCGGTACTTTCACTGCTTCAACTTTCAGATAATCGAACAGTTCGCTCGTATCTTTCAGTTTCTTCTGGCCCAGATAAATCTCGCCATCCTTGTTGACAACGATGTTGACGTTTTCTGGCTTGCTTTGAAGGGCTTGGTTGGCCTCGATCGGCAGATCGATTTTCTGCAATTTGAGGACAACCGGACTGGTGATCAAGAAAATGATCAGCAAAACCAACATGATGTCGACGAGCGGCGTCGTGTTGATTTCTGACATTACTTGATCTTCATCTCCGCTGTCGGAGCCGACGGACATCGACATGATTCTTATCCGATCTTTTTAGCGCCGGCAGCACGGCCAGCTTCGCTGGTCGACATTGCGCCGGAGATCAGTACCGAGTGAACGTCGGCGCTGAACGAGCGTACGTCTTCCATTGCGGTTTTGTTACGACGCACCAGCCAGTTGTAACCCAGAACGGCAGGAACGGCGACCAGCAGACCGAAAGCGGTCATGATCAGTGCTTCACCAACTGGACCTGCAACTTTGTCGATCGAAGCGTTACCGGTCATGCCGATGTTGGTCAGCGCGCCATAAATACCCCAAACGGTACCGAACAGACCGATAAACGGTGCGGTCGAACCAACGGTTGCCAGGAACGACAGGCCATCTTGCAGACGCGATTGGACTTTGTCCGAAGCGCGCTGGATCGACATCGTCACCCAGGTCGACAGGTCGATTTGTTCCAGCAGGGCGCCGTCATGGTGAGCCGTTGCCTTGGTGCCCGATTCAGCGATGAAGCGGAATGGCGAGCCTTCGGTCAAGGTTGCCGAACCGGCAGCGATCGAAGGAGCTTTCCAGAATTTGGCAGCGGTTTCTTTGGCTTGCTTGAAGATCTTCATTTGATCCATCAGCTTGGTGATGATGATGTACCAGCTGCCGATCGACATGATGGCCAGGATGATCAGGGTGGCGCGTGGCACGAAGCCGCCGTCCCACACTGCTTGCAGGCCGAACGGGTTGTGGACTTCTTCGGTTTTGGCTGGAGCTGCTGCGTCAGCGGCTGGAGCTGCTGCGTCTGCTGCTGGAGCTGCTGCATCAGCAGCTGGTACTGGTGCTGCTGCAGCGTCTGCCGCTGGAGCCGAAGCGGCAGCCGATGCTGGCGCGTCAGCGAATGCCGGAGCTGCTACCAGAGCGGTAGTAGCGGTAACGGACAACAGAACCGCGGCAAAAAATGCGGACAAACGGGTATTCTTAAACATGCTTCCTCCAAAATTAAAAATAACAGATCGCTGAACGTAATGACAACGAAATCATAGTGTGAGACAGGGGATAACTGTCTCGGGTTTTAATCCAGCGACCAAACGTATTGCATTTGCTGCCAGCCTTGTTCCGGCTTGCCGTCTACTGTTGCCGGCTTAAATGTACAGCGGCTGATACCTTGCACCGCGGCTTTGTCCAGGTCTCTGAAGCCGCTGGACTTCACGATCTTCGAATCAGCGACCTTGCCGTCTACACCGATCAGGAACGACAGTGTCACCACACCGGTTTCCTCGTTGCGCTGCGACGACTTTGGATAAGCCGGTTTTTCGCAGACACTGAAGTCAACCACGGCCGGTGTACGCACCGATTTGGCTGGTCCAGGAGTTGGCGCAGGCTGTGCAGGCGGCGATGGCGGTGCCAATACATTCGTGGCTGGCTTCACGGCAGTCGTATTTGCAATCACGTTCTGCTGTGGTGGCGGCTGCTGCACGTTCACCTCGACTGGCGGAATGAATGGCGGCGGTGGCGCCTTCATTTCTGGCGGCGGTGGTGGCGGTGGAAGATCCTTCGGTGGAGGCGGTTTGACTTCCTCGATAATCTTGGTTTCAACCGGTTCCATCATTTTGGTGACCAACCGCTTGCCCAAGCCCGTCACGATCCCGTAAGCCGCGAGAACGTGCAGCAGGACAACGATAGTGATGCCTGTGTAGTTCTTGGGACTTTTCTCGTTCGAAAAATTCATGCCTGCTTTCTCCAAATACCATCTCTTGTCTTGCAACTGAACCCCAAAATGACGACACAAAGCTCCAGCCGTATCCGGGACGTCGCCGAATTATACATACGAATTCTTTATTTTACACAGATTTTTAACGCCTAAAACCGGTTAAATTTTTGGCGCTTTTGCGCCCTGAAAACGTACTTGCTTATGCCATCTTTGCACGCTTTCGGACAGAAAAAAAGGCGGTCTTATCGGTTTTTTACAGCCGTTTTGGGCTACCACTGCTAAGTTCTCCGATGTGCCCATATGGCGGAATTATATTTCGTGATATTCAATATGGAAACCGCTAAATTTGGAGGAAAATCTTTCTTTTTGGAAATGTTTTGCGCCGGAACCAGACCACTTAGCCGTACGCGCGCACCAAACAAGTGCGGAACGGTCTTCACCCAGGTCAAAAAAGGCGGTCCTGGCGGCCCATTTGAGGCCGCCAGGCCATACGGAATTCCTATGTAGGCATAGGAAACGCTTATATTCTTGCCATTGATTATTATCAACAAATCATTTCATGGCCGGACAACGGGATCATCGCGCCGGTTGCGCTTTTCCCTGCGGCAATTCAAGGTGCCCAGGACGACGCCTTGCGGGTCGACCGTATCGAGGTGCACGTCGAAGCCCCACAGCCGCGCCACGTGCTTGAGCACCTCGGCCGCCTGCTGGTTCAGCGGGCGGCGCTGGAACTGCGTGTGGCGCAGGGTCAATGCGCGGTCGTCGCGCGTATTGACGGACCAGACCTGGATGTTCGGCTCGCGGTTGCCCAGGTTGTACTGCTCGGCCAGCTGCTGGCGCACGTAGCGGTAGCCGGCATCGTCGTGGATGGCGGAAATGGCCAGCTTTTCATTCTTGTCGTCGTCGAGGACAGCAAAGAAGTGGAATTCGCGGATGAGGCGCGGCGACAGATACTGGGCGATAAAGCTTTCATCCTTGAAATTGCGCATGGCAAAGTCCAGGCTCTTGCGCCAGTCGCTGCCGGCCATGTCGGGGAACCAGGCGCGGTCTTCGTCCGTCGGGTGCTCGCAGATGCGGCGGATGTCGCTCATCATGGCAAAACCCAGCGCATACGGATTGATGCCGCTGTAATAAGGACTGTCGATGGGGGGCTGGTAGACGACGTTGGTATGGCTTTTGAGGAATTCCATCATGAAGCCGTCGCCCACCACGCCTTCGTCATAGAGCTGGTTCAATATCGTGTAGTGCCAGAAGGTGGCCCAGCCCTCGTTCATCACCTGGGTCTGGCGCTGCGGGTAGAAATACTGGGAAATCTTGCGCACGATGCGCACCATCTCGCGCTGCCACGGTTCCAGCAGCGGCGCGTACTTCTCTATGAAGTACAGCAGGTTTTCCTCGGGTTCGGGCGGAAAGCGGGGCGCGGCCTTGCGCTGGTCGTCCTCGTCCTCGTCTTCGTCGCGCCGGGGCAGGGTGCGCCACAGCTGGTTGATCTGCGACTGCACATAGGCTTCGCGCTCTTTCTGGCGCGCATATTCCTTTGCCATCGACAGTTTCGCCGGACGCTTGTAACGGTCGACGCCATAGTTCTGGATGGCGTGGCACGAGTCGAGCAGCAATTCCACGGCGTCGACGCCATGGCGCTGCTCGCATTCGGCGATGTAATTCTTGGCAAACACCATATAGTCGATGATGGCGTCCGCATCCGTCCAGGCGCGGAACAGATAATTGCCCTTGAAGAAGGAATTGTGGCCGTAGGCCGCATGCGCGATCACCAGCGACTGCATGGTCAGGCTGTTTTCCTCCATTAAATAGGCGATGCACGGGTTCGAGTTGATGACGATCTCGTAGGCCAGGCCCATCTGGCCCCGCTTGTAGCTTTTCTCGGTGGACAGAAAGTGCTTGCCGAACGACCAATGGTTGTACGAGACGGGCATGCCCACCGACGTATAGGCATCCATCATCTGTTCGGCCGTGATGATTTCCAGCTGGTTCGGATAGGTGTCGAGGCCAAACTGTTTCGCCACCCTGCGGATTTCCTCGTGGATTTGCTCGATCAGCTCGAACGTCCATTCCGACTGCTCGGGCAGGGCGTTCGGGTGGCGCAGGCGCACGAACGGTTCGCCCGGAGTATTGCTGGCGCGGTCAAAGGCTGCACTCATCATTTCACCTGTTTCTTGAACAGTTCGCGGAAGACCGGGTAGATATCGGCCGGCGTGACGATCTTTTGCATGGCGAAATGGGCGTGATGGTCGAGCACGCCCGCATATTGCTCCCACAGGTTTTGCTGCGGGCCGTCGGTGATCTCGACATAGGTGTAGTACTGCACCTTGGGCATGATGGTATTGATCAGCAACTGGCGGCACAGCATGGAATCGTTGTCCCAGTTGTCGCCGTCGGACGCCTGCGCCACGTAGCTGTTCCATTGCCCGGCGCCATAACGTTCGTCGATGATGGTGTTGAGCAAGTGCAGCGCGGAGGACACGACGGTACCGCCGGACTCGCGCGAATTGAAGAATTCATGCTCGTCCACCTCGGCCGCCGCCGTATGGTGGCGGATGAAGACCACCTCGATCTTGTCGTAGACGCGCTTGAGGAACAGATATAACAGGATGAAGAAGCGCTTGGCCGTGTCCTTGCGCGATTCGTCCATGGAGCCGGAGACGTCCATGATGCAGAACATGACGGCTTGCGTCATGGGCTTGGGTACCTTGATGCGGTTGCTGTAGCGCAAGTCGAACGGGTCAATGAAGGGAATCGCCAGCAAGCGCGTGTGCAGGTGATGGATCAGGCGGCGCAGTTCCACCACCAGCGGATCGCTGTCGGGCGCGCCTTCATGCAGCAGGGTCGCCAGGTCTTCCTCGGCCTGCGCCAGCTGCTTGCGGGCGCCGCCGCCGACGGCGATGCGCCGCCCCAGTGCGCCGCGCAGGGAGCGCAGCACGTGGATGTTCGATGGCGTGCCCGACATATTGTAGCCGGCCCGCTGGTTCTTGAATTCCGTGGTGGTCGTCAGCTGGGTTTTTACCATGTGCGGCAATTCCAAGTCTTCGAAGAAGTAATTCATGAATTCTTCGCGCGACAATTCGAAGATGAAATCGTCTTCCGTCGTCTCGTCGCTATTGCCCGCCTTGCCCCGTCCGGCGCCACCGCCGCCTTTCGGCCGGGCGATCTGGTCGCCTTTCAGGTATTCCTTGTTGCCGGGATTGACCACTTCCCATACGCCGCCATGCGCATGGCCAAACGATGGTTCGCCCACGTCCTTGACGGGGATGCTGACCTTCTCGCCATTCTCGACGTCCGTGATCGAGCGCCCCTTGATGGCGCGCCCCACGGCATCCTTGATCTGGCCCTTGTAACGCCGCAGGAAACGCTCGCGGTTGACGGCGGATTTATTCTTGCTTTGCAAGCGCCTGTCGATGAGATATGTCAAAGGGTGCCTCCTTGCCTCTCGTCTTGCGCGCCCCGCCGGTCGTCAGGCGGGAGCGCGCCTTCGCTGTCCGCGCTATGACGACTTGCGTACGCGCAAGTACCATTCGCATAACAGGCGTACCTGCTTGGCCGTATAGCCTTTTTCCACCATGCGGGCCACGAAGTCGGCGTGCTTGTTGGCATCGTCGGCGCTGGCCTTGGCATTGAAGGAAATCACGGGCAGCAATTCCTCCGTATTCGAAAACATTTTCTTTTCAATCACGGTGCGGAACTTTTCATAACTGGTCCAGGCGGGATTCTTGCCGCCATTCGAGGCCCGCGCGCGCAAGCCGAAGTTCACGATTTCATTGCGGAAATCCTTCGGATTGGAAATGCCCGCCGGCTTCTCGATCTTTTCCAGTTCATTGTTCAGCGATTCGCGGTCGAAACTTTCGCCCGTGTCCGGATCGCGGTATTCCTGGTCCTGTATCCAGAAATCGGCAAACGTCACGTAGCGGTCGAAAATGTTTTGTCCGTATTCCGAATAGCTTTCCAGGTAAGCCGTCTGGATCTCCTTGCCGATGAATTCCACGTAGCGCTGCGCCAGGTGCTCTTTAATATACGAGAAGTAGCGCTGCTCGAGTTCCGGCGCGAACTGCTCGCGCTCGACCTGCTGTTCCAGTACATATAATAGATGCACGGGGTTGGCCGCCACTTCGGAATTGTCAAAGTTGAATACCTTGGACAGGATCTTGAAGGCAAAGCGCGTCGACAGGCCGTTCATGCCTTCGTCCACGCCCGCGTAATCGACGTATTCGTGCATGGACTTGGCTTTCGGGTCCGTATCCTTGAGGTTTTCGCCATCGTAGACGAGCATCTTCGAAAAGATGCTCGAGTTTTCCGGATCCTTCAGGCGCGACAGGATGGCGAACTGCGCCATCATGCGCAGGGTGCCGGGCGCGCACGGGGCCTTGACGAGCGAGGAATTGGCCACCAGCTTGTCGTAGATCTTGATTTCATCGGACACGCGCAGGCAGTACGGCACCTTGACTATATAGATACGGTCAAGAAACGCCTCGTTGTTGCGGTTGTTTTTGAACGTCTTCCATTCCGACTCGTTCGAGTGGGCCAGGATGATGCCGTCGAACGGAATGGCGCCGAAACCTTCCGTGCCCTTGTAGTTGCCTTCCTGCGTGGCCGTCAGCAGCGGGTGCAAGACCTTGATCGGCGCCTTGAACATTTCCACGAATTCCATCAAGCCCTGGTTGGCCAGGCACAGGCCGCCCGAATAGCTGTAGGCGTCCGGATCGTCCTGCGCATAGTCTTCCAGCTTGCGGATGTCGACCTTGCCCACCAGGGACGAAATATCCTGGTTGTTCTCGTCGCCCGGCTCCGTTTTCGAGATGGCGATCTGTTTCAGCACGGACGGATAGCGCTTGACGACGCGGAACTGATTGATATCGCCATTGTATTCATGCAGGCGTTTCACGGCCCACGGGCTGGGGATGTTGCGCAGGTAGCGGCGCGGGATGCCGTAATCCTCTTCCAGGATGGTGCCGTCTTCTTCCTCGTTGAACAGGCCCAGCGGCGATTCGTTGACGGGCGAGCCTTTCAGGCAATAGAAGGGCACGTGTTCCATCAGGGACTTGAGTTTTTCCGCGATGGACGATTTGCCGCCGCCGACAGGCCCCAGCAAATACAGGATCTGCTTGCGTTCTTCCAGGCCTTGCGCCGCGTGGCGGAAATACGAGACGACTTGCTCGATCACTTCCTCGGTGCCGTAGAACTCGCGGAAGGCGGGATAGATCTTGATCACCTTGTTGGCGAAGATGCGCGACAGGCGCGTGTCGTTGCGCGTGTCGACCAGCTGCGGCTCGCCGATGGCGGCCAGCATGCGTTCGGGCGCGCTGGCATACGTCAGCTTGTCCTTCTTGCACAGGGCCAGGTATTCGGTGAGCGACATTTCCTCTTCGCGGGTGCGCTCGTAGCGTGCTGCATAGTTATCAAAAATGGTCATGTCAATGTCCTTTAATGTAAACCTGAACTGCCAGTCACCATGGCCGCCCGCCTGGCACTCGCCTGGGCTTGCCGTCTGAACTTTTCCTGTACCCCGTACCGATTTTTATTGTTGTTTCAAGCCCGGCTGTCTTTGCGAGTCCGGATTGCCCGGACCAAAAAACTGGCGCTTGATGCCGTGTGCTGACGTGGCCAGCCGGCTTATTTTTCACTGTTGATAGCGCTTGTTGCACTTACCTTTACCCGATGAAATTAATTATTGCTCTAAAGGATCAGGAAGTCAAAAGATATGTCAGCATATCCTTAATACTTGTTTGTAAATTGTTGATTTAATTGGATAAATCATCAAATTTTTCATCGATTCCAATGAACCTTTATATACCTTTTAAACCATCATACGACAATTCGCCAGCGCGTGCCGGTGCGTGCCATGGCGCTGCCGCAGCTGGCGCCATGGCGGCCGCTCGCCGGTGAGGCCGGCCATCTTGCGCTAAGATGCCTGCATGTCTGATGGCCCCGCGCGCCGCGCGTGCGCGAGCCAGCATTTTTATCGTCACCCTATAAGGAACACCCATGATGAACTCCCCATTGCGCGCGATCGTCCGCGGCATGCCGAAAGCCGAATTGCATATCCATATCGAAGGCTCGCTGGAGCCAGAACTGATTTTCGCACTGGCGGCGCGCAATGGCGTGCCTCTGGGCTATGAATCGGTGGAACACTTGCGCAGCGCCTATGCTTTTACGGATTTGCAGTCTTTTCTCGATATTTATTACGCTGGCGCAAGCGTGCTCTTGAAAGAGCAGGATTTCTACGACATGACGCAAGCCTACCTGCGGCGCGCCGAGGCCGATAACGTCTTGCACACGGAAATTTTCTTCGATCCGCAAACCCACACGGCGCGCGGCGTGGCCATGGCCGACGTGATCAACGGCATCCATCGCGCCTGCCAGGACAGCCCCGTCAGCGCGGCCCTGATCCTGTGCTTCCTGCGCCACCTGAGCGAGGAAGAAGCGTTCGAGACCCTGGAAGACGCCTTGCCGCACCGCGACAAATTCATCGGCATCGGCCTCGATTCGTCGGAAGTGGGCAACCCGCCCGAGAAATTCTCGCGCGTGTACACCCGCTGCCGCGAGCTGGGCCTGCACCTGGTGGCCCACGCGGGCGAGGAAGGTCCGCCAGCCTACATCCGCACGGCGCTCGACGACTTGCAGGTCGAACGCATCGACCATGGCGTGCGCTGCCTGGAAGACGCGGAACTGACGGCCCGCCTGGCGCGCGAACAGATCGCCCTGACCGTGTGCCCGCTGTCGAACACCAAGCTGCGCGTGTTCGACCAGATGCATGACCATAACCTGGTGCAACTGCTCGACGCCGGCCTGCTGGTGACGGTGAATTCGGACGATCCCGCGTATTTCGGCGGCTACATGAACGACAATTTCGACGCCATCTTCGACGCCTTGCCACTGGGCCTGTCCCACGCGCATCGCCTGGCGCGCAACGGTTTTATCGCCGCCTTTCTGCCGCAGGCACAGAAAGACGCCTTCCTCGCCACCGTCGATGCATATTTCGCCCAGCACGCGGCCGCCCACGGCAGCGCGCAATAACGCATCACAATCAACTCGCATAAAGACCCGCCGCCCATGTTCCGCCTCTCCCTGAAAATGACCGGCCGCGACTGGCGCGCCGGGCAACTGCGTTTCCTGCTCGTCGCGCTGATCGTCGCCGTGGCGGCTTTGTCCGCCGTCGGCTTCTTCGTCGACCGCCTGCGCGCGGGCCTGAACCGCGATGCGCACCAGTTGCTGGGGGCCGACCTCGTTATCAACGCCGACCAGCCCGTCAATGCCGCGTGGCGCGCCGAGGCGCAGAAGCGCGGGTTCATCCTGGCCGACACGGTGACGTTTCCCAGCATGGCGCAGGCGGGCGAGGGCGAGCAATCGCTGTCGCAACTGGCGTCCATCAAGGCCGTCTCGCCCGGCTACCCGCAGCGGGGCAAGCTGAAAATCACGACCAGCGCCAGCGAAGCGCAGGATGCCGTGGGCCGGCCCACGGACCAGGTGCCGGCGCCCGGCACCGTATGGGTCGATGCGGCGATCCTGTCCAGCCTGAACGCGAAGCTGGGCGACACCCTGACCCTGGGCGACAAGGCATTTACCGTCACGCAACTGATCGCCAGCGAGCCTGACCGCGGCGCGTCCTTTTTGAACTTCGCGCCCCGCGTGATGCTGCCCTTGGGCGACCTGGCCGCCACGGCGCTGGTGCAGAACGGCTCGCGCGTGTCGTACCGGCTGCTGCTGTCGGCGCCACCGGCCAAGGCCGCCGAGCTTGCGCAATATCAAGCCAAGCTGGAAAGCCAGATCAAGACGCAGGCCATCAAGGGCGTGCGCATCGAGTCGCTGGAATCGGGCAGCCCGCAAATGCAATCGACCCTGGACCGCGCCGACCGTTTCCTGTCCCTCGTCGGCTTGCTGTCGGCCATGCTGGCCGCCGTCGCCGTGGCCATGGCCGCGCGCCGCTTCATGCTGCGCCACCTGGACGCCTGCGCCATGCTGCGCTGCCTGGGCCTGACGCAAAACCAGGTCACGGCCATGTACGTGATCGAATTCCTGCTCGTCGGGCTGGCCGGCAGCGTCGTCGGCGTGGTGGTAGGCTTCGGCGGCCACCTGGTGCTGCTCGAGTTGCTGGGAAAACTGGTGCAAAGCGACTTGCCGCCCGTTTCCATGCTGCCCGCCTTGCAGGGCGTGGCCACCGGCATGCTGCTCTTGCTGGGTTTTGCCCTGCCGCCGATTTTGCAGTTGCGCAATGTGCCCCATAACCGCGTGATCCGCCGCGAACAGGAGCCGCCGCAGGCGCTGGCCGTGGCCACGTATGGCCTCGGCATCGCCGCCTTCGTCGTGCTGCTCTTGTGGCAGGCGGGCGACGTGAAACTGGCGCTGCTGACGGCGGCCGGCTTCCTCGGCGGCTTCGCCCTGTTCGCGCTGGCCGGCTGGCTGGGCATCAAGTCGCTGAAAACCCTGCGCGGCGCTTTCAAGCACCAGGGCTGGCGCTTTGCCGTCACGTCCTTGCAGCGCCGTCCGGGCGCCACCGTCATCCAGGTCGTGTCGCTGGCCCTGGGTTTGATGGCCTTGCTGCTGCTGACGGTAGTGCGCGGCGACTTGATGGTGGCCTGGCGCAACGCCACGCCGCCCGATGCGCCGAACCGCTTCATGATCAATATCCTGCCGGAACAGAAAGACCCGATCGCCGCGCGCCTGGCCAAGGCCGGCGTGGCCGATGCCCCCTTGTATCCGATGATACGGGGGCGCCTGGTGGCCGTGAACGGCAACGCGATCACGGAAACCACCTACGAGGATGACCGTGCCAAGGGCCTGGCCGACCGCGAGTTCAACCTGTCGACGATGTCCACCATGCAGGAAGAAAACAAGCTGGTGGCCGGCAAGTGGTTCAGCAACGCAGCGGGCGCGCCTGCCGAAGCGTCGGTGGAAGAGGGCATCGCCAAGACCCTGAAGCTGAAACTGGGCGACAAGCTGCGCTTCGACATCGCCGGCCAGCCCGTGGAAGCGGCCATTACCAGTTTGCGCAAGCTGGAATGGGGTTCGATGCGCGTCAATTTCTTTGTCATCATCAATCCGGCCGCCATGGCGGACACGCCGCAGACGTGGATCACGGCCTTCCACTTGCCGGCCGCGCAGGCGGACCTGGGGAATGCTCTGCTGCGCGACTATCCGAACCTGACGGTGGTCGACGTGGGCGGCGTGCTCAAACAGATCCAGGGCGTGCTGGACCAGGTGGTGACGGCCGTCGAATTCCTCTTCGCGTTCACTTTGGCGTCGGGCTTGCTGGTGCTGTATGCGGCCCTGATGGGTTCGCAGGACGAGCGCACGCGCGAAGCGGGATTGCTGCGCGCGCTGGGCGCCACACGGCGCCAACTGGCGCAGGCGCTGCTGATCGAATTCTCGCTCGTCGGCGCCCTGGCCGGCTTGCTGGCGGCATCGGGCGCGGCCGCCATGGGCTGGGCCCTGGCGACCTACCAGTTCAAGTTCGCCTGGAGCTTCGCGCCCGGCGTGTGGGCATTCGGCCTGCTGGCCGGCGCCCTGTGCGCGATCGCCGGCGGCTGGCTGGGCTTGCGCAATGTCTTGAAACATCCGCCGTTGCAAACCTTGAGGGAAGGCTAAGCACTGACGCTGTCGCCCGCCCCCGCGCGCAAGAATTGCGCATAGGACATGACCGGTTGCCCCAGCTGGTGCGCCGGCACGTCGAACAGGGCCCAGAAGTACGTCACGCGGCCGAGGCAGATGGTGGGCGCGGCGCAGTAGCGGAACCAGTTCTCGCCGATCTGCGCCGCGTACATGCCGTCGCTGTCGGCGTCGGAAAAGTAGGGGATCACGCGCATTTCCAGCAGCGCCAGCAGCAGGGATTCTGGCGCGTCGCTGTCGCGCGCCATTTCGTACTGCGTGTGCAGGCTACGTTCCGTCTCGATGATCATCAGCTTGGCGTGGCCGTCGCGCGTGAAGAACAGGATGCCGCTGGGATTGGGGAAAATATAGTATTCGACAAAGCCATGGCGCTGGCACAGCTCGTGCACGACGGCGGCCAGCGCTTCGTCTTGCAGGAAACTGTAGTCGTGCAGCATCAGCAAGTCGCGCACGGTGTCCGTCTGCTGCATAAAGAATTCGCGCTGCAGGGCATGGATTTCCTGTTCCAGGATGTCGAGCGCATCGTCGTCGCTCTTCTTGATGTAGCGGTCGATCAAGCCCCGGTTGAAGGCCGTCACGGCCACCTTTTCATCGGCCGCCCCCGTAAATAAAATCTTCTTGCACGGCAGGTCGCGCACGGCCTGGCAGAATTCCAGGCCATTCATCTGCGGCATCGAATAATCGACCACCAGCACGGAGGGCATGGCAAAGCGCTGCGCCTGGCCGCTGATGCGCCAGATGCGTTCGATGTCGAGCGCCACGTTGCACTGGTCGGGCGGCAGGTTTTGCGTGTCGAAGTTGACGTGCAGGGGCGTCTCGCCCGGCTGCGTGCTCTGGCGCAGCCAGTGCAGCGCGCTGCTCGTGTCGTGGAACGTCTTGCGCGCCAGGCAGGGATCGAGCTGGAACGCCAGGCTTTTCAGGAAGGAATCGCTGTCGTCGATCAATACGGTCAGGGTCGGATGTGTGTAGACGGGCAGTTGCATGCGTCACCTCGCGCGGTGGATGGATGGAAAACGGCTGTGCGTGGGCACGGGCAGGGGCTGGGGAAATTCCAGCACGAAGATGGCGTAGGCGCCTTCGCGCGCGACGCAGCGGATGCGCGCCTGCCAGGCTTGCATGATTTGCCGGCACAGGGCCAGGCCGATGCCGCTGCCGTTGTGCGAGGGATAGGAATAGAAGCGGTCGAAGATCAGCGGCAGGCGGCTGGTGGCGATGCCGCAGCCCGTGTCGATGAACAGCACGCGCGGCACGGGATGGGCGCCATCGATGATGATGCGCACGCGCCCCTTGCCGGCGCGGTGGATGCTTTTCAAGGCATTGCGCAGCAGGTTCAGCAGGATCACCACGCACAGTTCCGACTGGCCGGGAAACGTGAAATCGGCGCGCACGTCGACCTTGACGATGTCGCGCTGGGCCGTGCTGGTAAACGGATAGCGGCGCAGCACGGCCGCCACGCTGTCGTGCATGGCCACGGCTTCGTTGGCTTCGAGCTTGCGGTTGACGGCGCTGGCGCTGAGCAGGAACAGGTCGATCATGTGGTGCATGTGCCGCACTTCGAACTGGATGCGCGCCAGCGCTTCCCGGCTGGCAGCGTCCGGCGGCTGGCCTTGCAGGTTGCGCTGCAGCCCGCGCACATTCGCCTCGACGCTGACGAGGGGTGTGCGCAATTCGTGCGCCACGCTGCCCAGTCCGGCCGCCAGCCCTGCCAGTTTCTCTTGCGCGCCCACGTTGCGCCCCACCTTGACCACGGATAGCACGGCAATCGTGAACCAGTGCACGGGCAATTGTTCCAAGACGTCTCGGTTGAGCAGGAAGGCGGGATCGCCGGCCACGGCAAACGTCAGGCAGGCCAGCAAGGTGCCGCTCAGGTAGGCCAGCATGGCGATGCGCGTATCGAAATGAAACAGCACGACCAGCGCCACCAGCAGCGAATGCATCCACATGGGCGAGGCGTGATTCATCAGGAACATGTACGTGAAGAAAAACGGCAGTTCAAAGGTCAGTCCCAGGAACAGGTAGACGCTGAACCAGGTATTGCTGAAGCGGTCAGGCCATAGCGCGGGCAGGAACAGCAGGGCCGCCACGGTGCGCAGCAGCGGCGATTCGTATTCTTGTGGAAAGAAATAATGCCATAGCGCGTAGTACAGGGGCATGCCCAGCGCACCGATGAGCGCCAGCGTACGCACCTGGGCGCGCCGCGCGGGCGTGTGTTCGATGGCGTCGTGGAAATGCAGGAAAGGCTGGAGCAGCTTGCCTTGCCACTGTTTTCCGGAAGGGGACTGCGCATGCATCATGGTCAGGGGGGCGTGTTCGTTGAGGCGGGTCAATACACCATGATCGGCGGGTTCCCTCTGTATCTGCACAATATCGACATAACTGTTGAGCTGTATCAAACACTTGCCGGATGGCTCGCGCATGTTGGACGCGGTAGTTCCCTCGCAACCAATCAGGAGTTCTTATGTTAAACGCCATTTCCCCCCTGCAATCCCCCGCCGTCCGCGCCGAACAAATGATGCCCGCCTTTGTGTGTGCGCGCATGGATGAACATTACGTCGAGCGCATTGAAAAGCTGCTCGGCGGCCAGCACTTGCATGAATGGCAAGCCATGCCAGCCCGTGCGGTCATGCTGGCAGGTAATGATTACCTGAACATCGCCGGCGAGGCGGCCCTGCTGGCGGCCCAGGCGCGCGTCTTGCAGGGCGGCGGCGCGATGCTGATGTCGTCCGTATTCCTGCAGGAAGGCAGCCGCCAGCACCGGCTCGAACAAAAATTCGCGGACTATCTGGGCAGCGAAGCGTGCGTGCTGGCGCAGTCGGGCTGGGCCGCCAACGTGGGCTTGCTGCAAAGCCTGGCCGGGCCCGGCATCCCCGTGTACCTCGACATGCAGGCCCATGCGTCGCTGTGGGAGGGCGTGCAATCGGCGCAAGCCGTGCCTGTTGCTTTTCTGCACAACGATGGCGCCCATTTGCAGCGCCAGCTCGACAAGCATGGCCCCGGCATCATCGTCGTCGATGCGCTGTACAGCACGAATGGCAGCGTGGCGCCGCTGCTGGAGATGGTGGACATCGCCGAGCGCAGCGGCAGCATGCTGATCGTCGACGAGTCGCACTCGCTGGGCACCCACGGCCCGCAGGGCGCGGGCCTGGTGGTGGAGCTGGGCCTGGCCGAGCGCGTGCATTTCCGCACGGCGTCGCTGGCCAAGGCGTTTGCGGGGCGGGCCGGGCTGATCACCTGTTCGGCCCGCTTCAAGGGGTATTTTTTGTCCGCCTCGCGGCCCGCCATCTTCAGCTCCTGCCTGCTCGAACACGAGCTGGCGTGGTTCGATGCGGCGCTCGACTTCATCCGCGTCGCCGACGTCCGCCGCGCCGCCTTGCGCCGCCACAGCGTGCAGCTGCGCCAGGGACTGATGGATCTGGGCTACAACGTCAGCGACGGGACCGAGCAGATCATCGCGCTGGAAGCGGGCAGCGAACCCGATACCTTAATTTTGCGCAAGGCGCTGGAACGGCATGGCATTTATGGCGCCGTGTTCTGCGCGCCAGCCACGCCGAAAAACCGTTCGCTGGTGCGGCTGACCCTGAATGCGGGCTTGCGCGAGGACGAGTGCGCCAGAGTGCTGGCCGCCTGCGCCGCGATCCGCGACGAGACGAGCATGGCGCGCTGGCCATCGACGCGGCGTTTGCGCAAGCTGGCGCTGGTGTAAACGTCAGGCCTGGCCAGGCAGGTTGCCGGCGATGCCGTTCAATAGCAGGGACAGGGGCGCCAGCTGTTCCGCGCTGGCATTGCCCAGCAATTCCTGGCCCAGCGCCTGCGCCGTCGTATTCGCGTGCGCCAGCAATGCCAGTCCCGCCTCGGTGATGGCGGCGTAGCCGACGCGGGCATCGCGCGCATCGGCCTGGCGCGCCACGAGGCCGATTTTTTCCAGCGGCATCAGCGAGCGCGTGATGCCCGAGGCCGTCAGCGCCAGGCGCTCGGCCAGGTCGATGCGGCGCAGGCGTCCGCCGGGCGCCCGCTGCAAGTGGTACAGCAATTGATAATCGCCAAAGCTCAGGCCATGCAGATTGCCCAGGGTGCTGTCGAAGCGGCGCACCAGCATGGCCTGGGCGCGCGCCAGGCGCAGGCAAAAGTCCAGCGCGCTGCCGCCGTCCGGCGGCGGGGAAGTGTGATCGGTCATGACGTCCTTTTCATTTGCTGCGTGGTGCGTGAGTGCGCAAGTGTAAAGCATGGGCGCTCAATAGCGTGGCTGCCCCCGCTCCTGCAGTTGTTCCAGGTGCAGTGCCAGCAGGGCATCCAGCTCGGCATCCGCATCGAAAGCGGGATCGGCCGATGGCATGACGGTGTCGATGATGTCGAAGCGGAAAGCCGCCTCGCCGTCGCGCCGCCAGTCCGCCTGCAGGCGCGCATTGCGGTGCGAGCCCAGCGCGAGTTCGAAGCGGTGGCGGTTCAGCGCGCCGGGCGCGTTGCGGCTGCGTTCGAGCAGGGTGCATCCGCTGGGCACATGTCGCAGCGCGATGATGCCCAGCGCGGGCGCTTGTTGCCGGTAAGCTGCCTTCAGGGCGGCTTGCTGTGTTTTATCCATGGTGTGGTTTCCTCAAGTTTGGGTGACGTGGTCGGTGCTTGCGATGCGCGCAATATCCGTGCACAGGGCGGCGGCGATGGCGGCGGCCAGCAGCAGGGCGCCCCCGGCGCAGAACAGTTCGCCCACGCTCAGGTGGCGCAGCAGCGCGCCCGTGGCCGCCGCCGACAGGGGCGCCAATCCCAGGAAGATGCCCATGAACACGGCCATCGCCCGGCCCAGCATGGCGGGCGCCACGCGCCGCTGTATCCACGTAAAGATGGCCACCTGCACGTAGCCGCCCAGCAATCCCGTGACGGCCAGCAAGGCCGCGCCCTGCCAGGCGGTATCGATTTGGCCCAGCGCCATCAGCAGCAAGCCCACGACCGCATCGACGAGCAGCAGGGCGGCGCCGAAGCGGCGGCGCAGCCAGGCGCCGCCCAGGCTGGACGCCAGCATGCCGGCCAGGGTGCCGGCGCCGTGCGTGCCCATCAATAAACCGAGCGCCGGGGCGCCGTGCAGGCGTTCGCTGGCCAGCACGGGCAAGGCCACTTGCAACGGACCCATGACGAAGAAGGCCACCACGGCCCAGTAGGCATAGCAGCTGCGCAAGGCCATGTCGCGCCACACCATGGCCAGGCCCGCCGCCATGTCGCGCCACATGCCCTGCGCCGCCGCGGCCGCCGGTGGCCGCAGGCTGACTTGCCGCAAGGTCCAGGCGGAAAACAGAAACGTCAGCGCATCGATGGCAAAGGCGGCGGCCAGCGCCGCCATGCCGGTTTGTTGCCCGCCATCGTGGGCGCCGAGCACGAGCGCCGCCAGCAAGGGGCCGGCCAGCAAGGACAGCTGTCGTGCGCCCATCTGCAGGCTGTTGGCCGTCTGCAGTGTTTGCAGCGGCACGGCTTGCGGCACGATGGCCGTGCCGGCGGGAATGGCGAAGGCGGACGCGATACCCAGCGCCAGCGCGGCCGCATACGCGAGCGCCAGGCTGGCCTGGTCCAGCATCAGCAGGCCGGACAGCGCCAGCAGGATGGCGGCGTTCGCATATTTACTCAGCAGCAGCACGCGCCGGGGCGAGTAAAGGTCGGCGACGGTGCCGCCCAACAAGATGAGCACGGCGCGCGGCGCACCCATCAGGGCCACGGCGATGCCCAGGCTCAGGCTATCGTTTGTCAGGCTCAGCACGAGCCAGGGCAGGGCCAGCATGCTGAACTGGTCGCCCAGCATGGACACGAGGCCGCCACCGAGCAGCCAGCGGAAGTTGGTATTGCGTAGCAAAGGAGGTTGGGCGGTGGTTGACATGCTGTTTTATCTCTCGTTAAAAATTGCATGGTATTTGATAAAAGCTTGATTGGTCAAGTATATCGCCATTTATTGTGGCAGAGAGCGCCGGCGCCGCATGGGGCGCCGGCGCTTGCGCTATCATGGCGGCCATGACTGATACCACTGCCCCCACCCTGTACGAGACCATCGGCGGCGCCCCCGTGCTGCGCGAAATGGTCGACCGTTTTTATGACTTGATGGAGCTCGAGCACGAGTTCGCCGGCATCCGCCTCATGCATCCGCCGTCGACGGACGGCTCGCGCGACAAGCTGTATTTCTTTTTGACAGGCTGGATGGGCGGACCGGATTTGTATATCGAGAAATTCGGCCACCCGCGCCTGCGCGCCCGTCACTTGCCGTATGCCATCGGCACCAGCGAGCGCGACCAGTGGCTGCGCGCCATGGCCTGGGCCATGGAAGACACGGGCATCGAAGAGTCCTTGCGCGTGCGCCTGATGGAATCGTTCTATCAGACGGCCGACTGGATGCGCAACAAACCTGACTGACACCCATGAGCCCAATCGAGTTTTACAGCCTGCTGGGCGCCGCCATCGTCGCCATCGTCCTGTTGCTATTGATCTTGCTGCGCCCCCGTGGCGCGGCCGGCGATGGCGCCACCACCCTGGCCTTGGTGCAGCAGCACCAGCAGCAAAGCCTGGAACGCATCGACCGGGTCGAACGCGAAGTGCGGCTGCAACTGCAGGCGTCGGCGCAAGCGACGCGGCAAGACCTGGCGGCCGGCCTGGCGCAATTCCAGGCGGCCACCCTGCAGCAGCTCGACAGCCTGCGCACGCAGATGCAGGCGCAGGGCAAGGTCGGGCGCGAAGAACAGGCGCAAAGCCTGGCGCGCTTTGCCGAGAGTACCAATCAAACTTTGGCGCAGCTGACGGAATCGAATGCGCAGCGCATGCTGGAAGTGCGCGCCACGCTCGAGAACAAGATCCGCGACTTGCAGGCCGACAATGGCGCGCGCCTGGAAGAGATGCGCAAGACGGTCGACGAGAAACTGCACGCGACCCTGGAAACGCGCCTGTCCGCCTCGTTCCAGCAAGTGTCGGAGCGGCTGGAAAAAGTCCACCAGGGCCTCGGCGAGATGCAGCAGCTGGCGCTGGGCGTGGGCGATTTGAAGCGGGTGCTCACCAACGTGAAGACGCGGGGAACGTGGGGCGAGGTGCAGCTGGAAATGCTGCTGGAGCAGGTACTCACTGTCGACCAGTACGCCAAGAACGTGGAAACGGTGCCGGGCAGCGGCGCGCGCGTGGAATTCGCCTTGAAACTGCCGGGCATGGTCGACGGCGGACCGCCCGTGTGGATGCCGATAGACGCGAAATTCCCCAAGGAACAGTACGAGCGCCTGGTCGAGGCGGCCGAGCGGGCCGATGCCGATGGCGTGGCCCTGGCCGGCCGCGAGCTGGAGCGGGCCGTGCGCGGTGAAGCGAAAACCATCGCCGAGAAATACCTGGCGCCGCCGCTGACCACCGACTTTGCCATCCTGTTCCTGCCTACGGAAGGGCTGTATGCGGAAGTGCTGCGCCGCCCGGGGCTGGCCGACGAATTGCAGCGCGTGCACCGGGTCAGCATCGCGGGGCCATCCACCCTGACGGCTTTGCTCAACAGCCTGCAGATGGGTTTCCGCACCCTGGCGCTGGAAAAGCGCTCGTCCGAAGTGTGGCAGGTGCTGGGCGCCGTGAAGACGGAATTCGGCAAGTTCGGCGAGGTGCTGTCGCAAACCCGGCTGACCCTGGAAAAGGCGGCGAAAAATATCGAAAGCGCGGAAGTGCGCAGCCGGCAGATGGCGCGCAAATTGAAATCCGTGGAAGCCTTGCCGGGCGAGGCGGCCGCCTTGCTGCTGGGTAAGGCGGACGCCGAATAGCGCCGCCTCGTTCGCCGCAGCGGCCGGCTAAGTCTGCTGGTCTTGCTGTTCCTGCGCCATCTGATGGTTGACTAGTTCAGCGGTGATGCTGCCCGGCGCATCGAGTTCGCGCTGTGCCAGCGCGCGCATGGCGTCATTTGCCAGGCCGGCTGGCAAGGCGGCGCACAGTGCGTCCGCCTCGGCGGCTTGTCCCTGTCCGCGCAGTATGGCAGCGGCGATTCGCACGTCTTTTACCAGATTCATCAACTCCGCCGCCAGGCGCGGCGCCGTGTCCGGCGCAGGAAACAGGGGCAGGCTGGCGGACAGGGCATTGACCATATCGAGGTGTTCCAGCGGGGCGCGGTGATAACGCTGCGCCAGCGCGAAATTGCCCGCTTCGACGACGGCTGGCAAGGCTTGCCAGGCGTACTGGCGCGCCAGTTCGGGGGCGCATGTGTCCAGCTGGGCGAACAGCTCGGCGGTGGAACGGGCATCGCCGAGCGTGTCGTTCATTTCGGCGATGAGCGAGAAGCGCGACCTGCGGCCAAACGTGTTGCCTGCCTGCGGCGCGCGGCTGTCGTGGCGGCCGAAATCATGCTGGCCCGACAGCAGCAACTGGATTTGCGCATCACGCTCCGCCTGCAGGGCGGCGTACGCCGGCGCGTATGCCTCGGCCAAAAACTTCCACTCCAGCATGATCATGAAATAGCTCGACCTCGCCGGATTCAGGGTTTGCCCGGCCTCGGCGAACAGCTGTTGCAGTAGCGGCAGCGCTTCCGCATGCCGGCCCTCGTTGCGCAGTGCAATGAGACGTGTCGAACGGCTATCGATGTCGGGCATGGCGGTCCTTGTCTGGAATGCACCATAGTAACAAGTCCGCACACGGCTGGCTACGCCTCAGGCGGCATGCTTGCCGGCACGGTTTTTTCTGGCACCGAAGGCCAGAAACGCCAGTCCTGCCAGCAACATGCCCCAGGTTTGCGGTTCCGGCACGGCCGGCAAGACTGTCGGGCCGGTGGGCGGCAAGGTGGGGATGATCACCGTGGGCGGCACGATGATGCTGCTGCCCTGGTCTGGCGGCATGCCGCCACCGCCACCGCCGCCGCTTCCGCCGCCGAATCCGGCCGGCGGCGTGATGCTGCCGACGGTACGCACGTGATCGAAGGGCAGGAAGGGAATGCTGGTCACTGCGGGCGGCATGGTGCCGCCCGTGAAAGAACCGCCGCGCAAGGCGTCGGGATTGTCGATCACGGGCACGCCTGCCGCTTCCGGCGCGGCGGGCACGGCGGCGACGGGTGCCGCACCGCCGGGCGCGGCACCGGCCGCCGGCGGCGCCGATGCGAGCGCCTGCGTGATACGGCTGACGTTGCGGCAAATCGTCGGCACGAGGATGCACTGGCCCTGCACGCAATACACGAGTCCCCTTTCCTGCATCTGCTCGCTCCAGCCCGCGCGCGTGACATTGCGGCAGACACGGCCCGGGCCGAAATGCATGTCGCTGATGCGCGCGTTGTAATTGCCCTTGCCGCGGATGGCGTCGCGGCTGATCACGACGATCTCATCGTACTGGCGCGTGCGCATGCGCTCCTTCAATTGTTCGCGCACGGGCGGCGCGATATCCGTATAGCGGTCCACGGCCGCGACCACGTCACCCATGAACGGGTCGACGCCGGGACGGTTCCAGTTGCAGTTGTCGAGCACGTCGGCGCGCGCGATGCCTTTCGCGCTGGCGGGCAAGGGCGCCAGGGACAAGGTGGCAAGCAGGCATGCCGCACCCAGCAAGCTGACTCCCGCGATCCAAGAGCTGTGTCTCATTCTTAGTTTCCTCGTGAAAACAATATCAAAATTGAACTTTTTATGCGAGTCCGAATGTTATCACCGAAGAAACTTCAATATCAACTAATAAATAAAATTATTACAATTAGTGTTGTGTTTATTGATCTATTGTAAGTGGAAATGGTTAATATTTTTATCTCGATAGGCAAGCGCCTGCTGCACAGGGAAAATTCGTGCAAAGGGGAAATGCAAACGGCCCGCGCAGGGCGGGCCGGTGGGAATGAGGTGAAGGTGAGGCGGGCGCGCCGTCGGCAGACGGCGGTGAGGCCGGAAATGCGTGTTAGATGCGGTCTGGACAGGCTTGCGTATCGAAGGCGGGATAGCCAACGGCGGGCAGCTTGTGCAGCCACGTGCGCATCAAGGTGCGCGCGCCTTGTGCATCGTACTGTCGCCCTTGTTGCAAATCTGCGGCGAGGGTGTCCAGTTCCGCGCAGATGGATTGCTTGCCGGACTGGGCCGCCAGCAGCGACGCCAGCAGTTCTGGCAGCACCTCAGCCGCCGGCGCCGCCTGGCGCGTGGCCCGGTAGTGCAGCCAGTAGCGCTCGGCGACGTCGCCATCAAAGCTGGGGAGGAAGCCGAACATGGCGTCATCGTGGCGCAAGCGGTACACAGTGGGGAAGTAATGCGGACCCGTCAGTTCGCCAGGGAAGAGGTCGCGTCGCAGGACGTCGATGGCCAGCGATCCGTTGCGCTCCACGCGCACGGGACTGGGCGAATCGTACTGGTCGACGCTGGCCATGGAGAGTGAGCTGCCTTGCGTAAAGATGATCTTCTGCGTGTAATGGCGTCCGCCCAGGTGGCCGCACAGGGCCATGTAGCGATCATTAATGGCGGTCACGGCCGCAACGTTGCCGCAGCCGGGGCGCAAAGGCGTGTTTTCCTGCCACACGAGCGCCTGGTCGGCGGTGCGCACGAGGCGGATGCCGCCCACGGTTTCGCCGTGCAAGTCGCCTGGCGCTGTTTCGATGCGTTCGTCGAAGCGCGCCGTGTAGCCATTGCTGCGGACTTCGCCTGCATATGCCGTCATGCCCTGCAGCAGGGCCATCACCAGCAGCAGTTTCATATCAATCCATGGAACAGCACGACGTCGACCAGGTCGCCGGCCGCCACGTGGCCTTGCGCTTCATGCAGCACGATCATGCAATTGGCTTGCGTCATCGAGCGCAGGATGCCCGAGCCTTGCGCGCCCGTCACGCGCACGTGCTGGCGTCCGTCCGCGCCCCGTTCGACGATGCCGCGCTGGTATTCCGTGCGGCCCCGTTTCTTGCGGATGGGCGCTTGCGCCGCCACCTGCAGCAGCGGCAGGGTGGATGTGTCCGCATCGGCGCCCATCAGACGCAGCAGGGTGGGGCGGGCGAGAAAATAAAACGCGGCCATCACGGCCACGGGGTTGCCGGGCAGGCCTAGCAGCAATGCCGTGTCGCCGTGGCTGGCTATCCGGCCAAAGGCCATGGGGCGGCCCGGGCGCATGTTGATGTGCCAGAAAGCCACTTCACCGAGGCGGGCGAGGATCTCGCGCGTAAAATCGGCCGCGCCGCTGGACACGCCGCCCGAGGTGACGATGACGTCGGCCTGGGCGCAGGCGCCGCGCAGGGCCGCTTCCAGCGCTTGCGGATTATCCTTGACGATGCCCATGTCGAGCACTTCGCAGCCCAAACGGGTCAGCATGCCCAGCAGGGTGTAGCGGTTGCTGTCGTAGATGCAGCCGGCGTCGAGCGGCTCGCCGATCGAGCGCAACTCGTCGCCCGTGGAAAAGAAGGCCACGCGCAGGCGCCGGCGCACGGGCACCGTGGCGATGCCCAGCGAGGCCAGCAGCCCCAGTTCGGCAGGTCCGAGTAGTTTGCCCTGCAGCAGCGCAGGCTGGCCCTGCATCAGGTCTTCGCCCTTGAAGCGGCGGTTGTCGCCGGGGCGGATGCTGTCCGGCGCGATGGTGATGCTGTGCTCGCTGGCTTGCCGCACCAGTTCCTGCGGCACGACGCTGTCGCAGCCATCGGGCATGACGGCGCCCGTCATGATGCGCGCGCATTGCCCGCGCCGCACGGTGACCGTGCCGGGTCGGCCCGCCAGGATGGTGTCGACCACGGCCAGGGTCAACGGCACGCTACCGCCCAGGTCGGCCCCGTGCAGCGCATAGCCATCCATGGCGGAATTGTCGTGCGCGGGCACGCTGATGGGCGAGATGATGTCGGCGGCCAGGATGCGTTCGAACGCTTGCGGCAGCGGCAGTTCCTCGATCTCGGCGACGGGCGCGACCGTGTCGGCCAGGATGGCTTGCGCCATCGGCACGCTCAATCCCTGCGCCTGCAGGGCGGCCAGTTCGTCCGGGGTGTTGATGTTGCCGAACGCGGCGCCGTCCTCGAACAGTACTTCGGCCAGTCTCAAGGGACCGTGCCAGGTGCGCATGCGGCGCTCGCCGGCGCGCAGATACGAGTCCAACTGGGGCAGGGCCGAGGTTTTTACCAGGCAAAAGACGGGGTGCGGGCGGCGCAC
Source organism: Janthinobacterium sp. 67 (assembly GCF_002797895.1). Classification (NCBI taxonomy): domain Bacteria; kingdom Pseudomonadati; phylum Pseudomonadota; class Betaproteobacteria; order Burkholderiales; family Oxalobacteraceae; genus Janthinobacterium; species Janthinobacterium sp. 67. The sequence goes on along the minus strand of NZ_PGES01000001.1, from coordinate 2,792,215 downwards.
GGCCAAGCCCGTCGCCGGGTCGATCTCCTCGGTGACGGCGATGGCCAGGTCGGCATCGCCGTCGATCAAACCGGCCGCCAGGCGCGCCGCCAGGTCGGGTGGCAGCAATGGCGAATCGCAGGGCACCGTCAGCAGGTAGGGCGTGCCGGCGTGCCGCATGCCGCTGTGTAAACCAGCCAGCGGGCCCAGCTGGCCCGGCAGCGCATCGGGCCACACGGGCAGGCCGAAGCTTGCGTACTCGCCCGCATCGGCGTGGACGCTGATGGCCAGCTGGCCCACCTGCGGCGCCAGGCGCTGCAGCACGTGGCGCGCCAGGGGCTGGCCATGCAGTGGCAGCATGCCCTTGTCGCGCTGGCCCATGCGCGTGCCGAGGCCGCCGGCCAGGATCAGGCCGGTAATGTCGTGTTTGTTGATCATGTCAGGTAGGAAAATTGGTGCATGCGCCATGGTAGCAGCGCGGGGCGTGCGCCGCCCCGGATTCAGCCGCCGATGTACGACATTTCCACTTTCTTTTTACCGTGCTCAAGTGCACCGCCCGTCAAATCCGTCTGGCTGGTGCGCAATTGCGAATAGCGGTCGCCGCGGCCGCGCCACAGTTGCGCGACGGCCGAGGATATTTCCGCATCGCTATGGCCGCCCCGCAGCAGGCTGCGCAAGTCGTGGCCGCTGCTGGCGAACAGACACGTGTACAGCTTGCCTTCGGTCGAGAGGCGGGCGCGGCTGCAGTCGCCGCAGAACGCTTGCGTGACGCTGGAAATGAGGCCGATTTCGCCGCCGCCATCCGCATAGCGCCAGCGCGCCGCCGTCTCGCCCGTGTAGTTCGGGTCGATGGGCAGCAAGGGCATGTGCGCGGCGATGCGGCGCACGACTTCGGCCGAAGGGATGACTTCCTGCAAGTTCCAGCCGTTCGAGGCGCCCACGTCCATGTATTCGATGAAGCGCAGGATATACGGCGTACCCTTGAAGTGGCGCGCCATGGGCACGATTTCCTGCTCGTTCATGCCGGCCTTGACGACCATGTTGATCTTGATGGGCCCCAGGCCGGCGGCATGCGCCGCAGCTATGCCGTGCAGCACGTCGGCCACGGCGAAATCGACGTCGTTCATGCGCTTGAAGGTGGCGTCGTCGAGCGAGTCGAGCGACACGGTGACCCGGTTCAGGCCCGCATCCTTGAGCGCCTGCGCTTTTCTGGCCAGCAAGGAACCATTGGTCGTCAGGGTCAGGTCCAGCGGCTGGCCCGACGGCGTGCGCAGCGCGGCCAGCATGGCGATGAGTTTTTCGATATTCTTGCGCAGCAGCGGTTCGCCGCCCGTCAGGCGTATCTTTTCCACGCCGTGTTCAACGAACAGGCGCGCCACGCGCGTGATTTCCTCGAACGACAGCAAATCCGTGTGCGGCAGATACACGTGGTTCTTGTCGAACACATCCTTCGGCATGCAATACACGCAACGGAAATTGCAGCGGTCGGTAATCGAGATGCGCAAGTCGTGCAGGGGCCTGCCCAGGCGGTCGGCGACGTTGCCGCTGGGACTTTCCAGGCGCTCGGGTATCGCCACGGCCCCATTGCGGGCCTCGGCGAGGTAGATAATCTTGTCAGCCATGAAAGGTAATGCGCTTACGTAAAGTCGTTCAAGGCAGATACGATAGCACGAGGCCGAAGATGGCACAGGCGAGCAGCAATTTGATGGTGCCCATTTGAAACTTGATCAGCGCCACGCCGGCCGCCAGCGCGATGAGCGTCGCCAGCCAGTCCCAGTGCGGCAGCGGGTTGTCCGGCCAGAAAACGTGGCGGCCAAAGAACAGGGCCAGGCTGGCGATGACGCCCACCACGGCCGCCGAAATGGCCGTCAGGGGCGCGCTCAGGCGCAAATTGCCGCGCGACGCTTCCACGAGCGGCGCGCCGGCCAGGATGAAGATGAACGAAGGCAGAAAAGTAAACCAGCTGGCGACGAGCGCGCCGCACACGCCCGCCAGCCACAGCTGCTCGCCCGCGATGCCTGCCGCATGGCTCCAGCCGCCGACAAAACCGATGAAGGCAACGATCATGATCAGGGGGCCGGGCGTCGTTTCGCCCAGGGCCAGGCCATCCATCATTTGCGCGCTCGTGATCCAGTGGTAATGGTCGGCGGCACCCTGCACCAGGTAGGGCAGCACGGCATACGCGCCGCCGAACGTGAGCAGGGCCGCCTTGCTGAAAAACACGCCCATCTGCGCCAGCGGCTGGTCCGTACCGCCCGCCAGTGCCAGGCCCAGCCAGACAAAGAAAGCCAGCGCCAGGCCCAGTGCGCAGGTGGCCAGCAGGCGCGGCCACCTGAAACGCGCGTGGTCCGGCGTGGGCGTGTCGTCATCGATCAGGGCGGCGCCGTAGCGGGCCGCGCCGCCATGCGACGCGCCGTTGGCATGAAAGTGCGCGGGCAGCCAGCGCCCGCCCGCCATGCCCAGCAGGGCAGCGGCAAGCACGATCAGCGGAAATGGCAGATGAAGCGCGGCGATGGCGGCAAATGCGGCCGCCGCGATGGCGATCAGACCGGGGCTGCGCAAGGTGCGCCGGCCCAGGCGCCAGGCGGCCGCCACCACGATGGCGACGACGGCCGGCTTGATGCCGTACAGGACGCCGGCGATGGCGCCCACGTGGCCATACGCCATATACAGCCAGGACAGGACGATCAGCACCAGCAGCGAGGGCAGCAAAAACAGCAGGCCCGCCACCAGGGCGCCGCGCGTGCGGTGCATCAGCCAGCCGATGTAGATGGCCAGCTGGGTCGCTTCCGGCCCCGGCAGCAGCATGCAGTAGTTCAGGGCGTGCAGGAAACGCTGCTCGGAAATCCAGCGCCGCTTTTCCACCAGTTCCGCATGCATCATGGCGATTTGCCCGGCCGGGCCGCCAAAGCTGACGCAGCCCAGCTTGAGCCAGTACCAGAAGGCGTTGCGCAGGCTGACGGGGGCGGGAGGCAGATTGGCGTTCTCGTGCATGGCGGGCGGATGGCAGCAAAAAGTGGACATAAAAAAGGGGAAGCCTGAGCTTCCCCTTTCATCATTGGCGGCTGGGCGAACCCGGCGCGCTTATGGACGCTGCGTGTTGACCTGGATCAACGGCTCATCCGATTGCGGCGGCAATGGCTTGCGTTCGCGTGGCTTGCGTACCGGAGCGACTGCCTTGGCGGCCGCTTCCTGCGCCAGGCGCAGTTTTTCCGGATCGGTGGCAGCCAGGGTCAGGCCGGCCGAGCCGAGCACTGCGCTCAAGTCCAGCGGCGCCGCCACAGGGGCTGGCGCCGGAGCAGGAGCGGGAGCAACGACAGGCGCAGGAGCAACTTCGGCAACCGCCGGGGCAGCTTCCGCTACTGGTGCTGGCGCGGCTGCTGGCGCTTCTTCCGCCACGGCGACGGTTTCCACGGCAGCTGGCGTTTCCACGGCTGGTGCCGCTTCGGCGTTCACTTCCGCTGGCGCTGGAGCTGGAGTCGGCGCAACTTCCGTCTTCTCGGCAAAGCTGTACTCGGCAGCTGGCGCTGGTTCGGCAGCAACGGCGGCTTCCACAGGAGCTGGCGGCACGATCACTTCAGCAGCCGGAGCGACTTCTTCGACCTTGGCGATCTCCACGGCCTTGACCACTTCGACCACTTCGACTACTTCGACTACTTCAGTCACGACGGCTGGTGCGGCTTCGGCAGCAGCTTCCACTGGCGCAGCGACGGCCACGACAGTAGCGGCAGCGACGACGGCGATCGGTGCGGCGGCTTCAACGGCGGCAGCGGCGGCAGCGGCGGCTTCCGGCGCCGGAGCAACCGTAAAGCTGATCACTGGCGCGTCCTGGCCTTCGTTGTCACCGTTTGCCGATTCAATCAGCTCGCCCGTTTCGCGGTCGCGGCGGTTGCGGTTGCGGCCGCCACGACGACGGCGGCGGCGCGGTTCTTCGCCTTCCACGTCGCTTTCCGTCTCTTCGCCTTCAGGGCCGGCATTCGCCGGCGCTTTCAGCAGATTGGCCGGTGCGGCGTCGAATTCAGGGCCGTTCGACGTCACGACGACGTTGACTGCGCTGGCGGTGGCACCAACCAGTGCCAGCTCTTCAGCTTTCACTTCAGCAACAACAGCCTTGTCGGCGCGTGGTTCGCGCGCTTCGCGTGGCTGGCGTGGCGGACGCTCGGCGCGCTCTGGACGTTCCGCGCGTTCCGGACGCTCGGCGCGTTCAGGGCGTTCACCGCGTTCGCGTGGTGCTGCTGCCGTATCGCCGTTCTCGCGCGCTTCACGCGGTTCGCGTGGCGGACGCGGTGGGCGTGGCGGACGTGCCGCTTTTTCCAGTGCTTCCGCTTCTTTCGCTGCATCGTCCTGGGCTGGACGGCCCTGGCCCGGTTCGCGTTCTTCGCGGCCTGGCTTGCCGTTGCGGCCACGGCCACGCGGGCCACGGCTGTTGCGGTCGCCACGGTCGGCGCCGGCCGGCTTGGCCGGTGCGACAGGGGCGGGTGCGGGCGCCACCGGTGCCGGAGCGCCGGTGAAGAAGCTGATGATCTTGGCGATCAGGCCCTGTGGCGCGGCAGGCGCGGCCACGGGAGCCGGTTTCGCTTCGACGGGCTTGCGCTCGACCATCGGTGCCGGCTGGTCAGGGGTGATCGTCTTGACGACGGCTTCCTGGCGCGGCTTGGCTTCTTCCTTCTGGCGCTTGCTGTACGCCATGTCGGTTTCAGCGCTTTCCGCCAGATTGTAGCTGGCCTGGCTGTCTTCCAGACGCGGATCGTCGTGCTTGATGCGTTCCAGCTTGTAGTGCGGCGTTTCCAGATGCTTGTTCGGGATCAGGATCACGGCGATGCGGTGGCGGTTCTCGATCTTCAGCACTTCGCCGCGCTTTTCGTTGAGCAGGAAGGCGCCCACGTCCACGGGTACTTGCACGTGGATGGTGGCCGAGTTTTCCTTCATCGCCTCTTCCTGGATGATGCGCAGCACCTGCAGGGCGGACGATTCCGTATCGCGGATGTGGCCGGTGCCGGAGCAGCGCGGGCACGTCACGTGTGAACCTTCGGACAGCGAAGGGCGCAAGCGCTGGCGCGACAGTTCCATCAGGCCGAAGCGGGAAATCTTGCCCATTTGTACACGGGCGCGGTCATGGTGCAGCGCGTCTTTCAGGCGCTGTTCCACTTCGCGCTGGTTCTTCGCCACTTCCATGTCGATGAAGTCGATGACGATCAGGCCACCCAGGTCGCGCAGACGCAGCTGGCGGGCCACTTCTTCGGCCGCTTCGCAGTTGGTGTTGAAGGCGGTCGTCTCGATGTCCGAGCCGCGCGTGGCGCGGGCCGAGTTGACGTCGACGGACACCAGCGCTTCGGTATGGTCGATCACGATGGCGCCGCCCGATGGCAGCGGCACGGTGCGGCTGTAGGCCGTTTCGATCTGGTGTTCGATCTGGAAGCGCGAGAACAGCGGCACGTCGTCGCTGTAGCGTTTTACGCGGTGCACCATGTCGGGCATCACGTGGCTCATGAACTGGTGCGCCTGGTCGTAGATCTCGTCGGTGTCGATCAGGATCTCGCCGATGTCGGGCTGGAAGTAGTCGCGGATGGCGCGGATGACGAGCGACGATTCCTGGTAGATCAGGAAAGCGCCGTTGGCCGACTTGCCGGCGCCTTCGATGGCGCGCCACAGTTGCATCAGGTAATTCAAGTCCCACTGCAGTTCATCGACGTTGCGGCCGATGCCTGCCGTGCGGGCAATCACGGACATGCCAGCTGGCAAGTCCAGTTTATCCATGGTTTCGCGCAATTCCTGGCGCTCTTCGCCTTCCACGCGGCGCGATACGCCACCGCCACGCGGGTTGTTCGGCATCAATACCAGGTAACGGCCGGCCAGGGAAACGAACGAGGTCAGGGCGGCGCCCTTGTTGCCGCGCTCTTCCTTTTCAACCTGGACCATGATTTCCTGGCCTTCGCGCAACGCTTCCTTGACGGAGGCGTTACGGACGTCGACGCCTTCGCGGAAATACGTGCGGGCAACTTCCTTAAAAGGCAGGAAGCCGTGGCGGTCTTCGCCATAGCTGACGAAGCACGCTTCGAGCGATGGCTCGATGCGCGTGATCACGCCCTTGTAGATGTTGGATTTGCGCTGTTCGCGCCCGGCTGTCTCGATATCGATGTCGATCAGTTTTTGTCCGTCGACAATCGCTACGCGCAGTTCTTCTTGCTGCGTGGCATTAAACAACATGCGTTTCATTTTTATAACTCCGCGACCCGTAGGCCATCTCAAAGCCGCTTCCGGGGAAGCGGCGAAGTACAGGGATATATGCGAGAACGGGAGTGCTGGCGGGGGAAATGCCCAGGCGTGCGGAGCAACAACGCGTACGAGGTATACGTTACGGCCGCAACAGGCGCGGTGAGGTCGATCGTCATGCCGAGTGCACGGGACACTTGCAACTCATCTGAAACAGCCCGGATGAGAATGAACTGCATCGGGGACAGAGAATGCAAGTGGTCAGCAAATTCAGAGCCAAAATCGTTAGCCGGCTCATTACAGGGATCGCGATGGCGAGGCTTGGCCTCAGCCTATCATCGACAACCCTCAGTATTTGGCCACATACGGGGTTTGGCGAAAACGGCAAGCGTTATCAACTTCATCAACCCGCGAGCCCGACTCGATAAGTCGCGCTAACGGGTACTTATCCTTATAATCCCACACTCACTTCAGCATCTCCACGCGTTATCCGATTACAACTACGGTGCAACCTTGATTCGCGCAGGGATGGTGCATATACATTTTTTTCCACCGAATTTGCAATTTGGCGAGGCCGGTGGAGACGCCCCTGTGTAAAATGTGCTTTTATTCTTACACTCGCAGCAGCCAGGGCCGCAGCAAAAACAATTATATATTCAAAATGAAGGACTTAGAGAGATTTCTGGGAAGACATAGTAAATGAAGAGTCAAAATGATGTTGTTCCCCCTTCAACACCCCCGGTTCAGCCGCAAGCGCAATTCGTCACGATCGCCGAAGAAGAAGCAGGCCAGCGTATCGACAACTACTTATTAAGAGTGTGCAAGGGAGTGCCTAAAAGCCACATCTACCGGATATTGCGATCGGGAGAAGTGCGGGTCAATAAAGGCCGTATCGATCAGCTGTACCGTCTCGCCGCCGGCGACGTGGTGCGCATTCCACCCGTGCGCGTGGCCGAAAAGGCGCCTACGGGCGCGCCGGCCGCCGAATTCAAGATCATCTTCGAAGATGCGCAGCTGCTCGTCATCGACAAGCCGGCGGGCGTGGCCGTGCATGGCGGCTCGGGCGTGTCCTTCGGCGTGATCGAGCAATTGCGTGCTTCGCGCCCCGACGCCAAGTTTTTGGAACTGGTGCACCGCCTGGACCGCGACACGTCCGGCTTGTTGTTGCTGGCAAAGAAACGTTCCGCGTTGACGAATTTGCACGAACAGATGCGCGACGGCGTCACGGACAAGCGTTACCTCGTGCTGGTGGCCGGCGACTGGAAGAATGCGCGCCAGCATATCAAGTTGCCATTGCACAAATATACGACGGCCGAAGGCGAACGCCGGGTGGCCGTGCAGGCCGATGGCCTGGCCTCGCACACGGTGTTTTCACTGTTGCATAAATATCACAACTTCGCCTTGCTGGAAGCGGAATTGAAGACGGGACGCACGCACCAGATCCGCGTGCACCTGTCTTCGTCCGGTTTCCCCATCGCCGGCGATGATAAATATGGCGACTTCGCCCTCAACCGTGCCCTGTTGAAAGCCGACAGCACGCGCGGCGCCCTGAAACGCATGTTCCTGCATGCGCACCAGATCACGTTTGTGCATCCGGAAAACGGCAAGACGATGACCCTGAATGCGCCGCTGGCTGCCGAATGCGAGCGTTTCTTGGTAAGCTTGGGCAAACCATTGGCCGTTGCCGCACGATAAGTATAGTATCCACCGCGTGCGCGCGACACTACTCACAAGGTAGTCAGTCGCCATCATTCATTCTCAAGGAGCCGGCGGCTATATCGTCGGGAAACATGGCAAGAAAGCAATTTGATCTGATCGTCTTCGATTGGGACGGTACCCTGATAGACAGTACCTCGACCATCGTCAAGTGTATCCAGGCATCGGCCAAAGACCTGGGCTTGCCTATTCCCACCGAGTTGCTCGCTTCGCACGTGATCGGCCTGGGCTTGCAGGAAGCCATGCAGCTGGTGATGCCGGACGTGGAGCCGAAATACCATGCGCGCATGGCCGAGCGCTACCGCTATCACTATCTGTCGCGCGACCATGAGCTGGCTTTGTTTCCCGGCGTCTACGAAATGCTGGAGGAACTGTCGCAGCAGGCGTATTTCCTGGCGGTGGCCACGGGCAAGAGCCGTGTCGGCTTGAACCGTTCCCTGAATGCCGTCAAGCTGCTGTCCCTGTTCGATGCGACGCGCTGCGCCGATGAAACGTTTTCCAAGCCGCATCCGGCCATGTTGCAGGAACTGACGCGCGAATTGGGGCAAGACATGCGTCGTACCGTGATGATCGGCGACACCAGTCATGATTTATTGATGGCAAGCAATGCAGGCGCGGCGGGTATTGCCGTAGAGTATGGGGCGCATCCTGTGGAGCAATTGCAGGCTTGCAAGCCCCTGTACTCGGCCGCCACGGTGGCCGATCTGCATCAATGGCTGAGCGAGCACGCATGATGAGCGATGTTGTCGACGTTTTCATCTGTGCCGCCGACGCCGTCGCCGATGGCGGCAAGGGCGTGCGCTTTCCCGTCTCGGCCGGTGGCGAAACGACCACGGGCTTTGTCGTGCGCCACGGCGGCAAGGCGTATGGCTACCTGAACCGCTGCGCCCACGTGCCCATCGAACTGGACTGGGCGGAGGGCGAGTTTTTCGAGTCCAGCGGCTTGTACCTGATGTGTTCGACCCATGGCGCCATCTATGTGCCGGAAAGCGGCTATTGCGCGGGCGGCCCCTGCAAGGGCGGGCGCTTGCGTCCGATCGCCGTGGTCGAGCGCGACGGCCAGCTGTACTGGCAGCCCGACGAGTATGTCCAGCCGTTGCCGGCCTTATTGTAATTTAAGCAAAGTGAATCATGAGCGATAACACGAATGACAAGCTGGGCAGCAGCGCGCCAGCGGCCGGTCACGGCGCCCCTGCGGGGAACTGGGAGCGCGACGTGCTGGAAAAGCTGGTATTTGCCACTTTGCAAGAGCAACGCGCGCACCGCCGCTGGAGCATCTTTTTCAAGGTCTTCGGTCTGCTGATCGTGCTGTTCGCCCTGTGGGTGTTTTATGACTACAACACGGCCGACGACGGCGAAACCCTGGGCCGCCACACGGCCCTGATCGACATCAACGGCGCCATCGAGTCCGAAGGCAGCGGTTCGGCCGCCGTCGTCATCCCCGCGCTGGACAAGGCGTTTTCCGATAGCGGCTCCGTGGCCGTGGTGCTGCATATTAATAGTCCCGGCGGCAGTCCCGTGCAGGCCGGCATGATCGTCGACGAGATGCAGCGCCTGCGCAAGGGCTATCCGGACAAGCCTTTATATGTGGTGGTCGATGAAATGTGCGCCTCGGGCGGCTATTACATCGCGGCGGCCGCCGACCGCATCTACGTCAACAAGGCCAGCGTGGTCGGCTCCATCGGCGTGCTGATGGATGGTTTCGGCTTTACGGGCGTGATGGAAAAGGTGGGCGTCGAGCGGCGTTTGCTGACGGCGGGCGAGAACAAGGGCTTCATGGACCCGTTCAGCCCCATGACGGAAAAACACAAGGCGTATGCGCAAGGCATGCTCAATGAAATCCACCAGCAATTCATCGAGGTGGTACGGGCGGGGCGGGGCAAGCGCCTGAAGGAAACGGCCGATACCTTCTCCGGCTTGTACTGGACGGGTGCGAAAGCCGTGGAAATGGGTCTGGCCGACGATTTCGGCACGGTTGACAGCGTGGCGCGCGACGTCGTCAAGGCGGAAGACATCGTCGACTACACGCAGCACGAAGGCTTGCCGGAACGGGTGCTCAAGAAATTTGGCGCCGCCATGGGTGCGGGCGCCATGAAGGCGGCCGTACAGCAGTCACAACCGGCGTTGCGCTGAGGACATCACTCTTGACTGGCAGGCAATCCAATCGAGAATCGTTTTCAATAAGGTGGTAAATTGGCTTGAAAATGGGGCCGCTTGGGCTATAGTGAAGACGTAGTTCTTTTCAAGGAGGGGCGATATATCAACTATGTTGTCAGTACTAACTTGATTGGCAGGTCTTGGAACTACTCGCCGCATCGCAGATGTGGTTTTGAGTGAATTTACATTCCTCACTAAAGTCCCGATGGGGCTTGGGAACGGCGGCGCAATGCCGCCGTTTCCTTTTGTGCGTCGTGCGTGCCGTATGGGTTGACGGCGCTGGATGTGTACTCTGGATGTGCCGGCAAGGCAGGCATGCGAGGGCGGGGCATGGCTGGTCGGGTGGGCCGGGTTCAGACGGCGCAGCCGTTGCAGTGGACGGGCAGGGGAGACGCGTTGACCTGACGGGCTGCCGCAGCGCTGGTGCTGACGCTGTTGCTGGAGCCTCTGTCGGACGCCGTGTTTGCCATGGGGGGCGTGGTCACGTCGTCGGCATCCGCATCCGCGTGCGCAAAACCGCCCAGTTCCAGCCAGCACATGAAATGGCATTGCGCTTCGGCATGCCAATGCGTCTGGCTCGCTGGCGATGGGGGGGCGTCCTCATCCTGCGGCGCAGGGGCGCTGCTCCAGCGCGCCACGCCCAGTCTCACCTTGTGCATAGCCGCCTGTTCCTCGGCGATGCGTTGGCGCATGTCGGCGATGCTGCCTTGTAAGGCGATGGTATCGATATGCTTCATACAATGTCCTTGTGAGTCGTTGCTTGGTTATTATTCCTAAAGCTCATTAGGCGGATTCCTAACGAAGTTTCAGTCTATCAATGCGATATTCCGAGCGCTTGATATTTCTCAAAGGAATTGGCCATTTATATCGAAATCTCACCTTGTACTTCAGCTTATCTGTGCGTGCGCAAGCCTGCTGCGACCTCCGCAGCCTGGCGCAGGCGCGCTACGGCGCCGCTTCACGCTGTCAGCCGCTTCTGGTAAAGTCACGCCCATGAGTAAATTATCCCTAGACCGCATCCTGCAATCGCAGGGTTTTGGCACCCGTAAATACTGTCGTTCCCTTATCGAGGATGGCGATGTCGTCATCGATGGCGTCACCCAGACCAATTACCGCACCACCGTCGAGACTGAAGGCCTGGTGCTGCACGTGTTCGAAGAAGAGTGGGTCTACCGCGCGCACCTGTACCTGGCGCTGAACAAGCCCGCCAACTTCGAATGCTCGCGCAAGCCCAGCCATCATCCTGGCGTGCTGACCCTGCTGCCGGAACAGTTCACCTGGCGCGAAGTCCAGCCCGTCGGCCGGCTCGACCACGATACGACCGGCATGCTGCTGATGTCCGACGATGGCCCGTTTATCCATGCACAATCGTCGCCGAAGCGCCACGTTCCGAAAATTTACCAGGCCACCACGCAAGAGCCCGTGACGGATGAACTGGTGGCGCAGCTATTGGCTGGCGTGCAATTGCACGATGAGCCGGCCCCGCTGGCGGCCCTCGTCTGCATCAAGCGGGGAGAGCACCAGCTGGAAATCGTGCTCGAACAAGGCAAATACCACCAGGTCAAGCGCATGCTGGCCGCCGCCGGCAACCATTGCAGCGCGCTGCACCGTTCCGCCATCGGCAGCCTGACCCTGGAATCGCTGGGCATTGCCGAAGGCGAGTGGTGCTATCTCACGCCTGAGCAAATAGCGCTGCTGGCGTAATCTCTTCCTGATCGCCAAAGCCGGGGATGTCCCGGCTTTTTGGCGTCTTTAGCCTCCAACTGCCCGCATCTGACGAAGTTTCCCGCACATGAAATTAGCAACTCTAAAAGATGGCACGCGCGATGGCCAGCTGGCTGTCGTCTCGCGCGACCTGAAAACGGCCCACCTGGCCGATGGCATCGCCTCGACCCTGCAAAAGGCGCTCGACGACTGGAGTTTCATCGCGCCCCAGCTCGACTTGCTGTACCAGACCATCAATAGCGGCCGCGGCCATCGCGCCTTCGAGTTCGATCCTGCCAACTGCATGGCGCCTTTGCCGCGCAGCAGCTTGCGCGTGGCAGGCGCATCCTATCTGCAGCAGATCGAGCGGGCCTGCAAGGCGGCGGGAGTCGAGACGCCCGCCAATTTGCGCGATGCGCCAAGGATGTACCAGGGCGCCAGCGACGATTTCCTCGGCGCCCACGATGACATTATCCTGGCGCACGAGCAGTGGGGCATCGATTACGAGGCCGGCATCGCCGCCATCACGGACGACGTGGCCATGGGGTCGACGCCTGACCAGGCGCACCTGAACATCAAGCTGTTGATGCTGGTTAACGACATCACCCTGCGCAACCTGGCGCCCGACGAGCAGGCCAGCGGCTATGGCTTCCTGCAAGCGAAACCGGCCATGGCCTGTTCTCCCGTGGCGATTACGCCCGACGAACTGGGCGACGCCTGGCGCGGCGGCAAGGTGCATTACGCCTTGCGCTGCAGCCTGAACGGCAAATTGACGGGCCAGCCCCACGCGGGCGCCGACATGGCCTTCAATTACCCGCAATTGCTCGCCCATCTGTGCCAGACGCGCAATGCGCGCGCCGGCAGCGTGGTCAGCGCGGGCGGCGTCGCCAACAAGGAAGTCAAGAAGGGCTTTTCCAGTATCGTTGAGCGACGTAACCAGGAGATGATCGCCGATGGTGTCGCCAGCACACCGTATCTGCTGTTTGGTGATGTTGTTCGATTGGAAATGCTGGGTGATGACGGCAAATCGCTGTTTGGCGCCATCGAACAGACGGTGAAGCAGGCGGAAGCCAGGAAGTCGCGCTAAGGTTTCTGAGGAGCAAAGGAAATACAGGGGAATTGCCCCCCTGTTCCCCCGATGGCATTCTCTCGCTGGAACCGATAATGCTCCATGCCCAGTCCGTATTGCGCCTAGCCAGGCTGCAGGACTTCACCGGAGTTGATTGATGTCGGAAGACAGCGACGCAGAAAAGACCGAAGCCGCGTCACCGAAGCGCCTCGAGCAGGCGCGTGAGGAAGGCGACGTTCCGCGATCGCGTGAAGTGGCCACGTTTACGGTGCTGATGGCGTCCGGCTGCTGCCTGTGGTTTGCCGGCGACGCCATCGTGCGGCGGCTGACGGCCGTCATGGTTTCCGGACTGACGCTGGACCGCGAGCAAATCCTCAATCCGGATGCGATGATGTTGCGCATCGGCTATGACGTGGGCTCGGTCTTGCTGACTTGTCTGCCGTACGCCGCAGCCATCATGCTCGTCGCCCTGGCTTCGCCCGTGCTGGTGGGCGGCTGGCTGTTCAGTTCCAAGGCATTTACCCCGAATTTTGGCAAGCTCAACCCGATTCGCGGCCTGGGCAATATGTTTTCGAAGAACGCGCTGGTGGAGTTGCTCAAGGCCATCGCCAAGACCCTCGTCGTCGGCGTCGTCGCCTGGATGGTGATGCAGCATCAAAAGGACGCCGTGCTGGGCCTGTCGGTGGAATCCTTGCGCGCCGGTTCGGCCCATCTGATCAGCCTGCTGATCACGGCCTTTTTGCTGATCGTCGGCGCGCTGGGCCTGATCGCCGCCATCGACGGTCCGTACCAGATGTGGCACTACGCCAACAAGATGAAAATGACCTTGCAGGAAGTCAAGCAAGAGTCGAAGGAATCGGACGGCAATCCGCAGATCAAGGCGAAGATACGCCAGATGCAGCATGAAATGTCGCGCCGCCGCATGATGGCCGACGTGCCGACGGCCGACGTGGTGGTAACGAATCCTACCCACTACGCGGTGGCGCTGAAGTATGGCGAGAATTCGCGCGGCGCGCCGCAGGTGGTGGCCAAGGGTATCGACGAAGTGGCGGCGAAGATCCGTGAACTGGCGGGCGAACACAAGGTCGCCATCCTCGAAGCGCCCGCCCTGGCGCGCGCGCTGTACAAGCACACGGACATCGGCGACGAGATTCCCGAGGCGCTGTATGGCGCCGTGGCCGAAGTGCTGGCCTATGTGTTCCAGTTGCGCAGCTATGGCAGCGGCCACGGCGAACGCCCCGACAAGCCGAAAAAACTCGACGTGCCGCCCGAGCTCGACCCGCTCGACCCCGCGTCGCAGACCAAACCCGCGGCAGACGCGGCAGACAAGAATAAAGGAAGCACACCATGAACGGCCTGACCATGCCAGCCTGGCTCAGCGGATTGAAAGGCAACGCCAGCAAGGGCATCGCCGCGCCGGTCATCATCATCATGCTGCTGGCGATGATGGTGCTGCCGCTGCCCGCCTTCATCCTCGACATCTTCTTCAGTTTCAATATCGCGCTATCGATCATCGTGCTGCTGACGGCGCTGTATACGGTCAAGCCGCTCGACTTCATGGCGTTCCCGACCATTTTGCTCGTGTCGACCATGCTGCGCCTGTCGCTGAACGTGGCGTCCACGCGCGTGGTGCTGACGGAAGGCCACACGGGTGCCGACGCGGCCGGTAAGGTGATTGAAGCGTTCGGTCACTTCCTGATCGGCGGCAATTACACGGTCGGTATCGTCGTCTTCATTATTTTGACCATCATCAACTTTACCGTCGTGACCAAGGGCGCGGGCCGTATCGCCGAGGTGGGCGCCCGCTTCGCGCTGGACGCCATGCCAGGTAAACAGATGGCCATCGATGCCGACCTGAACGCCGGCCTGATCGGCGAAGACGAAGCGCGCCGCCGCCGCACGGAAGTGGCGCAGGAGGCGGAATTCTACGGCGCCATGGACGGTGCCAGCAAATACGTGCGCGGCGACGCCATCGCCGGCATCATGGTCACCGTCATCAATATCATCGGCGGCCTGCTGGTGGGCTTGCTGCAGCACGACATGGGTTTTGCCGATGCGCTCAAGAACTACACCTTGCTCGCCATCGGTGACGGCCTCGTGGCGCAGATTCCTTCGCTGATCATTTCCACGGCGGCCGGTATCGTCGTCTCGCGCGTGGCCAGCGAACAGGACATCGGCACCCAGCTGGTGGGCCAGCTGTTTGCGAAACCGCAAGTGCTGTATATTACCGCCGGCATCATCGGCGGCATGGGCCTCATTCCCGGCATGCCGAACATGGTCTTCATCCTGCTGGCATCCATGCTGGCGGGAGCCGCCTATCTGATCAGCAAGAAACGCGAGCAGGCGAAGGAGGCGGCCGAGAAGCCGGCCGAAGCGCCGCAAGCGACCGTGGCGCCCGAGCAGGAAGAAGCCAGCTGGCAAGACATCATGCCCGTCGATACCCTGGGCCTGGAAGTGGGCTACCGCCTGATTCCCCTGGTCGACAAGACGCAGGGTGGCGAATTGCTCAAGCGCATCAAAGGCATCCGCAAGAAGTTCGCCCAGGAAGTGGGCTTCCTGGCGCCGCCCGTGCACATCCGCGACAACCTGGAACTCAAGCCGTCCGCCTACCGCATAACCCTGAAGGGCGTGGAAGTGGGCGTGGGCGAAGCGTTCAACGGCCAGTTCCTGGCCATCAACCCCGGCATGGCCAGCGGCACCTTGCCGGGCCTGGCCACGAACGACCCTGCGTTCGGCTTGCCCGCCACCTGGATCGACGCCAGCCTGCGCGACCAGGCCCAATCGATGGGCTACACGGTCGTCGATGCGGGCACCGTGGTGGCCACGCACCTGAATCACCTGATCACCTCGCATGCGTCGGAGTTGCTGGGCCGCGCGGAAGTGCAGTCCTTGCTCGATCACCTGGGCAAGGACGCGCCGCGCCTGGTGGAAGACCTGGTGCCGAAGATGCTGTCGCTGTCGGCCCTGCAGAAAGTGCTGCAGAACCTGCTGGCCGAAGGCGTGCACATCCGCGACATGCGCACCATCATCGAAACCCTGGCCGAGTACACGGTCAGCACGCAAGACCCGAACGAGCTGACGGCGCTGGTGCGCGTGTCCCTGGGCCGCGCCATCGTGCAGCAACTGTTCCCCGGCGCGGCCGAACTGTCCGTGATGACGCTCGACAGCCGCCTCGAGCGTTTGCTGATGCAGGCGATGGGCAATGGCGGCGACGGCGCCGGCATCGAGCCGGGCCTGGCCGACACCATCGCCCACCAGGCGGGCCTGGCTGCCCAGCAGCAGGAAGCGCTGGGCCTGACGCCGGTGCTGCTGGTGCCGGCGCCGCTGCGCGCCCTGCTGTCGCGCTTCCTGCGCCGCGCCTTGCCGCAACTCAAGGTGCTGTCGCATGCGGAAGTGCCGGAAACCAAGACGATCCGCGTCACGGCGCTGGTGGGCGCGCAGTAGTTATCTTCATTAGTACCGGGGTCAGACCCGCCGGGTCTGACCCCAGCCTTCGTTTGGGTCAAGAAAAACATCAATTTCCTCCCGGCAAACTGAATAACGGGTACTTTCCCGCCCTGTTCCTTCGATCGTTTCCTGCAAGCATCGCTAATAATGGAAACTGTCCGGGTGATCTGTGTCCATGTGGAAGACAGCACTCAAGCAACAGGAGTCGATGATGGTCACACAGTTCAGCCAATATTGCGCCACCCCCGCCTTGGGAGGCCGGTCATGAATGTGAAGAAATTTACGGGCGCCTCGTCGCGCGATGCGCTGCGCAAGGTGCGCGAAGCGCTGGGCCCCGATGCCGTGATCCTGTCGAACCGCCAGGCCGATGGCGTGGTGGAAATCCTCGCGCTGGCCAATGACGATGCCGCTTCGCTCGCTTCGCCGCCGGCCGCGTCCGAAATGGCCCAGCCCCGTCCCCAGTTGCAGACCCAGTTCGCCACGCCGCAGCGTCCGGCCGCCCCGGCCCAGCGCCCGGCCGCGCCACGTCCTGCCGCGCCGCGCCAGGCTGCCTCCGAGCCAGTGGACATGGCCCGCATGCAGCAGATGATGGCCAGCGCGCTGGCGCACGTCAAAGAGAACGCCGCCGCCGAGATGAGCGGCATGATGAATGAAATCCGCGCCATGCGCGGCATGATGGAAACCCAGCTGGCGGAAATCTCCTGGGGTTCGACGCAGCAGCGCGAACCGCAAAAAGCCGTCGTGCTGCGCGAAATGCTGGCCGCCGGTTTTTCCGCCAGCCTGGCGCGCTACCTGATCGACAAGCTGCCCGCCGGCCTCGACGGCGCGCAAAGCATGCGCTGGATCAAGACGGTCCTCAGCCGCAACCTCAATACGGTGGCCAATGAAGACGCCATGCTCGAGCAGGGCGGCGTGTTCGCCCTGGTCGGCCCGACCGGCGTGGGCAAGACCACCAGCACGGCCAAGCTGGCGGCCCGCTGCGTGATGCGCCATGGCCCGGAAAAGCTGGCCCTGATCACCACGGACGCCTACCGTATCGGCGCGCATGAACAGCTGCGCATCTACGGCAAGATCCTTGGCGTGATGGTGCATTCCGTGAAGGATGAAGCGGACTTGCGCATCGCCCTGAAAGAATTGAAGAACAAGCACACGGTGCTGATCGATACGGTGGGCGTGAGCCAGCGCGACCAGATGGTGACGGAGCAGGTGGCCATGCTGTCGGGCGCCGGCGCCGACGTGAAGCGTTTGCTGTGCCTGAACTCCACGGCGACGCAGGAAACCCTCAACGAAGTGGTGCGCGCGTATCAAGGCAGCGGCCTGGCCGGCTGCATCATGACCAAGCTCGATGAAG
Source organism: Janthinobacterium sp. 67 (assembly GCF_002797895.1). Lineage (NCBI taxonomy): Bacteria > Pseudomonadati > Pseudomonadota > Betaproteobacteria > Burkholderiales > Oxalobacteraceae > Janthinobacterium > Janthinobacterium sp. 67. The sequence continues at coordinate 2,774,579 of NZ_PGES01000001.1, read as the reverse complement.
CGGCCTCGATCGGCAACGTGCTCGACGTGGTGATCCGCCAGAAGCTGAACCTGTTCTATGTGTCGAATGGCCAGCGCGTGCCGGAAGACCTGTACCTGGCCGACCGCGGTTACCTGATCGACCGCGCCTTCAAGCTCAAGCGCGACTCGGCGGCCACACAGTTTTCCGATGCCGAACTGCCGCTGCTGATGGCGCAGGCGGCCGCCCGCAACAATGAAGCGCGCGGGGTGCACCTTGGCTAATTTTGATTTCGACCAGGCCGAAGGCTTGCGCCGCATGCTGGCCGGCCCGCAGCCGCGCGTCATGACGTTCCTGTCGGCCACGCCGCAGGACGACAAGGGCGCCATGCTGGTCAACCTGGGCGCCTCGCTCGCCTACGGCGGCAATGACGTGCTGCTGCTCGACGCCAGCGGCGGCAGCGATGGCGTGGCCGCGCGCCTGGGACTGGCGCACGGCGCCAGCCTGCGCGACGTGGCGCGCCAGCAGTGCGGCTTGAACCAGGTCATCCATCAGGTGCCGCAAGGCTTCGGCGTGGCCAGCCTGGGCGCGCGCAACCATTTGATGGACAGCATGGACTACGCGGGCGAAGATGAACTGCGCCGCCTGGGCAAGACCTTCGACGTGCTGGCGCGCCAGAGCGGCATCGTGCTCGTCGACGGCGTCGTGGCAGAAGAGGGCGCCTGTTTCCCCGTGCCCTTGATGGCGTCGTCCGATATCGTCGTGCAAGTGTCCACCAGCGCCACCTCGATCAAGGCGGCCTACTGCCTGATCAAGCGCCTGAGCCAGGAACTGGGACGCCGTCCGTTCGGCATTCTCGTCACCGGCGCTTCCGAATCCGAGGCAAAAGTGGTATACGATAATATGGCACAGGCGGCGAGCCGTTACCTGGCCGTGAAGCTGACGTCGATGGGTTCGGTGCCTGCCGATGAGTATCTGCACCGCGCGGCGCGCCTGGGCCGCAGCGTGGTCGATGCGTTTCCGCTGGCCGGCGCCTCGGTGGCGTTTCGCGGACTGGCCGAGCGGCTGGCCCGTTCGGCGGCGCCGGTGCTGGGCGGCACCTTGTACCAGACGGGGAGCGCCCACCAGTTCAGCGCCTGAAGCCAACCGTAGCACCAGATAAGACGAGAAAACAATAAGCAGCCTATGTACACGGTCAAAGGGAAATCGAACAAGGACTATTTGCTGACGGAGCACATTCCGCTGGTGAAGCGTCTGGCGCACCATATGAAGGCGAAATTGCCGCCTTCGGTCGAGGTCGATGACCTGATCCAGGCCGGCATGATCGGCCTGCTCGATGCCATCAGCCGCTATGAAGAAACGCATGGCGCGCAGTTCGAGACGTATGCCGTGCTGCGCATCCGCGGCGCCATGCTCGACGAATTGCGCACCAGCGACTGGCTGCCGCGCAGCATGCGCCAGAACATGCGCAAGATCGAGGAGGCGATGAGCACCTTGCAGCAGCGCCTCGGCCACCCGCCGACCGAGTCGGAAGTGGCGAAACTGCTGAAAATGTCGCTGGCCGACTACCAGGAAATGCTGGGCGACGGCGGCGGCCACCAGCTCGTGTACTACGAAGACTTTCACGACCCGGACGGCAATGACAGCTTCCTCGACCGCCACTGCGTGGACGAGGACAGCGACCCCTTGCGGTCCCTGCTCGATACCGATTTCCGGCAATCCGTGATCGATGCCATCGATGCGCTGCCGCCACGCGAGAAAATACTCATGGGCCTGTACTACGAAGAAGAGCTGAACCTGAAGGAGATCGGCGCGGTGATGGGCGTGTCGGAATCGCGCGTCTCGCAGCTGCATACCCAGGCCGTCGCGCGCCTGCGCGCAACCTTGAGGGAGCAGGCGTGGACTGGTCCAGCGTAATCGGGCTGGCGCTGGCGCTGGCGGGCCTCTTGGTCGGCCAGGCACTGGAAGGCGGCAAGATGGCCTCCCTGCTGCAGCCGGCCGCCTTTGCCATCGTCATCATCGGCACCTTCGGCGCCGTACTGCTGCAAACGCGGCTGCGTACTTTCGTGCGCGGCCTGGAAATGCTGCGCTGGGTCTTCCTGCCGCCGGCCGACACGCGCGCCGCGCTGGCGCGCGACATCGGGCAATGGAGCCTGACGGCGCGCCGCGACGGCCCGCTGGCGCTCGAGCGCCTGATGGAAAACACGGCCGACCGTTTCAACGCCAAGGGCTTGCGCATGATCGTCGACGGCATCGCGCCCGACAAGCTGCGCCAGCTGCTCGACGTGGAAATCTCCGCCTATGAGATGGCCGAGCGCCAGGCCGTCAAGGTGTGGGAATCGGCGGCCGGCTATTCGCCCACGATCGGCATCCTGGGCGCCGTGCTGGGCCTGATACACGTGATGGAAAACCTCACCGACCCAAGCAAACTGGGCAGCGGCATCGCCGTGGCGTTTGTCTCGACCATCTATGGCGTGGGCCTGGCCAACCTGCTGTTCCTGCCGGTGGCGAACAAACTCAAGGCCATCGTCTCGCGCCGCGTGCTGCAGTACGAAATCACGGCCGCCGTGCTGTACGACATCGCCACGGGCGACCATACGCGCATCATCGAAGAGCGCGTTTCCAGCCTGCTTCACGAGCACTGAGCGAGCACTGACCATGATGCGGCGCGCGCGCAGGAAGTATGACGAGGAACCGGACAACCAGGACCGCTGGCTGATCTCGTACGCCGACTTCATCACCCTGCTGTTCGCCTTTTTCGTCGTCATGTACGCGATTTCGCAAGTCAACGAAGGCAAGTACCGCGTCTTCCAGAATGCCATCGGCCAGGCCTTCAGCCTGGAAAAGGGTGCGCCGCCCATCGTCATGGAAGCGCCGCAAGCGATCCCGCTGCCGAACCCCGCCCTGAAACGCCGCACGGAAGCCATCCGCCGCGAGCGCGAACACATGACGCGCCTGGCGCAAGACCTGACGTCCACGCTGGCGCCGCTGGTCAAGGAAGGCAAGGTGCGGGTCACGCAGACGAGCCGCGGCGTGAGCGTGGAAATCAATGCCAGCGTGCTGTTCGACCCGGGCGCGGCGCGCCTGACGACGGAGTCGGACCAGGCCCTGCGCGCCGTTGCCGTGCTGCTCAAGGACGATACGCACGACGTGCAGGTGGAAGGGCATACGGACGTACAGCCGATCAGCAATTCCAATTTCGCCTCGAACTGGGAATTGTCGGCCGCGCGCGCCAGCGCCGTGGTGCGCCTGTTCATCGCCAGCGGCGTGCAAGCGTCGCGCCTGACGGCCGTCGGCCACGCCGACAACATTCCCGTGGCCCCCAACGACACGGCGGAAGGGCGCGCGCGCAACCGCCGGGTCGCCGTGACGATCTTGTCGGGCATCCCCGAAACGGTGACGGAAGTGCCGACGGCGCCGCCGGCCAACTAGGACGGGCTTGCGGACCGGCGCCAGTCCGGCGGACCGGGCGCGTGTCATTCGCTGGTCATACTGGAATGCTAGGCTGTCGCACTTCTTTTCAGCCTCCAGGTCGATCCCATGTCTTACTCCAGAACGTTGCTTCCTTCGGCCATCGCCATCCTGTTGAGCGTTGCCGCTTGCGGCGGCGATAGTGATCCCGCTGGCGGCGTGCCGCCGCTACCGGCCGGCCGCTGGATCGCCGGCGACCTGCATACCCACACCACGCAATCGGCCGACGCCGATGTCAGCCAGACGCTGGACAAGGTGCTGGCCAAGTCGTTCACCACGTATGGACTCGACTGGATGGCGCTGTCCAACCATTTGCGCGTCTCCACGCGCGACGCGCTGGGCGCGCCGCTGGCGGCGCCCATCCCGATGTCCATCGGCGCCGAGCGCTATGAAATTCCACGCGTCCAGGCGCTGCAGGCCACCGGCACCTACGCCGACAAACTGATCTTTTCCGGCTTCGAGTGGGACATGCCGACCCATGATCACATCGGCATCGGCCTGTTCGACGGCGCCGACAAGCTCAGCACCAGCACCCGGGGCATGAAGGAGTTCGAATATCTGTTTACCACACGCGACGCGGCCATGTTCGACGCCGCCGACGTCGCGGCATGGAAAGGCAAATATGGCGAGGCCCGCTATAACAGGACGGCCGCCGATGCACTGCAAGCCATCAACTGGCTCAAGCAGAATTACCCGGAAACCAGCTACGCCGTCATCAACCATCCGTCGCGCAACAAGGGCAGCTACAGCATTGCCGATTTCCGCGCCTTTAACGATGCCGCCCCCAACATCATGTTCGCCATCGAAGGCATGGTCGGCAACCAGATGGAGCCGGACCGCGGCGGCTATACGGCTGCCTACACGGACGACAATGCGCTGCTGCGCGTATATGGCGGTGTCGATTACGTGGTGGCCAAGCTGGGCGGGCCATGGGATGCGCTGCTGGGCGAGGGACGCCGCATCTGGAACCTGACCGATTCGGATACCCACTTCAAGATCGTCGGCGGCAACAGCAGCGGTTACTTCCCTGGCGAATATGCGAAGAACTATGTGTTCAACGGCGCGCAGGGTGCGCCGCTGGCGAAGGACTTGCTGGCCGGTTTGCGTTCGGGCAAGATGTTTTCCACCTATGGCGACCTGATCAACGCGCTGGATTTCAACCTGGCCAGCAAGGACGACCGCAAGGAGATGGGCGGAGAGCTGAAAGTGGCCAGCGGCGAGAAAGTCACCATCACCATCCGCTTCCGCAGCCCGGCCAAAAACAACTACGAAAAGCCCGTCGACAGCGGCGTGGCCGCCAGCGTCAAGCCCGTGGTCGATCATGTCGACCTGATCGTCGGTGATGTGGGAGCGAAGGCGGCGGCGGGCACGCCGGCCTACCATGTTGCCGCCAATGCCAGCACGCGGGTGCTCAAGCGCTTTACCAGCGCGGACTGGAAACTCGGGGCTGACGGCTACTACAGCGTGAGCTACGAAACGACGGCGACGAAGAACCAGTATTTCCGTCTGCGTGGCACCAATCTGGGAACCGATGTCGCCGGCCTGACGCAGGGTGGCGAGCCGCTGGCCGACCAGCGCACGGGCACGACGGACAGCACCCAGCGTTTCAATGATATCAACGACCGCAATTACCGCAGCCTGTGGTTCTATGCGAATCCCGTGTTCCTTACCTTGCGTTAATAGCATCGTCGGCCGTGCGCCGCCGGACGGTGCGGGATCCCGCTTGATCCCGCACCGTCCCCGCTTGGTACAATCGCGGCCTTCTTTCTTTTATTTCTTCATCATGAAAAGCAGCTCCCAGGGCGGTCTCGTCTATTCCACCGAAACGGGCCGCATGTGCCCCGCCTGCCGCCAGCCGCTGGCGCAATGCGCGTGCAAGGCGCAAGCGAAGGCGGCGCCCGCCGGCGATGGCGTGGTGCGCGTGTCGCGCCAGACCAAGGGGCGCGGCGGCAAGAGCGTCACCGTGGTCAAGGGCCTGGCGCTGGACGCCATCGCGCTGGCCCTGCTGGGCAAGCAGCTGCGCACGCAGTGCGGCTCGGGTGGCACGGTCAAGGATGGCGTGATCGAAGTGCAGGGCGACCATGTCGACATCATCCTGGCCGCGTTGGTGAAACTGGGGCACCAGCCGAAAAAGGCCGGCGGCTAGGCGGGACGCGTGCGTGCGGAGGCGTGCGGCCCGCTGCCGCGCGCCTGTGGTAACGTGCGTTTCCCATCACGCGCGCCACCTCATCATGAATAGCAAACTGACCGGTATCGCCATCGCCGCCGCCATCGCGGCAGTGCTGGCGTTCGCTTACTGGCCGGCGCCTGATGACGACGCGCCGGACACTGCCGCCACCGCTGTCGCCAGCGCGCCGCCGGGCCGCAGCCTGGCGTCGTATCTGAATATCGACGCCACTCCGGCCGCCGATGCCGGGCCTGCTCCCGTGACCCTGGCGCAGCAGCTTGCGCGCCTGGCCGCCAGCGGCAAGCCGGAAGACGCGTATGCGGCCTACAACCTGATCGACGACTGCATCGTCTTCCAGCAGGAAAGCCGCTTGCCGGGGCTGGAATTCGAGCTGGGGCGCGAAATGACGGCGGAAGAAAAGACGGCCCAGCAGCAGCTGTGCGCGGGCCTGACGCAGCGCCAGCGCGAAGACCGCCTCGGCTACCTGGCCGCCGCCGCGAAGGCCGGCGTGCCGGGCGCGGCTACCCTGTTCCTGTCGGAAGGCCCGTTCGGCGACCGCAGCGCGCTGCGCAACCGCCCCGACGATCCGCTGGTGCAGGCATGGAAACGGCAAGCCATCGCCCAACTGACGGCGCAGGCGGACGAGGCGGAGCTGACCAGCGTGTCGACCCTGATGATGGCGTATCTGCGCGATGGCGACGTGGTGCAGAAAGACGCGCCGCAAGCGTATGGCTACCTGCTGGCCCTGCGCATGGTGTACAGCGATATTCTTACGCCGGGCACGACGAACCCTTACCAGGATGAGTACTGGCACTGGCTGCAAAACGAGCTGACGCCGGAACAGCAGGCCGCCGCCCTCATCAAGGCGAATGGCATCGCGGCGAAATTTCGCCAGCATACGGGCCGGCCCGCACACGGTTGAGTGCGTGAGCCCGCCCCTGCGCAATCTGGCCCGTGTTAAGCCAGCGCTTGCATGAAGCGGCTCCTGCATGAGCGAAGCCATGCACAAACTAAGCCGTACATAAGCCACAGTCCGTGCATGGAGCCGCCTCGCCGGCCCCATGTCTGCCGGCAATGGCAGTGCTTGCAGACGCCCGGATGCCGCTCAGTCAGCCGTCTTGCGGCGCCGTATGCTATAGCCGATCAGGCCGATTCCCGCCAGCAGCATGCCATAGGTGGCCGGTTCGGGTACGGCCGTCGTGATGGAAATGTCCAGCACGGAATCACGCACGCCGGTGCCGCTTGCCACCAGGGTGTAGGTGCCGGGCCCCAGCAGGCCGTTGAAAGTCGAATGGGCAAACGCGCCCAGCATGCCGGCAAAGGTATCCGATTGCACGAGATTATTGCTGGAGTCGAACAAGTCAATGTTGACGCCAGTCAGGCGGGGACCGACTTCGTTGGCGCCCGTGACCAGCCAGGCGGCATTCCCCACGAACGACTGCACGCCGGCGCCGATCGTAAACGTGGTCGTTTGCAGCAGCGAGCCGCGCTCCGTCGTGAAGGTGTCGACGAACAAGGTGTCTTGCGCCAGCAGCGGCGCGGCCACCACGGCCGTCGAGACGAGATGGTTGTAGAACACGGCTTGCGTTTCGGCCTGGGCGCCCGGCGCCAGAAGGGTGCAGCCGAGCAACAGCGCCGCGCCAGCCTTGCTTACTGAGAGAGAGTTCATATCATGCTCCTGTCTACTTGCGATTGAAGTGGAGTGCGTCATGGCGCAGCGCAAAGCGCAGGCTGGACGCGTGAAATGGATTAGCTATGCCTGCGGAACGATGTTCGTGTCGGCGAGGAAAGTCTCACCTGGAGATGTGCGGCGTATGCTAGGGATTAGCATATAGTCATCATCCGTCTCAAGTTTGAGCGCGCTCAAAGGTGCGGCTTCGAAGGGCTGCCGTTGTTGTTTCTGTGTGCGGCGTTCTGGAGGGAATGGCTGCTGCTCCCGTGTCCGCATTGGCTTGCAACAATTGGCGTAGTTTGTGACTGCCGCGCCGGGCTATGATGGCCGCACATTTGCCTGGGTGGGCAAGATACGCATGAGGAGCGGCACACGGATGTTGAAAACGATGAATTTGCCAATATTGCAACCATCTGTGAGCCTGGCCGCGCTGCGGGCGCGCATGGCGGCGCGGCCCATGCGGGGTGCCATATGCCTGGGCTTGTGCGCAGGCGCCGTGAATTGTCTCATTTGCATATTGTTGTTGCTGGCAGCCATGGCACTGTTTTCGCCGGAGCAGCTGGGCGGCACCGCTGCGTCATCGCTGAAAGGCGCCGGCATGGCGACGATCTTCTGGATGGTCGTCGTCTGGGCACCGCTGTTCGAGACGATCATCGGGCAGTGGCTGCCGCTTGAGGTGTTGCGCCGCTACAGGGTGCGTGCCGGATACAGCCTGCTGGCCAGCGCGGCACTGTTTTCCCTGTTGCATGTCATGGGTGGTTCCGGCATTTTGCACGCTGGCATGACTTTCATTGCAGGCGGCTTCTTCGCGGCCTGCTACCTGGCGGCGCGCAGCATGGGCGTGGCGCCCGCCTATGTGGCGGCGGCTGCGGCGCATGCGAGCAGCAATGGCTTGTTGCTGTGCCTGTCGCTGCTGTTTCCTGGCCTGGAGTAGTGAACGTCGAGTGAGAACTTAGCCGATCACGACGCGACGGCTGGCCGTGTTCGTCATCGGTTGGCCGCTGGGGCCGTAGAAATTGCCGCTTTGGGCCGTGGGGCGCATGGCGTTCAGGGCGCCTTGCGTGTGCAGCATGTGCTTGTTGACCAGCAGGCTGTTGAGCCGGTTCTGCTCCTTCGCTTCGCGCGTCGTCTCGAGCAGGGCTTTCCAGAGCGGCGCCGCTTCCGCTTCGCTGGCGCCGACCATCCAGTCTTCCATGCCCGCTTCGGCGGCCATAAAACCCGCTGCCGCCAGTGCCTGGTGGCGTTGCGCCGCCAGCTGGCTCAATTGTCCGACCAGTGCCGTCTTGCGCGCCGTGAGCTCCGTGATTGCATCGATGTCAGCGGCAACCAGATGCCGCTGTTCTTCTTTCATCAATGCCAGCAATGTGGTCATGAGCTGTTGCTCGTCGCGCAGGCTGGAAAACGGAGTCACTGATTGCATGAGGGAACCTATCTATTTCGTGAGTGCAGCAAGTCCTTGACCGTGTCGAGGAGACCGTCCGCCACTTTTTCTGAGTTGACCTGGAACTGGCCGTCGGCGATCGCCAGCTTGATGCGTTCGACTTTTTTCGTGTCGAACACGGCGCCGCTGCCGGCAGTTGCACTGGCCGCCAATGCCTGTCCTTGCGGCGACAGGCGTACATTGTCCGACGTCGTCGGTGTTGCCTGGGCTTTCTCGGCATTCCGGGCGCCCGAGGTACTCGCGGGCGCCACCGGCAGGCCGGGATTGCTTTTAATGGTGTTATCGGTAATTTTCACAGCGTGATCCTCGTCTGGTCGAAGTCAAAAAACTCCGGGATATGTGTCATTATCGGCACCTTCTTCCGAAACTTTAGTGCGCCGGACCACAATATCGCTGTCCATTCGAGTTTAAAAAGCGACCTCCACCATGCCGCCAGCCCGCGCCACGCCGCTGATCTGCTGGCCGCTCTGCGTGCGTACCTGTACCGTCTGGCCATCGCCGGCGCTGCCGATGGCGCGTCCTTCTGATGCCACCTGGAAACCGTTTCCACTGGAAACAACACGCACCAGCTGTCCCTGCATCACCACCGGCTTGCGGCGCAGGGTGTCGAGGCGCATAGGCGTGCCTGGCGGCAAGGAAATATTCGTGCTGGCGCCCACGACCTGGGCAATGTCCGTGGCGATGCCTGCCGGCAATGCGGCCAAGTCGCCCTGCATCGTCACCAGCTGGCTGGCGTCGATGGCTTGTCCCTGCGCCAGCGGCACGGCGCTGGCGACGTAGTCGCCGACGACGGCCACGTTCGCTTGCAAATAGATAGTCCAGTTGCTGGGCGCCGTGCAGCGCACGCCGACGGTGGTCTTGCCCCAGGCGCGGGCGCCCGGTGCCATGAACGCTTGCGGCGCGGGGCAGGCGGCCAGGTTCAGGCGCGGATCGACGGCACCGACGGTGACCGTCACCTTGCCCGGTAAACCATTGCTTTGCACCTGCAGGAACTGTTCCACGCTGTTGCGCAGCGCTTCCGGCGTTTGCCGGCCGGCGTTTTGCGCCTGGGCCAGCAGTGGCAGGGCGGCAAGAGCGAAGAGGGAAGCAAGCGGTGTTTTCATGGTGATAGGCCTCTGGAATAGTGCCATGATAGTGCGCGCCGCGCCGTTCGAAGCGCCGATTAAGGGGTAAAAGTACGGTCTGATCCGGCGATGGTCTTGCTGGTGGGCGCCGTACTATGTTTCCTGTCATCACTATACCGCCATCCTTCCGCCATCTCGGGCGCCAGTGGCAGATCTTTCCGGAGCCTGACATGATAGGGAAACTCGACGATTACATGCGCTTCAACGAGGCGGCGCTGAGCCTGCGCTCGACGCGCCAGGAATTGCTCGCCTCGAACATCGCCAATGCCGACACGCCCAACTACAAGGCGCGCGACGTCGATTTCGCCGCCGCCCTGAAGGGCGCGATGGCGCGCAAGGACGGCGTGCCGCCAGCCCTGAAGGGCACGGCGCCGCAGCATATGCCGGGCAAGGGCGTGGCCGCAGCTGCGGGCGCGACCGGTGGCGGCAAGGTCGAGACCCTGGCCGACGGCACGCCGCTGCTGTACCGCGCGCCGGCCCAGGGCGCCGTCGATGGCAATACGGTCGACATGGACCTCGAGCGCAACGCCTTTGCCGACAACGCCATCCGCTACGAGGCGGCCGTGACGTTCCTCAACTCGCAGATCAAGGGCATGCTGACGGCCATCCAGGGAGGACAATAATCATGTCGCTGTTTAATATCTTCAATGTGTCCGGTTCGGCCATGAGCGCCCAGGCGCAGCGCCTGAACACGGTGGCCAGCAACCTGGCCAATGCCGACAGCGCCACCAGCGCCACGGGCGAAGCCTACCGCGCCAAGCAGGTGGTGTTCGAGGCCGTGCCCATGGCCAACGGCGCCACGGCCGTCAAGGTGCAGAAGGTGATCGAGGATCCGTCGCCGATGAAGCTGGTCTACGACCCGAAGAATCCGCTCGCCGACGAGAAGGGCTACGTCACCATGCCCAACGTCAACACGGTCGACGAGATGGTCAACATGCTGTCGGCTTCGCGTTCCTACCAGACCAACGTGGAAACCATGAACGCGGCCAAGTCGCTGCTCCTGAAAACCCTCTCCATCGGCCAATAAGGCTGACTGATCATTATGGCAACCATCGATACCAGCACCGCCAAAGTCACCGACCTGATGGCGACGATGAATCCGAAGAAGACGACGGCCGCGAAAGGCAGCGTCGAGGAAGAAACGAATAAATTCCTGACCCTGCTGGTGACCCAGCTACAAAACCAGGATCCGATGAACCCGCTGGACAATGCACAGCTGACCAGCCAGCTGGCCCAGCTGTCCACGGTGACGGGCGTCAACAAGCTCAATACCACGCTGGAAACGCTCAAGACCAGTTACCAGCAGGCCGAATCCATGCAGGCGGCCAATATCATCGGCCACGGCGTGCTCACGGCAGGCAAGAACATCACCTTGAGCAAGAGCGCGGCCCTGCTGGGCGTCGACCTGGCGACGCCGGTCGACAGCGTCAAGGTCATCATCTACAACAGCACGGGCAAGGAAGTCCATTCCATCGACCTGGGACCGCAGGATGCGGGTACCTTGCCGCTGGGCTGGAACGGTTCCACGGCCGAGCTTGACAAGGACGGCAAAAACATCGTGCTGCCTGACGGCGCCTACACGTTTTCCGTGGAAGCCAAGCGGGGCGGCGCCAAGCTGACCGATGCGGCGGCGCTGATGTTCGGTTCGGTCGCCAGCGTGTCGACGGGCGCCGGCGGCGTGAAATTGAACGTGCCTGGCGTGGGCAGCATCACCATGGCCGATGTGAAGCAGATTTTGTAAGCCGCTCATTTGTAGCGTAGACCCTCTACCCCTATTTTCTACCAGGAGAACACAATGTCTTTCCAACAAGGCCTGAGCGGCTTGAACGGTGCCGCCAAATCGCTGGACGTCATCGGCAACAATATCGCCAACTCGGCCACCGTGGGTTTCAAGCAATCGCAGGCGCAGTTCGCCGACATCTATGCCAACTCGCTGTATGGCGTGGGCGGCAACCAGCCGGGCATCGGCGTATCCGTGTCGCAAGTGGCGCAGCTGTTCAACCAGGGTAACCTGGAAAGTTCGTCCAATCCGCTCGACATCGCCATCAACGGCGGCGGTTTCTTCCGCACCAGCGTGAACGGCGCCATCCAGTATTCGCGCAATGGCCAGTTCCAGGTCGACAAGAGCGGCTTCATCATCAATGCGCAGAAAGCCCAGCTGACCGGCTATCCGGCCGACGCGAACGGCAAGATCCTGGCCGGCGCCACCGTGCCGCTGCAGATCGACCCGGCCGACATGGCGCCGCAGGCGACCACCAAGGTCGATACCCAGGTCAACCTCGATTCCAACTCGGCCATGCCGACCGTGGTGCCGTTTACCGTGGGCGAGCAAAAATCGTGGACCAAGCAATTCCCCGTGCCCGTTTACGATTCGCTGGGCAACTCGCACACCATGTCCAACTTCTACGTCAAGACGGGCACCAATACCTGGGACGTCTACACGGCCACTGACGGCAAGGAAATTACCAGCGCGAAAGTAGTGGCCGCGGCGCAAACCGATGCCGCGTCGCTGGCCGCACGCGCCGCCTACCAGGCCGCCGTCACGGCCGTGCCGCTGGTGCCGGCCAATATCACGGCCGCCGCCGTTGCCTACGGCAATGCGGCCGGTGCCGCCATACGCACCGCCGCGGCGGCGGCTGGCGCCAGCCCCGCCCAGCTGGCCGCCATCAGCGCCACCTATGGCAGCGCCGTGCCGGACGGCGTCAATTCCAGTCTGACGCCAGACCAGATCGATGGCAGGATCTCCGCTGTGACGGAAGTGCCCGCCGTGCGGTCCGCGTCGCTGGTATTCAACAGCGTCGGCAGCCTGGACAAGGCCGCCATGCTGGCCCTGACGCCGCCGCAAACCTTGCCGGTGACGGTCAACCTGCCCGTCTTCCCCGCCACGGGCGCGAACGCGAACCTGGCGATCAAGGTCGACTTCACCAATTCGACGCAGCTCAGTTCCTCCACCAGCGAAAAGCGCACCGTGGCCGATGGCTACGCGGCCGGCCAGCTGGACCGTTTCGTCGTGGGCAGCGATGGCGTGATCCAGGGGCAGTACAACAATGGCAAGACGCGCGACCTGGGCCAGGTGGTGCTGACCAAGTTTTCCAATCCGAATGGCCTCGAACCGCTGGGCAACAATGCCTGGGCGGAAAGCTCGACCTCGGGCAGCCCGATGACGGGTGAGCCGAGCTCGGGCGGCCTGGGCGACTTGCGGGCCTCGGCCGTGGAAGTGTCGAACGTGGACTTGACGGCTGAACTGGTCAACATGATCACGGCCCAGCGCGCCTACCAGGCGAATGCGCAGACCATCAAGACGCAGGACTCGGTCCTGCAGACTTTGGTTAACCTGCGTTAATGGTACCGGGGGCAGTCACTTCGTGACCGGAATGTGCCGCATTGCGGCGCATTCCCCCGCCGGGTCTGACCCCAGCTTTCGTTTTGCACGGAGAAACACATGGACCGTCTCATCTACACCGCCGGCTCGGGCGCCAAGCACATCCTGGACAAGCAGGCGACCACGGCGAACAACCTGGCGAATGCCACCAGCACGGGTTTCCGCGCCCAGCTTGACTCGTTCCGCGCCGTGCCCGTGGTGGCCGACGGCATGATGCCGACGCGCGCCTTTGTCGTCGATTCGACGGTCGGTTCCGATTTCACGCAAGGCCCCATGCAGCACACGGGCCGCGCGCTCGACGTGGCCGTGGAAAACGGGGGCTGGATCGCCGTGCAGTCGGCCGACGGTTCCGAAGCCTACACGCGCAACGGCGCCTTGAAGCTCAATGAAAACGGCATGCTGCAAACGCAGTCGGGCCTGATGGTGCAGGGCGATACGGGCCCCATGGCCATTCCGCCCGGCGTGACGGTATCCATCGCCAGCGACGGCACCGTGGGCACGATTTCCACGGACGTGCCGCCGGGGCCATCGACGGTGCTGGGACGCATCAAGCTGGTCAACCCGCCCGAGCAGCAACTGGTGCGCGGCGACGACGGTCTCTTCCGCCTGAAGGACGGCACGGTGGCCCAGGCCGACCAGGCCGTCAAGCTGACCACCGGTGCACTGGAAGGCAGCAATGTCAGCCCCGTCGACTCCATGGTCAGCATGATCGCCCTGGCGCGCCAGTTCGAAACGCAAATGAGTTTATTGAAGAATGCCGAGAATAACGCGGCGAAAGCTACCCAGATCCTCGCTTTGAATTGATGGGGACCACCGCATAATGCTTGCATAGAAATAGTCTACAGGGCTGGTTAGCGCTGTTATTGGAGAAAAAACATGATTCGTTCCCTTTGGATAGCCAAGACCGGCCTGGAAGCGCAGCAGACGCAGATGGACGTGATCTCCAATAATCTGGCCAACGTCAGCACGACGGGCTTCAAGAAGTCGCGCGCCGTGTTTGAAGACTTGCTGTATCAAAATGTGCGCCAGCCTGGCGCGCAATCGTCGCAGCAGACCCAGCTGCCATCGGGCTTGCAGATCGGCACGGGCGTACGCACCGTGGCTACCGAGCGCATCCATACCCAGGGCAATCCCCAGGCGTCGGGCAATTCGCGCGACGTGATGGTCAACGGCACCGGTTTCTTCCAGGTGCTGCTGCCGGACGGCGCCACCGCCTACACGCGCGACGGCTCGTTCCAGACGGACAGCAACGGCCAGCTCGTCACTTCCGAAGGCTTCGTCATCCAGCCCGCCATCACCGTGCCGACCAATGCGCTGAGCCTGACCGTGGCGCGCGACGGCACCGTTTCCGTCACCTTGCCCGACACCGTGGCGCCATCGCAGATCGGCTCGCTGCAGCTGACCACCTTCGTCAATCCGGCCGGCCTCGAGTCGAAGGGCGAAAACCTGTACATGGAAACGGGCGCCTCGGGCGTGGCGCAGACCAACACCCCGGGCACCAACGGCGCCGGCGTGCTGATGCAGGGCTATATCGAAACGTCGAACGTCAACGTGGCCGAGGAAATGGTCAACATGATCCAGACGCAGCGCGCCTACGAGATCAACAGCAAGGCCATCACCACGTCCGATCAAATGCTGCAGAAATTGTCGCAACTTTAATTTTCATAGTCGTCATGCCATCCGCTGCCGGATGGCAGCGGAGGTTCGCCATGCAATACCCCATCATCGCTTTGTTCTCTGCAGTCCTGCTGTCCGGCTGCGCCATCACGCCCACGTCCATCGTGCAATATCCGACCACCACGCGCGCGCCGATGCCGGAACCCGTGGTCGTCAACAATGGCTCCATCTACCAGCCGTCGACCTACCGCCCCGCCTTCGAAGACCGCCGCGCGCGCCACGTGGGCGACACCATGACGATCGCCATCACCGAGCGCACGAATGCCGTCAAGGCGGGCGCCAGTTCCGGCAACAAGTCGGGCAGCGTGGGCTTTTCCACGCCCGGCATCGCCCAGGGCCGCTTCGGCGCCACCGTGGCGGCGAATGGCGCGACGAAATTTGCCGATGGTGACAACCAGTCCGCCAGCAACACCTTTTCCGGCGTGATCGGCGTGACGGTGATTGAAGTGCTGCCGAACGGCAACCTGATCGTCGCCGGCGAAAAACAGATCGCCATGAACAAGGGCACGGAATTCATCCGCTTCTCGGGCATGGTCAATCCGGACACCATCGGCACGGGCAACGTCGTGCCATCGACCCAGGTGGCCGACGCGCGCGTCGAGTACCGCACCAACAGCCAGATCGACCGCGCCGAAATGGCCTCGATGGCGTCGCGCTTCTTCCTCAGCCTGCTGCCGTTCTGACCATGGCGACCGTGACCTTTCCCCGCTTGCTGGCCCTGTGCGGCCTGGCACTCTCCCTGCTCGCGCCCGTGGCGCAAGCCGAGCGCATCAAGGACCTGGCCAGCATCGCCGGCGTGCGCCAGAATCAGCTGATGGGCTATGGCCTCGTCGTCGGCCTCGACGGCAGCGGCGACCAGACCACGCAAACGCCATTTACCATCCAGAGCGTGGCGGCCATGCTGCAGCAGCAGGGCATCAATTTGCCGCAAGGCACGAGTTTGCAGCTGAAAAATGTGGCCGCCGTGATGGTGACGACGGCCTTGCCCGCGTTTGCCCAGCCGGGCCAGCTGCTCGACGTGACGGTGTCGTCGATGGGCAATGCGAAAAGCTTGCGTGGCGGCACTTTATTGATGACCCCATTGAAGGGTGCCGACGGCCAGGTGTACGGCATGGCGCAGGGCAACGTGCTCGTCGGCGGCGTGGGCGCGCAGGCGGCCGGCAGCTCGGTCGTCATCAATCACCTGAGCGTGGGACGCATCTCGGGCGGCGCGACCGTCGAGCGCAGCGTGCCTTCGGCGCTGGGCGCCAACAACACGATTCGCCTGGAATTGAACGCCACCGATTTTGCCACCGCCAGCCGCGTGGTCGACGCCATCAACAGCCGCTACGGCGCCGGCACGGCCGCCGCGCTCGATGGGCGCGTGATCCAGGTGCAGTCGCCGGGCGGCAGCGACCAGCGCGTGTCCTTCCTGGGCCAGCTGGAAAGCATCGAAGTCAATCCGGCCCGCCTGGCGGCCAAGGTCATCATGAACGCGCGCACCGGCTCCGTCGTGATGAACCAGTCCGTGACCCTGGAAACGTGCGCCATTTCGCACGGCAACCTGTCCGTCACCATCAATGTCGAGCCGCAGGTAAGCCAGCCGCCGCCATTGTCGGGCGGACGCACGGTGGTTACGCAGACGGCGCAGATCGATATCAAGAAGGAACCGGGCAAGGTCATGCTGGTCAAGGGTGGCGCTTCGCTGTCCGACGTGGTGAAAGCCTTGAACGCCATCGGCGCCTCGCCGCAAGACTTGCTGGCCATCCTGCAGGCGATGAAGGCGGCCGGTTCGCTGCGCGCCGAACTTGAAATCATTTGATGGGCTTGCCATGATCAGCCAAACCGACCTCAGCAATACCGCCGCCTATGACGTCAAGGGCATGGATGGCTTGCGCCAGTCCGCCAAGGCGAAGGACCCCGCCGCCCTGAAAGAGGCGGCCACGCAATTCGAAGCCATGTTCATCAACATGATGATGAAAAGCATGCGCGAAGCCACGCCGCAGGACGGCATCATGGATAGCCAGCAAAGCAAGATGTACACCTCGATGCTGGACCAGCAGACCAGCCAGAACCTGGCCAAGCGGGGCACGGGCCTGGCGGACATGCTGATCCGCCAGTTGTCGTCGTCGAACCAGGCGCTGGCCGCCGATGGCGCCGAAGCGCCGTCGCCCCGTTCCTCCAGCATGGCGCAGGCGCTGGCCGCGTTCCGCCAGCAGCAGGGCGCCCTGACGGATGGCGCAGGCGGCGCCACCGTCAAGACGCTGAGCGACAAGGCCAACGCCACGCAGGCGCCGCACGTGCGCGCCTTCCAGGAAAAGCTGGGCGTGCATGCGGAAGAAGCGAGCCGCGCGACGGGCATCCCGGCCAAGTTCATGCTGGGCCAGGCGGCGCTGGAAACGGGCTGGGGCAAGCGCGAAATCATCGCCCGCGACGGCAGCAGCAGCCACAACCTGTTCGGCATCAAGGCCTCCAGCGACTGGAAGGGCAAGGTGACGGAAGCCGTCACCACGGAATACGTGAATGGCAAGGCGCAGCGCAAGGTGGAAAAGTTCCGTGCCTACGACAGCTATGCGGACAGCTTCAAGGATTATGCGCAGTTAATTACCAACAACAAGCGCTACGAAAAAGTCCTGGCCAGCGCGGGCGACGCCAGCACGTTCGCCCATGGCCTGCAGAAGGCCGGCTACGCGACGGACCCGAATTACGCTGCCAAATTGACAAAAATTATCAAGAATTCGCTGGTCGGCTAATCCCCCGCCTGTCCCTTGTGCAGGCCGCGCGCTTCAAGTTTTCGCCGCGGCTGCCGTAAATACATTTGACGGTAACCAATAAGACACCATGACTTCGAATCTCCTCAGCATCGGTAAGAGCGGTTTGCTTGCAGCGCAGGTGGGCCTGTCGACGACCGGGCATAACATCACCAATGCGAATGTACCGGGCTACAATCGCCAGACGGTGCTGCAGCAGACTTCGCAGTCCAACTTTGCCGGCTATGGCTTCGTCGGCACGGGCACGGAAGTGTCGCAGATCAAGCGCCAGTACGACAGCTTCATGGCCACCCAGGTCAATGCCGCGCAAAGCGCGACCAGCGCCCTCGATACGTATTACACGCAGATCAGCCAGATCGACAACCTGCTGGCCGATCCCACGGCGGGCCTGTCGCCCGCCATGCAGGATTTCTTCAAGGGCGTGCAGGATTTCAGCGCCAATCCCTCGTCGGTCGCGTCGCGCCAGGCGCTGCTGTCGAGCGCCGGCTCGCTCGCTTCGCGTTTCCAGGGCCTGAGCGCGCGCCTAACGGAGATCGGCGACGGCGTCAATTCGCAGATCACGTCGAACGTGACGGTCATCAATACCTACGCCAAGCAGTTGGCCGACCTGAACAAATCGATTTCCCAGTTGTCGGTCGACGCCAGCAACCAGCCCAACGATCTGCTGGACCAGCGCGACCAGCTGATCACGGAATTGAACAAATACGTCAAGGCGACGGTGCAGCCCGCCGCCAACAATACCGTCACCATTTCCATCGGCGCGGGCCAGCCCCTGGTGGTGGCGGACCGCAGCTTCGAGCTGGCGGCCACGCCTTCGCGCACGGACCCGAACCGCATCGAGGTGGGCTATGTCACGGGCAGTACCGTCACCGTGCTGCCGGACAGTTCCCTGACCGGCGGCTCGCTGGGCGGCCTGCTGGAATTTCGCAGCGGCACCCTGGACAACGTCCAGAACTCGCTGGGCAAGGTGGCCATCGCGCTGGCCAGCACCTTCAACGACCAGCACAAATTGGGCCAGGATTTGAATGGCGCCATGGGCGGCGACTTCTTCAAGATACCCGACCCCGTGATCGGCGCCGACCGCGGCAACAACACCAGCAGCACCACCGTGCTGTCGGCCAAGGTCAGCGATCCGACCAAGCTGACGGCCAGCGATTACAGCCTGAAATACGACGGCAGCAACTATGTGGTGACGCGCGAATCCGACGGTACCCACACCATCATCAATCCGTATCCGCAAACGGGGCCGCAAACCATCGACGGCGTCGATTTCTCGATCTCGGGCACGGCCGCCCAGGGCGACAATTACGTCATCCGGCCGACGGCGAATGGCGCGGCCGGCCTGAACGTGCTGATCACCGACCGCAACAAGATCGCCGCCGCGGCGCCCATCGCCACGTCGGCGCCCGTCGCCAATACGGGTTCTGGCAAGCTCAGCGCCGGCTCCGTCGACAAGGCTTACCTGGCCCCGGGCAATGCCCTGGCAGGTCCCGTGACCTTGACGTACGACAAGGCGACCACCTCGCTGACGGGCTTCCCCGCAGGCCAGGCGGTGACGGTCAAGGGCTTGAATGGCGCCACCACGACCTATCCGGCCGGCACGGCCAACATCCCCTACACGGAAGGCGACAGCTTCAGCTTCGGCGGCATCAACGTCAGCATGACGGGTGCGCCGGCGCAGGGCGATACCTTCAGCATCAAGCCCAATACGGGCGGCGTGGGCGACAACCGCAATGCGGCGCTGCTGGCGGGCTTGCAGACGAAGAATATCCTCGATGGCGGCAATACCACGTTCCAGGGTTCGTATGCGCAAACCGTCAGCTTCGTGGGCAACAAGACGCGCGAAGTGCAGGTCAGCGGCCTGGCCAGCCTGGCCCTGCTGCAGCAGGTTAGCACCCAGCAGCAGGCCGTTTCCGGCGTCAACCTCGACGAAGAGGCCGCCAACCTGCTGCGTTACCAGCAGTCCTACCAGGCGTGCGGCAAGGTCATGCAGATCGCCAGCACCCTGTTCGACGTGGTGATCGGCCTGGGACGTTAATCAATTTTTTGCCGCGGCGCAGCGCGCGGCGGCTTTCTGGAAGGGCAGCATCATGCGCATCAGCACACGAATGATTTATGACCAGGGCAGCTCGCAGCTCAATACGCTGCAGGGCGCCTTGAACCGCACGCAGATGCAACTGTCGTCCAACCGCCGCAACCTGACGCCGGCCGACGATCCGATCGCCTCGGCGCGCGCGCTCGAAGTGACGCAGTCGCAATCGATCAATACCCAGTTCGTGACGAACCGTTCGAACGCGAAGAATTTCCTGTCGCAGGAAGAGCTGGCGCTGGCCAGCACCACGTCGCTGATCGCCGACGTCAAGGACCTGGTCGTCAAGGCCGGCAATCCTTCCCTGAAGGACGTCGATCGCGATACCCTGGCCAGGGAACTGGAAGGCCGGCTGACGGACTTGCTGGGCATCGCGAATACGGCCGACGGCGCGGGCGGCTACCTGTTTTCCGGCTATAAATCCACGACCCAGCCATTCAGCCAGACGCCGACGGGCGCCAGTTACGTGGGCGACCAGGGCCAGCGCGAACTGCAGGTCGGTTCGGCGCGCTACCTGGCCACCAGCGATTCCGGCGCCGCCGTGTTTGAAAACAACCTGACGGGCAACGGCAAGTTCACCACGGCCGCCGCCACCGCCAACTTCACGCGCGGCGGCTCGGGCGTGGTCTCGGGCGGCACGGTGACGGACCCGTCGGCATTGACGGGGCACAAGTATTCGATCGACTTCAAGGTCACGGGCACGGGGACGGACGCCGTCACCACCTATACCGTCACCGACGCCACCCTGGGCCAGACGGTGCCGAACCCCGCCGTGCCCGTTCCCTACAAGGCGGGCGACGCCATCACCTTCGACGGCCAGCAAGTGAGCATCACGGGCAAGCCGGCCGACCAGGACAGCTTCACCCTGGAGCCGAGCGCCAAGGAATCGCTGTTTACCACCGTGAAAAACCTGATCGGCGTGCTGCGCCAGCCAGGCAGCGGCGATGCGGGCCAGGCGCGCCTGACGAACGGCTTGAATGCCGCCCATAATATCCTCGACACGGCCTACGACAACGTGCTGTCCGTGCGCGCGGAAGTGGGCGCCCGCATGAAGGAACTCGATTACCTCGACAGTGCCGGCGACGACCTCGACATCCAGTACGCCACCACCCTGTCCGACCTGCAAGACCTGGACATGGTCAAAGCCATTTCCACCTTCAGCCAGCAGCAGGTGACCCTGCAGGCGGCGCAGAAATCGTTCACCTCGATCTCGGGTTTGTCGCTGTTCAATTACATCAGCTAAGCCGTCATTTCAGCACGACGGCCAGCCGGGCCGGGGCAGGGAGTGCATCTCCCGCCCCGGCTTTTTTGCGTCCGCAATCTGGTCACTTGGATAATATGTACAGGCAAACTGTGCAGTCTAACTGGCTATCTGTTATAGTGGAGCCCGTTGATCCACCACACGGCTACCATGAGCACCCCGCAAGAAGACCACGAACAAGTGCTGCAACTGGCCGGAGAATTACGCATCCTGATCGGCAAATTGCGCCGCCGCCTGCGCGAGGAAGCGCACCTTGGCGACGTCAGCATGTCGCAGGCATCCGTCCTGAGCCGTCTCGAGCGCGACGGCCCCGCCACGGCCAGCAGCCTGGCCCGCGCCGAAGGCATGCGGCCCCAGTCGATGGCCGCCACCGTGCAAGCCTTGACGGAAGCGCGGATGGTGACGGGCGCGCCCGATCCGGCTGACGGCCGGCAAACCATCCTGACCCTGACGGACAGCTGCCGCGCCTGGATCGCGGCCAGCCGCGCCGCGCGCGAAGACTGGCTGGCGCGCACCATCGAAACCCGGCTCGCGCCGGCCGAAGTCACCGAACTGGAAAGGGCGGTGGCGCTACTCAACCGTTTGGCGCAATGAGCTCGTCATTGCTACCCTGAAACCCAAGGCAAGGAGGCCTTACCCCCGCAGATGAACAACACATTCCGTTCGCTACGCAATCCCAATTACCGTATCTGGGCCGGCGGCGCCCTCGTGTCGAATGTCGGCACCTGGATGCAGCGCACGGCGCAGGATTGGCTGGTGCTCAGTGAGTTGACGCAGCACAATGCCAGCGCCGTCGGCATCGTCATGGCCTTGCAATTCGGCCCGCAACTGCTGTTGCTGCCCCTGACGGGCATGGCGGCCGACTTGCTCGACCGGCGCAAACTGCTGCTGTGCACGCAGGCGGCCATGGGATTGCTGGCGCTGGGCCTGGGCTTGCTCTGTATTAGCGGGCTCGTGCAACTGTGGCACGTGTATGTGTTTGCCCTCCTGCTCGGCTGCGTGACGGCCTTCGATTCGCCCGTGCGCCAGACGTTTGTCTCCGAAATCGTCGCCGAGGAAGACCTGACCAATGCCGTGGCGCTCAATTCCACCTCGTTCAACGCGGCCCGCATGCTGGGCCCGGCCGTGGCCGGCTTGCTCATCAGCAGCGTCGGCAGCGGCTGGGTCTTCATCATCAACGCCGTCTCGTTTGCCGCCGTGATCGGTTCGCTGTTGCTGCTGCGCGTGGAATTGCTTCGCCGCGCGCCGCGCCTGAAGGCCACGCGCGCCAGCCTGGGCGAGGGTTTCCGCTACGTGCGCCAGCGGCCCGACCTGATGGCCATCCTGCTGATGCTGTTCCTGATCGGCACCTTCGGCTTGAACTTCCCGATTTTCCTCTCGACCATGTCCGTGACGGCCTTCCATGCGGGCGCCGGCCAGTATGGCGTGCTCAGCTCGATCATGGCTTGCGGTTCCGTGGCCGGCGCCCTGCTGGCGGCGGGACGCGGCCAGCCCACCCTGGCCTTGTTGCTGGGGGCGGCAGCGCTGTTCGGCCTGGCGTGCGCGCTGGCCGCCGTGATGCCCAATTACTGGCTGTTCGGCATGATGCTGGTGGTCATCGGCATTGCCGCGCAAACCTTTACCACCAGCGTCAACAGCAGCGTGCAACTGTCGACGGCGCCCGCCATGCGGGGCCGCGTGATGGCCATCGTGCTGGCCATCTCGGCGGGCGGCACGCCGCTGGGCGCGCCCATCGTGGGCTGGGTGGCAGACACCTTCGGCCCGCGCTGGGCGCTGGGCATCGGCGCTTTGTCGGGCCTGGCGGCGGCCCTCGTCGGCGTGCGCTACCTGGTCAGGCATCACCAGTTGCGCTTGAACGTCGACCTGCGGCGCTGGCGCTTCGCACTCAGCAGCGACCAGCGCTGACGCCAGCTGTCAGAGCGGCAGTAGATCCGTGCGGGCGGCGGCCAGGATGGCGGCGCTCAAGCCGTCGAGCAGGCTCGAGGCGGCGCGCGCCGTATGCCAGTGCAGGGACACGTCCAGCGGCGTGCCGGGCAGCAGTTCGACCAGGCTGCCACTGTCGAGATGGGACTGGATCAGCGTCTGCGGATGCAAGCCCCAGCCCATGCCGGCCAGCGCGGCCGTGACGAAGGCGTGCGACGAGGGCAGGGCGTGGCGTGGCAGTTCCACGTGGCGGTGGCACAGGCGCCGCACCCAGCGCGCCTGCAGCTCGTCCTTGGCATTGAAGACGAGGCTGGGCGCCAGCGCCAGGCTGGCGGCGCCCACGCCATGGGAAAAATGCCGCAGCATGAAGGCGGGACTGGCGGCCGCCAGGTAGCGCATGGCGCCCAGCGGACGGCTGTTGCAACCCGAGGCGGGCCGGGCCGTGGCGCTGACGGCCGCCAGCACGGCGCCGCTGCGCAGCCACTCGGCCGTATGGTCCTGGTCGTCGACGGCCACTTGCAGCAGCACCGGATGCGCGGCCGCGAAGGCGGCGATGGCGGGCGCCAGCCAGGTGGCCAGGCTGTCGGCGTTCACGGCGACGGGCACGCTGGCGCGCGACATGCCCTGCGCTGCCAGCGCCGGCAAGGTGCCCTGCAAATCCTGTTCCAGCAATTGCACCTGGTCCACGTGCTGGCACAGGCGCCGGCCCGTTTCCGTCGCGCGGCAGGGCTGGTCGCGTATCACCAGCGCGCAGCCGACGCGCTCTTCCAGCAGGCGGATGCGCTGCGAAATGGCCGATGGCGTCACGTGCAAGGCGCGCGCCGCGCGCTCGAAACTGCCTTCGCGGATGACGGCGGCCAGTGCGGCGAGGGCGGCATAATCGAGCATGAATGAAGTTTTTCTTAACTGACTGTAGAAAAGGTAGTTTGCCTTCATTCCATGCGGCTGGCAAGATCGTTGCATGACACTCTCGACCGCCACCACACCACTGGTTTTTTCCGTCTTTGCGCAGGGCCTGACCCTGGGCCTGGGACTCATCGTTGCCATCGGTTCGCAAAATGCCTTTGTCTTGCGGCAAGGCTTGCGCCGCGACCACGTGGGCGCCATCGTGCTGTTCTGTGCCCTGGCGGACGCGGCGCTGATTGCCGCCGGCGTCCTGGGCATGTCCCGGGCGCTGGGGCAGCGTCCCATGCTGGCCAGCGCGCTGGCGCTGGGCGGCGCCATTTTCCTGGCCGTCTACGGTTGGCAAGCCCTGCGGCGCGCGCGCCGTCCCCAGCAGCTGCACGCTGCCGAGGGCGGTGCCGGCCTCGGCCTGGCTGCCATCCTGGCGCAGGCGGCCGCCTTTACCTTGCTCAATCCCCATGTCTATCTGGATACGGTATTGCTGGTGGGAAGCATCGGCGCCCAGCAGCCGGGCGCGCTGCGCGCCTGGTTTATCGCGGGCGCCAGCGCGGCCAGCCTGCTGTGGTTTGCCTCGCTCGGCTATGGCGCGCGCTGGCTGGCGCCGTGGTTTGCGCGGCCCCGGGCCTGGCAAGTGCTCGATGGCTTGATCGGCGTGACCATGTTCGTACTGTCGGCGCTGCTGCTGCGCCATGCGCTGGGCCGATAGCCCTGATCAGCGCGCGGCAGGCAGCGGCGCCGGTGGCGCCGGGCGCAAGGGATTCGGCGGCGCCGGCGGCGGTGGCCGGTCGCGCGTGGCAAAGCCGCGCGGCAGCAAACGCGCCGTTTCTATGCCGCGCAGGAACATGTTCTGGAAGGGCGTGGCCAGGTAGGGCAGGACCATGCCGATCACCAGCAAGCCTACGCCCAGGGTGACGGGAAAACCGATACCGAAAATGTTCAGCTGCGGCGCGGCCCGCGTCAATATGCCCAGGGCCACGTTGGTCAGCAGCAGGGCGGCGATGATGGGCAGCGAGATTTGCAGGCCGGAACGGAAGATTTCTCCGCCCCAGGCCGCCAATTGCTGGAAGCCGCCGCCGTTGATGGGGCTGGCCGAAATGGGCAGGCTGACAAAGCTTTCCGCCAGCGCCGCCAGCAAGACCAGGTGGCCGTTGACGGTCAAAAACATCAAGGTGGCCAGCATGACGAGGAACTGGCTGATGGCCGACGACCTGCCCTTGGTTTGCGGGTCGAAGAACGAGGCAAAGCCCAGGCCCATGGTCAGACTGCTGAGTTCGCCCGCCATTTCGATGGCGGAAAACACGATGCGGATGGAAAAACCCATGGCCAGGCCCACCAGCATCTCTTGCGTGAGGATCAGCAAGCCGGGCAGGGACATCGGGTTGACGGCAGGCAAGGCCGGCACGGTGGGGGCGATGATCATGGCCAGCAGCGCGCCCAGGCTCACTTTGACGGTGGCCGGCACGGCCGCGTTGCCGAACAGTGGCGCGGCCGCGATCAGGCCGAGGATGCGGCTAAGCGGCCACAGCAATGCTGCGATCCACGTGTTCAGTTCGATGCTGGACAGGGTCAGCATGGCAGCAATCGCGGCACTAGCCCACCAGGTTCGGGATGCCCGTAAATACCTGGCGCATGTAGTCGAGCATGACGGACAGCATCCACGGGCCGGCCACGACGATGGCGACAAAGATGCCGACGAGCTTGGGGATGAAGGACAGGGTCGCCTCGTTGATCTGCGTGGCCGCCTGGAAGATACTGACGATCAAGCCGATGATGAGGGCGACGAGCAGCATGGGCGCGGCCACCATCAGGGTGATTTCCATCGCATGGCGGCCCAGGGTCATGACGCTTTCGGGTGTCATCTGCTTCCCCTAGTAAAAACTCTGAGACAGCGAGCCCAGCAGCAATTGCCAGCCATCGACGAGCACGAACAGCATCAGCTTGAACGGCAGCGAGATCGTCGCGGGCGACATCATCATCATCCCCATCGACATCAGCACGCTGGCGACCACCATGTCGATGATCAAAAACGGGATGAAGATGGCAAAGCCGATCTGGAAGGCCGTCTTCAGTTCACTGGTGACGAAGGCGGGCACGAGGATGCGCAGCGGCACGTCTTCCGGGCCTTGCAGGGCGGGCGAGCGCGACATCTTGGCGAACAGGGCCAGGTCGGCCTGGCGCGTCTGCTTGAGCATGAAGGTTTTCAGGGGATCGACGCCCTTGTCCATCGCCTGCTGCATGGTGATCTTGTTTTCCTGGTAGGGCAGATACGCATCCGTATAGATCTTGTCGAACACGGGGCCCATGACGAACAGGGTCAAAAACAGGGCCAGGCCCACCAGCACCTGGTTCGGCGGCGCCGATTGCGTGCCGATGGCCTGGCGCAGCAGGGACAGCACGATGATGATGCGCGTAAAGCAGGTCATCATCAAGAGGGCCGCCGGCAAAAAGGTGAGCGACGTCATCAGGATGAGCGTCTGCACCGGCAGCGAATAATTCTGGCCGCCGCCCGGCGCCGGCGTGCTGGTAAATGCCGGGATGCCCGGCTCGGCCAGCGCCCACAGCGGCAAGGCCAGGGCGGCGGCCGCCAGCAGCCACGTCAGGGGAGTCTTCAAGGTGGACCACGCCATCTGCTGCTTATTTCCCATTGCGTTTTTCGATGGTCTGTTTCAGCCACTCGGAAAAATTGGCGGCCGCGGGGCCGTTTTGCGCCGTGGCCAGCTGCGGCAGATCGCCTTCCTGGCGCGGCATGGTGGCCAGCGCATTGATCCTGCCGGGC
The DNA here is from genome assembly GCF_002797895.1 of Janthinobacterium sp. 67. Lineage (NCBI taxonomy): Bacteria > Pseudomonadati > Pseudomonadota > Betaproteobacteria > Burkholderiales > Oxalobacteraceae > Janthinobacterium > Janthinobacterium sp. 67. The sequence continues at coordinate 2,747,985 of NZ_PGES01000001.1, read as the reverse complement.
GAGGCGCCGACGACGATCCACTGGTCGGCCACTTCGACGAGGACGATGCGTTCGCGCCCGCCCAGGTTGAGCGAGCTGACGACGCGCATCTTGTTGTTGCCGCCCATGACCTTGGGGCCATAGCGTTTCATGAACCAGGCCAGGCCGATCAACAGGGCCAGCACGAACATCAGCGCGAAGATGGTTTGCAGCAGGCTGCCGGCCGAGCTTGCCGGCGCCATCGTCGCCGGCGCACCGGGCGGCATGGCGGGCAGGGCGGCGGCCGGCGAGCTTGCAGGTGAGGCAGCCGGCGATGCGGCAGGCAGCGCTGCGGCGGCTGGTGGTGTCTCGCTTGCCATGGCGACGGAAGCGCTGGCGGCGCTAGCCGCCGCTGGCGCGGACGCGGCCGGCGCTTCAGCCAGGGCAATGCTGCATGCCGCCATGAGCGGCAGCACGGTGGAAATCAACAGGCCAGGCTTCATTTATTCAATTTTCGGATGCGTTCGGAAGGCGTGATGATGTCGGTCAGGCGGATGCCGAACTTGTCATTGACCACCACCACTTCGCCCTGGGCGATCAGGCAGCCGTTGACCAGCACGTCCATCGGTTCGCCGGCCAGGCCGTCGAGCTCGACCACGGAACCCTGCGCCAGCTGCAGCAGGTTCTTGATGGCGATCTTGGTGCGGCCCAGTTCGACCGTCAGCTGCACGGGAATATCGAGGATGAAATCGATATCGTTGTGCGTTTCCGACTTCGACGCCTGCTTGGAAAAGTCCTTGAACACGGCGGCGCTGGCCGCGCTGGCCGTATTGGCCGCCTGGTTCTGCAGCGCTTCGGCTTCCGCCTTGGCCTGCTCGGCAATGGCCGCGCCCCAATCGTCTTCCGCGCTTTGGTCGTCTTGGTTGTCAGACATGTGTTTCTCCTGTTGTACAGAGTTGGCCGCCGAGCGGCCAGTGTATATATTAATTGTAACGCCTGGCAAAACCGTAGCGAGCGGCAGTGATTTGTGGCTAAGAAGCGCAACCGTGCTGGAGCACGGTGAGCATCGCAGGCCGCAAAGCGCGACGCGCAGTAGGTTTGGTCAGGTGTTTAGTGGTTGTTCATGTTATCGGCATTAGCGAGGAGTTTCTCCACCTTCAATGCATATTGTCCGTTCAACACGCCGTACGTGCAATCCATCACGGGCACGCCGTCGACGGTGGCGGCGATCAGCTCGGGAATATTCAGGGGGATGATGTCGCCCACCTTCATGTTCAGGATTTCATCGAACGACACGCGCGCCGTGCCCAGCGACGCCACCAGTTCGACTTCGGCGATCTGGATCTGCTGCGTCATCAGGCGGATCCAGCGCTTGTCCACTTCCAGCGCCTCGCCCTGCAGGCTTGAGGTCAGCGAATCGCGGATAGGCTCGATCATCGAATACGGCATGCAGAAGTGGATTTGTCCGGAAACGGAGCCCAGTTCCACCGTAAAGGTGGACGCTACGACCACCTCGTTCGGCGTGGCGATATTGGCGAACTGCGTGTTCATTTCTGAACGGATATATTCGAACTCGACGGGGAAGACCGGTTCCCACGACTTGGTATAGGCTTCGAAGACGATGTCGAGGATGCGCAGGATGATGCGCTGCTCCGTCTGCGTAAAGTCGCGCCCTTCGACGCGCGTATGGAAGCGTCCGTCGCCGCCGAACAGGTTGTCGACCAGCAGGAAGACGAGGCCCGGATCGAAGACCATCAGGGCCGTGCCGCGCAGCGGCTTCATGTGCACCAGGTTCAGATTGGTCGGCACGACCAGGTTGCGGATGAACTCGCTGTATTTCGACACGCGCACGGAACCGACCGACACTTCGGCGCTGCGGCGCAGGAAGTTGAACAGGCCCACGCGCAGCAGCCGGGCGAAACGCTCGTTGATAATTTCCAGCGTTGGCATCCGGCCGCGCACGATGCGCTCCTGGGTTGCCAGGTTGTAGGTACGAACTCCCGTGACGTCTTCCGGCGCCTGCGCGTCGTCCTGGTCTCCGTTGACGCCCTTCAGAAGGGCATCGACTTCTTCCTGGGAGAGGAAATTATCGGCCATGGCTGCTTATTGAATGATGAATGCGGTAAATAATACGTCCGTCACGTCCTGCTCCGGCCCTTTGTCTTCGAACGGCTGGTTCACCTGATTGATGATTTCGGCCGCCAGTTGCTGTTTGCCTTCCACGGTATTGAGTTCGGACGCCTTCTTGCCGGACAGCAGCAACAGCAAGCGGCTGCGCACCTTCGGCATGTTCAGCTTGATGCTATCCATCTCTTCCGGCGTGCCCACCTGCAGGGTAAACGCGATCTGCAGATATTGCTCGCCATTTTCCGGCTGCAAGTTCACGGTGAAGGCATCGATGGGCACGAAAACGGGCGGACCTGCTTTCGAAGCGGCATGTTTCTTCTTGCTGGGCGCCGCTTCTTCTTTATCGGCCTTGCCATGCAGGAAGTACCAGGCGGCACCGCCGCCAATGCCGCCGGCGACCAGCACCGCGGCCAGCACTATGATCAGAAGCTTCTTTTTCGAGGCGCCGGCGGGGGCCAGGCCTGCATCTGCTTTCGGATCTGCTTTCATTTTTGGATTTGCTTTCAATGGTACTCGAGTGCATGGAAGTGGATCACGACGCCATTATGTCATTATCGGCAAATTCTGCGCAGAAGGATGCGGTGAAAAGAGGGAGGAAGCGCCTTCAACTCGCTGTTTTTATACGAAAAGTTATGCCGTGGGGCGCGCCTGTGGCCTGCGGACGACGAATTGTCATCAGGCAAAGGTATCCACAGCACTCAGGCTGGGCCGGCTGCGTCCGCCTGCCGCCGGCGCGATGGCGATCTCGCCACCGGAGATGCCGCCGCCCTGGCCATTGCCACGGCGTTCGCCCGAGGCGGCCCGTTCGCCATTGTTTTGCTGTTCCGGCGTGCCAGCCGAGACGGTGGCGCTGCCGAAGGCAATGCCCGCTTCGCTCATCATCTCGCGCAGGCGCGGCATGGCCGCTTCCAGCGCCTGGCGTACTTCCGGCTGGGCCGACATGAAGGCGGCATCGGCCTGGTCATTGGTGACCGTCAGGACCACTTGCACGGGCCCCAGGTCGGGCGGATTCAGGGTCAGGGTGGCGCTCTGGTCGCCGCCGGCCGCCATCCACACGACTTTCTGTCCCAGTTGCTGGTCCCAGGCCGGCGTGCCGACGCGGCCCGTCAGCTTGTCGGCCGGCACGGCCACGGCGGCCGCGGGCTGTTGCAGCGTGCTCGGCTGCAACTGGGCCGCCAGGCGGCTCAGGTCGGCAGGCATTTCCTTGAGGATAGCTTCGGCCGCGGCGCTGCCCGCCTTGGCGGTCGCCGCCAGCTGCGCGTCGATGGCCAGCTTGCCCGGTTCGGTCTTGCCTGCCGGCACGCTGGCGCCACGCGTGGCGGCTGCCTTGCCCAGGCTGTCGGCAAAGTCGCCGCTGTCGGTTTGCACTGCGGCGGCGGTGGCGGCGGCCAATGGTCCCGTTGCCAGGCCCTTGCCGTCGGCTTTGACGCTGGCGGCGCGCACGGGCAGTTCCGTCGCGGCCTTGGCCGCTGGCGGCTGGATGGCCAGCTGGATGCTGCCCACGAGGGCCAGCATCGCGGCGGCCGGATCGGCTGGCGGCGGTGTTGTCTCGACGGGGGCTGCGGGCGCGCTGGCCTCGGCCGTGGTGCCGGAACCATCGGCGGCGGCTTGTGTGGCGGCCTCGGCAACTGGCGCGGGCGGCTGGTCGCTGCTGGCCGCCTGCTCGGTGCCCGCCTGCGCCGGCTTTGCTTCATTGGCGGGCGCTGGCGTGGCCGCAGGGCTGGCAGGACGGGCCGCCGGCGCTGGCGCTGGCGTTTGCGCCACGTTGCGGCTGGCCTGGCGTTGTTCGATCTGGCGGTTCAGGGTGCGCTGGAAGTCGCCCGCCGCGCCGCTGGTGGACGGCTGGCTGCGGTTGGCGGCGCCCGGCGTGGCGTTCGGCGAGATAATCTGGGAAATCGGGGTTGGCTGGGTTTGCATGATGCTGCCTTAGTGTTGCTTAGCGTTTGTAATAGGCTTGTCGCGCCGCGTGCTCATCCATTGCCTTCTGGTCGCGCTTGTTTTCCAGCTTCAGCGCCTGTTCCTGCGCCCGGTTGTTCAGGGTGGTGTAGGACATGCGCTTGCGTTCGGCCAGTTGCCAGCGCATCTTTTCATTGTCGCTGCGCGCTTGCGCATGCTCGACCACTTGCTGCTGGCCCATGATGGCGCTGTCGAGCTTGGTCATGAATGCCTGGAAGTTGCGGTAAGCCATGGGCGTGATGCCGTTGCTCATGCTCGCCTCGAAGCGCTGGGCATAGTCGTCGCGGTAGCCGGACAGCATGTCGAGCTTCTGGCGGCAATCGTCGAGCGCTTTCAGGGCCGCGCCCAGGCGCTTGGCGCAATCGTCCGTTTCGCGCTGGGCGAGGTCGATCAGGGTTGCAAGTTGGGAAGGAGAAGCCATGGCTGATTATATTCCCGCTATGCAAGTCCTAATCAGTCGAATAGAGCGGTAAGTTGCCCCAAGCTCTCGTCCATGCTGACCCGCTCCGTGATTTGCTGTTGCAAAAACGCCTCGATCTTTTCATGCAGGGCGATGGCCTGGTCCAGCACGGGGTCGGTGCCGGCGCTGTAGGCGCCCACGCTGATCAGGTCGCGGCTGCGTTCATAGCGCGAATACAGCTGTTTCAGCTTGCGCGCCTGCTGCTGGTGCTCGTGCGTGGTGATCGAGTGGGCCGCGCGCGAAATCGATTGCTCGATGTCGATGGCGGGATAATGTCCCGCTTCGGCCAGGCGGCGGTTGAGCACGATGTGGCCATCGAGAATCGCGCGCGCCGAGTCGGCGATCGGGTCCTGCTGGTCATCGCCCTCGGTCAGCACGGTGTAGAAGGCCGTGATCGAGCCGCCGCCTTCTTCGCCATTGCCGGCCCGTTCCACGAGCACGGGCAGCTTGGCGAAGACGGACGGCGGATAGCCCTTGGTGGCGGGCGGCTCGCCGATGGCCAGGGCTATTTCGCGCTGCGCCATGGCGTAGCGGGTCAGCGAATCCATGATCAGCAGCACGTTTTGCCCCTGGTCGCGGAAGTGTTCGGCAATCGCCGTCGCATACGCGGCCCCTTGCAGGCGCATCAGGGGCGGCGTGTCGGCCGGCGCGGCCACGACGACGGAGCGGGCCAGACCTTCGGCGCCGAGAATCTGCTCGATGAATTCCTTCACCTCGCGGCCCCGTTCGCCGATCAGGCCGACGACGATCACGTCCGCCTCCGTGTAGCGGGCCATCATGCCCAGCAGCACGCTTTTACCGACACCGGAACCGGCGAACAGGCCCATGCGCTGACCACGGCCCACGGTCAGCATGGCGTTGATCGAGCGCACGCCCACGTCCAAGGTATCGACGATGGGCGCGCGGCCCAAGGGATTGGCGGGGCGGACATTGATGGGGGCGCTGTCGACCGTGTGCAGCGGACCGAGCTGGTCGAGCGGCCGTCCCGCGCCGTCGAGCACGCGACCCAGCAGTTGCGGACCCACGGGCAGGTGGCGCGCGCGGTCGCTCGGGCGGCGACGCGGGTGCGCCACGCTGCCGGGGCGGGGGATGGCCGGTTCGACGGAAAACACGCGCGTGCCGGGCACGATGCCTTCGACGTCGCTTTGCGGCATCAGGAACAGGCGGTCGCCTTCAAAGCCCACCACTTCCGCTTCGACCCGGCCGCCATTGGGCAGCGGCACGGTGCAGGCGGCGCCGACGGCCAGGCGCAGGCCCACGGCTTCCATCACCAGGCCGGCCACGCGCGTGACCCGGCCCGAGATTTGCATCGGTTCCACGAAGCCGACGACGGCCGAACAGTCGTTCAGGTAGGCGCGCCAGCGCGCCGCATGGGCAGTGGGGCCTTTGACGGGATCGCTCACGGCGCCAGCCAGTCCAGGTCCTTGCCCAGCGCATGCGTCAGGCGCTGCCAGCGGGTGGAGCTTTGCGCGTCGATCTGGTTGCTGGCCGTGTCGATCTTGCAACCGCCGCGTTCCACGCTGGGGTCTTCGATGACGCGCCAGCCGCCCTTGTCGAGCTCATCGCCGATGCCGTCGCGCACCACTTGCGCATCTTCCGGGTTGAGCATCAGCAAGGCCGGTTGTTGCAGCACGGGCAAGTATTCGATGGCTTCGCGCACCACGGGCAGCATCAGTTCGGGGCGCACGGGCAAGGCAGTCTTGAGCATGCCCTTGGCCAGCTGCAGGGCCAGTTCCATCACGTCGTTGGCGATCAGTTCGTCGGCCTGGTGTACGGCCGTGCCGAAGTCGACGGCGATGGTCTGCAGGTGCGCCAGTTCCACGGCGGAGGCCGCCTTGCCTTGCGCATACGACTCGGCATGGCCATCGGCATGCCCGGCCGCATGGCCTTCCGCATAGCCGGCCGCGCGGCCTTCCTCGAAGGCCGTGGCGCGCGCTTCCTCGCGGATGGCGTCGAGTTCTTCCTGCGTCGGGTATTCGAGCGGCGGGGCCAGCTCTTCCTCGTGCATTTCCGCAAACGGGTCGAGCTCGGGTTCCGGATCCGGTTCCAGCAGCTTGCGCGCCGCCACCACGCTGGGACGTTCGTCGCCAAACGAGGTCATTTCCCAGCGCTGGTAGGCGGTTTGCTGCTCTTTGGGAATCAAATTAGACAAACGAATCCTCGCCTTTTCCGCCTAGGACAATCTGCCCCTCGTCCGCCAGGCGGCGCACGATCTGCAGGATCTGTTTCTGCTGCGATTCCACTTCCGACAGGCGCACGGGGCCTTTCGATTCGAGGTCTTCGCGCATCATTTCGCCGGCGCGCTGCGACATGTTCTTGAAGATCTTGTCGCGCAGCTCTTGCGAGGCGCCTTTCAGGGCGATGATCAGCATTTCCGACTGCACTTCGCGCAGCAGCAGCTGGATGCCCCGGTCGTCGATATCGATCACGTTGTCGAACACGAACATTTCGTCCATGATCTTTTGCGCCATGTCGTTGTCGTAGTTCTTGATGTTGTCCATGACGGAGCCTTCCTGCTCGCCGCTCATGAAGTTCAGGATCTCGGCCGCCGCGCGCACGCCGCCCAGCGACGATTTCTTGATGTTTTCGTTACCCGACAGCAGTTTCGTCAGCACGTCGTTGAGTTCGCGCAAGGCGGCCGGCTGCACGCCGTCCAGGGTGGCGATGCGCAGCACCACGTCGTTGCGCAAACGGTCCGTGAAATGGCCGAGGATTTCGCACGCCTGGTCGCGTTCCAGGTGGACGAGGATGGTGGCGATGATCTGCGGGTGCTCGTTGCGGATCAGCTCGGACACGGATTGCGAATCCATCCATTTCAGCGATTCGATGCCGGACGCATCCTTGCCGCCCAGGATGCGCGACAGCAGCACGGACGCCTTGTCGTCGCCCAGCGCCTTGGTCAGCACTTGCCGGATGTATTCGTCCGAATCGAGGCCGACGGTGGAATTGAGTTCCGTCTGCGCGCGGAAGTCGTCGAGCACTTCGACCACCTGCTCGTGCGCGATGCCCTTCATGGTGGCCATGGCGGCGCCCAGTTTCAGCACTTCGCGCGGGCCGAGGAATTTCATCACTTCGGCCGCTTCGCTCTCGCCCAGTGCCAGCATCAGGATGGACGCTTTTTGCAGTCCCGTTGTCTCAGTCATTATTGCCTATCCATGCTTTGATCACGTTGGCCACCACGCGCGGGTCTTCCTGCGCCAGTTTCCTGGCCATCGCCAGGTTTTCGCGATAACCGCGGGCAGTGTCTTCTTCCAGCTCTTCCAGCTCCGCTTCGCTGAGCAGGACTTCGTTTTCTTCGTCCGTCTTCTCCAGTTCCGGCTCGATGACGGGCGGCGGGGCGCCGAAATCGTCGATCTTGCGCATTACGGGGCGCAGCATCGGACGCACGATCTTGATGAAGATATACAGCAGGATCAGGGCCGTGATGAGGAATTTCGCCAGTTCCTTGGCCAGCGGCAAGTTGGCCGGGTCGCGCCACCACTCGAGCTTGCCTTCCGGCGCGCGGTCGATGCCGTCGAAGGGCGAGTTGGCCACGCTGAAGCTGTCGCCGCGTTCCTTGTTGTAGCCCATCGCTTCCTTGACCAGGTTATTGATCTGGACCATTTCGGCAGGGGAAATCGGCTTGACCGTGACCTTGCCATCCTTGTCGAAGCTGCGGCGATAGTTGACGACGACGGCCACCGACAGGCGGCGCAAGCCGCCCATGGACTTCTGCTCGTAGCGCACGGTCTTGTCGACTTCATAATTCGTCGTCGATTCCTTCTGTGTCGGCGCCGTCGGCGTGCCGCCCGGTGCGCCCGGCGCCTCGGCCGTCAGCGGTGCCGTCGCCACGCCTGGCGGCTGGTTCGACAGCGCGCCCGGCACGCCGGACGGGTTGGCATTGCCTGCGCCCGTCGATTCGCTCGTTTGCTGGCTGCGGATGGTGGACGCTTCCGGCGGCGAATTGGGCTTGTAGGTTTCGGCCGCCTGCTCGCTTTGCGAGAAATCGACATCGGCCGTCGCTTCGGCGCGCACATTGCCTTCGCCGACGATGGGCAGCAGGATCGATTCGACCTGCTTGATCACGCTTTGCTGCAACTGCTGCACGTACTTCAATTGGTTCGGGTCCAGGCTCTTGATGCCGTTGGCGCGGTCCTTGTCCTTTTCCTGGTTCGACAGCAAGGTGCCCGCCTGGTCGACGACGGTGACATTGATTGGCAGCAATTCCGGCACGCTGGACGCCACCAGGTGCACGATGGCGCTCACTTGCAGCTGGTCGAGGCCGCGGCCCGGGTGCAGGTTCAGCAGCACGGACGCCGTCGGTTTTTGCTGTTCGCGCACGAAGACGGATGGTTTCGGCAGGGCCAGGTGGACTCTGGCCGTATCGACGGCGGAGACGGATTCGATCGATTTCGCCAGCTCGCCCTCGAGCGCGCGCTGGAAATTGACCTGTTCCAAAAATTGCGACACGCCCAGCTTCTGGTTTTCCATCAGCTCGAAGCCCACGTTGCCGCCCTTGGGCAAGCCTTGCGCCGCCAGTTTCAGGCGCGCATCGTGGACTTGCTCGGACGGCACGAGAATCGCGCCGCCCCCTTCGGAAAACTTGTGCTTGATGCCCAGCTGGTCCAGCGAAGCGGTGATGGCGCCGCCGTCGCGGTCCGTGTAATTGGAGAACAGGACCTTGTATTCGGGCGGCTGGTTCCACATGTACAGCGCCACGCCGATGGCGACCAGTGCCGCCACGCCCAGGCCGCGCAGGAAATTCTTGCCCATCGGCGTCTTGGCGAACGCCTGGATGGACTCCACGGGCGAGCGGGCAGGCGCCGGTTCCGGCGGTATGCGGTTCACATCGATTTCTTCGGCTACAGCCATGATTGCCTTCCGGGGCGCGTATATTGGGTATTGAGTGGGGGCCGCTTCCACAGGAGGAGGGGGCGATATGCAGAATTATCCGCCACTGTCACGCGCTTCAATCGTCCAAATAGAAGGCGCTTTTGCCGCCTGCTCGGCCGAGCGGCTGGCGTTGGCGCTGGTATTGTGGAACCCTGGCAACATGTGACGGAAGTTATTGTACCCGTCGTTGCCTTGCAAGCCAGGGTTTTGTTCTCTGGGTGCAACAGGCATGGAACAGATATGAAGCAGACCAGAATCGGGAGGCAAAGTGAAAACAGGCGGTATCGATAGCAGCAGGATCGAGGCGATGATCGCGCAACTGAAGTCGGCGGCCACGCGGCCGGAGGCGAAAATACCGGCGATCCAGACCGAGATGCCGGCGGCGAAGGTGAATTTTGCCGATGCCTTCAAGAGCGCGCTCGACTCCGTGAGCGGCGCGCAACAGGCGTCATCGGCGCTGGGCCAGCGTTTTACCATGGGCGACGAAAAGGTCAGCCTGTCGGACGTGATGGTATCGATGCAAAAGTCGAGCATCGAATTCCAGGCGACGGTGCAGGTGCGGAACAAGCTGGTTTCTGCATATCATGACATCATGAATATGCAGGTTTAAATTATGGCACCCCAAGCGCAAGGGCCGGGGTCGAACCCTCAGGGACTCGGCGTCCCCGTTCGACCCCAGTCGTCGTTTTGGGTTAACTTAACTGAATATCAGCCCAACCCAGCCATGCGAGCATTCCGCTCGCGTTCAAGACGCGTGATATAGCGCTGCACGTGCGCCAGCATGCTGCGCGGCAGGTCGACGAACTGGCAGCCGAGGCGGCGGTTCAGCTTGTTGTTCAGCAGGGTCATGTCCAGCGAATTGCGAATTTGCAAGGTCGCGGTGACGATGCCGACGTCAGGCAAGTCGATGCGGCAGCCGGGATAGTCCCTGCCGATGGTTTCGCCCAGCATCAGTTTATTGTCGAGGATGGCAATGCCGCCGCAGCTGATGTCGGCCAGCGGGAACAGCGTGTCGGCGCCACCGAGCGAGGGCGGCAGGGGAATCGAGACGCGCACGGGATTGCTCACGGGCGTCGTCATGCGGTAGTACTCGCGCCGCTGCAAGCGGATCAGTGTTTCTGGAATGGCAATTTTCAGGGCGGGCGTGCCGCCGTAATTGCACTCTTCCACCAGGGCGCTGGCAAACAGGATGCGGATCTTGTCGAGCGAGGTTTCAAACGAAATGCCGGTGGCGGCCACCATGCGCCGGTTCTGGTCGGCATTCACGGAACGGTCGAGGATGACGGTATTGTGGTCGGCATCGACTTCCAGGATGGACGTGACGCACACATCGGATTCACCGTGGATCAGCATGCGGATCAGCTGGTTCTTTTCGCTGATGCCGCGCAGCAAGGCGATGATTTCCCGCCGCGATTCCACTTCAAAATCATGCCAGTTTTCGAGGCCGGAATCCATAATATGTGCTTGCATTGATGCCTGTCTATGTATCGGTGAGGTTGACGCTGGTGTCGGGCGGCGGCGGAATCGGCCCGCCATTCGCAGATTCAATATGATATAACCAGGCCAGCAGTTCCGCAATCGCCCGATACAGGCCGGGCGGAATCTGGCGGTCCAGGTCGACATCCATCAGCAGCGCCACCAACTCCTTCGATTCATGCACGAAGACGCCGTGTTCGCGCGCCGTGCTGATGATCTGGTCCGCGATCAGGCCGCTGCCCTTGGCCACCACCTTGGGCGCCGGCGTGCCGCTCTGGTAGGCCAGCGCGACGGCCGTCTGCGGCACCTTGCGCCTGGTGTCGTCAAGCATCGTCTGCTCCTGTCGCATCCGGCTTGCCGGCAATCGTCAAGGACGACAAGGGCCAGCCCGCCGCGTCGAGCGACGCTTCGAGCCGCGCCGCATGCTGGCGCAAGGTGTCGGCGCTGCCTTCGCTGCCCGCCTGCAACTGGATGGCGACTCTGCCGCCCTGCAGGACCACATGCGCGGCCAGGTCGCCCAGCAGGGGGAACTGGAAGCGCACATTGCTGCGCCAGGCCGTCGCTTCCCCGTCGCCATCGCGTCCTTCGTGCTGCTGCCCTTCCGGCGCATCACGGCTGATATCCCACTGCATCTTCTGGCCTGGCCAGGCTTCGCCCTGCCACTGCACGCGCGCCTGTTCGTGCGTATGCAGCTGCAAATTGATCAGTTGCGCCGAAGCCAGGTCGGTACCCGTCCTGGCCATGTCGCCCTGGGCCGCCTTCTGCATCTGCGGCTCCAGCAGCAGCGAGGCCAGCGGGCGTTTGCCCTCGGCCCATTCGGCCACGTGCGATTCATAGAACAGACCGCTGCTGCCGACCGCATCCTGCAGTTTCTGGGCCACCTGGGCGGGAGCAGCGCCGGGTGTGGCCATCAGCGGCGTCTTGCCGACCAGCGACAGGGGTGCGCCGGGCACGCTTTCCGCCTGGCTCAGCACCGTGCTGATGGCGCGCGCGGTGGTGCTCAGCTCGGGCGCGGGCGTGTCGCCAGCCAGGGCGGGCAGCAGATTGGCGGGTGTCAGGGGCGCACGGCTGAGCAGGGTGGCGGCCGTGCTGCTGGCGCGCGTGCCCGCCTGGGCGGCGCCGGCCTGGGGGCCGCGCGTTTCCGCCGCTTCGGGCTCCGCGTCCGCGTCCGCATAGGTCAGCAGGGCGCTGGCGGGCTGGTCGCGGTTATTGCCGATTTGAAAAGAGGGGCGGGGATTGATGCCGATCAGGGTCAGCGGGATTTCCGTGCCCGGCTGGGCGCCGGCGGGCAGCTGCATGCGGGCCGGCGTGCCGGCCACGCGCACGAGGTAGCTGCCGTCGCCCATGCGGGCCAGCACCTGTCCCTGCATGGATTTGCCGATCAGTCCCTGCAGCGAGCGCTGGAACTCGGCCTGGCGCGGGTCGGCGACGGCATCTGCCGCCCGCGTGACCTTGACCGGGGTCAAGGGCGTCATGCCGATCGCATCCATCTTCGGCAACATGAGTGACCTTGCCCCGTGGGCGCTTAGAGGCCGTAGGCGCTGGCCAGGCGCCGTTCGGTGCCGGTGCTGTTGATCAGCTTGGACAATTGCGCCATCCACGGCATGGTGAGGTCGCGGATCTTGCGGTCGTCTTCCAGCATCTGCTTGATCAGGGTGACCTTGCGCTGGCGGCCCGCGCTTTCCAGCACGACTTTTTCTTCATTCGCCTTCAACGCCTCGACATGCGCGCTCACTTGCTGTTCCAGCGCTTCGAGCTCGTCCCAGTCGGCGTTGCTGGCGGCGGTCACCATCCGGCCCGTCAGGGTCTGCATGGTTTCGTAGGTGGTCAGGACTTCTTGATTGGTCATCATGGGTCAGGCGCTCGCAAGGCTGGGCATACGTTTCAAATCGGCGCCGGGGATGGCGGCCGGCGTGGAACCGATGGCATTCCAGGTTTCACGCAGGTCGGTCAGCAGACGCTGCACTTCTTCCAGCAGGGTAATATCATTGTTCAGGTTGGCCATCAGCAGGCGCGCGCTCATGTATTCGTACAGCGCGTCGAGGCCTTCGGCGATCTGGCCGCCCGCTTCCTTGTCCAGGCTGGCGCGCAGGCCGTTGTCGATGATCTGGATGGCTTTCGAGATGGACTTGCCTTTTTCCGGAATATTTCCCGACTTCATGTGCATCTGCGCGCTGAGCACGGCCACCAGGGCGCCGTCGTACAGCATCACGATCAGCTTGTGCGGCGAGGCCGAGCCGATCCCCGTTTCCAGGCCGACCTTGGCATAGGCATTGACGCCGCGTTGTTGGGTTCCAAACATGTAATTCTCCTGATGATGGCGCTTAACGGTTGGCGGCGATGGCGGCCAGCTGCTGGGTCAGATAGGTTTGCGTACCCTGTAATTTGTTCAGGGACACGTCCAGGCGCGTGTATTGGGCACGGTAGCGCGCCTCGATGTCGGTCAGTTTCGCGCTGAACTTGTCGCGTTGGTCGGCAACCGACTTGATGCTGTCATTGATGCCTTTGGACTTGTTGGTGATCATGCCGTTCGTGCCGAGGAACGATGTCGCCAGGTTGTTCAGCTGATAGGCATAGCCTTGCGAGAAGCTGACCGTGCCCCGTGATCCGATGACACCGCCCGTCACTTCAATCTTCAACCCGTCGGCCGGCGAACCAGGTGCCCCTGTCAGGGATTGGCCTGAGCCAGTGACAGGCTGGCCGCCCAGGGTACCGGCCACGTCTGTGCCCTTGACAGGCTTGGCGGTGCCAAACAGGGTTTCTATGCCCGTCCCTGTACCGTTGCTTAATGCCAAGTTCGATACGGAGCCGTAGCGGCTCGAGGCCAGCACCAGTTTGCCGGTGCCATCGATCGAAGCGGACACGGTTGATCCATTATCCGAAAACGCCTTGACGCCGTTGATCGAGGACTGCACCATCGAAGCCAGTTGCGCAGCGGTGTAGGTGCCGGCTGGAATGGTTACCTTGGCAGTATTTTTTGCCGCCGAGGGATCCGTATCGTTCAGCGTGACATTCCAGGTGGTATCGCTGGCGATCGTGGTACTGGCTGGCAGTACCGTATCCGATGTGAGCGAACCTTGGCTGGCCATGGTGGTGATGGTCAGGTCATAGGTGCCGGGCTTGGTGGCGGCGGTGGAACTGGTGAAGGCGACATTGCTGTCGCTAACTTTGCCGATGGCCGAGAACAGTCCGGCGATATCGCCGAAATTGGCGCCGATGGCCTTGTCGAGTTTGCTTGCATCCAAGGTCAGGCTGCCGTCTTTTTGAAACGCAATGCCTACCTGGCTTAAGTTGCTCAGTCCGCCGCTCAGGCCAGTAATCGGCGCGCCCAATTGCCTGCGCAGCTGGCTCTGGATAGACTGGACAGTCGCGTCTCCCTGGAGGATGGCGCCGGTCTTGGTGTCCGGGTTGTAAGCCGTCATCTTGGTGATCGCGGTATTCAGATCGTTGTAGGCCTTGACGAAGGCGGTGATGCTGGTCTTGACCGTCGATGTATCTTTGGCTATCGATAAATTGGACGTGCCGACCTTGGTAATGCCCAAAGTGACGCCTTCGATTGCCGTATCGACGCTGTTCGAGCTGCTGGTGATAGGAATACCGTTGACGCTGAAGTTGGTGTTTTGCGCTGCGGTGTTCTGCTTCAGATTCTGTGTGCCAGAGGCATCGTAAGACAGCAAATCATTCAGGGCGCTGTCAGCTGGTTGTCCGTTGCTGCCACTGAGCGTAATCTTCATCGCTGAATTGGCGCCCGTCTTGGTCGAACTGAGCACCAGGTGATATGGCTTGTCGGTGCCGTCGGAAATGATGCTGGCGGTGACGCCAAGGCCCGCGTTATTGATGGCATCACGGATGCCTTGCAGGGTGTTGTTGGTGGAATCGATTACCACCGATCCCGTTGCCTGAGTGCCGTCCTGGGTGAAACCCGTATTCATGTAGGCGCCGCCCGTGCCAGCCGTCAGCCCGGCGGCAGCCGGATTGCTGCCGGCGATGGTGATGGGGCTGGCATTGCCCGACGCCAGGGTGATCGAACTGGCGATGGTGACGTTGGAGCCATCGTTGACAGCACTGGCGGCATGCCCGATGCCGCCCATGACGCTGCCCGTGACGACTTCTTCAATATTGAGGTTGGAACCATCGGCGCGCGTAAACTGCAGGTTGCCGCCGGCTGCGGTGCCGGTGACGGTAATATTCGCCGCCGCCAGCGCGTTCGAGACGGCATTCGGACCGGCAAGTGTCGTATCGAGCGAGGCAGCAGTGATGCCGCCGCCTGCGGCGACGCCGTTGCCCTGGGTCACAATTTCGATACCGCCAACCGACAGCGCATAGGTGCCGTCCGCACCGGTGGCGATATTGCCGAAACCGGTGAACATGGCGGCATTGCTGGCCGTCGGCTGGGCCGTCGCAGTCACGCCCGTGGTGCTGCTCTTCGCATTGATGGCGTCCGCCAGCGCGCGCGCGCTCTTGGTGCCGGCATCGGTCGGAATGGCCGTGCCGTTGATGTTCAGCGAGCCATTGCTGATCCCTGTGAGCAGAGCGCCGCCGCTCAGTGCCGTGCCCGAAACGCCGAAGGTGCCGCCAGCGAGCGAGCCGAGCTGGAAGGAAACCGTCGTCTTGGCGCCGCTGCCGATGGTGGACAGCTTGCTGGCCATGCCGCCCGACGTCAGCGTCTGCGCCTGGGCAAGCTGGGAAACATTGATGTTGTAGCTGCCGGCCACGGCCTTGGCGCCGGCGCTGGCCGACAGCACCAGCGGATCCGATGGAGTGGCGCTGACGGCACGGAAGTTATTCGAATTGGTCAGTGCGGAAAGCGATCCCTGAAAGGCACCAACGGAGCCGCTCAGGGTACCCATCGCGCTGAGCTTGGCTTGATAGGAAGCCGTTTTCTTGTCAAAAGTGGCCAGTGGCGCTGACTCGGCCGTCATCAGCTTGTCGATGATGGAGTTCACATCCAGGCCGCTGGCGCCGGCGCCGATGCCAACGGATGAGATTGTAGGGGTAATGGCCACGGCATGCTCCTAGGAAAACACTAATATAAGCTGTTATCGGCAGAATCAATCAGGACTTGAGAGGGGGATTTACCGCGCTGTTTTCAGCAGGAGTGAAAAATCGGGTGTGCGGCGGGAAATGTCGTTGCAATTATGGTAAAAATGCGGGGCCGGATAGTCAGGCTATCGGGCCCCGGTGTCCCGCCGATGCGTATTGCCACGATGCTGTGTGTCCGTGGGCAATCCCATCTCATGCGCTCTGGCTGATCAGGGAGCCTTTGGCCGAGTCGAAGGTCTTGGCCAGCTCCAGGGCTTCCTTGGTGGGAATCTGGCGCAGCACTTCCTTGGTTTCCTGGTCGATGATCTTGACCACCGTGCGCTGACTGTCCTCGTCGATGAAAAACTCAATGCCTTGCGTCTTTATTTGCGACGATTGGTTTAGCTCCGACACTGCCTTGTTCAACTGTTCCCGGCTCGGTTCCTTGCTGGCTTGTTTTGGCGCAACCGTCTCGTTTTCCGTGGCGGCGCGTGGCATTGCCGCGCGTGCAGCCGGCGTGTCCGCGGACGCATAACTCTTGTCTATCCTGGCCGCGGAGGCGGCCGCTATCGTGTCGATAGTCATGGTGCTCTCCTAGTGAAAATTCCCCGGCCGAAAAAATCCGGCAGGGGAATCAAAGTCCAACGCTGTTACCTGACTAATCGAAGATTAGCCGCGCAGCAGGCTCAGCACGCCGTTTGGCAGCGAGTTCGCTTGCGCCAGCATGGCAGTACCAGCTTGTTGCAGGATCTGGCCGCGGGTCAGGTTGGCAGTTTCCGACGCGAAGTCCGTATCGACGATGCGGCTGCGCGAAGCGGACAGGTTTTCCGTCGTCGATTGCAGGTTGGAGATGGCCGACGAGAAGCGCGATTGCAATGCACCGTACTGGGCGCGTTGGCTGTTCACCGAGGCCAGCGCTGCATCGGTGATTTTCAGGGCCGTTTGCGCGCCAGCGAAGGTAGTGACATCCAGCGACGAAACCGATTGCAGCTTCGAAGTGCCGCTCAGGGCCAAGCCGGAACCAGCATCGGTGACGGAGAAGCCGCCTGGCGAGTCGAAGGTCAGCGTGCCGTTGGCAAACGCAGTCGCGCCAGCAGCTGTAGCCGAGCCTGCTACCAGTGCGCCAGTGTTGCTGTAGCCTGAAGGCGTGAACGAGTTCGCGCCACTGGCTGCCGCACCATTGACGATCTTGATGTCATTGCCGGTCGAATTGGTCAGCTTCATGCCGCCTTTGACCGAATCGTACTGGGCGGTGACGCCGGTGTTCGCCGTTTGCGCATTGATGGCGTTGATGCCGGCGGCGTAATCGCTGGCGGTGGAGCCGGTGCCGGTCACGGTAAAGGACATCGTCACGGCAGTGGCGTTATCCGATTGGAGCGTGAACGACTGCGAGCCAGCGGCCATCGTCAAGTTCAGATCGGTACTGGCGGTGGCTGTGACGCCGGTCTTGGAGGTCAGGGCATTGATGCCGGCGGCCACGGAGCGGGCAGTGTCGGTGGCTGTCGTGGTGTAGGTTGCCAGGCCGGTAGAGCCGGCTACATCGATTGTTTTGGCGGCAACCATTGCCGTTGCCGTGCCTGGAGCCACGCCGCTGCCTTGCACTTGGTTGTTACCGTAAGTGCTGGTCAGGAAGTTGGCGCCAGTGGCGGAGATGAGCTGATTGGCGTTGGCGCCGACCTGGAAGTTGGCGGTGCCCATGGTGCCATCCAGCAGCGCCTGGCCGTTGAACGATGTGGTGGTGGCAATGCGGTTCAGCTCCGAACCCAACTGGCCTACCTCGGTTTGCAGCGCCTGGCGGTCACTGGCCGAGTTGGTGGCGTTCGACGATTGCACTGCCAGTTCGCGGATACGTTGCAGGATGTCGCCCGAGCTTGCCAACGCGCCTTCAGCCGTTTGGGCCAGCGAGACGCCGTCGTTTGCATTGCGGGTAGCTTGGGTCATGCCGCGGATTTGCGACGTCATGCGGTCGGAAATTGCCAGACCGGCGGCGTCATCCTTGGCGCTGTTGATGCGCATGCCGGAAGACAGGCGTTGCAGCGAGGTGCTCAGGGCCGACTGCGAGGTCGACAGGTTGCGTTGCGAATTCAGGGACGAGATGTTGGTATTAATTACTGCAGCCATGATGATTCTCCAGACAGGTACTACATTGCGCTATGTGCTAGTCACTTTGGCCTGCCCCGCTGTTCCGGGACAATCAAGCCGCTGTTGTTTAGGGTAACGGTTGCTCTGCGGGAAAATTTATGGCGAAAAGTGCTTTAAATTTTAATTTTTGGCCCTTCAGTTTGTCGTTGACCGTGCGCTAGACGACACGATTTAAGGAAACTTTAGGGTAAAAAATAGTTTTATTTTTATATCGCGCGCATGCTCGCGGCGTACTGGGGAGAGATGTGTGTTGTTGTTCTTGCCATTAAAAATGCCGTCCGGCCTGGCGGCGGGACGGCATGGCATGACGCAGGCAGGGTTCACTCCGCCACCACCACCCGGTTCTTGCCCGTCTGCTTGGCCTGGTACATGGCGCGGTCGGCGCGCTTGACCAGTTCGGCCTGGTCTTCGTTGGGCAGGCGCAGGGCTACGCCGGCGGAGAAGGTGATCAAGACTTTTTCATTGTCGTGCAAGAAGAAATGCCGGGTCAGCTCGCGCTGCAGGCGCGTCATCGTCGACGAGGCCGCCTCGACCGTCGTTTCCGGCAGCAGGATGAGGAATTCCTCGCCGCCGAAGCGGGCGATGACGTCCATCGAGCGCAGGGTTTCCTTGACGATCTTGACCAGGTGTTTCAACGCCGCATCGCCGGCCAGGTGGCCGTAGGTGTCGTTCAGGCGCTTGAAATCGTCCAGGTCCAGCATGGCGATGCACAGCGGCGTGCCGCGGCGGTCGGAGCGGGCCGTCTCGCGCTCGAACACGTCGTCCAGGCCACGGCGGTTCAGGCTGCCCGTCAGCTGGTCTTCCCGCACCAGTTCGCTCATATGCTGGAGCTTCGCTTCCAGGGTGTGGATGCGCTGCTCGGCATCCTGCACTTCCTGGCGCGCCAGCACCATCTTGTCGCGTGCGCGCAAGGCTTCGTTCTGCACCATGCGCGTTTCGCGCAGGACTTCGTCGAGAACGCTGTTCAGTTCGGTGATATTTTCCGCCTGGCTGATCTTTTCCGAATAGCCGCCGATTTTTTCATGGAAGTCGCCCGTGCTGGCCGCCACTTGTCCCAGGCGGTCGATGAAGGTCATCATCATGTTCTTGACCGTCAGCTTGACGTCGGACAGGCTGTGTTTGAGCTGGCTTTGCTTGTAGATGACTTCCTTCAGGCTGCGCGTGGCGTCTTCCAGCGCGCGCTGGTCGAGCGGGCCGGCGATCAGGTTTTGCACGGCATCGACCTGGCCGCGCAGCCAGCTGTCGTCGTCGAGCAACTGGCTGACGTTATCGAGCAACAACTTGAACAGGCGCAGCAGCAATTCCTGCTGCTCGGCCGTGTCGCCGCTTTTCAGTTCGATCTGGTAGCACAGCTGCTTCAGGCGCAGGGCAGCTTCGTTCAGTGCTTCTTCCGTATGGGCCTGCTTGATGGCCGCGCCCAGCGATTCGGCCTCTTCCACCAGCGCGGGCGTGCCCGTCAGCAAGGTGGCGACGGCAAAGCCCAGGGTGCGGCTGAGCAATTCACGCAGGGTGCGCGTCTGTTCGCCGTCCGGCAAGGGCGGCAATTCGATGCCGCCGCCTTTCTTGACCTGTTTTTCCGCCAGCTGCGCCAGGGTGCGCGCATAGCTGTCCCAGTCGCGCGCTTTCAGGGCGCGCTGGAAGCGCCGGCCGAAGTCGCCCAGTTCGCCCGCCGATTCGCTCATCTTGGCGGCAAATTGCGTCAGGACGTTTTCCGCGCCGCTCTCCGTTGGTGCGCTGGCGGCCAGCACGGCGCCCGGCGCGGCCGGCGTGTCCGCAGGTTCGCTGATGCCGGCGATTTCATTGTAGATATCGCGGTAGGCGCTCGGTGTCGGGGCGATGCGGCGCGTGGCCAGGCGGCGAAACGCTTCGCGGGCGATATCGGCCGGGTTCATCGCGGCGGCGGCATTCGTGGCGCCAGCGGGAGCGCTTGCTGGTGAAGATGGCAATTTACTGGACATGTAGGCACAGCCTTTTCAGATATTTCTCATTATCCTCATGATATGCGAGTTGGCAAAGAACTTATTGTGCGAGAAGCAAGGAGAAGTCCTGTCAATTCGCCCGATGCCAGCGTGCATGCCGCTTTGCGTCAATCCACCAGCTGGTTGCGGATGGCGTAATGCGTCAGTTCGGCGCTATTCTTGAGTTTCATCTTGACCAGCAGGCGGGCGCGGTATTCGCTGACGGTTTTCACGGACAATTTCAGCTCTTCGGCGATGGCGCCCACGGCCTTGCCCGAGGCGATCATCACCAGCGTCTGGTATTCGCGGTCCGACAAGGTGTCGTGCAGGGCCGTTTCGTGGTCTTCGCCCACCGTGTTGGCCAATTCCTGGGCCAGCGAGGCACTGATGTATTTCAAGCCCTGCGCTACCTGGCGAATGGCCGTGACCAGCTCGCGCGGCGCGCTCTGTTTCGTCAGGTAGCCGGCCGCGCCCGCCTTGAGCGAACGGATGGCGTACTGGTCCTCGCGGTGCATGGACAGCATCAGCACGGCCAGTTCCGGCTTTTCCTTCTTGATCTGCTTGAGTACCTCGATGCCGCTGCGGTCGGGCAGGGAGATGTCGAGCAGCAACACCTGGCATTTCGAGCCGCGGAACAGTTTGATGGCGTCGTGGCCATTTTCAGCTTCGCCGGCCACGATGATGTCCTTCGTGTCGGCGAGGATTTGTTTCAAGCCTTCGCGCACGATCGCATGATCGTCGGCGATGAATACCCGGATGGTGGCTTTTTCTTTCATGACTGCGTTGTTTCCTATCTGAATCTCTGCGCCCTGCGGCGGCCCTGTGGCCTCATGGCGATCCGCTTTGCGCTGGTGCGCTGGCTGCAGCCGCTATTATCGCCTCTCGCGGCGTGGTCAGCCGGATTTTTATGCTCAGGACGGTGCCGCCGCCCGGCCCATCCATCAGGCTCAGGGTGCCGCCCAGCGCGCTGGCCCGTTCGGCCATGCCGCGGATGCCGAACGACTGCGGCTTGGCGCGGTCGGACAGGCGCATGCCGACGCCATTGTCGGCGATCGACAGGCTGATATGCTGGCGCTGCCGGGCCAGGCGCACGGTGACCTTGCTTGCCTGCGCATGCTTGGCGATATTCGTCAGCGCTTCCTGGGCGATGCGAAACAGGCTGGTCGCCTGGTCCAGCTCGAGCTCGATGTGCTGGCGGTTGGAAATGAACTGGCATTCGATGCCCGCCTGGCGCGCGAATTCCTTGACTTGCCAGTCCAGCGCGGCGACCAGGCCCAGGTCCAGCATGGAGGGGCGCAAGTCCAGCGAAATGCGGTGCACGGCGTCGATGCTGCGGTCGACCAGGGCGTCGACATAGTCGGCCTTTTCCTGCAATTGCGGGTCGTCGGGCGGCAGGCGGCGCGCCAGCATGGCCAGCGCCATCTTGATGGCCGTCAAGTTGCCGCCCAGGTCATCGTGCAGTTCGCGCGCCAGGCGCGTGCGTTCGTGTTCCTTGACCTTGTCGATGTGCGCCGTCAGCTCGGCCAGGCGGGCGCGCGACTGGCGTACTTCGATCTGCTCGAGCCGGCTTTCCGTGATGTTCGTCATGATGCCTTCCCACTGCACCGTGCCGTCGGCCAGCGCGCGCGGCGTGGAGCGCAGGTTGATCCATTTGACGTCCTTCCAGGCATCGATCCAGATGCGGCCTTCCCAGTTCCAGCTCCACAAGGCGTTTTTCGAGGCCTGCATCGATTCCAGATACGAGGCGCGGTCGTCGGCGAGGATCAACTGGTAGAACAGTTCCGGGCGCGCGTGCAGCAGTGCCGGGCTCAAGCCCAGCAGGGCCTGGCAGCCGTCGCTCAGGTAGGGGAAGGAGGCCCGTCCATCCGCATGCAGGCAGAACTGGTACACGAGGCCCGGCGTGTTCGACACGATGGCGTTGAAGCGCGACTGCACCTGCGCCAGGGCGGCCGCCGTCGCCTGCGGCGTGCGCAAGTCTTCGCCCTCGGCCAGCAGCAGGGAACGCCCCTGGCGGTGGGCGCGCGACAGGTGCAGGCTCAGCGAATACAGGCTGCCGTCGCGGCGGCGTTGCTGCACGTGCAGCCGGGCTTGCGCGCCGATGCTGTCGTCCAGGGTGGCCAGCACGGCGGCCAGCTGCTGCGCGTCGAGTTGCGGCGCCAGGGTGAACGGCGTCATCGCCAGCAATTCCTTGCGCGCGTACTGCAAGTTGTCGCAGGCGGCATCGTTGGCGTCCAGCAATTGCAAGCTGGCCGCGTCGTACAGGTAGATTTCCGGCGCCGCCGCGCGCATGGCGGGCGCCAGCCGGGGAGTGTCGTGCATGGAGTGGCCTTTCTTCATCAGCGGCGGGCGCGCCAGAAGGCGACGAAGCGGCGCAGCACCCGTGCCGGACGCGAACTGTGGCGCCCGGCGGCGGCGCGCGTACGCAGGCGTTGCCACCAAGCGCGGCGGGCGCGGCCCAGCGCTGCGGACAGGCGGCTGACTCTGCGCCATGGGCGCGTGGCGCGCAGGCGGGCGATCCAGCGGTCCTTGGTTTCCATGAACAGGCCGTGCCAGCGCGCGAACCACGGCAAACTGAGCAGGGTAGGGCGCGTCAGCGTATACAGGCGCGCGACGGTGGCCGCGCCGCCCAGCTTGGCGATGACGATCACGCCGATGCCGGAAAACGCATGGCCGCGCGCGATCGCCAGCAGGGCCAGCAGCTTGACGGGAAACAGCAGCACGGCCGGCAGCACGAAGATGGCCAGCGCCCAGTACGGCGGCAGGCGCTTGATCCACGCTTCGAGCGCATGCAGGGGCGGAAACTGCGCGATTACCTGCATGATGCGCGCCCCGGTCGCCCACAGCCACTCCTCGATCAGCAGAAAGATGGCGGCCAGGTAGACCAGCGGCGCGAACAGCCAGCGCCTGACTCTGTAGAATTTTTTCATCCGTCTCCGTGTGCGGCGCAGGTTTGCCGCGATTGCCACGATGATACGTCAAAAAAGCCCGCCCGCCCCCGTATCCCGTGTGCCCGCCGCTCCCCGGCGGGGCTACAATAGGCGGATGAATAAAGCCTTTGTAAAAGAATCCGACAACGACGACGATGAAGAAGCGGCCGCGCTGGCGCTGGCCATTCCCGCCGGCGCCAAGAACTACATCACGCCGGCCGGTTACCAGCGCATCAAGGATGAGCTGCTGCAGCTGATCGACGTCGACCGTCCGGAAGTGGTGCGCATCGTCCATTGGGCGGCGTCGAATGGCGACCGTTCGGAAAATGGCGACTATATCTACGGCAAGCGCCGCCTGCGCGAAATCGACCGCCGCATCCGCTTCCTCACCAAGCGCATGGACCTGGCCGCCATCGTCGACCCCAGCGTGCACCATGGCAACGACCAGGTATTTTTCGGCGCCACGGTAACCTATCGCACCAGCGACGGCGAAACGCACACCATCACCATCGTCGGCATCGACGAGTTCGACCCTCTGAACGGCAAGATCAGCTGGGTCTCGCCCATGGCCCGCACCATCACCAAGGCCCGCGAGGGCGATGTGATCACCCTCAACACGCCGCTGGGCGAGCAGGAGCTGGAGTTGCTGGAAGTGACGTATCCGGCGCCGGGGGAGGGGTAGTTTGCGGTGACGCAGGGGTCGTCTTGATAAGCCTGTCACGCTGGGACTTTTCTTGATGGGAGTCTCATCATGGCCAGAGTCCAGCGTTTGTTTGTGCCTGGTATGCCCTTGCATGTGGTGCAGCGAGGAGCGGACAGGCAAATCTGCTTCTTTGATCCCGCCGATTTCCTTTGGTATTTGCAACAACTGCAGCGGCACTCACATGCGCAAAGCTGCGCGCTGCATGCCTATGTCCTGATGACGAATCATGTGCATCTGTTGCTCTCGGCGGATAGCGTTCTTGCCGTGTCGCGCATGATGAAAGCCTTGGGGCAAGAATATGCGCATTACATCAACTGGCGCCGCCGTCGGACCGGGCCGCTGTGGGACGGGCGCTACAAATCCTGCGTGGTGCAAGACGAAACCTATTTACTGGTATGCCAGCGCTATATTGAGCTCAATCCCGTGCGTGCGGGCATGGTGCGCTATCCGGGGCATTACCGATGGTCCAGCTATCGTTGTAATGCGGAGGGGCGCGAGGATGCCCTGGTAAGGCCGCATCCACTCTATTTAAGCATGGGTAACAATCCGGATGAGCGGCGGCAAGCCTACGCTGCTTTATTTCATGCGGACGAAGAAACGGCTGTTCAGGCATTGCGTGCCGCCAGCCGTGGCAATGCGGTCGTTGGAAGTGCCAAATTTGTGAGGGAACTGCAAACCCGCAAAGCGTGAGTGCTGGGGTCGGACCCTGAGGGTCCGACCCCAGTATTTGCCGTGGGGTTTAATTGCGTTCGCGCAAGACTCGGTTCACGCCCGCCACCGGAAACCAAGCGTTTTTACAGCGAGTTGCGGAAATAAGCCGGTAGCCCGCAGCGGAGATCCAGGGTCAGTCGCTTCGCGATCGGAATCCGCCCCATTGGGGCGGATTCCCCCTGAGGGTCTGACCCCAGCTTTTTGCCAACAATTCTTAGTTACGTTCGCGCAGGATGCGGTTCACGCCGGCCACTCTGCGTACATTGCGCAGCAGGGCGGCCAGGTGGACCCTGTCCTTGACTTGCACGGTGAAGCGCAGCTGGTCGAGGACGTTGTCCTTGTCTTCGTCCATGCCCACGTAGATGATGTTGGCGTCGGATTCGCCGATTTCGGCGGCGACTCTGGCCAGGATGCCCCGTTCGCTGTTGATCAGCACTTTGATGCGGCAGTCGAAGCGGCGGTTCAGTTCGGTTCCCCAGCGTACGGCGATCCAGCGGTCCGGTTCCTTGGCGCGCTGGCGCTTCGCTTGCGAACAGTCGCTCGTGTGCACGAGCAAGCCCTGGTCGCGGCGCAGCTGGCCGATGATCTGGTCGCCGGGAATCGGCAAACAGCATGGCGCCAGCTGCACGGAGACGCCTTCGCTGCCGCAGATGGTGACGGGGTCGAGCTCGCTGCCGCTGTTGTGTTCCACCGGCATGCTGGCCGCTTCGCCGCCGATCAAACCGAAGATGTGGCGCGCCACCAGGGTGGCCATGCGCTTGCCGATGCCGATGTCCGCATACAGCTCGTCCATGGAATTGGCGCTCGATTCGTTGAGCAGGCGTTCGACCAATGGCGCTGGCAGGTCGGCGTCGATGTTCAGCGTCTGCAGCGCCTGCGACAGCAGCTGCTGGCCCAGGGCGATCGATTCGGGCAGGTTGATCGTGCGCAGATGGTGGCGGATGGCCGAACGGGCCTTGCCGGTGCGCACGAACGACAGCCACGTCGGACTGGGGCGCGACGAGGAATCGGTGATGATTTCCACGATGTCGCCGTTGTGCAGCTCGGTGCGCAGGGGCGAGGTTTCGTTGTTGATCTTGACGGCCACGGTCTGGTCGCCGATGCCCGTGTGGATCGAATAAGCGAAGTCGATGGCCGTGGCGCCGCGCGGCAGGGCGATGATCTTCGACTTCGGCGTAAACACGTAGACGGAATCGGGGAACAGGTCGACCTTGACGTGTTCGAGGAATTCGGCCGAGTCGCCCGTCTGCTGCTGGATGTCGAGCAGCGATTGCAGCCACGCATGGGTGCGCTGCTGCAGGTCGGACGGGTTCGATTCGCCGCTCTTGTACAGCCAGTGCGCCGCCACACCGGACTCGGCCGTGCGGTGCATTTCCTGCGTGCGGATCTGGAATTCCACGGGCGTGCCGTAGGGGCCGATGACGGTCGTGTGCAGCGACTGGTAGCCGTTCAGCTTGCGGATCGCGATGTAATCCTTGAACTTGCCCGGCATGGGCTTGTACAGGCTGTGCAGGGTGCCCAGGGTCACGTAGCAGTCGGCAAAGCTGCTCACCACCACGCGGAAGCCGTACACGTCCAGCACTTGCGAGAACGACAAATGCTTGCTGCGCATCTTTTTATAGATGTCGTACAGGGTCTTTTCGCGGCCCGTGACGTCGGCCTCGAGTTCGGCCATGGACAAGGTGCTTTTCACCGCTTCCATGATCTTGTTGACCACTTCGCGCCGGTTGCCGCGCGCCGCCTTGACGGCTTTCGCCAGGGTGCGGTAGCGCATCGGGTACAGGTGCGAGAACGACAGGTCCTGCAGCTCGTGGTAGATATTGTTCAGGCCGAGGCGGTGCGCGATCGGTACGTACACTTCCATGGTCTCACTGGCGATGCGGCGTTTTTTTGCCGCCGTCATGAAGTCCAGGGTGCGCATATTGTGCAGGCGGTCGGCCAGCTTGATCAGGATCACGCGCACGTCGGACGCCATCGCCAGCAGCATCTTGCGGAAGTTTTCCGCCTGCGCTTCGATCTGGGTCTGGAATTCGATCTTTTCCAGTTTCGACAGGCCGTCGACCAGGTGCGCCACCGGTGCGCCGAAGCGCTCGATCAATTCATCCTTCTTGACGTCCTGGTCTTCCATCACGTCGTGCAGCAGGGCTGCCATGATGGCTTGCGCGTCGAGTTTCCAGTCGGCGCAGATTTCAGCGACGGCGATCGGATGCGAGATGTACGGCTCGCCCGAGCGGCGCATCTGGCCCAGGTGCATTTCGTCGGAGAAGCGGTAGGCTTCCTTGACTTTTTTCAGGTCGGCGGGAGACAGGTATTCGGCCAGCTTGTCGGCCAGGTGGCTGACGGAGGCCACGCCCAAGGCGGGTGCCGGCGGCACTGCGGAGGGATTGCCGCCGGACGTGCCGACGCCGGGCGCGGAAGCGCCCTGCGATTTTGCCGCCTGGCGCGGGGCCAGGGGCGGCAGTGCTGCGGAAGTCGTGTCGGCTGGGGTCAGACTCATAAAACGTCGCGTTGCTTCACAGTGTGAATAAAGGATACGGTAGAACCAGGGGTCAGCACTGTTCCGGCACGCGGGTTCCCACTACATCGGGACCTTTTTCAGCATTTCGATGCCGACTTTACCGGCAGCGATTTCACGCAGTGCGACTACGGTAGGCTTGTCCTTGGCTTCCACCTTAGGGGTGTGGCCTTGCAACAACTGGCGTGCGCGATAAGTCGCAGCCAGGGTCAGCTGGAAACGGTTAGGGATCTGCTTCAGGCAATCTTCGATTGTGATACGGGCCATAGTAACTCCTAAAATTTTTGCGTGGTGCTGTGTATGAACTGGCGTGCAGGCTGGATTACTCTGCGTGCAGGCCCAGCTGGGCGAATAGCGATGCGTTGCGGGCCGCTTGTTGCGCAAACCGGCAACGGGCCGCTCTCACGATCGCGCTCAGTTCGGACAAAGCGACCGTAAACTCTTCATTGATAATAACATACTCGAACTCGGGAGCGTGTGCGATTTCGCCGCCGGCCGCCAGCAGGCGGCGCGTGATCACGTGCGGCTCGTCCTGGCCGCGCTTGTTCAAGCGTTCTTCCAGCGCATCGATCGATGGCGGCAGGATGAAAATGCCGGCCGCGCGGGGAAATTGCTTGCGCACCTGGCGCGCGCCCTGCCAGTCGATTTCCAGCAGGATATCGGTGCCGGCCAGCATTTGCTGTTCCACCATGATGCGCGAAGTGCCGTAGTAATTGCCATGCACTTCCGCCCATTCCAGGAACTCGCCCTGGTCGGCGCGCGCGACAAAGTCTTCCGCCGTCGTGAAATAGTACTCGCGGCCATGCTGCTCGCCCGGACGGGGCGCGCGCGTGGTGGTCGAGATCGACAGTTTGATGCCGGGCTCTTGCGCCAGCAATGCATTGACCAGTGTCGATTTGCCGGCGCCCGATGGCGCGGCGACCACGAACAGGCTGCCGGAGAAGGCGGTAGGGTGGCTCATGCGGATCTTTCCATATGCGTGTGATGGCGGCGTTTGCGCTTGCATGGGCGCCGCCCAATTCGGTATTTTACCAAGAGGCAAGGCGGCGAGCCAGCCCCGCGATGCGCGATGCCGCCAGGCCTGCGCATATTTTGCTTGTGATCCTGAAGAAATAGTTATTTAATTTGGAATGGTTTTTTCTTGATAACTATTTGCCGACAGGATGCGTGCATGAAAAATTTCCCATTTCTCAGTGTTGCCCAGGCCATGCTGCTGCTGCGCGTGGCCATCGCCGTCATGTTCATGGCGCATGCCATCGTGCGCATCGCCAACGGCACCATTCCCCGCTTTGCCGGTTTCCTGGAAGACAAGGGATTCATGTACGGCCTGGCCGTCGTGTGGGCGATTACCGTCGTCGAAATCGTTTGCGGCAGTTTGCTCATCGCCGGCAAATACATGCGCTGGGCGGCGGCCGGGCTGATGGTGATCTGCGTCGGCGGCATCGTCATCGTGCATGCGGCCAAGGGCTGGTTCGTGGGCGAGCATGGCGCCGGCGGCGTGGAATACAGCATCGTGCTGTTTGTCGCCTGCGTCGTCATCGCCGCCAGCGACAGGGGGCGCGCCGGAGCGCGCCTGACGTAAGTTGCGTGCCCTGCCTCAGCGGGGCAGCCGGCCCAGGGCGATTTCGCCGCTATTGAGAACGATGGCCCGTCCATTCACATCGGTGCAGTCGCGGTTGCTGATGCGCACGATGGCGCTGTCGACCGAGACTTCCGCGCCCAAGTTGCTGCGCGAGCAGATGCGGTAGGAGGCGGCGTCGGCGCCCGTGTAGATGGCGGCGCCGCGTTCCTTGAGAGCGAAACACCCGGAGGTGCAGCCTTCAACCGCATACGGCGACGGCTGCTGCGCAGGTTGCGCTTGCGCGCCTGCCGCCAGCAGCGCCAGGGTGACGCTGGCGAGCGTCAGGATGCGTGGTGCGGTCATGGCTTACTCCAGGTTCTGCACCTGTTCGCGCATCTGCTCGATCAGCAGCTTCAAGTCCATCGACGCATCGGCCAGTTCCTTGACGGACGCCTTGGCGCCCAGGGTATTGGCTTCGCGATTGAGTTCCTGCATCATGAAGTCGAGGCGCTTGCCCACTTGCCCGCCCTTGGTGAGGATGTGGCGCGTTTCGCCCAGGTGAGCCGACAGGCGCGCCAGTTCTTCCGACACGTCGATGCGGATGCCGTACAAGATCACTTCCTGGCGGATGCGTTCCATGGCGTCCTGGCGCGACAGGGCCGAATTCGAGCCCTGGCTGGCCAGGCCCAGCGCATCCTGCATGCGCTCGATGGCTTTTTGCTGGAAGGCGGCGACGACTTGCGGGATCAGCGGCGTGATGCGCTTGACGATGGCTTCCATCGCCTCGATGCGCGACACCAGCACGGCTTCGAGCGCCGCCCCTTCGCGCTTGCGGCTCTCGACGAAGGCGGCCACGGTGCGGCGGGTCAGCGCGCCCACGTCCGCCTGCAGCGATTCCTGTCCCACTTGCGCTTCTTCGATGACGCCAGGCCAGCGCAGCAGTTCGGCCACCGTCATGACGGGGGCCGAGACAAAATGCTGGCCCACTTCGGCTTGCAGGCGCGCCAGCTCCGTCAGCAGGGGCAGGTTCAGCGCCTGCGTGCCGGCGGTCGCGGCCTTGCGGCCAAAGCTCAGGCGTACCTCGACTTTGCCGCGCGTGATGGCGGACATGACGGCGGCGCGCAAGTCGGGCTCCAGGGCCCGCAGATCGTCGTTGATCCGGAATTGCAGGTCGAGAAAGCGCGAGTTGACGCTCTTGATTTCAATTGTCAGTGTGCCTGCAGCACCTTCGCTGGTGGCAACCGCGTAGCCTGTCATGCTTGAAATGCTCAAAGGATTCCCCGATTTGATCTTGTATACAGTCACTTATACACTTAATCAGCCAGCGCAGGCAATACCGCCCGCGCCGCAAAACAGACCGAAGAGCACGATGGCCTGAAAATTGCTGAATAGTGTGCGTTTTACGGCATTGTAAAGAAAATTGTGTTTGGCGGGGCAGGATTGTATGGATCATGTGTGCACCGCCTGCCATTGCGCCTTGCGCTGTTGCATGGCCGCAAATAGACGGGCGCGCGGTGGTAGAATCGCTGCCGCAACCCCAATCACACAGGACATCCCATGACATTCGAATCCCGCCCGAGCGGCCGCGCCGTCGACGCGCTGCGCGCCATCCGCATCACCCGCCAGTACACCAAGCATGCCGAAGGTTCGGTGCTGATCGAGTGCGGCGATACCAAGGTCATCTGCACCGCCAGCATCGAAGACAAGGTGCCGGGTTTCCTGAAGGGCAAGGGCCAGGGCTGGATGACGGCCGAGTACGGCATGCTGCCGCGTTCGACGCACACGCGCATGGACCGCGAAGCGGCACGCGGCAAGCAGTCGGGCCGCACGCAGGAAATTCAGCGCCTGATCGGCCGCTCGCTGCGCGCCGCCTTCGATTTGCAGGCCTTCGGCGAACGCACCCTGCACCTCGATTGCGACGTGATCCAGGCCGATGGCGGCACGCGCACGGCCTCGATCACGGGCGCCATGGTGGCCGCGTATGACGCGTTTTCCCAGCTGCAGGCGCGCGGCGCGATCGCCGCCATTCCCGTGAAAAGCTTTGTCGCCGCCATCTCGGTGGGCGTCTACCAGGGCATGCCGGTGCTGGACCTGGACTACGTGGAAGACTCGGGCTGCGACACGGACATGAACGTGGTGATGACGGAAGCGGGCCACTTCATCGAAGTGCAGGGCACGGCCGAAGGCGCCGCTTTCGACCGCGCCGGCATGAACCGCTTGCTGGACCTGGCGCAGGGCGGCATCGCCGATCTGATCGCCCTGCAAAAGCAGGCCCTCGGCATGTAATCTTTACACAGATTTACATGTCATTGCCCGCCGCGCCGGGCAAAAAGCCCACACCTGCCGATTTTTCCGGCAGCGGCGGGGCAAGGTGAGGGGGACGCAAAAGGTTTACAATGTCGGCACTTCAACCGGACTACTGACATGACCCAACGCCTCATCCTCGCCTCCAACAACGCCGGCAAGCTCAAGGAATTCAACGAGCTGCTCTCGACCATCGGTTTTTCCGTCCACGCCCAGGGCGAGTATGACGTCCCGGAAAGCGACGAGCCGTTCCACACCTTCGTTGAAAACGCCCTGCAAAAGGCGCGCCACGCATCGCGCCTGACGGGCTTGCCGGCGCTGGCCGACGATTCCGGCGTGTGCGTCAATGCGCTGGGCGGCGCGCCGGGCGTGTACTCGGCCCGTTATGCGGGCGAGCCGAAATCGGATGCGGCCAACAGCGCCAAGCTGATCGCCGACCTCGAGGCGCATGCCGACAAGTCTGCCTATTACTATTGCGTGCTGGTGTACGTGCGCCATGCGGACGACCCGCAGCCCGTGATCGCCGACGGCCGCTGGAATGGCGAGATGATCGCCACGCCGCGCGGCAACGGCGGCTTCGGCTACGATCCGCACTTCTTCATTCCCGCGCTGGGCAAGTGCGCGGCCGAACTGACGTCCGATGAAAAGAACGCGCTGTCGCACCGTGGCCAGGCCCTGCGCGCGCTGGTGGAAAAGCTGCGATGATCCCGATCAAACTGGTGGGCGCCGTTGCCAAGTCGGCAGCCAGGCCCGGCGCCGCTCCCGCGCCGCAGGAAGGCATTTCCGGCGCGGCCGGGGCGGCCCTGAAATACCTGCAGCCGGGCGCGCTGAACCTGACGGCCCTGCCGCCGCTGTCGCTGTACATCCATTTCCCGTGGTGCGTGAAAAAATGCCCGTATTGCGACTTCAATTCGCACGAGGTGCGCGGCGACTTGCCGGAAGCCGAATACCTGGCCGCCCTGCGGCTGGACCTGGAAATGGCGCTGCCGCTGATCTGGGGCCGCAAGATCCACACGATTTTCATCGGCGGCGGCACGCCCAGCCTGATGTCGGCGGCGGGCCTGGACCGCCTGATGTCGGACGTGCGCACCCTGCTGCCACTGGAGCCCGATTGCGAAATCACCATGGAAGCCAATCCGGGCACCTTTGAAGCGGAAAAATTCAAGTCTTACCGGGCCAGCGGCATCAACCGTTTGTCGATCGGCATCCAGAGCTTCAATGGCCGCCATCTGCAGGCGCTGGGCCGCATCCATGACGACAACGAGGCGCGCCGCGCGGTGGAGATCGCGCACGCCAACTTCGACAATTTCAACCTCGACCTGATGTACGCGCTGCCCACGCAAACGCTGGACGAGGCGCGCCAGGACCTGGACACGGCGCTGGCGTTCGCGCCGCCGCACCTGTCGCTGTACCACCTGACGCTGGAACCGAACACCCTGTTCGCCAAGTATCCGCCCGTGCTGCCGGACGACGACGAGAGCGCCGACATCGCCGACATGGTGGCCGCGCGCGCGGCGCAGGCGGGCTATGGCCGCTATGAAGTGTCGGCCTATGCGCAGCCGGGCCGCCAGGCCAGGCACAACCGCAATTACTGGGAATTCGGCGACTACCTGGGCATCGGCGCGGGCGCGCATTCGAAGATATCGTTCCCGCACCGCGTGCTGCGCCAGGCCCGCTACAAGCAGCCGCGCGCCTACATGGACGCGGTACTGGCCGGCAACCCGGTGCAGGAAGAGCGCGAACTGGCGCGCGAGGAAATGGGTTTCGAGTTCATGTTGAATACCTTGCGCCTGACGCAGGGCTTTGCGCCGAACCTGTTTGCCGAGCGCACGGGCGTGGCTCTCAACGCCATCGAGCAGCCACTGAATGCGGCCGAAGCGAAAGGCTTGCTGTACCGCGACCATCAGGTCATCCGCCCGACGGAACGGGGATTGTGCTTCTTGAACGACCTGCAGCAAATGTTCCTGGAAGATTAATGCGAGGTGACGGCGCGCAGGCGCTGCAGCTTGGCCGCATAGAGCGTGTGGTCGCCGCGCGTGGTGCTGTTGCTCATCGCCAGTTCCAGCTGCTTGCCGGCCTGCTCCAGCTGGCCCAGGCGCGCATACGCCTGCGCCAGCCAGAAGTGGAATTCATGGTAGTACGGGTCGCGCGCGATTTCGCGTGAAAACAGCTGTATCGCCTGCACGTAATCGTTACGCTGCATGGCCGCCTTGCCCAGGTTGAAATAGTGGAAGGGCGGCTGCGGCTGCAGCGCCAGCAGGCGCCGGCGCAGCGGCAGCGCTTCATCGGGCAGGCCGGACGCTTCCAGCGCCTGCGCCAGGTTCGACAGCAGCACCGTATTGTCCGGCGCGCGCAGCAGCGCATGGGCGAGCGTGCGCCGCGCTTGCGCCAGGTCGCCATGGCGGAACTGGATCACGCCCAGGGTGTTGTAGGCGCCGCTGAACGAGGTATCTTGCAGCAGTGCCGCCCGGGCCCACCAGTACGCCTGGTCCAGCTGGCCCTCGCTCATGGTTTCGGCGGCGCGGTTGTTCATGTACATGGCGAGCACGGTCGCTTCGCTGATTTCGCGCGTGTGGTAGCCCGCCACGTCGCCGGACGGCAGGAAGTCGATCACCAGCATGCCCTTGGTATCGTATTTACTATTTTCGCCCAGGCGCTGGCCCAGCATCAGGTTGACGTGGCCGGCGACAAAATACATGTCGCCGCTGCGGCTCCAGCTTTCTTCGCCCAACACCTCCTGGTAGCGCACCTGCAAGCCCAGTTCATGCGCCAGCGCCGCCGTCATGATCACCAGCGACAGGCAGTTGCCCTGGCGCGCGGCGAACGTTTCGCGCGCATTGCGGGTCAGGGCCGCATCGTATTCGAGTTTCAGCCTGCTCTTGTCGTACAGGGCGTCATAGAGCGCCGCGCGGTTATTCTTGTTGCGCGCCTCGCGCCGCACTTGCGTGCCCACATACTGGCGCATGGTCTCGTCGATGGCAAAGACCTGGCTGGCGTCGATGGCGGCGGCCGGCGCGAAATCGCTGTCGTTGAAGATGGGGGGCAGGCTGGCGGGCGGTGCGACGCTGCAAGCCGCCAAAGCGCCGCAGAGCAGGGCGGCGCCCAGATGCTTGAAACAACGGGCGGCAACAAGATAGGGGCGCATGGTCTCTCCCTGGAGGCGCCGGCTGTCTCATGTCGCGGTGGCGCGCCAGTCCCACCTGAAACCAGTATCGGCGCGCCTGGCGCCGCTGTCAAATAGTTTCAAGCGCCTTGCCGCCGCCGGCGCGGCGCTTGAAACTGTGCTTGAAAGCCGGGCTTAAAATTCTTCCCAGTCGTCGCCGGCGATGTGCGATGGCGTTTTGTGCGCCGCAGCACCGGCCGCCTTCGGCGCTGCCGGTTTGCTTGCCTTGGCCTCAGGGGGGCGTGGCGCGAGCCTTGGCGTGCTGGCAATGGCGGTCTTGGCCGGCCGCGTGGCGCGCACCGGCGCAGTAGCAGTCATGTGTTCGAGCTGGAAGCCGGCCGCCACTTGCGCCAGGCGCGCCGCCTGGTCCTGCATGCTTTCGGCCGCGGCCGCCGCTTCTTCTACCAGGGCCGCATTCTGCTGCGTCACCTGGTCCATTTGCGCGATGGCCTGGTTGACCTGGTCGATACCCATGCTTTGCTCGGCGCTGGCGGCGGTGATCTCGGCCATGATGTCGGTGACCCTGCGCACGCTGTCGACCACTTCGCCCATGGTGCTGCCGGCCTGATGCACCAGCCGCGTACCGTTGTTGACCTGTTCCACCGAGTCGCCGATCAGGGTCTTGATTTCGCGCGCCGCAGCGGCCGAGCGCTGCGCCAGGCTGCGCACTTCCGTGGCGACGACGGCAAAGCCGCGTCCCTGCTCGCCCGCGCGCGCCGCTTCGACGGCCGCGTTCAAGGCCAGGATATTCGTCTGGAAGGCGATGCCGTCGATGACGCCGATGATGTCGACGATTTTCGTCGATGCCGTATCGATGGCGCCCATGGTGTCGACCACCTGGCTGACGATGCTGCCGCCCCGTTCGGCCACGCCGGACGCGGCCACCGCCATCTGGTTGGCCTGGCGCGCATTGTCCGCATTCTGCTTGACGGTGCTGGTCAGTTCTTCCATCGACGACGCCGTCTCTTCCAGCGAACTGGCCTGCTGCTCCGTGCGCGCCGACAGATCCTGGTTGCCGGCGGCGATCTCTCCCGACGCCGTGGCGATTGCATTGGTGCCCGTCTGCACTTCCGACACCACCTTGCGCAGCGCCTCGTTCATGCCGTGCAGCGCGCGCATCAGGTCGCCGATTTCATCGCTGGCGGCTTTGCCGAAATGCGTGCGCAAGTCACCGTCGGCCACCGTTTCGGCCACCTTCACGGCGGCCTTCAACGGTTGCGTGATCGAGCGCGTGATCAGCCAGGCGCAGACGCTGCCCAGCGCCACCACCAGTGCGCACAAGGTCAGCAGCAGGGTGAAGCTGCGCCCGTTGGCCGCCTCGATCGCATGCGCCGTCGCGTCGATGGCCTGGCGCTGCTGCGACAGCAGGGCCTTGACGTTGTTCTGGTACCTGGTGGCGGCGGGGGCAAAACTGTCGCGGTAGGTGCTTTCCGCCTGCGCCGCGTTGCCGGCCTTGCGTGCATTCATCACCAGGGTCTTGGCATCCTGGTACTTGACGCGTTCGGCGATGGACGCCTTGAAAATGGCTTTTTCTTCGTCGCTGTCGAGCAGCGCCTCGATTTTCTTCAGCAGTTCGCTGCCCTGTTTCGTGCTGTCGGCGATGGTGTCGGCAAACACGTTCGACAGGGTTTCATCCGTGCTCCTGGCGATCATCGAGGTGCGCGCGATGGCCGAATAGATCAGCACGTACCAGTCCGATACGAGGCGTTCCTTGGCCAGTGGTTTTTCCATCATTTGCCGCGTCGCCTCGGCATTCACGCTGGCGCTGTACAGCGCGTACGAGGTGGAAATGACGGACAGCAACAGCACCAGCGCGAAGCCTGCAGCCAGGCGCGTGCCGATACGAAGGTGGGAGAGGGCGTGCATGGTAGGAGCTCCTGTCGCAGAGGGGATTTAATTGCCTGTGCGACATAGTATGCACTGAGAAGCGACCAAGAAGCGAGGGAAAAGCGCGCTTGTTTCGGCGCCTGTTGCAGCCACGCCCGTGCTACAGATTTCCCGCCTGGCGCAGGTCCGGCTGCTCCGCCCAACGGGCGAAGGCGGCCGCCATGCGCTCGCTTTCCGCGATGGCGCGGCGCCAGTCGCGCATGCGCGCCGCGTGGTCCTGGCCGTAATGGGGGAAGTCGCGCCGGTCCGGCAGTTTGCCATTGGGCAGGCTGGCCACGAAGGCGGGCGAGGGCGAGACGAGGATCATGTTGTCGAGTGCGCTATCGCCGCTGCGCGCGCGGCGCCAGGGCATGGCCTTGTCCAGCCAGCCCGGCACGATATGGTCGGCAAAATGCGGATACAGCACGAGGTCCGGTTCGCGCTGGTAGGGCAGGTGCAGATGATAGTCGACCAGGCCGCCGTCCCAGTAGCGCCCGGGCGGCGCGCCGGCGATGTCCGTGACCGCGTCGAGCACCAGCGGGATGGAGCCGGAGGCCAGCAGCGCGTCGCGCAGGTTGTCTTGCGCCAGCGGCACGAAATGGGAATGAAAGGCGTCGAAGCGCGAGCGCAGCCAGCTGGCGCCGTCCGGTCCGGCATGGAACACGGCGCGTTCCAGCGAGGCGGCCAGGCGCGCGCGCGCCACGGCGTTGCCGGCGGCCGCCAGCAGGAAGCCGCGCCGGTCGCGCCATTTGCCCGGCTGCGCCAGCGCGCCGACGCCGCGCACGGCCAGTACCGACAGGCTATGTTGCGCATGCCGCAGCAGCTGCGCATCCTGGCCGTCGAGCACGGCGTCGAGCAGGGCGCGGCAGGTGCGGCTGACGTGCGCCGCCTCGGGCTTGTCGGGATAGCGCTGGCCCACGTATTCGCGCACTAGGCGGCGCTGCGCGGCCACCGGATCGGGGAACACGGCGGCGGCCATGCGCCAGGCGCCGATCGAGGCGCCGACGAAGTGGCGCTGGCGCGGCGCCTGCGGCAGGAAATCGCCGAACAGCCAGCAATCGAGCTGGTGCAGGATCAAGCCTTTCGGTCCGCCCGCGGCGGCAGGGACGATGGCGATATCGGCGGCGCGCACCCCGTTTTCGGCGATGCGGGCCCGGGCGCGGCGGCCCAGGCGGATGGTGATCGGTGATTGCATGAGTAGTCGTTGGCGGCCTGTAGCCAGGTATTTTACCGCCAGCGCGGCGCCACGACACAGTCGCGCTAGCTATAGTCGCATTGTTAGTATTAATAAAATTCTTTAAGGCAACCATTCTCCTGAGAAATGTTGCATAATATTGGACGTTGAATTTTTGGCATGTGCCAAGGATTCCTTATGTCTTGCTTTTTTTATTGGAATCGTATGCAACTGAATCACGCTGTTGTTCTGACCCTGATCGCCGCTTCGCTTGCCGCTTGCGGTGGTGGCGGCTCGTCCTCCCCATCCGACACGTCGGTTGCCGTGAACACGGCCAAGCCTGCCGATCCGGTGGCGCCCGTCGTTCCTGTCGTGCCCACAGCCACTGGCGAAAACACGGGCGCCGTCAGCGCGCGCTTTGTCAAAGGCGACAGTGCCCGTTTTGTCTTTGCCTCGATCGGCTTGCAGAGCAGTGGCAAGGCCGGTTCACTGGTGCAGGACGCTGCTGGCGCCCTGAGCGACATCAATGGCATCGTCTTCACCGGCAATCCGGCCGTCACGCGCGAAATTAGCGGCGATGCCAGCTTCGCGCAGGGACGCTGGTTCAAGGGGACGTTTACCAACACCTTTGGCGCCACCAGCTTGCCTGGCAATAACGCCAGCGCCCATTACGTTGCTTACAATGCCCTCGCCGCGCTGCCTGCCAGCGGCACGCCAAGCTGCGACGCGGGTACGTTCACGGCGCCGGCCTACACGGGTGGCGCCAGCGTCTCCTCGGATGCCAACTTCGGCAAGGCCAGCGGTACCGCCAGCGTGTCGTTCGATGCATCCGGCGCCAAGGTGGCGCTGTCCATCGATGCCAGCGCCGGTGGCAGCACGGGCAAGGTCAGCGCGTCAACGAGCATGGCTTCGGCCGCGTCGAGCAGCATTATCGGCGGCTACCTGTCGAGCGGCACGGGCGCGCAGCTGATGCTGGGCGACGGCGGCGCCGGCCGCTATCTGCTGATCGCCGCCTACAAGGCGCAGCTGGCCAATGGCGCCAATTACCAGGGCGTGGCCACGTTCCGTTGCTCCTGATCGCGCGGGCATGAAAAAAGCGGCGCCGTGCCATGCACGGACGCCGCTTTTTTTTCGCGTGCCGGAATTAACGCAGTGCCGCGATCATCTGTTTCAGCTTGCCGGAATCGACGCAGAAGGCGCGGATGCCTTCGGCCAGTTTTTCCGTCGCCATCGCGTCTTCATTCATCATGAAGCGGAAGGCTTCTTCGTTCAGCGACATTTGCACGATGTTGGTCGACGGCGCCGCTTCGGCGCTCAGCTTGCGTTCCACCGGCGCATCGCTGTCGGCCAGCTTTTGCAGCAGGTCGGGGCTGATGGTGAGCAGGTCGCAGCCGGCCAGTTCGAGGATTTGCGACGTGTTGCGGAAGCTCGCGCCCATTACCTCGGTCTTGTAGCCGAACTTGCGGTAGTAGTTGTAGATGCGGCGGACCGATTGCACGCCCGGGTCTTCCGCGCCCATGTAGTCGATGCCCGTCGATTTCTTGTACCAGTCGTAGATGCGGCCGACGAACGGTGAAATGAGCTGGGCGCCCGCTTCGGCGCAGGCAATCGCCTGCGCCAGCGAGAACAGCAGGGTCATGTTGCAGCGGATGCCTTCCTTTTCCAGGATGGCGGCGGCGCGGATGCCTTCCCAGGTGGAGGCGATCTTGATCAGCACGCGCTCGCGCGGGATGCCCGCGTTCGAATACAGGGCGATCAGGTCGCGGCCCTTGGCGACGGTGCCTTCCGTGTCGAACGACAGGCGTGCATCGACCTCGGTGGAGACGCGGCCGGGGATGGTTTGCAGGATTTCCACGCCAAACGCGATCAGCAGGCGGTCGATGATTTCGGCGGTCGAGGCGTTCGGATGGTCGCGCACGGCCTTTTCCAGCAGCGGCTTGTATTCATCCTTCTGCACGGCCTTCAGGATCAGCGACGGATTCGTCGTCGCATCGCGCGGCGTGTAGGCCTGGATCGATTGGAAGTCGCCGGTGTCGGCCACCACGGTAGTAAATTGCTTCAGTTGTTCGAGTTGGTTCATGGCGAAAGATGATAGTTAAAGTGGTCGGAGTCGGGGTCAGACCCGCCGGGTCTGACCCCAGCCGTCTGCTGCTACTCCGGAACTATACCCCTCAGCCAATAAAAGAATCAAACTGCATGTCGAATTCCTGCAGCGCCTTCTGCGCATTCTGCATCTTCTTGCGGAACTCCGGTCCCCGTTGCAGGGCCAGGCCCACGGCCAGCACGTCGATCACGACCAGGTAGGCCAGGCGCGCGGAAATCGGGGTGTAGGGATCGGTGTTGAAGACCAGGTCGATCGGGATCAGCACGGTCGCCAGGTCGGCCAGCGGGGTGCCCGAAGGGGCCAGCACGACGACGTCGGCGCCGCCGCGGCGCGCCAGTTTCACGGAGCGTACCAGGGCGGGGCTGTTGCCGCGCTGCGAGATGGCCACCAGGCAGTCGCCGCCGCGCAGCAGGGCAGCGGCGATGCTGTGGATGTTCGGATCGCTGTAGGCGACCGTCGGCACGCCCGAGCGGAAGAACTTGTGCTGTGCGTCGGCCGCCACGATGCCCGACGTGCCCTGGCCATAGAATTCGATCTTGCTGGCGCGCGACAGGATGTCGAGCGCGCGCTGGATCGCTTCC
This sequence comes from Janthinobacterium sp. 67, assembly GCF_002797895.1. Taxonomy (NCBI): domain Bacteria; kingdom Pseudomonadati; phylum Pseudomonadota; class Betaproteobacteria; order Burkholderiales; family Oxalobacteraceae; genus Janthinobacterium; species Janthinobacterium sp. 67. The sequence continues at coordinate 2,708,405 of NZ_PGES01000001.1, read as the reverse complement.
GGGTTCAGGTTGTTGCGCAGGTCGAGCAGGGTGTTGATCGAGCGGCTGCAGATTTTATTCACCAGGTCGGCCGCCAGGTCATCCTGCGCCGGCTGCTCGTTCGCGCCCGGCATGGCCAGGGCCAGGCCCTGCGCCAGCTTCAGCTTGAATTCATGCCAGCCGTCATAGCCCAGGGTGCGGCAAAAGCGCACCACGGTCGGTTCCGACACCTGCGCGCTTTTCGCCAGCGCCGTGATGTTCTGGCTGACCGTCTGGTTAGGCTGGTCAAGCACGGCCAGCGCGACCTTCTTCTCCGACTTGGAGAGCGAATCGAGCTGGGTGCGGATGGAATCAAGCAGCATCAGGGTAGTCTTCTGGTAGGTGTTCAGGAGTGTGGGGATGACAGGTAAAGGGCCTGCCCATCTGCGGGCAGGCCCTTGTCTTGCCTGTTAATCCTCGGGTAATGCTTCTTCACGCCACTGCAAGCCATCGCGGCCGATCAGGGCGCTGGCGGCCGCCGGGCCCCAGGTGCCGGCCGTGTACGGAATCGGCGCGCTGTCGTTCTGTTCCCAGCTGTCGAGAATCGGTTCGACCCATTCCCAGGCCGCTTCCAGTTCGTCGCCGCGCATGAACAGGGTCAGCTGGCCGCGCAGCACGTCGAGCAGCAAACGCTCGTAGGCGTCCATGCGCGGGGTCTTGAACGATTCGCGGAAATCGAGTTCCAGTTCCGCCGGTTTCAAGCGCATGCCGTCGCCCGGGGTCTTCGCCATCAGATTCATGCGCAGGCCTTCGTCCGGCTGCAGACGGATCACCAGGCAGTTCGGCTGGAAGCTCGACGTCGGCTGGTTGAAGATCGAGTGCGGAATCTGCTTGAAGCGCACGACGATCTCGGCCAGGCTGTCGGCCATGCGCTTGCCCGTGCGCAGGTAGAACGGCACGCCGGCCCAGCGCCAGGTGTCGATTTCGGCCTTCAGGGCAACGAAGGTCTCGGTGCGCGAATGTTCCGGCGCATCGGGCTCGTCGCGGTAGCTCGGCACGGTGGCGCCGTCCACGTGGCCGGCACGGTACTGGCCGCGCACGATGTTTTGCGCCAGGGTGGTGGGCGTGAATTTTTTCAGCGAGCGCAGCACTTGCAGCTTTTCATCGCGCACGGCGTCCGGCGCGATCGAAGTCGGCGGCTCCATGGCGACGATGCACAGCAGTTGCAGCAAGTGGTTTTGCAGCATGTCGCGCAGCGCGCCCGAGGTGTCGTAGTAACCCATGCGGTTGCCTACGCCCAGTTTCTCGGCGATGGTGATCTGCACGTCGGAAATCCATTCGCGGCGCCACAGCGGTTCGAACAGGATGTTGCCGAAGCGCAGGGCCAGCAAGTTCTGCACGGTTTCCTTGCCCAGGTAATGGTCGATACGGTAGATCTGCGATTCCTGGAAGACCTTGCCCACTTCGGCGTTGATCTGCTTGGCGCTGGCCAGGTCGCGGCCCAGCGGTTTTTCCAGCACCACGCGCGAGTTCGGCGTCACCAGGCCGTTGTCTTCCAGGTTGTCGCAGATCAGGGCGAACAGATGGGGCGGCGTCGCCAGGTAGTACACGCGCGTCAGGTCGGCATCGCCGCGCAGCGCTTCGACCAGTGGGGCATACGTGGCCGCATCGCTGGCGTTGAGCGACACGTACACGATGCGCGCGCAGAATTTGCTCCAGGTGGCGGCATTCAGGGTGCTGGCCTTGATATGCGGGCGCGAGTTGGTTTCCACCATTTTCAGGAAAGCATCCTGGCCGCTGTCCTGGCGGCCCACACAGATGATGCGCGCCGTCGGCGGCAAATCGTTCGCGACGTCGCGCGCATACATTGCAGGCAACAACTTGCGCATTGCTAAATCGCCGCTGCCGCCAAACAGGACCAGGTCAAAATCGGTAAGTGCCATAAGTGAGTGTCGTCGCAAAAGTAAAAGGGCCGGAGCGGGGAGGAAACCGACCGGAAGTGCCAGTCTGTCGCTACTATAATCGATGGTGTAAATTTACTACGTAGAACAGGCAATTGCAAGAAATTTTACTACATTCCAGCCGCTGCCGTCGCCATTTTGCCCGCTATGCCTGCCAGCGATGCCGGCATGGCCATTATATGCCGTTCACCGGCGCTGGCGCAGCGTCGTGCTTGTCACATGGCTTTTCAAAGCAACCATGGTTGCCAGGGAAATTTCTAGTTCTCTCCATCATCATTTGCGCTGTAGCAACAGGCAAATCAAGAAATGCTGCCAGTATCGCCGTTGGCAGCGTAAAGTAGCTTTGAGGAAAGTAAAAAACCGTATAATTCAAGCTCGAATCGATAGCAACTATTGGTTGTATGAAATTGCACGATACACACTGCACCGCTAGCGCCGGCCATGCCCCGAACCCGCCATCCGACGTCCGTGCGACGTGCAGTCCGCACTGTCCGCAGCATCAGGGGCAGGCGACTTAACTTTACAAGACGGCTCAAGGGGACACAATGAATTCAATGCAGCAAGATGTCGATGAACGCACCAGCCTGACGGGCAATAACAAATTCGAACTGTTCCTGTTCAAGCTGGGCACCAGCGATCACTCGACCAGCCGCGAACTGTTCGGCATCAATGTGTTCAAAGTCCGCGAAATCATGGAAATGCCGGCCATCACGGCCGTGGCCGGTTCGCACCCGCACATGCTGGGCGTGGTCAATATCCGTGGCCAGATCGTGCCCGTGATCGACTTGCCGATGGCGGTCGGCTGCAAGAGCAGCGGCTTGAAGATCCTGATGGTGACCGAATTTGCCCGCTCGACACAGGCGTTTGCCGTGGAAGAGGTCGATGAAATCGTGCGCTTGGAATGGAACCAGGTGCTGTCGGCCGAATCGAGTGTCGGTGGCGGCCTCGTCACCAGCATCGCGCGCCTCGATGGCGACACGGACAAGACGCGCCTGGCGCAAGTGCTGGACGTGGAGCAAATCCTGCGCAATGTGCTGCCGTCGGGCGACCCGGACGTGGACGAGAACAGCATCGGCCCGCAAGTGCGCTTGCCGGCCGGCGCCGTGATCCTCGCGGCCGACGATTCCTCGCTGGCCCGCTCGCTGATCGAAAAGGGTCTCGAAGCGATGGGCGTGCCTTTCATCATGACCAAGACGGGCAAGGAAGCATGGGAACGCCTGCAGGCGATCTCGGCCCAGGCGGCGACGGAAGGCAAGACGGCGAAAGACAAGGTCGCGCTGGTGCTGACCGACCTGGAAATGCCGGAAATGGATGGCTTTACCTTGACGCGCAACATCAAGAACGATGGCCGTTTCTCCAACATCCCCGTGGTGATCCATTCGTCGCTGACGGGTTCGACCAACGAAGACCACGTCAAGGGCGTGGGCGCCGATGGCTATGTGGCCAAGTTTGTGGCGGCTGAACTGGCCGAGACGATCCGCAAGGTATTGTCGCGGTAATTCGACACCGCTACGGTCAACAATGGTGTCGGATTACGCGGGCCTTCGTCCCGCTAATCCGACCTACGCCGTTGCACAAGAAAAAGCGCCTGACCCTTGCGGGTGCCGGCGCTTTTTCTTGCTGGCAAACGATTACGGCCGGTCCGCCACGTCTCTGGGCACGGGCAGTCCGGTAGGTCGGATTAGCGCAGCGAAGCTGCGCGTAATCCGACGCCGCCACGCTCAACAATGGTGTCGGATTACGCAGGGCTTTGCCCCGCTAATCCGACCTACGTGACTGGCAAGGATTACGCCTGGTAAGCTGTTTCCGGCTGGCCCGCCACGTCCACGCGCACGGACAGCACGTGGCCCGTCAACGGGTAGTCGGCGATCTCCGCAGCCGAACGGTTGTGGCTGGCGCTGGTGATGTACAGGGTGCGCAGGTCGGGCCCGCCGAACGTCACCATGGTGGGGCAGCGCACGGGCACGCTGATTTCGCCCAGCAGATGGCCATCGGGTGCGAAGCGCAAGATCTTGCCGCCTTCAAACATGGCCGACCAGTAATTGCCTTCGCTGTCAACGGCCGCGCCATCTGGGCGCCCGCCGTAATCAAACGCTTTCTTGTCCGTGGAAAAACGCTGGAACGGTTGCGGCGCGGAAATGGCCCCCGAGGCCGCATCGAAATCGAAGCGGTCGATGCGGTGCGTGGTGGTGTCCGAGTGGTACATGGTGCGCTTGTCCGGGCTGAAGCCCAGGCCATTCGACACGGTCATGCCGCCCGACCAGACCTTGCGCACTTGTCCCTTTTCCAGCACAAACATCTCTGCAGCGTCAGCGTTGCGCGGTTCGAAAATCGTGCCGACCCAGAAACGGCCTGCCGGGTCGACCTTGCCATCGTTGAAGCGCGTGGTGGCCATGTCGAAAGGCGCCGGGGCGATTTCCGCCAGGCTGCCCGTCTTCGTGTCGAGGTGGGCAAAGCCGCTGCGCAAGGCCACGATCAGGCCGCCGCCCGCATTGATGGCCAGCGCTGACGGTTCCGTCGGCATGCTCCATTGCTCATGCTTGCCGCTGGCCGGGTGCAAGCGGTGCACGGCGCGGCCATCGATATCGACCCAGTACAGGGCCGCTTCCTTGCCATGCCATAGCGGGCATTCGCCCACTTGCATGGGCTTGTCGCTCACTACTTTGATTTCGTAAATATTCATAAACCTCAATTAAGTTAGTACGCCGCCTTGGCGGCTTTCGCCAGGGCAATCAAGCCATTGGTCGAGCTGTCGTGGTGGTCGGGACGGGCTTCGCCCGTCAGTTCGGCCTGGATTTTCTTGGCGAGCACCTTGCCCAGTTCCACGCCCCACTGGTCGAAACTGTTGACGTTCCACAGGACGCCTTGCACGAAGGTTTTGTGTTCGTACAGCGCGATCAGGGCGCCCAGGGTGGTCGGGGTCAGCTGATCCATCAAAATGGTGTTGCTGGGGCGGTTGCCTGGGAAAGTCTTGTGCGGCACCAGCGCTTCGATCTCGCTGTCCGGCAAGCCTTGCGCCTGCAAGTCAAGACGCACTTCCTCGCCCGTCTTGCCCGTCATGAAGGCTTCCGACTGGGCGAAGCAGTTGGCCAGCAGAGCGTCGTGGTGGCCCGGCAAATCGTGCGTGGCGCGCAGGGCGGCGATGAAATCGATGGGCGTGATGTCCGTGCCCTGGTGCAGCAGCTGGAAATACGCATGCTGCGCATTCGTGCCGCAATCGCCCCAGATGACGGGGCCGGTCGGCACATCGACGGGCACGCCATCCTTGGTGACGCGCTTGCCGTTGCTTTCCATGTCCAGCTGTTGCAGATAGGCGGCAAAGCGGCTCAAGTCCTGGTGATACGGCGCGATGGAAACGGAGCCGCAGTCGAGGAACTGGCGGTTCCAGAAACCGACCATGGCCAGCACGACGGGCATGTTCTGTTCCAGCGGCGCCTGGCGGAAATGCTGGTCCATCGCATGCGCGCCGGCGAGGAAATCGCTGAAGTATTCAAAGCCCACGGACAGGGCCACGGCCAGGCCGATCGACGACCAGACGGAATAGCGGCCGCCGACCCAGTCCCAGAACGGGAACATATTGTCCGGTGAAATGCCGAAGTCGACGATGGCTTGCGTGTTGGTCGAGACAGCCACGAAGTGCTTGGCCAAGTCGCTTTCTTCGCCTTCGAGCAGGAACCAGGCGCGCGCCGTGTTGGCGTTGAGCATGGTTTCAGCCGTAACGAAAGTTTTCGATGCCACGATGAACAAGGTCGTTTCCGGATCGACCCTGGACAATGTCGCTTCCATGTCGTGGCCGTCGACGTTGGAAACGAAATGCATTTCCAGGCCCGGGTTGGCGTAGGAGCGCAGGGCCAGGCACGCCATTTTCGGACCCAGGTCCGAGCCGCCGATGCCGATGTTGACGATGTCGCAAATCGGCTTGCCCGTGTAGCCGAGCCAGCTGCCATTGCGCACCTTGTCCGTAAACGTCTTGACGCGTTGCAGCACATCTTGCACGTCGGCATCGATATCCTGGCCATCGACGACCAGCCTGGTGCCGCGCGGCGCGCGCAAAGCGGTATGCAGAACGGCCCGATGTTCGGTAAGATTGATTTTCTCGCCAGTGAACATGGCTTCGCGCTGCGCTTCCACGCCGCGCTCGCGTGCCAGGTCCATCAGCAGGCGCATGGCGGTGGCGTCGACCCTGTTCTTCGAGTAATCGAGCAGCAGGCCGGCCGCATCGACCGTCATGCTGGAAAAACGTGCGGGGTCGGCCGCGAACAGCTGGCGCAGATGCACGTCGCGCAGGCTGGCGCTATGCGCTTGCAGGGACTGGAAACTGGCGGTGGCGGTGATGGCGGGAGTGGGTGCTGGCTGGCGCATGGCGGTCGGCTTGGGTGCTTGTCTCGGTTGAAAGGAGCGCGGCGCGTTCGTCGTGGCGAACAGCGGATCGGGCGTTGGTATGAGAATAATACATCAGAAAAACGTAATTTCACTACAGTTTGTGACGCGAAGCGGATTTTGTTGTGCTTTTTTTAGCGATTGCGCCAGTGACATATAAGAGCCATGTTGGCAGGCGCCGATACGCGATATGGCCTGGGTTTGCCTTGATACGCCGCAATCCGTCGCTTATTTCTGTTGTCGGCCCATGCAAGAGTGCTTCTTCTTCACCGTTTTGTAGTAAAATTTCACGAAATACTCATTTTTAAGGAAATCCATATGGCGCTGCATCCAGTAGTCGAATCCGTAACAGCGCGCATCATCGCGCGCAGCCGGCCATCGCGCGGCGCCTATCTGGCGCACCTGGATGCGGCCCGCATCCAAGGCGTGCAGCGCGGCGCCCTGTCGTGCACCAACCTGGCGCACGGCTTTGCCGCCTTTCCCGCCAACGACAAATTGTCGCTGAAGGAATACAAGAAGCCGTCCGTGGCCATCGTGTCCTCGTACAACGACATGCTGTCGGCGCACCAGCCTTTCGAAGGCTTCCCGCAGATCATCAAGCAAGCCGTGCGCGAAGTGGGCGCCGTCGCCCAGTTCGCCGGCGGCGTGCCCGCCATGTGCGATGGCGTGACGCAAGGCCAGCCGGGCATGGAACTGTCGCTGTTTTCGCGCGACACCATCGCCATGTCGACGGCCGTGGCGCTGTCGCACAATATGTTCGACGCCGCCCTGTACCTGGGCGTGTGCGACAAGATCGTGCCGGGCCTGTTGATCGGCGCGCTGCACTTCGGCCACTTGCCCGCCGTCTTCGTGCCGGCCGGTCCGATGACGTCGGGCCTGTCGAACCAGGAAAAAGCCAAGGTGCGCCAGCTGTATGCGCAAGGCAAGGCCACGCGTGAAGACTTGCTCGAAGGCGAATCGAAAGCCTACCACGGCGCCGGCACCTGTACCTTCTACGGTACCGCGAACAGCAACCAGATGCTGATGGAAGTGATGGGCCTGCACTTGCCGGGCGCCGCCTTCATCACGCCGAACACGCCGCTGCGCGATGCGCTGACAAAAGCCGCCGCCCAGCGCGCGGCCGTCATCACGGCGCAAAGCGGCAGCTACCTGCCGGTCGGCCATATCGTCGACGAGAAATGTATCGTCAACGCCGTCGTGGGCTTGCTGGCCACGGGCGGTTCGACCAACCACACCCTGCACCTGGTGGCCATCGCCAAGGCGGCCGGCATCGTCATCGACTGGAACGATTTCAATGAACTGTCGGCCATCGTGCCCATGCTCACGCGCATCTACCCGAACGGCGACGCCGACGTGAACCATTTCCACGCGGCCGGCGGCACCGGTTATCTGATCCGCGAATTGCTGGACGCGGGCTTGCTGCACGAAGACGTCAACACCATCCTCGGCCACGGCTTGCGCGCGCACTGCATGGAACCGTTCCTCGGCGAAGACGGCAAGGTCTTCTGGAAAGATGCACCGGCCGCCAGCGCCGACGAGAATGTGCTGCGCCCCGCCTCGAACCCGTTCGCGCCGGACGGCGGCATGGTCCTGGTCGCCGGTAACCTGGGCCGCGCCGTGATGAAGGTCTCGGCCGTCAAGCCGCAGCACCGCACGGTCGAAGCGCCAGCCCTGGTGTTCAATTCGCAGGAAGAATTCATGGCCGCCTACAAGGCCGGTACGCTGGACCGCGACTTCGTGGCCGTGCTGCGCTTCCAGGGCCCGCGCGCCAATGGCATGCCGGAACTGCATGCGCTGACGCCGGCGCTGGCCAACCTGCAGGATGCGGGCCGCCACGTGGCGCTCGTTACCGATGGCCGCATGTCGGGCGCGTCGGGCAAGGTGCCGGCCGCCATCCACGTATCGCCTGAAATCCTCGCCGGCGGCCCGCTGGGTCTCGTGCGCGACGGCGACATCATCCGTCTCGACGCGTTTACCGGCGTGCTCGAGGCGCTGGTGCCTGCCGACGTCTGGCATGCCCGTTCGCTGGTCACGACCGACTTGTCGCCGAACCACGTCGGCATGGGCCGCGAGCTGTTTTCCATGTTCCGTTCCACCGTCAGCGCGGCGGAAGAAGGTGCCACCACCTTCGGCCTGCCGTCGCCGATTCCCACCACCGTCGCCTTGCACGACGCCGACAATGTCGGTGACACCGTACCGGGTTCCGATGAAGACTTTTTGGCTAGGAAATAAGAGATGACCATGACACTACTGGAAATTATGCGCACCTCGAGCGTGATCCCCGTGATTGCGATCGACGATCCTGAACACGCCGTACCGCTGGCGCGCGCGCTGGTGGCGGGCGGCATCCGCGTGCTGGAAGTAACCTTGCGCACCAAGCACGGCCTGGAAGCGATCCGCGCCATGTCGGAAGTACCGGGCGCCATCGTCGGCGTCGGCACCCTGACGCGTCCCGAGGAATTCGCGCAGGCGCGCGATGCGGGCGCCGTCTTCGGCGTGTCGCCAGGGTTGACGTCCGCCCTGGTGGCGGCGGCGAAAAGCAGCGGCCTGCCATTGTTGCCAGGCGTGATGACGCCAGGCGAAGTGATGGCGGCGCGTGAAAACGGCTTCCAGCAGCTGAAACTGTTCCCGGCCGTGCCGGCGGGCGGCATCGGCATGCTTAACGCGATCTACGGCCCGCTGCCGGACGTGACGTTCTGCCCGACGGGCGGCATCTCGCAAGAGACGGCGTCGCAGTTCCTGGCGCTGAAAAACGTCGCCTGCGTGGGCGGCTCGTGGCTGACGCCGAAAGACGCGATCGCGGCCGGCAACTGGGACCGCATCACTGAAATCGCGAAAGCTGCCAGCGGCCTGCGTTCGGTTTAAGCGGTACCCGCGCGGCAGGCTTCCCGCTTGCCGCGCTTTCTTCCCTATTCTTTATGCGAGTCTTGCGCCGCCCCCTCACCATCGGCGAAACCGCCATGGCCCGCAGCGTCTTCCAGGGCGCCATCGACTACGCGCGCGTGCGCGTCGTGCGCGGCTCCTTTCTTCCGTTCGGCTTGCAGGACCAGAACACGGCCATGACGCCGCGCGGCAGCCTGCACTTCATGCCGGCCCAGTACCGCGACGATTTTTCCCGCGAAGGCAATGGCGGCAAGCTGTTCTTCATCCACGAAATGGTGCACGTGTGGCAGTACCAGCTCGGCTACAGCGTGCTGCTGCACGGCGTGCTGCTGGCGCTGCGCGGCGGCTACATCGGGCAACGCGCCTACCGCTACGATGCGCAGGCGGGCGGCGTCCTGTCCGACTTCAACATGGAACAGCAGGGCGACATCATCGCCCACTACTTCGGCGCGCGCCAGCTGGGCATTCCCGCCTATGTGGCGCAGCTGCCGCAGCTGCAGGACATCCTGCAGGGTTTTCTACTCAATCCCGGCGACCGTCAACTGCTGCCGCGCTGACGCCGCCAGGCTGGCTACCGCATCCTTGCCCAGCAAGATACGCAGGTCGGCGCCCGCGCCGACGCCGCTGTCGTCCGATGCCTGTACTTGCGGCATGCCGCCCAGCGCCAGGGCCAGTGTGGCCGCCGCCTCGGCGTGGCCGGGGCGGTAGACGATGCTGCTGGCCCGGACCACGTATGGCCGCTGGTTGCCCAGCCGCAGGACGCTGATGCCCATGCCGCCCAGCATGCCGCGCATGCGCGCCGCCATCCCCGTTGCGCCATTGCCGTTGATGACTTCCAGCCGTGGCAGGGTTGCCACCGGCGCCACCGGTTTTGCCGGGGCCGGCAAGGCTGTGCGCGCGGCCACGGGCGCGTCGCGCCAGCTCAGCGTGAAGATATTCGGCTGTAACTGCGTCAGCTGCAAGCGACTGGCGGGCGCCGCTGGCGCAGGTGCCGGCGCCAGGTCGGGCGCGATGGCCTCTGCGGCGGTGTCGACCGCATCGGCTGTTCCTACGCTGCGCGCCAGCGCCGCAATGGCGAGATCCAGGTTGGCGCGCGCCGGCTGCTGGCCGTTGTCGAGCTGCAGCGACTGGCGCAACACGCTGGCCGCCTGCGCGTAATCGCCCTGCAGGTACAGCACGTAGCCGAGGTTGTTGTAGGTCCTGGCCGCCGGGGCCTCTTGCGCCAGCGCCTGCAGCATGCCGCGCGCCGTTTCCAGCTGGCCCAGTTGCGCGTGCAGCACGGCGGCGCCATTGCGGGCATCGGCCGAATCGGGCGTCAATAGCAGCGCTTCGCGGTACGCCTCCATTGCCGCGCGCGGGTCGCCCAGTTCCTGCATGCGCTTGCCCAGCTTGCAGAAAGCGGCGCTGCGGGTGGCGGGGCTGTCATCGATGCGCGCCTGCGGTGGCGCGGCATGGTTGCCCTGGCTGGCGGGGCCGGGCAGGTGGCCGCAGGCGGGCAGCAGGCCGGCGCAGGCGAGCATGAGCATCAGGGTGGTGTGCTGTGACATGGCGGTTCTCCGGTCAGCTGCCGCTGCCCATGCTGGGCAGGAGCACGCGGTAGATTTGCAGGAACGCTGGTCCCATCAGGACGACCAGCAGCGAAGGAAAGATGAAAAAGATCAGCGGGAACAGCAGCTTGAGGGCGATCTTCGCCGCTTCTTCCTCGGCCATCTGGCGGCGCTTGGTGCGCAGCTGGTCCGACTGCACCCGCAGCGAGGCGGCGATGCTGGTGCCGAAGCGCTCGGCCTGGATCAGCATGGCCACCAGTGCGTCGACATCCTCGACGCCCGTGCGCAGGGCCAGGTTGCGCAGCGCCCGCTCCTTGGTGTTGCCGGCGCGCAGTTCCAGCATCACCAGATGCAATTCCTCGGCCAGCACGGCGCTTTTCAGGGCGATCTCGGCCGCCACCCTGGCCAGCGCGGCATCCATGGCCAGGCCCGCTTCCACGCACACCGTCATCAAGTCCAGCGCATCGGGAAAGCTTTCGAAGATGTCGCGCTGGCGCCGCTTGATCATTTGCGCCAGCACGATATTGGGCAGGTAGTAGCCGATGGCGGCCACGATCAGCAGCCAGAACAAGAGAGCTTTGCCCGCCACCTGGCTGCCCGACGCGCTCAGTCCCAGGAACAGCAGCAGGGGCAGGCCGATGGCCAGCATGGTCTTGGCGGAAAAGAACAGGATGGGCGCCGACGCCTGGCGCAGGCCGGCATTCATGAAGCGCCGGCGCATCACGGAACCTTCCCAGCCCTGGTCGGGAATCGACAGTTTGGCCAGCGGACCGCTCAGGCGCACCATGCGCGCCAGCCAGGGGCTGGGCGCGGAGACGCCAGGCGCCGCCGCACTCTTGCCGGTGGCGTTGTCCATGCGCTGGCGCAGTGGATCGGGGGCAAAGCTGCGCATGGCCACCAGCACGGTGCCGAAGACGGCGATGAAGAGCAGGGCGAGAAAGGCGTAATGGACGGGATTCATGAGAGTTCTCCTTGCGGGCTCAGACGCGGATGCGGATGATATTGCGCATGACCAGGATGCCGCACACCATCATCACCAGGGCGCCGACGAGCATCTTGCGTCCGCCCGGGTCGACGAACAGCATTTCCAGGAATTGCGGATTGGTCAGGTGGATCATGGCCGCCGCGCCGAAGGGCAGCAGCGACAGGATCCAGGCCGACAGCTTGCCTTCGGCCGACAGCACGCGCACCTGTCCCAGCAGCTTGATGCGCTCGCGGATGATGCGGCTGATGCTGTCGAGCAGCTCGGCCAGGTTGCCGCCCGTTTCGCGCTGGATCAGCACGGCGATGACGAAGTAGCGCAAGTCCGTGCTGGGCACGCGCGTGGCCAGGTTCATCAGGGCGTCCTGCATGGCGATGCCGAAATTGACTTCGTCGAAGGTGGCGCGAAATTCCACGGCCAGCGGCGCGTTCATTTCATCGCCGACCATTTTCAGGGCCGTGGGGAAGGCGTGGCCGGCGCGCAGGGCGCGCGCCATCAGGTCCAGCGCATCGGGCAATTGCTGCTCGATGCGCTGCAGGCGCTTGGCCTTGGCGCGCAAGACGACCAGCAGCGGCAGCAAGGCCGCGCCGGCCACCAGCGGCAGGCGCAGCAGCCACGGCACGCTGATGTAGCTGAGCAGCAAAAACGCGGCGCCGGCCGTGGCCAGCATCACGCCGGCGAAGCTGGCCACGCTCCAGCTCAGGCCAGACTGCTCGAGCAGGCGGTCGAGCGCATGCACGCGGGGCACGCTGAGCAGCACGCGCTGCAGGGCCGGGGTGTCGCTCAGCAGGCGCTTCTTGATCATCGAGCTGCCCGCGTCGCCATGCGCGCCGGCCGACATGATGCGCAGGCGGCGCGCGACCCTTTCCGCTTCCGGGCCGCGCGAAGTGTTCCACGCCAGGTACACGCCCTCGATCAGCAGTACCACGGCGATGAAGGTGAGGATGGCGAATACGTAATAGAGATAGTCCATGATGCTCCCCTTAATGGTACTGGCGGGCGGGATCGAACAGGGTTTCCGGCAGGCTGATGCCGAAGGCGCGCAGGCGTTCGAGGAAACGCGGCCGCACGCCGCTGGCATGGAAATGCCCCTGTACCGTGCCGTCTTCGCCGATGCCCGTCTGGCGGAAGGTGAAGATTTCCTGCATGGTGATCATCTCGCCTTCCATGCCCGTGATTTCCTGGATCGACGTGACCTTGCGCTTGCCGTCCGTCAGGCGCGACACCTGCACCACCACGCTGATGGCCGAACTGATCTGCTGGCGCATGGCTTTCACGGGCAGGGCCGCGGAGGCCATGCTGATCATGTTTTCCAGCCGCGTCAGCGCGTCGCGCGGGGTGTTGGCGTGGATGGTGGCCATCGAGCCTTCGTGGCCCGTGTTCATGGCGCCCAGCATGTCGAGCGCTTCGGCGCCGCGCACCTCGCCCAGGATGATGCGGTCGGGGCGCATGCGCAGCGCGTTGCGCACCAGCGCGCGCTGCGTCACTTCGCCCTTGCCCTCGATGTTCGCTGGCCGCGTTTCCAGGCGCACCACGTGCGGCTGCTGCATCTGCAGTTCGGCCGCGTCCTCGATGGTGACGATGCGCTCGGCCGTGCTGATGAAACCGGAAATCGCATTGAGCATGGTGGTCTTGCCGCTGCCCGTGCCGCCCGAGATCAGGATGTTGACCTTGGCCTTGCCCAGCGCCTGCAGGGTGGTGCTCATTTCCTCCGTCAGGCTGTGCTTGAGCAGCAGGTCGGCCAGGCGCAGGGGCTGGGCCGAGAAGCGGCGGATCGACATCACGGGCCCGTCGATGGCCAGCGGCGGGATGATGGCGTTGACGCGCGAACCGTCGGGCAGGCGCGCATCGACCATGGGGCTCGATTCATCGATGCGCCGGCCCACGCGCGAGACGATCTTGTCGATGATCTTCATCAAATGCGCGTCGTCGGTGAAGCAGACGTCGCTCAGCTCCAGGCGGCCGTGGCGCTCGACATACACCTGGCGGTAGGTGTTGACGAGGATGTCGGATACGCCGGGATCGGCCAGCAGCGGCTCGAGCGGGCCGAAGCCGAGTACCTCGTCCTGGATGTCGCGGATCAGCGAGCGCCGTTCCAGTTCGTTGATCACGACATTGTCTTCCGTGAGCACGTCGCTGACGAGGATCTTCAGCTCTTCGCGGATCTGCTCGCGCGACAGGCGCTGCATGCTTTCCAGGTCGACGCGGTCGAGCAGCGCCTGGTGGGTGCGGTGCTTGAGTTGCTGGTAGCTCTGGCTCGATGCGCCCTGGTGCGCGGCATCGTCATTCTGGCTGGCGTCATCCTGGGCATAGCCCAGGCGGTCCCGCAGGGTGAGTTTTTCGGCAGTCATGGTCGGTCTCCGGTAAATGTAGGGAATCAGGCGCGCGCCAGCAGCCGCGAAACCCAGCTTTGCGCGGCGGGCGGGGTTTCGCCGGCCAGGCTGGCGGCCAGTTCCTGCAGGGCGCGCGAGACGGCGTTGTGCGGCGTCAGCTTGAGGATGGGCACGCCCTGGCTGACGGAGGCCGCCACCGCCTCGTAGTGGTTGGGGATGGATTTGTAGACGTGCTTGCCATACGCCGCTTCCAGGTCGGCCACGCGGATGTTGTCGCTGCTGGCATAGCGGTTCAGGATCAGGCGGATCTTGTCTTCGCGGTAGCCGAGGCCGCGGAATACGTCGAGCAGGCGCTTGCCGTCGCGCACGTACGGCAAGGTTGCCTGCAGCACGGGGAAGATCAGGTCGGCCCGGTCCAGCGCGCGCACGCTGACGGGGTCGAGGCCGCGCCCCACGTCGAGCAGGATGTAGTCGTACTGGCTGCGCGCCAGGGTCAGCAGGCGGTCGATATGGTCGGCTTCGACGTCGGCCGCATGGGCCGGATCGTCGGCGGCGGCCAGCACGCTGTAGGCGGGCGTGATCTGGATCATGCTGGCGGCCAGCAGCGAGGCGTCGAGGCGCACGATCTGCTGCGACAGTTGCGACAGGGTGGCGGCCGGCTTGTGGTCCGAGACGAACAGGGCGGCGTCGCCGAACTGCAGGTTCAGGTCGAACAGCGCCACCTTGCGCTGCTCGCCGGCGGCCAGCGCGTAGCCGAGGTTGGCGGCGATGAACGTGGCGCCGCTGCCGCCCTTGCACGAGACGAAGGCCAGCACCTGGCCCTTGCGCGTGACCTGCTTTTGCAGCTTTTCCTCGATGCGGCGCAAGGCGGCGCACAGGGACGCGTCGTCGTCCGGTTGCAGCACTTCGCGCACGCCGGCGCGCATCGAGCGCAGCAGGAATTGCGGACTTTGCTGCGGGCATTGCACGATGATGGCCAGGTTCGGATGGCGCCCGCCCAGCAGTTCGAGCTGTTCCAGCTCCGTCTCGCCCGTCTGTTCCTGCTCCAGCAGCAGCACTTCCGGCGTGGCGCCGTTGTCGAATACATCCGGTATGCTCGCCAGCAGGGCGACGCGGTCGGATGAGCTGCGTTCGCGCAGCAGGCGGGTCAGCCGTTTGAGCTGGGCTTCATTCTTCGAGACGATGACGATATTCACTTGGTACTCCCCGGTAAAGTGTACGGTAAGGTGTTCAATTGATCTGGAAGCCCAGGCTTTCGGCGTGCATGACCACCACCGAGGCCGGCACGGCAATATTGAGAAAACCGAACAGGCTGACCATCGGCGTATAGCTGACGTTGTCGATCGACACGCGCACGCTGTCGATGCAGCTGGCCGTGCGCGTGTTGTCGCCGCAGGCCGACAGGTTGTCGCCCGGGTCGCTCGGCGGCAAGGTCACTTCGGCGCCGCTCTTGTTCAGGTAGCTGATGGTGATGTTGGCGGCCGTCAGTTCCGGCGCGGCCGGCAGGGCCGTGCCGCCGAACAGGGCCAGGGTCTTGACGGCGTCCGTCTGGTCGATCCAGCGCACCACCGCTTCGCGCGCGGCGCGGCGGCTCACTTCCTGCACCGTGTTGTACAGGTACAGCATGCGGCCGAATTCGAGGATGCCGAACAGCAGGGTGAAAAACAGCAGCGCCACCAGGGCGAATTCGACGGCGGCCGCGCCGCGCTGGCGGCCGGTCCCGGGGGCAGGTGGAAGGTGGCGCATGGCGTTCTCCTTACAGCATGTAGCGCATGGTGGTGCGCGGCGAGAGCGGCGTGGCATAGCTGCTGGCCGCGCCGATCACGAAGGGCAGGTACTGGCCCACCGACAGCGTGTAGTTGACGACTTCGACGCGGATGCCGCCCGGCGCCGTGCCATCGGTGCAGCTGCTGTCGTTGAAGCTCGCGTCCAGGCAGGTGACCGTCACGTTGGCCGTGACGAAGTCGCTGATGCCGGCGCTGATGGCCGCGTCGACCACCGTCTGTTTGGCCGCCGGCACGCCCTGCGAGGCGATGCCGGCCTTGGCCTTGACGGACATGTTGCGCGCCGCGTCGCGCGTGGCCTTGGTCAGCGCGTCGTAGTACCAGAACGCGCGGCCGAAGCCGAAGATGCCGGCCAGCAAGGTGATCAGCAGGGCCAGCACGATGCCGAATTCGACGGCGGCGCCGCCGTGCTGCCTGGGATGGGAAAAGTGGTTGCGCATGGCCGCCTCACTTGTAGAGTTTGATTTCGGAATTCGGCACGGGCTCGATCAGGCCCGCGAACTCGACGTCGAGGCGCTTGGTGCCGCCGCTGAAATCGGCTTTCATCGTCATGAAGAATTTGCCGATGCCCACCGCGTTCATGGTCCCGCACGAGGCCGGCCCCACGGGCGCCGTGCGGCAGTCGATCAGCACCACGTTGAGGATGCGCCGGTTGCGCTGGCCCGGATGGGCCACCGAGGGCGCCTGGAACGTGGGGCCGCTGGTCTGGTTGTACGGCGAAGGCGGCGTACTGGCAGGAAAGCCTGCGCCGGGGCTGACGGGGTAGCTGGCCGTGTCGAAGTAATTCGCCTTGGCCGTGCTGTACAGGGGGTTGGCGTTGCCGTCCGCCACGCTGTACGCCGTGCCGGCCTTGGCCGGGGTGGCGCCATTGCTTTGGTAGGCGGGGCCGTAGGACCATAGCACGCCGTAGCCGGAAAACTGGGCGAACGTGGCCGAGGGGGCCGGCACGCTGCCGGCCGACGGCAGCTGGTAATTCGGCTTGTTGCCGGCCAGGCTGACGGGCTGCTGGCTGGGCAGGGTGCTGGCGCCCGGTTCCATCCAGCCCGTGGGTGGCGAGTTGGCGGCAGTGGCGGTACAGGGCGACGCGGCGCCCACGCATGGATATTCCTTGATGTTGGTGTCGGGCGGCGCCGTCACGGGATCGCACACGGAGGGCGAGGAATAATCGTCGAAACGCGAATTGAGCGAGGCGGCCAGCGAGGCCGTCAGCCCCGTGTTCGTGTAGACCTGGCCCGTGCCGCTGGTGATGACGGCGCTGCTGCCCGTGCACATGAATGGCGCGGTGGAGTTGGCGCTCGAATGCGAGGCGCTGCAGCTGCCGGGCGGCGCGTCGACGGGGTTGATCAGGTAGGGATCGGACGAGCCGCCCAGCGGATTGAGACCGAACAGATTGTAGGTGACGCCGCGGCGAAAGCCGAATTCCACCAGCTCCGTCAGGCCCGTGCCGGCCGGCGCGGCCGGATACGTGTATTGCGCCGTCTTGTTGGCCGGATCGACGGCGCACACGCCGATGGGCGTGACGTCGTTGACGAAGCGGCCCGCCACTGCCACGCCCGAGGTGCTGGTGCTGGCGATGCCGGCGATGCCCATCAGGTAGGTGGCGAAGGTCTTGCTGCCCGTGTCGACGCGGATGAAGGTCTGTCCGTCCGGGCTGGTGCGGGCGCTGGCGCCGGATGACCAGGGGCCGTCCGGGCTGGGGCCGAACTCGATGTTGGCGGCCGTGATGGTCAGCGCGGTGGAAAAGTCGTAGCGGTTCTTTTGCGCGATGGCGATGGCCTTGGCCTGCGCATTGTCGATGCCGGTGGCGCTTTGGTTGAGTTCCACGGCGCCGGCCAGGGCCGCGCTGTCGGCGCCGTTCTGCAGTTCCGTCTTGGCGATGTACAGGTGGCCCAGGTCCAGCACCAGGCCGCCCATGGCAAACAGCACCACCAGGGTCAGCCCCAGCACGATGGCGATCGCGCCCTGCTGCTTGTCGTGCCTGCGAAATGCGGTGTTCATGGCTGTCTCCTGGTGGCCTGGGGGGAGTGCGTGGCGGAACCGGCGCCTACTGGCGTCCGCCCACGCCGATGGTGAAGACATTCGGTTGCGGTTCCGGCGCCGCGAACGATTTCTGGTAGCGCTGGTAGGCGCTGGCGCCGGCCTTGCCGTCGATGCCGCTGACCGGGTCGGTATTGCGGTAGGCATCCGGATACATGATCTGCTGCGCCTTGAGCAGGGCCACCGATTCGCCGAAGTGCGAATCGAGCACGGGCGTGGTGGTGGCGGCGCAGCCGGCCAGCAGTGACAGCAACGACAACAGGGTGGCGCAAGGCAGGCAATGTGCGGTTTTCATGGTGTTCTCCTATTTGAGGTCGAAGCCGGCGGCAGGCTGGGGCGCGGCCGCTTGCGGTTGCATGGGGGCCGTTGCCGCAGGCATTGGTGCCGCTGCGGGTGCGCTGCCTTCCATTTTTCCCTGCATGAATATGTCGCCGCGCGTCGGCTGGATGTAGCCGTCGGTGGGCAGCTTGTAGTCGGCCGGCAGCGGCTTGACCAGGTGCGGCGTGATGATGAAGACCAGTTCCGAGCGGTCCGTCTGGAAGTCCGTGCTGCGGAACAGGGCGCCCAGCACGGGCACTTCGCCCAGGCCTGGCAGGGCCTTGATATTGCTGGTCACGTTGTTCTTGATCAGGCCGCCGATGGCGAAGCTCTGGCCGTCGAACAGCTGCACCGTCGTGGTGGCGCGCCGCGTCGTAAACGAAGGCAGGACGGCCGTGGCCGAGATGCCCGTGGCCGTGATGCCGATGCCGTCCTTGTTCAGGTCCGACACTTCCGGCGCCACCTTCAGATTGATGCGCCCCCCTTCGAGCACGGTGGGCGTGAATTTCACGGCCACGCCGAACTCCTTCTCTTCCAGCGTGATGGTGGGCACGCCGCCATTGTTGGTCTGGCTGACGGGGATGAAGATCTTGCCGCCGGCCAGGAAGCTGGCCTCCTGCCCGCTGATGGCCATGATGTTCGGTTCGGCCAGCACCTTGATCAGGCCATCGCGTTTTTGCGCGTCGAGGTTGAAGAAGTTGTTCTTGCTGGCGCCGCTCAAGCCGCTGGGATTGTTGCTGAGCAGACTGGACAGCAGCGAATACGACCAGCTGCCGATGGTCTTGTTGATGCCCAGGCTGGCGCCCAGCTGGTCGACCAGCACCTTCGACACTTCGGCCACTTTCACTTCCAGCATCACCTGCTGCGGCGCGGCGATCGACAGCAGGTTGATCACGCGCGGCGTGCCCGCATCGGGTGTGGCGGCGGGGGCGGGCGCGGCGGCGCCGGCCGCTGGTGCCGCGCCGGAGGTGGCGCCGCCGCTGCGGGCGCCGCGCTGCACGTAGGCGTTCGCCAGCGACAGGGCCTGGTCGGCCTTGACGACGTCGCTGACCATGCCCGACAGGATCAGGGTGTCGCCCGCCACCGTGACGTGGATCTTTTCGTTCGGCAGCAGTTCGGCCATGCGGGCCTGCAGGCTGCTGCTGTCGATGCCGACGGCCAGGTCGATGATGGTGGCGTCATTGCTCTTGTTCCAGAGGATCAGGTTGGTGGTGCCGACGGAGCGGCCCAGCAGATATACCTCGTTGGGATTGAGCAGGATGACGTCGGCGATGCGCGGGTCGCCGACGGACATGCGGCTGGCGGCGAACGGCAGGCGCATCAGGGTCGACTTGCCTTCGGCCAGGCTCATTTGCGGCGCCATCTCGGTGCGGCCGGCGCGCGATTCGCTTTGCGGCGGCGTGGCCTTGGGCCGGGCGGCGGCCCGGCTGCCGCGGGCGGTGCCCGTGTCGGCGGCAACGGCGGCAACGGCGGTGGCGGCAGCGGCGACGGGTTCGCCGCGTGCCTGGGGCGCCAGGGCGCCGATCATGGCGAGGGCAAGCGCCAGGCTGAGTACCCGGCTTCCGCTTGCTGTGCAATATGTGCTCATGGCGTGACTCCTCTGGTGCAGGTTAGAATTGTTGGGAGCTGCGTTCCAGCCCCTTGATGACATCGACGCGCGGGCCGGCCTGTGCCGTTGGTGCGGCGGCGGGACGGCGGCGTGGCAGCGGCTTGGCTTGCACCATGGCGGCGGGGGCGGCAACGGCGACTTTTTCATCGAGCAGACTGGATTTGGTGGCGCCTTCCGTGTTGACGGGCTTGTCCTCGACCTGGTTGCGCAGCACCAGCGACAGGGTGCCCACGCTGCGGGCCAGGTCGAGTTTTTCCGCCTGGTCCGGCGTCAGTTCCAGCGTCACGGCGTTGACCACCTTGGGCTTGGTGTCGTCGCGGTTCGATTCCTGGGCGATGGCCAGCACGAGTATGCGTTCGAGCACGATCTTGGAAATGTTCGGATCGCGGTCCGGCGTCTTGCGGGCTCCTTCGCCTTGGGTGTTGACGAGGATGTCGACGAAGTTGCCGGGCAGGGCGAAGCCGGCCACGCCCACCACGTCGTTAACGCGCACGGTCATGGCGCGCTTGCCTTCGGCGACGACGGCCGACAGGCCGCCTTGCGTGCCGGGAGGCGCCAGCTTGCCTTCCATGATGGGTTCGCCGTGCTGGATGCTGGTGCGCGTGACGCGCGTTTCCAGCAGTTTCGGATCGTTGATGGCACCGGGCGGCAGCGCGTTCGA
Organism: Janthinobacterium sp. 67; assembly: GCF_002797895.1. Lineage (NCBI taxonomy): Bacteria > Pseudomonadati > Pseudomonadota > Betaproteobacteria > Burkholderiales > Oxalobacteraceae > Janthinobacterium > Janthinobacterium sp. 67. The sequence continues at coordinate 2,687,952 of NZ_PGES01000001.1, read as the reverse complement.
TGGCCAGTCCACCATGCGCACCATGTCGGGCGTGAGACGTGCCCCCAGGCTGATGTCGACCTGGGCCACGGCCACCTTGTTGATGTTGCCCGAGGCTTGGGCATTGATCCAGCGCGCGGCCACGATGACCGCGGCGAACGCCAGGATGACCGCGATGGCCATCATCGTCAGAGCGCGTGCGTTTCTCATTTTGCTTCCCCTTTGTGCTGGACCGCTGCCGGTCCGTTATGTGTGCTTGCAAGGTCGTCATCGCTGCCGAAATAGTTTTGCCATGCCCAGAACAGCACTTCCGGATTGAGCTGCGCCGCGTGGTCTTCATAGCGCGCCTGGTCGCAGACCTGCGCCAGGATGTCGCGCGGATAGCAGGCCAGCAGGGGCCGCCCGTACTGGCTGTGCAGGTGCAGCAGGTAGGTGTACGAGGCTTCGTCGAAATTGATGCCCAGCTGCGCGCAGGTGCTGCGGAACACGGCCAGGTAGTGGTAGGCGCTCAGGGGGCCGACATGGATCTTGTAGCCGATGCGGCGCAGGAAGGAGTCGTCGGCCAGGTGCTGCGGCGCCAGGTTCGACGAGAACACGACGATGACGTCGAAGGGCACGGGGAACTTGTAGCCCGTGTGCAGCGACAGGTAATCGATGTGGCGCGCCATCGGCACGATCCAGCGGTTCATCAGTTCCACGGGCGAGCAGCGCTGGCGGCCCAGGTCGTCGATGATGAAGATGCCGTTGTTGGCCTTCAGGTGCGGCGGCGCCTGGTACAGGCGGTTGCCCTGGTCGAATTGCAGATCCAGCATGTCGAGCGTCAGCTCGCCGCCCGTCAGCACGGCGGGGCGCTCGGCGCGTACCCAGCGCGGGTCGGACGGCACGGGGCCGCCGCGCGACAGGGTATGCAGCATGGGGTCGAGGAAGGGCAGCACTTCGCCGTCGACCATCACGGCATGGGGCAGGGCGATGGCGCCGCTGAGCAGGCCGTTCAGGCGCTCGGCCAGGTAGCTCTTGCCGCTGCCGGCGGGGCCGTGGAAGAACAGGGCGCGTCCGGAATTCATGGCCGCGCCCAGCTGGTCGAGCACGGCCGAACTGGCCACCACGTCGCGGAATTCGCGCTGCACATCGTCGCGGGTGACCTGCATGTCCGCCACGCTTTGCGCCAGCACCTGGTTGCTGTAATCGGCCAGGGTGACGGGGGCGGGACCGCTGTAGGCATTGCGGCGCATGTACTCGGCGGCGCGCAGGCGGCCCTGGTCGCCCAGCAGGTAGTACAGGTCGGCGTCGGTGCCGCTGCCGCCGTTGCGGCGCGCTTCGCACAGTTTTTCGGCGCGCATGAAGGTGAGCAGCGGTTCGAGCACGCCGGCGCCCAGTTTCACGTGCGTCGACAGGGCGGGCAGGCCGATCTGGCCGCGCAGGAAGAGTATCTTGACCAGCAGTTCGACCAGGAACAGGAAGGGCAATCCCGTTTCCTCGACCGTGCGTGGCGCGCGCTTGGCGGCCGGTTCGACGCCGCCGCCGTCGCTGCGTTCTGGATAGGTGTCAGGCATGATGGGTACTCCTCGCTCGGGTGGCCGGATATCAGAAGATGAAAGGCAGCAGGCGGTACTTCACCTGGCGCATGTAGACGCGATAGCGCACGTCGGTGGACAGGAAGCGCTCTTCGCGCAGCAGGCGCATCACCATCATGCTCATCGTCGCGACATAGATGACGGCGTTGGCGGGCGAGGTGTTGGACAGCAGGTAGCCGCTCAGGGAAATCAGGTAGCTGGCATACAGCGGATGGCGTATCACGCGGTAGACGCCGCCCGTCTTGATCTCGCGCTGCGCCGCCACCAGGCCGAAGCTGCGGTTCAGCGACAGCAGGCCGGCGATCTGCAGCAGGCTGCCGACGGCCAGCAGGTAGCGTGCGCCGGGCCAGATGGCCATGTCGGCGGGGGACAGCAGGAAGGGGGCGAAGGTGGCGCCGATGGCCAGCAGCCAGTCGCCCGCATCGGTCGAGACGCTGACGGGAGTCGAGCGCACGATGAAGAACAGGGCGGCCAGGGTTTCGGCGGCGCAGAACAGCAGATAGCTCCAGTCGCCGCTGTGCAGGAATCCCAGCACGTGGGCGCTGGCGAAGAACGTCCACAGGCAAGTCATGGCGATGCTGGTGAACAGGCTGGCGTGGCGCGAGTGGCAGAGGGTGGCGAGGGCGTTCATGGTCAGGTCCTATGGTGGCGGGTCGTCGGAGCGGCGCGTTTCAGCGCAGGCTCCACAGGTGGTTGTATTGCAGGAACACCTGCAAGCCGGTGCCGCCGGCAATGGCGAAGGCGTAGGCCAGCTTGCCGGTGGCGGGCGGCGGTTCGGCGATCGTGGCGGCGCCGCCGGCAAGGCTGTGCAGCAGCGCGCCCAGCATCATGTGGTAGGTGTTTTTTAGCACCTGGCGCAGGCGCTGGCCCGCCAGCGCGGCGGCCAGGGCCAGCACGCCGCCGCACAGGAAGGTGAGCAGGGCCGCTTCGAGCACGGCGTCGGGGCCGAGGAAAGCGCCGCACATGGCCATCAGCTTGACGTCGCCGGCGCCCAGGGCGCGCAGCAGGTACATGGGCAGCAGCAGGGCCAGTCCGGCAGCGGCGCCTGCCAGCGCCTGCAGCAGGCCCAGGCCGCCGAAGGAAGCGTCGAACAGGCCGGCGCCCGATGGCACGAAGCTGTTGAGGATCAATCCCGCCAGGGTGCCCCACAGCACCAGCCGGTTCGGGATGCGGCGCGTGCGCAGGTCGTGCCACAGGGCGGCGGCCAGCAGGGTGGCCAGTACGGCCAGGCACAGCAGCATGGGCAGGTGGGCGTTCATGATGTCAGTCCTTCCTTGCTCATGCAGGGCGCCGTGGCCATGTGCATGGCCGGTACCGTGGCCTGGCTGCCCAGCATCCGCCCCACCAGGCGCCACACCAGCGCCGCGCCGGCCGCACCGACATAGCCGTCGAGCGCATAGTGCCAGCCCAGGTGGATGGAGCCGAGCAGGATCAGCACGGCGAAGGCGGACAGGGCGATCCCGGCGGCGCGGCTGACGTTCCAGCCCATGAGGGCCATCAGCACGGCCGTGGCCACATGCATGCTGGGCATGGCGGAGATGCCCAGTTCGCCGTTCGCGCCCTTGCTTTGGTAGCCTTGCCACAGCATCTCCTGCACCTGCAGGGCCCAGACGGGGACGTGCTGGTTGGCCTCATGCAGGTAGGCCATCAGTGGCGCATACGGGTCGCTGCTGTGGAAGTGGCCGTAGTAGCAGGGGCCGACCGAGGCAAACAGCACGGCCAGGATGCTGCCCAGGGCGATCCAGGTCAGCGCAAAGCTGAGCAGGAACTGCATGCGCAGCAGCGGACGGCGCGTGTCGAGGATGAGCCAGTACAGGATGGCGTAGAACAGGAAGAACCAGAAGTGGTAGCTGAAGTTGAGCAAGCCCGTGACCAGCGGATGGCCCAGCAGCGGCTGCAGCCTTTCCCACGGGGCCTTGCCGCCATGCAGCGCGATGTCCCAGGCGGACAGGGTGGTATCCCAGGTGTAGGGATGCAGGCGCGGGATGGCGCTCTTGAAGACGGTAAAGCTGGACGCGAACACGGGGATCAGCAGCATGGCCGGCAGCGCGTGCAGCAGGCGCTCGTTGCTCAGGTAGCGGCGCAGGTCGTGGTACAGATAGTGGCACAGGCGGTGCGGGCGTTTCATCACCATGACGTGGATGGTGTAGCCGCACAGAATGAAGACGGGACCCGTGAGGATGGCCACGAGGAAGCCGGCCAGCACGTTGAGGATCTCCGATGCGCTGGGCAGGCCGCCGGCCAGCAGCATCGCCGCGGCGGCGTATGGCAGCACGATCAGCAGCAGGACGCGGTGGGTGCGCAGCGAGGCGCGCAGGGCGTTCATGACAGGGCCAGGACCACTTGGTCCTTGACGTAGACAAACAGCTGCTTGACCTGGTCGCCAAGCAGGGTGATCGTGATGACCAGCACTACCGCGATCAGGCCCGCCAGCAGCGCGTATTCGATCGCTGTGACGGCGGAGTCGTCGGATAAACGGCTGAAGAGAGATTTCACGATGGGCCTCTGATAGGTAAGCAGGAAAAACTGGCCTGTGGTGCTAACTGGGCGGTAACCGGGCTGACGTTGTTCCAGCCCGGTTACCGTGTTCAGGCTGCCGCGGAGTTGGCGGTGGTCAGCTTGGTGCCGATCGTGCTGAAGGTCTTTTTCAGCTGCGTGCCGACGATGGTGATGGCGGCGATGATCACGACGGCAATCAGGGCAGCGATCAGGCCGTACTCGATTGCGGTGACGCCATCTTCTTCGCGGATAAAGTTTTTGATGAGGTTCATGACAGCTCCTGGTGGTGGTTAAGGTACAGCGGTGGATGAAACGGCATGGCGGTGTTGCTTCCTGGTGCTACGACCTGGCGCGTTCATGGACTTTCGCCCAGTGCCAGCAGTCCGATGATGCACACCACCGCCATGAGGGCCGCCACGAGCGCATAGCGGTAGAACGCAGCTTTTTCCTTGCCCTGGAAATAGGCGATCAGGGACGTCGGAAGAAACTTGTCAAGGCGCATGCTGTGCTCCGTGTCGTGGTGGGCCGTGCGGTGATTTGCACTCCGGTAAAACCACTATAGAAGTTGGCACCTTGATCTACATCAGAAGAACATCCTTTTATTGCAAGGAGGAACTGCTTGTTTTTTTCGTGACAATTGTCATGGTCGAGTCTGGCGCACATGCGTGCGCAGGGGCGCAGGCCGTGCAGCGGCTGGCGAAGGGGGAGCAGGGCGGGAGTGCGCGGCCGTGGCCGCGCAGGGTAGCGGCGGGATCAGGTGCCGGGCGGCAACTGGCCCAGCTGGTGCTTGGTGGCGTAGGCGTACAGTTCCAGGCGGTTGTACACGCCCAGCTTGCGGTAGATCGACGTCAGGTGATTGCGCAAGGTATGTTCGGAGATGAACAGCTGGTCCGCCAGCAGCTTGGCCGGCGTACCGCTGCCGTGTACCAGCGCGGCGATGATCTTTCGTTCCTTGAGGGTCAGGCTGGCGATGGCGATCGCCTGCGCCGAGCCGCCGCCGGGCTGGGTCAGTTGCGTCAGCATGCGTCCCAGCATCGCGTGTTCTAGCCACAGCTCGCCCTGGTACACCTTTTCAATGGCCTTCAGGACCATTTCCGCCGGCGCATCCTTGCTGACGATGCCGCGCGCGCCCTTGAGCACCGTCTGGTCCAGGATGGCCTGGTCGTGGCTGGCCGTCAGCACCAGCACACGCGTGCCGCCGCACTGCGCCAGCGCGGGCAGGATGGCCAGCGAGCTGATGCCGCCCAGGTCCAGGTCCAGCACGATCACGTCCGGCTGCAGCGCCTTCGCCTGCTCCAGCGCCTCGCTGCTGTCGGACGCCGTGGCGACCACGCGCATGCCCGAGTGCTCGCCGCCGATCAGCCGCTCCAGGCCCCACAGCATGGTCTTGTGATCGTCCACCAGCATCACGCTGATGACGTGGCTGGCCGGCGGCATGTGGCGTAAGTCATTCATATGGGGATCTCGATCTGCACGGAGGTGTTGCCCAGCATGCCGTGCGTGACGCGGGCCGTGCCGCCGAGGGCGGCGGCGCGCTCGGCCAGCGAGTCGGGCAGGAAATCGGGGACGTGCGCGGCGGCGCATTCGTTGTCGATGCTGATGTGCAGCGCGCCCTGCACGCAGGTCAGCTTGACGGCGCCGTGGCGTGCCGACGTATGCTTGCGGATATTGCTCATGCCTTCGTTGACGATCTGGAATACCTCGGCTGCCAGGCGGTCGTTGATGTGCAGGTCGCCTTCGATCTGCAGGGCGATGTCGATGCCATAGAATTCGCGGATCTGCGTGGCCTGGCGGCGCAGCGCGACCAGCAGTTCCGGCTCGCTTTGCACTTGCCCGTTCTTGAACGTGCGCGCGTAGCTGCGCAGGTCGGCGATTACCTGGCCCGACATGATGATCAGCTTTTCCAGTTCCGGCAGCAGCGGATTGCCCGGCGTGGCTTCGTTGCGCAGGGCGGCCAGGCCGTGGCGCAAGCCGATATACGGCTGGACGGCCGTGTCGTGCAAGTCGCGCGCGATCTTTTCGCGCTCGCGCGAGGCCGCCTGCGACGCCAGGCGGTCGAGCAAATCGATGTTTTCAATGACGGGAAACGCCTGCGCGCCTATATGGCTGAGGAACAGGGCGTCCGTCTTGCTCATGCTGGTGGCGGAGACGATGAAGATGCGCCCTTTGCCATTGCGCAGGGGCAGCGGCGCGCTGATGAAGGCGTGCGCCTCGAGCAGTTCCGCCAGGCGGGCGCCCGCCGCGTCGTCGTGCCGCAGCCAGCGTCCGCTGTCCGGGTCGAGCATGCGCGCGCCGCCTATCCACGGCAGCCACGGGCCGGCGGGCTGGTTGTACAGGGCGATTTTATCGTGCGGGAAAGCGAGCAGGGGACTGGCCGCGTCGTCGCTGAGGAGCGAGCTGGTGTGCACGACGCCCGTCGCCGTTTGCAGCACGCTGCGCAGCGACCAGACCCGGGTCCCCTTGTCCTGCATGACCAGCAGGCAACTGCGGCCGTTAAAATAACTGCGGGTTTTTTCCAGCACCGAGGTAATGGTCTGGTCGACGCCGAAACGCGGATTGGACAGCTGGCTGACATCGCGCAGCAGCGCCAGGTGGCTGCGCTGCGTGATGGCCGAACCGCCCCAGTAGGCGATCATGTAGCCGAGCGCCAGCAGGAAGGTGGTGCGCAGCAGCAGGCGCGACAGTTCCGCATCCGTTTCGCCGAACAGGGCCGTGGCGGCGAACAGGCCGGCCGAGGCCAGCGTGACGCGCGCGCCTTCCTCGAAGCCCCGCTGGAACGACGAGGTCAGGATGGCAAAGAAAAAAAACAGGAAGAATAAATTGTTATGGCTGCTGGTGGAAAACACGATCAGCGCATACCAGGCCACGTCCAGCCAATACAGCAAGATATCCTGAGGCAGGCTGAAGCCCAGGACGGCCAGCGCGTAGAGCAGCAGGCTGTGCATGGTGTAGGCGGAAAAGATCAGCCAGGTGATCTTGCTCAGCTTGCCGGCGCTTTCGGGATCGATGAACAGGGTCAGCAAGGTGGCGCTCGACAGCAGCAGGCGCATGCCGTTCACCATGGTCGTATCCATGCCGGCACCCGGCAAGCCGGATCTGAGGGGAGGATCGAGATTCACAAGCGCTCCTGGCCGTGTCCCGCATGGCGAGCCATGCGCAGGGATAGATACCACAGATAAATTCTTGTTATTGTTGCTGCAATCACTGACGAGTCTACGCACACGCCGTAAAGATGTCTACTGGAATCCTTTGGCCTGCGTTGCTTTTTTAGGCTCTGTCATCGGCAAGTAGGGGAAATGCCGGAATCTTCCTGTGGCCGTGCTGTCTGACTCTGCATACTCACTCTGCGGGAGCCAATCATGCGGCCAGCCGAATGGATCACCTTGATTGCGCAGTTTGCCCGGTTGAGCCGACGCCAGCGGCAGGCAGGCATTGCCCTGCTGCATGGCAACTCTCCACACGACACGACCATCGCGCTGCTGGGAAGTGTGGCCCAGCCGCGATTGGCCTGTCCCGCCTGCCATTCAGACCACTTGCGGGCAGAGGGGCGCTGACGCAGGCGCAGCTGCATCGCTGCCTGTTGCCCGTCATCGACAAGGATGTCTTGTTGGTCACCGACGGCCATGCCGCCTACCGGGCTTTTGCGAGGGAAGCGGGCATCAGTCATCAGGCCGTCAACTTGCGCGCCGGCATCCGCGTGCAGGGCGCCGCCCACGTACAGAACGTCAATGCCTATCACAGCCGATTGCGACAATGGCTGGGGCCGTTTCATGGCGTGGCGACGCGCTATCTGCCGAACTACCTGGGATGGCGCTGGATACTCGACGCCAGGCGCATCCGCGCACCCGAAACGTTATTGAAGGCAACATTGGGCGCATTCCCACATCTGACGGTGACATAGCCTTTTTACAGCGGCTGTACCATCACGCGGTTGCGCCCCGCGCCCTTGGCCAGGTACAGAGCGCGGTCGGCGGCGCCGATCAGGGCGGCGACGGCTGGCTGCTGCTGCGGATGCTGGGTGGCGATGCCGATGCTGACCGTGATGTGCTTGAGGTCATTACCCGTCTTGGCGTGGGGAATGCGCAGGCCGGCCGCATGCTGGCGGATCGTCTCGGCCATGCGCAGCGCCTGCGCCGCGTCCGTGTCTGGCAGGATGGCGGCAAATTCCTCGCCGCCATAGCGCGCCAGCAGGTCGGTAGGGCGCTGCAGCATGGCGGCCAGTTCGGCCGCCACTCGTATCAGGCAATCGTCGCCCTGCTGGTGGCCGTAATGGTCGTTGTAATCCTTGAAATGGTCGATGTCGATCATCAGCAGCGACAGGGGGCTGCCCGTGCGCATGGCGCGCCGCATTTCCTTTTCGATGGCCACGTCGAAGTGGCGGCGGTTGGCAATGCCCGTCAAGCCGTCGGCAAAGGTTTGCGAACGCAGCACCATGGTTTGTTCGCGCAGCAGCTTTTCGCGGCCCACGGCGATGGTGACATCATTGATCTGGATCAGGCAGTGGCGCGGCGAGCCGGGCAAATTGATCGGCGTGACGGCAATCGCCTGCTGCATGCGCTCCCGCCCTTCGGCCGTGCCATGCGTGTACAGGGGAAACGGCGCCTTGTGCAGGGTTTGTGACAGCAGTGACTGGAAATTGTCGCGCAGGGCCTGGGTGATGGCCGAAGCGATGCGCTTGTGGCGCAGTTCCGGATAGACGGCGAAAAAATCCTGGCCCAGCACGGCGCCGGCCCGGCACACCGAGTGGCGCGCCATCCAGTGGTTCCACAGCACGATCCGGTGCTGCTCGTCGAGCACGATGGCGCCCAGGTTGACGGCGCCGATGATGCTTTCGAGCAGGGCGAGGCGGTGCAAGGCATCCGGCATGATCGTCACGCCTGTCCCAGGACCTTGGCCAGATAGCGGCTGACCTGCTGCTTCAGGTCGTGCAAGGCGGACAGGTCGAGCACGAATGCCACATAACCGTGGATCTGGTGCTTGGACAGCACGAAGTCGATATGCAGCATCAGCACGACGGCGTCGTCGTCGTGGCCGCCGAACGAGGACAGGATTTCCGCGCTGGTGCCCACGTGGTACAGGGGCAGCGAGCCATGCAGTTCACTGTCGAACAGGTTGGCCAGGGTTCCCACGCAGGAATTGAGGATGATGTTGCCGATTTCGCTCATCGCCTCCTGTTCCATCTCCGTCAGCTCCTGCAGCGGCATGGCGTCGCCCACCATCAGGCGCACGATTTCCAGGCTCTTGTCTTCGGGGAACATCAGGATGGCTTCGGTGGCGAAGGCGCCATCGTAATGCTGGCTGACGCCGCAGATGCGTTCGCCATCCTTCTTGCTGCCCAGCAAGGCAGCCGCGTCTGCACGGTTCAGGAAGGTGATCGACGGCACCGACATGGTGACTTCTTCATTGACGATCTCGCTCATCGCGGCGGCCGCATGGCCCACCCCGATGTTGAATATCTCCACGAGGGCGTCGTTCTCGAGTTCGGAGAGATTGACCATGCTCACAGTCCCAGTGACTCGATCAGCTGGTGAATGCGCGTTTCCGTGATCGGTTTTTCCATGAAGCCGACGCCCAGTTCAGTGGCGCGGTTGCGGATGGCGTTTTGCACGTTGGCCGTAACGAGAACGATGTGTGTTTGCGGGCACAGCGCGCGCAATTGTTCCGCCGCCGCCACGCCGCCCATGCCGGGCATGTTGACATCCAGTAATATCAGCACAGGGCTGACGGTCTTGACTTTTTCCAGGGCTTCTTCACCCGTCGCCGCCTCAATCACTTGCCAGTCGGCATGTTTACTGAGGATGAACTGATGCGACATCAAACGTGAAACCCGGCTGTCATCGACAACAAGTACCTGTTTACTGTGATTCATGTGCTATTCCTGGAACGTCATATCGGGCTATCGTGCCATTTTCGCATATTTTAAAGGGCATAGAGAGTAATCGGCTTGGGAATTGCTCTGGGGCAAAGTTTTCCCGCTTGCCTGTTGTATCCCGTCGCATGGCCCGTCATCATGGCCGGCTGGCCGGCCCGGCAATCCGTTAAAATAGCGGTATTCCTCACTTTAGCCTTTTTTTGCCATGACCCAAGACGAATTGAAGCAAGCCGTAGCCCGCGCCGCCATAGACTATGTGGTGGACGGTGAAATCATCGGTGTCGGCACCGGTTCCACCGCCAACTTTTTCATCGATGAACTGGCCAAGATCAAGGACCGCATCAGGGGGACGGTCGCGTCGTCCGAAGCGACGGCCGCCCGTCTGGCAGGCCATGGCATTCCCGTCTTCGACCTGAACGACGTCGAATCGATCGCCGTCTACATCGACGGCGCCGATGAAATCACGGCCAGCGGCGCCATGATCAAGGGCGGCGGCGCGGCATTGACGCGTGAAAAGATTGTCGCGTCCGTCGCGAAACAGTTCGTCTGCATCGCCGACGGCTCGAAACTGGTGGAAACCCTGGGCGCCTTCCCGCTGCCCGTGGAAGTGGTGCCGATGGCGCGCGCCGCCGTCTCGCGCCAGCTGGCTGCGCTGGGCGGCACGCCCCGCTTGCGCCTGAAAGCTGGCAGCACGGAAGCGTTTATTACCGACAATGGCGGCGAAATCATCGACGTGCTGGGCTTGAAAATTGCCGACCCGGTGGCGCTGGAACAGCAGATCAACCAGATCGTCGGCGTCATCGCCGTCGGCCTGTTTGCCGTGCGCGGCGCCAATGTCTGCCTGCTGGGCATGCCGGAAGGCGTGCGTACTTTGGCATACTGATACGCAGCAGAAATCCGGGGTCAGTCACTGCGTGATCGGAATGCGCCTCACTGGGGCGCATTCCCCCGCCGGGTCTGACCCCAGCCTTCACTTTGCACAGCCCGGTACACAGCCATGGTGCGCAGCAAGCCGCCGAGGAAGATGCCGCTGAAGCAGCCATAGGCGAGGCACACGGGTGCGATGAAGCCGGTCGCGTGGGCATAGGCCGGGGCGATGGCCAGGGTCACGGCCACCGCATATTTCATGCAGAAGATACTCATCATCAGGGCCAACGGCACCCAGCTGCCGGGACGCCGCACGCTGGCCCGCTCGGGTATGGCGACGATCTTGCGCGCATCGGTCAGCGTCCAGGCCAGCGCCGCACCGGCCAGGGCGCCGATTATCCAGGCGAACGGCGCCACGCCATCGAAGCCGAAACTGCCCTGCACGCCGCTCAGCGACAGCGCCAGCATCACCAGGGGAATGATGGATAGCTTGCGCAAGGTCACTTCGCGCGCCCGGCTGGCCAGCACGCCCCGGTAGACGAGAAAGCCCAGGATGGCCCAGACGTAGAGGGGAGTGTGGCTGAAGATTTGCTGCAACATGGTGTCCGCCTTGGAATGAGGTTGTCGATGGACGTACTGTGCCAGCGGGTGGCATGGGCGGCGAGCGGTGTGCGACGAAACGGGGAAGGATGGCCGTGAATCGGCGGGGGCGGGCGTGAAACGCAGGGGAAACTGCCCGTGACGTGGTCACGGGCAAGCGATAAAACTTACTCCGTTGGCGGCACGTAACCCATGGCCGCATCGGCGCCATCGCCGAAGAAATGCTTTTCCATCTGTGTGGCCAGGTATTTGCGGGCGCGCGCGTCGGCCAGGTTCAGCCGGTTTTCATTGACCAGCATGGTCTGGTGCTTGAGCCAGGCAGCCCATGCTTCCTTCGACACGGATTCGTAAATCTTTTTGCCCAGTTCGCCCGGGTACGGCGGGAAATCCAGTCCTTCGGCTTCCTTGTTGAGTTTGATGCAGTGGATCGTGCGGGCCATCTGTGCTCCTGAATCAGTGTAGAGATAAAGCGTGATTATAAGGCACTTTGCGCCGGCCCTCGCGGGGCCGTCGCGGCCTGGCGACACGCCGTTTGCCGCGCCCTTGCGCTGGATCAAATTTGATCTGCGACGCCCCAGCTAGTAAGATGCCTTATCGCGCCAGCCGCTGGCAGCGCCTCTTCCAAGCAAGTAGTAACAATTAACCAATATGGAATCCCTATGACCTCAGTGAAAGTCCATGGCATCGACGTCAGCAATACGGGCAGCTTCGCGCTGTTTGGCGGCATCAACGTGCTCGAATCGCGCGATCTTGCCATGCGCGCCTGCGAAGAATATGTGCGCGTGACGCAAAAACTGGGCATTCCCTATGTGTTCAAGGCCAGCTTCGACAAGGCCAACCGTTCATCGATCCATTCCTACCGCGGCCCGGGCCTGGAAGAAGGCATGCGCATCTTCCAGGACGTCAAGGCGGCGTTCGGCGTGCCCGTGATTACCGATGTGCATGAGCCATGGCAGGCGCAGCAGGTGGCCGAAGTGGTCGACGTGCTGCAATTGCCCGCCTTCCTCGCGCGCCAGACGGACCTCGTCGTGGCCCTGGCGAAAACCGGCAAAGTCATCAACATCAAGAAGCCGCAATTTTTAAGCCCTGGCCAGATGGCCAATATCGTCGAGAAATTCAAGGAAGCGGGCAACGATCAATTGATCCTGTGCGACCGGGGCACCTGCCTCGGCTACGACAACCTGGTGGTCGACATGCTGGGCTTTGGCGTCATGAAGAAGACGTGCGACGACTTGCCCATCATCTTCGATGTCACGCACGCGCTGCAGCAGCGCGACCCTGGTGGCGCCGCATCGGGCGGCCGCCGCCAGCAAGTGGCGGACCTGGCCCGTGCCGGCCTGGCCGTCGGCATCGCCGGCCTGTTCCTGGAAGCCCATCCTGACCCGGACAACGCCCGCTGCGACGGTCCCAGCGCCTTGCCGCTGGACCAGCTGGAACCGTTCCTGGCGCAATTGAAGGCGCTCGACGACCTGGTCAAATCGTTTGCGCCGCTGAATATCAAATAACGGTTCCAACGTAAAAAAGCCCGGCATGCCGGGCTTTTTCTTTGTTCAGGGTTACAGGGTCTTGATGAGCACCTGCGACTTGCGCTGCCAGTTGTACATATGCTGGCGGTCCTTCGGCAAATCGTCGACGGTGGCCGGCACGAAGCCGCGTTTCTTGAACCAGTGCGAGGTGCGCGTGGTCAGCACGAACAGTTTGTTCAGGCCGGCGGCGCGCGCGCGGTTTTCCATGTGTTTCAGGATGCGCTCGCCGTCGCCCTGGGCTTGCACTTCAGGATTGACGGTCAGGCATGCCATTTCCGCCATCTTTTGCGCGGGGAACGGGTACAGGGCGGCGCAGCCGAAGATCACGCCGTCATGCTCGATGACGGAGAAATAATCGATCTCGCGCTCGATCAGCTCGCGGCCACGTTTCACCAAAGTGCCGTCCGCCTCCAGCGGCTCGATCAGTTTGATGATGCCGCCCACGTCTTCGATGGTGGCCTGGCGCAGGCTTTCCAGGTTTTCATGGCTGATCATGGTACCGACGCCATCATGGGTAAACAATTCCAGCAAGGCCGAACCGTCCATCGAGAATGGCACGATGTGCGAGCGCTCGACGCCGTTGTGGCAAGCCTTGACGCAATGTTTCAAATAAAACGCCGTGGCGTCGGGCAGGAAGCCTGCCATCAGCACGGCTTCGGCCTGGTGCGACGACAGTTCGCGGATTTCCACGCCCGTCGCGTCTTCCATCATTGGCGTTTCGGTAATGAAAATCAGTTTGTCCGCGTGCAGGGCGATGGCGGCGCTGCACGCCACGTCTTCCATGGTGAGGTTGAACGCCTCGCCCGTGGGCGAGAAGCCCAGCGGCGACAACAGCACCAGGCCGTCCGAACCGAGGATGGAATGGATGGTTTCGGCGTCGACCTTGCGCGTGATGCCCGTCAGTTCCAGGTCCACGCCATCGATCACGCCCAGCGGACGCGCCGTGATGAAGTTGCCTGAAATGATACGGATGGCCGCATGCGACATGGGCGTGTTCGGCAAGCCCTGGCTGAACGCGGCCTCGATATCGAGGCGCAGCTCGCCGGCGGCCTCTTTCGCGCATTCCAGCGCGGCGATGTCCGTGATGCGCACGCCGTTGTGGAAGCGGCCTTCGACGTTACGCAGGGCCAGCTGTTCCGCCACCTGCGGCCGCGAGCCGTAGACGACGGTGACATTGATGTCCAGCGCATGCAGCAGGGACAAATCATGGGCCAGCACCTGCAGCGCCCCGGCGCTGACGAGTTCACCGGGGAAGGCGACCACGAAGGTCTTGCCGCGAAAGGCGTGGATGTAGGGCGCGACGGAGCGCAGCCATTGGACGAATTGGGTAGGGTTTTCCATTAAGCGCATTATAATTCGCTGCGCGATGTGCGCGCTTAAAATACCTGTAAAAAAACAATGTCTTCAGCCAGCAATAAGTCTTCCCCTCCTTCCAACGTTGCAAATGTGCCCGTCAGCGGGGGTGTTTCCACGTCTGCCGCCACGCCTGCGCAGGGCCGCCAGCGCCCGCCCGTGAGCCAGCAAAGGCAGCCGGCGCGCGCGGAGCAGCCGAAAGAACAACAGCGGCAGCAACAGCAGCAGCGCGCGCCGCGCGAGGGACAGGAAAGCCGGGAAAGCCGGGATGCCGCCCGCGCCGCGCGCGAAGCGGAAAAGGCGTTCCGCAACCCGCTGCCACCGATCACGTATCCGGAAGACTTGCCCGTCTCGGGCCGGCGCGCGGAAATCGCCAAGGCCTTGATGGAAAACCAGGTCATCATCGTGTCGGGCGAGACGGGGTCCGGCAAGACGACGCAACTGCCGAAGATTTGCCTGGAACTGGGACGCGGACAGAAGGGCATGATCGGCCACACGCAGCCGCGCCGTATCGCCGCCTCGTCGACGGCCAAGCGCATCGCGCAGGAACTGGGTACGCCCTTGGGCGAAACGGTCGGTTTCAAGGTGCGCTTTGCCGACACCCTGACGAAGGGCGCGTCCGTCAAGCTGATGACGGACGGTATCTTGCTGGCCGAGACGCAGACCGATCCGTTGTTGAAAAATTACGACACCATCATCATCGATGAAGCGCACGAACGCAGCCTGAACATCGACTTCCTGCTCGGCTACCTGAAACAGCTGCTGCCGCGCCGGCCCGACCTGAAAATCATCATCACGTCGGCCACCATCGACGCGGAACGTTTTGCGCGCCATTTCGGCACGCCGGAAAAACCGGCGCCCGTGATCGAAGTGTCGGGCCGTCTGTACCAGGTGGAAGTGCGCTACCGTCCCGTCGAGCGCGAACAGGTGGCCATGCCCGGCTCGGGCGCGAACGCCGACAAGCCAGGACAGAGGACGGCCGCCGCGCGTGAAAAGCGCGACCTGATGGATGCCGTCGTCGATGGCGTGGAAGAGCTGTGCCGCATCGGTTCGGGCGACGTGCTGGTGTTCCTGCCGGGCGAGCGCGAAATCCGCGACTGCGCCGAAGCGTTGCGCAAGCACCATCCGCCGCACGTGGAGATTTTGCCCCTGTTCGCCCGCCTGTCGGCCGAAGAGCAGGAACGCGTTTTCAAGACCAGCAATGCGCGCCGCATCGTGCTGGCCACCAACGTGGCGGAAACCTCGCTGACCGTGCCCGGCATCCGCTACGTGGTCGACGCTGGCCTGGCGCGCGTGAAACGCTATAGCTACCGCAATAAAGTGGAGCAATTGCAGGTCGAACCGATCGCCCAGTCCGCCGCCAACCAGCGCGCCGGGCGTTGCGGCCGCGTGGCCGACGGCGTCTGCATCCGTTTGTACGAAGAGCAGGATTATCTGCTGCGCCCGAAATTCACGGAGCCGGAAATCCTGCGCTCCTCGCTGGCCGCCGTCATCCTGCGCATGAAGTCCTTGCACCTGACGGACGTGGAAACCTTCCCCTTCATCGAGCCGCCGCTGGCGCGCGCGATCGCCGACGGTTACCAGTTGCTGCAGGAACTGGGCGCCGTCGATGAAGTCAATAAACTCACGCCGCTGGGCAACAAGCTGGCCAAGCTGCCGCTGGACCCGCGCGTGGGCCGCATGATACTCGCCGCGCTCGATAACGCGTGCCTGACGGAAGTGCTGATCGTCGCCTCGGCCCTGTCCGTGCAGGACCCGCGCGACCGTCCGATGGAACACCAGCAGGCGGCCGATGAGGCGCACAAGAAATTCGCCGATGAAAAGTCGGAATTCTTGAGCTACCTGAAAATCTGGCGCTGGTTCGAGTCCGCCATCGAGCACAAGAAAACCAACCGCCAGCTGCAGGACAATTGCCGCACGAATTTCCTGTCGCAGATGCGCTTGCGCGAATGGCGCGACGTGCATTCGCAGCTGCTGACCATCGTCAAGGAGCAGGGCTGGCGCTTGAACGAAGCGCCGGCCACCTACGATAACCTGCACATGGCCTTGCTGACCGGTTTGCTGGGCAATATCGGTTTCAAGGGCGAGGACGAGCCGGGCGCCGGCTATCTGGGCGCGCGCGGCATCAAGTTCCATATCTGGCCCGGTTCCTCGCTGCTGAAAAAACCGGGCAAGTGGATCATGGCGGCCGAACTGGTCGACACGACGCGCCTGTACGCGCGCTGCGTGGCGCAGATCCAGCCCGAGTGGCTGGAAAAAGTCGGCGTGCATTTGCTGAAGAAATCGTGGGGCGAGCCGCGCTGGGAAAAACGCTCGGCGCAGGTAACGGCGTCCGAGCGGGCAACATTGTATGGCCTGGTGGTGTACAGCCAGCGCCGCATCAACTACGGCAATTTCAACTTGCCGGAAGCGCGTGAAATCTTCATTCGCGACGCGCTCGTCGGCGGCGACTTCGACACGCGCGCGCCCTTCTTTGCGCACAACCACAAGCTGATCAAGGACATCGAAAACCTTGAACATAAATCGCGCCGCCTGGACGTGCTGGTCGACGATGAACTGATCGCCGCCTTCTACGACAAGCTGCTGCCGGCGGACGTGTGCAATGGCGCCGGTTTCGAGAAATGGCACAAGGAAGCCACGCGCGACAATCCGAAGCTGCTGTATCTGAACCGCGAAGAGCTGATGCGCCACGAGGCGGCCGGCGTGACGACCGACCTGTTCCCGAAAACCATGTCCGTGACGGGCCTGGAAATGGGCCTGACGTACCACTTCGAGCCGGGCAGCGTGCGCGATGGCGTGACCTTGAGCGTGCCGCTGTATGCCTTGAACCAGTTGCCGCGCGAGCGCTGCGAATGGCTGGTGCCGGGCATGCTGAAGGAAAAAGTGCACCTGCTGTTGAAATCCCTGCCGCAAAAGCTGCGCCGCCACTGCGTGCCGCTGCCCGATTACGCCGCGAAATTCTGCGAGCGCGTGCATGCAGCGGGCGTGTTTGGCCGCGGTGACCTGGTCGACGCCATCATTCTTGATATCCGCACGCAGATCACCATCAACGTGCTGACGACGGACTTCAAGCCGGAAACCCTGCCTGCCCATCACTTCATGAATTTCAAGGTGATCGACGAGCATGGCCGCCAGCTCGACATGGGCCGCAACCTGGCCACCCTGCAAGCGGAATTCGGCGGCCAGGCGCGCCAGAGTTTCC
The DNA here is from genome assembly GCF_002797895.1 of Janthinobacterium sp. 67. Lineage (NCBI taxonomy): Bacteria > Pseudomonadati > Pseudomonadota > Betaproteobacteria > Burkholderiales > Oxalobacteraceae > Janthinobacterium > Janthinobacterium sp. 67. The sequence continues at coordinate 2,670,480 of NZ_PGES01000001.1, read as the reverse complement.
AGAAGCTGGCCGAAGTATCGGGCGTGTCCGGCACGGGCACACCGGGTGCCAAGGTGGCGGGCGCGCAAGTGGCGTCGCGGCTGCAGGCGCAAGCGCAGGGCGCCGCCGTCAACGCGGCGGCGGGCAAGGGTGGCGCGCCGGCCAAGGGCGCAGCCGCTGCGGCCGCGCCGGCGTCAGGCAACGCCACCGTCTCGCAGCACATGGGCTTGACGGCCTGGACCTTCGGCGAATTGCCGGAGCTGCTAGAAATCGTGCAGGGCAAGCTGACACTGATCGGTTTCCCCGCGCTGGTGGACAAGGGCACGCATTGCGACCTGGAAGTGTTTGACGACCCGACCGTGGCCGCCCGCACGCACAAGATCGGTTTGCGCCGCTTGTTCGCGCTGCAAATGAAGGAGCAGATCAAGTACGTCGAGAAAAGCATTCCCGGCCTGCAGCAGATGGGCATGCAATTCATGGCCCTCGGTTCGCAGGAAGAGTTGCGCGAGCAAATCATCAACAAGGCGCTCGACATCGCCTGCCTGCAAGATCCGCTGCCGCTGGATGCCGCCTCGTTCGCCAAGCGCCAGGCGGAGGGCAAGTCGCGCCTCGTCTTGCTGGTCAATGAAATCGCCCGTTTGCTGTCGCAAGTGCTGACGGAATTCCACGGCTTGCCCAAGCGCCTGCAAAATATCCCGGCCGCGGCCGCCACCGATATCCAGTCGCAGCTGCAGGGACTCGTACATAAACGCTTCCTGACGGAAAACGAGTACACGCAGCTGGCGCATTTCCCCCGCTATCTGAAAGCGATCAACGTGCGCCTGGAAAAGCTGCGCGCCGACCCTGCGCGCGACACCAAGCTCATGGCCGAATGGCAATCGGCCGCCGCGCCGTATCTGCGCCAGGCCAAGGACCGCCAGGCCGGCAAGAACACGGACCCGAAACTCGTCGACTTCCGCTGGATGCTGGAAGAGCTGCGCGTGTCGCTGTTTGCGCAGGAATTGCGCACGCCGATGCCGGTGTCGGCCAAGCGCCTGCAAAAGATATGGGAGTCGATGCAGCGGTAGGTCGGATTAGCGCGTCCGAAAGGCGCGCGTAATCCGACAATATCGTTGGCGCGACGGTGGATAGGATTAGCGGTGCCAGCCGGGTTACGGTTTGGCGGTTTAGTGGTGTTAATAGTGTCGCCGGTGGTGTCGGATTACGCGGCTGCGCCGCTAATCCGACCTACCCGACCTACCTGATCTACCCGACCTGCCTTCACCTGGTTTCTCAAGTGCGCCTATTGAGATCATCATCGTCGCCGAGCGAGGAGCGCGAGCCCAGGTCGCCCTGGCTGCTGCCCGTGCCGGCGCGGCTGCCGCTCATGGAGCTGCCGGACATGCTGCCTTCGCTGCCCGATTGCAGGCTGGCGCCGCCGCGCAGGTCGCTGCCCGATGGCATGTGGCTGCCTGCCATGCTGCCGTAGCGCGTGCCGCTGCCGTAGAACGCTTCCATCTGCTGGTTCCAGGCTTCGCTGCCCATGTCGGGCCAGTTGTCCTTGTCGAAGCCGGGAGCGTTTTTCAGCAATTCTTTGTCCACGTTCAGCAGGAAGCGCTTGTTGACGGTGTCCAGGGTCAGGCGTTCCCAAGGCACGGCAAACAGCTTGTCGCCCATGCCCAGGACGCCGCCGAAGGACAGCACGGCATAGGCGATCTGGCCGGTGCGCATGTCGAGCATGATTTCCTTGATGTCGCCCAGCTCCTCGTCGTTGTGATTGTAGACATCGTCCCCGATCAGGGTATCGGCCCCCATCAGGGCCGGCCCCGGGCCGTCGTGGTTGCGGTACATGCCCAGGATATCGCGGTCCAGATAGCTCATGGTGTTCTCTCCTCGTGTGAAGTGCTGATCGAACATCCAGATTAAGCATACGCACTATGTCGCGTTTGATCTGCCTCAATGGTGCCAGCGGCACTTTTATCCGTGTGCAAACGTACGGTGCTGTCAGCCAATTGCGGTACTCTATGCGTTCCAAGGAGGAGCCGCACATGCTGATGACGCAACGCTGCAGTAGGATGAACTTGCGGTATGCTCCACAACGACACGCGCGCCGCGTGTCATGGTAAAGCCCGCCACCAAATGGCTGCGCGGGCTATTGCGCGCCGGTAAGGCGCAGCAGCGCACGGCGACCCGGCTGGCCAAGGTGCTGTTCGGCCCCGTGCCGGCCAAGCCCACGGCCAAACCCCGCAGCAAGCCCGTGGCCAAGGGCAAGGCCAAAACAATCGCCAAGCCGCGTGCCAGGCCGGCTGGCGATGCGACGCCCTCGCTGGCGCCCTTTGCCACGCCCCTGTCGCCGCCGCGCGTGCGCAAGCGAACGGCGCCCCCGCCGGGCAAGTGGCTGGCCGCCCATTATGCGCCGCTGCCGGAACTGGGGCAGTTGCCGGGCCGGCGCCTGCCGTATTTCCTGTACCTGCCCGAGAAGGCGCCGAGCGCCGCCATGCGCAGCCGGGGCCGGCCGCTGCTGGTGATGCTGCACGGCTGCGAGCAGAGCGCCACGCAGTTTGCCGACGGCACGCGCATGAACCGTCTGGCCGAGCGCAAGGGCTACGCCGTGCTGTATCCGCAGCAATCGCTGCGCTCGCATGCGCGCCGCTGCTGGAAGTGGTACGACAAGCTGACGCAGGAGGGCGGCGGCGACGTGCGCCTGATCGTCGGCGCCATCGAGCAGGTAGCGGCCCGCTATGCGATCGACCGCGCGCGCATCTATATCTGCGGCATTTCCGCCGGCGCCGGCATGGCGCATATCGTGGCCTTGAACCATCCCCATCTGTTCGCGGCGCTGGGCCTGCATTCCGGGCCCGTGTTTGGCGCCGGGCATAACCTGATCGGCGCGCTGGGCGTGATGCAGCATGGCGCTAGCGCCCGTGCCGATGCGGCCATCGATGAAGTGTTGGCGCGCCAGCCCGCGTTTCCCCGCCTGCCCACCATCCTGCTGCAAGGGCTGGCCGACAAGGTGGTGCGGCCCATCAACCAGACGCAGCTGGTGCGCCAGAGCGTGCGCGTCAACCGCTTGCCGTCCGATACCGTGGTGACGGCGCAGCGCCTGCCCGGCGGCGCGGCGGGCGGGCGCAATCCTGCCCATGCCTATGCGCTGCACGAGTATCAGGTGGGCAAGGACGTGCTGCTGCGCGTGGCGCAGGTCGAGCACCTCGAGCACGCGTGGAGCGGCGGCGACGCCAGCCTGCCATTCAACGACAAGGCCAAGCCCGACGCCAGCAAGATGCTGCTCGATTTCTTCGCCAGCCACCGCCGCCGGTAAGCGGCAGTGCCTGCCGCGCCGCAACGGTGCGACAGGCACTGGTACGCATCGCTTTTCCCTTCCTCCGCAGGGCCGCTGCCGCGCGCCGGCACGCTGGCCGCGCCTTTTTCAGCGCAGATTCCACATCCCGCAGCTCCCTGTATTTCATTTAAGTGGTATTGCTGCGGTATTTAAAAAACACAAAAATAGGCGTTAAAAATACGAACTGGTATACAATTGGTACACGTTTCAGTGTGAAGCCGTGTCCGCCGTCCCATGCCCCGACGGCAGATACGCACTGACGGCAGCCACCCACGTTACGGAACGCGCCATGTCCATCAAGTCCAAGCAGTTGCTGTGGTTTTTTGCGTTTTTCCTCGTCTTTGAGCTGAACATCTATCTGTCGAACGACATGATCATGCCGGCGATGCTGGGCATCGTCGAGGAGTTCCAGGCGGAGAAAAAGTTCGTTCCCCTGTCCCTCAGCCTGTATCTGCTGGGCGGCAGCTCGCTGCAGATTTTCCTGGGGCCCCTGGCCGACTGCATCGGCAAGCGCAAGCTCGTACTCACTGGCAATACCTTGTTCCTGCTGGCCACCTTGGCCGTGCCATTGACGGCCTCGATCGAGCAATTTCTCGCCGTGCGTTTCATCCAGGGCATGGGTTGCTGCTTCATCTTCGTCGGCTATGCCATGATCCATGAACTGTTCGACGACATGGCGGCCGTCAAGCTCAGCAGCATCCTGTCGAGCACCACCATCCTCGCACCGCTGGCCGGCCCCATCCTCGGCAGCGCCATCATCAGCCGGCTGGACTGGCGCTACGTCTTTTTCCTCTCGGGCCTGCTGGCGCTGCTGTCCTTGCTGGGCCTGTTCAAGACCATGCCGCGCACGGCGCCGCCGGTCACGCGCCCGGACCTGGCCGCCATCGTGCGCAGCTATGCGGCCATTTTCAGCAACGGGCGCTTCATGTTCGGCATGTTCACGGCCGGTCTGGCCACTGTGCCCCTGACGGCCTGGATCGGCTTTTCGCCCATCTTCGTGCTGCAGGAAATGGGCGCCTCGTACGCCACGTATATCGCCCTGCAATGCGTGATCTTGTCTGGCTTTGTCCTCAGCAGCATTGCCATCCAGCGCCTGCGCCAGGATTTCCCCCTCGTCTCCCTGCTGCGCCTGGGCGGGCTGGTCGCGGCCGCCGGCATGCTGGGCGCCGGCGCGGGCCGCCACCACGTCGGCGTGTTTGCCGCCTGCATGTTTGTCTATTCCATCGGCTTCGGCCTGTTCAACGGCGCGTTGATACGCAGCGCGATCACGGCCAGCAAGGAGGCGATGACCTTGACGACGGCCGCCATGAGCTTGCTGTACTGCATTTATCTGTCCGCCTGGCTGCAGTTGTACAACGTGCTGTGCCAGCGCTTCGGCTATGCGCTGGAAACGTATGCGCTGCTCAATATCCCCGTCATCGTGGTCATCACGGCCTGCCTGCTGCTGTTTACGCGGGGCATGGCGGGACGCCGGGAAAGCGGGGTGCGGCTGGCCCGGCACTGATGGCGCAACGATGCGCTTGCTCTCGACCTTGTTTTACCTCCTGCGAAGTTTATTGACACTCTCCTGCGGAAAATGGTGCGCCCATGAAAATAGATGACCTGGCCTCGAAACACGATCAAGCAAAGATTTTCAACCTCGAATACGAGTTTCGCATCCACCGGCTGAAACTCGATTACATCACGCTGGCCGACGTCCGGCCGGCCGGCAGCGACCTGGGGCAACTGGCCGCGGAGCACCAGGCGGGCATCGCGGCCCTGCGCAGCTTCGTCGCCCAGAATTTCAACCATTTCAACGCGGCAAGCTGCTCCTCGCTCAGCTGCATCCCCACGCGCGCGCTCGGCGATGACGAGCGCTACCTGCACCGCATCTGGATGGGCGGACCCTTGCCGGCCATCGCAGCGGAAGCGATCGGGCAGTGGGGCGCGGCGCTGGAAGAAGTGCGGCGCAACGGCGGCGCGCCGTACGTCTCCATCCTGTGGGTGTGGGATGCGCAGCAGCTACGCAATGACGAGCGCTTCAGTCCCACGGGCGGCGCCGGGCGCTACACGATAGGTCGCTACGCCATCGGCGGCACGACCCTGCACATCAACTCGCTGCGCGCGCTGGCGCTCGATTTCGCGCCGGCCCGCTTCGACATCCTCGACACGCTGCACACGCAGCGCTACTTCGCCACCTTGTCCGATTATTTCCGCATCCTCATCATGTGCGAATACGGCGGCCTGTATATGGATGTCGATACGATTCCGCATAATCCGGCGACGATTTTCCTGATGAAGCCGGAAGTGCCCGACTATTTCCAACGCGGGGAAGGCGAGGGCGAGGAGCGACGGCACGTCAGCTGGATGAATCTGTTTCTCGATGAAACGGGCATGCTGATCGCCAAGAAGAACGATGCGGCGCTGCGCGAGATCCAGCGCAATGTGAACCTTGCCTATGCGGGCATCGCTGCGCAGGTTCCCCGTTCCTGCCCGCAATTCGAGGGGCAGCTGTTTGGCCAGTTCTATGCGGAATGGAAGAAAAACCTGGGCGTGACCGTGCTCAGCCATGCCGAGTTCTACCAGCGCTATGGCGTGCTGTATGACGGCGCGCGCGAAGCGGTGGCGGGCGGTATCCGCGGCATGCGCTTGCTGGACGATATCATTACCGGCATGCACATTCCCCTGAGCGACGAGGAACGGCGCGCGTATGCCCGCTGCGTGGCGCGGCTCGATGAAATCGGCTGGCGGCTCGACGATCCTTTGCGCCTGCCCGACATCGTCGACGTGTTCGACATCGAGGAAGTGCCGCGCATGGCGTATGCGGCCCAGCTGCGGGCCGACATCGAGCATTTTCACTATTACTCGGTGCTGTCGGACGACCCGCAGCTCGACCGCGTGAATAGCGTCTTTTGCCGCTACCTGCTGGCCCACCGTTCGCAGCATATTGCCGCCGGCAATTTCTGGCGTCCCACCGTGGGCCGCCACGGCAGCCGCATGCCGGCCGCCAGCGATGCCGCCCCGCCAAGTGACGAGGCGCAGGCGGATTTGCTGTCGCATGCGCCGCTCACGCTGGTGCCGGGCGAACTGCTGGACGACGAGACGAAGAACCGCATGGCGAAGCTGCTGTTTGCCACCAGCTACCTGGAATACTGCTCGTTCGGCAATAAACTCAATCTGCAATTCGTCGAATTGCAGCGGCGGCAAAACATCGATCCGTACCTGGCGCACATCCACGGCCTGCATGACGAGGACGGGCGCTTCATCGGCTTCTTCACGGCCGCGACGATGGACGAGTTCCAGGCCTGCGGCGCCGTCTCCTATTACCGCGACGACATGAAGGCGCTCGACGATGCGTATGATGCCTTCGTGCTCGCGCATGCGCGTGCCGACGACTGTTTCGTCAGCAGCCTGGCCATTGACGAGAAATACCGGGGCCAGGGTTTATTCAGGCAAATGTTCCATGAGATCCGCGACCTGGCCAGCCGCAAGGGCTGCGCGCGCATCGCCCTGACCGTGTGGGAAAAGAGCGAAGCGCTGCAAGTGTATCTGCACAAGGGTTTTCGCAGCGTGGGCACGTTCGACTATGCCTACAGCCTGTTCTATGACCGGCTGCATTTCCTGGTGTATGAGGGTAACTGAGGCGGGAAACTGAAGGGAGCAGGGGCGGCCGGCAGCCGCCCCGTGAAGACTTACAGGGCCAGGAAGGCCAGGCCGGCCACGGCCGTCGGCAGCAGGGCGCCGGCCAGCAGGCCGACGGCGCCGATCGATTCATCCTTGAAGCCGCGGCGCAGCAGGGCCACGCCGGCCGGATTCGGCGCATTGGCGATGACGGTCAGGCCGCCACCGGCCACGGCGCCGGCCATCAGCATGTATTTCGCTTCATCCGTCATGCCGACGATCAGCGAACCGAGGTAAGTGAGGGCCGCATTGTCGGTAATGGCCGTCAAGCCCAGGGCGCCGAAGAACAGGGCCAGCGGTTTCAGGCTCGAAACGATGGGCTGCAGCCACCATTGCTGCATGCCACCCAGTACCACCAGGCCGCCGAGGAAGAAGCCGACCAGCAAGCCTTCCTTGAGGATCAGCGGGCTTTGATAGCGTTCGTACGCCTGCACGAAGCCGAGGAAGAACAGGAACAGGCCGATGAACAGCACGGGATGGTGCGCCAGTGTCACCACGCCGGCCAGTACGATCATGTGCACGAGGCTGACGGCCAGCGGCACTTTTGGCGCTTCCACCTCGCCGGCCTTCGGCTTGATGTCGGAAGTGTTGCTGTGCAGATATTTGCGCAGCAATATGCTCACGCCCGTGGCGTTGATCAGCACGGCGATGGCGGCTTTCCAGCCGAAGTGGCTGGCCATGTAGGCGCTGTCCCAGTTCCACGTGGTGGCCACCATCAGCACGGGCGGCGCCGCGTACGAGGTGAGGGTGCCGCCGATGGAAACGTTGACGAACAGCACGCCCAGCGCGCCATATTTCAGCCATTCGGGGATGCCCGGGCGGAAGATTTGCGGCGCCAGCATCAGCGCTGCCAGGGTCATGGCGGCCGGTTCCGTGATCAATGAACCCGTCAGGGGCACGAGCGCCAGTCCCAGCCAGACGAGGGCCAGTTCCGTGCGCAGCGGCATGACGCGCGCCACGCCTTTCAACAGGCGCTGCACGGCGTCGAGCACAGGGCGTGAGGCGGCCACGACCATGACGACAAAGACGAACAGCGGTTCCGTGTAATGGCGCGACTCGGCATACTCGATGGCCGCATCGCTGCCCGAGACAAAGGCCATGATGATGATCAGGATGAAGGCCCAGAAGCCGAACACGACTTCCACTTCGCCCAGCAAGTGCAGCAAGCCCGCATGGCGGGGATGGCGCCGCGACAAGGTTTCAAACGACTTGGCGGCAAAAGTGTGGATGAGCGCGAGGCCGAAGACGATGGCGCTGATGATTTGGATGGTGGTCAAATGCGTTTCCTTATGGACGGAGGAAGCCGCCCGGTGCATTGCCGAGCGGTAAGGAGAGTGCTTATGGTACAGCAATCGATACCAAAAACGGGGTTTTTCGGACATGGCGGAGCGGCCCCGGCGCCAGCGGCAGTGAGATAAACCTTGCCAAAAGCGGGCCTGGATAGTACTGTATATGCATACAGTATTGATCTATCTAGCCAATGATGCAACATTCTCAATTGATGGCCTCGCCGGAAGCCTTGCACCCGTCTTTATGGCGTGCATCGCAGCTGGGGCAGGGCGCCACGCGCTGCCTGGACACGGGTTTTGCCGCCCTGTCCGCGCAGTTGCCCGGTGGCGGCTGGCCCAGCGGCAGCCTGATCGACCTGCTGGTGCAGCAGCCGGGCAGCGGCGAATTGCGGCTGCTGGCGCCCGCGCTGGCGCAACTGCAGGGCTTGCCCATCGTGCTGCTGCAGCCGCCCCATCCGCCGCAAGCGCTGGCCCTGGCCGCGCAGGGGCTGGCGCCGTCGCAGCTGCTGTGGCTCAAAAGCGCCGGCAGCAAGGATGCCTTGTGGGCGGCGGAAAACATCTTGCGCAGCGGTACGTGCGGTGCCTTGCTGTTCTGGCAGCAGCACGTGCGCGCCGACAGCCTGCGCCGTCTGCACCTGGCCGCGCAAAGCGGCAACACCCTGTTCTGCATGCTGCGCCCCCTGCACGGCGCGCAGGATGCGTCGCCGGCGCCGCTGCGCCTGTCCGTGCGCCCGGCCGCCGGCGGTATCGACATCGGTTTCATCAAGCGCCGGGGACCGCAGCGCGACGCGCCCCTGTTCCTGCCCCTGCAACCACCTTCTTTATTGCTGCGTCATGCGACTCTGGATCGGCCTGTGCCTGCCCCGGCTCCCGCTCGAAGTATTTTGCCCGCGCTGGTCGGCTGACCACCTGGGCGTGGTACTGGAGCAGGAGCAAGTGATGGCCGTGTCGCCGCTGGCGCTGGCGGCCGGCATCCGGCCGGGCATGCGCCGCGCGGGCGCGCTGATGCTGGCGCCGCAGGCGCGCCTGCACGAGCGCTCTCCTGAACTGGAAGCGCAAGCCCTGCAAGCGGTGGCGCTGGCGCTGCTGCAATATTCGCCGCTGGTGGCCCAAGGCGAGGAAGCGACCCTGCTGGTCGATGCGGGCGCCAGCCTGCGCCTGTTCGGCGGCGTGCGCGCCCTGTGCCGGCACATCGCGGCCAGCCTGCGCGCACTCGGCTACACGGCCCAGCTGTCGTGCGCGCCCACGGCGCGCGGCGCCTGGCTGCTGGCGCGCGCTGGTACGCGCCAGGGCCGCGTGCTGGGCATGGCCAGTCTCGTGCGCCGCCTCGACCGCTTGCCGTGCGCCTTGCTGCCGCCCGCGCGCCCCTGGCTCGACTGGTTCGAGGGCATCGGCTGCCGCACCCTGGGGCAGCTGCGCCACTTGCCCCGGCCCGGCTTGCAGCGCCGTTGCGGCGGGGCTTTGCTCGACATGCTCGACGATGCGCATGGCCACAGCACGGAACTGTTCGTGTGGCTGGAAGCGCCGCCCACGTTTCGCGCCAGCCTGGAATTGTTCGACCGCGTGGAGCACGCCGACGCGCTGCTGTTCGGCGCGCGCCGCCTGCTGCAGCAAATGACGGGCTGGCTGTGCGCGCGGCAATTTGCCGTCGAGCGCATCCAGCTGTTGCTGGCGCACGAGCGGGGCAGGGTGGCGCGCCCTCCCACCATCATCGACCTGGCGCTGGGCGAGGCCGTGTGGCGCGACGAGCATCTGGTGCGCCTGCTCAAGGAGCGCCTGGCCCAGCTGGCGCTGGACGCCCCCGTGATCGGCCTGACCCTGGAAGCGCTGCAGGTGCAGCCGATGGCGCCGCCCAGCGACAGCCTGTTCCCCGAGCCGGGCGGCACGCCGCAGGAGCGCCAGCGCTTGCTGGAATTGCTGGTGGCGCGCCTGGGGAGCGACAATGTCTTGCAGGCAGCACCACGCGCCGATTACCGTCCCGAAGCGGCCAACCAGTGGCTGCCGCTGCCGACCAAGCCTGGCGCCAGGAACGCCCAGCCGGACTTGCCGCCCGGCTTGGCCGGCATGCCCCGTCCCGGCTGGCTGCTGGCCCAGCCCATCGCCCTGCTGATGCGCGAGCACCGGCCGTTTTATGGCTCGCCCTTGAAAATGGTGTCCGTTGCCGAACGCATAGAGGCGGGCTGGTGGGGCCAGTCGCAAGCGCGCGATTATTTCATCGCCGAAGGCCGCGACCATGCTCATTACTGGGTCTACCGCGAGCGCATCGCCGGCAGCGGAGAAGACGCCGCGCCGCGCTGGTTTTTGCATGGTTTGTTTGGCTGAATGCGCTGTCCTGCTGAAACTGCCGTGCTTGGCTATACTGGCTTCCCGGCGCCGCATCTTAATTGAAACGAAGGATATCCATGACACAGCTTTCCGACTTCCCCATCACCCAAAAATGGCCTGCCCTGCATCCCGAACGCTTGCAGCTGTATTCGCTGCCGACGCCGAACGGCATCAAGGTTTCGATTTTGCTGGAAGAGCTGGGCCTGGCGTACGAGCCGCACCTGGTCAGCTTCGAGCAGAACGACCAGACATCGCCCGAGTTCCTGTCCCTCAATCCCAACAACAAGATTCCCGCCATCCTCGACCCGAACGGTCCCGACGGCAAGCCGCTGGCCCTGTTCGAGTCAGGCGCCATCCTGCTGTACCTGGCCGAAAAGACGGGCAAGTTCATTCCGCAGGACGCGGGCCTGCGCTATGAAACCATCCAGTGGCTGATGTTCCAGATGGGCGGTATCGGCCCCATGTTCGGCCAGGTGGGCTTCTTCCATAAATTTGCCGGCAAGGATTACGAGGACCAGCGTCCGCTGGAACGCTACATCGGCGAGGCCAAGCGCCTGCTGGGCGTGCTCGAGCAGCGCCTGCAGGGCCGCGACTGGATCATGGGTAGCCAGTACACGATTGCCGACATCGCCATCTTCCCGTGGGTGCGCTGCCTGGTGGGTTTCTATGGCGCAGGCGACCTTGTCGGTTTTGAAAATTTCCCGAACGTGCAGCGCGTGCTCGATGCGTTCCTGGCCAGGCCAGCCGTTGCCAAAGGCGTCAATATTCCGAAGAGGGATTAACGCAGGCAGTGGCCGGGCGGCGCTACAATGCGCCATCGGCCGCGCTGCGCGGCAGCTTTGATACGAGACAATGAAATCGACCAGGCAAGATTTTCCCGGCGCGCACGGCCATGTGCTGGCGGCGCGGCTCGATGCGCCCGACGGCGCCATCCGTGCCCACGCGCTGTTCGCCCACTGTTTTACTTGCGGCAAGGACGTGCTGGCCGCGCGGCGCATCGCGCAAGGCTTGACGGAACACGGCATCGCCGTGCTGCGCTTCGACTTCACGGGGCTGGGCGCCAGCGAGGGCGAGTTCGCCGCCACGAATTTCTCGTCGAACGTGGCCGACCTGGTCGCCGCCGCCGACTTTTTGCGGGCCAGGCACGCCGCGCCGCAATTGCTGATCGGCCACAGCCTGGGCGGTGCCGCCGTGCTGGCCGCCGCGTCGCAAGTGCCGGAAGCGACGGCCGTGGTGACCCTGGCCGCACCGGGCACGCCTGCCTACGTGACGCGCATGTTTGGCGACCACCTCGAGAAAATCGCCACCGAGGGCGAAGCGCTGGTGCAGTTGGAAGGGCGGCCCTTCCGCATCCGCCAGCAATTCGTCGATGACGCGGGCAGCCACAGCCTGAAAGAGCACATCGCCGGCCTGCGCCGCGCCCTGCTGGTGATGCACGCGCCGAACGACACGACGGTCAGCTTGTCGAATGCGATGGATATCTTTACGGCGGCCAAGCACCCGAAAAGCTTCGTTTCGCTCGACGACGCCGACCATCTGTTGACGGGGCGCGATGACGCGGCCTACGTCGCCAACGTCATCGCCGCGTGGAGCGCGCGCTATTTAACGTAATCGATGGCTGATGACTGCGAGGTTTAAGGTATGAGGTTGTTTTACCTCCATGCATGATTAATGGTTGGCTGCCTTTTATTCATCTTCAGGCAGGTCCAGCCATACCTGGTACAAGCCATTGTGTATTAGGATGCGGGCACAGCATTCAAATACTGAGTATTCGTTTAGGTCGCCAGTGACGAGTGCGGCGAGAAAATCGCGGGCAATGTACTTGGACAGGTAACCAGTGATACTGCCGGACATTTCTACCGATATCGTACCATCGGGATGCCGGCGCAGAATGGCTGGCAAGCTATTGTTGGCAAACTGTGCACCATAGGTAAGAACGCTTCGGGCTATTTGTTCCTGATGCGTAAATACTCCTGCCACTTCGATGCCGAATTTTCCATCCCCCGTAATGATGGGGACGATGTCATTTGCAATGGTGATTGTATTTATAGTTGCGGGTGCTGTAATAGCCTCTGAGACAATTGCAGCAGATTCTACGTAGTGCAAGTGGCTATACCAATGCTCTTCGCTCAGAATGGCGAGTTCGCAACCTGACTCCTGATATGCAATCGCTTTTTCTATTTTTCTGCCATGTGTCGAATGTAGCCAGTTCTCATTGCCGGTGACACCAACCACCAGATAATTGAGTTTCTTGGTGATCCCACTCAGGCAGATGCCGCCACGTTGCTCGATTTGTGCTTGACACCACGAGCGTGTGCCAGACTGAAATGTTCCTGTAAAACAGAAATATTTCCCTTTGAATGTGACGGGAGAATTGTTGTTTACCGGCAAACGTGTACTAGGTTGCGCCGAGGGATCATGTGTGTCTGGAATAACTGCGCTACCGACCGTATTTCTCAATAGGCTGAGTATTTCTGTAGCATCGTTTGATTGCATGGCACCTCCAGCAAGCGCAGCAGCCAGACGTGGATACAAGGCTTTGGCTGGCCATAGCAATGCCACTTTACGATTGGCTTCCATCCAAGCTAACAGAAACTTCACTTCGTCTTGCGTGACCACGTTATCAGCAAGTACGCCTTTTATTATGCCGATGAGCTCGTCAACTTGGCGATCGGCGACGGCTTGATGGCGAAATGCTGTCACGGATTGTGTATTTTCTGAGGAAATAGCCAGGCTCCTTCATGAATTTGAATAATTGAAAGAATGCCTGGTGATTCTACTGTACCAGTATTGTCTTCCTAGATATTTAATTACTGTTTTAGCTAAAAAAAAATGCCGCCTCTGCAAATGCAGACGCGGCGTTTTGGCTGAAAAGGTGAAGGATCAGTCCTCGTCAAACTCTGCTGATAAGTCTTTCCAGCCCTTGCTCACGGCAAAGGCCGAGAATTCCTCGGGCGCTTCCAGAACGATCAGTTTCTTGTCTTGCAAGCCCAGGTCGCCATGGCCGAAGTCGGGGCCCACGTAGCCGAGGCTGCGCAGGCGGGCCAGGATGTGGCCGACCAGGGTCTTGTCCTTGTAGGCGCCCGCTTCGAGCGGGGCGGCGAAATCGACGTAGACGTCGATGATGCCGTAGCCTTCGTCGAAGATGCGGATGGCCTTGATGTCGTGGGCACGGCCGGAGCCGTCGGTGGCCTTGAAGGGGCCGCTGAGCTGGATGTCGGTGTCATTGTTCATGCCGCCAGCATACACCAAAAGCCGGCCGCGCATAGGGGCGGTCATGCAAAACCCCCCTGGGCTGGCCATGTAAAAATTTCTTACAAATTGAGCGGTCTCTGGGGCGTTTTTCGCCAATTTCAAGGCCTTGAAAGGGGCTGGAGAGGCCGTATATCGGTAACAAGCGGATGCTCACGGTGAGGTCCGCCTCTCTTATCGCTTCATTTGAAAAGGATATTTATCATGCGTACTTTTGACCTTGCTCCCCTCTACCGTTCCGCCATTGGCTTCGACCGCCTGGCACAGCTGCTCAACGAACAACGCGCCGATGCGCAACCGAGCTATCCGCCGTACAACATCGAACTGGTGTCGGAAGACAAGTACCGCATCGTGATGGCACTGGCCGGCTTCTCGCGTGAAGAGATCGACATCATCACCGAACGCGACTCCCTGCACGTCACGGGCCGCAAGCAGAAAGATGGCGTCGAACGCACGTTCTTGCACCGCGGCATCGCTGCCCGCGATTTCGAACAGCGTTTCCAGCTGGCCAACCACGTGAAGGTCACGGGCGCCACGTTTGAAAACGGCATGCTGACCATCGACCTGGTGCGTGAAGTGCCGGAAGCGCTGAAACCGCGCAAGATCGAGATCGGCACCAGCACTGGCGCCACCGTCAGCACCCTGGAACAGCGTCAGGCAGCTTGATCTGAGGTGAGCTGACCCCGGCGTCCCTCCGGGCGCCTTGGCGGCCGGGAGGGTTTTCTCCCTCCCCATGCAGTAAAATACTGGCCGGTTGATCCGGCCAGTGTCACGTCTGGAGCCCGTTCGGGCCCTTCATTGAGCGCCATGCAAGGTGCGTGCGGCAGGCCAGATTAAGCCATGCTTAAAGGCGCAAATGCCTGTTTCCAAATGGAAAAATGTTAAGCACCGCCTAAGACTCGTGGCCCACTATTGCATACATCAAAATCTCATTGAATGAGGAGCAATTCATGGAACAGCAAACGAATACCGCATCCCTGAAAATCAAACGCACCGTAGCCGCGCTGGCCGCGATCGGTGTGCTGGGTGCCGGTGGCGCCATGGTGGTGCATCAGAACAATGCCGGCGCGAACGCCGCCGCTGGCTCGCCCGCCGCCCCTGTGGCCGCCGCCGTGGCGCCCGCCGCCAGCGCGCCGCTGGTGGCCTTGCCCGACTTTAGCCAGATCGCCGCGCGCAACAGCCCTGCCGTCGTCAATATCAGCGTCACGGGCAGCACCAAGGTGGCCTACGACCCATCGGCCCAGGCCGGCAATGACGACTTCGGCAACGACCCCTTCTTCGAATTCTTCCGCCGCTTCCAGGGGCCGCAAGGCGGGCAGCGCGGTGGCCGCGACGTGCCCACGCACGGCCTCGGTTCCGGCTTCATCGTCAGCCCGGACGGCGTCATCATGACGAACGCCCACGTGGTGCGCGATGCGCGCGAAGTGACCGTCAAGCTCAACGACCGCCGCGAATTCCGCGCCAAGGTGCTGGGCACGGATCCGAAGACCGATATCGCCGTGCTGAAAATCGACGCCAACAACCTGCCCGTCGTGCCGCTCGGCCATTCGAGCGACCTGAAAGTGGGCGAGTGGGTGCTGGCCATCGGTTCCCCTTATGGCTTCGACAGCACGGTGACGGCCGGCGTGGTCAGCGCCAAGGGCCGTTCCCTGCCGGACGACAGCAACGTGCCCTTCATCCAGACGGACGTGGCGGTGAACCCCGGCAACTCGGGCGGCCCCCTGTTCAATACGCGTGGCGAAGTGGTCGGCATCAATTCGCAGATCTACAGCCAGACGGGCGGCTTCCAGGGCCTGTCGTTCGCCATCCCCATCGACCTGGCCGGCCGCATTAAGGACCAGATCGTTGCCACGGGCAAGGCCAGCCACGCCAAGCTGGGCGTGACGGTGCAGGAAGTGAACCAGGGCTTTGCCGATTCGTTCAAGCTGGCCACGCCGGAAGGCGCGCTGGTGGCCAACGTGGAGCGGGGCAGCCCGGCCGACAAGGCGGGCCTGAAATCGGGCGACGTGGTGCGCAAGGTGAATGGCCAGCGCATCATCGGCTCGGCCGACTTGCCGGCGCTGGTGGGCACGTCCTTGCCAGGTGACAAGATCACCATGGATGTCTGGCGTGACGGCAAGATCGTGAGCCTGACGGCAACCCTGGGCAATGCGGCCGACAAGGTGGCCGAAGTGGCGAAGGGCGACAGCGCCGCCGGCAAGGTAAAGCTGGGTCTGGCCCTGCGTCCGTTACAATCGGATGAAAAACGCGAGGCGGGCATCAGCGCCGGCCTGCTGGTGGAAGACGCGGGCGGCGCTGCCGCGAATGCCGGAGTGCAGCCGGGCGACGTGCTATTGTCGGTCAATGGCCGCCCCGTCAACACGGTCGAGCAGGTGCGCGACGTGGTGGAAAAATCCGCCAAGTCGGTCGCCTTGCTGATACAGCGCGGACCCGACAAGATTTTTATTCCGGTGCGTTTAGGCTGAAAACAAGAGTAACGAGATAGAAAGGCAAGCCATGCGCTTATTGCTGGTAGAAGACGATACGATGATCGGCGAGGTGGTGCTCGATTTGCTGCGCGCCGAGCATTACGCGGTGGACTGGGTCAAGGATGGCGACATGGCCGATACGGCCCTGCAGACGCAGACCTATGATTTGGTGCTGCTGGACCTGGGCTTGCCGCGCAAGGATGGCCTCGACGTGCTGCGCTCGATGCGCTTGCGCAAGCTCGACACGCCCGTGCTGGTGGCCACGGCGCGCGACGCCATCGAGCAGCGCATCGCCGGCCTCGACGCGGGCGCCGACGATTACGTCTTGAAACCGTATGATCTGGACGAACTGCTGGCGCGCATCCGCGCCCTGCTGCGGCGCGCCTCGGGGCGGCCGGAACCGGTCTTCGAACACCAGGGCGTCTCCATCAATCCGCTGACACGCGAGGTGATCGCCGAAGGCCATCCCGTCAACCTGTCGGCGCGCGAATGGGCCGTGCTGGAAGCATTGATCGCGCGTCCCGGCATCGTGCTGTCGCGCGCGCAGCTGGAAGAAAAACTGTACAGCTGGAAGGATGAAGTCAACAGCAATGCCGTGGAAGTGTATATCCATGGCTTGCGCAAGAAACTGGGCAGCGACTTGATCCAGAACGTGCGCGGTCTCGGCTACATGGTGCCCAAGGCATGAGGATGAAGGTCACGGTGACGCACTCGCTGCGCGGCCGCCTGCTGTGGTTTTTGCTGGCGGCCATCATCATGGCGGCCCTGGCGCAGGCATCGATCGCCTACCGCAGCGCCCTGTATGACGCCGACCAGATATTCGACTATCACATGCAGCAGATGGCCCTGTCGCTGCGCTCCGGCGCGCCGCTGGCCAACCATGCGCAAGCCTTGCCGGCCGACCCCGTCAACAACGACATGGTGGTGCAGGTGTGGACGCCGGACGGCGTGCAGGTGTTCCGTTCGATCACGCGCGCGGAACTGCCGCAGCGCGCCGTGCTGGGCTTTTCCAACGTGAAGGCCAACGGCACCACTTACCGCATCTTCTCCGTGCAAACCAGTTCCCAGACCGTGCAGATCGCCCAGGACATGGCCGTGCGCAAGCGCATGGCCGGCAGCCTGGCGCTGCGCACGGTCGGTCCCATCGCGCTGATGGCGCCGATATTGATGCTCGTCGTGTGGTGGGTCGTCAGCGGTTCGCTGGCGCCCGTTTCGCGCGTGCGCAAACAGGTGGCGGCGCGCCAGGCGGACGATTTGTCGCCCGTTTCGGAAGCGGGCTTGCCCGACGAGGTGCGTCCCCTCGTGCATGAGCTGAACCTGCTGTTCGGCCGCGTGAAAACGGCATTCGACGCGCAGCAGCATTTCGTCGCCGATGCCGCGCATGAATTGCGTACGCCGCTGGCGGCATTGAAGCTGCAGGTATTGAGCCTGGAGCGGGCCGAATCGCAGGAAAAGCGCAGCCTGGCCATTTCGCGCGTGAGCGCCGGCATCGAGCGGGCCACGCGCCTGGTCGAGCAGTTGCTGGTGCTGGCGCGCCAGGAAGCGAGCGCCGCCAGCGGCGACCAGTTGCAGGCGGTGGACTTGAACGACGTCGTCAAGCGCGCGCTGGGCGACATGGCCGGCATCGCGCAGGCGCGCAAGATCGACCTGGGCCTGCATCACATGGACGCGGCCAAGGTGGCGGGGCAGGCCGACGCGCTCAACATCATGCTGCGCAACCTGGTCGACAACGCCATCAAATACACGCCGCAGGGCGGCACGGTCGACATCGACCTGCGCGCCAGCCCCGTCGGCGTGACCTTGTCGGTGGAGGACAGCGGCCCCGGCATCCCGCCCGAGGAACGCGAACGTGTCTTCAGCCGCTTCTACCGCGTGCCCGGCACGGACGCCAACGGCAGCGGCCTGGGCCTGGCCATCATCAAGGCCATCGCCGAGCGCCACGGCGCGCGCCTGGTGCTGGACAAATCCGAGCGCCTGGGCGGCCTGTGCGTGCGCGTGGAATTCCCGCAAGCCGTGAAAAAATAGCGTTTTGATCATGATCTTTGGCATGTTGCATTGACGCGCGCGCCGCTGGCATATATTGTCTGCGCAATAAGCAATCAAGCAAACGGAGCGCAGCATGCAGAAGATCGGCTTTTCAGGAACCCTCGACCCCATCACCAACGGCCATATGTGGGTGATCGGCGAAGCGCGTTCGCTCGCCGACGAGGTGATCGTCTTCCTGTCGCAAAACCCCGCCAAGCGCCCCCAATTTCCCGCTGAAGACCGCAAGCGCATCATCGAGCAGAGCGCGCGCGAGTGCGGCTGGGACAATGTGCAGGTGGTCATCGTCAAGGGCGACTACACGGCGCGCGCGGCGAAAAAGCATGGCTGCGACTACCTGATACGCGGCATCCGCACGACGGCCGATTTCGACTATGAAAACCTGATCCAGCAAACCAATGTGGATGTGCTGCAGGGCGCCAAGACCATCTTCGTGATGCCGCCGCGCGACCTCGGCTCCGTCAGTTCCAGCTTCGTCAAGGCGCTGGAAGGGCCCGTCGGCTGGAACTGGACCATGAAGAAATTCGTCCCCGGCCCGGCCTACCAGGCGTGGATACTCGACTGTCTGCGCAAGGAGTGGGAAGCGCTGTGGAATTATGCCACCGCGTCGCAGGCCGACATCGCCCTGGCCGACCACTGGTTTGCGCACCTGACGGGGCCGCAGGCGTATGGCGGCGCGGACCGCCACTATCACAACCTCGACCATCTGGTGCACGGCCTGTCCGAAATCCGCGTGTGGGCCGACAATACCTATGCGCCCAAGCGCGACAGCGCGCTGGTCAAGAAGGCGTTCTGGTTCCACGACGCCGTCTACAGCCACGACGAAGACGCCCTGTATTCGAGCGAAGAGGCCAGTGCCCAGCTGTGGCTGGCCAGCGGCCTTGATGCGGGCGACAACCTCGATGTGGCGCAATTGATACGCGCCACGGACCATTTCCAGGGACCCGGCATCAGCCACGCGCTGAAGGACGCCATGCTCAGCGCCGACTTGGCCATCCTGGGGCAGGATGAAGAAGTGTATCAAGCGTATACGCAAGCCATCGGAAGAGAATACGCGCACGTGGACCCCGTGCGCTTCAACGAACAGCGGGGCCTGGCCCTGCAGCACCTGAGCGCCAAGGCGCAGGCGGGCCAGCTGTTTGGCGACGCGTATTTCGCCGACCAGTATAACGAGCGGGCGATAGACAACATGCGCAAAGAGATCGCGGCGCTGGCGGGGAATTGAGCTTAACGGTGGCTGGCTGCTGCATGCAGCAGTGCATCCTCGAGCCGGTCATTGCCCCAGAATAATTCCCCAGCGCTGACGAAGCTGGGGGCGCCGAACAGGTTCAGCGCTTGTGCCTGCTCGGTCTGGTGGCGCAGCCGCAGCTTGTTGTCTTGTGTTAAAGCCAGCGCCAGGACGGCGCGCGCATCGAGACCCAGCTCCTCCAAGGCTTCGCTGACGGCCTCGATGTTGTCGATATCGCGGTCCGCAGCAAAATTCATCGCCATCATGCGGCGCGCGAATGGCGCAATCCAGCCCTGGTCCGCGCCGATCAAGGCGACACGCATGGGCAACAGGGCCGTGCGGGGAAAGGAACTCGGCTGCTGCCATGGCAACGCGTACTTTTCGCATTGGCGCGCCATGTCGCGCCACGTGTAGTCGCCCTTGAGTTTTTGCAAGATGAAGGGCGATGTCTGCCAGCCCAGCGCCTTGAAGACGACGCCCAGCAGGAAGGGTTTCCAGATCACGTGCACCTTCTTTTCACGCGCCAGAGCTTCGATGCGCATGGCGCTCAGGTAGCTGTAGTTGCTGCCGAAATCGAACCAGAATTCCAGTGTGGCCATGGCATCGCTTCCAGGTGGTGATGCTAGCGGGCCGCCGCCTTGGCCCGCGCCGTGTGCAGTTTCTTGAAGCTGTCGATCAGGCGCTGGTGCCTGTCGAGGCCTTCCAGCTGCATGCTGGTCGGGGTCAGGCCGAAGAAGCGCACGCTGCCTTCCACCGAGCCCAGCACCGCGTCCATGCGTTCGTTGCCAAACATCCGGCGGAAATTGACGACGTAGTCGTCCAGTTCCAGCGCGTCGTCGAGCTCCACTTCCAGCACCACGTTCATGGCCTGGTAAAACAGCTTGCGCTCGAGCGTGTTGTCGTTGTACTGCAGGAAGGTTTCCACCAGTTCCTTCGCCTCCTCGAACTGCTGCAGGGCGAGATGGATCAGCAGCTTCAATTCCAAGGTCGTCAACTGGCCCCAGACCGTGTTTTCGTCAAATTCGATGCCGATCAGGGTGGCAATGTCGCCGTACTCGTCGAGCTCGCTGTTTTCCAGGCGATCGAGCAAGTCTTCCAGGCCGGCATCGTCCAGCTTATGCAGGTTCAGGATATCGGCGCGGAACAGCAGCGCCTTGTTGGTGTTGTCCCAGATCAGATCTTCGACTGGATACACCTCGGAATAACCGGGCACGAGGATGCGGCAGGCCGTGGCGCCCAGCTGGTCGTACACGGCCGTGTACACTTCCTTGCCCATGCCGGCGAGGATGCCGAACAGGGTCGCCGCTTCCTCGGCATTCGAGTTTTCGCCGTGGCCGGAAAAATCCCACTCGACAAAATCGTAGTCGGCTTTCGCGCTGAAGAAGCGCCACGAGACGATGCCGCTCGAATCGATGAAGTGTTCGACGAAGTTGTTCGGTTCGGTGACGGCTTCGCTGGCAAACGTCGGCTGCGGCAAGTCGTTGAGGCCTTCAAAGCTGCGGCCCTGCAGCAATTCCGTCAGGCTGCGCTCGAGCGCCACTTCCAGGCTCGGGTGCGCGCCGAACGAGGCGAACACGCCGCCCGTGCGCGGGTTCATCAGGGTGACGCACATCACCGGGTACACGCCGCCCAGCGACGCATCCTTGACCAGCACGGGGAAGCCTTGCTCTTCCAGGCCGGCGATGCCGGCCACGATGCCCGGGTATTTCGCCAGCACTGCCTGCGGCACGTCGGGCAGGGCGATTTCGCCTTCGAGGATTTCGCGCTTGACGGCCCGCTCAAAAATTTCCGACAGACATTGCACCTGCGCTTCGACCAGGGTATTGCCGGCGCTCATGCCATTGCTGACGTACAGGTTTTCGATCAGGTTCGACGGGAAATACACGATCTCGCCATCGGAGTGGCGCACGTACGGCAGCGAGCAGATGCCGCGCTCGGCATTGCCGGAGTTGGTGTCGATCAGGTGCGAGCCGCGCAGCTCGCCATCGGGGTTGTAGATGTCCAGGCAATACTCATCGAGAATTTCCTTCGGCAACGCATCCTTGCGCCCCGGCTTGAACCAGCGCTCGTTCGGGTAGTGGACGAATGGCGCGTTGGCGATGTCCTCGCCCCAGAACGACCCGGCGTAGAAATGGTTGTTGCTGAGGCGCTCGATATACTCGCCCAGGGCCGACGCCAGCGCGCTTTCCTTGGTCGCACCCTTGCCGTTGGTGAAACACATGGGCGAATGCGCATCGCGGATATGCAGCGACCACACGTTCGGAATGATGTTGCGCCACGAGGCGATTTCAATCTTGATGCCCAGGCCCGCCAGCAGGCCCGACATATTGGCGATGGTTTGTTCCAGCGGCAAATCCTTGCCCACGATATAGGTATTCGCGCCAGGGGCCGGATTCAGGGCCAGCAAGGCCTGGGCATCGGCGTCCAGGTTCTCGACTTCTTCGATCACGAACTCGGGGCCCGTCTGCACCACTTTTTTCACCGTGCAACGGTCGATCGAGCGCAGGATGCCCTGGCGGTCCTTGGCCGAGATATCGGCCGGCAACTCGACCTGGATCTTGAAAATCTGCTGGTAACGGTTTTCCGGATCGACAATATTGTTTTGCGACAGGCGGATGTTTTCAGTGGAAATATTGCGTGTATCGCAATACAACTTCACGAAATAGGCCGCGCACAGGGCCGACGATGCCAAAAAGTAATCGAACGGGCCAGGCGCCGAGCCATCGCCCTTGTAGCGGATGGGCTGGTCGGCGATGACCGTAAAATCGTCGAACTTGGCTTCGAGACGCAGCTTGTCGAGAAAGTTGACTTTAATTTCCATGAGGTAATCCAATACAGTGCTTATGAGTTAGGCGCTATTATCCGTGCTTTCCGCCGCAGGGCAAAGATTGTTCATGACGGCCGTGCTGGCCGGGAGCGGCAGGGCAATGAAACGGACTGATAAATGTGCGAGGTGATCTGACGACATGCGAATAACATTGATGCGTCACGGCGAGCCGCAACTCGCCAAGGGTGGCTGGATAGCGCCCATGCAAATGGCACAGTGGATTGATCTCTACAATCAATCGCTGATCAAGGAAGGCGGCATCCCTGCGGAGTGCCCCGTGGCAGCGTTTTCCGCGTCGACCATCGTGGCCAGTACGGCGCCCAGGGCATGCTCGACGGCCAGGGCGCTGGGCGATTTCCCCTTTACGCAAGAGGCGATTTTCACGGAAGCGGAGCTTCCCTTTGCCCTCTGGAAAGCGCCCTGGCTGCCGCCTCCAGCCTGGGCAGCGATTTTTCGCCTGCTCTGGCTTTGCGGTTATGCGCGCGGGTCGGACTCGCTGACGATCACCCGGCAGCGTGCCAGGGCTGCCGCCGGGCGGCTTGTTGCGCTGGCCGCCAAAGGGCCTGTGCTGCTGGTCGGGCATGGCATCATGAATCGTTTGATCGGCAAGGAACTGCAGGCATTGGGCTGGCTTGCCCGCAACAGGCAAGGCAGCCGCTACTGGAGCATGGGTGTGTATGAGCTGTGAGAACTTGTGGGCGTGGATCGATACAATAGATGGTGATGTGATCGAAACGCTGGGACCGTCCCGTTGCGAAGGTCAGCGTCATCCATAAAGAAGGCCGTGCCGATGCAAATTTCCATGAATGATGTGATCGCTGAGCAAGAAGTGATAGCCCTCTACAAGGCCAATCACTGGTCGTCCGCGGAAAAACCCAGGGAGTTGATGGCCGCGCTGCGCAATTCCCACAGCCTGGTGACGGCCCGTGCCGATGGCAAATTGATTGGCATCGGCAATGCCATTTCCGATGGCCATCTGGTTGTCTACTTTCCGCATATGCTTGTCGATCCCATGGCGCAAGGCCAGGGCGTCGGCAGAAAGATGATGGCGGCCATGCTGGAAAGATACGCGGGGTTTCACCAGCAAATGCTGACGGCGGACGGCAGGGCCATCGCGTTCTACGAATCCGTGGGTTTCGTGCGCGCCGGGAAAACAGAGCCCATGTGGATCTATGCGGGCGAGGAGCATTGAATGGTGATGCCGACATAAAAACAGCGGCTGCCCATGCTGGCGCAGCCGCTGTTTTTTCAGGCGGACACGGTGATCAGAACTTCACCCACAGCCGTCCGAAATACGAGGCGCCGTTCAGGCCGAACTGCACGCTGTCGTATTTGAAGCCGTTGTCCGTTTCATCCGCGTTTTGCGTGGTCGGCTTGACGTTGAAGATGTTGTTGCCGCCAAAGGTCAGCTTGGTATTTTTGTTGATGCTGTAGGTAAAGCTCAAGTCGGCCGAGGTCTTGGCCGCGTAATGGGCGTTGGGCACGCCGGCGGCCGTGCCGCTGAAGGTACCCAGGGTTTGCGGGCCAAAGTAGATGATGCGCAAGTCCGATTCCAGCTTGCCCGTGACGTAGTCGAAGCCCAGGGTGGCTTTCGAACGGGGGCCGCCCTGTTCGATGAACAGGCGTTCGCGCTCGGACAACAGGACATCCTCGAAGCCCGTCAGCGAGGCGGGCGTCTTGACTTTCGTCACTTCCGTCTTGCTCAAGTTCAAGGCCAGGAAGGTGGTCAGGCGGTTGCCTGCCAGTTCGCCCTTGTGCGACGCCGTCAGGTCCAGGCCGCGCGTGCGCGTGTCGATGGAGTTGACGAAGAATTGCGCCTCGCCCACGCCCAGCAGGGCCAGGCGCGCGGCCAGGTCAGGGTAATTGTCGGCATTGAAGCGGCCCGACAGCACGATGCGGTCCTTGATCTTGATGTTGTACAAGTCGGCCGTCACGGAAATGGCTTGCGTGGGCGTCCAGGTGGTGCCCAAGGTAAAACTGGTGGATTTTTCCTCTTTCAATTTGGGAATACCGGCCGCGTTGGCGACGGTGCCGCCGTTCGGCGCCAGCACCACGTCGGTGGGCACGCCGCCGATGAAGTCGGTAAAGGTGGACGAGAAATATACTTGCTGCAACGATGGCGCGCGGAAACCCGTGCTGGCCGAGCCGCGCAGCAGCACGTTCGGCGCCACTTTATAGCTGGCGGCCAGCTTGCCCGTCACGGTGGAGCCGAAGTCGCTGAATTTTTCATAGCGCAGGGCGGCCTGGGTTTTCAGGCGTTCCGTCCAGTCCAGTTCCACGTCGCCATACGCGGCGATGCTGTGGCGCCGGGCCTTGGTGGCGTCGCCGGGCTGGAAGCCGGGAAAGCCCTGGCTGCCCGCATTGCCGCCCACGCCCACGCCGTCGGCGTCGATGTAGGAAGCCGCTTCACCGGCCATGATCTTGTATTCCTCGCTGCGGTATTCGGCGCCGAAAGCGACGTTCATGCCGCTCATTACCGTGTCGTAGTAGCGGCTGAAGTCGGCGTTGCTGGTCAGCTGCTGGAACGAAAAGCCGCCCGCGTCAAAGTTGCTGGCGCTGATGCCCTTGCCGCCGTTCATCAGATCGCGGTTGGCGATCGAGGCATTCAGGGTATGGCTGATGTCGTAGCGCATCTTGTTGTAGCCATAGGTTTGCGAGAAATCCGCATGCCATTCGCCGATCTGGCTGCGGTGGCCGATGGTGGCGTACTGGTCGTCGATCTTGCCGTTAATGAAAGGCACGAAACCGTCCGGGTACATGGCCGCCGAATTGCGCGACGGAATGTCGTCGCTGCCGATGCCGCCCCGGCCAAACGCGGCGCTCGAGGCGTCGCGCGTCTGCGTGCCGGCCGTGAAGTACAGCTTGCCCGTGCCGCTGGTGGCGTAGTCGCCATTGACGTAAAGGGTTTTGTTCTTGGACTTGGTGTCGCCGATGATGCGCATGCTGTCGGAATCGGCGCGGTTCGAGCGGCCCCGGTCCAGGTATTCGCCCGTGATGGCGAGCGTGCCCTTGTCGCCCAGCGCGATGCCGCAGTAGGCGGAGGTCATGTAATTCTTGCCGTCGCCTGCGGAATACTGGCTGTAGCCGGCCACCGCTTCGCAACCCAGGCTTTTCTTCAGTTCGATGTCGATCACGCCGGCAATGGCGTCCGAGCCGTACTGGGCGGCGGCGCCATCGCGCAGCACTTGCACGTTCTTGATCGCCAACAAGGGAATCGCATTCATGTCCGTGCCTGTATTGCCGCGGTTGCGCGCGCCGAACAGGTTGACGAGCGCCGTCGTGTGGCGCCGCTTGCCATTGACCAGTACGAGGGTCTGGTCGGAGCCGAGGCCGCGCAGGGCGGCCGAATCGATCAGGTCGGCCCCGTCGGCGCCCGTCTGGCGCGTGGAATTGAACGAAGGCGAGATGTATTGCAACGATTGCGCCAGGTCGAATTGGCCGCCTTGCTCGGCTACCTTGGAAATGGGAATGATATCGACCGGCACCATGGTATCGGTGGCGGAACTGGCGACGCGGCGCGAGCCGACCACGCTGACCGTTTGCACGGGCCCTTCCGTGGCCGCAGGATCGTTGCTCTGCGCCATGGCGGCGGGACTGAAGGCGGCCAGGGCGGCGCTGCCGTACAGGCTGATGAGGACTGCTTTACGCAAGGTGGTGAGGGTCGGCACGCAGTATCTCCAAGTGGTATTGTGACTTGATTCTAGTGCCATCATTTCATCATTCACCAGCGATACTTTGTTTTGTTATTACAAATTTGTAGTAACTGTTGTTTCCTGGTTGATTATCTTTTCGCCGCTGCCCGGCTTGCCTTGTACTGGTGCGGCATGCCCCGTTCAGGTGCTGCGCTGCACCATGCCGCCCACCAGGATTTCCGCAGGGCTGTATTGCACTTCGATCAGACACGGCTGCTGCGTCACGTGGCCCTGATGCAGATGCAGCGACTGTTGCCTGTGCGCTGACAGCGCGCCCGCCGCCACGCCCGTGGCGCTGTCTTCCAGTGCCGGGTCGAGGTGGTTGAAATTGCGTCCCTCGTATGTGTTCTCGCCCGTGCGGCAATACGCATAGCAGCCGTTAACCTTGTGCAAGGCGCTCCAGTCGGCGATCAGTTCCAGGTTCGGCCGCAGCGCGCGCAGGATGGTGCTGTCGGCCACTTCCAGCAGCAGCTTCGGGCTGCCGACGGAGGCGACCACGGGCGGCGACAGCAAGTGCATGTGCTGGCCCATCAGTTCCGACGGCACATATTTTTCCACCATGACGGCCGGCGCCGGCTGCTGTGCCAGGCCAATGAATAAATTTTCTGCGCGGCGCAGCAGCCGCAAGGCTTGCCCGCGCATGGCCGTGGTGACCGTCAAGGCTGCCGGGGCGCCAAGCGCCGTCAGCAGCACGTGCGCGGCGGCCAGGGTGGCGTGCAGGCACAGGGGACTGCGCGTGTGCGGGTAAAAATAGTCGAGCACGATGCCGCCGTCCGCTTGCCGGTCGAGGAAGACGCAGGCACTCACATTGCGCTCGCGGGCGAATTGCTGGCGCGCCGTTTCGCTGCCATGGTCATTTTCCACGACCAGCGCCGCATTGCCGCCACCGGGTGCGGCGCCGAAACATTTTAATAAGTGGACGATCATGGCGCGCGATGTGCAAGGTAAAACACGAGCATAAACGATAAGTCCGATTGCAGATGAGTATAATATACTGTGTTTATATACAGTATTGAGGTAGATCATGTGGGGCGCCGTCTTACCCGAGTATGCTGAGCTGTACTGCCTGAGCAATTTCAGCTTCCTGCATGGGGCCTCGCATGCGGAAGAGCTGGTGGCGCGCGCCGTCCAGCTTGGGTACAAGGGGCTGGCCATTACGGATGAGTGCTCGCTGGCGGGCGTCGTGCGGGCGCATGCGACGGCCAAGCGGGCCGGGTTTCCGCTGATTATCGGCGCGCACTTTCATTTGACGCAGGCCGATGGCAGTCCGGCCCTGTCCTTGCTGGCGCTGGTGCAAGACATCGACGGTTATGGCAACTTGTCGGAGCTGATCACGATGGCGCGCACGCGGGCGGCCAAGGGGCGCTATCTGCTGACGCCAGACGATTTCACCGCGCCCTCGGCCGAGTTTGCCCATTTGCGGGGGCTGCCCGGCTGCCTGATGATCTTGCTGCCCAGCTATCCGGCCCAGCCCGAAACGCTGCGCGCGCAAGGCGCGTGGATGGCGGCCACCTTTGGCGGCGAGCGCAGCTGGATTGGCCTGAACCTGCTGCAGCGGGCGCAGGATGACGCGCACCGCGGCGCCGTGCAGGAGGCGGCGCAGGCGCTGGGCTTGTCCGTGGTGGCCATCGGCCACGTGTGCATGCACGTGCGTTCGCGCAAGCCCTTGCTCGACACCTTGTGCGCGATCCGCGTGGGCAAGCCTGTGAGCGAGTGCGGCTATGCGCTGGCGCAAAACGCGGAGCAGCATCTGCGCGCGCGCCTGCGCCTGGCCAATGTGTATCCGCCGCAAGCGCTGGCGGAAACCGTGCGCATCGCCAAGCTGTGCGAATTTTCCCTTGGCAGCCTGTGCTATGACTATCCCGACGAACTGGTGCCGGGCGGCCACACGCCGGCCACCTATCTGCGCGAGGAAACGTATGCGGGCGCCCGTATCCGCTTTCCGCTGGGTATTCCAGCCAACGTGCAGGAGCAGATCGAGCAGGAGTTGGAACTGATCGCCGAGCTGTCGTATGAAGCGTACTTTTTGACCGTGTACGACATCGTGCGCTTTGCCCGCTCGCAAAACATCCTGTGCCAGGGCAGGGGATCGGCCGCCAATTCGGCCGTCTGCTATTGCCTGCACATCACGGAAGTGGATCCGGCGCGCGGCAATTCACTGGTCGGGCGCTTCATGTCGCGCGAGCGCAACGAGCCGCCCGACATCGACGTCGACTTCGAGCACCAGCGGCGCGAAGAGGTGATCCAATATATCTACGGCAAATATGGGCGCGAGCGGGCCGCGCTGGCCGCCGTGGTGATCAGTTACCGGCCGAAAAGCGCCTTGCGCGACAGCGGCCGGGCGCTGGGGATCGACCTGGCCATCGTGGAAAAAGTGGCCAAGGCGCATCGCTGGTTCGACGGCAAGCGCGATCTGCTGGAGCGTCTGGCCGAATGCGGTCTGGACCCGGAAGCGGCATTGTCGCAGCAGTGGGCCGGCCTGGCGCAGCAGTTGTTGGGCTTTCCACGCCATCTGTCGCAGCATCCGGGCGGCTTCGTCATTGCGCACGGGAAGTTGTCGCGCCTGGTGCCGATTGAAAACGCCAGCATGGCCGAACGCAGCGTCATCGAGTGGGACAAGAACGACCTCGAGGAACTGGGCTTGATGAAGGTCGACGTGCTGGCGCTGGGCATGCTGTCGGCCCTGCGCCGCGCCCTGGAACTGGTCGGTGCACGGCGTGGCGAGGAGTTCCGCCTGCAGGATATTCCCCGCGAAGACCCTGCCACCTACGACATGATGTGCGAGGCCGACACCATCGGCGTGTTCCAGATCGAGTCGCGCGCGCAGATGAGCATGCTGCCGCGCCTGCGGCCCCGTGAATTCTACGACCTCGTCATCGAGGTGGCGCTCGTGCGCCCCGGCCCCATCCAGGGCGGCATGGTGCATCCGTATCTGCAGCGCCGCCAGCAGAAAGAACCGGTCGAGTATCCGAAGGGCCTGGAAAAGGCGCTGGGACGCACTCTGGGCATTCCCATTTTCCAGGAGCAAGTGATGCAGGTGGCCATCATCGCGGCCGATTTCACGCCCGGCGAAGCGGACCAGTTGCGGCGCGCCATGGCTGCCTGGAAACGCAAGGGCGGCATGAACAATTACCATGACCGCATCGTCGATGCCATGGTGGACAATGGCTATGAGAAAAAGTTTGCCGAGGCCATCTTCAGCCAGATCGAGGGCTTTGGCGAATACGGCTTTCCCGAGTCGCACGCGGCCAGTTTCGCCCTGCTGACGTATGCCAGTTCCTGGCTGAAATGCCACGAACCTGCCGCCTTTCTGTGCGCCTTGCTTAACAGCCAGCCCATGGGCTTTTACAGTCCCTCGCAACTGGTGCAGGATGCTCGCCGGCATGGCGTGCAAGTGCTGCCCGCAGACGTGGCTGTCAGCGCCTGGGAAGCGGCATTGGAGGAAGGGCAGGACGCCCCGCCCGCCGTGCGCCTGGGCTTGAACAGCCTGTTCGGCATGCGTGCCGAGGCGGCCCGGCGCATCGAGGATGCGCGCGCCATCGCCGCCTTTGTCGACGTGGCCGACCTGGCGCGGCGTGGCGGCCTGGATCGTCATGACTTGCAGGTGCTGGCCGCCGGCAATGCGCTGCACGCGCTGGCCGGCCACCGGCGCGCGGCGCTGTGGCAGGCGGCCGGCGCCGTGCCCGACAAGGATTTGCTGCGCACCACGACGCAAGAGGAAGATTTGCCCGTGCTGGCCGCGCCCACGGAAGGCGAAAGCATCGTCAGCGATTACCGCGCGCAAGGCCTGACCCTGGGCCGCCACCCGCTGGCGCTGCTGCGCAGGCAATTGCTGGAACAGCGTTTCATGCCGGCGTCCACGCTGATGACGTACACGAGCGGGCAAGTGGCGCGCGCCTGCGGCATCGTCACCGTGCGCCAGCGGCCGGGGACGGCCAAGGGCGTCATCTTCATGACACTGGAAGACGAGACGGGCACGGTCAACGTCATCGTCTGGCCCGACCTGGTGGAAAGCCAGCGGCGCGAAGTGCTGAGTGCGCCGCTGCTGGGCGTGTACGGCGTGTGGCAGCGCGAGGGCATCGTGCGCAACCTGGTGGCCAAGCGCCTGGTCGACATGTCGCATCTGCTGGGACGCTTGCGCACCAGCAGCCGTGATTTCTGTTGAGAATTGTCTTGTTTGACCAAGGCATGGCATTATTTAAGAATGACAACATTCCCCGAACCGACACTGCGTCCCGCCCTCGTCGCCGACGCGCCCGCCATCGTCGCCCTGATTGACGACTTGATGCCCTTTTTGACCCTGCATCCGGACGGTGCGGGGGCGGAAAAGTTCATTGAAAACTGCCGCCAGCCGGCCATCGAAAATTACCTGTCGCTGCCGAACTATCATTACCAGCTCGCGCATATCGACGGCGAACTGGCCGGCGTCGTGGCCATGCGCGACAACACGCATCTGTTCCACATGTTCGTGCCGCGCGCCCTGCACCGGCGCGGCATGGCGCGCCGTTTGTGGCAGGCAGCCCGCGATGCGTCCTTGGCCAGGGGCGATGTGACGGCCTTTACCGTCAATTCCTCGATGTATGCCTTGCCCCTGTACCAAAGCCTGGGTTTTGTCGCCACGGGGCCGAAGGTGGAGACGGGCGGGATTGCCTTCGTGCCGATGCGCATGGAATTGTAAAAATCACCCCAACGACAAAGACTGGGGTCGTACCCTCAGGGTACGACCCCGGCATTTGCTTTTTGGGTTGGTATTGATTACCAGCGCACGATCTTGCCAGGATTCATGATGTTCTTCGGATCGAGCGCGTGCTTGAGGGCGCGCATGGTGTCGATGGCGCCTACACCATGTTCTTCCACGAGGAACGCCATCTTGTGCATGCCCACGCCGTGCTCGCCCGTGCACGTGCCGTCCATGCCGATGGCGCGCGTGACCATGTCGCTGTTGACCTTTTCCGCGCGCGCGATATCGGCCGGGTCGTCGGGATCGACCAGCATCTGCACGTGGAAATTGCCGTCGCCCACGTGGCCGATGATGGCGTAGACGAGGCCCTGCGCCTCGCAATCGGCCTTGGTGGCGAGGATGCATTCGGCCAGGCGGGAAATGGGCACGCAGCAATCGGTGGAAATGGCACGGCTGCCGGGGCGCATCTGCAGCAGGGCGAAATACGCATTATGGCGCGCGGCCCACAGGCGCGAGCGGTCTTCGGGGCGGCTGGCCCATTCGAAATCGCTGGCGCCGTGTTCGGCCGTGATGGCTTGCACCAGCTGCGCCTGCTCGGCCACGCTGGCCGGCGTGCCGTGGAATTCAAACAGCAACAAGGGTTTTTCCGGCAGCGCCATCTTGTCGTAGGCATTGATGGCTTTCACGCCATTTTCATCGAGAAACTCGACCCGCGCCACAGGAATACCCATCTGGATGGTCTGGATCACGGCGCTGACGGCGTCGCCCGTGCCGGGGAACGAGCACACGGCGGCCGAGATCGCTTCCGGCAGCGGATACAGTTTCACGGTCACTTCCGTGATGATGCCCAACGTCCCTTCGCTGCCGACAAACAGACGCGTCAGGTCGTAGCCGGCCGACGATTTTTTCGCCCTGGTCCCCG
This sequence comes from Janthinobacterium sp. 67, assembly GCF_002797895.1. Taxonomy (NCBI): domain Bacteria; kingdom Pseudomonadati; phylum Pseudomonadota; class Betaproteobacteria; order Burkholderiales; family Oxalobacteraceae; genus Janthinobacterium; species Janthinobacterium sp. 67. The sequence continues at coordinate 2,638,795 of NZ_PGES01000001.1, read as the reverse complement.
TCTTGATGATGCGGCCATCGGCCGTCACCACGGTCAGGGCCAGCACGTTTTCGCGCATGGTGCCGTAGCGCACGGCATTCGTGCCCGAGGCGCGCGTGGCCGCCATGCCGCCCAAGGACGCATTGGCGCCCGGGTCGATGGGGAAGAACAGGCCCGTGTCGCGGATTTCCTCATTGAGCTGCTTGCGCGTCACGCCCGCCTGCACGGTGGCCGTCAAGTCTTCACCATGCACGGCGACCATCTGATTCATTTGCGACAGATCAATCGTCACGCCGCCATGCAGGGCCAGCACGTGGCCTTCGAGCGAGGTGCCGCTGCCGTAGGCGATGATGGGCACGTCGTGCGCGCTGCACAGCTTGACGGCGGCCGCCACTTCCTCGGTGGAATGGGCGAAGATGACGGCGTCCGGCAGCATGGGGGGATAGCTCGACTCGTCGCGTCCATGGTGTGCGCGCATGGCTTGCGTCATGGAAAAGCGGTCGGCAAAGATCAGGGAAAGTACGGCAGCAAGAGAGTCTGGCAGCGGTTTTTTCAGTACCGCCAACTGGTCAGTTTGATTCACGCAAGTCCTCCGTTTTTTTTATTCTACTCCGCGCCCGGGGATTTCACTGAAGCACCACTTTTGCCAGTTGTAAAAAATTCCGCATGGTGCGCCGTGCAGTGGTTGTAAATGAGAATCATTTCTATTAAAATGCCCGCCAGTAGTTATTTTGCAATGCGTGCTTCCACCCGAAAGGCCATGCCCATGAGATTTCCCCTGTCCTTCGCCGCCGTCCTGCCCGCCTGCGTGCTGGCCCTGAGCGCCTGCGGCAGCGTCACGCCCGTCACCGGTGCCGGCGCCACCGCCGTTGCGCCTGCCGCTGCGCAAGACGTGCGCCAGCTGGGCCAGATCGTCGACCTGCGCAGCGGCCAGCGCTTGACTGCCGAGCAATTGCTGGCCCAGCTGGCCGCCGCGCCGCGGGTCATCGTGGGCGAGCAGCATGACCAGCTCAGCCATCACCAGATCGAGCAATGGCTGTTGCAGCAGTTGCAGGGCCAGCGTCCGCAAGGCAGCGTGCTGCTGGAAATGCTGAACCCGGACCAGCAAGCCAAGGTGGACAAGGTCAAGCCATGGCTGCAGACGGACCCCGTCGTGCGCCCCGAACACGTGGCCGAGCTGCTGGCCTGGCAGCCGAACTGGAAGTGGGCGCAATATGGCGACCTGGTCATGACCGTGATGCGCGCGCCGTATCCCGTCTGGTCGGCCAACCTGGACCGCAGCGAGATCAAGCAAATGTTCATCGACAAGCCGGCCGTGCAGGGCAAGCATTCGAACCTGGCCAACGATGGCAAGGTGCATGACAAATTGAAAGACATCATCCGCGTCATGCACGACAACCAGATCGACGAGCCGCGCCTGGCCGCCATGCTGTCGGTGCAGCAGCAGCGCGACCGCCGGATGGCCGAGCGCCTGCTGGCCGCGCCCGCGCCTGCCGTGCTGATCGCCGGCGCCTACCATGCGCACAAGGACCTGGGCGTGCCGCTGCACGTGCAGGATTTGACGGGCGGCCCCGCGCCGCTGGTGCTGGTCCTGGCGCAGCAGGGCGCGGCAGTCCAGGCGCCGCAGGCCGATTTCGTCTGGTTCACGCCGCTTGTTGCGCCCGCCGTCGCCAGCGCCAAGTAAGCCGTAGCACCTCCGCCGGGCGTTCAGCCCGGCATTCTCCCCCAGCAAGCTTCTTCGCAGCAGCCAGGTAGTCCGTCCGATTTTTTTGCATGCGCGTGCGCGCCGTTGGCGCAGCCATGCCTGTTACCTGTTGAAGCTTCCATGCGTATCTCCTGTCTCAAAGCCAAAGCCGCTACCTGCGGCGTCGTTCTTTCCCTGTTGCATGCCACGGCACAAGCGTCCGCCTTGCCGCACGACATGTCGCCGCTGGGCATGTTCTTCGCTGCCGACCAGGTCGTCAAAAGCGTGCTCGTCGGCTTGCTGGTCGCCGCGCTGGCCACCTGGGTGGTCTTGCTGGTGAAGGGCGCCAGTCTGCTGCAGGCGCGGCGCGCAGCGTCGCAAGCCGTCGCCATGCTGAAGATGGCCACCTCCTTGCCGGACGCGGCGGCAAAGAGCGGGGCGTCCGTGCTGGCGCAACGGCTGCTCGACGATGTGCAGCAGGAATTGAAGCTGTCGCACGCCAGCGCGCCGGCGCCGGCCCTGAAGGAGCGGGCCGGTTTCCGCCAGGAACAGTGGATTGCGCACAATGTACGCAGCATGACGCAGGGCATCGGCCTGCTCGCCAGCATCGGCGCCGTCGCGCCCTTCGTCGGCCTGTTCGGCACCGTGTGGGGCATCATGAACAGTTTCATCGGCATCGCCGTCAGCCAGAGCACGAATTTGGCCACTGTCGCGCCCGGCATCGCGGAAGCCTTGCTGGCCACCGCCCTGGGCCTGGTGGCGGCCATTCCCGCCGTCGTCATCTATAACGTCTTGAGCCGGGGCATCAACCAGTACAAGGCGCAGCTGCGCGCCGCTTCCGCGCAAGTGCTGCTGATGCTGAGCCGCGACCTCGACACGCGCCAGCAGGCCTGAGCCATGGCGTCCCTGTTTCCTACGCCGGACGACGACACGGCCGACATGCCGGAACTCTGCGAGATCAATGTCACGCCCTTCATCGACGTGATGCTGGTGCTGTTGATCGTCTTCATGGTGGTCTCGCCGCTGGCCACCGTCGACCTGAAAATCGACTTGCCGGCCGCCACGGCCAAGCCGGAACCGCGCCCCGACAAGCCCCTGTTCGTTTCCCTGAAAGCCGACCGCAGCCTGTACCTGGGCGAGTCGCCCGTGGCGCGCGAGCAGCTGGGCAGCCTGCTCGACGCGCAGACGGGCGGCGACCGCCAGCGCACCCTGTTTTTCCAGGCCGACAAGCAAGCGGCCTATGAAGACGTGCTGGGCGTGATGGATGCCTTGCGCCAGGCCGGCTATCTGAAAGTGGGCCTGGTGGGCCGGGAGGGCGGATGAATCCGCGTCCGATATTGAACTGGGGCATCGCCACGTCGCTGGTGGCGGCTGCCGCGCTGGCGCTGCTGCTGTGGGCGGGCTGGCGGCCCGCCACCGTCGTGCGCACGCAGCCGCCCGCCAGCGTGATGGTGGTATTTGCCGCGCAAGCGATGTCGCCGGAAACACGGCAGGCGGCAGCGGCAGGAGCGCGCCAGTCGGCAGCATCCAGCGCGGCCCGGGCGCCAAAGAGTGCGATCCGGCAAGAGGCGGCGCCCGTGCTGGCGCGCGCCGCCGCGCCAGAGATTGTCGTTGCGGAAAAAGAGGCGAACGCAGAAACCAGTCCGTCGACGGAGCCGGGCAAGGATGCCGTGAGGGAAGCGTCATTACCCGCGCAAGCCAGCAGCAGCGCCACGCCAGCGCCCGCCGCCGTGCGTGGTCCGCAGGCGGCGCCATTCGATAGCGATACGCCGTCGACCAATGCCGCGCCGGCCAGCTGGCAAAGCCGCGTGCTGGGCCATCTGGCCCATTTCAAGCGCTATCCGGGTGATGCGCGCCAGCGCAAGCGGGCCGGCGCCGCCTGGGTACGTTTCCAGGTGGACCGCGACGGCAAGCTGCTGGCCAGCGAACTGGTCACTTCATCGGGCACGGTGCTGCTCGACCGCGAAGCCTTGCAAGTGCTTGAGCGCGCGCAACCGCTGCCGGCGCCGCCCGACAACGTCCTGCACCAGGGCACGGTGACGGTGACCTTGCCCGTGTCGTTCAAGCTCGACGCCGGGAGCGGCCACGGCGCCAGCTGAATTTTCAATCACATAAGAAATCGAGGGTGTATGCATATCAAGACAATGACGCAGGCCGTGGGCATCTGCATGGCCTTGCTCGCGCAGCAGGGATGGGCGCAACAGGCACAAGACAGTGGCAAGGTCGTGTTTTCGCCACTGAATGTCTCGGGTGAAACGGTGCCCGTGGAACAGCAGGCGCTGGAAAAACCGGGCGCCGTCAGCGCGCGCGGCGCCGATACGCGCTTGCAGCCCGTCGACCAGATACTGCGCGGCATGCCGGGCACGTTTACCCAGATCGATCCCGCGCAAGGGGCTGTCAGCGTCAACATCCGCGGCCTGTCCGGTTTTGGCCGGGTCAACACCATGGTCGATGGCGTGACGCAGAATTACTATGGCAGCGCCCCGTCGGAAGTGGCGCATGGTAGCGTGCCCAGCAGCCAGTTCGGCGCCCTGATCGACCCGAATTTCATCATCGGCGTGGACGTGTCGCGCGGTAATGCCGTCGGCGGCGACGGTGTCAATGCACTGGGCGGCAGCGCCAACTTCCGCACCATCGGCGTCGATGACGTGGTGTTTGCGGGCGAGAAGATGGGCGCGCGCACGAAGATGTCCGCTGGCAATAACGGCGTGGGGCGCAGCGCCATGCTGGCCGTGGCCATGAAAAATCCCGCCTTCGATGGCGGCAGCGTCGGTTTCATGGCCGCCACCAGCGCGAGCGTGATCGGCAACAACTACAAGAATGGCAAGGGCACGGACAGCGAGCAATTCGGCTTCGGCTACAACCGTTTCTATCAACAAAAGCCGAAGTCGCAATTGCTCAAGCTGGACCTGAAACTGAGCGACTTCCATGCGCTGGAACTGTCGGTGCGCGATTACCGCAATACGTTTACGCGCCGCGATATCCGTAGCGATGATTACTATGTGAAATATCACTACACGCCGTTTTCGGAATTGATCGACCTCAATGTGGTGGCCAGCAGCAGCCGCGGCAAGCAGAAATACATGCCGGAAGCCTTGATCAATTTCGTCAACACGAGCACGGCCAACCGCGCCGACGCGTTCGACGTCAACAACACGAGCAGTTTCAAGCTGGCGGGCGGCGACGCGCTGGTGACCGTGGGCGGCAAGCGGATGCGCAATCAATACAGCAAGCACGTGGAAAGCCTCGTCGACGATCCCGACAATCCGGACGCGAACCGGCAGTCGATTGAAAACAATACTTTTGGCCCGGCCGGCAAGCAAAAGATCGACAGCCTGTATGCGGGCCTGCAATACAACCGCGGCATTGTTCAGCTCAACGCGGGGCTCAATTACACGCGTTTTGAATTGACTGGCTACAAGCCGGCCTGCGACGAGCGCGTGAAATGCTTCCCGCAAGGGGCGGCGCATATCGCGTTGAAGGAACACGGGATCAATCCCTCGCTGCTCGTTTCCGCGCAGGTGACGCCATGGTTCCAGCCATTCGCCAGCGCCGAGCGCACCATGCGCGGGCCGAATCCGCAGGAAGTATTTTTCTCGAATGACGGCGGGGCGTCGATGAACCCCTTCCTGAAGGGAGAAAAGGCGACGACCTACCAGCTGGGCTTCAATTCCAGCCTGCACGGTTTGCTGAGCGCCACCGATGCGCTGAACTTCAAGGCCTTGTATTTCAAGAGCAAGATCGATGGCTATATCACCAGCCAGTCCTTCCTCGTGTGCGACAACGGGCGCAAGTGCAATATGGCGGAAGTGATCGCCACGGACTGGGAAACGGTCGACGAATACGTGACGAACATGTATATCTACATCAACTCAGCCACGCCCGTGCATACGCGCGGCTGGGAACTGGAAGCGCAGTACCAGCTGGGCCCGGCCTATGCGCGCCTGTCGTACACGCGTGAAAAGACCAGCCAGCCCACCTCGATCGCCAGCGCGTGGTTTGGCGCGTCCGACATCAGCGAACTGCCCAGCACCTACTACAACCTCGACGTGGGCACGCGCCTGCTGGACAATAAAATGGAAATCGGCGCCATCATCAAGCACACGGGATCGTACCGCCGCCTGTCGCCGGACAACGAAGCCGATGCCGTGACGGGGGAGGTGGCGAAGGTGGACAATCCGAAGATCCCGGCCGTGATCGATTTGTATGCAAGCTGGCAGGTGACGAAAAACCTGTTCCTGCGCCTGTCCGTGCAGAACGCCATGGACAAGAATTATTCGGAAGCGCTGAACCGCCTGAATTCGATGCCGTCGCAGTCGAACGACAATACGCCGATGAGTACGGCGCGGGGCAGGACGTATGTGGCGGGGCTGGAGTACCGGTTTTAGTTAAGCCCAAGTGCAAATACTGGGGTCGTTTCCTTCGGAATCGGAATCCGGCCCATTGGGCCGGATTCCCCCTGCAGGGTACGACCCCAGCTCTTCGTTTTGGGTTAATTAATACTCTCTTAATACTCGCGTGGCGTCGTTCCATAATAGCTATGGATCGACGTCGCCCAGGCTTGGTCCGCCATGTTCGGCCAGTTATCCGTGTCGAAGCCGGGTGCGTTTTCGATGCGCTCCTTGTCGACGTTGAGGATAAAGCGCTTGTTGACGGTGTCGAGCAGCAGCGCTTCCCACGGCACGGCGAACAGCTTTTCGCCGATGGTGAAAACGCCGCCGTGGGACATGACGGCGTAGGCGATTTTGCCGCTGCGCATGTCGATCATGATTTCCTTGATTTCGCCCAGATGCTCATCCTTGGCGTTATGCACATGGTCGCCGATCAGGGTGTCGGCACCCATCAGTTCCGGGCCGGGACCCTTGTGGCCGCGGTTGACATACATGCCGTAGGCGTCGCGTTCTTCGTAGCTCATGATGGACCTCCTGTTGAAAATGCCAGTCTGCCGCCAGGGTGCGGCAGGGTCTGTTCGCTCTCCCACACAAAATATTGAATGGGAAATATTTCAATTCTTCTCATCGCGCATTTGTTGTGCGTAGACAGCAGGAGGGGGAGGGATAGTCGGTATTTGGCGCAAATTTCCGCGCGCGGGGGGCGACGCCGGCGGGCTTTAGTGTATAATTTCAATTTCCCGCACGTGCCGTTCGGCACCATCTGCAATGACCAAATTTGTCTTCGTCACTGGTGGCGTTGTGTCTTCCCTTGGAAAAGGGATTGCCGCCGCCTCCCTCGCCGCGATCCTCGAATCGCGCGGCCTTAAAGTCACCATGCTCAAGCTCGACCCGTATATCAACGTCGATCCTGGCACGATGAGCCCTATGCAACACGGTGAAGTCTTCGTCACCGACGACGGGGCCGAAACCGACCTCGACCTCGGTCACTACGAGCGCTTCATTTCCACCCGCATGAAAAAGGTGAATAACTTCACCACCGGCCAGATCTATGAATCGGTGATCCGCAAGGAACGCCGGGGCGAATATCTGGGCAAGACCGTGCAGGTGATTCCGCATATCACCAATGAAATCCAGGATTACATCCGCCGTGGCGCCGAAGGCTACGACGTGGCCCTGTGCGAAATCGGCGGCACCGTCGGCGATATCGAATCGTTGCCATTCCTGGAAGCGGCGCGTCAGCTGAGCCTGCGCGCCGGCCGCAAGAACACGGCTTTCGTCCACCTGACTCTGGTGCCTTACATCGCCTCGGCCGGTGAGCTGAAAACCAAGCCGACCCAGCACTCGGTGCAAAAGCTGCGCGAAATCGGCATCTTGCCAAACGCGCTGCTGTGCCGCGCCGACCGCGCCATCCCGGAAGACGAGCGCGCGAAAATCTCGCTGTTCTCGAACATCGAGGAAGACGCCGTCATTTCCGTGTGGGACGTCGACACCATCTACAAAGTGCCGCAAATGCTGCACGACCAGGGCCTCGACAAGATCATCTGCGACGCGCTGGACCTCGATCCGGCACCGGCCGACCTGTCGATCTGGAGCAAGCTGATCTACACGATGGAACATCCGAAGGCGGAAGTGACCGTCGGCATGGTCGGCAAGTACGTCGAACTGACCGAGTCGTACAAGTCGCTGATCGAAGCGCTGCGCCACGCCGGCATCCACACGGAAAGCCGCGTCAACATCGAGTACATCGATTCGGAAGAAATCGAAACGACCGGTTGCGACAACCTGGGCAAGTACGACGCCATCCTGGTACCGGGCGGCTTCGGCAAGCGCGGCGTGGAAGGCAAGATCAAGGCGGCCCAGTTCGCCCGTGAAAACAAGATCCCTTACCTGGGCATCTGCCTGGGCATGCAAGTGGCCCTGATCGAATATGCGCGCAACAAGGCAGGCATGCCGAACGCGAATTCGACCGAGTTCGATCTTGATACGGATCAACCTGTCGTTGCACTGATCAATGAGTGGCAAAACCACGATGGTAAAGTCGAGTTGCGCGATGAAAACTCGGACCTGGGCGGTACCATGCGCCTGGGCGCGCAGACCTGCGCCGTCAATCCGGGCACCCTCGCCGCCGAGATCTACGGCAGCGTGGTGACCGAGCGTCACCGTCATCGCTACGAAGCCAATAATCACTACCTGGCCCGTGTCGAAGCGGCTGGCCTGATCGTTTCGGCCCGCACGCCGAGCGAAGATTTGTGCGAAATCATGGAATTGCCGCGCACGGGTGATAATGCCCACCCATGGTATATGGGCGTGCAATACCATCCCGAGTTCAAGTCGACGCCACGTACCGGCCATCCGTTGTTTACCTCGTTCATCAAGGCAGCGCTGGCGCACAAGGAAGCCAACGCCGTCGCTGAATAACGCCGGTCGATAGCGACAGTATTACCCGTAAGACAGCTCCCGGCCCGATGGTTACCGCCGGGAGTTTCTTTGCCCCCTTTGTGCAATTGCGCATCAGAACGCAGTGTGCAGCCCCTGTTACGCTTAACTTTGGAGAATGACATGAGTGCTATTGTTGATATTATCGGTCGCGAAATCCTGGACTCGCGCGGTAACCCGACCGTCGAATGCGATGTGTTGCTGGAATCGGGCGTGATGGGCCGTGCGGCCGTGCCGTCGGGTGCCTCGACCGGTTCGCGCGAAGCCGTGGAATTGCGCGATGGCGACGCCAAGCGCTACTTCGGCAAGGGCGTGCTGCAAGCATGCGAAAACATCAATACCGAAATCTCCGAAGCCATCATGGGCCTGGACGCCAATGAGCAGGCTTTCCTGGACCGTACCCTGATCGACCTGGACGGCACGGAAAACAAATCGCGCCTGGGCGCCAACGCCATCCTGGCCGTTTCCATGGCCGTTGCCAAGGCTGCCGCCGAAGAAGCAGGCTTGCCGCTGTACCGCTATTTCGGCGGTTCGGGCGCCATGCAGATGCCAGTGCCGATGATGAACGTCATCAACGGCGGCGCGCACGCCGACAACAACCTGGACATCCAGGAATTCATGATCATTCCAGTGGGCGCCCCGTCGTTCAAGGAAGCCGTCCGCTACGGCGCGGAAGTGTTCCACACGCTGAAAAAGATCCTGCACAAGAAGGGCCTGAACACCAACGTGGGCGACGAAGGCGGTTTCGCGCCATCGCTGGCCAACCATGAAGAAGCCATCAAGCTGATCATCCAGGCCATCGAAGAAGCGGGCTACGAGCCAGGCACGCAGATCGCCATCGGCCTCGATTGCGCCGCGTCCGAGTTCTACAAGAACGGCAAGTACGAAATGGAAGGCGAAGGCCTGAGCCTGACCGCTACCGAGTTCACCAACCTGCTGGCGACCTGGTGCGACAAGTACCCGATCATCTCGATCGAAGACGCGATGCACGAAGGCGACTGGGACGGCTGGGCGATCCTGACGGCCGAACTGGGCAAGAAAGTGCAACTGGTCGGCGACGACCTGTACGTCACCAACACCAAGATCCTGAAAGAAGGCATCTCGAAAGGCATCGCCAACTCGATCCTGATCAAGATCAACCAGATCGGCACCCTGACGGAAACCTTCGCCGCCATCGAAATGGCCAAGCGCGCCGGCTACACGGCCGTCATTTCGCACCGCTCGGGCGAAACGGAAGATTCGACCATCGCCGATATCGCCGTTGCCACGAACGCCCTGCAGATCAAGACCGGCTCGATGTCGCGTTCGGACCGCATGGCCAAGTACAACCAGCTGCTGCGTATCGAGGAAGACCTGGGCGACATCGCCAGCTACCCTGGCCGCGATGCGTTCTATAATCTGAAGTAAGCTGATGTAAAACCCACTGGCCGGCCGGAGATATCCGGCCGGTTTGTTAACCGACTACCCCATGCGCCTGATTACGCTCGCCCTGGCAGCCCTGCTGCTGCTGATCCAATTTCCCCTCTGGCTGGGTAAAGGCGGCTGGCTGCGCGTTGCCGACATGGAAGCCCAGGTGGCGGTGGCCAATAAAAAGAATATGGAATTGAAGGCGCGAAACGCCAAGCTCGAATCCGAAGTGCGCGACCTGAAAGATGGTACGGGCGCCGTCGAGGAGCGTGCCCGCTATGAGCTGGGCATGGTCAAACAGAATGAGATTTTCGTGCAGATCGTGCGCAAGGGACAAACCCCGCCACTGATGGAAACGCCGGTGGACGCTGCCGCGCCGCACTGAGTACTTGCTACTTCCCACTTGTCAGCCTGGACCGATTGCCAGGCTGACATATCACATTATTACTGCAACTGCCTTGCTACTTGCTGATCAGAAACGGGCCTTGCCGGTCGAGATCAGGTAGAAATGGATGCCGGTAACGACGACGGCTACGGCGATCAATGCGGTTTCGAGAAACATCATAAAATTTCCTTTTAAATTAGTCGTGATTTTTTAGCCGCGCGAAGCGAGGAAGCGCAGTTCAGAAGCCAAGTTCGGCATCAGGTTTTCGTAACGGGCAGCTTCCGAGTTCAGCAGGGCGATGTCGCGCTTGCTTGGACGCACATAACGCTGCTCTTCATCGGTGACGCTGCTGGCGATGACTTCCTTCTGTGCCAGTGCGCTGTACGGCTTGGAAGCGAGCAGGGCGCCCAGGAAGGCGCGCGTGGCGCGGCCCAGGTTGCTGAAGTAATTGTCGTTGTCGTTGCTGTAGGTGTTGGTAAAAGTGGACATATGCCCTCCATGAATGGTCTGTTGTTGCATTGCACAATAATGGAGTTCGCGATATATGTCTAATTCCAAATTCCAATTTCAGAAATTCAAGAAACGAATAATAAGGGCGTAGCCGCCGGCCACGCCCTGAAAAAGAATTTGTTACGAAATGTTTATCCGGCGGCGATGCGTCCCAGTCCCGGATCGTCGCTGAAAAAGCCGTCCAGTCCCGTTTCGATATAGCGCCGCATTTCGGCCACGGAACCGGCTTCGTTGCGCGCGTTTTCACCGTTGCCGTCGCGGAAGTCGGCCGCCAGGAAGCGGTTTTCCGGACGGAAGGTCCACGTGTGCAGCAGCAAGCCCGCCTGGTGCGCATCGTCAACGATGGACGAGGGCTGGGCCAGGCGCTGGTCGGCGCCCAGTGCGATGATTGCTCGCGTGGGCGGCGCCACCACGTCCGCATAGGCGGCGATGTCGCGCAGGCCGGCCGGCGTCGTCATCTGCCCGAACGTCAGCTTGCCGCCCGCCTTGGCCACGTCCATCGGACGCACGTCGCCGCCCACCACCAGCTGCATCAGGCGCACGTTGGCGCGCCGTCCCAGCTTCTCGCGCAAGTATTTCAAATTTGCCACTTCGAAGGACTGGATTTCAATCGGCGCGCGGCGCGTGTATTCGTGCGCCAGCAGGGTTGAGAGGAAACGGTCTTCCAGCGCCAGGCCCGCATCGCGGAAGTAGGTCGAGCTTTTCAGCTCGGGCACGAGGCCGATGATGCGTCCGCTGGCGGCTGATTGCGCTGCAACAAAATCGATGATTTCTTCCCAGGTAGGGATCTGGAATTGTCCATCGTACAGGGTGTTGCCGGTGCGTACCTTCGGCAGCCGTTCGATGGCGCGCAGGGTTTTCAGTTCGGCCAGGGTGAAGTCGTCGACGAACCAGCCTTCGTGCCATTCGCCGTCGACCATCTTCTTGCCGCGCCGGCTGGCGAACTCGGGACGGCGCGCCACGTCGGTGGTGTCGATCAGATTGCTTTCATGGCGCGCCACGAGGATGCCGTCGCGCGTGGCGACCAGGTCCGGCTCGACGTAGTCGGCGCCGTCGAGGATGGCCTTGGCGTACGACGCCAAGGTGTGCTCGGGACGCAGGGCGCTGGCGCCCCGGTGGGCGAACACGAGCGGACGGGCAGGTGGAGTGGCCAGCAGGCCGGCCGCAAAGCCGGGCGCGGCGGCCAGCGCCAGGCCGCCGGCGGCCGCCCGGACGAAGCTGCGGCGCGAAAAATGCCGTTGCGGCAAGATTGGCGTACGCATCAGAAGTCCGCCGTCAAGGTGAGGAAGCCCTGGCGCGGGGCGATCGGGAAGGTGTTATACGTTTTGTCTGCTGCACCCACGACCACGTTCAGCGCGCCTTCGCGGTTGGCCAGGTTGCTGACGTTCAGGCGCCAGCGCGGATTTTTCAGCCAGCTGGCCATGGCCGGCAGCTTGCCCGACACGCCCAGGCCCATCAGGAAATAGCTGGGCACGGACAAATCGTTGGTGTACGTCGCGTAGCGCTTGCCCACATAGTCTCCCGTCAGCTGCACTTCGATATCGCCAAACGTTGCCGAGGCCACGAACTTGTTCAGCCATTCCGGCGAGCCGGGCACGTTCTTGCCAGCAGTCAAGACCAGCGCGGCGCCATTGTTGTAATTGTCCGCGTACTGCGAACGGTTGTACGACAGGGCATTGTAGAACGAAAAATTGTTGCCGAAGTGAACGGTGCCGGCGATGTCGATGCCATCCGTGCGCACGCTGCCCACGTTGGCCAGCACGGGGTTGCCGCCGATGATCGAGGAAATCACGGGCGTCGGGCTGATCTGCAGCAAGCGGTTGCTGAAGTCGACGTGGTAGACGTTGACCTGGCCATCGATGGCCGTGATGGCGCCCAGGTTCAATGGATGGCTGCCGCGCACGCCCACTTCATAGGTGAGGGCCGTTTCCGGCTTGGCGTCGCGCTTGAACAAATCAAAAGCGGCCTGGCTCGACAAGCTCCATGGCGAGGCGCCACCGCCGCCATAGGTGACGAACTGGCGCATGTTTTTCTGGATATTGAAGTACAGCTGGTCTTGCGGCGTGACATCCCAGCGCGCGCCCACTTGCGGCAAGAACCATTTTTTCGTGTTGATGGTGCCGACCGGCAAGGCCGTCGAACCGCCGGCGATGGCGCCCCTGGCCGGCTGCACGGGGAATTGGCCATCGGCAAACTGCAGGCTGGACTTGAAGCCGGCCTGCAGCGCGATATCGGGGCGGATGCGCCATTCATCCTGCAAGTGCAGCTGCACCACCTTGTTGTCGATCTCGCTGCCGTATTGCGTGATCAAAGGATTGCTGGGGCGGTCGTAAGGCGACGTTGGGTTGTTGACGTCCAGCGCGTACCAGCGGCGGTAGGCGGACGAGCGGTTCTGTTCCAGCCACAGGCCCGCTTCGATCTGGTGCTCGCCGATTTCCTTGCGCAAGGTGGAAATGAAGCCGCCCCGCTTGATGTCGTATTCCGTCGTGCGCACGGCATAGCCCGAGTTGCCGAAGACTTCCTTCAAATTCTGTTTCGGATAGTACACGCTGAACAGGCCCGGCAAGCCGGCCACGCCGATGGGGCCGGCCACCACGCCCGCGCCGTCATCCTTGTGGTAATACACCTGGTTCGACCACGTCATGCCTTCGGACAAGTTGGCGTCGAACTTGGCGTAGGCCAGGTAATCGGTGCGCTGCGCATCGCTGTAGTAATTGCGGTAATTGTTGCCGTCGGCGGCAGGCGTGGCGCCCGTCGGCGACAGATAATTGAGGGCCGCCTTGAAATCCGGGTACAGGAAGGGGCGCGTGTACGGCGCGCTCGTTTCGCCGGCCACGTGCACGGTGCTGTCTTCGTTCGGCTCGATCTTGTCCGAGTAATTGAAGAACAGGGTCAGCTTGCCCGCGTCGCTGCGGTTGACGTATTTGGCGTTGAACTGGTCGCCGCCCTGGCGCGCATCGAAGTCCCAGGCGCGCGCTTCATGGTGCAGGATGGAAAAATAAGCGCTGCCGCCGTCGCCGAAGGCGCCCGTGTCGTAGCGGGCAAACGTGCGCGAAGTGCGGTGGCTGCCCACCGTTTGCTGCACGCTGGCGCCCTGCGTGGCCAGCGGGTCGCTGGAATAGGTTTCGATGGTGCCGCCCAGGTTGCTGGTCGAGGCCGTGGCCAAATCGCCCGCGCCCGACGACAGCACGACGCTGCGCACGTTTTCGCTGATGACGGCGCGCTGCGGCGACAGGCCGTTGTAGTTGCCGTACTGCTGGTCGCCCAGCGGCACGCCATCCATGGTGTAGCCCAGTTGCTGGCCGGAAAAGCCATGCACGAACAGCGACAGGTTCTGCTCGTTGTTGCCCCATGGATCGGCCGTCTGGAAGCTGACGCCAGGCAAGGTTTGCAAGGCTTTCAGGGGATTCGTGCCGGGCAGGATTTTCTGGATTTCATTCTTGCTCAGGGCGACCGAGGAGCGCGTCTTGCGCGAGGAAATCTCCACGGTGGTTATCGGTGCGCCGTCGTCGGCGGCAGCGGCAGGCGCGGCCATCTCGGTGGCGGCGGACGCCACGGCGGCGGCCACGGCCGTTTGCGCCAGGGCAGGCAAACTCAAGCCTGCGGCGCAAGCGCCCAGCAATACGTGGAAGGAATGGCGGCGCAAGGCCAGCGTCAAGTGGGTGGTCATCATCAGCCTGTGGAAAGTAGTGTGGGTAATGCAAGTTGCGCAGCGTAACGGCGGCGCGTGACGGGCTGATGACGAACTGATGACGGGAAGATGACAGCAGAAACAATTGCGCCGCCTCAGGGGCGGCGCGGAACGATGATGGCGAAACTGTAATGCTGGGTCGAGCTTAGTTGATGCTGGCGGCTGGCGGAATCAGGACTTCGGCCGGCGCATCCGTGATGAACAGCTGCGCGCAATCGACCTTGTCGAAATCATAGTGCTGGCCGCAGAAGTCGCAGTTCACGCCCACGTGGCCGATTTCAGCCAGGGTATCGTTGACTTCCTGCTCGCCCAGCATCTTGAGCATATTGCCCACTTTTTCGCGCGTGCAAGTGCAGTGGAAGCTCGGGTGCAGCGGGTCGAAGACGCGGATCGTTTCTTCCCAGAACAAACGCTGCATCAGGGTATCGATGTCGGTAGCGAGGATTTCTTCCTCTTTCAGGGTCGACGCCAGCATCACGGCGCGGTTCCACGTGTCGAGGGCATCTTCCTCCGACACGGGTGTCGCTTCGGCCTTGCCGCCATGGTGGGGCAGTTTTTGCAGCAGCAGGCCGCGCGAGACGGTGTCGTCCGTGGCCAGCCACAGACGCGTGTCGAGCTGTTCCGAGCGCAACATGTAGTTTTCGATGACGGTCGCCATGTCGTCGCCGTCCAGCGGCACGATGCCCTGGTACGGCTGCTGGCCCGGCACCTTGTCGGCCGGGTCCAGGGTGATGATGAAGCGGCCCTTGCCCGTGGCGTTGAGCAGTTGCGGCACGGTGGCGCCGTCGGCAATGACGGCGTCCGGGTCGAGCTTGGCCGTGGCGCGCAAACGCAGGTCGGAGTCGCACTCGACGACCATCAGGCGCACGGGACCGTCGCCATGGATTTGCATGATGATGGAGCCGTTGAATTTCAGGTTGGCCGACAGCAGGGCGGCGGCAGCCACCATTTCGCCCAGCACTTTTTTCACGGCCGTCGGGTAGGCGTGGCGCGACACCACTTCCTGCCAGGTGTGGGAGACGTCGATGAACTGGCCGCGCACGGCGGCGTTGTCGAAAATAAATTTTTGCAGGGTATCCTGGCCGGTGGCGGCAGCGCTGACGGCGCCCGTGGTTTCAGTCGTCATACTTTTATCCAATCTTCTTGAGTTGCGTATTAAATAGCTGGCCGCGCTGCACATAGTTCACGGCGTTGCCTTGTAGCCTGGTGATATCGTCTGCCGTCAGGGCCCGCACGGCTTTTGCCGGTGAGCCGAGGATCAGCATATTGTCGGGAAATTCCTTGCCTTCCGTGACCAGGGCGCCCGCGCCGACCAGACAATTCTTGCCGATCTTCGCGCCGTTCAGGATCACGGCCTGGATGCCGATCAGGGCGCCATCGCCGATCGTGCAGCCATGCAACATCGCCTGGTGGCCGATGGTGACGTTCGATCCGATGTCGAGCGGGTAGCCCGGGTCCGTGTGCAGCACGGCGCCTTCCTGCACATTGCTGTTGGCGCCCACGGTAATGCGTTCGTTGTCGCCGCGAATCGTGGCGCCGAACCATACGGACGTATTCGCTTCCAGGGTCACCTTGCCGATCACGTTGGCCGTGTCGGCAACAAAAGCGGAAGCATCAATCTGCGGCGCATCGGCGCCCAATTGGTAGAGTGTCATCGTTAGCCTGTGGCGGTGGTGGAAGCGCCGGGCGCGGCCGGACGCGGAAGTTTTGCGCTATTTTACGCTGTTGCAGGGCAAGTCCGGGCGCCGGCCGTCAATCCGGTATAATTATCGAACGGTCGTACTTTTATGTCCGCACTATCTACAGACACAGCATGTGGCGCCATTCGCGCCACTTTCAAGGCAGGCAATGAGATGAAACCCATGAAACTTTCCCGTTCCGAATTCATCAACATCCGCGGCGCCCGCACGCACGTGCGCCACTGGGGCCGCGAAGGGGCGCCCATCCTGTTCATGGTGCATGGCTGGATGGACGTGGCCGCCTCGTTCCAGTTCGTCGTCGACGAGTTGCAAGGCGACTGGCACGTGATCGCGCCCGACTGGCGCGGCTTTGGCCTCAGCGACTACACGCAATCGGACACTTACTGGTTCCCCGACTACCTGGCCGACCTCGACGCCATGCTGCTGCATTATTCGCCCGATGCCCCCGTCAAGCTGCTCGGTCACAGCATGGGCGCCAACGTGGCCGGCCTGTACGCGGGCGTGCGGCCCGAGCGCATCAGCCGTTTCATCAACCTGGAAGGCTTCGGCATGATGGCAACCAGGCCGGAGCAGGCGCCGGGCCGCTACGCCAAGTGGCTGGACGAATTGCGCGAGCCGCCCGCCATGCGCAGCTATCCCACGCAAAAGGCTGTGGCCGAGCGCCTGCAAAAGACCAACCCGCGCCTGCCGGACGAACGCGCCGCTTTCCTCGCCGAGCACTGGTCGGCGCAGAACGAGGCGGGTGAGTGGGACATCATGGGCGACCCGCAGCACAAGCGGGTCAATCCCATCCTGTACCAGGTGGAAGAAGTGATGGCGTGCTGGCGCCGCATCACGGCACCTGTGCTGTGGGTGGAGGCCGATGACACGAATATGTGGCAATGGATGGGGCCGAAGGAGCAGGCCCGCATCGAAATCGACCGGCGTTTGGCCTGCATCAAGGATGTGCGCTGCGAGATGATGCTGGACGCGGGCCACATGCTGCACCATGACCAGCCGGCGGCACTGGCGCGTCTCGTGGAAGCCTTTTTGGCCTGATGTGTGTCGGGAACGCCGCAGCGCGATTGGACAAGCAGCGTACAATGAAAACTTCTTCCATGCTGAGCCCGTGCAGGGTATTGTTTTCACATGCTTAAAGTCGACCTGCATTGTCATTCGAATATTTCCGACGGCGTACTTGCGCCCGCCGCCGTGGCCGCCTACGCACGCAAGGCCGGTGTCGACGTGTGGGCGCTGACGGACCACGATGAAGTGTCGGGCGTGGCCGCCGCGCGCGCGGCCGCACTGGACCTGGGCATGCGCTTCGTGGCCGGCGTGGAAATTTCCATTACGTGGGCCGGCGAAACCGTGCACATCGTGGGCTTGCAAGTCGATGAAAACAATCCGGGCCTCGTGCAGGGCTTGCACCAGACGCGCTCGGGGCGCGACGCGCGCGGCCGCGAAATCGCCCGCCAACTGGACCTGGCCGGCATCCCCGACGCCTATGAAGGGGCCTTGAAATTCGTCGGCAACCCGGACCTGATGTCGCGCACGCACTTTGCCCGCTACATCGTGGAAATGGGGAAATGCGCGAACATCCCCGACGTGTTCAAGAAGTACCTGTCGGAAGGCAAGCCTGGCTACGTCGAGCACCGCTGGGCCACCCTGGCCGAAGCGGTGGGCTGGATACGCGGCGCGGGTGGCGTGGCCGTCATTGCCCATCCGGGCCGCTACCGTTTCAGCGACATGGCGCAAGGCGTGCTGTTCGATGAATTCAAGCAGCTCGGCGGCGTGGCCATCGAAGTCGTCACGGGCAGCCATAGCCCGGACCAGTATCCGGAATACGCGCAGTTGGCCAACGCCTACGGCTTCCTCGCCTCGCGCGGCACGGATTTCCATGCGCCGGGCGAATCGCGCGTGGATTTTGCCAAGTTGCCGCCTTTACCTGCCAGCGTTACGCCCATCTGGCACGACTGGTTCTAGGACGCGGCTGGCCTGCGCCTGCCGCGCGGGCTTGAAAAGTCGCGGCAGCATACTTATCTTTTAGTTATTCTTGTTTTTTCCGGAGCCATTGCCCATGAAACGTATCGTCCTTTTTATCGCCACCAACCTGGCCGTGATGCTGGTGCTGTCGCTCGTGCTCAGTTTGCTGGGCGTGGGCAATCCGGCGCGCGGCAGCAGCCTGAACCTGGGCAGCCTGCTGGTGTTTTCGCTGGTGGTGGGCTTCACGGGATCGATCTTTTCCCTGTTGATCAGCAAACCGATGGCCAAGTGGAGCACGGGCGCGCGCGTGATCGACAACCCGACCTCGTCGACGGAATTGTGGCTGGTCAATACCGTGCGCGCGCTGTCCGAGCGGGCCGGCATCGCCATGCCGGAAGTGGCCGTGTACGAAGGCGACGCGAATGCGTTTGCCACAGGCGCCTTCAAGAATTCGGCGCTGGTGGCCGTCTCCACGGGCTTGTTGCAAAGCATGAACCGCGATGAAGTCGAGGCCGTGCTGGGCCATGAGATCGCCCACGTCGCCAATGGCGACATGGTGACACTCACCCTGATCCAGGGCGTGGTGAACACCTTCGTCGTCTTCATGGCCCGCGTCGTGGGGTTCTTCGTCGACAATGTGCTGCTGAAAAATAACAACCGCGAGGGCGGCGGACGTGGCATCGGTTACTTTGTGACCGTGATGGTGTGCGAAGTCATTTTCGGCCTGCTCGCTTCCATCATCGTTGCCTGGTTCTCGCGCCAGCGCGAATTCCGCGCCGATGCCGGTTCGGCCAAGCTGCTGGGCAGTCCCACGCCGATGATGCACGCGCTGGCCCGCCTGGGCGGCGTGCATCCGGGCGAGCTGCCGCAATCGATGCAGGCGCTGGGCATCAGCGGCGGCAATGGTGGCTGGGGCGCGCTGTTCGCCACCCATCCGCCGATCGAACAACGCATCGCCGCGCTGCGCGGCGTACAATAATGCTAACTTAACAAGCTGGTCCGCCAGAACGCTTACACATGAGTCAATTTTTCCAGATTCACCCTGATAATCCGCAATTGCGCCTGATCAAGCAGGCGGCGCAAATCATCCAGTCCGGCGGCGTCGTGGCCTTGCCCACGGATTCCTGCTACGCGCTCGTATGCCAGCTCGACGACAAGGGCGCCGTCGAGCGCCTGCGCCGCATCCGTGGCGTGGATGAAAAGCACCATCTCACCTTGCTGTGCCGCGACTTGAGCGAGCTGGGCGTGTACGCCCGCGTGGACAACCGCCAGTTCCGCCTGCTCAAGGCGGCCACGCCGGGCGCCTACACCTTCATCCTGGAAGCGACCAAGGAAGTGCCGCGCCGCCTCAGCCACCCATCGCGCAAGACCATCGGCCTGCGCGTGCCGCAGCACCGCATCGTGCAATGCCTGCTGGAAGAGCTAGGCCAGCCGCTGCTGGGCGCGACATTGACCTTGCCCGGCGACGAAGAGAGCCTGACGGATGCCGACACCATCCGCGAGCGCCTGGAAAAGCTGGTCGACCTGATCATCGATGGCGGCGTCTGCGCGCATGGCCCCAGCACCGTGATCGACCTGACGGGACCGGAGCCGGAAGTGGTGCGCGTGGGACGCGGCGACCCGGCCGTGCTGGGCTTGTAGAGGGGCAGGGTGCGTCCTTGCCGCGCCGCTCTTCATCTGTTCTTAATGACAACGTAAGAAAGAGGCTATGGCGCCTCTGGTAGAATCGCGGTCATGAGTGATTTCAATACGATAGTCCAGACCGTTGCGGTGTACCTGGTGCCGGTGCTGTTTGCCATTTCCCTGCATGAGGCGGCGCACGGCTACGCGGCCCGCTATTTCGGCGATCCCACAGCCTCGAACGAGGGCCGGCTGAGCCTCAATCCCATCCGGCATATCGATCCTTTCGGCACGATCTTGCTGCCCTTGATGCTGTATTTCACGATCCAGGTGCCGTTCGGCTATGCCAAGCCGGTGCCCGTCGATTTCAGCCGGCTGCGCAATCCGAAGAAGCAGATGGCCTGGGTGGCCTTTGCCGGGCCAGGCGCCAATTTCGCCATGGGCCTGGGCTGGATGATCGCCTTTGTCGTGCTCAGCGTTATGCCGCCGACGGAAATGGGCATGTTTTTCCGCAAGATGGCGGGCGCCGGCGTCAGCGTGAATGCGGCCATGTTCGTCTTTAACCTGATTCCCGTGCCGCCCCTCGATGGCGGACGCATCATGACGGGCTTGCTGCCGATGCAGCTGGCGCGCCCTTACGCCAGCATCGAGCGCTACAGCCTGTATGTGTTCGGCGCCCTGGTGCTGCTGATGTATACGGGCATCTTGAACCGCGCCTTGCTGGCGGCGATCGAATTTGTCATCGGCATTTTTGTCACCGTGGTCACGCCGCTGACGGCCCTGTTGACGTGAAACAAGCAACTGGATATACGCAAATAATTGATGGAAGTACCGATGCAAGTCACTGAACCAATATTAGAAACCGAAGCGATTTCCGGCTGGCTGCGCCGCTGGGCGCCCCTGATCCCGGGCGGCGAAGTGCTGGACCTGGCCTGCGGCGCAGGCCGCCATGCGCGCCACCTGGTGAGCCTGGGCCACCCCGTGATCGCGCTCGACCATGATCCGGAAATGCTGGAAAAGGCGGCCGGCACGGGCATCACCACTTCGCTGGTGGACCTGGAGGCGCCGGGAGCCGTGTGGCCCTTCGCACCCGGCCGCTTTGCCGGCATCGTCGTCACCAATTATCTGCACCGGCCGCTGCTGGACGCCATGGTTGCCAGCCTGGCACCCGATGGCGTGTTGTTGTACGAAACGTTTGCCGAAGGCAATGAGCAGTTCGGCAAGCCGTCGAATCCGAAATTCCTGCTGAAGGAAGGCGAAATGCTGACCTGGGCGGTGCAGCAGGGCTTGCGTGTGGTAGCGTATGAGGATGGGCGCGTGGAACAGCCAAAAGCTGCTCTGGTGCAACGAATTTGTGCCGTCCGGCCGGATTTTCCACGGTTGGCAGCGCTGCTGCCGACGTTTTGAGCGGCCATACTATGTCAGAATGCACCACAGGCGCGGGCTATCCGCTACAATCGTTGTTTTATTTATCGGCGCTATAAACTTACTATGATCAAGGGCAGCATTGTAGCAATCGTCACCCCGATGCACGCAGACGGCAGTCTGGACTTTCCAGGTCTGCGCAAGCTGATCGACTGGCATATCGCCGAGGGTACGGACGGCATCGTCATCGTTGGCACAACGGGCGAATCGGCAACAGTCAGCGTGGAAGAACACTGCGAACTGATACAGTTGACCGTCGAACATGCCAAGGGACGCATTCCTATCATCGCCGGCGCCGGAGGCAACTCCACGGCCGAGGCCATCAAACTGACGCGTTACGCGAAAGAAGCGGGCGCCGATGCTGTCCTGCAAGTGGTGCCATACTACAACCGTCCTACCCAGGAAGGCATGTACCAGCACTTCAAGGCCATCGCCGAAGCCGTCGACATTCCCGTCATCCTGTACAACGTGCCTGGCCGCACGGTTGCCGACATGAGCAACGAGACCATCGTGCGCCTGTCCGCCATCCCGAATATCGTTGGCGTGAAAGATGCGACCGGCAATATCGGCCGCGGCATCGACCTGCTGCGTTTGGTCCCAGCGGACTTCGCCGTGTACTCGGGCGACGATCCGACGGCCATGGCGCTGATGTTCTGCGGCGGCCACGGCAATATTTCCGTGACGGCCAACGTCGCGCCGCGCGCCATGCACGAACTGTGCGTCGCGGCCATGGCGGGCGAGCGCGCCACGGCAATCGCCATCAATAACAAGGTTTTCCCTCTGCACCAGAAGCTGTTTGTCGAGCCCAACCCGGTGCCCGTCAAATGGGCGATGGCTGAAATGGGCCTGATGCCTGCCGGCATACGCTTGCCGCTGGTGCCGCTGGCTGAAAACTGCCATGCCACCGTGCGCGATGCCTTGCGCGACGCCGGTATCCTGTCTTAAGGCCGAACTTCAAGCCCGGACTCGACCAGTCCGGACCTTCCCTGATTCCAGCTGCTACTTAGCTTCTTATCCAGTTACGACATGACTAATTGCAAGAAAAACCAATCGGCGCCTGCCACCATCGCCGTCCGCGGCATCGTCATCGGCGCCATCGCAGCCAGCCTCGCGGGCTGCGGCATGATCAGTTCGGTAGTAGGCGGCGACAAGGTCGACTACAAGTCGGTCAAGAAAGCCGGCACCCTGGACGTGCCGCCTGACTTGACGCAGTTGCAGCAGGACAACCGCTACTCCTTGCCCGATGCGAAAAACGGCGTGGCCACCGCTTCCGGCTACAACGCGCAGCGCAACGCCACGGCCGGTACGCCTGTCGTCGTGGGCGCCGATGGCGTGGTCGGTGTCGTGCCGGTCACGGCAGGCGGCGTGAAGGTCGAGCGCGCGGGCAACCAGCGCTGGCTGGTCGTCAAGCAGTCGCCTGAAGTGCTGTGGCCGCAACTGAAGCAGTTCTGGGAAGATTCGGGCTTTTCCATCGCCGTCGACCAGCCGACGGCCGGCATCATGGAAACCGAGTGGAACGAAAACCGCGCCAAGGTGCCGCAGGACTTTATCCGCAGCACCATCGGCAAGGCTTTCGACTCGCTGTACTCGACCGGTGAAAAAGACAAGTTCCGCACCCGCGTGGAGCGCCTGGCCGACGGTTCGACCGAGATCTACATCAGCCACCGCGGCGTGGAAGAGGTCGTTACGGGCCGCGACAAGGAAACCACCACCTGGACCGCTCGCCCGAACGATCCGGGCCTGGAAGCGCAATTCCTGGCCAAGCTGATGACGCGCCTGGGCGCGGCCAGCGACGATGCGCAGGCGAAGACGGCTGTCGACGCCGCCATCGTGCAGCCGCAGCACGCCAAGCTGGTCGGCGACACCGCCACGCCTGCGCGCGCCATCGAAGTCGATGAAGCGTTCGACCGCGCCTGGCGCCGTGTCGGCCTGGCGCTGGACCGCGTCGGCTTCACCGTGGAAGACCGCGACCGCACGCAAGGCACGTATTTCGTGCGTTACGTCGATCCGGACGCCGTCAAGAAAGATGGTTTCTTCTCGAAACTGTTCAGCTGGGGTTCGTCGTCCGACAAGGACAAGGAAGCGCAGCGCTACCGCGTTCTCGTCAAGGCCGGCACGGGTTCGACCAGCCTGGTCAG
The DNA here is from genome assembly GCF_002797895.1 of Janthinobacterium sp. 67. NCBI lineage: Bacteria > Pseudomonadati > Pseudomonadota > Betaproteobacteria > Burkholderiales > Oxalobacteraceae > Janthinobacterium > Janthinobacterium sp. 67. The sequence goes on along the minus strand of NZ_PGES01000001.1, from coordinate 2,615,464 downwards.
CATCCTCAGCAACGAAGGCAAACCCGATACTTCGCCAGTGGCAGAGAAGATCCTGGGTCTGCTGAACGATCAGTTGAAATAAGCGTCAGCTACGCGGCAGGTATCCAAACCTGCCGCGCATTAAAAAAGGCTGGCCCGGGAAACCGGGCCAGCCTTTTTATTGCCTGCGTCCGGCGTCATATCCTGCGGATAACACGCCGGACGCAAAAAAGCCGGCCCGAAGGCCGGCTTTCTTTCTTGCGGGGTGCTAAATTACTTAGCAGCCGATGCAGCAGCCGAAGCGGCAGCAGCAGCGTCCGAAGCGGCCGAAGCAGCGCTCGAAGCAGCAGCAGCAGCGTCGGTAGCGGCCGAAGCAGCAGCGTCAGCAGCAGCAGCTGGAGCAGCTTCAACTGCTGGTGCTGGTGCTGGGGTTTCAACTACTGGTGCTGGTGCAGGAGCTTCTTCTTTTTTGCTGCAAGCAGCCAGAGCAACAACCATCAGGGAGGCGATCAGCAGGGATTTTTTCATTTGTTTTCCTTAATTATTTCAAAAAATAAATCAACATTGTTGCGATGAATAATTACCGGTAATTATCGCTCGTTAGGTCGTCTTCGAAGGCTTTTCGTACCAGGTGGTGCCTGCCAGACAACGGAAACTTCCTAACCGAATATTATAGCGATTTTTGGTGCGTCGCAATAGGAGCAAGAGGCAAATTCGCAACTATTTTGTGATATCGCAATATTTGCCGAAGCAAATTGCAAGCAAGTGTAAGTGTTTTGCGAAAGCGCGACAAAACGATATAAAAATAATATGTTTCATTGCGCTGGCGCAGAAGCTGTTATTTTGCCTACTGTAATACCACTTTGCTACGCCGCACCCATTCAAGCCAGTTCGATCCAGCCATCCTGATACCAGGTGTACAAGGCATCCATCACGTCATCGGAAGCCTGGGCCACGGCGGCGCCATCCAGGGCGCGTTCGTTGGCCAGGGTTTCCAGGGCCGCTTTATCGGCCTTGCCAATGGCAAACGATTCGCCATTGATGAAGACATTCTTGCCACGATACAGCATCAGCGTCTTGCGCGACAACACGACACCCTTTTTCTGCGCGGCGTCCGCGAAGCGGCCCACCGTCAGCGGTTTCGACAGCGGCGTGAAAAACACATTGTGCTTCGGTTCCGACAGGTGTTCGCCGAGGAAAATCGTCACGTCTTCTTCCGTGAAGCGCACCTTGTTCAGTTCTTCCGCGATGGTGCTGAGCATTTCACGGGGGATTTCCGCCGGCTTGCCCGACGCTTTCAGGTCTGGATCGCTGTAGATGCCCGGCAAGTCGATCGAGTCGGCCATGAATTGCAGGAAAGCTTCGCCCAGTTCCTGGAACGAAGGCGAGCGGAAGCCGATCGAATACGTCTGGCAGTCGCCGATGGCCACGCCGTCGTGCGCGTAGTGGGGCGGCAGGTACAGCATGTCGCCCGGTTCCAGGGTGAATTCTTCGTCGGGCGTGAAGTTGCTGAGGATTTTCAGCGGCAAGCCGTCGATCAGGCTCAAGTCTTTCTGCGCGCCGATGCGCCAGTGGCGCTTGCCCTGACCTTGCAGCAGGAACACATCATAGGAATCGAAATGCGGGCCCACGCCGCCGCCATCGGTGGCAAAGCTGACCATCAGGTCGTCCAGGCGCGCGTCCGGCAGGAAGCGGAACTGGCGCAGCAGGGCGTCGGCCTTGGCGCTGTGCAGGTTGGCGCCCTGCACCAGCAGGGTCCATTCCTTCTGTTTCACTGAGGGCAGGCTGGTCAGCGGACCTTGCTGCATGTTCCAGTGGCCATCCGCATGGCTGACCAGGCGCGATTCGACGTGGTCGAGGGTAGCCAGCTCGGCCAGCGCCTTGAAATCGAACAGTGCCTTGAAGCCGGGTACGGCCTGGCGGATCAGCAGGGGCTTTTTATGCCAGTAGTCGCGCAGGAATTGCGCCGGCGTGATATCGCCGAGGAGAGTTAATGTTTTCATGCGCCCATTATAACAACCGGAAATGCAGGAATGCGCCTGCCGTTGGCGGCGTGAAGGTATAATTTGCCAGCTTATACAATGAAAGGAAGCATAATGAAGATTGCCAAAAATACGGTCGTGACTGTCAACTACAAACTGTCAGACGCGCAAGACAATCTGATCGAAGACGGCCGCCAGCCGATGGTCTACCTGCACGGTGATTATGAAAACACCCTGCCGAAGATCGAAGAAGAACTCGACGGCAAGGAAGTTGGCTATTCCAACACGATCCAGATCGAACCGGATGATGCTTTCGGTGAATACGATCCCGCCTTGGTCAAGGTCGAGCCGCGCAACCGCCTGCCTGAGCCGCTGGAAGTGGGCATGCAGTTCGAAGGCATGCCGGAAAGCGATTCGCCGGACGAAGAAGCGATGATCTTCACGGTCACCGACATCGCCGACGACAAGGTCGTGCTGGATGGTAATCATCCGCTGGCCGGCATCGCGCTGCGCTTCTCGCTGACCGTCGCCGACGTGCGCGCCGCCACCGACGAAGAAATCGCCCATGGCCACGTGCATGGCGCACACGGCCATGACCATGGCGATGAAGATGATGAAGGCGAAGGCGAAGAGGGCGACCACTTCCGTACGCATCCGATTCATTAATACTGCTTGTTCCAGGCCGGCTATATGCCGGCCTGTTCGTTTGTGCCGCTGTTATTAACGGCGCACAGTCGACGCCTTAACCCGCGCTTGCGCCGATGGGCGCGTGGCGCGTTGACGCACCTCAAAGAATGGCGTCTTGCCTGGCCGTACGGCGATGGCGGACCAGTCGTTGTCGATGCTGACGTGGCCCAGGTCGCCTTTCCAGCTGATTTTCGGCCCGCCTGCCTTGGCCGCGGCCTTTTTACTCTTCCCTTCCTTGCCGTCCGCGTCGCCATCGCGCTGCGTATCGACGAGCAACACCTTGCCGCTGAACTTCTTCGCCAGGGTACGAACCTGCTTGCGCGGTCCGGCAAAGCCGTCCTGTTTCGAACTGAAGCTGGGCAGCAACGAATTGTCGTCTTCATCGAGCACGCCCATGTCGCCATCGGAAAACAGCACGATGCCGTCGAGCTGTTTGCGCTGCGCCATGGCGAACAGGCGCTGCAGCCAGGAACGGTTGGCGACCAGGCGGTCTTCGAATTCGCTGTTGCGTCCCGCTTCCGGCAGGAAATGGTTGTTATTCGCGGGCAGGTTGATGGTGGCAAACAGCACGCCGCCGTATTCCCAGTGGGCGTTTTCCGCATAGCTGCGGAACTTCGCCGTCGATGACAGCCGCGACAGGGTCAGCTTGCGCTGGCCCAGGCTCTGGTCGTCGGCGAAATACACGTCGCGCAAGCGGTTCAGGCGTTCGATGGCGTTGACCCTGCCGCGCGAGTTGCGGCAGTTGGCCCAATCGCTGGCCGACAGCGAGACGATCAGCGGCGGGCCGCTGGCGTCGAGCAAGTCCTTGCGCTGGCTGTACAGCTTGTCGCTGCACGATTCGCTGGCCGCCTTGATGCCGGTGGCCACGACGAACGATGCATTGAAGGCGCTCGTGTCGGCGATGGCTTTTTTCAGGGGGCCATCGTCGGGTCCCGCGTTGAAGGAGTGGCCCAGCACGGCAAACTCGAAGCCGGCCTGGTCGCTCTGGGCGGCCAGCGCCGCTTGCCACGGCAGGCTGGCAGCGAGCAAGCCGGCGGCCAGCAGGTGGATCGCGCCGCGCCGGCAGGTCATGCGGCGGCCAGCCGTTTCAACTGGTACAGCTGCTCGAGCGCATCGCGCGGCGTGAGCGCATCGGGATCGAGGTCGGCGATGGCGTCGAGCAAGGCTTGCTGCGCCGCGTTCAACGCGGCCAGCGGCGCCGATGCTTCCTCTTCTTCCTCCTGCGCATACGGATCGGCGGCCGGGGCGGCGAACAGGTCGCGCTGCGGCGTGGCGTCGAGCGCCTGCGCTTCCAGGCGCGCCAGGTGCTTGCGCGCGGCCTTGATCACGGGTTGCGGCACGCCGGCCAGTTGCGCCACCTGCAAGCCGTAGCTTTGCGAGGCGGGACCGGCTTGCACGGCGTGCAGGAAGACGATGCTGTCCTTGTGCTCGACGGCGGACAAGTGCACGTTGGCGGCGCTCGGGTGGCTGTCCGGCAATTGCGTCAGCTCAAAGTAATGTGTGGCGAACAGGGTGAAGCTGCGGCTTGTGTCGATCAGGTGGCGCGCGATGGCCCATGCCAGCGCCAGGCCGTCGAAGGTCGAGGTGCCGCGGCCCACTTCATCCATCAGCACCAGCGAATGCTCGGTGGCGCCGTTCAAAATGGCGGCCGACTCCGTCATTTCCACCATGAAGGTCGAGCGTCCGCCCGCCAGGTCGTCGGTGGCGCCGATGCGCGTGAAGATGCGGTCGATGGGGCCGATGGTGGCGGACGCGGCCGGCACGTAGCTGCCCACGTAGGCCAGCAGGGTGATCAGTGCCACCTGGCGCATGAAGGTCGATTTACCGCCCATGTTCGGGCCGGTGATCAACAGCAGCCGGCGCTCGTTGACGAAGCGGCAGTCGTTGGCGATGAAGCGCTCGATCTGCTTTTCCACCACGGGATGGCGGCCTTCGACGATGTTGATGCACGGCTCGTCGACCAGTTGCGGCGCGGCCCAGTTGTGCTGCTGCGCGTGTTCCGTCAGCGCATTCAGGGTGTCGAGCTGGGCCAGGCCTTGCGAAATCGTCTGCAAGGTGCCGATGTGCGGCGCCAGGTCGGCCAGCAGCAGGTCGTACAGCATTTTTTCGCGCACGAGGGCCTTGTCCTGCGCCGACAGGGCCTTGTCTTCGAACACCTTCAATTCCGGCGTGATGTAGCGCTCGGCGTTTTTCAGGGTCTGGCGGCGGCGGTAGTCGTCCGGCACCTTGTCCGTCTGGCCGTGCGTGACTTCAATATAGAAGCCGTGCACCTTGTTGTATTCGACGCGCAGGTTGGCGATGCCCGTACGGGCCCGTTCGCGCGTTTCCAGGTCGAGCAGGAACTGGCCCGCGTTTTCCGACAGCGCGCGCAATTCGTCCAGTTCCGCATCGAAACCGGTGGCAAATACACCGCCGTCGCGCACCATGGCGGCCGGTTCCTGCGCCACGGCGCGCACCAGCAAGTCCAGGCAGGCGGCCGGCGTCGCCAGGGCCGTGTGGATGGTGGCCAGCAAGCCGTTCTCGCCGCCCTGGCCAGGACCATAACAGCGGACGACGTCGCCGCGCAGGGCCGGCAGTTGCAGCAGGCCGTCGCGCAGGGCGGCCAGGTCGCGCGGACGCGCCGACAGCAGCGCGATGCGCGTGGTGATGCGTTCGATATCGGGCACTTGCGCCAGAGTGGCGGCGAGCGGAGCGGCCGCTTCGCTTTGCGCCAGCGCGGCGATGGCTTCATGGCGCGCGCGCGCCACGTTCTGGTCGCGCCGCGCATGGTGCAGCCAGTGGCGCAGCATGCGCGAACCCATGGCGGTGCGGCAATGATCCAGCAGGGAGAACAAGGTCGGCGATTCCTGGCCGCGGATGGTTTCCGTCAGTTCCAGGTTGCGGCGTGTGGCCGCGTCCAGGCCGATGAATTCGCTTTCCGTTTCCGTCGTCAGGGAGCGCACGTGCTGCAGACCGCGTCCCTGCGTCGACTGCGCATAGCGCAGCAGCGCGCCGGCCGCGCCGAACGCGGCGCCGAGGCCATCGGCGCCAAAGCCCGTCAAAGTCGCCACACCCAACTGGTCGAGCAGGGCCTTGTGGCCGCCCACCACGTCGAAATGCCAGTCCGGCACGCGGTTGATGTGCGTGCCCGCGTAGTCGTCAAACAGGTTGCCATTGTCGCCGCTGAGAATTTCAGCCGGCACGATGCGTTCCAGTTCCTGCTGCAATCGCACGGCCACGGTGCTGCTGTCGCCGGAAAACTCCATCAGTTTCAAGGCTCCGCTGGCCAGCGACAGCCAGGCCAGGCCCGTCGTGACCGTCTTGCGCTGCGTGATGCTGCACATGGCCAGCAGCGGGCGCTCGGCCTTTTCGGGCAGCAAGTCCGCATCCGTCAGGGTGCCGGGCGTGACGACGCGCATGACCTTGCGCTCGACGGGACCCTTGCTGGTGGCCGGGTCGCCGATCTGTTCGCAAATGGCCACCGACTCGCCCAGCTTGACCAGCTTGGCCAGATAGCCGTCGAGCGAATGAAATGGCACGCCGCACATTTTAATGGGGTTGCCACTGGCCACGCCGCGCGCCGTCAGGGTAATGCCCAGCAAGCGCGACGCTTTTTCCGCATCCTCGAAAAACAGCTCGTAGAAATCGCCCATGCGGTAGAAGACCAACATCGTCGGGTGGTTCTCCTTGATGCCTAAATATTGCTGCATCATGGGAGTGAGCTTTTCAGCCGAATTTTTCTTTGCCGCGGCGGCGTTGATTTCTTTTGGGACGGTGGTCATGTGTTCTTTGTCGTTGGTCCGGCGGCAGGGAGGCGTATGCCTGCCGGGCTGTGTGTGGTGCTATGTGCATTCTAGGCCGCGCCATGTGGCGGAGCTTGGGTTCAAGGCCGTCATTTTACCGCTTTCGGCGGGCAGGGCGGCGTATTGCGTGCGGATGTGAGCAAGCAGCATGTTGCGGCTGTGCCGTTGAGACACCAGGCAAGCGGAATTGCCTTGGTCGGCTGGGAGTAGGGAAGCGCAACAGGGAGGGCACGGCCAAGGATAAGGCCGTTGATGCAGTGATGCCATAAAATGCCGCTTGCATGCTTGCGACCGCATATGCGCAGTTCACCCTGTCTGATTCACTGTATATGCTTCAAGAAGGCAGTATATACATCCCGGCCTGGGGGGGGGGCACGGTGCCACCGGGCCGTGACGGAATACTGGCACGGTTACAGGCTACCGTTGCCTCCAACAGAGCTTTCTGGGTCGAAGGAGAACACGCGCAGCTCTGGCTGGACGTCTTCGCCTCGCATGATGCGTACGGTCATGACAAACGACAATTCCCAGCGGCCGCTTGCGTAACCCACGTCCAGGTTGTGCTTCCATTCCTGGCGAATGTGGTGCAGGTTCGGCCGTTCTGGTTCACCCAGCAGTTGCTGGATTTCGAAGTCCAGCGGCAACTGATAGGTGGCGCCCACTGCTTGCAAAAATGGCGATGGTGGCGAGTAGATAGTCGGTACTTTTGGACCGATCTGCGTCAGTTGTGGTACGGTAACGATGCAGCAGTCGACGATCTGGAACGAGGTGAAACCACTGTCCTTAGAGCCGCAGCAAGTAACGTCGAGATAGACATGCTGGCCCTTCTGGAAGTGCACGCCGCCCATGTAGGGGCCATGGCGCGGATCGGCCGTGCCGTCGCACGAGGTGAAACTGTAGTCGAGCTGATTGGTAATCTGATCTGCATCAAAATGCACGGATAACTTCATCCAGGGGCTTACAGGCGTCATTTTTTACTGTCTCTTTCCAGGTTGATAAGAAGTTGTTGATAGCGGTAATCACGCCGCAGGTTTAAAAGATCGGGGGCGGACTCGATCAGGTTGCGTGGGTAGCCAAGTTTGCTGGCCTTGAGTAATGCATCAAGCGCCTCGCTACGGTTGCCGATCAGTTCATGCGTGAGGGCGGCGCGAAATTGCACATCCGCTACTTGTGGCGCCAGGCTGAGTGCATGCCGTACTCCGGCAAGCGCCTGTTGCTTTTCCTCTGCGTAGGCCTGATAGAGCGCCATTCGCGAATTCAGTGTGATGTCGTTTGGCATTCGTTTAAGCATCGGCTGTACTAGTGCAATGGCACGCTGATACGATTGTTTCGAGGCCCCCACTTGGGCAGGCACCCAGCGTTGGGCATCGGCCAGATTAGCCCACAATAAATAGATGCCAGGCCCGCCTTTTCGTTCCGATACGGCACTCTTAAACGCTTGGACTGCGCCCAGATAGTCACCTTTTGCAAACAGGGATGTGCCCAGATTGGAGTAGAGTTCCCAATAGGGGCTTACTTGCAGTCCTTGCTGCAGCACTTGTAAGGCCTCGTCATCGCGATTCTGGCGTAACAGGGCGGCATTCAGATAGGCGTAGGTCGCGGGGGAGCGCGGGTTCATGCGTATGCTTTGACGGAACGCTTGTTCCGCACCAACGTAATCGCCTTTCTTATAGTACATATAGCCGAGTAATGTAATGAGCAAGTACTCCTGCGGATGGGCAAGGATGGCCTGGTCTAATACCTGCTTGGCCTGCTCAAACTTGTAACTGACGATATACAGGCGTGCCTTGCCGTACAGTGCCAAGAAATTATTTGGTTCCAAATTCAATGAAATGGTTGCCTCACGCAGCGCATCCTCATTCTTGCCATGGTATTCGTGGACCCAGCCTTGGGCCACGTGGGCAAGTGCTAGCTGGTCATCCGCAGCCAGTGCCTGTTTCGCATTGACATCTGCCCGCTGTAGCCAAGTCTCATCGCGACCATCGCCCAGGTAGCGTAAAGTCGACGCAATGGATAGTCCTGCTGCCGCGGTCGCATTGGCCGGATTATGATGTAGCACGGCAGTAAACTGCTCAATGGGTATTTTCTGGCTGCTGTCGAGGTCAAATGCTCGCAAGGCATCCATGCCAGCCTTCATCGCAGCCATTTCCGAAAACTGCGCCGTGGAGTAATGACCACGCAAAGCTGCAAGCAGGCTAGGGCCTTGCCACGCTGCCAGAGTCAGTATAGCAACGGCGCCAGCGGCCACCACGGCGCGCTTGACCGGCACCTGCAGGCGAATCGCAATCGAGGCCGGTGGTTTGGCGGGAACCGTCTTGGCGGCCAGTATTGGCGCTGGCACCGCCAGTGTGCGCTGCCCATCTATCGCCTCGCGCACGTCGCGCATGGTGCGTGGCCGTTCGGCCGGGTCGTGCGCCGTCATCGCGCGCACGAGGGCGTTGATGGCGGGCGGGACGGAGTCCGGCAGGTCGGGCCACGGTTCCGTCGCCTGCATGTGGGCGGAGGCCAGGGCCAGGCCGTTCAGGTGGGCGAAGTGGCGCTGGCCGGCCAGCATTTCGTACAGCATGGCGCCCAGCGCGTAGACGTCGCCGCGCGTGTCGGGCAGGCGGCCCATCAGGCGCTCGGGCGCCATGTAGGCGATGGTGCCTTGCAGGTCGCACAGGGTCGTCGTTTGCGTGGCTTGCGGGTCGATGTGGCGGGCCAGGCCGAAATCGAGGATGCGCACTTGACCGTCCGCTTCCAGCATCAGGTTCGACGGTTTCAGGTCGCCGTGGACGAGGTCCATGGCGTGCGCCTCGTCCATCGCGTCGGCGATCTGGTAGGCGATGTCGAGCGCCGTTTGCAGGTCCGCCTTGCCGCTGTGCATGAACTGGCCCAGGGTCTGGCCTTCGACCAGTTCCATGACGATAGACTGGCCCGTGCCCTGGCCCTCGATGGCAAAAATGCGCACGAAAGCCGCATGCCTGAGCGAAGCGGCCAGGCGCGCTTCATTGATCAGTTTTTCCGGATGCAGCACGTCGGCTTGCGGTTTCAGGCGTTTCAGCGCCACGCTACGGCACAGCTTGGCATCCCACGCTTCGAATACATGGCCGAAACCGCCTTCGCCCAGCAAGCGGCGCACTTCATAGTGTCCGCTGATCGTGTCGTCTTGCAGTGGGGGCTGACGCAGGGAGTCGAGCAGTTCCATATACCTTGGCTTCAGAGTGCATCAACGTGGGCGTCAAGCATCGAAAAGGGGTAATGCGATGATTGAATGCCCAAGATGATTGATTTTGAGTAACTTCCTGATTTAAAACGATTGTTTAGAATAAGTCAATTAATATTGGCAAGGAGTGAACAGAAACTGCTGGCAGTCGCCTTTGCGCGTTTCTGCCACAGGCATGCGCGGTTACGCCACACAGGCATCGATGGCCATGCCCAGCTTGCCGACGATCTCATCGACGTGGCTGGCGTCGACGATGTAGGGCGGCGCCAGCAGGATGTGGTCGCCGTGCAGGCCGTCGATGGTGCCGCCCATGGGGTAGCACATCAGTCCGTTTTGCATGGCTTGCGCCTTGATGCGCGCGTGCAGGCGGCGGACCGGGTCGAACGGCTGCTTGGTATTGCGATCCTGTACCAGTTCCAGACCGAGGAACAGGCCGCGGCCGCGGATGTCGCCCACGTGCGCATGGCCGTCGAAACGCTGGCGCAGCCGTTCTTGCAGCAGGCCGCCCATGGCGCGCACGTTGGCCAATAAATCGCGTTCCTCGATCTGCCGCTGTACGGCCAGGGCGGCGGCGCAGGCCGTGGCGTGGCCGATATACGTGTGGCCATGCTGGAAGAACCCTGTGCCGGCGCGGAGGGTGTCGCGGATTTCCCGCGACACCATGACGGCGCCGATGGGCTGGTAGCCGGCACCGAGGCCCTTGGCGATGCAGATCAGGTCAGCCGTGACGCCTTCCTGCTCGCAGGCGAACAGGCTGCCCGTGCGGCCCATGCCGCACATGACTTCGTCGAGGATCAGCAGGATGCCGTGGCGCTGGCAGATCTCGCGCATGCGCGCAAAATAGCCGGCGACGGCGGGCAGGGCGCCGGCCGTGGCGCCGACGACGGGTTCGGCGATGAAGGCCATGACGTTGTCCGCGCCCAGTGCGGCGATATGGTCTTCCAGTTCCTGGCCCAGGCGCGCCACGTAGTCGCCATCCGTTTCAGCTTCCTGCTGGTCGCGCCAGGCGTAGCAGGGCGACACGTGGGTGACGCCAATGAGCAGCGGTTCGAACTGCTGGCGGCGCCAGGCGTTGCCGCCCGTGGCCAGCGCGCCCAGCGTATTGCCGTGGTAGCTTTGGCGGCGCGCGATGACGTGGCGGCGCTGCGGCTGGCCCCGTTCCACGAAATACTGGCGCGCCAGCTTGAGCGCGCTTTCCACCGCTTCCGAACCGCCCGAGACGAAATACACGCTGTCGATGCCGGCTGGCGCCCGGGCGACGAGGAAGTCGGCCAGCTGCTCCATCGGTTCGGTGGTAAAAAAGGAGCTGTGCGCGTACGCCAGCGTGGCAATCTGCTGCTGCACGGCGGCGATCACGGCCGCATCCGAATGGCCGAGGCAGGAGACGGCCGCGCCGCCGCAGGCGTCCAGGTAGCGCTTGCCATCGGCATCGATCAGGTAAGGGCCGTCGCCGCCCACGGCGACGGGATAGCTGGCGGTCAGGCTGCGGTGGAAGACGTGGCTCATGGCATCGCTTTCTTATCGGCAAGGAGGAGATGGCCGATTATAGGCTGCGTTGCGCCGCATTGCAACGTTCGATGTATTTATCTTTAAGTTACATCATTTGATGTTTTTGCATAGGCACCCAGCGTCCGCAACTGGTTTTCCGCCGCGCCGATGGCTAGTACGGCATCGTGCCCCGCGCGCGCCACGAGCAATTCCACCAGGCTTTCCACGGCCGCGACGCCGGCCACGATGGAGGGGAAGAACGAAGGGCTGTCGACGGCGATGACGATGCTGGCGTCGGCTAGCAGGGCCAGCGGCGACATGGCGCTGTCGCTGATGGCGACCACCTGGCAGCCGGCCTGGCGCGCCGCCTGCGCCACCAGCAGCGCTTCGCTCGAATACGGCGCGAAGCTGGCGACGACGACGGCTTCGCCCGCTTGCAGGGCGCGCAAGTCCATTTCCAGGGTGCCGCCCTGGCCGCTCAGCAGCTGCACGCTGGGGCGCAGCAAGCGGTACAGATAATGCAGGGTGTAGGCGATGGGGTGGGCGGCGCGGAAACCGGCCACGTGCACGCGGGGCGCTGCCTGCAGCAGAGCGGCGGCGGCCTCCAGGGCGGCGTGGTTGGCGCTTTCCGTGGCGACCAGGTTGCGCTGCTGCACAGTGAACACTTCGGTGACCAGGTCCCCGTCCTTGCCGGCCAGCGCGCCCGCTTTTGCCGCATACCCGGCCTGTCCCGCGCGCAGGCGTTCGACGAAGATGGCTTTCAGTTCCGGCCAGCCGGCAAAGCCCAGTTGCTGCGCCAGGCGTACGAGGGCGGCCGATTGCACCTGCGCGCGCGCGGCGATGCTGCGCATCGACGACACGGCCACTTCGTCCGGATGGTCGGCCAGGTAGCGGGCGCCGGCCTGGAATTGCGGGCTCAGTTCCGCATGGCGCGCCTTGATCAGGTCCATCAGTGCCGCATAGGAATCGTGGGGTGTCGCTGCCTGCATCGCCGTGCCTCATTTGATAGGTTGCGGCGATGGTACAGGATTCGTCAGCGCGCCGGTAGCGGCGCGCCTTGCGCCAGGGCGGCCGTGCGCGGACGCAGGCGGGCAAACAGGTGCGGCGCGGCCGGTTTGCGGTGCGGTCCCGTCGTCAGCACGCGCAAGGCGGTGGGCAGCGGCACGTCGTGGCAGTGCAAAAATAGGGCGGCGGCGCCCGTGCCGGCCATTTCCTGCAAGGCCAGCGCATGCTCGACCAGCGCCGCCGTGCGCATGTCGAGCCGCACGGGGATATCGGGTTGAAATAGCTGTGTATCGACGTGCCGTGCATCGCGCATGCTGTCCCCGCCGGGTTCGATGGTCAAGCTGCCAGCATAAAAGCGCCCCGGCGCCGCCACTTTGCGTTAAATCAATTCCTGTGTCGGATAGATTCCTCAAGGCAAAAAAACGCCAGCCGTTGCCAGCTGGCGCTGAAACTCCTCAAGGAAGAAGACATGTATTTCAACGACGTTTCGACGCCTGACAAAACCATCGCGAGCGGCAGTGATTTGTGGCCGAGAAGCGCAGCGGCACTGTAGTGCCGTGTGCATCGCCGGCCGCAAAGCGCGCCGCGCAGCCGGTTTGGTCAGGTGTTCACTAGTAGCTCCAGCGGACGGATAAACCTACGACCTTGTCATAGCGCCGCACGTCGCGCACATAGTCCGGCGTGTCGTGGTAGTCGCGGTAGGTCGAATCGAGCAGGTTGTTCGCGTCCAGGGTCACCGTGGTGTTCGGGTTGAGCTTGTACGAGACCGACGCGTCCAGGGTCTTGGTTGGCGCCACTGTCAGGTGGATGCCCTTGCCGCGGTAGTTGTAGTCGTCGACGTATTTGTCGCGCCAGCTGTAGGCCAGGCGCGCCGACCACGGTCCCTGTTCGTACAGGCCGACGATATTGGCCGACCACTTCGACATGCCGGTGAACGGGTGCACGCTGCCGTTCAATTCTTCCAGTTCGCCCGTCATGTAGGTGGCGTTCGCCTGCAGGCCCAGGCCGCTCATCCAGCCGGGCAGCTTGTCATAGAACTGCTGGTACGCCATTTCCAGGCCTTGCAGATGGCCTTTCGAGGTGTTGCGCGGACGCGTGATGTCGTACTCGATGCCGCCATACGTTTCCTTGGCCGAGCCGGACAGGATGTAATTCTTGAAGTTGTGGCGGAACACGGTGGCCGTGACGGAACCCGTCTGGGCGAAATACCATTCCAGCGCCACGTCGAGGTTCCTGCCTTCCACGGGTTTGAGGTCGGGATTGCCGCCGCTACCCGTCGGGCGCACCATTTCCAGGCTCTGGCCCAGGCTCACGCCGGGGTTGAAGTCGGCGAAGTTCGGGCGCTGCACGGCTTTGCCGGCCGTCATGCGGGCGATCAGGTCCTGGCGCAGCATGGCTTTCAAGGTCATGCTGGGCAACACGTCCGTGTCCGAGGTTTTTACGCGCACGGGCGTGATGGTGCCGTTTTGCGAGGAATTGCCTTGCAAGTCCTGCTTGGTCTGCACCACGCGCACGCCCAGGGTGCCGTCGACCGGTACTTGCGCCAGGTCAAAGCCGATGCGCGCCTTGCCGTAGACGGCATTGGTTTTTTCCACATCCTTGTAATGGGTCATCGGATCGTCTGGGCTGCGTTCGCTGCTGCCCGTAAACAGCTGGCGCAGCGCGGCCGTGTTGTTGAGCATGAAGTCGCGGCATGGCGTCAGCCAGCTTTGCAGGCCGAAGTTGCCCGTGTTCTCGTGCGAGGTGCACGCCAGGCCGGGAATCGCATCCGCATAGATCGTCGACGTCAGCCCGCCCTGGCCATTTTTTTCGCGGACCGATTCGGCCTTGCGCTTGGCCAGGCGCACGCCGCCCGAGAATTCGCGGAAGAAGCCCGTGCTGTCCATGTCGTAGCTGACGTCGCCGCGCCAGTCGGTCGAGCTGCCTTCGTCGTGACTGTGATTGTCGTAGAAGCCGAGCAGGGTGTAGTTCTTCGGATCCGTCATGTTGTAGCCGGGGTAGCTGATCTGCGCACCGCCGTTCACGTTCGTGCTGCCGATGATGCTGGTCGGATGGGCGAGGAAGTCGAGGATGGGAAATTCGCGCTCGAAGTTGCTCACCGTGCGCGCCAGCTCCGTCGTGGCGCGCAGCTGCGGCGTGATGTCCCAGCGCGCGCCGATGGCGCCTTGCGAACCGATCGAGCGGTCGCGCCGCGCCTGGGTCGAGCCCAGCGTGAACGGCGACCATGGGCCGTCGATCTTGCCCACCGTGGCCGCCTGATTGGTGCCGGGGATCAGGGTGATGTCCGGGGTCTGGCCCCAGGGCAGCGAACCGACGAAGAACTGGCTGTCGAAGGCGTGCTTGATCAGGGTCGACATGCCTTCCGCATACACTTCCACCTGCGAGTTCGGGCGCCACTGGAAGGCGGCGTTGGCCGCGTAGCGCTTGCGGTCGCCCACGGTAGGGATCATGCCGACGGAATCGGGACCCGTGATGTTGCCCGCGTCGGGGCGCTTGACGGGTTCGGCGTTCCAGATCGTCTCGTCATAGTACCTGCCGCGCTGGTAGGACAGGCCAAGCAGGGCACCGAATTCCCCGTATTGGGTCTTCCAGCGGTTCGAGACCATGCCGCCGACGTTCGGGTCCGTCGAGCCGGACTTGTCGCGGTGTTCGGCGCGCACGTTGCCCGATGCCGTAAAACCCTTGAAATCGAACGGGCGGTTGGTGCGCACGTCGACCACGCCGGCCGTGCCGCCTTCGACCATGTCGGCGCCCTGCGATTTGTACACGTCCACGCGCTGCAGCATGGCCGTCGGGATGTCGGCCAGGTACAGGCTGCGGCCCACGGACGTGAACATTTCGCGGCCGTTGAGCAGGGTCACCACGCCAGGCAAGCCGCGGATGATGACGGTGCCCGCTTCACCGCCTTCGCGGCGGATCTGCACGCCCGTCACGCGGCCGAGGATTTCGGCCACGTTCTTGTCGGGGAATTTGCCGATTTCATCGGCGACGATGGAGTCGACCACCTGGTCGTTGTTTTTCTTGATCGTCTGCGCGCTTTGCGCCGCCCTGCGCACGCCCGTGACGGCGACGACGGCCATGCCGGCATTGTCGGCCGGCGCCGGCGCCGCCGTTTCTTCCACCGGTGTTTCCACTGCGGGCGCCTGTTGCGCCCGTACGGAAGCGCTGCTCAGCAGGCCGGCGCCGGCCAAGGCGGCCACCGTCGCCTTCAAGGTCAAGCGTGTGTTTTGTCGGGACGTGCGGGTGCCCGGTGCCATCAATTGCATCATCTTGTCTCCACCTGTATTTTAGTTATGTTGAGAACGCTGCGGCAGTCGCCGCCAGAGCAGGAACTGGCTCAGGAAGCATGGTAGGGGGGAATGACTTTGCGCCACAAATGACTTCTTTTGCGATGTCCATATCAATTCCGGTATCCCTGCCGCATTCATGCGCCTGCCGGCCTTGCCCGCTCTCCACACGTGGCGAAAATAGTTTTGTATTTTTTGCCGGCGGCGGCGTTGAGGTAGCGATGCAGCGGCACCAGACGGGGCGTCGCCATCCCACTCAATGAAAGGAAGCACCATGTTGGCATCCACTATCACCGAACCGTTGCTGCGGCACTTGCAAGCGGACGGATATCAGGCGCAGATCGACAGCGATGGCGATATCGTCTTCCGTTTCGAAGGCATGGGCTATGTCCTGTGCTTTGACGCCGATGACGCGCAATTTGGAAAACTGCTGTTGCCGAATGTGTGGAGTATCGATACACAGGAAGAGCTGCTGCGCGTGCATGCCGCGCTCGATGAAGTCAACCGCCGCATCAAGCTGGTGAAAGGCCATGTGCAGCGCGGCCAGGTGTGGTTCTGCATCGAGATGCTGCTGCTCGAGCAGCAGCACTGGACGCATTTCCTCGCGCGTGCCACCCGCGCCATCGCGCATGCGGCGACGCTGTTTGCCAGCGAGATGCGGGCCGGCGCGCTGGCCGCGCAGGCGATCGGGAAAGCCGGTGCCGACTGAGGCGCAGGGATGAAAAAGGGCGGCCCGCAGGCCGCCCTCGTGCGCAGCGATGCTGTGCTTAGGCTTCGGCGACGCGCTTGGCGATGTGCGCCAGCGCTTCTTCCACCTGGTCGATCAGGATCAGGCACAGGTCGCCTTCGCCGAGGCGTGCCAGGGCCTTGTCGATGGCGACGAATTCGCCGTTGATTTCATCGATATGGCTGGTGCGCTTGGCGCCGTTCAAACCCTGGCGCAGCAATGCCACGACTTCGCCGTCGGCGCGGCCGCGCTGGCACTGGTCCTGGTACAGGAGCACGTCGTCGAAGGCGGCGCCAAGGATTTCCGTCTGCTGGCGGATGTCTTCGTCGCGGCGGTCGCCGGCGCCGCTGATGACGACCGAGCGGCGCTTGGCCGGCATGCTTTCCACCGCCTGCACCAGTGCCAGGATGGCGTCCGGATTGTGGCCGTAGTCGGCGATCAGGGTGGCGCCCTTGTAATCGAACACGTTGAAGCGGCCCGGCGCATTGTCGGCTTCATTGGCAAAGGTTTTCAAGCCCAGCGCGATGGTTTTCCAGTCCAGGCCCACGGCCCAGGCGGCGGCCAGGGAGGCCATGACGTTGTCGACCTGGAAGCCGATGGCGCCGTTGCGCGTGATCGGCACCTGCGACAGGGCGATTTCGTGGCGTTCCTTGCCTTGCGCCGCGACCAGCTTGCCGTCTTCCACGTACACGACGCGGTTGCCTTGCGCGCGATGCGTGGCCATTACGGGATGCGTCTTGTCGGCGGCGAAGAAGGTCACCGTGCCGCTGCAATTCTTGGCCATGCGGGCCACGGCCGGGTCGGTGGCGTTCAACACGGCCACGCCGCTGTCAGCCACGTTCTGCACGATCACGCGCTTCAGGACCGCGAGGTCTTCCACGGTAGTGATGTAGTTCAGGCCCAGGTGGTCGCCCGCGCCGATGTTCGTCACCACGGCGACCTGGCAGCGGTCGAAAGCCAGGCCTTCGCGCAGCATGCCGCCACGTGCCGTCTCGAACACGGCCGCGTCCACGTCCGGGTGCAGCAGCACGTTGCGCGCGCTGCGCGGGCCGCTGCAGTCGCCGCTGTCGATCTGGCGTCCTTCGATGTACACGCCATCCGTGTTGGTCATGCCCGTGCGCAGGCCCGACGTGGTGAGCAGGTGGGCGATCAGGCGCACGGTGGTGGTCTTGCCGTTGGTGCCGGTGACGGCAACGACGGGAATGCGGCCATCGTCGCCTTCGGCGAACATGGCGGCGATGATGGCTTCGCCCACAGGGCGCGGCTTGCCGAACGACGGCGCCAGGTGCATGCGCAGGCCCGGTGCGGCGTTCACTTCCACGATGCCGGCGTTCTGCTCTTCCAGCGGTTTCAGGATGCTGTCGGAGACCACGTCCACGCCGCAGATGTCCAGGCCCACCATGTGTGCGGCCGCGACGGCGCGCGCCGCCACTTCCGGGTGCACGTCGACGGTGACGTCGGTGGCCGAGCCGCCCGTCGACAGGTTGGCGTTATTGCGCAGGATGACGCGCTGGCCGACCGGCGGCACGGAGTCGGCCACGTAGCCCTGCTTGGCCAGGCTGGCCAGGGCGATGTCGTCGAAGCGGATTTTCGTCAGCGATGTGGCGTGGCCGCTGCCGCGGCGCGGATCCAGGTTGACCTGGTCGACCAGTTCGCGCACCGTATGCTGGCCGTCGCCCACCACTTGCGGCGGGTCGCGGCGAGCCGCCGCCACCATCTTGTTGCCGATGACGAGCAAGCGGAAATCGTGGCCCGGCAGATAGCGTTCGACGAGGATATCGTCGCGGAATTCCTGCGCCGCGAGAAAGCCGGCCGTCAGCTGTTCGCGCGTGGTGACGTTGACGGTGACGCCCTTGCCCTGGTTGCCATCTTTTGGCTTCACGACGACGGGCAGGCCGATCTCGCAGGCGGCGGCCCAGGCATCGTCCGCATCGATGGCGACGCGGCCTTGCGGTACGGGCACGCCGGCCGAGTCCAGCAGCTTCTTGGTCAGTTCCTTGTCTTGCGCGATGGCTTCGGCGATCGCGCTGGTGCCGTCCATTTCGGCGGCCTGGATCTTGCGCTGCTTGCTGCCCCAGCCGAACGTCACCAGGCTGCCTTCGGTCAGGCGGCGGAACGGGATGTTGCGCGCCACGGCGGCGTTGACGATGGCGCCCGTCGATGGACCGAGGCGCACGTCTTCATCGAGTTCCTGCAACTGCTGCAGGGCGCCGGCCAGGTCGAACGGCGCATCGTCGAGCGCGGCGCGGCACAGCTGCTGCGCCAGGGCCAAAGCCAGGCGGCCGACGGCTTCTTCCGAGTATTCGACGACGACCTGGAAGATGCCCGTTTCCAGGGTCGGCGTGGTGCGGCTGAAGGTGACGGGGCAGCCGGCTTGCGCCTGCAGGCCCAGCGCCGCCAGTTCCAGCACCTGCGCCATCGGCGCGGCGTTGTAGTTGCCCAGCGGTTGCAGCGGGCTCAGTTGCGGAAAGAGTGCGCGCAGGCGGGCTTCGAAGCCGGGCAGCTGGGCGATGTCGAGTTCCTGCGTGGTGCAGGAAACAATGGCTTCCACGGCGGTGTCGTGGCTCCAGAGGTTAGGGCCACGCAAGGCCCGTACGCGAGATACTTCCATAATTAAACCGTAATCCTGTTGTGTTCTTGTGGGCCCGGCCGTCCTGGCCGGGCTTGAGTGCTGCTTTGCCTCAGTTGCCGATGCAGCCGGGAGCCGCGTCGAAGGTACGTAAACCGGCGCAGATCAGATCGACGGGCAGATTCATGGCCCAGGCGGCGGCCGCGACGGCCAGCACGCTGTCGACATTGCCGGCCGTGGCCGGTTTCAGCAGGTCCAGGCACAGCAACACCGTTTCGATGCCGCCTTCGGCCAGCACGATGTGGTTGCCGCGCACGAAGACGGCGCGCTGGCCGGCGGCCAGTTGCGCCGCGATGGCTGGCAAGCCGCCATCCTGCGCATACAGGGTCACGGTGCCGTCGCACAGTTCGGCCAGTTCCAGCACGTGCGCGTTGGCGGCGTTGAGCACGGCCACGCCCGTCAGCACCACCACGTCGACCTGGCTGCGCACGGCCTTGTACAGGCCCGCTTCATCCAGCACGTCGAAATCCTTGACGCTATCGAGGCTGCCCATGTCCGTGACGATGCCGACCTGGCATTTGTCGTAGGCCAGGCCTTCGGCCAGGATCATGCGCGGATTGCTCTCGAACAGGGCCGTCTGCACGGTGCGGTTGAGCAGCAAACGCTGGCCCGCGTCCCAGTTCACGCAATCGCTGCTGACGACTCTGCGCTGGTCCAGATACATGCCTTCGCTGCAGACGGCGCCCGTGTGCAGGCCCGACAGGTTGAGCAGCTTGCACAGCATGCGCACGATCAGGCTGGCGCCGCGCGTGCCCGTCACGCCGATCAGCGGAATGCGGCCCGTTTCCTCGGGCGCGAACAGGTGGTCGACGATGGCCGCGCCGACAGGGCGGGGCTGGCCCACGCCCGGCTTGATGTGCGCCAGCAGGCCAGGGCTGGCATTGACTTCGATGATGGCGCCGCGCTGCTCTTCCAGCGGACGCGTGATGTCGGTGGTGACCAGGTCGATGCCGGCGATGTCCAGGCCGACCACGCGCGCGGCCAGCAGGGCCGCATGCACGACGGACGGATGCACGTCGTCCGTGACGTCGATGGCCACGTTGCCGTTCGGCTGGATCAGCACTTTCTGGCCCGCCTGCGGCACGGACAGGGCGGTCATGCCCTGGCGCTGCAGTTCCAGCACGATTTCACCCGATTCGTGCGGCTTGACGGTACCCAATGGGAAGTCTTCGCCTTCGCCGCGGCGCGGGTCGATATTGATCTGCGCGTTCACCAGTTCCAGCACGCTGGAGGTGCCGTCGCCATCGACCCACAGCGACTCGCCCTTGGCGGCCGCGATCAGCTTGTTGCCGACGACGAGCAGACGGTGTTCGTCGCCCGTGATGAAGCTTTCCACCAGCACGGCCGAGCTGTCGCCCTTGCGCGCGGCCAGCGCGTAGGCGGCCTTCACGTCCGCTTCCGTCATCAGGTTCAGCGAGACGCCGCGGCCATGGTTGCCGTCATAGGGCTTGACGACGACGGGCACGCCGATGTCCTGCGCTTCTTCCCAGGCCGCTTCGGCGCTGCGCACCAGGCTGCCTTCAGGGACGCGCACGCCGCACGATTTGAGCAGGAATTTGGTGAGATCCTTGTCGCTGGCGATGCCTTCGGCAATCGCGCTGGTGCGGTCCGTTTCGGCCGTCCAGATGCGGCGCTGCGCGGCGCCGTGGCCCAGTTGCACCAGGTTGCCGTCGTTCAGGCGCAGGGAAGGAATGCGGCGCTCGGTGGCCGCATCGACGATGCTGGCCGTGCTCGGGCCCAGGCAGCGCGAATCGACCATGTCGCGCAGCGGCGCCAGGGCCGCTTCCAGGTCGTAGGCTTCATCGTTGATGGCGGCCATCAGCAGTGTGCGCGCGGCGGCCAGGGCGGCGCGGCCCACGTGCTCTTCGCGCGTGCGGAAGGCCATCTTGTAGACGCCGCGCTGGCTGGTCGAACGCGTCTGGCCGAAGCCCGTGCGCATGCCTGCCAGGTTTTGCAGCTCCAGCACCACGTGCTCGAGGATGTGGGCCGACCACGTGCCTTCGCGCAGGCGCTCGAAAAAGCCGCCCCGTTCGCCCACGCCGCAGCGGTGCTCGATCATGCCGGGCAGCCACGCCACCAGGCGCTCGTACAGGCCGGGCAGGGTATTGGATGGATAGTCTTCCAGTTCGCCGATGTCGACCCAGGCTTCAATCACCGGGCGGTAAGTCCAGATGTTGGGGCCGCGCAAGTGGGTGACGCGGACGAATTCGATGTTCTTCTTCTTGATCATGTAAGTGGTTTCTTGATAACAAGCCAGGCGTCTGGGCGCCAGATACTTTATGTTGGCTCTACAGAGTCTTTTCAGGCTCTTGCTTGGTTCTTTATCCCGGGTATGCGCAGTGTGCCACTTTTAGTGGTCTCTTGTCGCGTTTGCTTCTCGTATTCTGCTGGTGTTGCCATTCTAATTGTTACTAATTGTTGCCATACTTGTTATAAAGATACCGACTCCGGGCCAAGCTGGAGCATTTGCGCAACAGCGGGCTGTTGTATACTTGCTCCTGTACGTTGGCCGCTGATTTTTTTGCTTCGTTTTGCCATCATTCCTTACCGGCAGGCATCCATTCGATACAATACAGGAAATTGCCACTGGTGCATCCACCTCGCCATCGCGCAGTACACAAACATTGATCGGGCGACTGCCCCATCCCCCAAATCCCGCCCTGAAGGGCTTGGCCTCGAGCCGGAGTATGCTTTACGATGACAACTGAACTGAGTGTTCCTGCAACAACTATTCCCCTCACTTCGCTGCCGGAACACTGGCTGGCGGAAGTGGAAAGCAACCTTTCTCCAGGGGAGAACGTTTTAAGTAGCGTTGAGGTTGACCTCGATGCGCGATTACGTTTCACAAAAGGCATAATAGTTGTCACCGAGAAGCGGTTGCTGGCCCGTTCGCCGGGCGATACCGTCTGGAAAAGTTGGTCTTTCCGCCACGGATTGCGCCTGACGCACCACGACCACGCCGGCGTCGGCCACCTGGAACTGTTCGACGACCACGGCCGCCTGGCGTCGTGGCGCTTCACCCTGGGCCAGAACCTGCATGCGATCCGCGTGCTGGAACAGTTCGTCGAGCGCCTCGACAGCCACCTGACGGGCCAGCCCGTGCTGGAAGCGGAACAGGAAGTGTGCCCCAGCTGCAAGGCGCCGCTGGAGCCGGAGCAGGAAGAATGCCCGATCTGCGCCAAGGTGCTGCACACGCCGCCATCGACCTGGACCCTGTTCCGCCTGTGGCGCTTCGCCCATCCCTACCGCGGCCAGCTGGCCCTGGGCTTCATACTGATGCTGCTGAGTACGGCCGCGCACATGATTCCACCGTACCTGACGGCGCCGCTGATGGACAATGTGCTGATTCCGTATCAAAACGGCAAGCACATCGACCCGTGGCTGGTGGTGTACTACATGAGCGGCTTGCTCGGTTCGGCCCTGCTGGCCTGGCTGCTGGGCTGGGGCAAGACCTATGTGCTGGCCCTGGTGTCCGAACGCATGGGCGCCGACTTGCGCTCGGCCACGTATGAACACCTGATGAAACTGTCGCTGGAATTTTTCGGCGGCAAGCGCACGGGCGACCTGATGGCGCGCATCGGCAGCGGCAGTGACCGCATCTGCGTCTTCCTCTCGCTGCATCTGCTCGATTTTGCTTCCGACGTGCTGATGATCATCATGACGGGCGTGATCCTGTGGTCGATGAATCCGTGGCTGGCCATCATGACCCTGGCGCCATTGCCCTTCATCGCCTGGATGATCCACCTGGTGCGCGACCGCCTGCGCACGGGCTTTGAAAAGATCGACCGCGTGTGGAGCGAAGTGACCAACGTGCTGGCCGATACGATTCCCGGCATCCGCGTGGTGAAGGCGTTTGCGCAGGAAAAACGCGAAGCGGCCCGCTTCCGCGACGCCAACGCGCACAACCTGGCCGTCAACGACAAATTGAACAAGGTCTGGTCGCTGTTCTCGCCGACCGTCTCGTTCCTGACGGAGATGGGTTTGCTGGTCATCTGGTGCTTTGGCATCTGGCAGCTGTCGCGCGGCGAAATCACCGTCGGCGTGCTGACCGCCTTCATCGCCTACAGCACGCGTTTCTATGGCCGTCTCGACTCGATGAGCCGCATCGTCTCCGTGACGCAGAAATCGGCGTCGGCCGCCAAGCGCATCTTCGACATCCTCGACCATGTGTCGAGCGTGCCGGAACCGGCGCAACCGGTGAAACTGGACAAGATCGAAGGTCGCATCGACCTGCGCGAAGTCGGTTTCCGCTATGGCAACCGCGCCGTCAACCGCGGCATCACCCTGAACATCAAGGCCGGCGAGATGATCGGCCTGGTAGGCCACAGCGGTTCGGGCAAGAGCACCCTGGTCAACCTGATCTGCCGTTTCTACGACGTGTCGGAAGGGGCGATTCTGCTCGACGGCGTGGACATCCGCTCGTTCGCCGTCTCCGATTACCGCCGCAACATCGGCCTGGTGCTGCAGGAGCCGTTCCTGTTCTTCGGCACCATCGCGGAGAATATCGCCTACGGCAAGCCGCACGCGACGCGCCAGGAAATTATCGCCGCCGCGCGCGCCGCGCATGCGCACGAATTCATCCTGCGCCTGCCGCAAGGCTACGATTCGATGGTGGGCGAGCGTGGCCAGGGCTTGTCCGGCGGCGAACGCCAGCGCATCTCGATCGCCCGCGCGCTGCTGATCGATCCGCGCATCCTGATCATGGATGAAGCGACATCGTCGGTCGACTCGGAAACGGAAAAGGAAATCCAGAAGGCACTGGACAACCTGGTACAGGGCCGCACGACGATCGCCATCGCGCACAGGCTGTCGACCCTGCACCGCGCCGACCGCCTGGTGGTGCTGGACCGCGGTCAGGTCGTTGAAGTGGGCAGCCATGATGAACTGATGGCGAAAGAGGGCGCCTATTTCCGCCTCTACGAAGCACAGGCGCGCAACAACGAACTCGCGCTCGACGACAAGGAATAAGCATGGCCAGCACAACTTTTACATTACACCGCGACACCTTCGGCAAGCTGGTGATGACGGACGCGGACGGCCAGGTTTTTGAGGGCGTGGCGCCCGTGCGCGCCTTCCCCATCCAGTCGCCGTCGGAAGGCATTTCGCTGGTGCTGGGCGATGGCAAGGAAGTGGCGTGGATCGACCGCCTCGACGCCTTGCCGGAACCGGCGCGCAGCCTGCTGCAGGAAGAACTGGAAGGGCGCGAATTCATGCCCGAGATCGCGCGCGTGAAAAGCGTTTCCAGCTTCGCCACGCCGTGCACCTGGCATGTCGACACGGACCGGGGCGAGACGCAGTTCGTGCTGAAAGGCGAGGAAGACATCCGCCGCATCGGCGCCACCTCGCTCTTGATCGCCGATAACCACGGCATCCACTTTTTGATACGCGACATGTTCAATATCGACAAGACGACGCGCAAGATACTGGACCGCTTCCTGTAAGAAACCTCCTGGAATACGGTGCGGCGCCGCCGCTCATGCCGTTCAGCTTGCGCTGAGCGGCATTTTTTTGACCTTGTGCTTTCCTTGTGGCTTGCCTCATTTGAGCTATACTAACGTCTTAAAGGAGGTGACTATGGAACGACACATTGATGCTCCCGTCCCGGCTCAGCAATCGAGGACGCTGTACGAAGGCATGGCGCTGTACGGTTTTGATACTGATGCGCGCATTGCGCTGATACGGCGGGGTATTCCAGCCTCGACGATCAGCCGGCTGTCCGCGCGCATGGGCATGAGCAAGGAATTCCTGTTGTCCAGCCTGGGACTGTCGCGCGCCACCATCAGCCGCAAGGAAAAAGACGCCAGCTTGCTGTCGAAGGATGAATCGGAGCGCGTGCTGGGGATTGAAACCCTGATTGGCATGGTGCAGGCGATGGTCGAACAATCGGGCGATCCCGCCGGTTTTGACGCGGCGCGCTGGGTCTCCGATTGGCTGAGCAAACCGCTGCCTGCGCTGGCGGGTGCCACGCCGGCCAGCTACATGGACACCTTCGAGGGGCAAAAACTGGTGGCGGAATTGCTGTCCATGACGCAGAGCGGGGCCTATGCATGAACGTGCTCTGGCGTATTGCCGTCGAGACGCCAGCTTATGCCGCCAGTGACCTGAGCGGCACCGGCGCCAGGATCACGGGTGGCCGCTGGAACAGCAAGGGCGCGCCCGTCGTGTATTGCTCGACGAGTATCGCCCTGGCCACCCTGGAAACCGTGCATTACCTGCGGGGCGGCGGCCTGCCATTCAACCGTTACCTGGTGCGTATCGCCATTCCCGATGGCGTGTGGAGTGCGCGTCAGGTACTCGATCCATTTCCTGGCGGCTGGGACGCCATACCGGCCGGCTTGTCGGGCAAGCGGGCTGGCGATGGCTGGATTGCAGCGGGAAAATCCGCCTTGTTGCTGGTGCCTTCCGTGATCGTGCCCGACGAATACAATGTCTTGCTCAACCCCCGCCATGCCGATGCCGCGGCGGTCACCGCCAGCACCGTCAGGCGATGGAGCTACGATCCCCGGTTTTTCCCCTGACGCACGCTTACTGAAACGCCACTTCCGCAAAGCTGCGTAATTTCCGGCTGTGCAGGCGATCCACGCCCTGGCGGCGCAGCAGTTCCACGGCGCGGATGCCGATGCGCAGATGCTGGTCGACCCGTTCGCGGTAGAAGTGGTTGGCCATGCCGGGCAGCTTGATTTCGCCGTGCAGCGGCTTGTCGCTCACGCACAGCAGGGTGCCGTAGGGGACGCGGAAACGGAAGCCGTTGGCGGCGATCGTCGCGCTTTCCATGTCCAGCGCGATGGCGCGGCTCTGGCTGAAACGGCGCTCCGGCGTGCGCTGCGGCAGCAGTTCCCAGTTGCGGTTGTCCGTGCTGGCCACCGTCCCTGTGCGCATGATGTGTTTCAAGTCATGCCCCGTCAGCTGGGTGATTTCCGCCACGGCCGTTTGCAGCGCCTGCTGGATTTCCGCCAGCGGCGGGATCGGCACCCACAGCGGCAAGTCTTCGTCGAGCACGTGGTCTTCGCGCACGTACGCATGCGCCAGCACGTAGTCGCCCAGGCTTTGCGTGGTGCGCAAGCCGGCGCAATGACCCAGCATCAGCCAGGCGTGCGGGCGCAGCACGGCGATATGGTCGGTGATGGTCTTCGCATTGGCCGGTCCCACGCCGATATTGACCATGGTGATGCCGCTGCCGTCCGCGCGCAGCAAATGGTAGGCGGGCATCTGCGGCAGGCGCGGCGGCGCGGCGCCCAGCGCATCCTCGCTTGCTACCGTCTGGCCGACCCTGCGCGTGACCACGTTGCCCGGTTCGACAAAGGCGATGTAGCCATCGTCGTCCGAGGGCGCGGCCGCATCGGGCGCGCGCTCCATCATGGCGTGGCCCAGGCGGATGAATTCGTCGATGTAGAACTGGTAATTGGTAAACAGGACGAAGTTCTGGAAGTGCTGTGGCGAGGTGCCGCTGTAGTGGCGCAGGCGCTGCAGCGAGTAGTCGACGCGCGGTCCCGTGAACAGCGACAGCGGCTGCGCTTCGCCGTGCGCCGGTTCGTGCGTGCCGTTGGCGATGCCGTCGTCCATGGCCGACAGGTCGGGCAGGTCGAACAGGTCGCGCATGGCCATGCGGCGTCCCGCATCCATATTGCCCTCGATATGGTCATGCTCGGCGAACGAGAAATGCACGGGGATGGGCTGGGCGCTGACGCCCACTTCCAGGTACACCGTCTGGCCGCCGTTATGGTTTTTCAGCAGCAGGGTGAACTGGTCGAGGTAGTAATCGCCAAACAGGTCGGGGCGCGTCAGGGTGGTTTCAAACACGCCCGGGCCGGCGACAAAGCCGTAAGCCAGTGGCGAGTCGGCGCGCGCCACGGTATCGGTCTGGATGCGCACGAAGGGGTAGCAGGCGCGCACTCTTTCGTGCATGTCTTCGCCGGCGACAAAGCGCTGCAGTGCATCGCGCAAATGTTCGATGCTGCTGCGGTAAATGGCTTGCACTTGTTCCAACGCCAGGCGTGGATCGTCGAAGCGGGAGGAGGCGATGAAGGGGGGCGTAAGCAAGCGGATTCTCCTTGTAGCGGTTCGTGCATACCATTGTAAGGCAGCGGGGCAACTCTTGTCGGCGCATCTGGGGCCGCTTGACGGATTCAAATAGAATCTGTATTCTATTTGAATGGTCAGACTAGCCAAATTCAACGAAAACAACTTCATCGACAGCGCGATCGCCGTCGCCGCCCAGTGCGGCGTGGGCGCCGTCTCGATGGCCGCCATCGCCGTCAAGGCCGGCGCGCCCATCGGCTCCGTGTATCACCGCTTCGATTCGCGCAACGCCATCCTGGCGCGCGCCTGGCTGCGCGTGAAAAGCGACTTCCGTGAGGAAGTGGCCAGCCGCTGGCTCGGCGGCGACACCTGGGCCGGCGTGCACGGCTTGCTGGACTGGTGCCGGCGCAAGCCCGTGTATGCGCGCTTCCTGCTGCAATGCGCGGACAGCCCCGATTTCAGCAACGGCCTCAGCGAGGAATTGCTGGCCGCCGTGGAAGAAGAGCAGGCCGCGCTCGACGCCTGCTTTGCCCGCTGCGCCGAGTCCATGCCCGCCACGACGGAGCTGGACCTCGATCACATGCTGCTCAAATTCGTGCTGATCGACGCGCCCGTGGCCGTCGTCAAGCCTTACCTGACCCAGGAGCGACCGATACCGGCCAGCGTCGACGCCATGCTGCGCGCCTCGCACGACGCCGTGCGCGGCTGGGCCGCCCACCCCACCTCACACTAACAAAGAAAAGAATCCCCATGCGCTATTCCACCCAGCTTGAACACGGCAAGAAAATCCCCCTGCACGATGAAGAAGGTTTCATCGGCATGCGCGCGGCCGGCCGCATCGCCGCCGACACGCTCGACTACATCGCGCCTTTCGTGAAACCGGGCGTATCGACGGCCAAGCTCGACGCCCTGTGCGAAGAGTTCATGCGCGCTGCCGGCGCCATCCCGGGTACCATCGACTACCACGGCTACAAGCACGCCAGCTGCATCTCCGTCAATCACGTGGTCACGCACGGCATCCCGTCGGACACCAAGATCCTCAAAGTGGGCGACATCCTCAACATCGACGTGACGCCGAAGTTCAACGGCTGGTTCGGCGACACGAGCCGCACCTTCAAGGTGGGCGCCGTCTCCATCCTGGCAAACCGCCTCGTCAACACGGCATATGAAGCCATGATGGCCGGCATCCACACCGTGCGTCCGGGCGCGACCCTGGGCGACGTGGGCGCCGCCATCGAAGCGGTGGCCAAGGCGCAGGGCTTTTCCTCCGTGCGCGACTTCTGCGGCCATGGCGTGGGCCAGGTCTTCCACGACACGCCGCAGGTGCTGCACTATGGCCGCGCCGGCACGGGCATCGTGCTGGAGCCGGGCATGATTTTTACCATCGAACCGATGCTCAACGTGGGCAGCTACCAGGTCAAGGTCTTGCCGGACAAATGGACGACGGTGACGAAGGACCGCTCGCTGTCGGCGCAGTTCGAGCACTCGCTGGCCGTCACGGACACGGGCTTTGAAATCTTTACCCTGACCGGTTCGACCGAGCCGCTGGTGTAAGCATGGATGACGCGCGCCGGCAGCAGCTCACCGATATCGTCGCCGCGAAAGCCGGCGTGGATGTCGCTTGCGCGGCGCGCCACCTGGCGCTGCATGACGGCGACGTGGCGGCCGCCCTGCGCGGCATCGACGCCGAACGTTATACGCTGACGCAGCGCCTGCTGAACAAATACCGGCGCGATCCGGAAGACGCGCTGCAGCACGTGGCGCTGGCCGTGCTGCAGCAGGAAGGCATCGGCAGCGACAGCGTGCTGCGCGCGGAGCGCATCGCGGCCCTGGCACCGCCCGTCGCTGGCATGGTGATGCTGGCCGAGTGGCTGGCCTATGTGGATTGGGAAGGTTTTGACAGCGCCCTGTACGCCAATATCGACGCGGTGGCGGTGTTCATCGGGGGGGCATTGGACCTGCCCGAGGTGGCCGCCAATCTGCTGCAGGCGCGCGACGAAACGGTGTTCGAAGCGCAGCGCTCCGCGCTGGCTGCCGCCGCCCTGCTGTTCATCGAACGCCACATCGCGCTCTTTCCCTGAGAGTGCCCTGCGTCTTACAATGGCGGCAAGCACTGTTGCCCCATTTTGAAGACTTCCGCATGAGCGATTTTCCCGAAGATATCTACACCGAGCCGTCCGCCGACGTGCACACCCTGAACAACCTGGGCCCCTTGACGGGCATGGCCGGCATCTGGACGGGCACGCGCGGCCTGGACGTCAAGCCGAAAGCGGACGGCCCGCGCAAGCAGGCCTTCGTCGAGCGCATCGAACTGCAGCCGATCGACCCCGTCACCAACGGCCCGCAACTGTTCTACGGCTTGCGCTACTACATCCACATCACCAAGCCGGATCAAGTCAAGACGTATCATGAGCAGGTCGGCTACTGGCTGTGGGAACCGGCCACGGGCGCCGTGATCCAGACCCTGGCCATCCCGCGCGGCCAGATCGCCATGGCGTCCGGCACGACGACGGCCGACGCCACCAGTTTCGAACTGGTGGCCAAGCGCGATTCGACGGCGTACGGCATCTGCTCGAATCCCTTCCTCGAACACGCGTTCACCACCGTCGAATACCGGATCAAGGTCGATATCCACGCCGATGGCACGTGGGGCTACGACGAGGACACGGTCATGCTCATTCGCGGCAAGGACGAACCGTTCCACCACACTGACCGCAACCTGCTGACGAAAATCGCCGAGCCGACGCCGAACCCGATGGCCTTGCAGGCACTGGCGGCGGCAGCTTAAGGTTTGCCTTGCGCCACCGCCTTGATGGCCCGTTCTTCTCCCATGGCGGCGGCGATCTTCCAGCGCTGCATGGCGCTGGCGCGGTCGGGGCGCGCCAGGCCCGCGCCTTCCCAGTCCATCAGTCCCAGGTTGTAGATGTCGCCCGCGCTGCCCTTGTCGGCGGCGAGGGTGAACCATTTGCGCGCTTCCTTGTGGTTGACGGGAATCTGGTAGCCGCGCACGTGGTACAGGCCCAATAAGTGCATGGCTTGCGCATTGCCCTTGTTCGCGGCCTGTTTCAGCAAATCGAGGCCGCGCGCCATGTTGCGCGGTTCCTGCCAGCCTTCGGCCAGCATCACGCCTTTCGCCGTCAGCGCATAGCTGTCGTTCTTCACGAGACCCTTGCCGATCAGGGGCTTGGCGGCCACCTGGCGCGCTTGCCGCTGCTGCGCCGTTGGCGCGGTGACGGGGCCGGGCTTGCCTTCGCCCATCAGCAGCATCCAGCCATACAGGCCATACGCACCGGCGTCGCCCTTGCCGACCAGGCTTTCCAGCATGGCCAGCGCCTGCGCCTTGT
Organism: Janthinobacterium sp. 67; assembly: GCF_002797895.1. Taxonomy (NCBI): domain Bacteria; kingdom Pseudomonadati; phylum Pseudomonadota; class Betaproteobacteria; order Burkholderiales; family Oxalobacteraceae; genus Janthinobacterium; species Janthinobacterium sp. 67. The sequence continues at coordinate 2,585,333 of NZ_PGES01000001.1, read as the reverse complement.
CGCCATTTTCGTACAGCTTGACGGCCTTGGCGCTGCTTGCATCCTGCTGCACGATGGCTGGCGCATGGGGCGCAACGGGCGCCGAGGTCATGGCCGTTTGCGGCGGTGGAGCAGCCGGGCGCACGCGCACGGGCAAGCCATAGCTGGCGGCCAGCACGGCCAGGCTGGCGGGCGCGAGGATCAGCACCTGCGCCAGCTGGTTGCGGCGTCCCTTGCCGGCGATGCCCATGGCCCGTTCGGCTTGCCGCTCGCCGCCCAGCGCTTCGCTCAGCACAGCCTTGACCTTGCGGTTGAACAGCCAGTAGCCGGCGCCCGTGACGAGCAAGCCGGCGACGGCGGCCGCACCGCGCCCGGCGAAGAACCAGGTGGCGATGGCGGCGGCCAGCGCGGCCAGCGCGCTTTTCCACCAGAATTGCTTGGCCAGCCGCGTGTAGACCTGGCGCAAGGCGCCGAGCACGCAGGTGCGCACATTGTTGGCATAGTCGGCGGAGACGACATCGACGTGCGCGTGGTCCGCGTCGCCGCTGAGCACCGATTCGATCACGTCCGCATTCAGTTCCGAGGCGGCCACGTCGCGCAGCGGCGTGAGTAAGCCCTGTACATGGGCCGAGAACAGGCCGTCGTCGGCGCTGCCGGCCAGCGCGTCGCTGAGCGCCTTGAGGTCGCCGCGCAGCAGCTTTTCCACAATGTCGTCCAGGGTCAGCCAGCGCAAGTCCGTGCCGTACGCCACCAGATGGTGCTTTTCCGCGTTGCACGCGGCGTCGAGGCGCACGATGCGCAGCTTGGCCGCATACAGGGCGTCGACTTCCTGCGGCTGGTCTTCATTGTAAATGCTCACTTTCGCCAGGGCGAGGCTGCTGGCAATGGCCGCCAGTGAGTGCACGCTCTCCTTGTCGCGGATGCGGCGCGCGTCGTCGGGCGCCTGCTTGGGCAGGCTGACGCTGTAGCTAGGCGCCACGTGCACATCGACCCATGCCGCCTTGCCCACCTTGCCGGAACCGTCGCACGGGTTGCAGCGCAAGTCGCCCACGCCGCTGCAGGTGCGGCAAGTGACACTGCCGCTGGCGCGGCAGGTGCCGCAATTGATGTTGCCGGAACCGTGGCAAGTGTTGCAGCTGACCTTGCCGTAGCTGCAATGGTAGCAAGAGCGATATTCGGTGCGGTACTGGGGCCGCGTTTCGCTGTGATAGCTGGTGTGCGAGCTGCCGTTGCTGTAGGTGGTAGTGGGTACTTGCACCGTGATGTAATCGGTGACTTGCTCTGACACGGTGCCGCTGCCGCTGCAATACGAGCACGACACCTTGCCGCTGCCGTAGCAGCCATAGCCGTCGCAGCTGACGGTACGCCCGCCGTGGCAGTTCCAGCATGTTTCCGTCGTCGCGCCGTAGCAGGTGTGGCAGCTGATGCGGCCGCTGCCGGTGCAGTTGCTGCAGGTATCGAGGTGCCAGTACTTGACGGCGTGCGGCAGGTAGACGCCCGCCTCGACGCCGTTGTAGGCCTGGCCTGGCTGGCGCAAGACATTGTCGAGCTTGCCCGCCGCGCGGCGCAGCCTTTCCTTCTCCTGCGCGTGAGCGAGCGCTCCCACCTCGTGCGAGCCACAGCGGCAGTCATTGCCCGCTGGCGTGAAATAGCCATTGATAACACGCTGCTCGAAGCGCGCCTCGAGCGCGTAGTTCGCTTGCAGCGAAAACTCCTGCAGCACGTCTTCCTCGTCCAGCGGCGTGATGTCGTGCGGTTCGAAACGCGTCTTGTCCTGCACCAAGGTGCGCAGCTTGCCCAGCACCGTCGGTATCTCTTCCTTGTCGAGCTTGATGGGCGCTGGCGCCGTCACGGCCATTGCGGATGCCTGGGGCATGTCCTCGCTGCCCTGGATATCGGTGGCCGTCTCGGTGCTGGGGTTCATGCGCGTCCTTTTGCTCTCTGGAAAGATGTTTGAATTTTAGCATCCCCATATGACAAACCATGACAAAGCCGATCCGCTTTTTCAGCGCAAGCCGCGGCGGAACTGGTCGGGCGTGCCGCCGCCCTGGCGGCGAAACATGGCGATGAAGGCGGAAGCCGTGCTGTAGCCCAGTTCCAGCGCGATCGCCTGCACGGTGTCGCCTTTTTCCAGCAGGGGCAGGGCGGCCAGGAAGCGCTGGCGCTGGCGCCATTCGCCGAACGGCATGCCCAGTTCGCGCTGGCAGCGGCGCGCCAGGGTGCGCTCGGTCACGTGCAGTTGCGCGGCCCACTCGGCCAGTGAGCGGTTACTGCCCGGCTCCGCCTGCAGGGCCGTCAGCAGCGCCGCGATGACGGGCTCGTCGCTGCCTGGCAGGTAGTTGCGGCTGCACGGCGCCAGCCGCAGCTGGTCGACCAGCACCTGCGCCAGGCGCTGGTCGGCTTCGGTGGCGGGCGTGGTGACGTTGCGCGCGGCGAAGTCGCCGAGTATGGCCTTGAGCAGGGGACTCAATACCAGCGCGCACGGCTGGGCCGGCAGCTGCGCGCACAGGCTGGCGTCGATGTAGGCGGAGTGAAATACGACATCCTGGCGGATATAGCCGTCGTGCAAGGTCTCGGGCGGTATCCATACGGCGTACTGGGGCGGCGACAGGTAGCGCTGGCCCGCCACCATGATTTCCATCACGCCTGTGGAGCAATACGTGAGCTGTCCCCACGGATGGCTCTGGTAATCGAATTGCTGGTGCGCGTGGTAATCGTCGAGGCGGAAATACACGGGATAGGGCAGGACGTCGGAAACGGCGGGGAAATGCTGGTTGCTGGCCATGGTGTCTTTGTCCTGTTCTTCGCATCGTTTGTCCGATTTTCATTATATCCATGGAATCAGACCATGCGAAAATGGCGGTCTTGAATACTGGAGTACGCCACATGCAAGCCAAGCACTATCTGTTACCCGTGATCGCCGTGCTGATCTGGGCCATCAATACCATCGTCAGCAAGATGGCCGTCGGCGTGATCGACCCGGCCGCCATCTCGTTCTATCGCTGGCTGCTGGCCGGCGTGCTGCTGGCGCTCGTGTTCGGCCGCGCCGTGTGGAAGCAGCGGGCCGTGGTGCGGCCGTATCTGGGCAAGCTGTTTGTGCTGGGCATGCTGGGCATGGTCATGTACCAGTGCCTCGCCTACATCGCCGCGCAAACGACGACGGCGACCAATATGGGCATCCTCGCCTCGCTGATGCCGCTGCTGGCCGTGGGCCTGTCCGTGCTGCTGCTGGGCGAGACGCCCACCGTGGGCGGCGTGTTTGGCGGTCTCGTGTCGCTGCTGGGACTCGCCTACTTGCTCAGCCATGGCGACCCGGCCGCCCTGATTGCGCACGGCGCGGCCGTGGGCGACGCCCTGATGTTGCTGGCGTGTTTGTCGTATGCGGGCTATGGCGTGCTGCTCAAGCGCTGGAAGATTCCCCTGAATAACTGGCACTCTCTGCTGATCCAGGTCTGGTGCGCCGTGCCCGTGCTGTTCGTGTATTACCTGAGCCAGTCCGCGCCGTCCGTCACGGGCGCCGGCTTGCCGCTGGTGCTGTTTGCCGGCATCCCCGCCTCCATCATCGCGCCGTTTTTATGGATGCATGGCCTGGCCAAGCTGGGTCCGAGCCGCGCGACGACCTTGATGAATCTGCTGCCCGTCTTCACGGTGATCATCGCCATGCTGTTCCTTGGTGAAACCCTGCACAGCTACGATGTGATCGGCGGCGGCGTGACCCTGCTGGGCGTGGTGATGGTGCAATACCTGAAACGTCCGCTGCGCCGCGCACCGGCATAGTTTTTTTGCTATGCTGGTGTTTTGAACAAGGAGGCGCCATGCCCAGCATCGATACACTGTTGAGTGAACTTGAAACGTTTGGCGTGTCCAATGATGCGGCGCACACGGCGCGCGCCAGCCGCATGCTCAACATCACGCGCGACACGGGTGAATTGCTGGCCGTGATGGTGCATGCGCGCGGCGCGCGGCGGGTGCTGGAACTCGGCACCTCGAACGGTTATTCCACCTTGTGGCTGGCACGCGCCGTACACGCGCTGGGCGGCAGTGTCGTGACGGTGGAAAAGGCGCAGGACAAGTTCGACATGGCGCACGACAACTTCGTGCGCGCGCAATTGCAGGGCGTGATCGGGCAATTGCTGGCGGATGCGGGCGACGTGCTGCGCGATGCGGCGGACGGCGCCTACGATTTCATCTTCCTCGATTCCGCGCGCCAGCAATACGCGCAGTGGTGGCCGCAGCTGGACCGCGCGCTGGCGCCCGGCGGCGTGCTGGTGGTCGACAACGCCAGTTCGCACTACGCGGACATGGCCGACTTTATCGAGGCCATCCGCGCCGACAGCCGCTACACGACGTGCCTGGCCACCGTCGGCAAGGGCGAATTCATCGCTGTCAAGGCAGGCAACTAGTTATTCAGCAACGATAGCCGCTTCCAGCACGCGCACCAAGGATTCCACGCCTTGCGCGTCGACGTCGTCGAAACGGCCCGTCAACGGGCTGTCGAGGTCGAACACGCCGATGGTCCGGCCGTGCGCAAACACGGGCACCACCAGTTCCGAACGGGAATTGACGTCGCAGGCGATGTGGCCGGGAAACGCATGCACATCGTGCACCAAGATGGACTTGCCTTCGACCACCGTGGTGCCGCACACGCCGCGTCCCTTTTTGATGCGGATGCAGGCCGGCTTGCCCTGGAACGGTCCCAGCACCAGCTCATCGCCCTTGAGGAAATAAAAGCCGGCCCAGTTGAGGCCCGGCATGATGTTGAAGACCAGCGAACTGAAGTTGGCCGTATTGGCGATCAGGTCGCTCTCGCCCGACAGCAAGCCTTGCAGCTGCGAGCGCAAGTCCGCGTACATGGCTTGTTTTGCTGCGGGGGTGTCGGTGCCGTAGGCGGCGTCGCTGATGGTAAACGTCATGGTCGTGGTGGCGCTTGAAAATGGGGAAGGCGACATGGTAGCGCGTCTGGCGCATCCGCGCGCGGCCCTTACTTTGTCAGGTGTTCCTGCGCCAGCTGGCGCAGCAGTGGCAGGGCCGCATGACCGGCATCAGGCTGCCAGGCCAGGCCGATGCCGGCCGCCAATTCCTCACCCTCCGCCAGTTGCCGGTAGGCCACGCCATCCATGCGCAGCGCGCGGAACGAGTCGGCCAGCAGCGCCATGCCCTTGCCGGCCGCCACGTCGCCGAGCAGCACATGGTGGTCGGGCGCTTCGCGCAAGAAATGCGGCGCGAAGCCATGGCGGCGGAATACTTGCTGGCAATGGTCGAAAAAGGCGGGCTGGCGCGCCCGTTCGAACCAGTAGATGGGTTCCTGGGCGATGTCAAGCAGGCTCAGCTTGCGCTTTTTCGCCAGCCGGTGCCCGGCGGGCAGGGCCAGCATCATGGGTTGGCGCGCCAGCGGCTGCACTGCCAGTTCGAACGCGGCGCTGGGCAGCGCAAGCAGGGCCGCATCGAGCTGGCCCTTGCGCACGGCGGCGACCAGGCGCGGCGACGGCGCGGCCGTCAATTCCAGGCGGATATTGCCCAGTTGCTCCTCCAGCGCCGCCAGCAAAGGACGGAACAGGCCGGCCGCCACGGAACTCGTCAAGCCCAGGCGCAGGCGCGCGGGGGCGCTGTCTTGTCGCAGCGATTGCTGTGCAATATCGAGCAAATCGAGGATGTGCAGCGCCTGCGGCAGCAGGGTACGGCCCGCTGGCGTCAAGGCCACGCCTTGCGTGTCGCGTTCGAACAGGCGCGCGCCCAGCCTGTCTTCCAGCCCCTTGATGGCGCGCGACAATGGCGGCTGGGTCATGTGCAATTGCTCCGCCGCCTGGCGGAAGTTCAGGCAGCGGGCGACGGCGCAAAACAGGCTCAAGGCATGGGTATCGAGGGCTCTCATACCAGAAAGGTATCACGAAATCGGGCATTCCCTTGCCAGCCGGCGCGGTCCAGACTGGCGGCATCGAGTCAACCACCGAGGAGAGCAGCATGCAACAACGACGCATCGGCAATAGCGGTATGAGCAGTTCGGCATTGGGCCTGGGTTGCATGGGCATGTCGGAATTCTATGGCGCCACGGACGAGGCGCAATCCTTGGCCACCCTGGAAGCGGCCCTGGCGGCGGGCGTGACCCTGTTCGACACGGCCGACGCCTACGGTTTCGGCCACAACGAGCAATTGCTGGGGCGCTTTTTGGCGCGCCACCCGGGCCAGGCCCTGGTCGCCAGCAAGTGCGGCCTGGCGCGCGAGGCGGGCAGCTATGCGCGCCGCGTCGACAATTCCCCGGCCTACATCCGCCAGGCCTGCGAAGCGTCGCTGGCGCGTCTGGGCGTCGAGCGCATCGACCTGTTCTATCTGCACCGCCTGAACCTGGAGACGCCACTGGAAGAGTCGATGGGTGTGCTGGCGCAACTGCGGCAAGAGGGCAAGATTCGCGCCGTGGGCTTGTGCGAAGTGAGCGCCGTCACTTTGCGGCGCGCGGCGGCCATCTGCCCCGTGGCGGCCGTGCAGAGCGAATACTCGCTGTGGACGCGCGAACCGGAGCAGGGCGTGCTGGCCGCCTGCCGCAGCGTGGGCGCCAGTTTCTTTGCCTACAGCCCGCTGGGGCGCGGTTTCCTCACGGGCGCCATCGCCGATGCGGCCAGCCTCGACGCGGGCGACTTTCGCCACTTCAATCCCCGCTTCGCGGCCGAGAACCTGGCGCGCAACCAGGCCATCGTCGCGCAGGTCAAGGACATGGCGCGCACGAAAGGCTGCACCCCGGCCCAGCTGGCGCTGGCCTGGCTGCTGGCGCAAGGCGACGACATCATTCCGATTCCCGGCACCAAGCGCATCGCGTATTTGCAAGACAACCTCGGCGCGCTGGCCGTGCAGCTGGACGGGGCGGAACTGGCGGCGATGAACGCGGCCTTTCCCTTGGGCATGGCGGCCGGCGCGCGCTATACGGAAGAAGGGATGAAGGGCGTGGATGCCTGAAAAAAAAAGGCTATGTCACCGTCAGATGTGGGAATGCGCCCAGTGTTGCCTTCAATAACGTTTCGGGTGAGCGGATGCGTCTGGCGTCGAGTATCCAGCGCCACCCCAGGTAGTTCGGCAGATACCGTGTCGCCACGCCATGAAACGGCCCCAGCCATTGTCGCAATCGGCTGTGATAAGCATTGACGTTCTGTACGTGGGCGGCGCCCTGCACGCGGATGCCGGCGCGCAAGTTGACGACCTGATGACTGATGCCCGCCTCCCTCGCAAAAGCCCGGTAGGCGGCATGGCCATCGGTGACCAACAAGACATCCTTGTCGATGACGGGCAATAAACAGCGATGCAGCTGCGCTTTTGTCAGCGCCCCTTTGCCCGCAAGTGGTCTGAATGGCAGGCGGGACAGGCCAATCGCGGCTGGGCCACGCTTTCCAGCAGCGCGATGGTCGCGTCGTGTGGCGAGTTGCCATGCAACAGGGCAATGCCTGCCTGCCGCTGGCGTCGGCTCAACCGGGCAAACTGCGCAATCAAGGTAATCCATTCGGCTGGCCGCATGATTGGCTCCCGCAGAGTGAGTATGCAGAGTCAGACAGCACGGCCACAGGAAGATTCCGGCATTTCCCCTATTTATCGATGACAGAGCCAGAAAAAACGCGCGAGTGTACGCCAGCGTACCTAACTGAAACTTTCTCTACAGGATAATTGCCGGCGATCTGCTAGCATTTGGCAGTGACTGCGCGCTGCGCTTTGCACGCTGTTCAACGGTCAGGTATCCGATGAGGTGGATGTTGTTAGATGACGATATTTTCGATATAGAACTGAAGTTATTGCTTGAGGGAATACTGCTGCGCTATCAGCACGATTTCCGCGATTATTCCGTGGCCTCCCTGCGCCGGCGCATGCGCCAGGCCATGGAGCGCTTCGGCTGCGCCAGCCTGTCGCAATTGCAGGACCGCATCTTGCACGAGCCCGCCATGTTCGCGCAGATGCTGCAGTTTTTCACGGTGCAAGTGAGCGAGATGTTCCGCGATCCCGCGTATTTTCGTGCCCTGCGCGAAAAAGTCGTGCCCATCCTGCATACCTATCCTTCCATCAAGATATGGGTGGCCGGCTGCAGCAGCGGCGAAGAAGTGTGGTCGCTGGCCATCTTGCTGGAAGAAGAGGGCTTGCTCGAGCGCAGCATGATTTATGCGACCGACATCAACGTCGAAGCGCTGACCGCCGCCGAAGCGGGCATCTATCCGATCGAGCGCATCGCCCAGTTCAGCGAGAATTACCAGCTGGCGGGCGGCAAGCGCTCGCTGTCCGACTATTACACGGCCGCCTACAAGGGCGCCATCTTTGACCGGCGCTTGCGGCGCCAGTTCGTCTTCGCCGACCACAGCCTGGCGACGGACAGCGTGTTTTCGGAGGTGCACATGGTTTCCTGCCGTAACGTGATGATTTATTTCAATAAAGACTTGCAGGACCGCAGCCTGGGCCTGTTCCATGAAGCGCTGGTGAACCGGGGCTTCCTGGGCTTGGGCATGAAGGAAAGCCTGCATTTCAGCCGCCATGCGGCCAGCTTCAACGAGCTGAGCCCGGCCGAACGCATTTTCCAGCGTGCCTGACATGCTGCCGACCTGCGACGTTGCGCCGCCGCCCGCCGGCCTGCGCCTGATCGCCATCGGCGCTTCGGCCGGCGGCGTGGAAGCGCTGGGCATCGTGCTGCGCGCCTTGCCCGCGACCTGCCGCGCAACGGTCGTGGTGGTGCTGCACCTGGCGCCGGGCCGCTCCAGTCAGTTGCCGCAGCTGTATGCGGAACGTTGCCAGCTGCCCTTGCGCGAGGCCGAGGACAAGGAGCCGCTGCGGGCCGGCGTTGTGTATTTCGCGCCGCCCGACTACCACCTGCAGGTGGAACCCGATGGCTGTTTTTCCCTGTCGCAGGAAGAACCCGTGTATTTTTCGCGCCCGTCCATCGATGTCTTGCTGGAAACGGCGGCCCTGGCTTACCGGCGAACCATGCTGGCCATCATCCTGACGGGCGCCTCGGCCGATGGCGCGGCGGGCCTGGCGCGCGTGCGGCAACTGGGCGGCAGTGCCTGGGTGCAAGACCCGCAGCGGGCCAGTTGTGGCATCATGCCGGCCGCCGCGCTCAAGCGGGCCGGCGCCGACCGCGTGCTCGATTTGCCGCAGATGGCGGCCAGCCTGGCATTGTTGGGCAATGGCGAACACAAGTGAATGGGAGTGGTGTAGTGCGTGTAATATATGTGAGAATTGAAACAATGTTTATGTCCATATCGAAACACGATGGCATCTTGCCGTTGCGATGCCTGAAGATGACCCCGTGACCGCACCTATCCATATCCTCGTCGTTGACGACATCGCGCAAAACCTGGTCGCCGCCGAAGCCGTGCTGGCACGGCCCGGTATTGTCATCCTGAAGGCAAACTCTGGCGCGCAAGCGCTGGAATTGCTGTTGACGCATGAAGTGGCGCTGGCCCTGATCGACGTGCAAATGCCGCAGATGGATGGCTTCGAGCTGGCCGAGCTGATACGCGGCAGCGAACGCACGCGCAGCATTCCCCTGATTTTCCTCACGGCCGCGTCGCGCGAGCCGAGCTACAGCTTCCGCGGCTACGAGGCGGGCGCCGTCGATTTCCTGTACAAGCCCATCGACGTGAAAGCCTTGCAAAGCAAGGTGGCCGTGCTCGTCCAGCTGTACCAGCAGAAGCGCGAATTGTCGGCCCAGCTCGACGAGCTCAAGCATGCCTTGCACCTGAACGAGCTGTTCACGGCCGTGCTGGGCCACGACTTGCGCACGCCCTTGTCCGTCGTGATGAACGGCGCCATGCTGTTGCCGATGATGAGCGACCACCCGAAGGTGATCGTCACGGCGCAGCGCATCGAAAGCAGCGCCAAGCGCATGGGGCGCATGGTCGACCAGTTGCTGGACCTGGCGCGCATCCGTTCCGGCACGATGGAGTTGCGCAGTAGCACGCACGACTACCTGGCGCTGGCGCGCGCCATCGTCGAGGAGTGCGAGACGGCAGGGCAGGCCCCGCTTGTCGAAGTCAGCAGCGTGGGCGACCTGCACGGTCAATGCGATGCGGGCCTGCTGTCGCAAGTCATGTCGAATCTGTTAAACAATGCCATCACGCATGGCGAGGCGGGGGCGCCCGTGCAACTGGCCCTCGATGGACGGGATGCCGAGCGCATCGAGTTGCGCATCGCCAATCGCGGCGTTATCCCCCCCGCCTTGCTGCCGACCCTGTTCGAGCCATTCCAGCAGGCGGGCGAGAAGCGCCGGACGGGGCAGGGCCTGGGACTGGGCCTGTACACGGTGAACATGTTCGTCAAGGCCCACGGCGGCACGGTCGAGATCAGTTCGACGGCCGCGCAGGGCACGCTGGCGACCGTGCGCATCCCGCGCCAGTGCCAGGTGTGCGTGCAAGCGGGACTGGCCACATGAGCGCGCCAGCCTGGCCGCGCGGCGGCGGCAGCATGGGCGAGCTGGTGCGTCAGCACGACTGGTCCGCCACCAGCCTGGGCCCGCTCGATGGCTGGCCCGCCCATTTGCGCACCAGCGTCGACATCGTGCTCAATTCGCCGATGGCGATGGTGCTGATGTGGGGCCCGCAGCACGTGATGATTTACAACGACGACTACATCCAGATCGCAGGCGAGCGCCATCCGGCGGCGCTGGGCGGCACGGTGCCGGGCATCTGGCCCGAAATCTGGGACTGGAATGCGCGCATCCTCGAAACGGGGCTGCGCGGCGAGACGCAGGTGCACCGCGAATGCTGCTTGCCGCTGTTGCGCGGCGGACAGCGCGCCGACGTCTGCTTCGACCTGTTTTATACGCCCGTGCATGGCGCCGATGGCCAGGTGGACGGCGTGCTGTGCACGGCGCTGGAATTGACGGCGCGCATGGAAGAGGGGCGCCAGCTGAAGCTGGCCACGGCCGAGCTGGGCAAACTCAATACGACCTTGCAGGCCGAGAGCGAGGCCGTGCGAGCGGCCAACCGCCGCCTGGGCGAGGAGCGCGCGCTGCTGCGCGCCCTGTTCCAGCAGGCGCCCAGCTTCATGGCCTTGCTGCGCGGACCGCAGCACGTGTTCGAACTGGCGAATGAACATTATCTGCGCCTGGTCGGCCACCGCGATTTGCTGGGCAAGACGGTCGAAGCGGCCTTGCCAGAAGTCAAGGAGCAAGGTTTTATTGCGCTGCTCGATCAGGTCTACCGCACGGGCGAAGCGTACGAAGGGCGCCAGGTGACCGTGGATCTGCGGACGGCGGACGGGCAGACGGGCCAGCGCCAGATCGATTTCGTCTACCAGCCCATCAAGGATGACGAGGGCGTGGTCACGGGCATTCTCGTCGAAGGCATCGACGTCACCGAGCGCATGGAAGGCGAGGAGCGATTGCGCCTGGCCCAGCAGGCGGGCGGCATTGGCACCTTCGAATGGTTCCCCGAGACGGGCGCGATGCTCGTGTCGCCCACCTTCCGCCGTCTGTGGGGCATTGCCGACGAGGAAGAAGTGACGGAAGGCCTGCTGGTGAGCCTGGTCGACGCGCGCGACCAGCAAAAGGTCGGACCCAGCAAGCTTGACGTGGCGCCCAACCCCCTCGAATACGTGGAGTACCGCATCCGCCGTCCTGCCGACGGCGCGCTGCGCTGGATCGCGCGCCAGGGCGAGGTGGTGGCTGGCCGCATGCCGGGCCAGCGCCGCTACGTGGGCGTGTCGTTCGACGTGACGGAACGGCGCCAGATCGAAGATGAACTGAACGCCAGCCAGGAACGCATGGCCGCCATTTTCGGCCAGGCTTCGGTGGGCTTGTCCGAGCTGGGCCTCGATGGCCGTTTCCAGAGGGTCAACGGTGCCCTGTGCTGCATGCTGGGGCGGTCCGCCGAAGAACTGCTGAGCCTGAACATGAACGACATCATGCATCCGGCGGACGTGCCCGGCAACAGCGTGCTGTTCCGGCGCCTGGTGGAAACGGGCGAGTCGTTCTCGCTGGAAAAGCGCTACCTGAAGCCCGATGGCTCGCAAGTGTGGGTCTCGAGCAATGTCAGCCGCCTGGTCGATGAGCAGGGTCATACGCGTTCCTTGATCGCCGTCAAGACGGACATCACGGACCGGCGCCGCGTGGAAAAAGCGCTGCATGAATTGAACGAAACGCTGGAACACCGGGTCGAACAAGAAGTGAACGAGCGCACGAAGGCGGAAGACGCCTTGCGCCAGGCGCAAAAGATGGAAGCCGTGGGCCAGCTGACGGGCGGCATCGCGCACGATTTCAATAATGTGCTGCAAATCATTTCCGGCAATTTGCATTTGCTGCAGCACCTGGCGGGCACGGATGGCGTGATGCGCCAGCGCCTCGATACGGCGATTGCCGCCGTCGAGCGGGGCGCCAAGCTGTCGTCGCACCTGCTGGCGTTTGCGCGGCGCCAGCCCTTGCAACCGGTGGTGGCCGACCTGGCGCGCGTGGTGCGCAACATGGATGCGCTGCTGCGGCGTGCCCTCGGTGAAGCGATCGACATCGTGCTGGTGGGCGGCGGCGGGCTGTGGAATACCCTGGTCGACCGCAGCCAGATCGAGAACGTCATCCTCAATCTGGCCATCAATGCGCGCGACGCCATGGATGGCGTGGGCAAGCTGACCATCGAGCTGGGCAACGTCGTGCTCGACGAGCAGTATGTGCACAACCTGGTCGACGTGCCGGCCGGCCAGTACGTGATGCTGTCGGTGACGGACACGGGCCGCGGCATGAGCGGCGCCGTGCTGCAGCGCGCGTTCGAGCCCTTTTTCACGACCAAGCCGGAAGGCGCGGGCACGGGCCTGGGCTTGTCGATGGCGTATGGCTTTGTCACGCAAAGCCGTGGCCATATCCGCATTTACAGTGAACCTGGCGTGGGCACGGGAGTCAAAATCTATTTGCCCCGTTCCCTGATGGCGGAAGCGGACGAGGAACTGGAATTGAGCGGCGTCGTCACGGGCGGCACGGAAACCGTGCTCGTGGTGGAAGACGACGTGGGCGTGCGCACGACCGTCGTCGACATGCTTGGCGCGCTCGGCTACAAGGTGCTCAAGGCCGAGGATGGCGAAAGCGCGCTGGCCGTGCTGCACAGCGGCGCGCAGATCGATTTGCTGTTTACGGACGTGATCATGCCCGGTCCCGTCAGCAGCACGGAGATGGCGCGCCAGGCGCGCGAGTTGCAGCCCGATATCGCCGTCTTGTTTACGTCGGGCTATGCGCAGGACGTCATCGTGCACGAGGGGCGTCTCGACGCGGGCGTGGAATTGCTCAGCAAGCCGTACCGGCGCGAAGAGCTGGCGCGCAAGCTGCGCCACGTGCTGGCCAACCGCCAGCAGCAAATGCGCGCGCGCCAGTTCGAGCGGTCCGGCGCGCCGGTGGCCGGCACCCAGGCGGGTGGCGGCCTGGCGGCCAGCGTGCTGGCAGGCGGCACGCCGGGGCTGGACTTGACGGGGCATGCGCCAGAACCGCAGGGGGACATGCCGACATCGATGAAGATACTCGTGGTGGAAGACAATCTCGATTCGCAGCTGATGGTGTGCGAACTGGTGGGCATGCTGGGCCACACGGTCAGCGGCGTGTCCGATGGCGAGGCGGCGTGGAAATTGCTCAACGAGCAAGACTTCGATATCCTGTTTACGGATGTCAGCCTGCCCGGCATGTCCGGCATCGCGCTGGCGCGCATGGTATTGCGCGATAAACCTGGCATGCGCATCATCTTTTCCACGGGCTATGGCAAGGAGTCGATGGATGAGCTGGGCTTTTCCGCCAGCGTCTTGCGCAAGCCCTATGATTTGCTGGAGTTGCAAGCGGCACTCGACCAACCCTGACGGGCATGCGCCGGCACGGCTTGCCCGTCTCACACGCAGAGGCAAGGATGACTCCTGAACTGACGATGCTGGCCTGTACCCTCGTGCTGGCGCTGGTGCAAATCCTGCTGCCCGCGCTGTTTCGCACGCGCGAAACGGGCACGGCCTATAACGTGAGCGCGCGCGATGGCGACGGGCCGCCCGTGGGCAAGATCACGGGCCGCTTGCGGCGGGCCCAGGCGAATCTGTTTGAAACCCTGCCCCTGTTCGCCGCCGCCGTGCTGATTGCCCACGTGACGGTGCAGGAAAGCGCGCTGACCCTGTACGGCGCCGCCCTCTACCTGGCCGCGCGCGTGCTGTATCTGCCCCTGTACGCGTTTGGCGTGCCCGTCGTGCGCACGCTCGTATGGTGCGTGTCGATTGCCGGCTTGCTGATGCTGTTCTGGGCCATCCTCTTTGCTTCCTGAATTCCTACGTCAGCTGTGGCGCCCGTCCTATGGCGGAGCGCCAGGCCCGGCCGTAAAGTAGCTGCAGCCAGGCGCACGGGCGCCGGCATGGCGGTTTACTTTCGGGATGGCAATGATGCAGGCTACTGCGAACAAGTCCGGTCGACACATTCAGCGCCTGCTGCGCTCCGTTTTTGGCGTGGCGCGGCTGCGCGCGGGCCAGCAGGACGTCATCGACAGCGTGCTGGCCGGGCACGATACCCTGGCCATCATGCCCACCGGCAGCGGCAAGTCGCTGTGCTACCAGCTGCCCGCCGCGCTGTTGCCGGGCGCCACCGTGGTCGTGTCGCCGCTGATTTCGCTGATGAAGGACCAGCTGGAAAAGCTGCACGAACTGGGCATCACGGCCGTGCAGCTCAACAGCAGCCTGTCGCGCGCCGAAGAGGACGACGCTATCGCCCGCATTGGCCAGGGCGGCAGGCTCATCATCTTTTGCACGCCGGAACGCCTGGCCAGCGCCGATTTCCTGTCGCTGCTGGCCGGCGCGCCGCCCAGCCTGGTCGTCATCGATGAAGCCCATTGCATTTCCCAGTGGGGCCACGACTTCCGTCCCGCCTACCTGGAAATCGCGGCCGCCCTGCGCGTGCTGGGCCGTCCGCCCGTGCTGGCGCTGACGGCCACGGCCACGGGGGAAGTGATAGCCGATATCGACACGCAACTGGAAGCGCGCAAGTTGCAGGTCATCAATACGGGCATCTACCGCGCCAATTTGCGCTACCGCGTGATCCAGGTCACGAATGCGGGAGAGAAGCAGGACGAAGTCCTGCGCCTGCTGCGCGAGACAGCCGGCGTGGGCATCGTGTATGCGGCCACCGTCAAGGCCGTCGAAGAGCTGGCGGCGCGGCTGGGGGAACTGGGCGAGAGCGCCACCTGCTACCACGGCAAGCTGGCGGCGCGCGAGCGCAAGCACAACCAGGACTTGTTCATGAATGGCGAGCGCCGCATCATGGTCGCCACCAACGCGTTTGGCATGGGCATCGACAAGCCCGACACGCGCTTCGTCATCCACTTGCAGGTGCCGGCCAACCTGGAAGCGTACTACCAGGAATCGGGCCGGGCAGGGCGTGACGGCTTGCCCGCCGACTGCACCTTGCTGTATTTTCAGGAAGACAAGCGGGTGCAGCAATTCTTCCTGGCCAAGCACTATCCCACGGCCGAAGAACTGGCGACCATCGTGGCGGCCGCGCAAGACTTGCCGGCTTCGTTTGCGTTCGTTGCCCTGGCAGCGCACCTGCCCGAGTTTTCCGACGGCCACCTGAAGGTCTGTCTGAAACTATTGAAAGACGGCAAGCTGCTGCGCCAGGACCGCAAGCTGGGCTACCGTTTGACAGCGCCGTCGCCCGCCACGCCTTCCTATGCGCAGCTGGCGCAGATCTATGTCGACAAGCAGGAGCGCGACAAGCAGGCGCTCGAGCAGATGGTGGCGTACGCGCAAAGCGGCCTGTGCCGCTGGAAACTGCTGCTCGATTACTTCGGCGATGCGGGCGATTTCGAGCGCTGCTGCAACTGCGACAATTGCCAGTCGCCGCCCGCGCTGGCCGCACCCATCTCCCTGGACGAGTTCCCGCCAGCGCCTGCTCAAGTACCTGCGCCAGCGCCGGCGCCCCAGATCGCCGTCGGCAGCCGCGTGCGCGTGCCCCGCTACCAGATCGGCACCGTGCTGTCCGTGGCTGGCGACCAGATCACCATTGCCTTTCCGGAAAACACCACGCGCACCTTCATGGCGGAGTTCGTCGTCCCCTCGTGAAGCCATGGTGCGCTGCCGAACAGTGATCTGGCGCAAGCGCGCTAGAATCGGCCCATTCCAACGCGCTTTTTTAACGCAGGGGGCAGGGCATGGCAGACATGGTGGTGGTGCGCAAGGAAGGCTTGTACTGTGTGCCGGGTCGGTTTTACATCGACCCGTGGCGCCCCGTCGAGCGCGCCATCATCACGCATGCGCACGCCGACCATGCAAGAGTTGGCCACCGGCATTACCTGTGCGCCGCGCCCGGCGAGCAAGTATTGCGCGCGCGCCTGGGCGCCGTGCCCATCCAGGGCCTCGCGTATGGCGAGTCCATCGACCACCACGGCGTGCGCGTGTCGCTGCACCCGGCCGGCCACGTGCTGGGCTCGGCCCAGGTGCGCATGGAAGTCGGTGGCGAAGTGTGGGTGGCGTCGGGCGACTACAAGCTACAGCCCGACCCCACTTGCGTACCGTTCGAGCCCGTGCGCTGCGATACTTTTATTACGGAATCGACGTTCGGCCTGCCCATCTACCGCTGGCAGGCGCCGCAGGAAGTGTATGACGACATCAACCAGTGGTGGCGCAGGAATGCGGCCGAAGGGCGCACCAGCGTGTTGTTCTGCTATGCCTTCGGCAAGGCGCAGCGCATCCTGGCCGGGCTCGACCCTTCCATCGGCCCCATCATCTGCCATGGCGCGGCGCAAGCGCTGACGCAGGTCTACCGCGAATCGGGCGTGGCCTTGCCCGCGACCGTGATGGTGGGCGACGTGACGGACAAGGCGGCCCTGAAGACGGCGATGGTGATTGCGCCCCCGTCGGCCGCCGGTTCGCCGTGGATGAAGCGTTTCGGCGACTACAGCGATGCGTTCGCCAGCGGCTGGATGCTGCTGCGCGGCGCGCGCCGGCGGCGCGGCGTGGACCGGGGTTTCGTCCTGTCCGACCATGCGGATTGGCCCGGCCTGATGCAAGCGATCACGGCCACGCAGGCCGAGCGCATCATCGTCACGCACGGCTCGATTCCCGTGATGGTGCGCTGGCTGCAGCAGAACGGCTGGCAGGCGGGCGGCTTCGAGACGGAGTATGGCGACGACGAGGCCGATGACGGCGTGCCCGGTGCGTCCACGGCAGCGGAGGACGCCGCCCATGCGTGACTTTGCCCGGCTGTACGCGGAACTCGACGAGACCACCTCCACCAGCCGCAAGCTGGCGGCGCTGCAAGCCTATTTTCGCGGCGCCTCGCCCGAGAATGCGGCCTGGGCCGTGTATTTCCTGGCCGGCGGCAAGCCGCGCCAGGCCGTGCCCACCAAATTGCTACGCGAGTACGCGACCGAGCGGGCGGGCCTCGATGCCTGGCTGTTCGACGAGGCCTATCACGCCGTGGGCGACCTAGCCGAAACCATCGCCCTGATCCTGCCCGCGCCCGCCAGGCGCAGCGACGTCGGCCTGGCCGAGTGGGTCGAGCAGCGCATCGCACCGTTGCGCGGCGCGCCGCCCGAGACCATCCGCGCCGACTTGCTGGCCTACTGGGACGAGCTGGAAACGCGCGAACGCTTCCTGCTGATCAAACTGATCGGCGGCGGCTTTCGCGTGGGCGTGTCCAAACTGCTGGTGACGCGCGCGCTGGCGTCGATTGCCGCCGTTGACAGCAAGCTGATCGCCCAGCGCCTGATGGGCTGGACCGATGGCAAGGTCAGCCCCACGGGCGCGGGCTTTCTCAAACTGATCGCCGCGCAGTCCGATGGCGAACATGCGCTGCGCGGCGGCCAGCCGTATCCGTTTTTCCTCGCCCATCCCTTGCAGGCGGAGCCGCAGAGCCTCGGTGACATCGGCGACTGGCTGGCCGAGTGGAAATACGACGGCATGCGTGCCCAGCTGCTGCGCCGCGAGGGCGTGAACTGGCTGTGGTCGCGCGGCGAGGAATTGATCACGGAGCGCTTTCCCGAACTGGCACAGCTGGCTTTGCCCGAGGGCACCGTGCTCGATGGCGAAATCCTCGTCTGGCAGCCGGGCGACGTGCCGGCGCCATTTGCTGACTTGCAACAGCGCATGGGCCGCAAGAGCGTGTCGCCCAAGCTGCTGGCCGGGCTGCCCGCCGTGCTCGTGGCCTACGATGTGCTGGAAATGGATGGCGTGGACGTGCGCCAGCTGCCCCAGCTCGAGCGCCGCGCGCTGCTGGAAACGGTGGTGGCCGGCATCGGTTCTGACGCGCTGCGTTTGTCGCCGCGCATAGCGGCGGCAAGCTGGGAGGCACTGGCGGCCATCCGCGCCGAATCGCGGGCGCGCGGCGTGGAAGGCATGATGCTCAAGGCCAAGTCGGCCGCGTATGGCGTGGGCCGCACGAAAGACGTGGGCACCTGGTGGAAGTGGAAGATCGACCCGTATTCGATCGACGCCGTGCTGATCTACGCCCAGGCGGGCCACGGCCGGCGCGCGTCGCTGTACACGGATTACACGTTTGCCGTGTGGGATGACGTAGCGGAAGGCGAGCGCAAGCTGGTGCCGTTCGCCAAGGCGTATTCGGGCTTGACGGATGTGGAGATCGGGCAAGTCGACGCCGCCATCCGCAAGACGACGATAGAAAAATTCGGCCCCGTGCGCAGCGTCCAGCCGACGATGGTGTTCGAGATCGGCTTCGAGGGTATCGCCGCGTCCAGCCGCCACAAGGCGGGCATCGCCGTGCGCTTTCCCCGCATCCTGCGCCGGCGTGACGACAAGGCCGTCGCCGACGCGGACACCCTGGCCACCCTGAAGGCCATGCTGGCCCAGGCCACATGAGCAAAAGCGCGCTGGCGCAGCGCATCGATGCCTGGTTTGCCGCGCGCGGCTGGGCCGTGTTCCCGTTCCAGCGCGCCGTCTGGCGCGCGGCCGCACAGGGGCAATCGGGTTTGCTGCATGCGAGCACGGGCTCGGGCAAGACGTATGCCGTCTGGTTCGGCGCCTTGCTGCGCGCCGAGCGACTACAACGCAAGGGACGAAAGCAGGGCTTGCGCGTGCTGTGGATCACGCCCATGCGGGCGCTGGCGGCCGACACGGTGCGCGCCTTGCAGGCGTCCGGCGCGGAACTGGCGCCCGGCTGGCGCATCGAGGCGCGCACGGGCGACACGAGCGCCGCGCAGCGGGCGCGGCAGGCGAAAGCCTGGCCCGATGTGCTCGTCACGACGCCGGAAAGCCTGTCCTTGATGCTGAGCCAGGCGGACGCCCGCGAACGTTTCGGCCTGCTGGAAACCGTGATCGTCGACGAGTGGCATGAATTGATGGGCAGCAAGCGCGGCGTGCAGGTGCAGCTGGCGCTGGCCCGCTTGCGCCGCTGGCATGGCGCATTGATGACGTGGGGCCTGTCGGCCACCCTGGGCAATCTGCAGCAGGCGCAGGACGTCTTGCTGGGCGAGGAAAACGCCGGCGTGCTGGTCGAAGGCAAAGTCAAGAAGCGCATCCTCGTCGACAGCCTGATTCCCGTCAACCCCACACGCTTTCCCTGGGGCGGCCACCTGGGCATCCAGATGCTGCAGCCCCTGATCGCCGAGATCGAGGGTAGCGCCACCACCCTGGTATTTACCAACACGCGTTCGCAAGCCGAGCTGTGGTACCAGCATTTGCTCGATGCGCGGCCCGACTGGGCGGGCCTGATCGCCCTGCACCACGGTTCGCTGGACCGCGAAGTGCGCGAGTGGGTCGAGCAGCACCTGAAAACGGGCGAGCTGAAAGCCGTCGTGTGCACGTCCAGCCTGGACCTGGGCGTCGATTTCCTGCCCGTCGAGCGGGTGCTGCAAGTGGGCAGCGCGAAAGGCATCGCGCGCCTGGTGCAGCGGGCCGGGCGCAGCGGTCACGCGCCGGGGCGCATTTCGCGCGTGACCCTGGTGCCCACCAACAGCCTGGAATTGCTGGAAGCGGCCGCCGCCCGCGCTGCCTTGGCGCAGGGCCACGTGGAAGCGCGGCCCGTGCCGGACAAGCCGCTCGACGTGCTGGTGCAGCACCTGGTGACGATCGCGCTGGGCGGCGGTTTTGCGTCGCCGGAGCTGTACGCGGAAGTGCGCGCGGCCTGGTCGTATCGCCACCTGACTTTGGACGAGTGGCAATGGGCGCTCGATTTCGTCGCGCGCGGCGGGCAAAGCCTGACCGTGTATCCGGAATACCGGAGAGTGCTGCCGGACGAGGAAGGCGTGTACCGCGTGCCCGACGTGGCGCTGGCGCGGCGGCACCGCATGAGCATCGGCACCATCGTGTCGGAGGCGGCGATCCAGGTCAAGTTCCTCGGTGGCGGGCGCATCGGCAGCATCGAGGAATCGTTCATCGCGCGCCTGAAGCAGGGCGACCATTTTCTGTTTGGCGGGCGCATCCTGGAATTCGTGCGCGTGCACGAGATGACGGCCTATGTGCGGCGCGCAATAGGCAGCCGCGGCGCCGTGCCGCGCTGGCAGGGCGGCAAGATGCCGCTGTCGTCGGAACTGGCGCATGCCGTGCTGGACCAGTTGCAGCTGGCGCAGGAGGGCAAGACCAGCGGTCCGGAAATGCGCGCGCTGGCGCCGCTGCTGGCCATCCAGCAGGCATGGTCGAGCCTGCCCACGCGCGCGACCCTCTTGCTCGAAACCCTCTCCAGCCGCGAAGGCCATCATTTGTTCGTGTATCCGTTTGCGGGACGCTCCGTGCACCTGGGCCTGGCGTCCTTGCTGGCCTACCGCATCGCGCGCGTGCAGCCGGCAACCTTGTCGATCGCCGTCAACGATTACGGCTTTGAATTGCTGGGTGCGGACGATATCGATTTTGCGCCGCTGTTGACGGGCGCCAGCGGCGCCGATCTTGCCCTGTTCAGCACGGACAACTTGCTCGAAGACGTGCTGGCCAGCCTGAATGCGACGGAGCTGTCGCAGCGGCGCTTCCGCGAAATCGCCCGCATCGCCGGCCTTGTATTCCAGGGCTATCCGGGCCAGCCGAAAAGCGCGCGCCAGTTGCAGGCGTCGTCTTCGCTGTTCTTTGAAGTGTTCCGCAAGCACGATGCGGCCAATCTGCTGCTCACGCAGGCGCAGCGCGAAGTGCTGGAACAGGAACTGGAATTGACGCGCCTGCGCGCCACCTTGCGCGAGCTGCATGGACGGCGCATCAGCCTGCAAGCGCTGGAGCGGGCCTCGCCATTTGCCTTCGGCCTGATGGTCGAGCGCTTCCGCGAACAGCTGACGACGGAGAAGCTGTCGGACCGGGTGGCGCGCCTGGTCAGCGCGCTGGAAAAGGCAGCCGCATGAGCGGCTCGCAAGCGCACTGCGTGGTGGAGCTGGCCGGCGAGATGGTCTGGTTGCTGGCGCACAAGGCCATCTATTGGCCGGCGCGCAAGATGCTGGTCATCGCCGACATTCATTTTGGCAAGGCGGCCGCGTTTCGCGCGCTGGGCGTGCCCGTGCCGCGCGGCACCACGACGCAAAACCTGCTGGCGCTCGACGCCTTGCTGGCCAGTTACGCCTGCGAGGAAATCGTCTTTCTCGGCGATTTTTTGCACGCGCGCGCCGCGCATGCGCCCGCCACCGTGGCCGCCATGCTGGCCTGGCGCACGCGCCATCGGGACCTGCGCCTGACGGTGGTGCGCGGCAACCACGATGCGCATGCGGGCGATCCGGCCGCCACGCTGCAGATACGCATGGTCGATGAACCGCACCAGGTGGGCAAGCTGTCGTTCTGCCATCATCCCGATACCGTGGCGCCCGCTTATGTGCTGGCCGGTCACGTGCATCCCGTGTTCCACTTGCGCGGAGATATTGGCGGCTTGCGCCTGCCGTGTTTTCTGCTGGGCCAGGAGCGCGCCATCCTGCCTTCGTTTGGCGCCTTCACGGGGGGCCATGCGGTGCGCCCGGGCGTTGGCGAGCGCGTCTACGTGACGGCCGATGCGGCGATTTTCCCGCTGCCCGCAAACTGCTGAGTGTCTGGTACTTTTGGTGGAAAACTAAAAGTAACTACACTACCGTAGGCGGGACTCATCCTACATGCGCTCTTGCCATCCTCCTATTTCTTGTGGCCCATGCGCGCACTAAGATGACGGTTCCCTTGCCATGCGAGGGGGAAGATTTGCATGGTTTGCATTGTTTTTTGCATTGTTTCTGATTCCATCGATCAAGGAGATCATCATGGCCACATCGAGCGACAATAAACAGCAAGGTAATAAAACCAGTAGCAGCAGTAGCGGCGGCAACAAGCAAAGCGATACCAGCAAACGGGGTTTCGCTTCCATGGACCCCGCCCAGCAGCGTGAAATCGCCAGCGAAGGCGGACGTGCCGCGCATGAAAAAGGCACGGCCCATGAATTCACGTCGGAAGAGGCACGCCGCGCAGGCAGCCAAAGCCACAAGAACGATGCCAACCGGCAAAGCGCTTCCAGCTCCAGCGGTTCGCGCGACAATGCCAGCATGAACCAGGATGGCGGCCGCGACAGTGGCAACAAGCAAAGCGGCGGTTCGGGTTCCAGCTCGGGGTCGCGCAACAAGTAGTGTCTGGTAAGCACTAGCATGGCCCTGGCCAGCGGCAAGCAGGCACGCCGCTGGCCAGGGCCACGCTTGTTTGGCTACCGCTGGCGACCACAAATTTTTGATGCAATGCAGCAGGCATGGACTATGATGAAATAGCGCCGGCCACGGCGCACGCGCCGTCAATTTTTAACGCGCAGTCAATTTTTATTTACTCATGCACTCACGTACTCACGACCAGGGAGAAGATGATGGGCAACTCCACTACGCCGCAGCCCGGCAATAGCCAGGGTGGCGCGCCGTCCATGGCAGGCAACAAGCAAAGCACGGCCGACTCGGCCGAAAACTTTGTGCTGGTCGATAGCGAGCAAGGCCTCGATATCGGCGACGATCTGTTTTCCATCGGCGAAGTGCGGCGCGCCGACCGCTTGCCCCATCACCAGTCCGGCGCCGCAGGCCAGAGCCGGCAGAGCGCCGACGATGCGCCCGACACCACGGGCACTACGGGCGTGTGAGCTTTCCATCCTGACTTTCTGATCATCCCCGCAAGGCCAGCCGCAGATGTGTTCGCGCATGCCGGCTGGCCATTCCCGCATGCGCACTCCTTCTTAAAAATAAGCTGGTGTTGCTACAGATCGACCCGGCCGTGTTCGCCCATATCCTTCGGCGGCTCGCCCGTGATGGCGGCCTTGGCCATTTCATAGAATTGCATCATCTTGCTGGCGCTGCTATCCCAGTATTCGGCCGACTGTATCGTCACCTTGATCAGCGACAGCTTCGGATCGTCGAGTCCGCCCGGGAACCAGGCTTTCACCAGCGGGTTCCACAATTCCTCCGCCTTGGCGCGGTCTTTCAGCAGCTGCGCATGGCCGCAGACGGAGACGTACAGGCTGTCGCCCGTGTCGACAAAGCTGACGTTGACTTGCGGATTGTTCGGCAAGTCGCGCGTGTAGGCGGCATCGTCCGAGACAAAAAACCAGATTTGCCCTTCGCTGTCGACCTGCTGCTGCGTCAACGGCCGGCTGGTGAGCGTGCGCATGTCGTCGCTCGTGGTCAGCATGCCGAATTTGACGTCCTTGATCTTGGCCGCGATGCTGGCCAGTTGTTCGCTGGAATACTGTTGCATGGGATGCTCCCTTGGTGGTTGTCCTGAACAACAGCATAGGCGGGCGTGGCAGTCGGTTCTGTACGGCAGCTTACGTAGCAGGCCAGCTTTGTTTCAAAGCTGTTACAAAACGCCGGCCCGGCGGGCGCCCCATGTCTTGACTTAATAAATGATAATCATTATCATTTGTTTGAAAATATCAGCATACACTTTGATTGAAGGATGGGAATGAAGCACACTGACTTGTCGCGCCACCTGGCCCGCTCCTTGCCGGAAGCGGACCATGAATAGTGCGGGCGCCGCCGACAAGGCCAGGAACAATGCCAGCCGCGCCGTCTGGCTGAAGAATCTGCACCAATGGCACTGGATCAGCTCGGCGCTTTGCCTGCTGGGCATGTTTCTGTTCGCCATTACGGGCATCACCCTCAACCACGCCGGCCAGATCGAAGCGAAGCCGGCGATCACGCGCCAGAAGGCCGAGCTGCCGGCGCCCCTCGTCACGGAACTGGCCGCCTATGCCGCCAGGCACGATGGCGCCAATGCGCCCATGCCGGCTGCCGCCGAAGCCTGGCTCCAGCAGCAGTGGTCGCTTAATGCGGGCGGGCGTCCCGCCGAATGGTCAAGCGACGAAGTGTATTTGCCGCTGCCCAAGGCGGGGGGCGACGCCTGGGTGCGCATCGGCCTGGAAGACGGGGCCGCCGAATATGAATTGACGGACCGGGGCTGGGTGTCCTGGCTCAACGATGTCCACAAGGGCCGCAACACGGGCGTGGCCTGGAGCTGGTTCATCGATATCTTTGCTGGCGCCTGCATCGTGTTTTGCCTGACGGGGCTATTGATTTTGAAGTTCCATGCGGCCAACCGGCCATTTACCTGGCCGATGGTGGGCCTCGGTATCCTGATACCTTGCGCGATCGCCTTGCTGTTTATCCACTGATGTTTTTTCCTTTTTACAGGCACACCATGAAATTACGCTACTCCCTGGCGCTTGGCCTTCCCCTGATCGGTACGTCGGCGATGGCTGCCGACCTGTCCCTCAAGATTGAACTGCCGCAATTGAACGTGGCGGAATACCACCGTCCTTACGTGGCGGCGTGGCTGGAAACGGCGGACCAGAAGGTCGTTGGCAACCTGGCCGTGCTGTATGACGTGAAAAAGAAGGACAAGGCTGGCGAGAAATGGCTGAAGGACATGCGTCAATGGTGGCGCAAGAGCGGCCGCGACCTGGCCATGCCCGTAGACGGCGTCAGCGGCGCCACGCGCGCGCCCGGCGAACATACCCTGACTTTCCCTGGCGCCAAGGCCTTGCTCGACAAGCTGCCGGCCGGCGAATACCAGGTGGTGGTGGAAGCGGCGCGCGAAGCGGGCGGACGCGAACTGGTGCGCGTGCCGTTCCAGTGGCCGCTGAAATCGGCCCAGTCCGTGCCTGGCAAGGGCAAGGAAGAACTCGGCAATGTCGTCGTCCAACTCAAACCATAAGGCGCACATCATGTTCAAGCAATTCAACAAATCCCTGATCGCCGTGGCCCTGGCCGGCCTGGCCATGAACGCCCACGCCCACCGCGGCTGGATGGTGCCATCGAGCACGATGGTGGAAAGCAAGGACGCCTGGGTGACGGTCGATGCGGCCGTGTCCGACGGCCTGTTCGAGATCGACCACCAGCCGCTGCGCCTGGACGCGCTGCAGGTGATCGGTCCGGACGGCGCGAAAGTCACGCCGGCGAACACGGTTACGGGCCGTTTGCGCAGCGTCTTCGACGTCAAAATGGAAAAGCCGGGCACGTACAAGGCAGCCATCGTGTCGCAAAACGTCATGGGCAGCTACAAGCTCAATGGCGAGCAGAAGCGTTTCCGTGGCAACGAAGAGACGTTCAGGAAGGAAGTGCCGGCCGACGCGCAAGAGCTGAAAATCACGCGCACGGCAGCGCGACTGGAAACCTTCTTCAGCAATGGCGAAACGAGCACGGAAGTGTTCAAGCCGACCGGCGTGGGCCTGGAATTCGTGCCCGTCACGCATCCGAATGACTTGCGCGCGGGCGAGAAGGCCACGTGGCGCTTCCTCGTCGACGGCAAGCCGGCGGCGAACCAGGCGTTCAGCCTCGTGCCAGGCGGCGTGCGCTACCGTGGCGTGCTCGGTGAAATTCGCCAGAGCACGGATGCCAAGGGCGAGATCACGTTTACGGTGCCGGCGGCCGGCATGTATTACCTGAGCAGCACCTGGCCAGCGGCCGCACCGGCCGTGGCTGGCCAGCCGCCGGTGATGCCCGAGCGCCGCATGACGTACGCGGCCACCGTGGAAGTGTTGCCGCAGTAAGCGGCGGCATCGTCACGAGAGCGCCGATGCGCCGGGTCCTGCTGCCGCAGCATATTTCCGATCAGGCCGCGCCCTCCGGCGCCGTGATCCGGGACTTGCGTGGCTTGTCGATGGGCACCAGCTGGTCGGTGCGCCTGCTCGAGTCCGCCATGCCGGGACGCGCGGGCAGCGCCGACTTGCAGCAGGGCTTGCAGCAGCAGCTGGACCTGGTGGTGGCGCAAATGAGCCACTGGAGCGACGAGTCCGACCTGGGCCGCTACAACCGGGCCGAGCCGGGCAGCTGGCACAGCCTGCCCGCCGCATTTTGCGAGGTGCTGGGCTTTGCCATGCACGTGTCGCAAGCATCGGGCGGCGCGTACGACCCGTGCGCGGGCGCGCTTGTCAACCTGTGGGGCTTTGGTCCCCGCAAGCGTTATGACGAGCCCGGTTTTCTTCCGCCCAAGCACGACACCGTGGCCCTGTTGCTGGCGCAGCGCCAGCGCCGCCGCCTGGAACTGGACTTGCCGGCCCGCCGCGCACGCCAGCCGGGCGGCTTGCAGCTGGATCTGTCCGCCGTCGCCAAGGGCTATGGCGTGGACCGCCTGGCCCGCTACCTGGACAGCCAGGGCATCCAGCATTACCTGGTCGAAGTGGGCGGCGAGCTGCGCGGCGCCGGCAGCAAGCCCGACGGCCAGCCGTGGTGGGTCATGCTGGAACAGGTCGATGGCGCCGATAGTGCCGATGATGCGCGGCATCCGGCGGAAATGCTGCTGGCGCTGCACGGCTTGTCCGTGGCGACGTCGGGCGACTACCGGCGTTTCTTCGAGGACGGCACGGTGCGTTTCTCACACACGATCGATCCGCGCAGCGGCATGCCGATCGCCAATCAACTCGCTTCCGTCACCGTCGTGCACGAGCAATGCATGGCGGCCGACGCCTGGTCGACGGCCCTGACCGTGCTGGGTGCCGAGGCCGGCATGGCGCTGGCCGAAGAGCAGGGCCTGGCCGCGCGCTTCCTGCAGCGCGACGGCCACGGCTACCATGAAACGCTGAGCAGCCACATGCTGGCCATGCTCGACGAATGAACGATTAATTCCATGATTTTTACGCACGATACGACGCGGCTGGCCTTGCTGGCCGCCCTGTCCCTCAGTTATGCGGGCGTGTGCCTGGCGCCCTGGCTGCGCGCGCGCGCCAAGCGCCGCACGTCCGATGCGGCCAAGGCGGCGCTGGCCAACAGTCCCGCCTGGCTGGTGGCGTATGCGAGCCAGACGGGCAATGCCGAGGAACTGGCCACGCAAACGGCGCACAGCCTGCAGCTGGCCGGCATCCCCGTGCGCCTGTGCGCGCTGGCCGAAGTGACGGCCATCGACCTGCAGCAGGCCGAGCGGGCCCTGTTCCTGGTCAGCACGTATGGCGAAGGCGACGCGCCCGACAATGCGGCCGCCTTCATGGGCCGCTTGATGACGGGCGAGATTGCGCTGTCGCAATTGCATTATGCCGTGCTGGCCCTGGGCGACCGCAGCTATGGCCAGTTCTGCGGCTTCGGCCGCGCGCTCGACGCCTGGCTGGCGGCGCAGGGCGCGTCGCGCCTGTTCGAGCGCATCGAAGTGGACCGCAGCGCCAGCGCCGCCATCGAGCAATGGTTCCAGCACCTGAGCCACCTGGCCGGCACCAGCGACGCACCCGACTGGAGCGCGCCCGCGTTTGGCGACTGGCGGCTGACGCAGCGGCGCCTGTTGAATCCCGGCAGCGCCGGCGGCGCCATCTATCACGTGGAACTGGCGCCCGTGGCCGGCAGCTTGCCGGAGTGGCAGTCGGGCGACCTGGTGCAGGTGACGGCGCCCGCCGACCCGTCGCAGCCGCGCGAATATTCGATCGCCTCGATCCCGCGCGATGGCGGCGTGCACTTGCTGGTACGCCAGCATGCGCATCCCGATGGCAGCCTGGGCCTGGCCTCGGGCTGGCTCACGGCGCAGGCCAAGGTGGGCGACGTGGTGCAGCTGCGCTTGCGCCAGCACCGGCGTTTCCGTCTGGAAGACAATGCCCAGCGGCCATTGATTTTGATCGGCAACGGCAGCGGCATCGCCGGCTTGCGCGGGCATTTGAAAAGCCGCGTGCTGGCAGGGCAGCGGCGCAACTGGCTGATCTTTGGCGAACGCAATGTGGCCCACGATTTCCATTATCGCGACGAGATTGAAGGCTGGCACGCCAGCGGCGACCTGCCGCGTCTGGACCTGGCGTTTTCGCGCGACCAGGCTGAGCGGACCTACGTGCAGGACCGTCTGCGCGGCAATGCCGATGAAGTCAAGCTGTGGCTGGAACAAGGCGCGGCCATCTATATTTGCGGCAGCCTGGCCGGCATGGCAGGCGGCGTCGACCAGGCGCTGCAAGAGATACTGGGCCGGTCCGCACTCGACGCGCTGGCAGCCGAAGGGCGCTACCGGCGCGACGTGTATTAGTCAGGAAGGGGCTGCTTAGGGCAGGGTGGCGGCCTGCGGTGCCGCTTCCATTTCCCCGCTCACTTCCTGCAAGCCGCGCGCCAGGCTCGAGATGCTGGGGTTGTCGATGAAGACGCAGCGCTTGCCCGTGCGCTTGCAATAATCCTTCACGCGCCAGTAGGCGCTGTGGCTGATGCAGCCCGTCTGGCAAATCACCAGGTCGGCCGCAGCCAGGCTCGAGTCGAGCAGGTTGGCATTGTCTTCCAGGCCGCCGTCGTGGTGGGCGAACTGCGCGCCGACCCGCTCGATCAGGGCGCGGTAAGTGGCGACATTGCCGCTGCGTCCGCCCACGCACAAGACGCTTTGATCGACGAGGCGGATCGGCATCTTCAGCTTGCCGCCCGTCGGCACTTCCAGCTTCGGCGCCGGTGGCGGCGCGACAGCGGCCGGGCGCGGCTGGGCCTGTTTCAATTCCGCGATTTGCTGGCGCAATTCCTTTTCGCGCTCGTCCATTTGCGCCAGGCGCTCGACCAGGCGCGTGCGCGATTCCAGCGCGGGGATGGCGGCCTGCAATTGCGCCAGTTCCGCGCGCAAGCCATCGATGACGCTGTCCTTGCCGATGGCCTCGGCACGCGTGCGCAGCAGCACGGCTTCCTGGCGTTCCAGCTCGCCCGTCTTTTCCATCAGTGCTGCCTGGCTGCGTTGTTGCAGCTTGGCCAGTTCGTGTGTCAGGCGCGCGTTTTCTTCCTGCAAGGCCGTAAATTTGCCCATGTCGGCGCGCACGCAGGCGCCGGCCTGGTGCTGGATCATGTGCAAGTCGCGGCACATCTGCTCTTCCAGCTCGGCATCGCAGCGCGGGTGCGTCAGGCCGGCCCAGAAAGCGCCCGACACGTCGCCGTTGGCGACGGCCGTGCGCCACAGTTGCGCTACCTGTTCCGTCGTCTTGGCGCCGCGAAAGCGCAGGATCACGGGAGCGTAGCGGCGTTCGAGTTCCTTTTGCAGCGCTTCGGACAGGCGGTTGCGCGCGCCGCATTCCGTCACGGCGCCCACGTGCACTTCGTAGTCGTCGGCCAGCACGCGCCCGCCCGTCATCTTGCCCACCAGTTTACGCAGGTAGCCCAATGGCAAGCCCACACCGACCAGCGGACAATGGCAGGTGTGCGACAGTTCCCACAGCCGGCGGCGGCGCGAAGCGAGCGCCGCCGTTTCCGTGCCGGCGTGGGCGCAATTGCTGATGACGGGCAGGGACTGATCTTTGTCACACATGGCGGTATCCTGTTGGGCGGCGGGGAGGTTGAAGAGGAATTATTGCGGCAGGGGCGAGGCAGGGCGTTTGGCGCTCAGCATGCGTGCCAGGCGCTCCAGCAAGGTGGTCTTCGGCGGCGTGGGCTGGTGCAGTGCCACGAGGGCGGCCCATTGCTGCGACAGTTGCTGGCAAGTCGCTTGCAGCACGGGGCTCAGGCCGGGCGAGCCGGCCAGCGCTTGCAGATGGCGTTCGATGACACCGGCCAGTTTCTCGCACGGACTGCCCGCATGGTAGTGCGACATCAGGTGCAGCACGGCCGACAGCAGCAATTCAGGCTGTTGGTCTTGCGGGGAAGGAAACATCGGGGAAGGTCGGTCGTGCGCCATCAAACACTCCTGTGCGGTGGTTTGGCTGGCTGCGCGCACGGGGCGCGACTGGCTGGCGAGTGTGGTGACTGGCTGCCGTGCTGCTTCAGGCAGTCAGGATCAGCTTGTTCAATTGGGTGACGCGCAGGCGATAGATCTTGCCGCTGTGCTCAATCTCCACTTCGCGGCCCTGCTGCAGCAGCGCTTCGCTGGTGATGCGGCGCGCAGGCTGGGCCATGCTGACGGGAGGACGGACGTGGGCGGTAGCGGCATCCTGGATCAAGGCTGGTTTTGAGCTTTGCATGTTGGGCTTTCTTTATCTCAGTTGAGAATGATTCGTATTTGCATTATTGTTGAATGTGGCCCGAAAAGCAAGGTTTATTTGTAGGGAATCCGCGCTTTTTTATGACGGCACGGCACCTTCGACGAGGAGGTCGTACAAAGGCGGCCGCTGGCGCGGCACGGAGGGGGAGGCGGCAGCAAAAAAGACCCGGCAAGGCGGTGCGCGCCTTGCCGGGTCAAGCCTGTGCCAAGCTGGAAGAAAGCGGGGTGACTTAAATAGTGGCCAGCAATTGCGCCGAGGCGGTGGCCGCCGCCGTGGTGTCGGCCTTGAGCTTGGCGGCGGCCAGCTGCTTGGCGCGCGAGCGCGAGGGCGGCAGGCGGCGCAGGGTTTTCAGGGCGTCCGGATCCTTGATGCCGATGGTGCGCTGGTCAACCGTGATCAGGCCGATTTCATTGAAGGCGGACAAGGTGCGGCTCACCGTTTCCAGGGTCAGTCCCAGATAGCTGCCGATTTCATGGCGCGTCATGCGCAGGTTGAACAGCTTGCTCGAGTAGCCCATCTGCGCGAAGCGGTCGGCCAGCGAGACGAGGAAGCGCGCCACGCGGGCTTCGGCGCTCAAGGCGCCCAGCATGCCGATCATTGCCTGTTCGCGCACCAGTTCGCGGCTCATCACGCCGTACATGACGTTTTCCAGTTCCAGGTGCACGCGTCCCAGCGCCGTCAATTTCTTGAACGGCAGCAGGATCAGGTCGCAGTCGGACAGCGCCACCGCTTCCGAGGAGTAATGGCGCGAGTGGATGCCGTCGACGCCCAGCATGTCGCCCTTCATGGGAAAACTTAATACCTGTTCATTGCCGAATTCATCGATGAGCACGGTTTTCAGGAAGCCGGAATTGACGATGTACAGGGTGTCGAACGGCTGGCCGATGGTGTGCACGCGCTGGCCCGTCTTGAATTGCACGTGCTGGAACAGCAGTTCGTCGGCGGCGATGGTGCAGGCGCTGGAGATATGCAGCAGGTCGCACACCTCCTTCAGGTTCGACCAGAGCCGCCCCTGGCGCTGGCGCCCTGCTTCCATCGAGGAGGAGGGGGCCAGCGATGGGGCGGCAGCGCGGGTTTCGGGCGTTTGCGTGGACAGCATGTTCATCTCCTGGTGACAGGTAGTTCAGAGTTGAATGACGGGGTGTGCAGGACGGCGGGCAGGGAAGGGGCGGCGCGCGTCCAGGCAGGTAAAGCTCGATTCGCTGACGACTTGCTGTGTGATGAAATAACTTCCCAGCAACTTGATTACTGGTTTCAGTATGCCAACAACCGTATCCAATTAATATCAGCAGTGGCTGAATATGGCAGTAGGAGCTGCGGTAGGTGAAGTAGGATTGTTCCTACGGTCGATGCGCGGGCGCGCGCCGCCGTGCTCAAGTCTTGAAGGGGGATAAGAGGCGGTGCGCAACGGCGTACTGCACCATTTCCGACAGCGAACTCATGCCCATCTTTTGCATGATGCGCGTCTTGTGTGTACTCACCGTCTTGACGCTCAGGTGCAGGTTGTTGGCGATTTCCGTGATCGACTTGCCCGCCACCAGCAGGGAAAAGACTTCGAACTCGCGGTCCGACAGCTGTTTGTGCAGCAAGCTTTCATTCGGCATCATGATGTTGAGCACGAGCTGCTCCGCCACTTCGGCGCTGATGTAGGGACGCCCCGACGCCACCTTGTGGATGGCGCCCACGAGCTGGGTGCCCGCGCTTTCCTTGGTCAGATAGCCTTGCGCGCCGGCGCGGATGGCGCGCACCGCATATTGTTCTTCCTCGTGCATGGTAAGGATCAGGATGGCCAGCTTGGGTGCTTCGCTGAGAATTTGCCGGATCAGGTCGACGCCGCTGCGGCCCGGCATCGACAGGTCGAGCAGCAGCAGGTCGAAGCCGCCCTGGCGCACGTGATTGAGCACCTCGAAGCCGTCGATGGCCTCACCCACGATATCGATGTCCGGCGCGCCGTCAAGGATGCGCTTCAATCCTTCTCGCATGATGGTGTGGTCGTCGGCAATCACAATACGTATCATAGGCGTGCAATCTGCAGGGGTGTCCGTCACCGGACTATCAAATGTTGAGAGGCGAAAAACGTTGTCATTTTAACTGAAATGGCCGCACGTTTGCCGTTTAATGCAGCTGCCGGCAGCGGCGGCCCTGTGGCATGTACCCCCTTATTTCGATGGGGGTTCCTTGATCAGCCTATGCACGAGCACCGGCAATTTCGAGTGCGACAGTACCTTGTTGGTCACGCTGCCGAGCAGCAGTTGTCCCCAGCCGCTGCGGCCATGCGAGCCCATGAAAATCAGGTCGCAATGCTGCAGTTGCGCCACTTCCACGATTTTCAGGGCCGGGCTGTCGGAAAAGGCCGTCAGGCCCGTCGCTTCCAGGCCCCGCTTGGCGGCCGCGTCGAGGATGGGCTGCCAGTGGTCGGCGCCCGCCTTGCGCATGGCGATGCGGTATTCCTCCTCGCTGGGATAGCTGGGCGGAATGATTTCGATGTATACCGGGTACTGGTATTCGGGTGCGACGTACACGGCAAGGATGTCGGCGTGCATTTGTTCGGCAAAGGCAACGCCGGCACAGGCCGTCAAGTTGGAGACGGTGGAGCCGTCCGTGGCGATCAGAATTTTCTTATACATGGCAGATCCTTTGACGGTGACTGAGCGCCCGCAACGCCTCTTATTGTAGACGCGGCGGCAGCATTGTATTCATGTAAAGACTTGATAATTATCAACACAACTGCACCTTCAGTATAGACAACATTGGCAGAAAGATCGTGTTTAGCTGCAACGATGTCCGCACGGCGCTGTTGTACCGGTTCCCGGAAGCAGGATTTCTTGCGCGGCGCGTGGTCTTGCACGCACGCCAATGGTAGTATTTCAAAATACAACAGCAGGAACACTTATTTCCTGGCGGAAAAGCTCTTGTGGATCAGCTTTGCACCAGGAAGCGCGTTTTGAGATTTACCAACAGGGCGGCGCCCTGCTACACTCGCACCATCGCAGCGGTATTGCCTCAAATCATCTTAATCGAGAAATTGTGGGTATCAGTCTGTAAAACGCACAGTTCAGGCGGAATTTTGACAAATTATGGAGAAGCAGGGATATGACCAACGCCGCTGATGATTTCGATGCATTATTCGATGAAGTATCTGCGCAAAGTGCGGCTGCGGCTCAGCCCGCGCCTGCCGCGCCCGCTCCCGCCGTGATTGCGGAAGACGATTTCGACGCGCTGTTCGACTCCGTGTCGGCCAGCGCCGCCGTGCCGGCAGCCGCCGCAGCCGAAACGCCAGCCGCGCCGGAAGCGGCGTCCGCGGCCAGCGCCGACGCGTCTGGCGACGCGGCCGACCCCGTCGACCAGTCCGACAAGCCGATGTTCGAGCGCCTGGGCGGCATCGTGCGCCTGCTGCACGATTCGCTGCGCGAACTGGGCTACGACAAGGCGTTGACGGAAGCGTCGTCGCAAATCGTCGACGCCCAGGACCGCCTGGAATACGTCGCCACCCTGACGGAACAGGCCGCCAACAAGGTCCTGAACACGCTCGATGAAGGCATGCCGGCGCAAGACGTGCTGTCGAAGAAGGCCAAGGACATGGACGGCCGCTGGACGGCCCTGTTCGACGGCAAGCTGAGCCTGGAAGAATTCAAGGCCCTGGCCGGCGACTCGCGCCAGTTCGCGCAAGCCGTTGCCGAAGCAACGGAAGCGGAAAAAGCGCGCTTGCTGGAAATCATGATGGCGCAGGACTTCCAGGACATCACGGGCCAGCTGATCAAAAAAGTGGTCAACATCACCAAGACGGTGGAAAACGAACTGGCCCAGCTGCTGCGCGACAACGCGCCGGCCGAAGTACGCGAGAAACTGGCGCAAAAGCCGGTGCCGCTGATGCAGGGCCCGTCCGTGCCATCGGTGGCGCTGGACCAGGATAATGTAGACGACCTTCTTGCGGATTTGGGATTCTAATGGACGATATGCTCAAGGATTTCGTCGTCGAGGCGATGGATCTTGCAGTTAATGTTGAAGAGCACTTATTGCGCCTCGAGCGCGATCCTGACAACAAGGAAACACTGAATGCCGTGTTTCGTTCCTTCCACACCATCAAGGGCGGCGCCGGTTTCATGGGCTTGCCCGCGCTGGTGGCGGCCTGCCATCTGACGGAAAACCTGTTCGACGCCTTGCGCACGGGCGCCGCGCCCGTCACCCCGATCGCCATCGAGGCGGCGCTGCAGGCGTCCGGTTTCGTGGCCGACCAGCTGACGGAACTGGCCAATGGTTCCGCGCCGGAAAGCTTGCCGGCCATGCCGGAAGAGCTGGAACACATCCTGACGAACGCCATCGAAGGCAAGGGCATGGATGCGCCTGCGCCTGCCGCCGCCGTGGTGGCGGAAGTGGCCGTGCCCGTTGTCGAGACCGTCGAAGTTCCTGCTGCGGCGCCTGCCGCCGCCGTGTCCACCGCCAGCGCCGATGGCCTGGACTGGGAAGCCATGTACAACGCCGTCGTGCCGGCCGCTAGCCAGATCGCCGCCGCACCCGTGTCCGCCGTCGCCGCTGCGCCTGCCGCCGTGGCCGCCGCGCCTGCCGCTGCCGCCGCCAAACCGGCCGCCAAGGCCTGGGATGGCAACGAACGGCGCGAAGAGCGTCCGGAAGTGCGCCATGCCGCGCCCGTCAAGGAAGACAGCATCCGCGTCGACGCCGTCAAGCTCGACGCGTTGCTGGAAGTGGCCGGCGAATCCGTACAGGCCGCCAACCAGGCCGCCGTGCTGCTCGAGCGCTTGCTGCAATTCAAATTCGAAGGCCAGGCCGCCACCCTGATGGCGACCCTGGCGGAAACCCTGGAACGCGCTTCGCGCTACTCGACGGAACTGCAGCGGGCCACCCTGGCCACGCGCATGCAGCCCGTCGGCCGTCTGTTCCAGAAGTTTCCGCGCCTCGTGCGCGAACTGGCGAAAGACCTGGGCAAGGATGTCGAGCTGACCATCGAAGGCGCGGAGACGGAAGTCGACCGCGTCGTCGTGGACAGCCTGTACGATCCGCTCGTGCACATGCTGCGCAACTCGCTCGACCATGGCGTGGAATCGCCGGAAGCGCGCCTGGCCGCAGGCAAGCCCGCCAAATCGTATATTTCACTCAAGGCATGGCAGGAAGCGAACAGCGTCATGATCGTGCTGCAGGATGACGGCAAGGGCATGGACCCTGTCTTCCTGCGCAGCAAGGCCCAGCAAAAGGGCTTGATCAGCGAAAACGCGCAGTTGAGCAACGACGAATGCTTCCAGCTGGTGTTCCTGCCGGGCTTCTCGACCAAGGAAGTCGCCTCCAGCGTTTCCGGGCGCGGCGTGGGCATGGACGTGGTGAAGACGGCCGTGGAGAAAAACCGCGGCGCCATCCACATCGAATCCATGCTGGGCAAGGGCACGAAGTTCGCCATCCGCCTGCCGATCGAACTGTCGATCGTGCCGACCATGCTGGTCTCGACCTCGGGCGCCGCGCTGGCGCTGCCGATGGCCGTGGTGCAGCGCGTCGTCGAATTGCCGGAAACCTTCATGGAAGTGGGCGGCGCGCCCGTGCTGAAAGACCAGGGCCGGCCATTGCCCGTGCGGTCGCTGGCCGGCTCGCTGGGCTACGAATCGTGCAGCGAGCGCGTCGGCATTGTCGTCGCCGCGCCACAGCCGTACATTCTGGCCGTGGAAGCCGTCGATGGCACGGCCGACCTGGTCATCAAGCCGATGACGGCCATCACTGTGGAAGGCATCACGGGCACGGCCCGCTCGGCCGAAGGCGAGCTGGTGCTGGTCGTGGGCCTGTCGTTCCTGATGGATGGGTGCCGGGGTAGCGTGCGTTTAGCTGCCTGAGGCTTGCTTGATTCGTTAGAAAGCCCGCTAGATATAGCGGGCTTTTTTAATGGCGCCAGCGGTGTCAAATATTGTCCGGGCGTAGCGTGCCGCCTTCCAGCCAGCGCTGCACGCGCAGCACTTCCTCGGCGCGGCCCACCTCGTCCTTCGGTGGCGGCAAATAGATGTCGGGCATGATGCCGGCCAGGTCCACCTGCAGTTGCGGCAGGCGGGCCGAGCGCGAGGTGGCGTATTGCAGGTGGCGCTGGCCCGACGGCAGGATGTGCAGGCGCATGTTCGAATAATCGAGTGCGCCATAGCTGTTGCGGCCGATTAATTTCACATGAAAGCTTTGCCGCGCCGCCAGCAGGAATTCCTCGCAGGAGCTGGCGCAGTCGCGGTCGACCAGTATGGCCACGCGCGCCGGCCGGCGCGGCTCCGGCGTGTCCAGGCGGGTATAGCTGATGGTGCCGCCGCTTTGCTGCGGCACGTATTGGCCAGGCTTGACGCTGCGCATCTGCGCTACGGCCTGGGCCGCAAAGGCGGTGCAGGCCTCGTCGCCGGGCGCCAGCAGCGCGCAGACTTTTTCCTGGCCATCAATATTGGCTGGCGTGGACAGCCATTCGGCGCCCATCGTGACGATTTCATCCGAACTGATCCAGGACAGCAGCGGCGTATACGTGCTGTCGCTGCCGCCGCCGTTGCGGCGCACGTCGAGTATCCAGTTGGGACGCGCCGCCAGGGCCGCGCGGTGCGTCTCGAGCAGGCTGGCCATGGCGGCCCGGTAGCTGCCGTGAAAGCTGGGCAAGGTCAGCAGCACAGTCGAGTCCGACAATATCTGCAGCGCCGGTGCCTTTGATGGCGCTGCCTGTCCCGGTGCGGCGGGGCGCGCCGGCGCCGGTTTGGCGATATCGAGCGTGCTGCCTGGCTTTACGTGCAGGTGGCCCTTGCGCCACGTGCGTGCATAGTTTTCCAGGATCGCATCGCAGGCCTTGCCATCGGCTGCGTTGGCCGCCGCCGTGGCGGCCGTGGCCAGCGCCAGGTCGAAATATGCCTGTCCCTTTTGTTCCAGGTGCTGGCGCGCGCCCGTGTCGTTTTCCAGCAGGAAGGGCGCCATGGCGCGCAAGTCCTGTACGCAGGTGTCTCCCGGCGTGGCCGCCGCCGCATGGCTGCCGGCCAGGGTTAGGGCGGCCAGCGCCAACAAGTTCAGTTTCATCGAAGTCCCCTGTGTGATGGCGCGCATGCGCCGGTCATGATTGTTGAAACACAATACACGAAAGGTTGAGGAAAAAACATGTATTTCTGTCGCCGCCGTCAGTCCTTCGGCAGGCCGCGCGCGGATGGGCTTGTAATGCCGCAGGCAAGCCAATATCGGCAATTTTCAGCTCATATCCAACAATGCCGCCAAACTTTGTATCGCCAATCCCACGATTTTGCCTGTTTCGGTTCTGTGCCGCGCAATATATGGCATAATCCTCGTGGATCACCGTATGACCTGGTATCACTTGATCACTTACTACAGGCTGTGGCAACGCTGCATAAATCATGATGAAGACGCTTTACGACAAACTCTGGGAATCCCACGTTGTTCGGGCCGAAGATGATGGCACGACAATTTTGTACATCGACCGGCACCTGCTGCACGAAGTCACCAGCCCGCAAGCCTTCGATGGCCTCAGCGTGGCGGGCCGCCAGCCGTGGCGCATTTCCGCCAACCTGGCCGTGGCCGACCATAACGTGCCCACCACCAGCCGGGTCGACGGCATTGCCGATCCGGTCTCGCGCCTGCAGGTGGAAACCCTGGACAAGAACGCCAAGCACTACGGCTTGACCTACTTCAACATGAACGACAAGCGCCAGGGTATCGTGCACGTGATCGGCCCCGAACAGGGCGCGACCCTGCCCGGCATGACGGTCGTCTGCGGCGATTCGCACACGTCCACGCATGGCGCTTTCGGCGCGCTGGCGCACGGCATCGGCACGTCCGAAGTGGAACATGTGCTGGCCACGCAAACCTTGCTGCAAAAGAAATCCAAATCCATGCTGGTGCAAGTCGACGGCGCATTGCCTGCCGGCGTGACGGCCAAGGATATCGTGCTGGCCATCATCGGCAAGATCGGCACGGCCGGCGGCACGGGTTACTGTATCGAGTTCGGCGGCTCGGCCATCCGCGCGCTGTCGATGGAAGGGCGCATGACGGTGTGCAACATGGCCATCGAGGCGGGCGCGCGCGCCGGCATCATCGGCGTGGACGACACCACCATCAATTACGTCAAGGGCCGTCCGTTTTCGCCGGCTGGTCCTCACTGGGAGCGCGCCGTGGCCTACTGGCGCACCCTGCATTCGGACCCGGGCGCCCGCTTCGACCTCGTCGTCACCCTCAATGCCGCCGACATCGTGCCGCAAGTGACCTGGGGCACCTCGCCCGAAATGGTGACGGGCATCAATGGCCGCGTGCCCGATCCCGACCTGGAAAAAGACAGCGTCAAGCGCGATGCGATGGAAAAGGCGCTCGTCTACATGAACCTCAAGCCGAACACGGCCATCGAAGACATCCGCATCGACAAGGTCTTCATCGGTTCCTGCACCAATTCGCGCATCGAGGATTTGCGCGCCGCCGCCGCCGTGGTGCGCGGCAAGTACCGCGCCTCGAACGTTACCCTGGCGCTGGTCGTGCCCGGTTCCGGCCTCGTCAAGGACCTGGCCGAGCGCGAAGGACTGGACCGCATCTTCAAGGATGCCGGCTTCGAATGGCGCGAGCCGGGCTGCTCCATGTGCCTGGCCATGAATGCGGACCGCCTCGAGCCGGGCGAACGCTGCGCTTCCACGTCGAACCGCAACTTCGAAGGCCGGCAAGGGCAGGGCGGCCGTACCCACCTGGTGTCGCCAGCGATGGCGGCCGCGGCGGGCATCGCCGGCCACTTTGTCGACGTGCGGGGATTGCGATGAATTTGGGGTCAGACCCGCCGGGGGAATTTTTCCAGTGGAAAAAATTCCGATCCGTAGGACTGACCCCAGCATCTGCCGGTGGTTTACACTAACGGAATTTGCAACCATTAGCACATAGACCGAAATCATCATGAAAAAACTCTTCGCCCTCCTCATCGCCACCGTCATCCTGTCTGGCTGCAACACCGTCTCCGGCATCGGTCGCGACGTGCAGAAAGTCGGCCAGGTTGTCACTGGCGCCGGCGGAAAATAAACCGTGACGTGCGGGCGCCCTGCGCCGCGCGTCTTACCGAGTAGAAACAGCATGGATAAATTTACGATTTACGAAGGCCTGGTGGCCCCGCTGGACCGCGCCAACGTCGACACCGACGCGATTATCCCGAAGCAATTCCTGAAATCGATCCACCGCAGCGGCTTCGGCCCCAACCTGTTCGACGAATGGCGCTACCTCGACCATGGCGAACCGGGCCAGGACAACAGCCGCCGCCCGCTGAACCCCGAGTTCGTGCTCAACGAGCCGCGCTACCAGGGCGCTTCCATTTTGCTGACGCGCAAGAACTTCGGCTGCGGTTCCTCGCGCGAACACGCGCCGTGGGCCCTCGATCAATATGGCTTCCGCGCCATCATCGCGCCATCGTTTGCCGACATCTTCTTCAACAACTGCTACAAGAACGGCTTGCTGCCCATCGTGCTGTCGGAAAGCCAGGTCGAGCACCTGTTCAATGAAGTCAAGGCTTTCCCCGGCTACAAGCTGGTGGTGGACCTGGAGCAGCAGTGCGTGCGCACCAGCAATGGTTCCGTGTCGTATCCATTCGAGATCGACGCCTTCCGCAAATATTGCCTGATGAATGGCCTCGACGATATCGGCCTGACCCTGCGCCACGCCGACGACATCCGCGCCTTCGAAGAACGCCATTTGAACAATCAGCCCTGGCTGGCCAACGTCATCTAAAGATCACTCCATGAAAATTGCAATCTTACCCGGCGACGGGATCGGTCCTGAAATCGTCGCGCAAGCCGTCAAGGTCTTGAACGTGCTGGGCGAATCGTTCGAGCTGGAAACGGCGCCCGTGGGCGGCGCCGGCTATGCGGCCCATGGCCACCCCTTGCCGGAAGGTACCTTGGCCCTGGCGAAAGCGGCCGATGCCGTGCTGTTCGGCGCCGTCGGCGACTATAAATATGACAACCTGGAGCGCCAGTTCCGTCCGGAGCAAGCGATCCTGGGCTTGCGCAAGAACCTGGGGCTGTTCGCCAACCTGCGTCCGGCCATTTTGTATCCGGAACTGGCGGGCGCCTCGACCCTGAAGCCGGAAGTGGTGTCCGGCCTGGACATTTTGATCATCCGCGAATTGACGGGCGACATTTATTTCGGCCAGCCCCGCGGCGTGCGCGAGTGCCCGGATGGTCCGTTCAAGGGCCAGCGCGAAGGTTTTGACACCATGCGCTATGCGGAAGGCGAAATCCGCCGCATCGCCCACGTGGCGTTCCAGGCTGCGCAAAAGCGCGACAAGCGCCTGACCAGCGTGGACAAGGCGAACGTGCTGGAAACGTTCCAGTTCTGGAAAGACATCGTCACCGACGTGCACAAGGAATACCCGGACGTGGCGCTCGACCACATGTATGTCGATAACGCGGCCATGCAACTGGTGCGGGCGCCGAAGAAGTTCGACGTCATGGTGACCGGCAACATGTTCGGCGACATCCTGTCCGATGCGGCCGCCATGTTGACGGGCTCGATCGGCATGCTGCCGTCGGCCTCGCTGGACGCCAACAACAAGGGCCTGTACGAACCATCGCACGGTTCGGCGCCCGATATCGCGGGCAAGGGCATCGCCAATCCGCTGGCGACGATCTTGTCGGCCGCCATGATGCTGCGCTATTCGCTGAACCGCGCAGAGCAGGCGGACCGGGTGGAAGCCGCCGTCAAGCAAGTGCTGGCGCAGGGCTTGCGCACGGCCGACATCCACGAAGCGGGCACGACTTTGGTCGGTACCGAGGCCATGGGTGATGCAGTTGTAAAAGCACTGGGATAAAATAGTCTAATGACGGCAGTCGCCGTCTCATCTTGAGGAATGGTAATGAAATTAGTTGGCTTGGTAGGTTGGCGCGGTATGGTCGGTTCGGTCCTGATGCAACGCATGCAGGAAGAGGGCGATTTCGCCCACATCGAACCGGTGTTTTTCACCACTTCGAACACGGGCGGCTCGGCGCCGGCCATGGCGAAGAATGAAACCATCCTGAAGGATGCCAACAACATCGCCGAACTGTCCAAGTGCGACATCATCATTTCCTGCCAGGGCGGCGACTACACGAGCGCCGTCTTCCCGCAGCTGCGCGCCAGCGGCTGGAATGGCTACTGGATCGATGCGGCCTCGACCTTGCGCATGGAAAAAGACGCCGTCATCGTGCTCGACCCCGTCAACCTGCACGTCATCAAGGATGCGCTGGGCAAGGGCGTCAAGAACTATATCGGCGGCAATTGCACCGTCTCGTGCATGATGATGGGCCTGGGCGGCCTGTTCCAGCACGATTTGATCGACTGGATGACGTCGATGACCTACCAGGCGGCATCGGGCGGCGGCGCGCAGCACATGCGCGAACTGCTGACGCAGTTCGGCACCATCAACGGTTCCGTCAAGGCGCTGCTGGACAATCCCGCTTCCGCCATCCTGGAAATCGACCGCCAGGTGCTGGCTACCCAGCACGGCTATTCCCCGGACGAAATCAAGCAGTTCGGCGCGCCGCTGGCCGGCAACCTGATCCCGTGGATCGACAAGGACCTGGGCAACGGCCAGTCGAAGGAAGAGTGGAAGGCGGGCGCGGAAACGAACAAGATCCTCGGTCGCGGCATCGATTTCGGCACCAAGGAAATTCCCGTCGACGGCCTGTGCGTGCGCATCGGCGCCATGCGCTGCCATTCGCAAGCCTTGACCATCAAGCTGAAAAAAGACGTGCCGCTCGATGAAATCAACGACATCATCGCCAGCAACAATGAATGGGTGAAATTCGTGCCGAACACGCGCGAAGCGTCCGTGCGCGACCTGTCGCCGGCGGCCGTGACGGGCAGCCTGACGATTCCCGTCGGCCGCGTGCGCAAGATGAGCATGGGCGGCGAATACCTGTCCGCGTTCACCGTGGGCGACCAGTTGCTGTGGGGCGCGGCCGAGCCGCTGCGCCGCATGCTGCGTATTTTGCTCGACGCGTAATCGCCACAAATTGCTGATCAAGATCAAGCCGGGGTTGTTTTCCCGGCTTTTTTTTCGTCCCGAGCCCGTCAAGGCTCAACCATGCGGAGCTTGCATAGCTCTGGGCATGATGATATGTTGATACCTCTGGAAAAGTAACAGTTTTCCCATGTCAACTAAGATGCCGCCAACTATGCCTGTACACACTCGTCCCCGGGTCGCCTCCCTTGCCATTAAAACACTCAGCAGCGCTGTCGCCTGTGCGGTGTTGTTGTCACCGGCGGCATCCGCAGCCGAGCTGGGCAAGATCACGGTGCTGTCCGCCGCCGGCCAGCCGCTGCGCGCCGAGGTCGAATTGTCGGCCGTCAAGCCAGGCGAGGCGACCAGCCTGCTGGCCAAGCTGGCGCCGCCGGACGCCTACCGCCAGGCCAACGTGGAATTCAATCCTGCGCTGAATGCCTTGACGTTTGCCGTGGAAAACCGCAATGGCAAGCCCTTCATCCGCATCAGTTCGGCGCAGCCGGTGGCCGAACCGATGGTGGACCTGCTGCTGGAACTGAGCAGCAAGAGCGGCCGCCAGGTGCGCGAATATGCATTCGTGCTCGACACGCCCGAAGCGCGCCAGACGCGCGGCGCGCAAGTGACGGCGCCAGTCGAGCCAGGCAAGGCCAAGCCGGCTGCCGCGGCCGCCGATGCTGCGCCGAAAAAGGCGGCAGGCGAGTACAAGGTCAGGACGGGCGATACGCTGAGCCGCATCGCCAGCGAACTGAAGCCGGCGGGCGTCTCGCTCGACATGATGCTCGTCGCCCTGTACCGCGCCAATCCCGACGCCTTCAGGGGCGAGAACATGAACCGCATGCAGGCCGGGCGCATCCTGGCCGTGCCGGGCGCGGACTCCGTGCGCGCCACGGGCGCGGCCGAAGCGAAGAGTATCGTGACGGCGCACGCCATCGATTTCGAAGCCTACCGCAACAAGCTGGCGGGCCAGGTGTCGCAAAGCAAGCCGGCCAAGGCGGCGGAAGCGACGCAAAGCACGGCCGGCAAGATCGGCGCGACCAAGGTGCAGGAAAAGCCGACGGCCGT
The DNA here is from genome assembly GCF_002797895.1 of Janthinobacterium sp. 67. Taxonomy (NCBI): domain Bacteria; kingdom Pseudomonadati; phylum Pseudomonadota; class Betaproteobacteria; order Burkholderiales; family Oxalobacteraceae; genus Janthinobacterium; species Janthinobacterium sp. 67. The sequence continues at coordinate 2,542,101 of NZ_PGES01000001.1, read as the reverse complement.
GAGCGAGTCGCAAGACAAGCTGAAACTGTCGAAGGCGGAGCCGGCGGCCAAGTCGGCCGGCAAGAGCGCCGTCGCCAGCGAGGAAGACAAGATCGCCAAGGCGAAACAGGTCGATGAAGCGGCGGCCCGCGTCAAGGAGCTGGAAAAGAACGTCAGCGACCTGGAAAAGCTGATGGCGGTCAAGAACAAGGCCATGGCCGACAAGAGCGCTCCCGCGCCCGCCAAGCCGGCCGAAACCGCCGCCAGTGCATTGGCAAGCTCGCCGGCTGTTGCCAGCGTGCCAGCCGAGGCGCAGCCGCCCGTCCCGAAAGCGAAACCGGTGCCGCTGGCGAAGAAACCGTCGCCGCTGGAACCGACCATCACCGACAAGATCAATGACCACCTGGGCGCCATCGGCATCGGCATCGCCGCCTTGCTGGCCGCCGTGGCGGCGCTGGTGGTCGCGCGCCGCCGCAAGGACGTGCCGCCGCCCGCGCCAGAGAGCGTGGCCCCCGTCTTCGAACCGGAAGCGCCCGTCGCGCCGCCAGCCGGCCTGGCGCCGGAAGACCAGCAGTCCGAAGCGAGCAACCACCTGTTCGGCACGGGCACCGTCGCTGCCGGCGTGGCTGCCGCGGCGGGCGCCAGCATGCTCGACGCGAATGAAACGGACCCGGTCGCCGAAGCGGACGTGTATATCGCCTACGGCCGCGATGGCCAGGCGGAAGATATTCTCAAGGAAGCTTTGCGCATCCATCCGGAACGCCATGCGGCCCGCCTGAAGCTGCTGGAAATCTATTCCGCCCGCAGCGACGTGCGCGCGTTTGAAGACCAGGCCAGCGAACTGTACAGTTTGACGCGGGGTCAGGGCGAAGAGTGGCCGCAAGCGGCCGCGCTGGGCCTGGCGCTCGATCCCACCAATCCCCTGTATGGCGATACGGAAGACGACGCCGTCGTCAGCCTGAGCAAGGGCGCCGGCGACGACTTGCATGGCCAGAGCATGGACTTGCCCGACGAGCCGCCAGCACCGCCGGCCGAGCCGGTGTCCTCCGTGACGGCCCGCGATGCGCGCGATCCCCTCGATTTCGACCTCGACAGCCTCGATTTCGAGCCCGTCACCACCGGCGACCCGATCGTCATGCCGGGACCGGACAGCAAGCCGGTCTCCGCCGCGCACGATGCGCACTATGACGCCAGCATGGATTTCGGCCTGGACCTGGAGCCGCCTGCCGGCCCCGTCAATGGCGTGGGTGCCGGCCTGGCGCCGCTGCCTGATCCGCTGAAGGATATCGACCTGGCCCATTTCGACCTCGACGAGCCCGTGGCGCCGGCTGCCGCGCCGGTCGCGGCGGCCGAGCCTTCCATCGACAGCCTGTTCGACGATGCGCAAACGCCAGCGAGCTTGCCAGAAGCCATGCCGCCGGCACAGGAGTTCGACCTGTCCGGCATCGACCTGGACCTCAACGACGGCAAGACGGCCAGCGTGGGCGTGGACGACCCGCTGTCGGCCATCCACATGGAAATGGATACCAAGCTGGACCTGGCGATCGCTTACCAGGAAATCGGCGACAAGGAAGGCGCGCGCGAGCTGATCGATGAGGTCATCAAGGGCGGTAGCGAAGAGCAGGTCGCCAAGGCGAACACAATGAAGGCGCTGCTTAGCTAGCAATGCCCGCCGGCGCGGCAGGCTGTCGCGCCGGTATAATGCTTCGATGCAAAATATTACGACAGCAACGCCATTGAAGCGCATCGTCCTCGGCCTGCAGTACGACGGCACGGCCTGGCATGGATACCAGAAACAGGAAGACGGGCAAACGGTGCAGGACCAGCTGGAAAACGCGCTGGAGCAGTTTGCCCGCGTGCGCCTGGCCACCACCTGCGCCGGCCGCACGGATACGGGTGTGCATGCGCTCGAGCAAGTCGTGCACTTCGATACGGAACTGAGCCGCGACGTGCACTCGTGGGTGCGCGGCGTCAACGCCTTCCTGCCCAAATCCATCGCCGTGCGCTGGGCCAGGGAACTCGAAGGCGACCCGACGGTCAACGATTTCTTCCACGCCCGCTTCAGCGCCCGCGCGCGCACCTATCATTATGTGTTGTACAACAACGCCACCCGTTCGCCACTGGTGGAAGGGCGCGCCGGCTTCTTTTTCCGTCCGCTGGACGTGGAACTGATGCGCCAGGCCGTGCAGCCGCTCTTGGGCTGGCACGACTTCACGGCCTTCCGCGCGGCGCAATGCCAGGCCAAGTCTCCCGTCAAGCTCATGCATGACATCCGCATCGAGCGGCGCGGCGATTGCGTGATCTTTACGATAACGGCCAATGCCTTCCTGCACCACATGGTGCGCAACCTCGTCGGTTCGCTCGTCTACATCGGCACGGGGCGCGAAAAGCCGGAATGGCTCGGGCACTTGCTGGAAAGCAAGGACCGCCACGCGGCCGCGCCCACCTTCATGCCGGACGGCCTGTACCTGGCGCAGATCGATTACGATCCGAAGTGGGCATTGCCGCAAGACAGCAGCAGTGCCTTGCCCTGGTTCTGACGTTTACTTCAAGGAAAAGCCATGCCACGCACACGCATCAAGATCTGCGGCCTGACCCGCGCCGAAGATATCCAGGCCGTCGTGGCGGCGGGCGCCGACGCCATCGGTTTCGTGTTTTATCCGAAAAGCCCCCGCTACGTGACGCCCGAACAGGCGGCTGCCCTGATCGCCGCCGTGCCGCCCTATGTGACGGCGGTAGGCCTGTTCGTCAACGCCAGCGTGGAAGAAATACAGGCGACCAGGGCCGTTGCGCCCTTGTCCCTGCTGCAATTTCATGGCGACGAGACGCCCGAGCACAGCGCGGCGCTGGCCGCGGCCGTGAATATGCCGTTTACGCAAGTGTTCAGGGTGAAACCTGACACCAGCTTTGAAGATTTGCTAGAATACGAACAGCGCTATCGCGCCGCCAGTCCCTTGTTTGCCAGCCTCTTGCTGGATACCTATGTGGATGCGTATGGCGGTGCAGGAAAGGTATTCGATTGGTCCCTCATTCCAGAAGAACTCGCGCCTCGGGTCGTTTTAAGTGGTGGCTTGAGCGTACAAAACGCGACTGACGCAGTGGTGCGCGTGCGCCCTTACGCCGTCGACATCAGCAGTGGTGTCGAAGCGTCCAAGGGCATCAAGGACGCATCCCGTGTCCGCGCGTTCATCGCCGCGGTGCAGGATGCCGATGCCATCATTGCCAGAGGAAACAACCATGAATGACCACACCACAGCGCCCGGCGCAGCCGCCGCATTGTTCCACGCCACCGATTATCCGTTTCCCGACCTGCGCGGCCACTTCGGCCCCTACGGCGGCTCCTTTGTCGCCGAGACGCTCACGCACGCGCTGGCCGAGCTGAAAGACGCCTACGCCCGTTACAGCGCCGACCCTGAATTCCTTGAAGAGTTCCGCTACGAGCTGAAACATTTTGTTGGCCGCCCATCGCCGATCTACCACGCCAAGCGCTGGTCCGAGCTGGCGGGCGGTGCGCAGATCTATTTCAAGCGCGAAGACTTGAATCACACGGGCGCGCACAAGATCAATAACGTGATCGGCCAGGCCCTGCTGGCCAAGCGCATGGGCAAGCCGCGCATCATCGCCGAGACGGGCGCGGGACAGCATGGCGTGGCCACCGCTACCATCTGCGCCCGCTTCGGCCTTGAATGTGTGGTCTACATGGGCAGCGAAGACGTCAAGCGCCAGGCGCAGAACGTGTACCGCATGAAACTGCTTGGCGCCACCGTCGTGCCCGTGGAGTCCGGCTCCAAGACCTTGAAGGACGCGCTGAACGAAGCGATGCGCGACTGGGTCACGAACATCGAAAACACTTTTTACATCATCGGCACCGTGGCGGGACCACACCCGTATCCGATGATGGTGCGCGACTTCCAGTCCGTGATCGGCGAGGAATGCCTGGTGCAGATGCCGGAAATGACGGGCCGCCAGCCCGACTACGTGCTGGCCTGTATCGGCGGCGGCTCGAACGCCATGGGCATTTTTTATCCGTATATCGACCAGAAGGACGTGAAACTGATCGGCGTGGAAGCGGCCGGCGAAGGCCTGGACACGGGCAAGCATTCGGCCTCGCTGACGGCCGGCTTCCCGGGCGTGCTGCACGGCAACCGCACCTATCTGCTGCAGGATGAAAACGGCCAGATCATCGAGACGCATTCCGTCTCGGCCGGCCTCGATTATCCGGGTGTGGGTCCGGAACATGCGTGGCTGAAAGACTCGGGCCGCGCGCAATACGTGTCGATCACCGATGACGAGGCCTTGCAGGCTTTCCACGACTGCTGCCATATCGAAGGCATCATCCCGGCCCTGGAATCGTCGCACGCGCTGGCCTACGCTGCCAAGCTGGCGGCCACCTTGCCGAAAGACCAGATCGTGCTGGCCAACCTGTCGGGCCGTGGCGACAAGGACATGCATACCGTGGCGGAACGCATGGGACTCAATTTCTCCTAAGGCCTCAATAACGGCCGGGGTCGGACCCTCAGGGTCCGACCCCGGTCTTTGCTCCTGGGTTGAAATTACTTCCTCTATCCATCACCACGAAAGCTCACCATGTCCCGTATCGCCACCACCTTCGCCAATTTGAAATCGAACAACAAGACCGGCCTGGTCACCTTCATCACCGCCGGCGACCCCGGCCCCGACGCCACCGTACCCCTGATGCACGCGCTCGTCGAGGGCGGCGCCGACATTCTGGAACTGGGCGTGCCGTTTTCCGACCCCATGGCCGAAGGCCCCGTCATCCAGCGCGCGTGCGAGCGGGCCTTGAAATTCAACGTCGGCATCCACGACGTGTTCGGCTACGTGCGCCAGTTCCGTGCAACCAACCAGACGACGCCCGTGGTGCTGATGGGCTACGCGAATCCCATCGAACGCATCGGCAGCGCCGCCTTTATTGCCGCCGCACAAGCGGCCGGCGCCGACGGTGCCATCGTCGTCGACTATCCGCCGGAGGAGTGCGAGCAATTCGCGGCCGCCATGCGCGAAGCGGGCCTGGACCTGATTTTTCTCTTGGCACCGACTTCGACGGAAGAGCGCATCGCGCAAGTGGCCAAGGTTGGCGGCGGCTTCAGCTATTATGTGTCGCTCAAGGGTGTCACGGGCGCCGGCAACATTGATACGGAACAGGTGGCGGAGCGCCTCGCGGCCATCCGCCAGCATGTAAAATTACCCATCGGCGTGGGCTTCGGCATACGCGATGGCGCCACGGCCAAGGCCGTTGCCAAGGTGGCCGATGCCGTCGTCATCGGCAGCCGCATCATCCAGGAGATTGAAAATGCCCCGGAAGGCGGCGCCGTCGACGCCGTGCGCAGCTTTACGGCAGGCATCCGCGCCGCACTGGACGCCTGAGCAAGCTTGCCGTTTACGCAAGATGCGTTGGCGGCAAAGTTCGACAGCCCGGCGATAAACGGCTACACTTCGGCCACTGATTTGCCTGTAATTGTGCAATAGATAAAATTTCTGGTGGCGCCCTATGGGGGCGTCGCCGTTTACCGTCTGCCGGGGGCGTCCACCGACGCTACCCCTACAAGGGCCCAAGGAGAAAATATGAGTTGGTTGGAAAAACTGCTGCCACCGCGCATCCAGCGTTCTGATGCTGCCGCGCGCAAGACCATGCCGGAAGGCCTGTGGGTCAAGTGCCCGTCGTGCGAAGCCGTGCTGTACCGTACGGACCTGGAATCGAATCTGCACGTGTGCCCGAAATGCGATCACCACATGCGCATCCGCGCGCGTGAACGCCTCGACAGCCTGCTCGACGCGGGCGGCCGTTATGAAATCGGCCAGGAAATCCTGCCCGTCGATACCTTGAAATTCAAGGACAGCAAGAAATACCCAGACCGCCTGAAATCCGCCATGGAAGCGACGGGCGAGACGGATGCGATGGTCGTCATGGGCGGCGCCATCATGAGCCTGCCGGTGGTCGTGGCCTGCTTCGAATTCGAATTCATGGGCGGCTCCATGGGCTCCGTCGTGGGCGAGCGCTTCGTGCGCGGCGCGCAAATCGCGCTGGAACAGAAAGTGCCGTTCATTTGCATCACCGCCACCGGTGGCGCGCGCATGCAGGAAGGCTTGCTGTCGCTGATGCAGATGGCGAAAACCACGGCCATGCTGACCAAGCTGTCGGAAAAGAAATTGCCATTCATCAGCGTGCTGACCGACCCGACCATGGGCGGCGTGTCCGCCTCGTTCGCCTTCATGGGCGACGTGGTGATCGCCGAACCGAAAGCGCTGATCGGCTTTGCCGGCCCGCGCGTGATTGAAAACACCGTGCGCGAAAAACTGCCGGAAGGCTTCCAGCGCGCCGAGTTCCTCGTCACCAAGGGCGCCGTCGACATGATCGTCGACCGCCGCCAGATGCGCGAAGAAATCGCCCGCCTGCTGGCCTTGTTGCAAAACCAGGCTGTGGAAGTCCTGGCTTGATTGTATTGAATGGAATAATGTCCATTTACCCGAACCCATGAACCGCTGGGGTCGGACCCTGAGGGTCCGACCCCAGATGTTGTTTAGGGTTGCCTGTTTCTCTGCCTCGCGCATCCTTACACAAGAAGTCTCCCATGCAAAACCTCCCCACCACCTTGCCGGACTGGCTTGCCATGCTGGAAACCCGCCATTCGGAAACCCAGATCAACATGGGCCTGGACCGCGTGCAAGCCGTCAAGGCGCGCATGCAGCTGGCGTTTGCTTGCCCCGTGATCATGGTGGCGGGCACGAATGGCAAGGGTTCCACCTGCGCCATGCTGGAATCCGTACTGTTGCGTGCAGGCTACAAAGTGGGGCTGTACATCAAGCCGCATTTTCTCGATTTTAACGAGCGCGCCCGCGTGCTGGGCGAGATGGCCAGCGATGAGCAGATCGTCGCCAGCTTCAACGCCGTCGAAGCCGTGCGCGGCGATACGCCGCTGACGTATTTCGAATTCACCACCCTGGCGATTTTGCATCTGCTGTCGCAGGCGCAGCTGGACGTGGCCATCCTGGAAGTGGGCCTGGGCGGGCGTCTCGACGCCGTCAACGTGATCGACGCGGACGTGGCCATCGTCACCAGCGTCGATATCGACCACACGGATTACCTGGGCGACACGCGCGAAGCGATCGGCTTTGAAAAGGCAGGCATCTTCCGTCCGGGCAAGGCGGCCATCTGCAGCGACCCCGTGCCGCCCCAATCCTTGATCGATCATGCCGAGGCCATCGGCGCCGACCTGTGGCTGATGGGCCGCGACTTCAATTATTCGGGCGACAAGCAGCAGTGGAACTACGGCGGGCGCGAGCAGCGCCGCAATTCGCTCGCGTATCCAAGCTTGCGCGGCGCCAACCAGATCCTCAATGCGACGGCCGTGCTGGCCGCGCTGGAGGTGCTGAAGCTGAAACTGCCCGTGGGCGCGCAGGAAGTGCGCACGGGCCTCGTGACGGTGGAACTGCCGGGCCGCTTCCAGGTCCTGCCTGGCCGTCCCAGCGTAATCCTCGACGTGGCGCACAATCCGCATGCGGCGTCGGCGCTGAACCAGAACCTCGGCAACATGGGTTTCCACCCGTACACCTATGCCGTGTTCGGTTCCATGCAGGACAAGGATATCGATGGCGTACTGGCCGCGATGCGCGAACACGTCGACCACTGGTGCCTGACGGGCCTGCCTTCGCCGCGCGCGGCCACGGCTTCCGAGCTGGCCGCCAAGGTGCAGATCATGCTCGAAGACAAGCCCGACAGCAGCGAACATACTGTGTCTATTTTCGATGATCCGGCACAAGCTTTTGCAAATGCAATGAGCCGGGCCGGTGAGAATGATAGAATTGTGGTCTTTGGTTCTTTCCTCACCGTTGCCGGCGTGATGAAGGCCCGAAAATCCTCACTTCACTGAAACGCACTCGACTGAAAATCACGCATGGGCTTGTTCTCGAAACTGTTTAAAAACAAGCAAGAATCCTCTGGCGAAGACAGCGGCTTTTATGTCCCTGGCGAAGCACAGTCGCCGACCCGCAAGCGCGCCGCCAACACGGCCGGTGGCGGCGGATCGCGCCGTGGCGGCAAGGAAGCGCCGGACCCGGTCTTGCCTGAAAAAAAGCGCGCACGCCGCCGCCTGGTCGGGGCCATCGCCCTGGCCCTGGGCGTCGCTGTCGGCCTGCCGATGCTGCTCGACTCCGAGCCGAAGGCGCCCTTCAACGATATCGCCATCGACATTCCGTCGAAGGAAAAGGCTGCGCCTGCGCCGGCGCCCGTGCCGGCGGCCCCTGCCAGGGCTGCGGCGAATGGCCTGGACCAGTCCGAGGAAATCGTCGATGCGCCGCTGCCGGCCGCGGCCAAGCCGACTCCCGCACCGGCGCCCGTGCTGGCCGCCGCCCAGCCCGCACCAGTCAAGCCTGCCTATGTGGAGCCGAAACCGGAGCCCAAGCCTGAGCCCAAGCCGGTCAAGGTGGAGCCGAAACCGGAACCGAAGCACGAAAGCAAGCCCGAGCCGAAACACGAGGCCAAGCCCGAACCCAAGCCTGAGCCCAAGCATGAAGTAAAACCGGAAGCCAAGCCCGAGCCGAAGCCTGCCAAGCCGGCGCAATCGGCCGACGATGCCGCGCGCGCGCTGGCGATTCTGGAAGGCAAGCCGCAAGAGAAAGCGCAGGACAAGGCGCACGACGCCGGCGGCGGCAAGTTCGTGGTGCAGGTGGCGGCCCTGGCCACGCAGGACAAGGTCGATGAATTGCAGGACAAGCTGCGCGACGCGGGCATCAAGTCGTACACGCAAAAGGTGTCCAGCCCGGCGGGCGAGCGCATCCGCGTGCGCGTGGGGCCGTTCGGCAGCCGCGAAGACGCTGAAAAGACCCGCGCCAAGCTGCAAAAGCTGGGCCTGGGCGGCAGCCTGGTACCGGCGTGATGTTGCAAGGCTGAATCGGCGTGACGATCTTCGATTACCTAGTGCTGTTCGTGCTGGTGACGTCCGTGCTGATCAGCATGATGCGTGGCCTAGTCAAGGAAATACTGTCCCTGATCAGCTGGATCGTGGCCTTCGTCATTGCCAACGCGTATGGCGCCACCCTGGCGAAATTCCTGCCGGAAGCCGTGCCGGGCGAAGCCATCCGTTTGCTGCTGGCCTTCGTCGTGCTGTTCATCGGCGTGCGCATTTTGATGGGATTGCTGTCCATGACGGTCGACGCGCTCGTCAAGGTGACGGGCCTGAGCCTGGCCGACCGCACCCTGGGCACCCTGTTCGGCGTGGCGCGGGGCCTTGTGATCGTGCTGACCGCCGTCATCTTGTGTGGCATGACGTCCATACCGCAGCAGCCATTCTGGAAAAACGCGCAGTTCAGCCCGCTCGCGGAGCAGGGCGCGCGCGCCATCAAGCCTTATCTGCCTGCCGCTTACGCGCAGCATGTGAAATTTTGAATTTTTTTAAAATCAGTAGCACAGTTTAGGAGCACACCATGTGTGGCATCGTCGGCGTCGTTTCCCATCAACCTGTCAATCAATTGCTCTATGATGCATTGTTGCTCCTGCAACATCGCGGTCAGGACGCGGCAGGGATTGCGACCAATCACAGCAGTATGTTTTCCATGCACAAAGCCAACGGCCTCGTGCGTGACGTCTTCCGCACGCGTAACATGCGTTCGCTGCAAGGCAACTCGGGTATCGGCCACTGCCGTTATCCGACGGCCGGATCGTCGAGCGAAGAGGAAGCACAACCGTTCTATGTGAATGCGCCGTTCGGCATCACCCTGGCGCACAATGGCAACCTGACCAACTGGGAACAGTTGAAACAGGAAATGTTCAAGAACGACCGCCGCCACATCAATACCGATTCCGATTCGGAAGTGCTGCTCAATGTGCTCGCGCATGAAATCCAGGAAGCGACGACGGGCCTGAACCTGGACCCGGAAGCCATCTTCAAGGCCGTTACCGTGCTGAACCGCCGCGTCAAGGGTGGCTATGCCGCCGTCGCGCAAATCGCCGGCGTGGGCTTGCTGGCCTTCCGCGATCCGCACGGCATCCGTCCGCTGTGCCTGGGCATCAATGAAACGGAGCAAGGTCCCGAATACCTGATCGCTTCCGAATCCGTGGCCCTGGAAGGCATGGGTTTCCGCTTCGTGCGCGACATCGGTCCCGGCGAAGCCGTGTTCATCGACGCCGACAAGCAATTGCACAGCGCCCAGTGCGCCGACAACGCCAGCCTGAACCCGTGCGTGTTCGAATTCGTCTACCTGGCCCGTCCCGACTCCGTCATCGACGGCGCTTCCGTGTACGCCACGCGCCTGAAAATGGGCGAATACCTGGCCGAGAAGATCCGCGCCGAATTGCCGGGCGTGCATATCGACGTGGTCATGCCGATTCCCGATTCCTCGCGTCCGGCCGCCATCCAGCTGGCCATGGCGCTGAACATCGAGTACCGCGAAGGCTTCATCAAGAACCGCTACATCGGCCGCACCTTCATCATGCCGGGCCAGGCGGCGCGCAAGAAATCCGTGCGCCAGAAGCTCAACGCGATCCCGTCCGAGTTCAAGGACAAAGTCGTGCTGCTGGTCGACGATTCCATCGTGCGCGGCACCACCAGCCGTGAAATCGTGCAGATGGCGCGTGAAGCCGGTGCGACGAAGGTCATCTTCGCTTCGGCCGCGCCACCGGTGATCTACCCGAACGTGTACGGCATCGACATGCCGACGCGCGACGAGCTGATCGCCTACGGCCGCACGACGGAAGAGGTGTGCCGCGAAATCACGGCCGATTACCTGGTCTACCAGGATATCGGCGCGCTGAAGCAGGCCATCGCCGACGTCAACCCGGCCCTGACGAACTTCGAGGCTTCGTGCTTCGATGGCGTCTACGTGACGGGCGACGTGTCGCAGGAATACCTGGACCGCCTGGAATATGCGCGCCACCATCCGAAGGCGGCAGCGCCCGAAGATACGCCACGTTCCCAACTGAACCTGAACCTGGCGACAACGGAAGCATAAGTACCTGCCCGGCCGATGCCGGGCTTTTTTTGGGGTCGGACCTTCAGGTCTGACCCCAGCACTTGCCTTGGGTTAAGCGGCAAGACGAGTATTTTGGAACTTCCACCATGACCACCAAAAAAAACTACGGCTTCACCACCACCATCCTGCATAACGACCGCCGCAAGGGCATCGAGCACGGCTCCTTGCACAAGCCCGTGCATACCTCCGTTGCCTTTGGCTACGCCGATGCGCGCCAGCTGGCGTCCGTGTTCCAAGGCAAGGAAGCGGGCTTCCGCTACGGCCGCCAGGGTAACCCGACCGTTTCCGCGCTGGAAGACAAGGTCAACCAGATGGAAGACGGCGTGGCGACCCTGTGCTTCTCCACCGGCATGGGTGCCATCGGCGCCGTGGTGCAATCGTTGCTGCGCGCGGGCGACCATGTCGTGTCGTCGGCCTTCTTGTTTGGCAACACCAACAGCCTGTGGCAAACGGTGACGGGGCAGGGTATCGGCGTGTCCTTCGTCGACGCCACGGACGTGGCCAACGTGGCGGCCGCCATCACGCCGGCCACGCGCATCGTGTTCGTGGAAACCATCGCCAATCCGCGCACGCAGATCGCCGACCTGAAGAAAATCGGCGACCTGTGCCGCGAAAAAGGCATCTTGTACATCGTCGACAACACGATGACGACGCCATATCTGTTCCGCCCGAAAGCCGTGGGCGCGGGCCTGGTGGTCAATGCCTTGACGAAATCGATCGGCGGCCACGGCAATGCCCTGGGCGGCAGCTTGACGGACACGGGCGTGTTCGACTGGACGCAATATCCGAATATCTTTGAGAATTACAAAAAGGCGGCGCCCGCGCAATGGGGCATCGCGCAAATCCGTGCCAAGGCCTTGCGCGACTTCGGCGCCTCGCTGGGGCCGGAGGCGGCGCACCATATCGCCGTCGGCGCGGAAACCATGGCCTTGCGCATGGACCGCACTTGCTCGAACGCCCTGGCGCTGGCCACCATGCTGGCCGCCGACCCGAGAGTGGCGGCCGTGCATTACCCGGGCCTGGCGTCGCACCCGCAGCACGCGCTGGCGACGGACTTGTTCCGCAGCTATGGCTCGCTGTTCAGCTTTGAGCTGAAAGACGGCATCGACTGCTTCGATTTCCTCAACCGTTTGAACTTGGCCATTCCAGCGAGCAACCTCGGCGACACGCGCACCCTCGTCATTCCCGTCGCCCACACGATTTTCTACGAGATGGGGGCCGAGCGTCGCGCCAGCATGGGTATCGCCGAATCCCTGATCCGCGTGTCGGTGGGCATCGAAGATGAGGCCGATCTGCTCGAGGATTTCAGCAATGCGCTGGACGCATAAGCAGCCGCGCATAATGTAAAAAAGGGCCGCGACAGTCATGCTGTCGCGGCCCTTTTTTTACGCTAAAAGCTTAATGCCAGCTGCGCATGAGTCCTACCGCCAAGCCTTCCAGGGCGAACTCATCTTCCGGCGACACGGTAATCACCTTGAAGTCCGGGTTTTCAGGCAGCAGTTCGATGACGGAGCCCGTCTTCTTGTAGCGCTTGACGGTGACTTCGTCGCCGATGCGGGCGACGACGATCTGGCCATTCTTGGCGCTGTCGACTTTTTTCACGGCCAGCAAGTCGCCATCCATGATGCCGGCGTCGCGCATGGACCAGCCGCGCACCTTGAGCAGGAAGTCGGGCTTGGCCGAGAACAGGGCAGGGTCCACGTTGTAGCTCGCTTCCAGGTTTTCCTGCGCCAGGATGGGCGAGCCCGCAGCCACCCGGCCGATCAGGGGCAGCGACATCAGCAGCGCTGCCGGCACTTTCGACGGCGGCGCTTCGGCGGCCGCGCCGATCAGGCGGATGCCGCGCGAGGTGCCGGGCGAAATCTCGATCGCGCCCTTGCGGGCCAGGGCCTGCAAATGCTCTTCGGCCGCGTTGGCCGATTTGAAACCCAGTTCATTGGCGATTTCGGCACGGGTGGGAGGAAAACCCGTGTTTTCAATCGCGTCCTTGATCAGGTTCAGGATTTGTTCTTGTCGTGCTGTCAGCTTGATCATGAGCGGTGGGTGCATACTAAAATGCTGTCTATATGAACAGTCTGTATTTTTGTACAGTATCGCGCACTATGCAAGGGGATTTCGGCCTTTTTGCGTGATTTTGAAAGAAATACTGCTATCCGGGCAAGAAAGGGGCGGCTTGGCGGGCGCGGCGCAAGCAATGATTGAATAGTTTGCGAAAGGCGGTTATAATCTTCGGCTGACCTTCCCACACCCGTCTTGACGCCGGGGTGGGCGATTATCAATCCGACCTGAAGGAGTTTGCATGCGTCATTATGAAATAGTCTTTATCGTCCATCCGGACCAAAGCGAGCAAGTGCCCGCGATGATCGAACGCTACAAAGCCAGCGTAACCACCCGCGGCGGTTCGGTTCACCGCGTGGAAGATTGGGGCCGCCGTCAAATGGCTTACTCGATCCAAAAGCTGCCTAAAGCACACTACATCTGCCTGAACATCGAATGCGACAACGAGACCCTGGTCGAGTTGGAAACAGCATTCAAATTCAATGATGCCGTGTTGCGTCACCTGACCGTTAAAATGAAGAAAGCTGAAACAGCTCCTTCGCCGATGATGAAATCGGTACAACGCGAAGACGCGGCCAAAAGCCACCGCACCGAAGCACCAGCAGCCGCTCCAGCCGCAGCCGCTTAATTTTTGACCAGGATCGTGCGCTGAACCAGCTACAAGTTACCGCCATCATTGCCGAGCGCGAAATATTGCGCTACACCCCGGCAGGGCTGCCGATTGTGAATGCAGTATTGCAACACAGTTCGCAGCAGATGGAAGCAGGGATTGCCCGTTTGACCGAGTTTGATGTTGCCGCGCTAGCCGCTGGCGAAATCTCAGGCCGGTTCAGTCAGGCAAGCTTGGGCGGGATCTATCAGTTCACGGGTTTCCTGGCCAGAAAAAGCCGCAACAGCAAGAGTTTGGTGTTTCACATCATTGATTTTAGTGCAGTCATTCCCGACTAGCGCATTTTAGATACAGGAGCCTGACATGGCATTCGGTAAAAAGTTCGACAAAAATAAGCTCAAGCTTAAAGAAAAACGCAAACAGCAAAACCCATTGTTCAAACGTAAGAAGTTCTGCCGCTTCACGGCAGCTCACGTTGAGCAAGTCGACTACAAAGACGTCGACACGCTGAAAGACTTCGTCCAGGAAAACGGCAAGATCATGCCAGCACGCCTGACCGGTACCAAAGCGCACTACCAGCGCCAAGTCGACACCGCAATCAAGCGCGCTCGCTTCCTCGCGCTGCTGCCATACACCGATCTGCACCACGCTTAATCGGTCAGATATTCCTGGAGAAGAACTATGCAAATCATTCTGTTAGAAAAAGTTGTTAACGTCGGTAACCTCGGCGAAGTCGTCAAAGTCAAAGACGGTTACGCACGTAACTTCCTGATCCCGCAACGCCTGGCACGTCGTGCTACGGCAACCGCTGTGGCTGAATTCGAAGTCAAGCGCGCTGAACTGGAAAAAGCTGCTGCCGCCAAACTGGCCGCATCGCAAGCCCAGGGCGAAAAACTGAGCGGCCTGACCGTTCAAGTTGCTCAAAAAGCTGGCGTCGATGGCCGTCTGTTCGGTTCCGTCACCAACTTCGACATCGCTGAAGCGCTGACCAAGCAAGGTTTTGCTGTTGAAAAAGCACAAATCCGCATGCCTACCGGCCCGCTGAAGATCGTTGGCGAGCACAACGTTTCGGTTGCTCTGCACACCGACGTGGTCGTGGAAGTTGTTATCGCTGTCGTTCCAGACGCGAACGCGTAATTGTCTGCGGGCCTGGCCCGCAAGCATTGCCGCACTATGAAAAGCCGGGTTCGCCCGGCTTTTTTGTGGCCTTTTTTTCGCTCAATTTCAGCCCTTTATTTTTGCCAGCACGCCGAAGCGGGTATAATTCGCGCCATGAACGCCCCCTCTGATCCGCAACTGGATTCCCTCCGTATTCCGCCGCATTCGATCGAAGCAGAACAATCCGTCATCGGTGGTCTGCTGCGCGACAATGCCGCGTATGACCGCATCGCCGACTTCATGCATGCGGAGGATTTCTATCGCTATGACCATCGCATCATCTTCGAGCAAATCGTCAAGATGGTTAACGCTTCCAAGCCAGCCGATGTCATTACTGTTTTTGAAACCCTGACCCAGCTCGGCAAGGCCGATGACGTGGGTGGACTCGCTTACCTGAACGCCATGGCGCAAAACACGCCATCGGCCGCGAATATCCGGCGTTACGCCGAGATCGTGCGCGACCGCGGCGTGCTGCGCAAGCTCATCACCGTCGCCGACGATATCTCCGGCACGGCCTTCAGCCCGCAAGGCAAGGAAGTCAAGCAGATGCTTGACGAGGCCGAATCGAAGATTTTCGCCATCGCCGAAGAAGGCGCGCGCGGCGCTCAGGGCTGGACCGCCATCCAGCCCCTGCTGACGCAGGTGGTCGAGCGCATCGACGAGCTGTACAGCCGCGACAACCAGAGTGAAATCACGGGCGTGCCCACCGGTTTCATCGACCTCGACCGCATGACCTCCGGTCTGCAGCCGGGCGACCTGGTGATCGTGGCGGGCCGTCCTTCGATGGGCAAGACGGCGTTTTCCGTCAACATCGGCGAAAACGTGGCCATCGACAGCGGCTTGCCCGTGGCCGTGTTCTCGATGGAGATGGGCGGCGCCCAGCTGGCCATGCGTATGCTCGGCTCCGTCGGACAGCTCGACCAGCACCGTTTGCGTACTGGCCGCCTGAACGACGAAGACTGGCCGCGCCTGACGAATGCGATCCAGAAGATGAACGACGCGCAGTTGTACATCGATGAAACGCCCGCGCTCAATTCCATCGAATTGCGCGCCCGCTCGCGCCGCTTGTCGCGTCAATGCGGCAAGCTGGGCCTGATCATCGTCGATTACTTGCAACTGATGTCGGCCAATACGCCGGGCGACAACCGCGCCACGGAAATTTCCGAGATTTCGCGGGGCTTGAAAGGCCTGGCGAAAGAACTCGGATGCCCCGTGATCGCGCTGTCCCAGCTGAACCGCTCGCTGGAGCAACGCCCGAACAAACGTCCTGTCATGTCCGACTTGCGCGAATCGGGCGCTATCGAGCAGGATGCCGACGTGATCCTGTTCATTTACCGCGACGAGGTGTATAACCCCGACTCGCCCGACAAGGGAACGGCCGAGATCATCATCGGTAAACAGCGTAACGGTCCAATCGGCAGCATCCGCCTCACCTTCATGGGGCAGTACACCAAATTTGGCAATTACAGTGGTGGCCTGGCGCTTTACCAAGGCGACTAAGACTCAGCAGCACTGGCAATTCCATCGGCCGCCCCCGACAACGGGGCGGCTTTCTGTAGTAAATAACACGACTCAATGCTTAACGGAGAATGACATGTTTGGACGCTTGATGCCCACTGAGGGCAAGTTTTTTGAATTGTTTAACCAGCACGCGGAACTGTGCGTCAAGGGCGCCAAAGAGATGCTCGGCCTGATGACCAATTTCGACGACCTGGAAAACCGCGTGCATGCGATCGAAAGCATCGAGAAACAGGCGGACAAAGTCACCTACGCCACCGTGGAAATGCTGCACAAGACCTTCATCACGCCGATCGACCGCGATGACATCCATCAGCTGATCACGCGCCAGGACGACATCCTCGACCTGCTGGAAGATGCGGCGCAAACCGTCTCGCTGTACGACCTGAAAGCCGTTACGCCGGAAGCCAAGCGCCTGGCCGAACTGGTGCTGGCCTGTACCGAAAAAGTGCGCGACGCCGTGGCCATGCTGCACAACATGGACAACTCGCGCAAGATCGTCGCCATCTGCGAAGAGATCGACCGCCTGGAATCGGATGCCGACCACGTGATGCGCGCCGCCATGTCCAAGCTGTTCCGCGACGAACCGGACGTGCGCAACCTGATCAAGCTGAAAGCGATCTACGAAATTCTGGAAACCGTGACCGACCGTTGCGAAGACGTGTCCAATATTATCGAAGGCATCATCGTCGAAAACGCGTAAGCGTTGGGCCTGTCCTGAACCAGAATCAGAAAAGAAACTATAATGACCATACAAATCAGCATCTATGTGCTAGGCCTGTTGATCGTCCTGGCGCTGCTGTTTGACTTCATGAACGGCTTCCACGATGCCGCCAACGCGATTGCCACGGTGGTCTCGACGGGCGTATTGAAACCGCAGACCGCCGTTGCCATGGCTGCCACGTTCAACTTCGTCGCCATCTTCGTGTTCCACCAGCTGACCGTGGCCGCCACAGTGGGAAAAGGCACCATCGATCCGGCCGTGATCGACCAGTACGTGATCTTCGGCGCGCTGATGGGCGCCATCTTCTGGAATTTGTTTACCTGGTACTACGGCATTCCCTCGTCGTCCTCGCACGCCCTGATCGGCGGCCTGGTGGGCGCGGCCGTCGCCAAGTCCGGTACGGGCGCGCTGGTCGCGGCCGGCCTGTGGAAGACCGTCGCCTTCATCGTCATCGCTCCCGTGCTGGGCTTTGTCTTCGGCTCGATCATGATGCTGATCGTGTCGTGGATTTTTGTCCGATCGACGCCGCGCAAGGTCGATAAATGGTTCCGCCGCTTGCAACTGGCATCGGCGGCCGCCTACAGCCTGGGCCACGGCGGCAACGACGCGCAAAAAACCATCGGCATCATCTGGATGCTGCTGATCGCCGCCGGTTATTCGAACGCAGCGGACCAGATGCCGCCGATGTGGGTCATCATCTCGTGCTACACGGCCATCAGCTTCGGCACGCTGTTCGGCGGCTGGCGCATCGTCAAGACCATGGGCCAGAAGATCACCAAGCTCAAACCGGTCGGCGGCTTCTGCGCCGAAACGGGCGGCGCGATCACCCTGTTCGTCTCGACGGCGCTGGGCATTCCCGTGTCGACCACGCATACCATCACGGGCGCCATCGTCGGCGTCGGCTCGTCGCAAAAAATGTCGGCCGTCCGTTGGGGCGTGGCGGGCAATATCGTCTGGGCCTGGATCTTCACGATTCCCGCCTCCGCGTTCGTCGCGGCAGTCGCCTGGTGGATCGGCCACCATATAATGTAATGGATAGCCGACGCCAGTAAAAAGGGAGCCTTGCGGCTCCCTTTTTTTATGCGCCGGCCAGTTCCACCGTCAGTCCCTCGCAGGCGAGGAATACTTGCAAGCCGTCGAGCCGGCTGCTGTAACGCCCCATCACGTCGGCAAAGACGGCTTCGAGCTGCTCGTCGCTGCGCGTCGGTTCGTGGTGGGTGCAGTACAGGCGCCGCGCACCGCAGCGCAGGGCCAGGTCGAAGGCGGCGTCGAAGGTGCCGTGGCCCCAGCCCTGCTTGCCCGGGTATTCTTCGCGCGTGTACGAGCAATCCATGATCAGCGCGTCGACGCCGGCGACGAGCGCGTCGATGCCGGCCTGGCGCTGCGCATTGCGCGCCGCGCACGCCGCGTGTTCGGTGTGGCCGGGTGGATGCAGGTTGTAGAACGGTTCATGGTCGCCGCTGAAAAACAGCGAGGCGCCGGCGCAGTCGATGCGGTAGCCGAGGTTGACGACGGGATGGTTCATTTCCGCGCCGCGCACGCGCGCGCCGCCCACGTCGACGGCTTCGCCGGGCGCCAGGGTGCGGTACTCGATGCTGGCCGCCATGGCCGCTTCGCTGACGGGAAAATAACTGCCTTGCAGCTGCACCGCCATCACGTGCTCGATGCCGCGCCCGTTAATGCCGTCAAAGGCGCCATGCAGGCGCATGCGGTTGCCGGCCACGAACAGGGGCGAAAACATGGGCAAGCCGTGGATGTGGTCCCAGTGGCTGTGCGTGATGAAGACGTGCGCATCGACGGGCTGGCCGGGCGGCAGCTGCTGCGCCAGCGAAAAGATGCCGCTGCCCGCATCGAGGATGATCAGGCTGTCGTTATCGGTGCGCACTTCGATGCATGTGGTGTTGCCGCCATAGCGCGCCGTGCGCGGGCCGGGGGAGGGGATGGAGCCGCGCACGCCCCTGAACGTGAATTTCATTCAGTACCTTGTTACGGTGTAATTATTGTTGATTCTATTCTAATTAATGAGATTGGCGGCAACATTTATGTGTGTTGCGATACGGAAAGTTATTTCATTTTGTTGTGAGTAAGTAATGTACAGTGCGCGGGACGGCCGTTACACTGGCGCTTGCCGACTTCCCCTTTTTTGCTTGCCCATTACCTGATTGTCACCAATATGCCTCAGTTGCACCCTGAGAAAATCGCCCACAGACTGGAGCAATTGACCGAACTCAGCGTCGCGCTCGGCCACGGCCTGGGCGGCGAGGGACACGATATCGGCGCGCTGTTGCAGCGCATTGTGCTGCTGGCAAAAAGCATGAGCGGCGCCGACGGCGCCACCCTGTACCGGCCCGTGCTCGAGGGCCGCCAGCTGGCGTTCGATATCAGCGTCAACGACAGCCTGGGCATTGCGCAGGGCGCGGACATGGGCTTGCCGGGCGTGCCCCTGTTCGATGGCGCGGACCAGCCGAATCTGGCGTCCGTGGCCGCGTATGCGGCGAACATGCGCCGCAGCGTGAACATCGCCGACGTCTACCGCGACGAGGCCTTCAACTTTTCCGGCATGCGCGAGTTCGACCGCCACCACGGCTACCACACGCAATCGATCCTGACGGTGCCCATGAGCGACCATGAGGGCGACCTGATCGGCGTGCTGCAGCTGGTCAATGCCAAGGATGGCGAGACGGGCCAGGTGCGCGCCTTTTCCTCCACCGACCAGCGCTTCATCGAGGCGCTGGCCGCGCAGGCGGGCGTGGCGCTGACGAATCAGCTGCTCATTTCGCAGCTGGAAGAGCTGCTCGAATCGCTCGTGACCCTGATCAATATCGGCATCGATGAAAAGTCGCCCTACACGGGGCGGCACTGCCAGTTCGTGCCCGAGCTGACGATGCTGCTGGCCGACGCCGCGCACGCCACGCAAACGGGGCCGCTGGCCGATTTCCGGCTCAGCGACAACGAGCGCAAGCAGCTGTGGCTGGCCGGTCTGCTGCACGACTGCGGCAAGATCACCACGCCCGTGCACGTGGTCGACAAGGCCACCAAGCTGGAAACCATTTTCGACCGCATCGCCCTGATCGACACGCGCTACGAAGTGCTGCTGCGCGACGCCGAGATCGCGGCCCTGCGCCAGCAGGCGGCGCAGCCGCAGCAAAAAGAGGCCATCGCGCGCGCGCTGGAGCAGGAGCGGGCGGCGCTGCGCGAAGAACGCGACTTCATCCGCACGGTCAATATCGGCGGCGAAAGCATGGCGCAGGCCGACCAGGAACGCGTGCGGCAGATCGCCAGGCGCCGCTGGCGCGCGGCCGACGGCGAACTGCGCGACTTTCTCGACGCCGACGAGACG
Organism: Janthinobacterium sp. 67; assembly: GCF_002797895.1. NCBI lineage: Bacteria > Pseudomonadati > Pseudomonadota > Betaproteobacteria > Burkholderiales > Oxalobacteraceae > Janthinobacterium > Janthinobacterium sp. 67. The sequence continues at coordinate 2,521,728 of NZ_PGES01000001.1, read as the reverse complement.
GAAAACCTGACCATCCGCGCCGGCACCCTGACGGCGGCCGAGCGCGCCATCGTCAACAACCATATCAGCGTGTCGATCCGCATGCTCGAAGCGCTGCCGTGGCCCAAGCACCTGCAGAAGGTGCCCGAATACGCGGGCGGCCACCACGAGCGCATGGATGGCAAGGGCTATCCGCGCGGGCTGACGAAAGAGCAGATGTCGGTGCCGGCGCGGCTGATGGCGATCGCCGACATTTTCGAGGCGCTGACGGCGCGCGACCGGCCCTACAAAAAGGGCAAGTCGCTGTCCGAATCCTTGCGCATCCTCGGCAATTTCAGCCTGAACGGGCATATCGACCCGGAGCTGTTCGACGTTTTTATCCGCAGCAAAGTCTATCTGACCTTCGCTGAAAAGCACATGCATCCGAGCCAGATCGATGCCGTCGACGAGGCGGCCATTCCGGGCTATACCCCTTGAAGCTGGCGCAGGCCTTGCGCAAGCATGGGGCGCGCTCGCTGCTGGGCGTGCTCTTGACTGTGGCGGCGGCCGTGCTGTGCCTGGCCGGCAACGAGAACATCGCGCGCCTGGACGCCATGCTGGGCGACTGGCGCATGCGTGCCGAGACGCCGCAGCTGGACCGCCGCATCGTCATCGTCGACATCGACGAACAAAGCCTGGCCAAGGTGGGCCGCTTTCCGTGGAGCCGCGACGTCCAGGCGCGCCTGGTGCGCCAGCTCGCCGGCCATTACGGCGTGGCCGCGCTGGGCTTCGATATTGCGTTTCCCGAAGCGGACACCAGTTCCGGCTACGCCGTGCTGCAAGGACTGGCGCATGGCGCACTGGCGGGCGTGCCCGGCTTGCCGGCGCAGCTGGAAAAGCTGCGCCCGGCCATGGACTACGATGGCCTGTTCGCCGAGGCCATGCGCGGCCAGCCCGTGGTGCTCGGCTACAGCGTCTCGGAGCAGCAGCGCAAGGGTGTGCTGCCCAAACCCGCCTTCACGGTCGCCGATTTGAACGGCCGCACGGTGACGGCCTACGTGGCGCGCGGCTACGAAGCCAATATCGCGCCCCTGCAGGCGGCCGCGCAGGGCGCCGGCATCTTCACGGCGCTGACCGATGCCGATGGCGTCGTGCGTTCCTCGACCCTGCTGCAGCGCATCGGCGACGGCTATTACCCGTCGCTGTCGCTGGCGACCGTCGCCGTCTACCTGCAGGCGCGCGCCATCGCTCCCCGTTTCACGGGCACGGCCGATACCCTCTCGGCGCGCGAACTGGCCAGCGGCGGCCTCGAACACATCATGCTGTTTACGCCGCGCGGCGCGCTGGCGATCCCCGTGGGCGAAGCCTTGACGACGACGGTGCAATACCGCGGCGCGGGCGGCCCCGATGGCGGCGCCTTCCGCTATGTCTCGGCGTCCGACGTGCTGGCCGGCACGGTGGCGCCGGCGCTGCTGAAGGGCGCCATCGCGCTGGTGGGCACGACGGCGCCCGGCTTGAACGATATCCGCGCCACGCCCGTGAATGCCGAATATCCGGGCGTGGAGGTGCACGCCAACCTGATCAAGTCCATGCTCGACGGGCGCTTCAAGGCGCGGCCCGACTATGCGCTGGCCCTGGAGCTGGTGCAGATACTGCTGTTTGGCCTGCTGCTGGCGGGCGCCTTGGCCGTGCTGCCGCCGGCTGGCGTGATGCTGGCCACCGTGGGCGCGCTGGCGGCCGCCGTCGGCATCAATCTGTACCTGTACGCCGTGCACGACCTGGTGCTGGGCGGCGCCGTGCTGCTGTTGCTGATCCTGGCGCTGTTCATCGCCAACCTGGCGTGGGGCTACTTTTTCGAGGTACGCAAGGGACGCGCGCTGGTGGCCCGCTTCGGCGAATATGTGGCGCCCGAACTGGTGGCCGAGATGGCCGACGATCCGCAGCGCTACACGATGGAAGGCGAAAACCGCGAACTGACGGTGCTGTTTGCCGACGTGCGCGGTTTCACGGCCATTTCCGAGCAGCTGGCGCCGGCCGCGCTGCGCGAATACATCAATGCATACCTGACGGCCATGTCGGAGGATATCCGCGACAGCCATGGCGGCACCTTGGACAAATACATCGGCGACGCCGTGATGGCGTTCTGGGGCGCGCCCGTCGCCTTTGGCGATCACGCCAGCCGCGCCGTGGCCAGCGCGCTGCTGATGCAGGCCAGCGCGGCGCGGCTGAACCGGCAGTTTTGCGCGCGCGGCTGGCCGGCGCTGCGCATCGGTATCGGCCTCAATACGGGGCCCATGCATGTGGGCGACATGGGTTCGCGCATCCGCCGCGCCTATACCGTGATGGGCGACAGCGTCAATCTGGCCGCACGCCTGGAAGGGGCCAGCAAGCTGTATGGCGTGGGCATCGTCGTGGGCGAGGCCACGCGCGCCGCGGCGCCGGATTTCCTGTACCGCGAGCTGGACCGCGTCAGAGTGGTCGGCAAGCAGGAAGCGGTGGCCATCTTCGAGCCGCGCTGCCTGCTGGCCGATGCCCCTGCCGCCGAGCTGGCGCAGCTCGAGCGCTGGCACGCGGCGCTGGCCAGTCTGCGCGCGCGCGACTGGGCGGCGGCGGGCGCGCAGCTGGCTAGCTTGCAGGCGGACTTCCCCGACGATGGCCTGTACCGCCTGTACGCGGCGCGCCTGGCGCAGTACCGCAATGCGCCGCCGTCCGCCGGCTGGGATGGGGTGACGGAATTGCACAGCAAATAGGCCGGCCGTTGCGGCACTTTTTACCATCGTGGGCGCGCTGTTTGTTGCGTTGCGATAAAAATCAGGGAGAAATGTTAGAAATTTCTGACTGGAAACTAAAAGCCGTCTAAAATTTGTCTTCAACCCATTGCCGGACACGCTGGCGCCTGCGGGCCGCGCGCTTGTCCTGTTACACAAGAAATCCTTCACATGACATATCGTTTGGTGCACCTGCTTGCGGGTTCCGCGCTGCTGTTCGCCGTCGGCGCCGCCGGCGCTGCCGCTCCTATGGATGATGCCGCTCCTGCCGCGCAGGAAGACGGCGTGCCGCGCTTCGAGATCCGCCGCTTCGACGTCCAGGGCAATACCCTGCTCGCGCCCGCGCAGGTGCAAGCCTTGCTGGCGCCTTTTACGGGAGTGCAGCGCGATTTTTCCGACATCGCCCGCGCCGTCGAGGCGCTGGAAACGGCCTACCGCGAGCGCGGCTACAGCGCCGTGCAGGTGCAATTGCCGGAACAGGAACTGGAACAGGGCGTGGTGCGCCTGAACGTGCTGCAAACGCCGCTGGGCAAGCTCGCCATCAGCGGCAACACGCATGTGGACGAGGCCAACGTGCGGCGCGCCTTGCCGGCCTTGCGCGAAGGCGAGACGCCGAACCTGCCGGCCCTGTCGCAAAATCTGAGGCTGGCCAATGAAAACCCGGCGCGCAAGATCGAAGTGCGTTTGCAAGCCGACGAGCCGGCGGGCGCCATCGACGCCATCGTCACGGTGGCCGATGAAAAGCCGTGGAAAGCCATGCTCAACGTGGACAATACGGGCAATGCGCAAACGGGCAAGACGCACGTGGGCGTGGTGCTCCAGCATGCCAACCTGTTCGGGCTCGACCATGTGGCCAGCCTGCAATACACGAGCAGCCTGGAAAAACCGGACAAGGTGGGCGTGTATGGCGCCGGCTACCATTTGCCCCTGTATGCGCTGGGCGACTCGATGGACTTTTTCGCCAGTTATTCGAACGTCGATTCGGGCAGCGTCTCGGCCGGCATCTTCGACCTGGCCGTCAGCGGCCAGGGCAGCATGGCCGGCATCCGCTACAACCAGAATTTTGCCCGCAGCGGCGACTTCGAACCCAAGCTCGTGTACGGCGTCGACTACAAGGCGTACCGCAACAGCGTGCAGCTGTTCGGCATGGAACTGGGCGCCGACGTCACCGTGCATCCGCTCAGCGTCAGCTACATCGGCAACTGGACCTTGCCCACGGGCGAGACCAGCGTGGCGGTCACCTTCGCGCACAATATCCCCGGCGGCAAGCACGGCGCGCAAGCCGATTTCGACCGGGTGCGCGCACATGCCAAGGCCGCCTACAACACCTTGCGCCTGAGCGCCAGCTCGGGGCGCGTGCTGGCCAACGACTGGCAGTGGCGCGCGCTCGTCAACGCGCAAGTCACGCCGGATGCGCTGGTGCCGGGCGAGCAGTTCGGCGCCGGCGGCGCGTCGTCCGTGCGGGGCTTCGCCGAGCGCGAAGTATCGAATGATTCGGGCGTCAACCTGAACCTGGAACTGTACACGCCGAACTGGTGCGGCGAGGCGCTCGGCTTCCAATGCCGCGCGCTGGCCTTCCATGACACGGCCTGGCTGCGCCGCAACCATGCGCTGCCCGGCGAAAGCGCGTCGCAAGGCGTCAGCAGCGGCGGCCTCGGCCTGCGTTTGCTGCTGAGCCGCTACGCCAACCTGCAACTCGATTACGCCCATGTCGTCAATGGCGGCGACACGGGACAGCGGGGCGCCAACCGCCTGCATTTCCGCCTCGCCTTGGCCTACTAGCATCAGGATGAACACCATGCACAACCACGTCCAGCACGCCTCCCTTTTCATCCTGACGCCACCCTATGCGCCGCCCCTGCGCCGCACGGCGCTGGCGCTGCTGCTGGCCGGCTGTTTCGGCGCCGCGCAAGCCAACCCCGCCTTGCCGCAGGTGGTCAACGGCCAAGCGACGTTCAATCAGCAGGGCAACATCTTTTCGATCACGAACACGCCCAACACCATCATCAACTGGCAGAGCTTTTCCATCCATGCGGGCGAAATCACGCGCTTCATCCAGCAAAACGGCAATAGCGCCGTACTGAACCGCATCACGGGACAAGACCCCAGCAAGATCCTGGGCAGCCTGGAATCGAACGGCAAGGTCTTCCTGATCAACCCGAACGGCATCGTCTTCGGCCAGGGCGCGAAAGTGGACGTGAACGGGCTGGTCGCGTCCAGCCTGGGCATGACGAACGAGGATTTCCTGGCGGGCAAGCGCCAGTTCACGGCCGGCGGCGTGGCCGGCGCCGTCGGCAATGCGGGTACCATCAATGCGGGCAAGGGCGGGCAAGTGCTCTTGATCGCGCCGAACGTGGAAAACACGGGCATCATCACGGCGCCGAACGGCGAAGTGATCCTGGCGGCCGGGCGCAGCGTGCAGCTGGCCGACCCCGGCAATCCGCAATTGCGCGTGCTCGTCTCGGCACCAAGCGACCAGGCGCTGAACCTGGGCCAGATCATCGCCCAGGGCGGCAGCATCGGCATGGCCGGCGCGCTGGTCAGCCAGCGCGGCGTGCTCAATGCCAACAGCGCCGTCGTCGGCGAGCATGGCAAGATCGTGCTCAAGGCCAGCGGCAAGGCGCTGCTCGAAGCGGGCAGCGTCACCAGCGCCACGGGCGCGGCGGGCAAAGGCGGCGACATCCAGGTGCTGGGCGAGCAGGTGGGCTTGCTGGGCAATGCGAAGGTCGACGCCAGCGGCGCCACGGGCGGCGGCACGGTCTTGCTGGGCGGCGACTACCAGGGCAAGAACGCGGCCGTGCAGAATGCGCGCCAAGTGCTCGTCGGCAAGGATGCCAGCGTCGCTGCCGATGGCATCGACAGCGGCAATGGCGGCAAGGTCATCGCCTGGGGTAATGAATCGGCCCAGGTGCACGGCAGCATTTCCGCGCGCGGCGGCGCGCAAGGCGGCGACGGCGGTGTCGTGGAAACGTCCGGCCACTACCTGGCCGTCGACGGCATCCGCGTCAATACGGGCGCGGCGCGTGGCAAGCGCGGCAACTGGCTGCTTGATCCGTATGATATCAATGTGGTGGCCGGCGGCGCCGGCCAGCTGGGCGACGTGGACCAGTTCGCCGACGCGCCGGCCACCGGCAGCAGCAACATCGGCGCCGACCTCATCTCCGGCGCCAGCAGCAATGTCATGCTGCAAGCCACGCATCGCATCAATTTCAACAGCGCCATCAGTATGACGCAGTCCGGCATAGGCTTGACCGCCAGGGCGGGTGAGACGATCAACGTCAACTCATCGATCACCACCAACGGCGGTAGCGTCACGCTGCTGGCCAACGATGCCAGCAGTGGCACACCTTACGGTGCCGGTTCGATTGTCAACCTGGCCGCGCCGATCAGCACGAATGGCGGCAGCGTTGCCCTGTCCGGTGCCAGCGTGGGCGGTGCTGGCGTGGTCAATGTGGGCAGCGGAAATCTGGCCCTGACCAGCAATATCCAGGACGGCACTATCGACCTGACCGGCAGCGGTGACCAGTTGTTCGGTAGCGGTAACGTTGGCCAAACAGTGACGTTGCAGGCAGATAATATCGGCATTAACGGGAAGCTCAACTTTGGCGGCACGGCCGGCAGCGCGAACGTGATCATCAAGCCGCTGAGCAGTTCGCGCAGCATCGACCTGGGCACCAAATCGGGCACAGCCCTCGGCCTGAACGCGGTCGAGCTGGCCGGCATCTCGGCCGCATCGCTGACCATCGGCGACGGCACGAACACGGCTGGCATACGGATATCGGATACGCTTGCCAGGGCTGGCGACCTGCACCTCAATTCAGGTTCCGCCATCACGGCCACAAGCGCCGTGACGGTGGACGGCAGCTTTGTGCTCGACGGCGGCAACTGGGTGCAAAACGGGGCGGCCTTGCCAGGATTTAGCGCCAGAAGCTTTGCCATCGGCAGCGGCGCCAGCTTCCTGCGCGTGACCGGCGGCGACGGCGCCTCCTCGCCCTACCTGATCGCCGATATCTACGGCTTGCAAGGCATTGCCAGCCTGGGTCTAGGCAACAACTATCGCCTGGCCGGCAATCTCGACGCCAGCGGCACCGTGAACTGGAACAATGGCCAAGGCTTCGTGCCGATTGGCGGCGGCAGCGGTTTTTCCGGCGTGTTCGATGGCGGCGGATTTACGCTCAGCAATTTGGTGATCGACCGCAGCCAAGTGCCAGGTTCGGCGGCAGGCCTGTTTGGTACCGTGCAGGGCGGCACCTTGCGCAACCTGATCCTGAGCGGCGGCAGCGTCGCCGGCACGGCGAACGTGGGCGCGCTGGCCGGCAATGTGGTCAGCGGCACTATCGAGAACGTGAACAGCAGCGTGGCCGTCAGCGGCCAGCGCAATGTCGGCGGCCTGGTGGGCAGCAACGGCGGCGCCGTCACCATGTCCAGCAGCAGCGGCGCCGTCACCGGCGTCAATGCCGATGGCGGCGGCGCCATCGGCGGCCTGGCGGGATGGAATGCGTCCGGCGCCAGCATCGCGACTTCGTATGCCACCGGCGTGGTGACGGGCGCGCGTGAAATGATCGGCGGCCTGGTCGGCAACAACCAGGGCGCGTTGAGCCAGTCTTATGCCACCGGCAATGTCAGCGGCGCGCGCAGCATCGGCGGCCTGGTGGGCCTGAACGGCGGCAGCATCGACGATGCGTACGCCAGCGGCGCCGTGGGCCGGGCCGCCACTGCCGATCCCATCCTGACCAGGGAAAACATGGGCGGGCTGGTCGGTGAAAGCACGGGCAGCGTCAGCCATGTCTTCAGCAGCGGCGCCGTGACTGGCGACGGCTATGCGGACGTGGGCGCGGTGGCCGGCCGCGTGTCCGCCGGCTCCCCGTTCAGCTATGGTTTTTTCAATTATGAAACGTCGCTGGTGCAGGCCGGTGGCGGCGGCTCCACCGGCCTCAGTACGGCGCAGATGCGGCAGCAGGCCAGCTTCAACGACTACAATTTCAGCAGCGTGTGGCGCATCTACGAAGGCTATACGACGCCGATGCTGAAGGCTTTCCTGAAGCCGCTGCAAGTGAACCTGTCGGGCAACGCCGCAGGCAAGGTCTACGATGGCCAGCTGGCCGCCTTCCTCGGCTCGATCGGCTATGTGGGATTGCTTGATGGCGACACGGGCGTCAATGGCAGCCTCGGCTACGGCAGCAATGCGCGCAACGTGGGCAGCTATGCGGCGACGGGCCTTTGGTCGACCAAGTACGACATCACCCTGGGCGGCACGACGACCTTCGCCATCACGCCGCGCGCGCTGACGGTGAGCATCGGCGGCAACGGCAAGGTCTATGACGGCACACTCGGTTACGACGGCGCCAGTTTCGTGCTGGGCAATCTGGTGACGGGCGACAACATCAGCGCCAGCGGCAGCGCCGCCTTCCTCGACAAGAACGTGGGCGGCAGCAAGGCCGTGCACGCCAGCGGCCTGGCCCTGGTCGGCAATGAACTGGGCAACTACAGCCTGACCGCGACGACGGCGGACGGTACGGCGGCCATCACGGCGCGCCTGCTGAACTATGGCGTCTCGGGTGCGCAAAGCCGCGTCTACGACGGTACCTTGCAGGCGGCCCTGAACGGCTACTTCGAAGGTCTCGCGACGGGCGACCAGGTCGGCATGGAAGGCTTGCAGGGCAGCTTCCGCGACAAGAATGTCGGCACCGGCAAAACGGTCGATTATCAGGTATCGACCGGCCACCTGACGGGTGCCGATGCGGGCAACTATGTGCTCAATGGAAATGCTGGCAGCACGACGGCCGACATCACGGCACGCACCTTGAACGTCAATATCAGTGGCGTCAACAAGACCTACGATGGCACGACAGGCGCGCAGGTGAACTTCGGCGACGACCGTATCCAGGGCGACGTCCTGACGGTGGCGGGCAATGCCGCGTTTGGCAACAAGAATGCGGGCACCGGCAAGGCCGTCAATGTCACGAACGTGGCGCTGAGCGGCGGCGATGCTGGCAACTATGTACTGGGCAGCAATGCTGGCAGCACCACGGCCGATATCGCGGCGCGTACCCTGAACGTGAGTTTCAACGGCGTCAACAAGACGTATGACGGCACGACGGGCGCGCAAGTCGGCTTTGGCGACGACCGCATCCAGGGCGATACCTTGAGCGTGAGCGGCAGCGCCGCCTTTGGCAACAGGAACGCAGGGACTGGAAAAACCGTCAATGTCACGAATGTGGCGCTGAGCGGTGGCGATGCGGGCAACTATATGCTGGGCAGCAATGTCGGTAGCACCACGGCCGATATCGCGGCACGTACCCTGAACGTGAGCTTTAATGGCGTCAACAAGACGTATGACGGCACGACCGGCGCGCAGGTGAGCTTTGGCGACGACCGTATCCAGGGCGACGTCCTGACGGTGGCGGGCAATGCCGCATTTGGCAACAAGAATGCGGGTGCCGGCAAGGCCGTCAATGTAAGCAATGTGGGCGTGAGCGGTACCGATGCAGGCAACTATGTGCTGAGCAGCAATGCTGGCAGCACCACGTCCGACATTGGTGCGCGCGCGCTGAACCTGTCCGGCGTGGCGGGCGGCAAGGTCTACGATGGCACGACGGCTGCGCAGCTGAGCCTGGGTGATGACCGTGTCGCCGGCGACATCTTGACTGCCTCGGCAGTCGCCAACTTTGCGGACAAGAACGTGGGTGCCGGCAAGGCGGTGCAGCTGAGCGGCGCGACCGTGACGGGCGCCGATGCGGGCAATTATTTTATCGTCTTGCCGACAGGCTTGCTGGCCAGTATCACGCCCGCCAGCCTGACCCTGGCAGGCGTGAGCGCGGCCGGCAAGGTGTATGACGGCACGACTTCCGCCACCGTCAGCGCGTCGGCGAACGGCGTGCTGGGTCAGGATGTGGTCAGCGTGGTGGGCGGCAGCGGCAGCTTTGCCGACAAGAACGCGGGTGCCGGAAAACTGGTGACGGCCAGCGGCTTCCGTCTGGCGGGCGCCGATGCGGGCAACTATACCCTGGAGACGACGGGCGGCACGGCGCAGGCATCGATTGCACAAAAACAATTGTCCACCTGGGTCGGCAGCGGCAACGGTCTGTGGAGCGATGCGGCCAACTGGGACGGCGGCGTGGTGCCGGAAGGCTCGAACGTGCTGGCCGTCGACTTTAGCAATAGCAAGGGCACCGTTACCTACAGCGCGGCGGCCGGCAACACCATTCTGAAAAACCTGAACTCGGCGACGGGTTTGCTGTTGACGGGCGGCAGCTTGACCTTGGGTGAAAGCGCGCTGGACCGCTCCGTGCTGGGCGGCCTGGCTGGTCTGGAAATCAACGGCGGCAGCTTGCTGCTGAACGGCAGCCTGTCGGCGGACCGCTATGCGCAGGGCGGCGGCCTGCTGAGCGGCAATGGCAACCTGCTCATCGCCAACAGCTTCAATCAGACTGCCGGCGCCATCCGGCTGGCGGGCCAGCTGGCCATCACGCAAGCGGCTGGCGACTTGCGCTTCGCCAGCCTGGCGGCGAACACCGTACAGCTGAGCGCCTTGAACGGCGCCATCGCCCAGGACGGCGCGCTGCTCGCCGGCAGCGTGGCTGCGCAAGCGCGCGATGGCATCGTGCTGGGCAATGCTGGCAACCAGGTGGGCAGTTTTACCGCCAGCAATAGCGCAGGGGGCGGCATTGCGCTGAACAATACCTCGGCGCCGGGCACCTTGACCCTGGGAACGCTGGTCACGGGCGCGGGCAATATCGCCATCGACAATACGGGCGGCGTCGCGGCTGGCAATATCAATGCGAATGGCGGCAACGTCAGCGTGACGGCGCACAGCCCCGTCACCGTCAACGGCAAGATCGCGGGCAATGACATCACGCTCAATGCCAGCACGGACGTGCTGCTGGGCGATGGTGCGCAGCTGGCCGCCGCGCGCGACATCAGCGTGGTGGCTGGCGGCGATATCCGCGTCGGCGGCAATGCGACTATCGCTGGCGCCGGCAATTTCAGCGCCATCGCGGGGACCAATGTGCGCTTTGCGGACACGGCCAGCGTCACCTTGCCGGCAGCGGGCAGCATCGGCGTGCTGGCGAAAACGGGCAGCATCACGGGCGACGCGGGCGTGCGCGTCAATCGCCAGCGCAGCGGCGTGACCCTGCTGGCACCGAATGGCGCGGTGAACATGGCGGACGCCATCTTCCTGCCCGCCACGACCATCGACAAGCCCGTGATCGACACCGTCACGAGCGCGGCCATCGACGATGCCTTGCGCATCATCAAGCAAGCCGACCGCGCCAATGATGCGCTCGCGTCGACTTCGCCCACCACGGCTGACGATAAAAAGAAAGACAGCAAGGAGGTTGCCGGTGCCACAGATAAACCAACAGGATACAAATTCGATGAACCTACTAAAAAAATGTACTGCAATTAAGGCCTTGTTGTGGCTGGCCTTGATGTGCGTGGGCGCGCACGCCTGGGCCGGACAGGTGGCCGGCACGGTGATGCAATTGAGCGGTCCGCTGATGGCCAAGAAGATGGACGGCAAGGTGAAAATCCTGGCCATCAAGTCCGAGGTCGAGCAGGGCGATACCTTGCTGACGGAAAAGGAAACCTATGCCTTGATCAAGCTGATCGACAATAGCGAAATCATCTTGAAACCGAATACCAGTTTCGTGATCGAGCAATTCAGCTACACGGCCGAGCAGCCCGACGGCGACCACGCCATCTTCAGCTTGCTCAAGGGCGGCCTGCGCTCCGTCACGGGCTTGCTGGGCAAGCGCAACAAGGAACGCTTCGAGATGAAGACGCCGGCTGCCACCATCGGCATCCGCGGCACGACGTTTGTTGCCAGCTATGTTGCTCCCTCGGCGCCGCTGCCGACGGCGCCGTCATCGGCAGGGCAGGGAATGGCTCCCGGCCTGTATGTGCACGTGATCGACGGCATGATTCATGTGACGAATCCAGTGGGCTCGCAAAACTTTGCCCCGGGCCAGTTTGGCTACACACCCAACTTCCGGCAACCTCCCGCCCTGTTGCCCGTCAATCCAGGCCTGCAGTTCACGCTGCCGCCGGCCTTTTTGCCATCGGCCTCAAGCGGCGGCGGTCCTGCAGGCGGCACCAAGCCTGCCGCCATCGACTGCGTGGTGCGCTAGATTTCTTGGACTGGCCCCTGTTTGCTTTGAAATAGGGCTTGACCTTCCCATCGTTGGATAGCAGATCCTGACCTTATTAGTCAATCTTTCGTACAGGATCTGCCATGAACCAGAGTGCACTCGCTCCCGCCGCTTCCCCTCCCGCCGCCGCGCATGCGCAGGCGCTGGCCATCGAAGGCATGAGCTGCGCCTCGTGCGTGGGCCGCGTGGAAAAGGCCCTGGCCGCCGTGCCCGGCGTGAGCCAGGCCAGCGTCAACCTGGCCACGGAAATGGCCAAAGTCACGTCCAGCACGCCGATTCCGCTGGCCACCTTGCAGGCTGCCGTGGAAAAGGCCGGCTACAGCGTGGCGCAGCGCGAAATCGACCTGAACATTGCCGGCATGACGTGCGCTTCGTGCGTGGGCCGGGTGGAAAAAGCCTTGCTGAAAGTGCCTGGCGTGCTGGCCGCCAGCGTCAACCTGGCCACGGAAAGCGCGCGCGTCAAGGTGACGGGCGAGGCCGATGCGGCTGGCCTGGTCGCGGCCATCGGCAAGGCCGGCTATGAAGCCAGGGTGCCCGCCGCCAGCCAGGCCAGCGCGCCCGCCGTGGCGCCGAATCGCGACGGCATGAAAGTGGCGTTCGCTGCCGTGCTGGCTTTCCCCTTGATGTTGCCCATGCTGCTCGAATGGGCCGGCATCCATCTGATGTTGCCCGGCTGGCTGCAATTCGCGCTGGCGACACCCGTGCAGTTTTACTTTGGCGCGCGTTTCTACAAGGCGGGCTGGAAGGCGGCCCGCGCCGGCAGCGGCAATATGGATCTGCTCGTGGCGCTGGGGACGAGCGCCGCGTACGGCCTGTCCGTCTACCAGTGGCTGACGGCGGGCGAAATGCTGCCGCACCTGTACTTTGAAGCGTCGGCCGTCGTCATCACCCTGGTGCTGTTGGGAAAATGGCTGGAAAGCCGCGCCAAGCGCCAGACGGCCTCGGCCATTCGCGCGCTGCAAGTCTTGCGTCCGGAATCGGCCCGCGTGCGCCGCGACGGCGTGGAAATCGATCTGCCCGTGGAACAAGTCAAAGTGGGTGACCTGGTGGTCATCCGTCCCGGCGAGCGGGTGGCCGTCGATGGCGTCGTGGTGGAAGGCGCCAGCCAGATCAATGAGTCGCTGATCACGGGCGAAAGCTTGCCCGTCGATAAGCACCCGGGCGACAAGGTCACGGGCGGCGCCATCAATGCCGACGGCTTGTTGCTGGTGCGCACGCAAGCCGTGGGCGGCGAGACGACCTTGTCGCGCATCATCCGCCTGGTGGAAGATGCGCAGGCGGCCAAGGCGCCGATCCAGCATCTGGTCGACAAGGTCAGCGCGATTTTCGTGCCCGTGGTGCTGGTGCTGGCGCTGCTGACCATGCTGGGCTGGTGGTTCGCCACCGGCGAGCTGGAAAACGCCATCATCAATGCCGTGGCCGTGCTGGTCATCGCCTGCCCCTGCGCGCTGGGCCTGGCCACGCCGACGGCCATCATGGCCGGCACCGGCGTGGCTGCCCGTTACGGCATCCTGATCAAGGATGCGGAAGCGCTGGAAGTGGCGCACGCCGTCAATACCGTCGTGTTCGACAAGACAGGCACCCTGACGGTGGGCAAACCCGCGCTGGCAGCCCTGCATGCGCACGGCATCGACGATGCCCGCCTGTTGCAACTGGCGGCCAGCATCCAGCGCGGCAGCGAGCACAGCCTGGCTACGGCCGTGCTCGATGCGGCTGCCGCGCGCCATATCGAACCCTTGCCAGCCACGGCCCTGTCGGCCTTGCCGGGCCGCGGCCTGGCGGCCCACGTCGATGGCCTGGAGTTGAAGCTGGGCAGCACGCGGCTGATGCAGGAATTGAATGTAGACATGACGCCTTTGGCGGCACAGGCCTTGTCGCTGGAAAACACGGGCAACACGATTTCGTGGCTGGCCTCGGGCACGCAATTGCTGGGGCTGTTCGCCTTTTCCGACCAGGTCAAGCCGAACGCGCAGGCCGCCATTGCCCATTTGCATAGCCTCGGTATCCAGACGGTGATGCTGACCGGGGACAACCAGGGCAGCGCGGACGCCGTCGGGCAGTTGCTGGGCATTGACACGGTGGCGGCGAAAATGCTGCCGGCCGATAAAACCGCTAAGATTGTCGCGCTGAAAGGCGAGGGCGCGAAGGTGGCCATGGTGGGCGACGGCATCAACGATGCGCCCGCGCTGGCGGCCGCCGACGTGGGCATCGCCATGTCGACGGGCACGGACGTGGCCATGCACGCGGCCGGCATTACCTTGATGCGCGGCGATCCGGCCCTGGTGGCGGACGCCATCGATATCTCGCGCCGCACCTACAGCAAGATACGGCAGAATCTGTTCTGGGCTTTCATTTACAACCTGATCGGCATTCCGCTGGCCGCCTTCGGCCTGCTCAACCCCATGGTGGCGGGCGCGGCGATGGCCTTCAGTTCGGTCAGCGTGATCAGCAATGCCCTGTTGCTGCGCCGCTGGAAAGCCCGCAGTGCGCATACCAAGGAGTCATAGGATGAATATCGGCCAAGCGGCAAGCGAAACGGGCGTATCGGCAAAAATGATACGCTATTACGAAAGCATTACTTTGTTAAAACCCAGCGCGCGCAGCGACGCCGGTTACCGCATCTACACGCCGAATGACTTGCACGCCCTGCGTTTCATCAAGCGCGGGCGGAGCCTGGGCTTTTCGCTCGAGCAGATCCGCGAACTGCTGTCGCTGTGGCAAAACGACCAGCGCGCCAGCGCGGACGTAAAAGGCATCGCCCTGGCCCACGTGGCGGACTTGAATCAGCGTATCGCCGAACTGACGGAAATGCGCGATACCCTGGCCCACCTGGCGCAATCGTGCCACGGCGACGACAAGCCCGATTGCCCCATCCTGCAAAGCCTGGGCCTGGCCGGCGATACGGAAGCGACAGCATGTTGCCATTGAGGTAAATCGACGGAGGTGGGTATGGCGTTTGAACTGTACTACTGGCCCACGATACAGGGGCGCGGCGAATTCATCCGGCTGGCCCTGGAAGAGGCAGGCGCCGAGTACCGCGACGTCGCCCGTTTGCCTGAACGCCAGGGGCGGGGCGTTCCCGCCATGCTGGCCTGCCTCGACGGCGGCAGCACGCCGCACGCGGCCTACGCGCCACCCGTGCTGCGCGATGGCGAGCTGCTGATCGGCCAGACGACGAACATCCTGTTCTACCTGGGACGGCGTTTGGGCCTGGCGCCGCGCGCGGAAAGCGGCCGCTTGTGGCTGAACCAGCTGCAACTGACGATGGCCGACTGGCTGACGGAAGTGCACGACACGCACCATCCGCTGTCGGTGAATCAATATTACGAAGAGCAAAAACAGGCAGCCCTGCTGCGCAGCGCGGATTTCCGAGAAGCACGCTTGCCCAAGTTTCTCGATTATTTCGCGCAAGTGCTGCTGAACAGCCGGGGTCAGTATCTGGTGGGGTCAAAACTCACGTATGGCGACCTGTCGCTGTTCCAGATGCTGGCCGGCTTGC
The DNA here is from genome assembly GCF_002797895.1 of Janthinobacterium sp. 67. Lineage (NCBI taxonomy): Bacteria > Pseudomonadati > Pseudomonadota > Betaproteobacteria > Burkholderiales > Oxalobacteraceae > Janthinobacterium > Janthinobacterium sp. 67. The sequence goes on along the minus strand of NZ_PGES01000001.1, from coordinate 2,506,351 downwards.
GCTATGCCTTTCCGCAAGCCATGGCGCGTCTTGCGCCCGAATATTCCGCCTTGTCCGACTTGCACGATGCCGTGGCGGCGCGGCCGAACATTGCCCGTTACCTGCGCTCGAAGCGCAGAATCCCATTTAACCAGGACGGCATCTTCCGCAATTACCCCGAACTGGACGGATAAAAAAACAGCCGGCGCAAAGGCCGGCTATTTTGTGTGCGTGTGGTTTATTGCGCGCTGGTAACGGGAAAGCCCGCCTCCACGATGGCCGCGCTGATGGCGCCCAGTTCGGCGGGCGATTCCACCGTGACGCGCTTGCTGGCCAGGTCGATCTGCACCTGGGCTTGCGGATCGATGGCTTGCACCGCTTTCGTGACCGAGCCGACGCAATGGCCACAGCTCATGTTTTCAACTTGTAACTGGTACATGGCAAGCACTCCTTCAATGGTTAAGTGTGTCCACTGTAAGCCTTCCCCCGATGGTAAGGTCAAGGGGAAAGCTGCCGCAGGAATCAATTCAGCAGGAAATCGACGGCTTGCATGGGCGGCGGCACATTGTCGTCCTGCACGGATTCGCGCAGGCTGATTTCGATGGCGCGGCACATGGCCGACAGGGGCAGATCGTTGGCATCCTCGCCGAACGGTTCCTCGATCTCGTCGCCCAGCGCATCGAGGCCAAAGAAGGTGTAGGCGACGATGGCGACGACGAACGGCGTCATGAAACCGAGCGAATCGACGAGGCCAAAGGGCAGCAGGAAACAGTAAAGGTAGGCCGTGCGGTGCAGCAGCAGCGAATACGAAAACGGAATCGGCGTGCTGCGGATGCGTTCGCACGAAGCGCCTGCGCCCACCATGGCGGAGACCGTGTTATCGATCTGCGTGGCGAGGATGCTGTCGATGCGGCCTTGGCGGACGCAGTCGGCCAGGTCGTGACCCATCTGCAGCATCAGGTAGTCGGACGGGTTCGCCGCCCTGCAGGCCGCTGCCCATTCGGCCGGGCGCAGCAGCGGCTGCAAGTCGGCAGGTCCGCGCGTGTCGCGCAGCTGGTGGCGCAGCGCATGGCAAAAGGCGATGGTGCGGTAAATCATGCGCACGCGCACGTCTTCCAGGCCCAGTCTGGCGTGGGCCGGCGTGTCGCTGCGTATCATGGTCTGGCACTGGCGCGAGAAATTACGGCTGCGCAAGACCAGTTCTCCCCACAGCTTGCGCGCTTCCCAGTAGCGGTCGTAGGCTGCCGTGTTGCGAAAGCCGAGGAAGATGGCCAGCGGCAAGCCGATCAGGGTAAACGGGATGGTCGTGAGGATCACCTTGTGGTCGAACAGGGTGCCGTGGCACCAGGTGACGAGCGTGGCGATCAGGGTATTGACGATCAGCGTGATGCGGATGCGCGGCAGGACGGAGCCGCGTACGACGAGGAACAGCCTTAGCGCCGACGGACGCTCGCGCACGATCATGCTGTGCTCCCGGTTTGGGATTGGGCTGGCGGGGAAACACGGGGCCGGTGATCGCTAAGAGGGGAAAGACGAAACGGCAATTGCCGGGAACAAAAAGCCCGCGATGTATGCGGGCTGAGCTGGGTGTGCATGGGAAGCAGAGTAGGGGAGACGGCTTGAGTATAGGCCGCCGTTTCTCTTCAGGCCAATTCACAGTGATAATGGGTATTATTCATTTCATGAATGAATATTTCATTTATATGTGTAAATTTCAGCTTTCCGGGGTCTGTCCCTGCCGTATCTTCTTGCGGTGTTCTTCCTGCTGCCGTTTCAGTGCGGCACTGGCTGCATAGTCGTTGCGAAACCATGTCTTGCCTCGGCCCGGCCGGGAGCAATCAGCCAGGCTGGCCACGTCGGCGCAGTCGCAGGCACAGTCGACCATGGGTATGTCGCAATCGCAATACCCTGCCTGTGCCTGGCGGCGCGCACTGCGCCGCGCCTGCGGATGCAGCGCGAGGTGCTGGCGATGCCGCTCGCCGCAGGCGCGCAAGCGGCGTTGCAACAAAGGCAGGCCCGCGCGCAAGCCGTGGCGCGCGATGACCTTGTCGCCGTAGGCGGAACAGCTGTCGCGTCCCGTGAGCACGCGGTAGGCGCAGGAGAACCCCTTCCATGGTGACAGGTAGTGCTGGTAGGCGCGGATGGCCCACAGGGCCAGGTGTTTGCCACAAGTGTCGAATGAGAAAATGCCAGCTCCTTTGCCGGGGGCGTCAAGACGGTGGTGCGAGCATACGACAAGTGTCCAAAAAATAATAGCGCCAGCGGCCTAGGTAGCCATGATTTTCCAGCCATACCAGCCGAACGCGACCACCCACGCCAGCAAGATCGCCAGCCCCGGCAGCAATAGCCATTTTGTCGCCGTTTCTTCCCACGCCACGTACGGCTTGCCGCCGCGCGCGATGGCCAGCAGTGCCTGGCCCCCGTTCAGGCCGGCAAACGGCAGCAGGTTGAACGCGCACAGTTTCAACGAGAACAGGGCGAACACGAGCGCAAAGCCGTGCGTGCGGACAAACCGTTCTCCATCACCCAGCAATGCCTGCGCCGTCGACAACGGTGCCAGTGCACCGTGGATGATTTGTCCGAAGGCAGCGGCAAAGCGCTCCCAGCCCGAGGCTTCCAGGATGCCCAGCGACAAGGCCAGCAGCACTCCCACGCCGCTCAATGGCAGCAGCACCTGCTTCCACAGCGGCTGGAAGTTATAGGCGTCCAGGCAGCGATCATCGTCATACAAGGTTTCCTCGCGCGTATCTTTCAGCACCACATTGCCGGCCAGGGGCAGCAGCTTGACGTGCACTTTCCCCCAGGTCAGCAAAGTCGGGCCCACGCCATAGCTGATGCTGCGCACGGTGATGCCCATAGCGCGGGCGCACGCGGCCATGACGGAAATGTGGATCAGCATGAAAAGGATGAAACAGAGCAGTAACTGGAGGGCGGGAGCCATCGGATATGGTTTCCTGAAAGAAAGGAGCGGTATTAGAACATGCCGCCACGAAAAGCTGCGCACATGAAAAAAGCCCCGGTTGCATCGCTGCAGCCGGGGCTTCGAATGACGGGGCGGCTCGCGCCGCCCGCTACGATTTACAGTACTTCGCTGGCGTGGTCGGCCAGGCGCGAACGCTCGCCGCGGGCCAGGGTGACGTGGCCGCTGTGGGTCCAGCCCTTGAAGCGGTCGACCACGTAGGTCAGGCCGCTCGAGCCTTCCGTCAGGTATGGCGTGTCGATCTGCGCGATGTTGCCCAGGCACAGGATCTTCGTGCCGGGACCGGCGCGCGTGACGAGGGTCTTCACCTGTTTCGGCGTCAAGTTCTGCGCTTCATCGATGATGAGGAACTTGTTGACGAAGGTGCGGCCGCGCATGAAGTTGAGCGACTTGATCTTGATGCGCGAGCGGATCAGGTCTTGCGTTGCCGCACGGCCCCATTCGCCGCCATCGGAGTCGGACTTGTTCAGCACTTCCAGGTTGTCGTCGAAGGCGCCCATCCATGGCGACATTTTTTCTTCTTCCGTGCCTGGCAGGAAACCGATGTCTTCACCGACCGGCACCGTCACGCGGGTGACGATGATTTCATTGTAGAGCTTGGTTTCCAGCACTTGCGCCAGGCCGGCGGCCAGGGCCAGCAGGGTCTTGCCGGTACCGGCCTGGCCCAGCAGGGTGACGAAGTCGCATTCCGGATTCATCAGCAGGTTCAGCGCGAAGTTTTGCTCGCGGTTGCGCGCCGTCACGCCCCACACATTGTTCTTCGTGTGGCTGAAGTCGCGCAGGGTTTGCAGCACGGCCGTCTTGCCGTTGATCTGTTTCACCTGGCCGTAGAACGGCGTTTCGCCGTTTTTCGGTTCCAGATAGATGAACTGGTTGACCAGCAAGGATGGAATGAACGGGCCCGTCACGCGGTAGAACGTCGAACTGTAGCCGTTCTTGCTTTCCTGCCAGGATTCCATGTCCTTGCCATGCTTGTTCCAGAAGTCGTCCGGCAATTGCACGATGCCCGAGTACAGCAAGTCCGTGTCTTCCAGCACATGGTCGTTGAAGTAATCTTCGGCCGGCAAGCCCAGGGCACGCGCCTTGATGCGCATGTTGATGTCTTTCGACACCAGCACGACAGGGCGGCCTTCCTGTTCCGACTCGAGCGAGCGCACGACGGCGAGGATCTGGTTGTCGGCTTTGCCCACTGGCAAGCCAGCCGGCAGGTCGGCGCTTTGCAAGCGCGTCTGGAAGAACAGACGGCCCTTGGCGTCCTTGTTGCCCAGCTTGGACAGCAGGATGCCGTGTTCGATGGCGTCGTCGTCCGTGTTGCTGATCAGGGCGTCGAGCGTGCGCGAGACCTGGCGTGCATTGCGCGCCACTTCCGTCATGCCCTTCTTATGGTTGTCCAGCTCTTCCAGGGTCATCATCGGCAGATACACGTCGTGTTCCTCGAAGCGGAACAGCGACGATGGATCGTGCATCAGCACGTTCGTGTCGAGCACGAACAGCTTGCTGATGCCGCGCTGGTCGGCGGCGCGGCTGGCGGACGACTTGAGCTGGACTTCCACAGGCTTGTGCTTGGCCGGGTGCGGTTGCTCGGCTTGCTTGACGGACTTGATCGGCGTGACCTTGCTTTTTGCCGCAGGCTTGGCTTTCGCCGCAGGAGCAACGGCCGCAGGCGCGGCGACGGCTGGCGCAGGCGCCGGCTTGGCGACCATCAGGGCCGCCACTTGCTTGATCTTCGTGGCCGCATTGCGGACCGGTTTGGCGACGTCGGCGATTGCCGCTTCAATGATCGGTGCAGCCACTTTCTTGGCTGCCGGGGTTTTGGTGGCCGGGCGCGCTGCGCCTGCGGTTGGGTAATCTTGGGTGGCCAGGATGGTGGCTGGCTTGCTCGGTAATTTTGGCAGTGGCATCAGGATCTCAATCAAAAAATTTCTGGAATGAATCTCCCATGGGCAGCCAGCTTCTGGCGGCACTTCTCATGGGGGGATGCGAGGGGAACAACAATGCTACAGGACGAATAACTGCCGGGAGGCCGGCAGCAAGGCCGGTCATGGACGCCATAGCCGGGCTGCAGGCCCGCCTGGCGGAGTGGGTGGAGGCGCTTCGTTGACTCAAAATGGCGATAGGTACCGTGAACTGAACTGCGGTTGAACTAGGCTCGCTGGAAGCCGGCAACACGCATTGGATCAACATGGACGATCAATTCAGATGCGCTACGAATTCCAGCACTTCTTCCACGTGAGTTGCGACCTTCACGCCTCTCCATTCTTTCACCAATCGGCCCTGGGCGTCAATCACAAACGTGCTGCGCTCGACGCCACGGACCGTCTTGCCGTACATCTGTTTCATCTTCATGACGTTAAACAGCAGGCAAACGGCTTCGTCCGGGTCGGAAATGAGCTCGAATGGCAGCTCCAGCTTGGCTTTGAAGCTTTCGTGCGAGCGCAGGGAATCGCGGCTGACGCCGTAGATTTCCACGCCGGCGGCGACAAATTGCGGATAGGCATCGCGGAAGGCGATGTTTTCAGTGGTGCAGCCAGGGGTGTTGTCCTTCGGATAGAAAAACAGCACCGTGGCCTTGGCCGGGCGGCCCAGCAATTGAAAGGTTTTGCCGCTGGTCATGGCGGCGCTAAAGTCGGGTATGCTAACGAGGGATTGGCTATCAGCCACAGGTTCTCTCCTGAACGGTGATCATCAGCGCTGTTTTTTTAATCTGGCAACGCATCCAGATGCAACAATACAGCATTCAGGCCGCTTTGCCCTGCACAATCAGGCGTCCCGAACGCCCGGGCAGCTCATCCCAGGTGATGGGGCACACGGGCAAGTCCGACTCTTTTATCTTTTCATAATAATCGCCCATCGCCGCAAACTGGTAGCCCTGGGCTTTCCAGCCAGCCAGCAGCTGTTCGAAAATGGGGGCGAGTTTCTGTCCTTCAAGTTCCGCGTGCAAGGTATACACGTGATCACGCGGATTGTCCGCCGTCAAGGACAGGATGTGCGCGGCAACATTGCCGGTGGTGATCAGTTTGCCGTCGATTTCGCAGCCCAGCAGCTCGTCCAGGGTGGGCAGGGTGGTGGGCAGTTGCACGCATTGCAGGATGGTGTTGCCGTTGCGCACGCGGTGCGGGCCTTGCGACGGCTGCGCCATGGCGCCGCGCGCGTCGAGCATGGCGCGCCCATCGGAGGCAAAGCGGTAGCCGGCCGTGTCGTGTTCGACAAAGGCGCTGACGTTCATTTGCCAGCCGGCCGCGCCGTGCGTGTGCGGCTTGGCGCCAAACACTTGCTCGTAGCGATTGGCGGCCTTGCGCATCATGTTGATGGTCCAGGCGGCGTTGCGCCTGGCCACGTTGTCTTGCCACAGGGTGTGATCCCAGGTGTGGATGCCGCACTCGAAACCGGCATCGCGCACGGCGCGCAATTGCGCCGCGCATTGCTTGCCGATATCGGGTCCCGGCAGCAAGGTACCGTACATCAATGTTTTCAAGCCGTAGTGTTCGACCACCGACGTGCGCGACACCTTGCTGAAAAAGCCGGGCCGCAAGGCGCGCCGCAGGGCCCAGCCCGTGTGGTCGGGGCCCAGCGAGAACAGAAAGGTGGCCTTGGCCTGGTGCGCGGCCAGCATGCGCACCAGATTGCCCATGCCTTCGCGGGTGCCGCGATAGGTATCGACGTCGATTTTCAGGGTCAGGAACGGCTTGCTCAACATTAATCCATCAGGGCTTTGGCTTGGGCTACCTGGCTGCGGTAGGCGTCGAAAATATTGCGCAGGGAATCGGCCATCGTGGTGGTCGGCGCCCAGCCCAGTTCTTCGCAGGTGTTCGTGATTTTCGGCACGCGGTTCTGCACGTCCTGGTAGCCGGCGCCATAGTAGGCGCCCGAGGTCGTTTCCACGATTTTCACGTGTTTCGCGCCTTCGGCGTATTCCGGGTATTCGGCGGCCAGGGTCAGCATCATGCCGGCCAGATCGCGGATCGAATAGTTGTTGGTCGGATTGCCAATGTTGTAGATCTTGCCGCTGGCGATGCCGTTCTTGTTGGCGATGATGCGGATCAGCGCATCGATGCCGTCGTCGATGTAGGTGAACGCGCGTTTCTGCGCGCCGCCGTCGACCAGCGAGATGTTTTCTCCGCGTACGATATGGCCGAAGAATTGCGTCACCACGCGCGAGGAACCTTCTTTCGGCGTGTGGATCGAATCGAGGCCCGCGCCGATCCAGTTGAATGGACGGAAGAGGGTGAAGTTCAGGCCTTCCATGCCGTAGCCCCAGATCACGCGGTCCATCAGCTGCTTGGCGTTCGAATAGATCCAGCGCGGCTTGTTGATCGGGCCGCAGATCAGTTCCGAGTTTTCCGGGTCGAATTCTTCGTCATGGCACATGCCATACACTTCCGAGGTCGACGGGAAGACCAGATGCTTGCCGTACTTGGCGGCCGAGCGGACGATGGGCAGGTTGGCTTCGAAGTCCAGTTCGAAGACGCGCAGCGGCTGCTTGACGTAGGTCGACGGCGTGGCGATGGCCACCAGCGGCAGGATCACGTCGCATTTCTTGACGTGGTACTCGACCCATTCCTTGTTGATCGTGATGTCGCCTTCGAAGAAGTGCATGCGCGACTTGTAGTTGTCATCTTCCAGCAATTCCGTGATGCGGTCCGTGTTCATGTCCATGCCGTAGACATGCCAGTCGGTGGTTTCCAGGATACGCTTGGACAGGTGGTGGCCGATGAAGCCGTTGACGCCTAAGATGAGGACTTTTTTCATGTGAGATTCTCTTGAGTGATATCAGTGTGTGCTGACGCGGGCGGTCAGACTTGCTTGCAATTGCTGAGCCGAAATCGGCTCCCCGCCAGCCCTCAGCGCGGAAATGGCCAGCATGCGGCCGTCTCCGCAGACGCCAAAGACGCAATTATCCACTACCGCCAAGCCCGGTGGCAAACTTCCTGCTGAATGCTTGCTTAAACGGGCTTTTTCGATGATGTAAATGACATTGTTGACTTCGGTGAAGGCGCCGGGATAGGGCGGCGCGACGGCCCGGTGCAGGTTGTAAACCTGCTGCGCGGGTAACTTCCAGTCGATGCGGCCATCGTCGGGCTTGCGTCCGCCAAAATAGCCGCCCTGGCGCAAATCGTTGAGCTGGCGCGGCGCGGTGCCGTCCAGCAAGGCTGGCAGCACGCCCCACAAGGTTTGCTCCGCCGCCACGGTGACCTTGCCGAAGACTTCAAACGCCGTGTCGTCGGGCAGGATGGGCACGGCCGTCTGCGCGACGATGGCGCCGGCGTCCGGCTTGACCGTCATTTCATGCAGGGTGGCGCCCGTTTCCGTGGCGCCTTGCAGCACGGCCCAGTTGACGGGCGCGCGGCCGCGGAACTGCGGCAGCAGCGAGCCGTGCATATTGTAGGCGGGCGCCACTTCCAGGATGCTGGCCGGCAGCATGTGACGGTAGTAAAAGCTGAACAGCATGTCCGGTGTTGCCGCCTGCACCTGGGCCAGCAGTTCGGGCGCGCGGGCGTCCAATGGCGTGATATAGGGGATGCCTTCGGCCTGGCACAGGTCCGCCACGGATTCGAACCACAGGTTTTCCGTGGGGCTGTCTTCGTGCGTGACGACGAGGGCGATATCGACGCCGCCGGCCAGCAGCACCTTGATGCAGCGTACGCCCACATTGTGGTAGCCGAAGACGACGGCGCGCGGGGCGCCCATCAGCGGCCCACCTGGCGTTTTTCCAGGCGCACGTACGATGGCGCCTCGGCTTCCGCCTGGACCATGCCGTCCTGCAAGATGGTTTGCACCACGTAGCGGGGACGGGCGCGCACTTGCTGGAAGATGCGTCCCACGTATTCGCCCACGAGGCCGATGCCGAACAGGATCACGCCCATCAGGAAGAAGGCGATGGCGAATAGGGTGAACACGCCCTGCGCCTCGGCGCCGAACAGGAAGCGGCGCGCCAGCAGATAGATCACCAGCCCGGCGGAGCTGAGCGACAGCAGCATGCCCAGCATCGAAAAGATTTGCAGCGGAATCAGGGAAAAGCCCGTGACCAGGTCGAAATTGAGGCGGATCAGGCTGTACAGCGAGTATTTCGACTCGCCGGCTGCCCGTTCCTCGTGCTCGACGGTAATTTCCGTGGGCTTGCGGGCAAACGTGTAGGCCAGGGCGGGCACGAAGGTGTTGACTTCGGCACACTGGTTGACCAGGTCGATCACGTTGCGGCCGTAGGCGCGCAACATGTTGCCCTGGTCCGTGATCTTGATGTTGGTGATGCGCTCGCGCAGCCGGTTCATCATCTTCGACGCCAGGGTGCGCCAGGCGGAATCCTGGCGCTTGCGCCGGATCGAGCCCACGTAATCGTAGCCTTCGCGCATCTTTGCCACGAGGTTACCGATTTCTTCGGGCGGATTCTGCAGGTCGGCGTCGAGCGTGACCATGATCTGCCCGCGCGATGCCTCGAACCCGGCCAGGATGGCCATGTGCTGGCCATAATTACCGTTGAACAGGACGACGCGCGTGACGTCGGGGCGCTGGCGGAACTGTTCCGCCAGGATGGCCACCGAATTGTCGCGGCTGCCATCGTTGATGAAGATGATCTCGTAGCTCGTCTGCAGGGCATCGAGGGCCGGATACAGGCGGGCGAACAGGCTGGCCAGGCCATCCTGCTCGTTGTAGATCGGAATGATAACGGACAGTTCAGGTTTCATCGGCGCGCTGCTCATTTGATGAGTATGGATTTGACGGTGGCGACGGCGCGTTCCACGTCCTGTGTCGTCATGGCGTAGAACATCGGCAAGGTCACGGTCAGGCGGCCGATCTTTTCCGAGACGGGGAACATGCCCTCGGTAAAGCCGCGTTCGCGGTACATGGTAAACAGGTGGATCGGTGCGTAATGATAGCCCGTTCCCACGTTTTGTTGTGCCATTTGCTGCATGAAGGCGGCGCGCGTGCCGGGGCCGTTGTCGGGCAGGATGATTTGGAACAGATGCCAGTTGCTGTTGTCAAAATCCTGCACGGGCAGCTGGGCGCCGCTCTGCGCTTCGAAGTCGCTGCCGAATTGCTCAAAGTAATGGCGCGCCAGCGCGCGGCGGTGGGCCGTGATGGCGTCGATATTGGCGAACTGGCCCAGGCCGATGGCGGCCATGATGTCGCTCATGTTGTATTTGCCGCCCAGCACGTCGACGTCGATGCCGTCGACGCCGCTGCGGGTGACGCCCTGCAGCCGGTATTTCTCGGCCAGCTTCGCTTCTTCCAGGTTGTTCAGGACAAGGCAGCCGCCTTCGCCCGTCGTGATGTTCTTGTTGGCCTGGAAGCTGAACGAGACGAAGTCGCCAAATGCACCGATGCGCTTGCCTTTCCACGTGGAGCCGAACGCTTGCGCCGCGTCTTCGACGACCCGCAAATTGTATTTTTCAGCAATCGCGTACAGGCGGTCCATGTCGACGGGCAGGCCGGACAGGTAGACGGGGATGATGGCTTTGGTGCGGGGCGTGATGGCCGCTTCCAGCTTGTCGAGGTCGATATTGCGCGTGACGGGGTCGATATCGGCGAACACGGGCGTGGCGCCCACTTCGATGATGACGTTGGCCGTCGCTACCCACGACACGGGCGTGGTGATGACTTCGTCGCCGGGGCCTATGCCGGCGATGCGCAGCGCGATTTCCATGGTGCAGGTGCCCGAATTGAAGGTGCGCACGGGACGCCCGCCGAAATATTCGGACAGCTGGGCTTCGAAGGCCTGCACTTTCGGGCCGCTGGTGATCCAGCCCGAGCGCAGCACGTCGCCGACGGCGGCGATGGTCGCCTCGTCGATGGTGGGTTTGGAAAAGGGCAAAAAGGGCAGGGTAGAGGTCATGGCGCGGTTCTTGGGTCGGTATTGTGTCAGGGTATCAGTGTCGCCGAGGCTGCCAGTGCGGTCAAAAGACGCTGGCAGGCATGGCTATTTTATATCGTCAGTATGGCGGCGCAGCCCCTTCAGCGGTGAAAAATCTCGCTGATGCGGGGGGCGGGGCAAGCTGGGCCGGGAGGCGCGATCCGTGCTGCGTCGCGCCCCGTTATCCATTTATTTATTGGCAATGACCATGCGGCGCGCATCTTCGGCAATCACACGCATGGGCACGCCACGTTGTTGCAGTTCCTTGTAACGGTCCAGGCTGATAATGGCCATGTCGTGCACGCCGGCGTTGGCATCGTTCGTCCATTGCGTGATGAAAGGTTCGATGGTCGGGATCGACAGTTCCGGCTGCTGTTTCAGGCCAAACGTGAATTCATCCCAGTAATCGACGAGGATCACGGGCCGCTGCAGGTAATACGTCAGCGACTGTTCATAGATGCCGACCGAATACAGCTTGGTATCGGCCGTCAGTTCGGCCTGGATCTGCGGCAGCATGTCGGTGCCCGCGCGGTTCTGGCCATACAGTTCGGAGCCGGCCAGGATGCAGTGCGTGGCCAGGAAACCGGCGCCGGCAATCGTCAGTACCGTCATGTCGCGGCGCAGCTGGCGTGCATGCAGCAGGGCCAGGGCGCCGCCTGCCAGGGCGAAGAAGCCGGCCGCCATCAGCCATGGCTGATAGCCTTTCAAGGCGATCAGGGCGGCCGGATCGCGCGCGCTGGCCTTGCCGAACGCGATCGGCCCGCCGATCAGGATGGCCGCGCCCAGCACGCACAGCAGGCCGGCGGCGAACAGGCGCTGGCGGCGCGATGCCGATTCCAGATACAGCGCCACCAGCAAGGCCAGCGCCGGGAAGATGGGCACGATATAGCCAGGCAGCTTCGAGGTCGAATAGCTGAAGAAGAAGAAAATGAAGACGGCCCAGACCAGCAGCATCAAACGGGGCTGGAAGGCGCCTTCCTGGCGCTGGAAGGCGGCGGCCAGGCTTTGCGGCAGCAGGCCTATCCATGGCAGGATGCCGGGAACGAGCAGCACGAGGAAGTAGTACCAGGCGCCTTCGCGCTTGTGGCCCTTCATCAGGAAGCGCTGGAAATGCTCGTGGATGAAGAAGAAATGCGGCTGTTCCGGATTGCGCAGGGCGACCAGCACGAACCATGGCGTGGCGATGGCGAAGAACACCAGCAAGCCCTTGGCCAGGTGCAGACGCGTCCAGATGCGCCAGTCGCGCGCGCACAGCGAATACAGCACCAGCACGGCGCCCGGCAGGACGATGCCGATCAGGCCCTTGGCCAGCACGGCCAGCGCCATGGCGGCCCAGCAGGCCAGCATCCAGTTGCGCCGCTCGGTCGCCGTGGCGTCGTCGCGCTGGGCGACCAGCAGGCTGCCCAGGGTGAGGGTCATCATGCCCGACAGGCCCATGTCCAGCGAATTGATCTGGCCCGAAGCGAGCCAGAACAGGCTCGACGCCAGTACCAGGCCCGCATACAGGCCCACGCGCGGGCCGAAGACTTTCTTGCCCGCGTAGGCCGTCATGCACACGCCGATGATGCCGCACAGGCCAGTCCACAGGCGTGCCTGCCACTCGCCCAGGCCGAAGGCGGCGAAGGTCAGCGCATTCATCCACGTTTGCAGCGGCGGCTTTTCAAAGTACTTGATGCCGTTCAGACGCGTGGTGATCCAGTCGCCCGTGACGAACATCTCGCGCGCCATCTCGGCGTAGCGGCCCTCGTCGGGCGGCACCAGGGTGCGCACGCCCAATGCGTACAGGGTGACGACGATGAAGATGCCCAGCAGGGACCACATCAGCACCCGCGACGAGTGCAGTTCGTTGACATTGATTTTCATGCGGCCTTGCCTGCGGCCGGGGCCAGGATCAGCGCCAGGGTGACTTTGCGGCCTTCGCCCATGAGGATATTGTAGGTGCGGCAGGCGGCCTGGCTATCCATGCATTCGACGCCGATGCGGCGCATGGTCAGCGCGGCCGTCAGTTTCGGGTGCACGAAGCGCTGGCGTTCGCCCGTGCCGAGGATGACCACGTCGGGAGCGTCGGCGAGGATTTGCGCGAAATGCGCCTCGGTCAATTCTTCGAAACTGGCGACGTCCCAGGCCCGCGGCGCTGTTTCCGGCATGACGATCAGGCTGTAGTTGTACGGCTGGGCATTGATCTCGACGCCGTTTTCGTCATAGCCGGTGACAGTCTGGTATTGTTGGGTGCTGCTGGCGTGGAGTTTCATGGCGATATCGGGGCTGGTCGTGTCGGTTGATCGGTGCGCGCGCGGCCAAACTGGGTGCCGCGGCCAAGGGCGCAAGCATGCCATAAATGACAAAAAAGAGCGACTAAAAAGCAACTTCCTTTCCAAATCGCAATGTTCGGCGCCACAGTGGCGCCGCATGCTTGCGCCATGGTAATGGCGCAAGATTAAGGGAAGATGAAGATGGCGCCCGCCGGATTGGTGTCCGGATGGGCCAACGTGGCAGAATCGGCGTCAAATGCTGCGGTTCGCCATGTTTAATTTGATAAAATGGCCTGTTTTCGGCGAGAATGGTTGTTTTCGCCTTGCAGTCTTTCGCATCGCAGTTTCACGGGTTCATAGTTCTGGCGCGGCGACCATGCTGCAAGCTCTGCTCACCGCGCCGCATCACGACAGGGATTTATTTTGCGACCGATTCAGAAATCGAATAAATTGGCGGACGTCTGCTACGACATCCGCGGCCCGGTCCTGGAAAAATCCAGGCAAATGGAAGAAGAAGGCCACAAGATCACCAAGCTCAATATCGGCAATCTGGCCGTATTCGGCTTCGATCCGCCCGACGAGATCGTGCGCGACATGATGCTCAATCTGCAGAATGCGGCCGGCTACACGGATTCGAAAGGCATGTTCGCGCCGCGCAAGGCCGTCATGCACTACACGCAGGGCAAGAACATCGCCGGCGTCACCATCGAAGACATTTACCTGGGCAATGGCGCTTCGGAACTGATCGTCATGTCGATGAACGCCCTGCTCAACAGCGGCGACGAAGTGCTGGTGCCGGCGCCCGACTATCCCTTGTGGACGGCCGCCGTCAGCCTGTCGGGCGGCAATCCCGTGCATTACGTGTGCGACGAGCAGAACGAGTGGTATCCCGACATCGAGGACATGCGCCGCAAGATCACGCCGCAGACCAAGGCCATCGTCGTCATCAACCCGAACAATCCGACGGGCGCGCTGTATCCGGTGTCCGTGCTGTTGCAGATCGTCGAACTGGCGCGCCAGCATCAACTGATCATTTTCGCCGACGAGATCTACGACAAGGTGCTGTACGACGAAGCCGAGCACGTGTCGATCGCCTCGCTGGCCGACGACGTGCTGTTCATCACCATGAACGGCCTGTCGAAGAATTACCGCTCCTGCGGCTACCGTTCCGGCTGGATGGTGGTGTCGGGCGAAAAGCGCCACGCAAAAGATTACATCGAGGGCCTCAACATGCTGGCCTCGATGCGGCTGTGCGCCAATGCGCCGGGGCAGTTTGCCATCCAGACGGCGCTTGGCGGCTACCAGAGCATACAAGACCTGGTGGGGCCCGGCGGGCGCCTGTTGAAACAGCGCGATCTGGCGCACAAGCTGCTGACCGATATCCCGGGCGTCACCTGTGTCAAGCCGAAGGCCGCGCTGTACATGTTCCCGCGCCTGGACCCGGAGATCTACCCGATCGCCGACGACCAGCAGTTTGCCTATGAATTACTGGCCGAAGCGAAGGTCCTGATCGTGCAGGGTACGGGCTTCAACTGGATCGCGCCCGACCATTTCCGCGTCGTCTTCCTGCCCAATTCCGATGACTTGACCGAGGCCATGGGGCGCATTGCGCGTTTCCTCGAAGGTTACCGCAAGCGTCACGGCCGGGGCTGAATCAGCCAGCAGCAGCAATCTCGATCAACCTGGCGCCGCCTTAGGGGGCGCCACTTATGAGCAGTCAAGCACAACTATGAAATCCATCAAGATCGGCCTGCTGGGCCTGGGCAATGTCGGTTACGGCACGTTCAGCGTCCTGAAACGCAACCAGGAAGAAATCAAGCGCCGCGCTGGCCGCGGCATTGAAGTCGTCGCCGTCGCCGTGCGCGACGTGGCGCGCGCCGAAGCGCTCGTCGCCGGCGGCTGCAAGGTCGTCAACGACCCGCACCTGATCGTCAACGATCCCGAGATCGACATCGTCGTCGAACTGATCGGCGGCTACGACCTGTCGAAAACCCTGGTGATGCGGGCCATCGCCAATGGCAAGCACGTGGTCACGGCCAACAAGGCCCTGCTGGCCGTGCACGGCAACGAAATCTTCGCCGCCGCCCAGGACAAGGGCGTGATGGTGGCCTTCGAAGCGGCCGTCGCCGGCGGCATCCCCATCATCAAGGCGCTGCGCGAAGGCTTGACGGCCAACCGCATCGAATGGATCGCCGGCATCATCAACGGCACCACCAATTTCATCCTGTCCGAAATGCGCGACAAGGGTCTCGATTTCGCCACCGTGCTGAAACAGGCGCAGGAACTCGGCTACGCGGAAGCCGACCCCACCTTCGACATCGAAGGCGTCGACGCCGCGCACAAGGCGACCATCATGTCGGCCATCGCCTTCGGCATCCCGGTACAGTTCGACAAGGCCTACGTGGAAGGCATCAGCAACCTCAATGCCGTTGACATCCGCTACGCCGAGCAGCTGGGCTACCGCATCAAGCTGCTGGGCATCACCAAGCGCGCCACCGTCAACGGCGTGGAAGGCATCGAGCTGCGCGTGCATCCGACCCTGATCCCGGCCAAGCGCCTGATCGCCAACGTGGAAGGCGCCATGAACGCCGTGCTGGTGCATGGCGACGCCGTCGGCGCCAGCCTGTACTCGGGCCGCGGCGCGGGCGCCGAGCCGACCGCTTCGTCGGTGATTGCCGACCTGGTCGACATCACGCGCCTGGCCACGGCCGACCCGGAACACCGCGTGCCGCACCTGGCGTTCCAGCCGAACGCGATGACCGATATCGCGATCCTGCCAATGTCGGAAATCACCACCAGCTACTACCTGCGCATGCACGTGGCCGACCAGCCGGGCGTGCTGGCCGACCTGACGCGCATCCTGGCCGAACGCGGCATCTCGATCGACGCCATGCTGCAAAAAGAGCCGGCCGAGGGCGAAACGCATACGGACATCATCATGCTGACGCACCAGACGCAGGAAAAGAACGTCACGGCCGCCATCGAGAAGATGGAAGCCTTGAACAGCGTGGTGGGCACCGTCACCAAGATCCGCCTGGAAAACCTCAGCTGATCGTTTGCGGCGAGCCATGCAGAACGGCGCCCGCAGGCGCCGTTTTTTTATGCGTGATGTTGTCGGATTACGGCGTCCACGTCCATGTGGTCATGGCCAGTGGGTCGGATTAGTGCGGCAAGGCCGCACGTAATCCGACAACATTGTTGGCATGGCCGATGATGCTGTCGGATTACGGCCCTTCGGACCTAATCCGACCTGCGCCTACGCTGTTCAAGGCGCGGCGACCGGGCCCACGTCCATGCCGTCATAGCTGGCCAGCCGGTTTTCCTGCGCAAATGCCATCAGTTCGCCGTTGCGCGCGTGCAGGCTGTCGACGCCGTGCACTTCGGCCTTTTCCACGTGCAGCACCCACACGGGCGGCGCGGCCGGATCGTCGAGTTCCGGCTGGTACAGTTCCACGGGGCGGTAACCCTGGATCGCCAGCAGGGCGGCGGCCTGTTCCAGCGGTTCGGACGTGGGGTTGGTGAAGTAATAGCCCCACAGCAGCGGCCGGGACAAATCCCACGGCGCGTTCTCGGCGATATTGGCAAACAGTTCGGTCACATCTTCTTTGGTCATCATGGCGGGATCTTTCAGTCGATTTCAGGGCGCGATCTTAACATCGGTGTCAGTGACGCGCCACGCGCCCATGAAAAAACCGGCTTTGCTGAACTGTAGTGGTTTAATGTACCCGGACACTGATTTAGGCGAGAATGCTCGCCATGGAGAGGTGTTTGATGAGCAAGCAAAGACGTACGTTTTCCCCTGAGTTCAAACAGCAGGCGGCATGCCTTGTACTGGATCAAGGATATAGCCATACGGAAGCAAGCCGGCTTGCCAGCAAGACAAATCAGCGGCCCACATATGCTGCAACACAGAGAGTTTGAACTCTGCATTGTAATGGCTGAACTTTTTTACCAGACCTCCAATGCCATGCGCTGCATGCAATTTAATCCACAATCTCACAGTTGAATGATGAAGATTGTGCTTGTCGGCAATCTGTTTATGCCCCACCGAACCGGACAAATATTGCTCGATAATGCTGAGCTTAAATTGCTCACTGTACTTCGACATGAAAAACCCCAAAAGTTGGTGTCCAACTTTTGGGGTTCAGTTTATTGCAGCCGGTTTTTTATCCGCCATTAAAACGGCGGGGGGCTGATTCACGCAAGCGTGAATTAGAACTTGTAGCGCAGGCCGATCGACAGCAGGTCGGCTTTCAATTTGTCGCCGCCTTCGCTTGCTACCTTGCCGAAGTTTTCGTATTCGGCAACAGCCGACAGGTTTTTGTTGATGTTGTAAGCAGCGCCGATGCCAAAGATGGCGGAGGTTTTGTTTTTCGAATCGCTTTCACGGAAATTCAATTCGCTGATGGTGATTTTGGTGCGGTTTTGCGCAACGCCAGCCTTGGCGAACAGCGAGAACTGTTCGTTCAGTGGAAGGGTGCCGGTCGCGGCGACGTAGAATGCGTGGTTTTTCGCTTCCAGTTTCGTGCCGTCGATGGTGCGGTCTACTTTACCGAAGTCGACATAGCCAGCTTCCGCGCCAAAGTTTTGCGTGAAGTCGTAGCCAGCGTAAGCCTTGTAGCCGGTATTGCTTTTCTTGGTCGAACCTTCTTGATCGATGGACAGCTTCATTTCCGAACGGCCGATGTTAGCGCCGATGTAGGCGCCTTGGGCTTGCGCGAACAATGGGAATGCCAGGGCGGCGCCGATGACTGCTGCAAACAATTGCTTTTTCATATTAATCCTAGGTAATTAATACGGAGAGACTATCTCACCGCTTAATGGGAGCCGAATTGTATAGGGATGAATATGTTTATGTAAGGCAATTATTTAAAAAATATTACAAATAGAATATTTGTTGTTTTTGAGCAACGCGCAATATGCAATGCATATATGCGCCGGCCCTCACGGGGCGCCGCTGAAATACACGCCGACCTTCAGTCCATGCCCATTCGCCGCCGTCGCTAGTTCCAGCCGTGCGCCGTGCAGGGCCGCGATGTCGCGCACGATGGCCAGGCCCAGGCCTGCGCCGCCCGGGTTGCTCTCGAGCGCCGCGCCGACCCGGTAGAACGGTGTAAACACGCGTTCGCGTTCCGCAGGCGGGATGCCGGCGCCGCTGTCTTCCACTTCCAGCACCGTTTCGTTTCCATGGCCGCCCGCGCGCACGCGCAGGATCACGCTGCCGCCCTGCGGCGTATAACGCAAGGCGTTGTCGACCAGGTTGGCCACGAGTTCGTGCAGCAGCAGGTCCTGGCCATGCACGTGCGCTTCGTCGGGCGCTTCCAGCGACAGGTCGATATGCTTGCCGACGGAGACCACGGCCATTTCCAGTCCCACCTGCTGCGCCACGTCGCGCAGCGCGACGGTGTCCATGGCCAGATTCTCGCCGCCATGCTCGATGCGCGCCAGGGTCAGCAGGCGGTTGGCCAGCAGCACGGTCGAATCGGTGGTGGTGGCGATCGAGCGCACGATATCGCGCAGGGCGGCGATGTCCGGCGGCGCGCCCGCCTGGCGGTCGCATTCGCGCATGGCCAGTTCGGCCTGGGTTTTCAGCACCGTCAAGGGCGTGCGCAGCTGGTGCGAGGCATCGGCGATGAAGCGCCGCTGGCTGGCGATCAGTTGCTGCAGGCGCGACATGGAGCCGTTCATGGCGCTCACCAGCGGGCGCATTTCCTTGTGCACCAGCGTGGGATCGACGTCGGACAGGTCGGACAGGGTGCGCGTCTCGACTTCCGTTTTCAAGCGCATCAGCGGGCGCAGCACCAGGCGCACGGCGAACCACACGAGGGCGCCCATTGCCAGTATCATCGCCGCCTGCCAGATCAGGGTATCGAACAGGATCTGGTTCGACAGGCCGCGCCGCGCGTCCAGCGTCTCGCCCACCTGGATCAGGGCGATGCCGCGCATCGAGTCGTCATACACGGGTTGCAGCAGGGCGGCGATGCGGATCGGCTTGCCGTGGTAGTCGGCGTGGTAGAAGCGCACCAGGGCCGGATAATTCTGCGAGCGGGGCACGTTTTTCGGCACGGGCGGCAAGTCGCCATAGCCCGACACCAGCTCGCCATTGATGCCCGTGACCTTGTAGTAGATGCGGCCCAGGGTGTCGGTCTCGAAGCTGTCGAGCGCCACGTAGGGCACGTCGGCCACCACCTTGCCGCCCACGATGGAGACGCGCTCGGCCAGCGCCCGCGTCGACGCCAGCAGGGAACGGTCGTAGGCCATGTCGGCCGCGTCGAGCGCGTTGCGGTACACAAAAACGGCATCGAGCAGCACCAGCATCACCAGCGGGATGAGCAGCCAGCGCAGCAGCTGGCTGCGCAGGCTGCCCAGCGGGCGGCCCCGCGCCCAGTGCCGGCGCAAACGCTCGATCAGGGGCTGGCGTTGCCTGGCGATGTTCATTTTGACGCGGCCGGCGCCATGGCGCTGCGTGGTTGCAGCAGGTAGCCGATGCCGCGCAGGGTGGTGATGACGGCGCCGTCGGGCGAGCCGCTTTCCACGCCGTTTTCGAGTTTTTTGCGCACGCGGTGGATGTACAGTTCGATGGCATCGAGGTTGGCGTCGTCGGCCAGCGCGAAGACTTCGTCGAACAGCTTTTCCTTCGATACGGCCCGCCCCGAGCGCGTGATCAGCGCCTCGAGCACGGCGTGTTCGCGCGGCGTCAGGGCCAGCGCCGCGCCGCCATAGCTGAACATGCGCGTGACGGTGTCGAAACTGAGGGCGCCGCAGGTGTGCACGAGCGCTTCGTTGCCCTGGCTGCGGCGCAGCAGGGCTTTTACGCGCGCTTCCAGTTCGGCCAGTTCGAAGGGCTTGGCCATGTAGTCGTCCGCGCCCAGGTTCAGGCCCTGCACTTTTTCATCGAGGCCGCCGCGCGCCGTGAGTATCATGACGGGAGTCTTGCCGCGCGTGCCGCCGCGCGCGCGCAGGCGGCGCAGCACGTCCAGGCCGTCCATTTTTGGCAGGGAGAGGTCGAGCAGCACCAGGGAATATTCCTGCGTATGCAGCAGGGCGTCGGCATCGGCGCCGTTGTGGGCTGTCTCCACCGTCAGGTGCGCGTCGCGCAGGGCCTTTGCCAGCCAGTGCGACAGTTCCAGATGGTCTTCCACTAATAATATGCGCATGGTCTCCGCCATTCGTTTGAATTGGTGCAGTGTAAGCCTGTCGGCGCGCCACCGACAGGGGCGGCGATGAATATGTTTGCCTCTCTTGTGGCTGGCGGACGACACCTGTCATTCTGAAAGCCAATTGAAAGGATGGCGATCATATAGTGTGATCCTGATTCATGAAATTGATCAGGCTTATCACCAATAACTATATCTAAAGGGGATCCCACATGAAGAAAACCGCATTCTCGCTGGCCGCCATGGCCGTTCTTGCCGCCGCAGCCGGCGCCGCCCAGGCACAGTCGAACGTGACCCTGTACGGCCGTCTGGACGCCGGCATCAGCAACACCAGCAACGCCGGTCCGAACAAAAGCTCGATGACGCAGGTGAGCTCGGGCGGCATGAACACTTCGCGCTGGGGCATCCTGGGCAGCGAAGACCTGGGCGGCGGCCTGAAAGCCGTCTTCAATCTGGAAGGCGGCATCCTGGTCGACACGGGCGCGGCCGATGGCGCGCTGTTCAAGCGCCAGGCCAACGTGGGCCTGGAAGGCGCGTTCGGCCGTGTCGTGCTGGGACGCTCTTTCACCACCGTATACGACTTCGTGCTGCCATTCGATCCGATGGCGTATGCGCCGTTCTACTCGTGGGCTACTTCGGGCAACGCAACGGGGCCGAGCAAATACGGCATGACGACGGCCTTCGACAATATGGTCAAGTACTCGGGCAAGACGGGCGACTTCAGCTACGGCGCATCGTACGGCTTCGGCGAACAGTCGACGGGCACCTCGGACAGCGCCAAGCTGTCGACGGCCGTCACCTACAAGACCGGTCCGGTCAGCCTGCTGGCCACGTATGAACAAGTGAACGGCAACACCATCGCCGGCGGCGCGCGCGACAAGACCACCGTGTACCACCTGGGCGCCATGTACGACGACGGCCCGTGGAAAGTGCAGGCGGCGGCGCGCGACTACAAGCTCGATCCTGCTGCAGCCGGCAAGGCCGACGTGCGCGGCACCCTGTACTGGGGCGGCGTCAGCTACAAGACCACGCCGGTCATCACCCTGACGGGCGTGATCTACTACCAGGACGTGAAAAACGTGGCCGCCAACCTCGATGCCGATCCGATCATGTACGTGGCGCGCGTGCGCTATGCCCTGTCCAAGCGCACCGACCTGTACGTGGCCGGCGCCTACGCCAAGGCCAAGCACAACCAGCTGGTCAGCCTGTCGCGCGACGATGCCGGTTTCGGCGACACGCAGCGTGGCCTGATCGCCGGCATCCAGCACCGCTTCTAAGGCATGACCATGCTGCGCACCGCGTTCCTGTCGCTGCTGTTGTTGTCCGCGCCGCTGCCCGCGCTGGCAACAGCGCCCGTGCCTGAAGTCGATTGCGTGGTGCCGTCCAAGCCGGGCGGCGCCATGGACCTGACCTGCAAGCTGGCGCAGAAAGGGCTGCTGCAGCCCGATCCGGCGGCAGCGGCGCCGTTCGCGTCCTCGGTGCGCATCAGTTATCTGCCGGGCGGCATCGGCGCGGTGGCGTGGCGCTCAATGGGTTCGCAGCGCCGGCGCGCCGAAGCCAACACCCTGGTGGTGTTTTCGGGCGGTTCGCTGCTGAACCTGGCGCAAGGCAAGTTCGGCAACGCCAAGACGCGCGACGTGCGCTGGGTGGCGGCGCTGGGCGCCGACTACGGCATGATCGCCGTGCGCAGCGACTCGCCCTACAAGAGCCTGTCCGACCTGATCGCGGCGCTCAAGCGCCACCCCGACAAGGTGCTGATCGGCGTGTCCGGCACCATCGGCAGCCAGGACTGGCTGAAGATGGCGCTGGTGGCGCGCCAGGCCGGCATCGACCCGAAAGTGCTGCGCTTCGTGGCGCTGGAGGGCGGCGGCGAGATCTTCACGGCGATGCAGGCCGACTACGTGCAGGTGATGTCGGGCGATACGTCGGAAGCGACCCTGAATGCGGGCGACAGCCATGCGCGCGTGCTGGCGGTGCTGTCGGAAAAACGCCTGCCCGGCGTGCTGGCCGGCGTACCGACGGCGCGCGAGCAGGGCATCGACGTGGTGTGGCCCATCATCCGCGGCTTGTGGATGGGGCCACAGGTGCCGGAAGCCGATTACCAGCGCTGGGTGGCCACGTTCGACCGTGCCATGGCCACGCCGCAGTTTGCCCAGTGGCGCACGCAGGCGGGCATGTATCCGTTCGCGCTGACGGGCGACAAATTGACGCAGTACGTGAACCAGGCAGTCGAACGCTATTCCAGGCAGGCCGCCGAACTGGGCCTGATGCGCTGAAGCCAATAGCAAACCATACAACAATCACAGACGGAGACTAACCATGCAAACCAAGACCCTACTCGCCATCGCCCTGGCCGCCGCTTTCGCCGGTACCACCGGCGCCGCTTTCGCCCAGGTACCGGCAGGTTATCCGGCCGACTACCAGAAGATCATCGACGCGGCCAAGAAGGAAGGCAAGGTGGTGATCTACAGCGCCACGGACAGCAAGGCCGCCGCTCCGCTGATCAAGGATTTCAGCGCCCTGTATCCTGGTATTTCCGTCGAATACAACGACATGAATTCCACCGAAGTGTACAACCGCTTCATTTCCGAGGTGGCCGCCGGCGGCAACACGGCCGACGTGATGTGGTCGTCGGCGATGGATTTGCAGATGCGCCTCGCCTCCGATGGCTACGCGCTCAAGTACAAGTCGGTCGAAGCGGCGAAGATTCCCGGCTGGGCCATGTGGGACGACCAGGCTTACGGCACCACGTTCGAGCCGGCCGCCATCGTCTACAACAAGCGTTTGCTCGACCCCAAGGAAGTGCCGAAGAACCACGACGATTTCGTCAAGCTGATCGCCACGCCGAAATTCAAGGACAAGGTCACCACCTACGATATCGAAAAATCGGGCGTGGGCTTCATGTTCATGGCGCAGGATGCGAAGGAGTATCCGCAATTCCTGGCGCTGGAAAACGCCTTCGGCACGGCCAAGGTGCGCGTGCAGTCGTCGACGGGCACGATGATGGAACGTATCTCGTCGGGTGAAAACCTGATCGGCTACAACGTACTCGGTTCCTATGCGCTGGTGCGCGCCAAGACCGACCCGTCGATCGGCGTGGTGCTGCCCAAGGATTACACGCTGATCCTGTCGCGCGTACAGTTCATCAACAAGAACGCGAAGAACGTCAACGCCAGCAAGCTGTGGCTCGATTACGTGCTGTCGCACCGCGGCCAGACCATCATCGCCAACGGCGCCAAGCTGTTCGCCATCCGCGCCGACGTCACGGGCGAGACCACTTCGGCGGACCTGATCAAGGAAATCGGCGCGGCCAACGTCAAGCCGATTCCCGTGCATCCGATCATCCTGCAATTCCTGGGGCCAGCCAAGCGCATGGCCTTCTTGAAGCAGTGGAAAGAAACAGCCGGCAAAAAATAATGCCGTTCTGGCCGTCCGCGGGCGCGTGCCTGCGGACGGATGCCGCACCCTTCATTCATTGGATTCATCATGCAAACTGCTATCTTGCCGCTGCCTGCCCGGTCGCGCTCTCCCTTGTCGCGCCTGAACTGGCCGCGCGGCGTGGTCGTGGCGCTCACCGTGGTCGCCATTTTCCTGCCGCTGTTCCTGATTTTCTATCAAAGCTTTTTGAACGCGCCCTTCTTCATGCCGGTGCGCGAATTCGGCTTTGACTCCTACCGTTTCATCTTCGATGATCCCGATTTCGCCATGGCCTTCAAGAATGGCCTGATGCTGGCCTTTGGCCTGACCGTCATCGCCGTGCCGCTGGGCGGCATGCTGGCCTTCCTGATGGTGCGCACGGACTTGCCGGGCCGCGGCTGGGTAGCACCGATGCTGCTGGTGCCGATCTTTGTCTCGCCGATGGTGATGGGCTTCGGCTACGTCGTGTCGATGGGACCCGTGGGCTTTTATTCGATCTGGGCCAAGGAGCTGCTCGGCTTCGTGCCCTGGAATATATATTCCTTCACCAGCATCGTCATCATCGCCGGCCTGACGCACGTGCCGCACGTCTACCTGTACGCCTCGTCGGCCCTGAAAAGCCTGGGTTCGGACGTGGAAGAGGCAGCCCGTGTGGCCGGCGCCTCGCCGATCCAGGTGATGCTCAACGTGTCGCTGCCGATGATCATGCCGGCGCTGGCGTATGCGGGCGTGCTGGTGTTCTTCCTCGGCTTCGAAGTATTCGGCCTGGTGCTGGTGCTCGGCGATCCGGAAGGCCACCTGGTGCTGCCGACCTATCTGTACAAGCTGACGAATAAACTGGGCACGCCGTCGTACCACCTGATGGCCGCCGTCGCCGTGTGCCTGGTGATGGTGACGATGCCGCTGGTGATGATACAGCGCTGGCTGCTCAAATCGGCCAACAAATACGTGTCGATCAAGGGCAAGGGCGCGCGCAGCAAGGCCATGCCGCTGGGCCGCTGGAAGTGGCTGGCGTTTGCCTTGCTGGCCGGCTGGCTGATCTTCACCATCATCCTGCCGTTGACGGGCATCGTGCTGCGTTCCTTCGTGCAGTACTGGGGCGAAGGCGTGCACCTGGCCGACGTGCTGACCCTGCAGCATTTCCGCGATATCTTCGACCAGCCATCGCTGGTGCGCGGCATCGTCAACACCATCCTGATCGGCGTCGTCGGCGGCGCACTGGCCGTCGGCTGCTACAGCTTCATCGCGCTGGCCATGCACCGCAAGCAGGACGGCATCACGCGCCTGCTCGATTACAGCGTGCTGGTGCCGCGTGCCGTGCCGGGCCTCTTGGCCGGCCTGTCGTTCCTGTGGGTGTTCCTGTTCGTGCCGGCCTGGCTCGACGGGGTATTGAAAGGCATGGACAACGGCGTGGCCCTGTGGCTGAGCGGCCATGTGATCCCCGTGCTGCGCGAACTGCGCTCGACGATCTTCGCCCTGTGGCTTGCGTACTCGGTGGTGTGGATGGCCTACGGCATGCGCCTCATTTCCACGGCGCTGCTGCAGGTGGGGCCGGAACTGGAAGAGGCGGCGCGCGCCGTCGGTGCCAGCCGTGGCCAGGTGACGCGCGACGTCACCCTGCCGCTGATCAAATACGGCTTGCTGGGCGCCTGGCTGATGGTGTTCCTGATCTTCGAGCGCGAATACTCGACGGGCGTGTACCTGCTCTCGCCGGGCACGGAAGTGATCGGCGCCATGCTGGTGTCGCTGTGGGCAGGCGGCTCGACCGACCTGGTGGCGGCGCTGTCCTTCATCAATATCACCCTGGTGGCCATCGGCCTGGGCATCGCGCTGCGCTTTGGCGTCAAGCTGCATAACTAAATACAAAGACTGAGACCACATCATGAATGAACTGACCGTCAATGAGCTGCACCTGGACTACGGCACCGGCGCCTCCGCCAACCCGATCCTGAAAGGTGTCTCGATGCACCTGAAAAAAGGCGAAGTGGTCGCCCTGCTGGGGCCTTCGGGCAGCGGCAAGACCACCTTGCTGCGCGCCGTCGCCGGGCTGGAAAGCCCGAAGGCGGGCACCATCGAGATCGGCGAGCGCAATGTCTTCGATGGCGCGAAGCACTTCGAGATGCCGGCCGAGCAGCGCAACCTGGGACTGGTGTTCCAGTCGTACGCGCTGTGGCCGCACAAGACCGTGTTCGACAACGTCGCCTACGGCCTCAAGTTGCGCAAGATGGGCACGTCCGATATCGCCGGACGCGTGAAGGAAGTGCTCACGCAGCTGGGCCTGGGACACTTGGGCGAGCGCTATCCGCATCAGCTGTCCGGCGGCCAGCAGCAGCGCGTGGCGATCGCCCGCGCGCTGGTGTACAACCCGCCCGTGATCCTGCTCGACGAACCGCTGTCGAACCTGGACGCCAAGCTGCGCGAGGAAGCGCGCGCCTTCCTGCGCGAACTGATCGTGCGCCTGGGGCTGTCGGCCCTGATGGTGACGCATGACCAGGGCGAGGCGATGGCCATTTCCGACCGCATCCTGCTGCTCAATAACGGCAAGATCGAGCAGCAGGGCACGCCGCAAAGCATGTATGAAACGCCGGACACCCTGTTCACGGCCGAATTCATGGGCAGTAACAACCGCCTGCCCGGCAAGGTGGTGCAGCGCGAAGGCAATCAGGTGCGCCTGCTGGTCGACGGCGCTTCCATGCAGGGCGTGGCGCGCGGCGCCAACGTGGGAACGGAAGTGACCACCATGATACGCGTCGAGGAAGTGAAGATCAGCGCCACGCAGGTGGACAACGCCATCGAGCTGCCGCTGCTGACCTGCATGTACCTGGGCGACCGCTGGGAATGCCTGTTCGAACGGGGCGGCGCCGAGAACATCAGCCTGCGCGCGTATTCGCGCCACAAGCTCGAAGCGGGCAAGTACTGGCTGCACATGCCGGCCGACAAGCTCTGGGTGTTTTAACGGTGCCTTGGCGGCCACGCTGGCGCGCAGTCCATTGCCCGTTCTGCGCGGCGCTGGCCGCCGGGCTGGCGGGCGCGGCCGTCTGCCTGTGGCTGCATACGCCGCTGCCGTGGATGATCGGCCCCCTGTTTGCCACGGCCGCGCTGCGCCTGGCGGGGAGCGACCTGGCTTGCCCCGTGCGCGTGCGCGAGGCGGGCCAGTGGGCCATCGGCACGGCCCTGGGCCTGTACTTCACGGCGCCCGTGCTGGCCGTCCTCACTATTTATACGCCGTGGATCGCCGGCGCCGTGCTGTTCGCGCTGGCGCTGGGAGCGTCTGGCGCCATGCTGCTGCGGCGCCTCTGCGGCGTCGATGATGCGACGGCCTTCTTTGCCATGGCCGTCGGTGGCGCCTCCGAAATGGCGGTACAGAGCGAGCGCCATGGCGCCGACGTGGGCAAGGTCGCCGCCGCACACAGCCTGCGCATGATGCTGGTGGTGGCGATCATCCCGTTCGGCGTGCGCTTTTGGGGCAGCCATGGCCTGGCTGCAGGGCATGAGACTTTCGTGCCCGGCGCCGCGCTGGTCGATTACGGCGGGCTGGCGCTGCTGGTCGGCATCACCGTGCTGGCGGCCCTTGCATTGAAACGGTGGCAGTTGCCCAACGCCTGGGTCATCGGCCCGCTGCTGGCCGCGCTGCTGCTGACGGCCTGTGGCCTCCATCTGTCGCGCCTGCCCGAATCGATGATACGCGCGGGCCAGCTGTTCATCGGCATCGCCCTGGGCACGCGCTTCAGCCCCGCCTTCCTCCATACTGCCCCGCGCTACCTGGCCGGCGTTGCCCTGTGCAGCATCCTGATGCTGTTGCTGGCCGCCGCCTTCGGACTGGGCTTGTCATACTGGCTGGGTCTCCACCCCGGCACGGCCATCCTGGCCACCTCGCCCGGCGGCATCGCCGAGATGTCGCTGACGGCCAAGACCCTGCACCTGGGCGTGCCCATCGTCACGGCCTTCCACGTGGCGCGCATGGTGGTGCTGGTATTGCTGACGGGGCCGCTGTTTCGCCTGCTGCAACGGCCTTAGTTCCCCCGCACCACGATTTCCTGCACCTGCGGTTCGCGCTGGCGCATGAAGCGCACGATGGAGTCGACGGTGACGACGTCGATCTGGCGCGTCATGCGGCGTTCGAACGGGTGATCGTCAAAAGCGATATTGGCGCGGAACATGCGCGCGCCCAGGCGCGTGGCGGCCGGTATGCTCAGCGTTTGCGGCGCGTAGCTGGCGCTGCGCAGCCAGCCTTGCGCTTCGGCGCGCGTTTCGATCTTGCCGGGCTCGTTGCTGGCGGCGGCCAGGGTTTCCAGTACCCACTGGTTCGAGTTCTGGTACTTGGTGGAAAACGGGTAGGCCAGCATGTTGTAGTGCGCCTCATGCAGGCGCTTGGGCGTGTTCGACGCCAGCAGGCGCACCAGTTGCTGCTGCGTATCCTGGCCGGGAACCACGATCAGGGTTTCATATATGAACACATCATCCATGAAGAAATTGCCCAAGCCTTCGTTGTACAGCGACGATTGGGCCGTGCCGCATTCGTTGAGCTCATGCACCACCAGCCAGCGTCCTTTCGGGTGGTCGCGCCAGGCCAGCGCCATATGCGAATAGCGCAAATTGTATTTCGACAGGTCCTGGCCGACGCGCGCCACCAGCGCCACCTGCGCGCCCGAAGCATCGAGCGCCTGCAGGGTCTTGCTTGCCAGGTCCATCGACTTGACGAGGGTGGCGGCATCCGTTGGCTTGTCCTCGCACGAGCGCCCCGCATGGGCGGCGCCGGCCAGGGCCAGGCTGATGATAATGGCGGTCAGGCGTTTCATGGGTTCACGCTTTCGAATGGTGGAGGATCGCCTGGCCGGCCGCATTCGGCACATAGGCGATGGCCTTGCCCGACAGCACCAGCATGTGGCCCGTCGAGACGGCCACCACGTTGACCACGGTGCCGGCCGCCAGCGACAGGCCTTGCGTGGCCTTCTGGCTCAGCTTGACGGTAGCCGTGGCTGCCTGCGAGGCACCCCTGGCCGCGCTTTTGAGCACGAGGACGCTGCCGTCAGCCACGTCTTCCACCTTGTCGATGACGATTTCACCGGCGGCGGCCAGCACCGACATGGAACCGACGAGCACGATGGCCGAAGCCATGCTGGCGTTGTCGGAGGCGTTGGTGGTGTCGGAGTTGGCGGCCTGGGCCAGCGGCGTCATGGTGGCGGCGCACAGCAGGGCGGTAGCAAGCAGATGTTTCATGGGATTTCCGTTCCTTATTGGTGATTACACTTGGGAGTGGTGCAGCAGCGCCTTGCCCAGTTCGTTCGGGATGAAGGCGATGGCCTTGCCGGACAGCACCAGCATGTGGCCGGTGGACAGCGCCACCACATTGACCACGGTGCCGGCCGCCAGCGACAGGCCCTTGGCCGCTTGCCCGCTCATCTGGATGGAGGCGCCGCCCGCTTCGGATGCGCCCTTGAGCACGATGACGATGCCTTCGCCCACCGTTTCCACGCTGGCAACGACGACCTGGCCCGAGGCGACCAGCATCGACATGGAACCGGCGACGACGACGGCGGAGCCCTCGCTGAGGTTTTGCGAGCCTTTCGACAGGTTCTCGGAGGCGGCGGCGTGGACGAGGCCGGGAGCGGCCGCGGAGAACGTCAACAGCGACAAGGACAAGCAGAGGGGCAGCAAGCGTTTCATGGGTATCTCC
This sequence comes from Janthinobacterium sp. 67, assembly GCF_002797895.1. Classification (NCBI taxonomy): domain Bacteria; kingdom Pseudomonadati; phylum Pseudomonadota; class Betaproteobacteria; order Burkholderiales; family Oxalobacteraceae; genus Janthinobacterium; species Janthinobacterium sp. 67. Next base: position 2,477,040 of record NZ_PGES01000001.1, on the reverse strand, counting down.
TTTATGTGCCTGATTGGCAAGCGCATGATTGTCTAGCGCGGCGCTGCGGTCAATCGGAACGCGACTCGTAGTGGCCGGCCATACTTTGGGTATTACTATTTGATACTATATTGCTCTGCCGTTTGCAAAGGATAGCGATGCCACAAACCCACGCCCTGATCGAAGCCCTGAAGCGCCTGTTGAAAGCGCGTTCCGTGACCTATGCCGAACTGGCGCAGCGCATCGGCATGTCCGAAGCCAGCGTCAAGCGCATGTTCTCGCTGAAACAATTCTCCTTGCAGCGCCTGGACCAGATCCTGGTCGCCATCGGCAGCGATTTCCAGCAGCTGGCGCTGGCCGTGCAGTCCGCCCAGGCCGCGCCCACCCTGATCACGCGCCTGACGTATGCGCAGGAAAAGGAAATCATCGACGACACCCGGCTGTTCGTGGTGGCCGTCTCCGCCCTGAATTTGCTGCCGCTGGAACAGATCGTCGCCATCTACGACATCAGCGAAGCGCAAGCCGTGAAATACCTGCTGCGCCTCGACAAGATCGGTTTTCTGGAACTGCTGCCGAATAACCGGGTCAAACTGCTGGTGGCGCGCACGTTTGCGTGGATACCGAATGGCCCCATCCATTCGTATTTCAAAAAGGAAGCCTATGGCGACTATTTGAATTCGCAGTTCGATGGCGAGACGGAATTGCTGCGCCTGGTGAACGTGATGTTGTCGAAAAAATCCACGGCCGCCTTGCTGGAACGCCTGAAGCAAGTGGCGGTGGAATTCTCGCAGCAACACCAGGAAGACGCGCGCCTGCCCGGCGACGAGCGCCTGGCCATCAGCTTCATGCTGGCGGCGCGTCCCTGGATGCCGCAGACGTTCAAGGCGCTGCTACGGCAGTGAGGCGGCGAGTGGGGCGTTCTAGTGGCAAACGTTGTGGCTAAGGTTACTGTTTGTCCGTATTGCCTTGTTCCTCTTTCATTTGCGACAGCAGGCGCCAGGCAAAAAAGCCCAGCACACCTACGCCCAGCAGCAGTGCGGCCCACAACGCGGCCAGGCGCCACGGTGCCCCGTCCTTTGTGGCGGGAGCCGGCGCCGCCGCGCCGGTATTGGGCTGGAGCGCACCCGCGCTCGCTGTCTTGAGCGCCAGCAATTCATCCGCCTTGAAGCCGGGCGCCACCTGCGACAGCGGCTGCGCGACGGCGGTGGCGTTGCTGTTGCCGAACGCGAGTTGATAAGGCGGCTTGCCGCTGGCCAGGAAGACGACGGTGGCCGGCGTCCAGCCCAGGCGCAGGGCGGGC